>DAIDHL010000010.1 GCA_027459745.1 Candidatus Levyibacteriota bacterium
ATATATAAGATGAAGTAATTATATAATTTGTTCATTATGTCTTCCAAAACATCATCCAAAATCACCATCAGGGAAATTCAGAAAAAAGACTTCCCAATTACAGATACTGTGTTTCGTCTTGCTTTCGGAACTTTCTTAAGAATTCCTGAACCAAACACGTTTTATGGAGATGCAGCAATGGTTGCATCACGATCGCTGGCAAATCCAAATTCAGTCTATGTCGCAGAAGATAATGGAAAAGTCATAGGCTCTAGTTTTATCACCCGTTGGGGAAGTGTTGCATTTATTGGGCCACTTACTGTTCACCCTAAATATTGGAATAAAGGAGTTGGAAAACTACTCCTGGAAAAAACCATGCAACTTTTAAACAGTTGGGATGTCAGCCTTGTGGGGCTTTTTACCTTTCCTCATAGTGAAAAACACATGTATTTATATGGAAAATATGGATTTTCTAAACAAAAACTTACCCCCTTATTGTCTAAAGACGTGAGAGAAGTTAAAAAAGAAATAAATTCTACTATCTTTTCCAACGCTTCACTAAAGGAGCAAAACAATATTTTAAAAAAATGCTTTGCGTTAACAGATAATATTTACTCAGGATTCGATCTAAAACATGAAATTACGGAGACCACAAAACAAAAACTTGGTGAAACTCTTTTGCTTTGGGAGAAAGAAGAATTAATTGGATTTGCTATCTGCCAATTTGGGAAGGGTACAGAAGGAGGAAGTAATATGTTGTATATAAAATGTGGTGTTATAAAACCAAGTAAGAATGCTGGGAACAATTTTGAATTACTTCTCGATATGACAGAAGATTTCTCTCAAAAGAATAAACTGACAACTATATCATTGGGAATAAATAAAGCAAATACTGACGAATTAGAAAGGACATTGCGGAAGGGATTTCATGTAAATTTTGAAGGAGTTATTATGCATCTGAATAATAACCCAGGCTTAAGAAATAGTAAAAACTATATAATTGATGATTGGAGATAGTAAATCAAATTCTCTAACTTTTTCTCGTACAACCTTCGTTGTCAAAGTTAGAGAAAAAATCAAACTTCTACTAACTCAATTGGGATGCCATTGGGATCACTGATAAATGCAATTCTTTTTACGGTTACACCTTTTTTTACTGGCCAAATAACTTTTGCTCCTGCTTTTTGAGCGTTGTCCATCACCTCATCGATATTTTCAACAACAAAGGCAATATGTTTTATACCGTTTTGACTAAAGTCCATTAAGTCTTCATGTAAGGGTTTTGGGGACACATGTTCAAACAACTCAATGACTGTACCTTTTTCATCTTCCAGCATGATAAATTTCACGCCGATTTCCGGCCGCTCCCCTGCAACCTTAAATTTCATGCCAAAAATCTTTTCATAAAAGGATTGTGATTGTGGAATGCTCTGAACAGAAAGAGCTGTATGCATAAATCTCATAAAAAGTATTATAACAATAGTCCGAATCCCGTGTCTATTTATAGAATTTTACCTGACTATACATATAATTTGCTATAATTTTGCATATCGAACTTCGATAAAACTTTATGTCGACAGAAAATCCACTTCGTAGAGTAGTAGTAACTTCAGACATAGGACAAACAGTTCTCGACGGAGGCATGCATTATTTCCGTGACTATGCACAGGAGTATAACCTCTCGATACGAGATATAACCAGAAATCTACAACATCTCACCAACGTCTACTCTCGCTTCGTTCCCTTCCCTGGTGCACAAAGAGGTATACAAGATATCAGCCAGACCTTCGATGGTTTCGCTGGCTGGTATACGGTCCGACCCGAAGTCTTAGGTGCAGACAAACAATTAGCCCATAATGGCTTTATCTCTCCCGACGCCGTTCGAGTCTCGAAAGACTCTACAAAAAAGCTTCAACAGATCACACAAGAACTCATCATACCAGGAGAACGAAGCGGCTCTCCCACCGCAGTTATCTTATTTGATGACAATCAGGAAAAAATTATTCGCGCCGGACAAGCACTTTTGCGAGCTGAGTCTGATCAGGCAAGTCTTAAACAACATATACTAGGAAGACTTACATTAGTAGCCTATGGTTCAGATCAAGCACTACGAACAGATACCGGTATTTCCACACTCGCTCTGCCGTCTTGGGATGAACCACATGTCAGCCACCTCAAGCGATCTCTTTCTTATCTCTATCAGAGTTAATTGAAAATATTTCTTAGAGAATGCATAGCTTATTCCGATGATATCACTCCCCTCCGTCATATTGTCATTCCGACTCGATCGGGAATCTATACATATTACTATTCCCGCTAGCACATTTGCTCAATTTACCTGAACGTCCCAAACAAACGAATGCACCGATGTTAGCCCGCCTTGGCACCCGGGTGTTGGAAGCTAGTCAACCCCGGAGGTTGAAATTTTCACCTAGAAGTAAGAGCTCAAGTAAATAGCTAGCACATCCTCAATGACCTTACCCGGGTGTTAGATTTCAGCGAATATTCCCTCTCCTTTTAGGAGAGGGCTAGGGTGAGGGGGAAAAAAATGGATTAAAGAAAAGGTGTGAAACTAATCCACCTTCCAGGTGACCTAAACTTGACTAAACAACTCCTTCACTTTTTTCTCGAAACTTAAATCAAATAAGCTAGATATATTTTCTATTTGCCAATCTTTGGCCAACTTGGCCACCGTTTCTAGAGAATATTTTTTAATTTGATATGGCACATGGATTTCTAAGTTGGGTGAATTAACTATACTCACGTCTTCAGCTAAAAAAAGATATTCTGCTATATTCTGTGGATACTCCCCTATATCGAAAGGTTGTCCTTTGGCCAATAATTTAACCTTGTCTGCCTGCAAACCAGCCAGTTCCATTAATTTATTGGCTTCCGCTTCCACATCTGCTGTGGTCGAGATATATAATTCTATCAGTCTATAACTTATTTTCTCATTAGGTAATGATAATTCGATCATGATCAGCTCCCGATCAGAAGTCAGAGGTAAAATTTGTACTATATCCGGCCCCGGCCCGCGTTTAAAATGTTTGGTATGAGGCAAAGGCCTCTCTATCCCCCCCACATTATCAGTCATATGTCTAAAATTATACTCTTAGATAAATCAGAAATCTAATAAGAATGTCATTCCAGATTTAATCTGGAATCCAGAGCTTTGATTCTGGCAAAGTCCAGAATCCAGTAATTGCTTTGCCATTCCGTAGCTTTATTTATCAGACATAACTTTAGTGACAGCTGAGCGAAGGAGACTCCAGAATCTAACCAAACCCCACTCATGTAACCTTACCCGGGTGTTGGAAGCTAGTCAACCCCGGAGGTTGCCAGGGCTCAAATCTAATTACTGCTCAATCTGTCATTCTGGGGAACGTAGTGACTCCAGAATCTAACGAAATACATCTCATTTTAACCTTGCGCTAAAGTTCTATAATTCTTTTATATCTTTATGCAAATACTTATAAGAATCTTTCGCTAATTCAATAGCCTCAGGAATTTGAGATTCATCTGTTATATAAACAAAACAGTTTCCAGTCGTCCAATGCCCCTTCTTACTAACGTCTTCAAGTTTTAAATTCGATCTTTGCATATCAATGGGAAATCTATAATACACTTTTAGTCCATTTTGTTGTGGAACTATTTCCACGTAATTCCTCCCATGTTTGGACATATATGCAATATATAATTTCGTAAATTTGATCTTCGTTTCATAACCTATACTTTTCATTTGTCTATCAAATTCATCAAAAAGTTCTCTAGAGTCTGTCCAGCTTTGTTTGATTAAATCATCAATTGTATATACTTTCACTTCTTTAGAAACAATTTGGATAGTTTTATCTTTGGAGAGTTTGCCGATCGATTCAGTTGTACGATATGGCTTGATAGGATCATATTCGATGAGATCATTGGTATACATTCTGACTTCATATAAATAAATTGGCAGGTCTTTGAAATTGATGGCATTACGCTGGTAATTGGTAAATTCCGGCGAGACGAAAATAACCCTAGACTGTTCCCAATCGATATCATTTTTGCCAAAACTTTTATGTAGTCTTTCATTTAATTCCAAAATAAAATCAGCTTTGTGATTGAGCATGGCCGAAAGGTATGCAAATCCCTGATCAATGACACTGAAGCTTTTATCTTTTTTGTATTCGATGATTACGAATGATTTTTGCGTTTCATCAAAAGCCAGTGTGTCGATATAAAAGTCTTGTTCTTGGGCTCGTACAGAAAATTCTTTATTGGTGGCTCCACTGATAAAGGTCAGTCCAAACACTGTTTGTAAATTTTTTTCTGTCAATTTCTGAATTTGCTGTTCCAAGTCTATTTTCTTTTCTGAGACTGGTTTTAAGGTGGAATTGGAGAGTGAATAAATCGCCATATGGATTATTTTGTGTTTAGCCGCATTATACTCTTGGATAAAAAAGAAATCTAATCTTATATTTTAATATACAACGTTATAGATTTGTACATACTTATAAATAACAATGAGAAAATTATAAAAATAGCTAACCAAAATAAATCAAACCAAATATTTATCAACAAACTCGGTAGATATAAAATAAAATATAGACTGAAAGACATACTAAGAATAAATGATAATAGAAAAGTCCCACCCCATTTACTAAAAAATGATTTCATATTATATAACCTGACTATTTTTAGATAATAATCATTATATTGTATTACAGTTTTGCTTAACAAACCTTCATCGATATGAAGTGATATAATTTCCTGAGGATAAAAGTTCGGTGAGCGTAGAAATGTAAGTATAAGACATAGCTGAGAGACAATTAAGAATGGGAAAACTCCTATTAACAAAAACCCTACTACTCTAATATCACTGTTTTTTGTTAATAAAATACTAACCGCACTGATTAAAACACCAACAAAAGATAACCCACCAAGAGATAGTGCCCTGCTTTCTAAGGATTTAACTCTGTCTTCCATCTCCTTTAAGTAAACCTTAGCATTATTAAATTCATCCTGTACTGTTGGTTTTATCATATCGTTAGTGATAATTATTTTAACTAGATTACATTTTTCTTAAACAAAGAACTTACCTTTATATTAATCGTCGTTTAATATAATATACAAAGGAATTTTTTTGTCCATTCTCAACACATACTTTAGTTTTACCTTCTATTTTATGTGTATTCAATTTACTTTTACCTGTCCGTTCATAAGCATAGGTAAAAGCCAATCTCTTAATTCTGATAATTGATAGTTCTGTTTTAAGTTAGAATTGTGTTTTTCAAACATAGGTGATATAAGTTTGTTAAATTCGTCAATTAACTTTATTTTTGGCAAAACCAATGGCATTCTATTTAATGTTTCTTGATTTACATTTTGCATAATAGTACCAGTAGACTTTGATGTAGTCGAACGTTCTAAGTCCTTCAAGCAAAAAAATAGGTAAATTTTGTATTTCAGGTCAATAACTTGGTAACGAATAATAAAGCCGCAGTAGATAGTGTTCTGAGCATACTCATACATAATACGAGTTGCACCGGGGATCCCGCTACGCGCAATAATAATATCCTTATCAGTTACTAAATAATTCTTCACATCTGAATATGGAAGGACAATCGTATCGAGTTCATATTGAGAAACAAACCAAGTGGAACTACTAATATTTCTTACATTAATTATTTTTGCTTCTACATCACCTTTTATGGATGGATCATAATTAATACCATTTTTAAATTTTCCCAATTTTTCTAACCTAATCGTTGCCCATTCGTCTGGTATTTCTCTTTTTAGTTCTTCACTCCATACCATTTTTCCACCACTGGTTTTATACGGTTTCCCCTCACTGTTTGGAAAATCAAATTGTACGAACCAATAATTAAACAAAGTTTTTGCTATCGCTTCTAATTCAGCATTAATTTTATTGTTAAGTTCTATTTTCGCATCAAGAGAAGAAAGAATTGAAGAAATTCTTTTTTGAGTGCTTAAGTCGTAGTTGGGGATAATATAGTTCAAAATTTGTTCTTTATCACCTCTGGGCATCTTAGATCCTTTTGACCCCTTCATCATATGGATAAAAAAATCATCTCTGAACATGTTGTAATAAATAAACTTTGAATCGAAGCTTTCATTAACCTGAAAGTTCAGAACATCTGCGGAACAGCCTCCACTTCTATCTGCATACCAAATTTTTTTGAGATAAGGTCTTATATTTGCCACTAGAATATGACCGTGATTAAATGTTGATATGTTTGTTCCATTTGGTGGAAGATTTGTTGCATTAACTATACCTTTTTTATTTTGCAAAATATTATCTGTTGTAATATAGTTACTAATGGTAAAGTTAGAGAGTGGGGCTCTATTTTTTGAATAGATAACTGCTTTTTTGAGTTGAATATTATTCATTATAGTTAAGGGTGTTCAGTTGTTTTTGGATTTCATCTTCTAGTTTTTTTGATTCTTCAAAGTAGTCTTTGAGCCTTTTTTTAGAAAAAGCCATTTTTTCTTGAAATTCTTGGAAAGTTATATCAACGCATTCAATCTTTACTTCAAAATACTGCCCAGCATTAAAACTATAGTTATTTTTTTTAATCTCATCAAAATTTGCAAATATAGAAAAATCTTCTATTGACTTACCGGCACTAAAGGCATCGATAATCTTTTGCTCCTCTTCGGGGCTAAGAACTGTTTTTTGGTTTTTACCATCTTTTACCTTGGTGCCAAGTCTAGATGCGTCAATTAGTACTACACTATCGGTATTTTTTTTGTCTATAAACATAACTGAGACATTTGTACCAGTAGTGGCAAATATATTTGGTGGCATGGATACTACACCTTTAAGCCATCTTTTCTCGATCAGTTTTTCTCTGATTTTTTTCTCGATACCATTTTTTGCAGTTAAAAAACCAGTCGGTACTACTACGGCTGCACGGCCATTATCAGACAGGCTAAATATAATGTGCTGGAGGAACAACAGATAGATTGCCATATTATCCTTATCTTTATTAGGAATATTGGGAATACCCGCAAAAAAACGGTCATTAATGTTTGGTAGATTTACAATCTTTTCATGATCATCAGAAAAATCAATCTTGAATGGTGGGTTACTAACAACAAAATCAAACTTTTTAGTTATGTGTTTCGGTTCGGTGATAGTGTTCCCCTGAATAATGTGATCGATAGAATGACTGAGGTTATTCAAAATCAAATTAAGTCGCAATAGATTTGAAGATTTTTGAGAGATATCTTCAGAGTATATAGTACATCTATCCGGACTAATTTTGTGCGCAAGATTCATTAGAAGAGTGCCAGATCCTGCTGCTGGATCGTATACGGTCACATTGGATGGCCTACTGTCACCAACAAGAATTTCTGCCATAATCTTGGCTATTGAGTGTGGAGTGTAATACTCTGCATATTTACCACCGCCATCTTTGTTGTAATCTTTGATCATATATTCGAAGAGTGTCGAGAAAAAATCGAAACCTGCTGAAAAGAGTGCGTTGAAGTCAAATTTACTGTTGGCTAGTTTGTTGACAAGTAAGCGAGCTGTTACGTCGTGTTTTGATTTGTCGTTTACTGCATCTTGAATAAGTTCTTCTTCAAAAAGGCGTATTTCAGTATCACCAGCTGTATGGACTGAAAAAATATCAGAATTATAAACAGCAATATCATTGAGTGTATCGTCAAATAATTTGGCAAAACCTTCGTCGTTTTGATGCTGGAAGAGATCCTCAAGCAAATGCTCTGGTTTAAGATGAGCTGACTTAGTACCAATCTTGATAATAAGGAGATCGTATTCCTTATCGCTAAGCTTTTTCAAATCTTCGTATGATCTAAGACTTGGATCTATCATACCCACTTCAAATAAAAACTTATCATTAAGAAATTTATAAAGGAAACTTTGAGTAACGATTTTATATTCATTTGCATCTCCCCCCAAACCAGCGCTGGAACAAATACCCTTAATGTCATCAATGAGTTTCTTGGCTTTGTTTGAAAATGCAGTTATATCCATAAGTTATTCTCCTTGATATTCGTTCAAATATTCATCAGCCGTGAGAGCAATGAGACTCTTGATAATTCCAGCATCAACTTCATATTTCCCTGTTTGGAAACTTTCTAAGATATCTTCACCCGTGGCTTGCCGGAAGTAACCAGAGTTAGCAAGTAAGTGTTGATTTTGTCCTAGTCGAGAGTCGATTCTCATCTTAGCATCGTTAAGGAGATTATATAGTGGCATATTGTCGCTTACTTTGCCAGATGACTGGATATTTTTGTAAATGACTGCGAGTTTTCGATCCCCCCCAAACTTTGCCATTAACATTGTGTTCTTACGATTCAATTCTCGAATTTGATCAAATATCCGCAAGAGTTGCTCTGATTCAAATTTCATGGTATCTATGCTTTCTGAGTTTGGATCAATATTATGCTTATGTAATAAATTAACAAATTCCTCATATAGAAGTATCCATTCACGATCTTTTTTATTTATATTTTTATCAAGCTCTGAACGCACTTTGCTTGCAAAGCTGTGGAGATCTTCTGAAAGTAATTTTAATTCTTCTTCACCAGTTTTAGTAAAAGTAAACACAACATCTTCTATCGCTGTGTTGAGAAGCTCTTGCGGATTTACGTCGTTCATAGCGTCTTTCAGATTAAGAAGTTTTAATCGGTCACTGACCATAGCTAATAATTTCGCCAGGAGCTTGAAATCGAGTTTTTCTAGAATCTCCGTATATCCAAGCAGACGGACGATATTGTAGATATCACGAGCTGATTCGAGTGCGTTTTTGAGTTTTTGAATTTGATGACGGTCATTAATAGCAGAAATTTGTCTACTAAATGTTTCAAGATTTTCCGTTGTAAAATCGGCAATCGCATTTTGCACTTCTGCAATTTTTTGATCTATCTCAGTCTTGCTCATGAACAATGAACCAAAAATGTTGTTTGGATCTTCGTCGTCGAGATTTTCACTATATTCTTCATTAAGTTCGTGGAAATAAGCCTGGTTGGTGACTTCAAATTCTTCAGAAATATCAGCAAAATCTACAACATAGCCAAGTTTAAAATTTTTGTATGGTCTATTAACACGGGTTAAAGTTTGAAGTAGGTTATGAGCTCGAATTTTTCTTCCTAGATAGAGCTTTTTTAGTCTTGGTGCATCAAATCCAGTAAGTAACATAGAGTAGACAAATAAAAAGTCGATTTTCCCATCTTTAAAATCTTTAACTTTCGTTCTGCGAGTTTCTTTGTCGTCTTCATCGTGAAGTATGAGTGCACCTGTTAATTTATGAGTTTCGACTGTTTCATTAAATAAATGAAACATCTCTCGTGCCTGCTCAGAACTATCGCAAACGACCATCCCACCTATAGATCTGTCGCCAAAACGAATGCGAGAATTGATAAAGTCGTTGGTTATATATTGAAGCATGGGAGAAACAAACTTTGGATGAGCATATAAATCTTTTTTACTAATATTACCATTTTGTACTTTGATATCATTAATAACTCCGCGGACTTTTTCTTTATAACTTGTTTCAATTTCTTCACGGAGAAGCCTTAGTGTATATCCGTCACGGATGGAATCATTATAGTAGTATTTGTGAATATAATCACCAAAAATATTTCGAGTCGTTTTGCTGTCTTCTTTTTGTGACGAATCCTTGATATCCCCATACTCGTCGTGATCCTTATAGATTATAAGCGGTGTACCTGTAAGAGCTATTTTGATGGAGTCCTTGTCTGAATTGTATAGATTAGCTAGAAAAGAACCTCTAGGATCATAACTTCGATGGGCTTCGTCAATGAAAAAAACTTTCTGTACATTGATGTTGTATCCACTGTCTCGAAGTGTATAAGTATCCTCACGAAATTTATGAATATTAACAACTGTGATTCCTTCAGAGGTAGTGTTATAACCAAAGTCAGCAATTAAAGCTTCTTTACTATCGATCGAGTGTACCACCAATCCTCTTTTGCTAAATTCTTCTTTTGCTTGTGTAGCAAGATCAAGACGATCAGCTATAAAATAAAATTTTGGCATAATTCCTTTTTTGCCAAAATAATCTCTAAGTGAATATACATTATAAAATGACAAAGCAGTCTTACCTGATCCTTGGGTATGCCAGATTACCCCTCTTTTGATTCCATCCTCAAGCTTTGCTTTAATTGCTTTTGTTGCGAAGAATTGTGGATATCGCATGATATGTTTTTGGACGGTAACTTTACCACTATTTTCATCAATTTCATTAACATAACATAGGCCATATTTCAGTAAATCTCTCAGCCTATTTTTACTAAACAGTGATGAGAGAATTCTATTGGTTGGTGTATCGATGTCTTTATTCGATATAAACTCTGGTGAGTGTTTAATAACTCTGCAATTATTATCAGCAAGAATGAAGTCTTCTGTATTTTCGTCGATATCTTTAATGTCATCAATATATTCTGACTTTTTTTTCTCACGAAAATTATTAAATGTAGTGTTAGTATTTTTTGCGGTTGTTGCATAAAATGCACCGATCAATTTGTGTTTGTCAGTGTCGTCATACTCCATATTATTGGAAAATACGATAAGCTGCGTAACGTTGATAAATTTCCTAAACTTATCATTTTTAAAGCGTGTATGAATTCGATCTCGCTCAGCTTTGATCCCTTCTTGGTTGTTGGGCTTCTTTACTTCAATAAAAGCCAGAGGAAGGCCGTTAATAAAAATAGTAAGATCAGGACGAAATTCATCCTCACCATTTTTATTAGTCAGTTCAGTAGTGACATAAAATGAGTTATTGGTGAAGTTATCCCAGTTTATGAGTCTCAGGTTTCCCTCTCCCTTACCAAGTAATCGATTGTAGAATGCTCTACCTAAATCATCGTAGTTTAATTCTTCTTGTATGTTTTGCAGCTCTTGATTTATAGAATCTTCTGTGGATCCAGGATTTAGTGCCCGGATTTGCTGTATGAATATGTTTGTAATAATATTTGTAGCTGAATCTAAAATATATTGTTTATCTTTAAGAGAAAAGTATATATAGCCAAGTCGTGTTAAATGAATTAATGCAGGAATTTTTACTCGTGTGTTTTCATTGAATGCCATAATTAACTGTTATTATACGCTCTTTGGGGATGCTTGAGAAGCTAAATATTTCTATACAAAATCACTTCCTTGTTTATTTAATTCCAAATTCAACTTTTCGCAGACTTCAGGAGTCAGATGCGGATCAATCGGTCGATCTTGAATAATTTTATTCAGCCAAGATATACCAACCACAAAAACACCATCTTGTGGATGTTCTCCATAATGAACTTTTATCTTTCTATTTGTATATACTAAAATTGGAATTACCCAAATGTCTTCCTGCAAATTATCTTTTACAAACTTTCCAATTATTACCGCTTCTCTTTTGCTTTCTCTCAAATATTTTTCAAAATTATAATCAAAAGACTTTTTAGACGTATTCTTTGCTTCAATAGCAAAAATTCCTGTCGGCCCAATCACTACAAAATCCACATTACCATACTGACCTGGCGCATAAAAATCAGCAACATGTAAAAATTCTTTGGGTAATTTCTTTAATTCATCAAGTACTTTTTCCTCTCCTTCCGATCCTTTCACCCAACTGGGTAGCCAATCATTTTTTACCCAACTAAACATAAATAAAACTACGAGATCAGCGATAATTACCCACCAATATGTCATCCCTATCATCTTAAATTGAGCCAAGATAAACGCAAAAATATCCAAGAGGACAATCGCAAAGATGCCTAGGAGAATCTGCAGGATATTAAATGATGGTCTCACTTACCTATTACATGCCAACTGGACTACATTGTCAACTATACTGTATTGCATACAATACTCTTGTATAATATAAATATGAAATTTAATGCGCTCATACCAGAACTATATGTCATAGACTTTGGCAAAAGTCTGGACTTTTATACCAAAACTCTTGAATTTAAACTTGAATATCAAAGGGATAATCCTAAGTTTGCCTTTATCTCCCACCAAGGCAGTCAGATTATGATCCAACAAGATGATGACGATGAAGAATGGCATAATGCCAAAGCCGAATATCCCTATGGCCGAGGTCTAAATCTTGAAATCAAAACAGACAATATCGAAAAGATAATTGAGAATTTAAAACAGCATAATTATCCCCTCAAAAGAGGCTTACAAGAAAGTTCATATAACACAATCGACGGAGTCAAAAAACAAAAAGAAATCCTGGTCATGGACCCCAGTGGTTATCTTCTCCGCTTCGCAGAGAAGAAGTAACGTATAAGTTTTTTATTTGGAATCTCCAAAATGTCTCCGTGGTTAATTATAGTTATGTTTTGGACACGCGGTCACTTTATATATGAGATATCCTGAATATTTAATATGATTGCGATCGAATATAAAACAAACGCCACAAGCATAGTAGCTATAATTGTTTCAAATATAGTAACAAATAATAACTTTTTATTTTTTTAGGTTTATAAAATTCATAAGTTGTTTTGTAACAGAGCTTAAATATATATACCAATAACAATATACCTGAAATTACTGTCAGAATAATGAATTCATATTCAATATATGCATATTGAGCTTCTTTCTCAACAAATAAAACTAAGTTTTTTGCGACTCCAAATAAAACTCCAAAAAGTGCAACCCAGGTAATTAACTTGAACCAATTATCTGTGATCTTCTCTATATTCTCCCAAATTCTCTTCCTATTATTTTTCATATCTTAATTCATTGCATATCTTCTTCTAATTTCCTCAATTATTTCTACATTCTCCTCGTTTTCTCCTGTCTCTATATAGCGATTAATCGGATATCGGCACTTATCGCATTTCCCTCTCAAAATTATATCGTCAAGATCGTTAATCTCCACAGTATAATCCACGATCGTAGAATCGTACGCACTATTACACTTAGAACAATAACAATTGTGGATTATCTTTTCTTGAAAGATTTTCCATTCCTCACCCATGATCTTATGAAAATCTTCCAGGATTATCGATACTATTTCTTTCTGCATAATTCCTCTTACTTATCCCTCTCTTTCCAATCTCTTTACACTCGGATTATTCAATAGCGATTTCATTTGGGTTATTGCGCTTGCGTTGAGTTTACGAAGTCTTTCATTTTGTGACAAACCGGCGCGGATATATTCAGCATTCAAACTTTCTAAATTCGCCAGACAGACTAATTGCGTTACATCGGCATAATCGCGAATATTCCCTTCTGTTTTGGGATTCTTATCACGCCACTCTTTGGCTGTCATACCAAATAATGCAACATTTAGCACATCTGCTTCATTGGCATAAATGATAGTCTCTTTTTGTTTTGAGATGAAAGGAGGAATTAGATTCTCTTTTATGGCATCTGTATGAATATGATAATTTATCTTTGTAAGTAATCGTTTTGCATCCCATCCGAGAATCAAACGTTCGTTCTCCTCATCTTTGAGTCTTTGAAATTCTTTAATCAAAAAGAGTTTAAATTCAGGACTTATCCACGTAGCGAATTCGAATGCGATGTCTTTATGAGCAAAAGTACCACCACCATAGCGACCTGCTTTTGAAACCAAACCCATAGCCTTTGTCGACTCAACCCATCTTTGTGGCGTCAATGAAAAACTATTTAGTCCCGCTTGGCTTTTAAAGGCATCGAATTCGATGCTTTTAAACTGAGGATTATTTAATTTCTCCCAAAGACCGAGAAATTCAATAGTATCGCGATTTCTCATCCAGTTTTGGATAATATAATTAGTTCGTTCTTTATCTTTATACCTGGCTATATCAGTAAGCGAGATAAAGTCCTTTTCATTTTTTTTAAACGTAACTACTTCTAGTCCTTTGACAATGATCGTTTTATTTTTCATATCCTAACTCCCTTATAAATCCTGCAACTTTTTTGTTAATTTCTTCCCTTTCTTTTTCCAGTGTTTGCAATTCTTTCCATACCTGCTTAACGTCAATATGCTCTTGCTCTTCATTGCTATCAATGTAACGTCTAACATTAAGGTTATAGTCGTTTTCCTCAACTTCTTTTATATTCACTACCCTTGCATACTTTTCTATATTTTTGTATCCATCGTATGCATTGATAATTTTTTCTATGTCTTGTGACCTGAGACTATTTTGATTTTTACCTTCAAGAAAATCTTTTTCTGCATCTATAATCAATATCTTTCCTTTTTTATGTTCAGGCTTGTTATTATTTAATATCCAAATAGCCGCGGGTATACCAGTTCCGTAAAATAACTTTGAGGGTAATGCGATAATCGCATCAATTAAATCTTTCTTTATTATTTGCTCTCTAATTCTTCCTTCACTACCTCCCCGGAAAAGAACACCGTGAGGTAATACAATTCCTGCCCGACCATTTGTATTCATCGATTTGATGATATGAAGGACAAATGCATAATCAGCATTTTTCTGAGGTGGTTGATCATATCCAGCCGTACGGCTAAATTTATCATTTTTGAAAATACCAAATTCCCAATCTTTGATTGAATATGGTGGGTTAGCTACTACGATATCAAACTTCTGCAAGTTGCCATTATTTGCAATGAATTGAGGCTTTGCTAAAGTATCTCCCCGTCTAATATCAGCACTATCCAATCCATGCAAAAACATATTAATCTTAGCAATCGCAAAGGTACTGATATTTAATTCTTGTCCATAGAGATAAAGTGTATTTGCAACTTGCTCCCCTGCTTTTTCCCGTAAATAATGATAGGCTTCTAATAAAAATCCCCCAGAACCTACTGCCGGATCATATATATGATCTTTTTGATGTGGTTTTACTATCTGTATAATCACACGCTCAACTTCACGAGGAGTATAAAATTCTCCACCTTTCTTGCCAGCATCAGCCGCAAATTGTTTAATTAAATACTCATAAGCATCACCTAGAAGATCAGAACTAATATATGTATTGCCGAAATTGTATTGGGAAAAATGATTAATAAGCCTTTGAGTTGTTTCATTGGGAAAACGGTCTTTGTTGGCAAAATCTAAATCATCAAAAATCTTATCCAGCTTAGGACTATTTACATTCGTCAGAATGTCAAAAATCTCATTCAGCTTTTGTCCAATATTTTGTGAAGTCTCTTGTACCACCTGCCATTTGCAATTTCCGGGTACCTGAAAACGATGATTATAATCTTCTTTGGCTAATTCTTCTTTACCAAATTCCTTAAGTATATTTTTGTACTCTTCATCCCAAACATCACTCATGCGTTTGTAGAACAACAAACCAAAAATATACTTTTTGTAGTCAGAGCTATCAATTTTTCCACGCAGAATATCCGCAGATTTCCAAAGAAATTGTTCTAATTGAGGTAAGGTAAGCTTATCCATAGAGCTTACTGCACATTATACCCTCTTTCCCCCTCCTTGAGAAGCCAATAGGACTGTCAATTATATCTTTAAATCTGTGGCTAGTCCACTAGTCCACCTTCCATTTGACCCAGGTTCACACCTTCTCTTTCCCCTTCCTTAAAAAGCTAAATTGTTGTAGGAAATTTAATGTTTCTGGATTCCGGCTCGTAGGCCGGAATGACAATACTTTTCTCTCATGAAGTATGTAAAAGGTAATTCTATGCTGCTAGCTGTTTAAGTTCATCTACCGAACACATGGAAACTTTCTGGGTGTCTCCATTGAATAGCCCAATCCATTTTTCAGTGGTAGGACTATTAGGATGAGCCAGAATCATAAAACGGGTTTGCTCTAGATTAATATATGGTTCCCACACTCCTTCCAGCGGAAGACGTTGGGAAACTTCATCAATCACTATCACAATCGGCCCTTTATGCTCCTTTAACTTATCAATAGGTGGCAATTTGGCAAAAGACACTCCTGTCTCATCCTTTTGTGGTTTAGCTCCAAATGTTTGTTGAGCCGATGCTGATGTAAAAAATATCAATGGTTGTTGCTTTTTTTTCTCCAGTACTCTATCCATTTCTGTACATACAGCAATCGCAGTAGTAGTTTTGCCTGATTTTGCACCACCAGTGATAATCACAGCTTTTTCATCATTGATTAAAGCGTTTGATATCTCATCTATACCATTTTTATAATCCTCGATGTATCCTTTGATATGCTCACGATTTTCAGTGGAAGTTTTGACCTGACCAGCTTGCAAAGTAGCTAAAAATCGATCGCTTGGTCGCAAATTTATTATATTATCAATTCCCGCTCCTATTTCTCCCATGTTTATTTAATTTTAGTATATTTTGTCCAATTATACATTTCCTGTTAAAAATCTTTAATTCCTTTATTTCTTCTAAATAGATTCGCTTCTATTATTCAATTTTTAAACTGAGGATATAGACTTTTAGTGATTTAATCTACCTCCAAAACCTATGACTATATCTGAAGAAAATATTAAATTTTACAATAAGAATATCAATTACGGATCTTTGCCTATAACTTAATCAGCTCATTTGGAACTTAAGAATTGTAGTTTGTCTTCGGGATACAAAAAGTCTATAGTGTCTGTGTCCGATGGTGCCCTTTGTTGGGTGGACATAAATAAATGCCAATATTCTGGTTTTATATCTTTTATAAGTGATCTTCCAAGTGTACCCGTAAAAAAACTTAAGTTACGTGTATCATTATTCCCCGTTATATAACGAAAACCCATCTTTCTGGCCACATCCTGCAATCGTTTATAAAAACTCTTGGCAACGCCTTTTCCCCGCAATTCTTCACGGTCATGATATGTCCCTACATATAGGCATCCATTTTCATTTACATCAAGTGTAATTACATTAGCAACATAATCATTAAAATCAATCAAACCCTGCTCAACAAAACTGTTATATAATAAATGCTCGGGATCAATATCATCCGGACCGTCCGGTGGTATAAAAATCTCATCATTAGGGGTATTTTTTCTTTTTTGCTCGAGCAGCATATTATATTGTTCATAACTTTCACTATTTGATACTGGTTGTAGTTTATGCTCTACCACAATACCATTTAGTCTTTTAGCTGTCTGATCTATAATTACCGCATTCACGGCTTCCGGATCATTACTTAATTCAAGAAAAACTTTGGGGACTAATATATAGCGCATAGCTGCGTGTGGAGCATCGGCGAAACTTTGTGCATGTTGCGGATCCTTATACCAATCTTCAAATGCTACTCTGTCCGAATCCACTATTCTCTCTACTTCAGTTTTCTTGTCGTTGTCTACTTGGGGTAGCAATCCATCTAAATTTGATTCAGCCATATTACAATTATACACTGATACTCTTTTACTACAATTTATATTTTATACCTACAGCTATAAAGGCATTGACATTTTAAGCAGACGCATTTACAATCACTCTCATTATATGAGTAGATCAGCAGAAGCATTACAAGCAAGGGGCTATAAAAGAACTGAAAGAGGAGTATACGTTTCACCTCAAGGGAATTCACCCGCGCTCAGAACAGATGGCATTCCACCAGAAAAACTTATTCGCTCTTATAGAGAGATGCATGTTCTACCTCCCGGAGAATCAATGGATGCTAATCGATATTTTCAATTCTCCCGAACTGAAGTAGATTTGCGTACAAAAGACCCCACTCTTCTAATAGAAGCTATTGCAATTACACCACGAAGGAGAAAAAAGCTCGGAAAATAATTACACGTATATCACCACCCTGATTCCATTTGTCTTCGTTACGCTAAGCTAATTTTTAATATACAATTAATAGTATATAGTCTAATAAACAAATTCTTTTCTATATAAACCAGATTAAATAACAGATTATGAATTTTTTTATAATTAATAATTTTATTAAGATTCTTTTTGATTAAAGTCAAGTACTTTCACTTTACCATTTTTTATGATGGTTAAGATTCCAGGTGGTGGACTATTGATAAAAAAATCTTTAAAAGTAAAATGCTCACCTGATAATAATTTTATTAGAGCGACAATTACAACACTATGTGTGCATATTAAGATTCGTTCATATTCGGATGATTCTAATTCTTTTATTAGCCTCTTGATACGTCTTCTAAAATACCAGGCTGGTTCAAAAACATTTTCATTTAATCTTTTGTCGTATTTAAAGTTTTTGCCAGTAATTTTACTAATAATATTCGCAGTTTCTTTACAACGTCGAAATTCAGAACATAAATTACAATCTGTTGGTACTTTTTTTAAATATCTTGCAAGTTTTTCAGTTGTGGGTCTACCTATGGGTAAAATATGTGCAGTAAATATTTTAAACCCGTAGGTTCTAAACCATCTTTTCGATTGAGTTACAAACGTCTCAGAATGACGAATAATATAATAGGTTTTTGCTTTCATAAAATATTTTAACTAATATGATTATGATTAATTATCAACTTATGAATAAAGCACTTCTTAATAGTGCAAAAATAAATATTAAATACGTTTAAGTAATTAAATAAATCCTGCTCTTTTTTTAGATTCCGGAAATCCACAAATTATTTTGAGGCAACTTGAGTTTATTCGATAACTGACCGGCGTTTCACCAAATAAGGTGGCGTCTGCATGAACAAGAACGGGCTGATTAGTAGTAATATTAGCAGTTTTGCTTTCCAATATCCGTATATGTCTGCGATCCACGTGTTGATTAAAAAGTAATCTAAAAAAATATTTCATAGTTCCCCACCAACTCATGTTATATATTACTACAGTTAAATTGTGATTATTTAATTTGGCCCCAGGCGCCATACGAAGTGAAGCTCCTGTTAGTGGTCCATTAGCTACAACTACTAAATTTGCTTTACTTTCTATAGTTTTATCATCGGTTTGTATAGTAACCAAAAAGTTTTTAAATTTAAATAATGTTCTGAACATTGGTAAGATTTCTGCATAATGCTTCTTCTCAATATTATCGAAATATTTTTGAAATTTTGCGTCAAGGCCAATTCCTGATGTCTCGAGAAAGTAGTATGGCTGTGATAATGACTTTCCTTTAATTCTAATTACTGACCCTAAATCTACCTTAATTACTCTATTAATCTTAATAATCTCGATTGCCTGCTCAAGCTGATTGGGTATTGCCATCATTTTGGCAATATTCATGAATGAACCTAAAGGAATTATGCCTAATACTACGTTAGAACCAACTAAACCATTTGCGACTTCATTGATTGTGCCATCACCTCCAGCTGCCAAGACTATTTCGTATCCTTTTTTTGAAGCGGATTTTGCTAATTTTTTTGCGTCCCCTGGACCTTTAGTTTTAACATAATCAAAATTGAGATAATATTTTTTTAACAATGATTTAATTTCATCAATCGTAAAATTTGATTTTTTGCCTACTATTTCTCTTTTCTCCCCTGCGTGGGGATTAAATATGAGAAGAATGTTATTTTTCTTTTTCATTTATTTAGCAAAATCATATAACTATTTTGAATGTAATTACTCTCTACTAAATTTATCGAATTTCTTATTGGAATTATGTCCCACAGTATACACCTAATAGAAAGTACAAGAAAGCAAGAGTAAATATTTATTTTAGATCTTATTAATGAATATTTCTTATTTATTATCTGTTGAACTATATCTTTAATTGAGATGCAATACCCATTTTAACTCTAATTTGCATTCCTGAATTCTATGGTCTAGTAAAGATAATATTTCCTCTATTTATGATGGTTTCATTCCCCAACTTTGAGTATCTTTGGTTTGCTTGATTAAATGAGCTAAATTTTCATGAAAAAAAGTAGTATAGTGGTTAATTAAAAACAAACGTTCTTTTCTGGAAAGAAATTCGAAAACCAATACTTTAAAAAAACAAATCCTTATCCCGCCGGACTAATATTAGTATTCATCATAAGCTTGTGAGAACTTTTCTTACCAGTAATTGTGACGTTATATATTTTAAATTTTCGTTCACCATTTTTAAATATACGAGAAGTAATATATCCTTCTTATATTAGAGATAACATTGCATTAATCGAATTCAATAATTTTATTTTTCAGGATAATAATAAATAACAGCAAATAAAATCTTTAATACTTGATTGTATTTTTCGATGACACTGAATTAGAATTATGGGTTAGAAGTAGCCTTTGCATAAATGAAGATGGTATTATTTGGATCTGAACGTATACAACCATCTGTGATAGCTGCATAGTTAATTGCTAAACCCTTTTTTGTATACCAGTCGTTGGCTGCAGGTATTGCCTGATCCACCGGGAGGGTGGGGGTATATTCGATAAATTCTTGGGTAAACTGACTAAAATATGCAGCTTGTAGTTGTGGATTTGCGGTATCTTCTAAAAAATGCTGACCGAATGGAAAATTCTTTACTGAGGCGGCCTCACTTAAAAGTTTTTGATCATATATACATAAATCTTGATTTTCATTTAATGGAGCTAAATTATCTGCTGCTCTCTTTTGATTAATTAAGGTAAATATTTTTAGAGCAAATGCATCCGCCTGTGCTTGTGTATACTGCGAAGTAGAAGTCTGAGACAAATTACTCCCTTTCAATACACCTAAAGCGGTTGCTACAACAATAATTACCACTAAGATGATTCCTAATATAAAAGTGAGAAAAACGATCAGAATTGCCAACAGGGTATGCGATTTTCCACCTGTATTTACAACTATAGTCCCCGCCATTTTGTCATGCCAACCCTGTTTTTTGCTATCCCAGGCAACCCAAAGAAATCCTAAACAGAGTACAAATCCTGAAATTATATAACCTAAATAACGAATGATTGCCGAACCTAAGTCTAATGGCATCCCATTTTCTTTAACTACCCTAATGGCTAACAACTTATTACCCAGTGTCTGACCATTTTGACTGATCCAAAAGAAGACAAAATATACAATACCTACGAGTAAAGCGATTCCATTAACTTGAGGAGACAAAGTATGCTGACGAGACATTATGGATGAAAATGAAGTACCACCACCTACAGCTCCACTAATAATACCAATTATCAGTGTGTCAACTGAATATGCGAGAAAGCGCTTCCAAAACCCTACGTATCCTTTAGGGTAAGATTTAGATTTTGCCATAAACTCTAATGTATTGAAATACCAAATAACACTTGTACGACAAGATTAACTATAAAATATAAGACAAATATTCCGGGAAATCCAATGAGGGCGATAATGAGACTGATTATTGCTGCCTTCTTTATCCCCTTATTATTTTTTTTATTTGAGCTTACGGCATAGACAATAAACAAAATAATTGCTAATAATCCTGCTAAAATCGCCAATGGTATACTAATGATAGTTAAAATAACAAATATAACGTTGATTATTGTCATAACATAATCATGAGCTAGGATCTTAAATTTGTCAATAGCTTAAAAAAGTTGAAAAGTATATGAATTATCTTATGGAATGGTTACCCGAATTAAAAATTAATATACTTTTTAGACTATTTTCATATAAGTAGAATAAAAATAAATTATAATACAATTAATATATCTTATTATTAAAATTAAACTACACACCCCAATAAAAGCATAGTCTGAGATATCAAGCGTAAATTTCTCAATTTATTTCATAAGTATATATATTGACCATCAGAATACAGTGTTACTAAATTTTTATATTTTATGCTAAATGATAAAATCTAATTGCATTTTTTAATAAGTGTTAAAAGTCAAATTAGGACAGGTAGTTGAATACGCAAGCCATAATGAAACATTTATGCAAAGGGCAGTCAAAGAATTCTTTGGTAAGACCGTTATTGATCTTCGAGAAGATAATATAGAAATAATATCAGGATTGTTTAATGAGTGGCTGATTTTTGATTTTAAAATTTCAAATGGAAGATCTCCTCGTGAGATGTGTAAAAAATCCTATAGAAAAAATTGGATCTACGACACTCTCAACATTGCGTATTATTTTGCCTATTCATACCGTAATGCATCGATAGGGTTCATTTTGGCAGCTCTTTGTGCGGGGTAAATACCAAAGAGCAAACCAATAATTATTGAGACAATTACTGCAGCTATAATCGAACCTACCGGTAAGGTAAAAGGAACTTTAAGTATACTTGAAAGTAATAATCCCACCCCAATTCCCAAAGAAGTCCCAATCAAACCTCCCGATACCGTCAAGACAACTGCTTCAATTAAAAATTGTACTAAAATATTACTTCTTGTAGCTCCAATGGCTTTAAGAAGACCAATTTCTCTAGTTCTTTCCGTCACCGTCACAAGCATAATGTTCATAATACCAATACCCCCGACCAGGAGAGAAATAGCGGCAATACCAGCCAAGACTCCACTTAAAATACTAGTAATTGTTCCCACCGTAGCCAATAAATCCTTTGAAGTAAATATGGCATATTTCTTGATCACATTTGGATCGGTTATATTATGCCGGTCGATGATTAACTGTTTGACTTCCAGAGCCGTAACTTCAACTGCATTACTATTGGTAACCCCTGCTTCAATATCTGTTAACGTCTGCTTTCCCGCAACTGTATTCATAGCAGTAGTCACAGGAATATATATCGAATTATCCGGATCTCCTGCAATGGAGCTACCTTTAGCCTGTAATACTCCTACTACGTAAAAAGAGCTGTTACCAATTTGTATGATCTGTCCTACAGGATTGGAACCAGTCCCAAATAAATCGGTCACCACCTGTTGTCCCAATACTGCCACTGTACTGTATGAAGTAACATCATCATCCGTAAAAAAATTACCATACTGAGGAATAAGGGATAACATATCGGCATACGAGGGTGTTACACCATTGATGCTAACACTACTGCTTTGCCCGTTAGCAGAGACTGTTTTAGTCGTCACAACTTGTTCGGCTATCAAATTGATTTGCGGAATCTGCTGACTAATTGCTTTTGCATCATCCCGGCTTAAAGGAATATCGGGAGTAGAGACAATATATAATAGATTGGTACCAAGAGCTGATATTTTGGAGGTGATAGCAGCTGTTGCTCCCTGACTAATAATCAGTACTAATGTCACAGCAAAAATTCCGATAATAATCCCCAGCATGGTCAGAATTGTTCGCAAAATATTCGATCTCAATGATCTGACAGCCGTGATAAACACTTCTGAATAATTCATCTTTGCTCCCCTTTCTTTTTATGTTTATTCTTCTCATCTGAAACAATACTACCATCACGGATTAATATAATCCTATCAGCGTACGCGGCAATATCAGGTTCATGAGTAATAACTACGATAGTGTGTCCCTGAGCATGCAATGTTTGAAAAAATGACATGATTTCATGCGATGTTTTACTATCCAAATTGCCGGTAGGCTCATCTGCTAATAACAAGGATGGATTCATAACCAATGCCCGCGCAATCGCCACGCGCTGAATCTGACCACCGGAAATCTGATTGGACAGATTGTCCGCTTTTTCTTCCAGATGTACGAGGCGCAGCATATCCATAGCCCGCTCTCTCCTTTTGTCCGGAGGATACAGAGCGCTAAAAGACATTGGCCGCTCGACATTTTTAATCACACTAGTTCTGGAGAGTAAATTAAATGATTGAAAGACAAAACCTATTTCCTGATTACGAATATGCGCCAGTTGATCGTCAGTATAGTTGGATATGTCTTTGCCGTTAAGCAAATATTTTCCGCTGGACGGTGTGTCCAAAGCTCCCATAATGTGCATTGTGGTTGATTTACCGCTACCCGATGGTCCCATAATGGCCACAAATTCTTCCCGCATGATTTGCACAGTTAAATCCTTCAAGGCTTCGTACTCATTATCCCCTGTTTTGTACACTTTACGTATATGCTGGAAATCAATAAGAGGTTCTTTAAGACTATTCATAAAACGCCCGTTAACCGCCGTTATTTGGCCCACTTGATTGGTTATTGGTTAACTGGGTATTACCCAAAATTACTTTCTCTCCTTGGCTTACGCCCTTAATAATTTCGCTGCGGGAGAACCCACGCAGGCCCACTAATACAGGCACAAACTTTACTTTGTCGTTTTTAGCTAAAATTTGTACTGCTTTTCCATTTTGATAAGGAATTATGGCCGCATTGGCAACAGTTAAGACATTATCTTTTTGAGCAGTGTGAATAGTCAGGTTAGCTGACATCCCCGGCCTAACCAGGTTATCAGCATTAGGTAATTTCAAAAATACATTATATGTAACTACCCCATTGGTGTCCGTACCATAACTGTCAATTTGAATAATATTTCCGGTATATGTTTTATTGGGAATACCGCTAAATGTTACATCAGCTTTTTGACCAAGTGCAACTTTATTTATATCCACTTCACTTACTGTTGTCTGAATTGAAGATCCATGATTGGTACCTATTATCATTACAGGAGTAATTACAGTCGTAGTGGCAGTAGCTTGAGAACTGGACGTCTCGGCTTGAACTTTAGATCCAGTTAAGCCAACAATATTGGCTATGATTCCATTGCTGGGAGCAGTAACCGTCGCATTTTGCGTTGCCTGATAAGCCAAATACGTACTATTTAGAGCTGCCTGATCCTTTGCAATCACACTTTGTTGATTCTTAAAATTAGCCTGCGCGGCCAGCCAGTTATCTTGAGCTGTAGTAAATTGAGGTAAAACTCGATTGGTATAATTTGGTGAACCATCACTATTTTGATAGGTAGAGCTGGTAGCTAAATTGGTAAATGTTTGCCAATCCGCAAACATTGTTGACTGCAGAGAATATAACGTGGCATTATCAGCATTTAAATTGCTTTGAGCACTAAGGTAATTAGCGTAAGCAACTGCTTGTTCCTGAGCTGTAGCGCTACTGCGAACAGTAAATAATTTTTCACCCACAGATACGTTGTCTCCATTATGCACAAATAGCTGATCCAAGACTCCATTGGCGGGGGAATACACATCTGTCTGATTAGAAGAAGTTACTGTTCCGTTTTCCGTAACCAGCTGATCTATATTTCCTAGTGAAACTGTGTCGAAGGTATATGCTTGTTTAGCAGAAGGTGAGAAGATATTTTTTAGGATCAATATTACAATTAACAAACCCACCACAATTAGTATTTTTTTCTTCCAGGAAGTATGTAAAAACCATTTCCAAAATCTGAGTGGGGATTTCAATATTTTCTTCACTCACCCAGTTTAGCATGTAAATAATTTTAAATCCACCAACGTGCCTATTACTGGAAAACTTTTCTATATATAGGAAATACGCCATAGGGGTCGAACAATTTATAACCCAGTTTAGTTGCCATTCTAGATGACCAGCCTGTTCTATTGGCAGGGTTATCTATTAGATTCGGGACTGCCATATCTATAATTTCTGAATATACATGTCGATTCACAAATCTTTCACGATGTCTCACCATGATATCTTCTATCACTATATCGCGTTCCAAACTTAAGGCGCTAGCCAAGCCTCTTCCTTCGAACTCGGGTCTAGTAACTGCTAAAGCTCTAATCGGACACACGCTCGCCCTTTGTAAATCAAACTTGAATTTTAGTAAAGAGACTTGCTCCGGCTTTAAATTATGATTTGCTCTTCCTGTTGTATTTGTCCAACCTTTATCTGAAGCTTTGGCTAAATACAGTTCGGCAATTAATATTTCGTCTCCGGATATGGCATATCCTAGCTCAAAAGTATCATTTCCCTGAAGAACTGTTTGCTGTCCTATAATTCCTGCAGTTTTCTTGGCTTGCAGTATTTTAATTAACCCTTCATGCACACATATCATTGACCCAGTCAAAAGCTCATTTTTCATCTCTGAATTATAAATCAGAAGGTAACAATTTTAAACCCATACATAAGTATCTTTTTTATTTCTAATAGGCTCACTATATGTACATATGATAAAATAATAAATATGCAAGGAAAAAAGCAACGCCAACTAAATTTTCATGCAATGGGTATGATAGTGTTACTTGTTATTCAATATCTTCTTGGCATGATTACCACTTTGTACATAACTTTTCCTACTAGTACCAAAGATGCGTTTATGTGGAAATTTGCCTGGGAACAGCTACCATTGGCAGCCCATATTATTGTCGGATTGTTACTTTTACTTGGTACGATTGCTTTGTTTGTGAGAGCGATTATGCTCAGGAAAAATTACTGGATCTGGGCATCAGGAGTTGGCTTAGCTGGTGTGTTGTTATCAATTTTTAGCGGTTCTGCTTTTATTCCTTCCCAAGTAAGTCTTTATTCTTTAGTAATGGCAACTGGCTTTATAATTTCCCTGCTCTCGTATTTTTGGGGACTATATCAAAATAAAATTTAACCTTAATTTTTATTTAGTTTTTCAACCAATTTTGCTATTTCCCCCAGCTTAAGAAATCTTCCCAAGAGCGCATTTTAATACTCTCCAAACCCTTTGGTTTAAAACTGACTTTTTTATGAGAATAGATATATCCCAAGCGTTGATAACCAATATAGCTCAATACAATCCCCGTGCTAGTTCCTAGATTTAAACTTTCCACTATACCTCCCATGGGAATTTGAATACACATATCTGCACCATTAACTGCCTCTTCAGAAATTCCTCTTGTTTCATTGCCAAACCATACTGCCAATCTTTTCTGTGTAAAAATCTGTGCATACAGATTTACATTTTTTTTATCTTTTATATGTGACGAGGTTACTGCAATCGTATATAAATTTTTTCTCAAATGTGCTAAACATTCATCTGTCGTATCAAAATATTTCACAAATACCCATTTATTAGATCCTACACTTAAATTGGTTAATTTTTTGTTTTGGCGTGTTGATTCAAAATCATGGGAAATTTTTTTATTGCCTATGACATACAACTTTTCTACTCCAAACGCCGACACATTACGCAAAGTAGCTGCGATATTCATAATATCCGTCGGATTTTCCAGAACACAGATAAAATATCTGTTTCGTAAATGTTTAATCTGTCTTATTCTCTCTCTTAATGACATAACTACTAAATTATATAATATTTATCTTTTTATTTAAGACCACACTTGACAATGTTTGCGAGGGAGTAAATAATAAGTTATGGATAATTCTGCCCAAACTGGATCATCTTCATCCCAACACTCTGCACCTGTAAATAACACCACTCCACCCACTCACCATGTCCATTCGGGCAGTAAACATTTTTTAATTTATATATTGGTGGCAGTGATTTTTTTGGTAGGTATTGTAGCTGGGTATATTCTAACCAACGCCTTGCCTAAAAGTACAGTGCAAAATCTTCCTGTAAAAACCCAGACCCAAGCGCTTACACTACCCAAAGACGCTGAGATGATTGAAACTTGTTCCAATCATCAAGGACAATTATATATACGTCCGATAGATATCCCGCAAGGGCCAGTGTATATGGTAAATAATGGCAAAATAATAGGTCTGGAGTATATGCTGGCTAAACAGTCATTTTTGGATGGACAGGGTGTTTCCAATTTGCCAGCTATGGATATCAATGTCAACCATGTCGATATAACATACGAACCCGATGGACACGCTGGCTACAACGCTCCTCATTATCATGTTGACTTATATTTAGTTCCTAACTCTGTAACTCAAAATATCGTTTGCGCAGGTAACTCTAACTCCAACGACCAGATGAATAAGATCATGAATATGGGAAGTACACAATCAGCTACTCCTTCTAATAGTATGTCAGCTTCACCGACTGCAACCATGAAGATGTCTTCTCCCCAAACTAAAGCTCCGATGTCACCTGCTCCTACTGTAGGCATGAAAATGTAATTTCTAAAATCTTCAAAATATATAAAAAAGCAAATTGGGAAATAGTAGTTAAACTGCTGGTTATTCTTAATTTTTTGTGGAGTCTGATGATTGTGGTGCTTTATTTTGCGCTAAAATATTCTTAACCTCTGCCACCAACTGTGTAGGTGTAAAATTAGCTTTAATCAAATAACCATTAGCACCAATCGTCATACCTTCTTTTATAACAGAATCCTGTCCGAGATTGGTGAGCATGATGATAATTACATGAGCATTCTTATTATCCTTGCGAATTTCTTTAAGTATTTCTAAACCATTGGTGTCTGGTAGCATTATATCCAGCAATACCACATCATAACTATTTCTGCCAAATGCTTCCAACCCTAACTTACCAGTTGTAAAAGTATCTGTCTGCATGCCAGCCAAATCGAGTTGTCTTTTGTAAATAAAACCTATCGATTGTTCATCTTCTATTAGGAGAATTCGAGGTGTCGCCCCAATCATAGTAGTCATTATAAAAAAATCTACATATAAGTAAAGGGCAGATAACTGACAAAACCAGTCAAATGTATTTTATACTTTGTCAGCTGGCAAAGAGAAACTGAAAGTTGATCCTTTCCCTTCTACTGAATCTACCCAAATCTCTCCGTGATGTAGTTCTACAATACTTTTAGCGATATACAGTCCTAAGCCCGTTCCTTTTGCTCCTGCTGCAAGTTCACTGGAGACCCGATAAAACTTGGTAAACAGATGTGAACGAGCATCTTCAGGAATGCCAATGCCTGAATCTTTAACATGGGTAATAATTTTGTCATCCTGTTTTTCCAGTGATACCATCACACGACCACCTTCGGGAGTATATTTGATAGCATTATCAATTAAATTTGCCAGTACTTCATGTATCTTCATTTCATCAGCAATCACATGCGGCAAATCAGTTGGACTATCTTGAAAAACTAACATAATATTTCTGGATTTTGCCGTAGGACTAATATCAGTAACCGTTTGCTTTACCAATCCCACCCAATTCACAGATACAGGATGTAACTTGATATTATGTTTTTCAATATTGGTGACATCTAGAATATTATTGATCAAGAATGTTAACTGTTCTACTCCTCGGCTGATATTATCTAAAAACATATTCTGTTCATTATTTAATTTGGCAATATTCTCTTCCCGAAAAACTGACATATAATTACGTATAATGGTAAGAGGCGTACGTAGCTCATGTGCAGCAATAGAGACAAAATCAAGTTTCATCTTTTCTAAATTCAACTCTTCTGTTAGATCATGGATAGTCAAAATATACGTGATATCGGAAGATTCATTTTTATGCAAAATTACCGACGTAAGTCTGACCGGCAGCTTATGACCTCGATTGGTTTGTAATTGTATTTGTAGTTTGGAAAACATTTCGCTAGCAGCTGGTGCAGTGTCGGATGATGTTTCAGGAGCATATACATTTGCTGTTATAGGTTTGTCTTGTTCATAGAGGGAAATAATACTTTCTATAGGTTTACCAATAGCTTCTTGCTGAGAATATCCGGTCAATTTTTCTGCCACCGTATTAAATAACACGATGTTCCTTTTTTCATCTAGTGCAATGATAGCCTCAGTCATGTTATACAAGACTAAATCCGCTTTATTGCGCTCGAAGGCAATTTTTTTATTACTTTCATTTAACCTGGCGAAGGCCTGTTGAAGATTTTTTGCCATGTCATTAAAAGTTGATGCTAGATCTTCTAACTCGTCACGCGTGTTTATAAGTACTTTAGATTGAAAATTCCCCTGCCCGAACTGCTTGGCGCCTGCCGCCAGAATATGAATTGGCGTAGTAATATTTTTGGCCAGACCCAAACTGATAATGGTAATAAATATCAACATTACCAGAAAGAGAACTATGCCAAATATTTCCACCTGCCTTACAGAACTAAGAGCGTCACTGATAGGTACTCGAGCTATGATTCCCCATTGAGTCAGTAATACTTGACTATAGGTAGTCAGAACTTGTTTACCTTGGTTATCTACACTGTTTGCCACCGGCTCAGGCGTACTGCTAGTACTAGGAAGAGAATTGACAAATGCAGCTACTTCTTTTTTGTTTAAAACTGTTGAAGCATTATTTGCTGTTGGAGTTTTAGGGGAAAATATTAACTTTCCATTCTCATCAACCACATAGATATAACCGGAATTATCAATTTTAATCGTGGACAGCTGCTTCCACAACGAAGCTAATTCTGTTTTTTCTTCGAGCACGCCGGCAATCTCATTACTATTCCGAAATGTCCCAATAGCTGAAGTGTTCATATCCTCAATATTGGGTAAATTGTGAGAGATAATAATGGGAATGGACAATGTAACTTGTTGATCACCTGCTGCATCTATGCTTACCGGACTGACATATTTTTCTCCTCCACCAAAGTTTGGTACTTTGAAGGATGGGTCATTGGCGTCATTTTTCAACTGGCTAACAGGATAGACTTTGTCGCGTGAGACATGTACTAATTCATTGCCATTTTTATCTAATAATATTAGATCCTGAATGTCGGGGTCTTGGGCTATATAATTTTGCAATTCAGAAGTAGTATTGGGTATATCTTTCGTACGAACCGGCAATGTCTGCGAATAAACAATAAGGCTGACAAGCTTATTTTTTAAAAAATCTGAAGTTTCAAGTTGCCCCTGACTGGCTGCTTCTCTAACTAAAGTCGAGGTGTTATTCAGAATTTGATTTTGTGAGATGGTTAGCCAAACAAAGTTTGTAATAAGCAGAGGGACAATTGCCACGAGAATAAAAAGGAGTAAAATCTTCTGTTCAATTTTTACTTTAGGCAGCTGCATTAAAAATATTGTAGCTCAATTATTCCTAAATTACCAAACTAGACCAGATATTTATAAAAACAAAATTTGATAGCCTCTGCTAAAATTAATTCATGCCTTTCATAAAAAAATTAAAGACAATTGCCAGCGCAGATGGTAAATATTTTGAACAGTTACCAGCTATACTTATCTTTTCTTTGCGCAAACTACCCTCATCGCACAAAATCTTGTATGGAAATCAACCATTCAAACCTCGATTTATACCCAATTTTTGACTTACTTGATACCAGTAGTTTTTATTTACGCCGCTCTAGTGACCTTTAAATATCCCTCTGACAAATTTGATCGTGATATGACTTTGTTTTTCAATTTATCCTTATGCATTCTCATTTTTATCTCACCTTTTGTAAGTTAAATCAGATTAAAAGATATGCACAAATTAGTTATATTGAATAAGTAATAACCGGCCAATTATATAATAATAGTTCCGTTTCTAAACGAGGGATTAGCAACTTTTTTTATTTTTAACTAATATAATTACTTTTTCTACAGCCTCTTTTGCCGATCTGGCTCCTAAAACTTTTATCCTCCTCCTCTCATCTAAAAATGTTCCTGCTAATCTCTCACTCCACCCTCCGCTTTGAGCTAAAGCCACAATCGGAATATTAGCCTGATAAGCAATGGCCATTTCAGTCAATGTTCCTGAACCACCATTAATGGTAATAACTGCATCGCAACTGTTAACTAAGACAAATTCTCTACCCCCACCGCGCTCCAAACCCGTGGCAATTACTGCGTCAATATTTTTCTCACGCACATCCAGGCCTTTACCATATGTCACCCCAATGACCAGACCCCCTGCTTTTTTGGCTCCCCGACAAGCTGCTTGAGAAAGAGAGTCTATATCTTTTTCCGCACCTATCAATAAGCTTGCTTTGTTTTGTGCGATTAAAAATCCTACTTCCTCAGCTAATTTTAATAACTCTTCAGAATGTACTATATCTGTACATGAACCCATTACACCAATTTGTAATTGACGTTTTCTCATAGCTACATCCTTTCTCTTTTGAGTCTACCATTTTCTCCTACAAAATCTAATCTGGTTTCATGTGACACTTCTTGTTCTCTGCTCACCTCTTGTAATTCCCTGATGGTTTCACATATTTCTGTTTTGTGTTCTCTCAACTGTTGCTGTCTCACTCTTCGAGAAAAAGACGGCATCAACCAGTTAGGTATATTTCTGTCAAAAAATGAATTTTTATTTAGGCCATTCTGAGCGACCACTTTTCCTTCTGACTGTAACATCTTCATTTCTTGTGTGCCTATAGCCTTGGGAAACAGGGTCTCACGCTGGACTGTAAGAATATCTTTTATTTCTCTCTCTATACTTTGTTTACTTGTCTCGTCGGCAATAACTAATCTCTCGCGCAAGGATTGTAGATGAATAATGAGATCAAACACTTCCGTCCGTCCAAGACCTGGGTGGTCAAAAAAATCCACTAAATGAAATCCATCATCTTGCGGTGTCTGCACCATACTTCCTGCCAAAACTTGAGCTCCTGCTTGTTCCAACATTCTTGTTCCACCTGGTCTGTCTGGTCCGAAATTTCCCATATTGGCCGTAATAAAAGCAAATGTTGCCTTTTCCATATCTACGCCCAGCAATCTTGCTGCATCGATCATAGTACGCCCTGACCAACCAACATCGTCTAGAAATAATGTTTGGGATAAATCCAAAGATTCACGCAATGATTGAATTTGTCTCGTCCCCAACGACACGAAATGCCCAATCCCATCCACGCGGGGAGAAGAGACAACTCTAACACGACTTAGATGCAAGTCTCCTCTAATGGTTGTCTGAGGAAAGATGTCTACTAATTGACGCTGCATTTGTCCTGACAGATCAATGATCGTACTGAAAGAGCGTGTGCTTAATTCACCTTGCAGTGCCTGCAAATGTGAAATGGGATCCACAATTAGATTCTCGAAATCCGGATGGCCAACACGCTGAATCAGTCTTCGCGTAAGTACATCTAATCTACCCCAATCTCGGGGATCCGTACGTAGCTTTGCGCTATCTTGAAACCATAATATTCGTTGTTTGTTCATAGTTTTTCACAAAAAAACCTCGCCCTCATCTATCACATTCTCGTAGATAGACAAGGGCGAGGCTTCTCGCGGTACCACCTTGCTTTGCTAATAGCTAAAAAAAAGACCCTTTGCGGGTCTTAAAATTATGACTAAATTAGCCTCATTTCAAGTGCTCCGTTTCCGACACACTTTTTCAGCTATAACGGGCTTACCCGTAAATCTTAATGACTTGCGCTTTAGGATTTCGACTCCAGAGAGTAATTCGAAGATATTAAGTTCGGGGAGTCTTTCATCAACCGCTCCCTTTCTGATGTCACCTTAATTCTCTACTTCTTCTCCTTCATAGTCTTTCTTATTAAATTGTAGAAATTACTATAACACCTAAATTTCTTTTTGTCAATTATTAAATAATGAACCAATTACCAAACTTTGAGGATTGTTAAATTGCCCATTGCCCGAAAAGCTTGGCAAAAGAACTTAGGTATGTATAGTTGACAACTGCAAATACCAAGCCGTGTAATCTAAGAAGAAGGATGAGAAATAATACTAGTAATCCTGAAATTTTAAATACAAATCTTCTCACATATTTAGAATAATAAATTGTGATTTGAATTATAAAGGTTGCAAAATAAGATACCTAATTCTCTATAAATCTCCCATTTTACGATACTCAGCCAAGCGAGTTAATTCATAGGCAAAAAAAACTTTTTTTCTAACTTCATGACGTTGTTTATCCTCAAGTGTTGTCTCTCTGTCAAGAATTTTTAATTTGTTTTAACCAGGCGAATAATATTACTTAGCAGAGATATTAAGCATTAAATTCAAAATCTCCCCTAATTGTTTTTTTTGCTGATCACCTAAACTATGTAGGTAATCAGGTCTCATGGCATCTATTTTCTTCGTAATCTTCTCACATAAGTTTTCACCTTTTGTGGTTAATTTTATCATTTTTTCTCTTCTATCATCAGGATTTTCCTCACGGGTAATATATGTATGATTAAATAACCGATCTACTATTCCAGTAATATTAGAAGCATCGCAGTGCAATCGGTTAGACAGAGAATTCATAGGTATGGATTTATTATTCGCCAACATACACATCGTGTATAACTGCATCACTGATAAGTCGAATTCATCGGCAATTGTCATAAGGTCATGCTTGGCAATTAGTGCCACCTGAAATAATTGAAGATAAAGATTGTTTTTCATACAAAACCTATTTTGAATTATATATCAATTATATAGTAAATTCAATAGTTGACAACTTAAACTATTTAATAGTACAGTCATTTCATGTTTAAAAATAAATCTTGGTTAATATTTCTACTAGTGGCTATCGCTCAATTTATGGTAGTTTTAGATTCTTCAATTACCAATGTAGCACTTCCTGCTATTAAACAATCACTCCATTTTAATACTGATACATTGCAATGGATAGTAACTGCATACTCGCTGACATTTGGCGGATTTTTATTACTGGGAGGCAGAACTGCAGATTTATTTGGTAGAAAGAAAACATTGTTATTTGGCATGGGTGCCTTTACATTAGTATCATTTATTATAGGCATCAGTCAGTCGGCATTTTTATTGATAGTTCTTCGTGCTCTTCAGGGTCTAGCAGCTGCATTTATGTCTCCAGCCGCCTTGTCGATTGTTCTGACAATTTTCCCAGAAGGAACTGAGAGAAACAAAGCCTTATCTTTATGGACTACAGTTGCTACCGGAGGAGCTGCACTAGGCCTATTATTGGGAGGTTTTTTGACTGAATTTATAAACTGGAGATGGAATTTCTTTATAAACGTACCTGTGGGAATTGTTATTAGTCTAGCCATTGCACTTATCCTTCCCGCTCATGAGAAGGAAGAAACTACCCATAAAAATTTAGATCTACTTGGAGCAAGTTTGATCACCGGAGGTATTATGACTTTAGTCTTTACTATCAGTGAAGCAAGTATCTGGGGGTGGACGAGTATCCAAACTATTTCGCTTTTGATATTGGCAATTGTATTTCATGTATTTTTTGTTATACGAGAAAAAACCTATCATCATCCATTAATGTCCTTGGATATTTTTTCTTCCAAAAATGTAGTGATTGCCAACATTATGATGGCACTCTTGGCCGCTACTCTGTTTGGTAACTTTTTTATAACATCACTTTACTTACAAACTATTCTGCATTATTCCTCATTTATTACCGGACTAAGCTTCTTGCCATTCCCCCTAATTCTTGGTATCACATCTTCCAGAACTCCAAAACTTGTTGCAAAGTATGGTTTTAAGCCATTTTTGATATTGGGACCAATGATTGTAATGACGGGCCTTGCGTTTCTAACTATTATGCCTGTTAATGGGAATTATTTTAGCGTCTTGCCATCATTTGTACTTATCCCACTGGGCATGGGTTTGACATTTATGCCGGTGGTATTAACTGCTACTACGGGGATCCCTGCTCACAAAGCAGGATTAGCCTCAGGTCTTATTAATACTTCACAGCAAATGGGAGGCGCACTTGGACTGGCTGTTTTATCTAGCATAAGCACAACTGCAACTAATAATTTTGCGGGTAACATTAGTTCTCCCTCAGCTATAGTTGAGGGATATCACATGGCATTTTTTACCACTCTTTTTTTCCTTCTACTTGTGGTATTAGCAGCAACAGTTGTTAACTCAGGAAAGAAAAAACTATTAAACAACTCTCAAATACGCCAACCCATACTTTCAGAATAAATCTGATAAAGAAATTGAGTATTTTTGATAATTTTGACTGAGTAGATCTAGAATGTTAAAATCCGTCCATGGTTGAAAGCAAAATGCCAGATGTAATCAGCTCAGATATTTATACCTTGGATCAAACAATAGTTGACCCACACACTAGTACGAGAGTCCATTCCTCAATTCCTGGAGAAATAGCCAAACTACTAAATTCCGGTAATATCCATCTATATAATATCGCTACCCGCAGTCGGGTAGCTCAGCCAGGCTTGGAAGTTGGGCCTTTCTCTACTTCTATGAACGTTATTGAACAAACTTTAAAACCACTTCATGGAGGTAAAAGATATACACCCCATCATCCTATGTACGCTGAAGTTGAGGTAATGAATCATTCAGAAAGACCTATTCACATTCCTGGAGATATTGCCATATTCCGTTTCATACGTAAATCCTCCAAGTCACTTAAGGGAGCACAATTAATTTCTGCTTTGGACAGTGGAAGAATTGTTATAACTGGTGACTATAATAAAGATTGGAAATTTTCCTATAGAAACGGCTCTAGAAAAACAGAAGACATTTCAGGAATACATTTCAGCCTGGATCCTAACTCACATAAATGGCTTCCACCGTCGGCTGATCCAACCCCTTTTAACTTAGGTGAGGTTGTAAATCTTGCATCAAGTCAATATAGAAAGTACATTGATAGCTTTCTGGAACCAATACCTGTTAGCAGTCAGCCAATCTTAACAATTTCCGAAACACTCTCCCATTTAACTCTTAATGGAGTACACGCTCTTATCTATCCCTTAGTGAAAAATTCAAGTGGTGAATATGGCACTGCTATACATATCAATTCGCTATTTGTCGAAAATGGTAGTAATTGGAGGATTAGAACCGAAATTCGAGGTGCTACAACACCTAATCAAACTCCAGGAGGAGTAACTATGCATTTTTGGTATGCTGGGACAAAGTAGATTACTCACAGCAAGGATCCTTGAAGCCGCAATTTTTACAATACGCATCTCTACTACCGGGCATATCACCCATTAGCTCCTCACAAAAAGGGCACTTTTGTGCCCGTATAATTATTTTCTGAGTTTGTTCCATATAAGTGTTTTATCTATTCTAGAGATAGATAAAATTTCAACACATATTACACTCTTAAATTTTACCTGGATTGTAATGAACTAACTTATATATTTTTTCAACCGAGACTTGCCATTGTCCGACTATTTGAGCCTGTCCAAATCCTGCAATGGGAAAATCGGAATTGGCGATTACCTGACAAGGTTGTGATTCACAAACTACGAATAACTGATTGGTAACAGTAGTACGATTAGGGTCATTGATAAGATTATCAATCGTCACAGGATCACGATGTGCGATATGGAAAAAGTATAGATATGCATCTGGAGAATCTCCTTTCGAAGCTAAAGCAAAGTTATAAGGTTGGTTATTGGTCTTACTAAGTATAAAATCTGATACTTCCTGCATTTGTCGCATTTGATTATTTGGAGCATATTGAATAGGAGTTTTATAAAAATTAAAAGCTATTATACAAACAAGAATTATAAGGGCTAAACTATTATAAACTTTGTGAGATTTTCTAATCCTTGTAATTACATAAAAAAGATTTCCATATAATAAAAATGGCAGAACAAACATAAATTCAAAATAGTAATCATATATCGGTTTGTGATAAAAAGAGAAAAGACATACTCCCAAAATTAACCATAAAAAAAGCAACATAGCAAACAGTTTATCTTTGATAAAACGTATTGCGTACACAGATACCAAGGATATAACCACGATTACAGCCATCCATAAAATTAATAATCCTGATGGGTATGAGCTAGTCGAGTTGTAACTAAATTCTTTATTAGGATAATAATAAATTAGATGTCCAAATAGTCTAAAGAAGACATCTGAGATAGTAGTCCAAAAAGGATTATGTGTAATATCGTTGGCTGTAGGATCTCCCACCAGAATAAATTTCCAAATTGCCTTGGTGTTCTCAAATTGATGCCTGATCTCAAAGGCAATAAAGGGTGAAAATCCAATTAGAAAACCCAATATTAACTGCAAATACTGCTTTATATCCCTACCAATTGATTCTTTAAAACTCTTTAAATAATTTTTTATACCCTTTTGTGATGCGACCAAATAACTGTTACCACATAAAACAAAGAAAAAAATTACAACTCCTGTAAAAACTTCTATATAATGCAGTTGAAGTGCTATACCATATAAAAAACCTGCAGACACTATCCATTTCCAGGCGGTTTTCTTTACTCCCAGGTATAGCCAATATAACAGCAGTAAAGTAAAAAATGGCATAGGGTTGGGATTCCATGAAGATCTGGAATAAGTAATAACCAAAGGAGAAATAGCATACAATATAGCCGCAACCAAAGCTCCACTAACACCAAAGAATTTTTTGGAAATATAGTAGATCAACCAAACCGTAGCAACACTTAACAGTGCAATCATCACTGCGGGTCCAACCGGACTATTATTAAATAGCGCAAAAAAAGGAGCCATCATATAGTAATAAATAGGACCTGTGAAGAAATCTCCGGCTGATGCTCGCGGTCCAAGCAGAGTTAAATGGCCATGAAGTATATTATACGCAACCAATGCATCTCTTCCTTCATCACCCAAAAAAGTCAGATAAGCAGCAATATTATATAAGCGGAGGAATCCTGCTATAGCTAGTATGATAAGCAAAAATATCAATTCTTTATATTTATTCCAGAGTTTCATGCGGATATTAAAACAAAATCTATTATAATACTTTGTTTTCTTCAACAATCAGATTTTTCTTCAAATATTGTGTCTTCCAAATTACCTTATTATAAATAATGTAGTTTAACGGAATCACCAAGAAAATAATTGTCGGAAAAAGAATTGCAATTCTGGTCTTGAGCATAAATCCAAAAATATGCATATTAGGTCCTAATACCAATTCTGCCAGCCAAATAGCTACCACTTGAATAATAATCGAGCCCAAAGAGGCAATGTTAAATTTCACCATTTTCACCCAAATATTTGAACTTTCTTTTATACTATGTGTATCATTAAACGTCCAAAAATGATTGATTAAAAAATTTGAAATAATGGCACTTTCAGCTCCTACTCCTACCGCCAGCCAGTCTGGTACATGAAATATTCTCGCACTACCTTCTTGAAGTAGTAACTGAATTATAAATCCCGTACCTCCCACAAACAAAAACTTTATAATTCGAATCGAATCGTCAAATTTTAAACGCAAAACGACAAACATTGATTCAAAGGATTCTTTCTTGTTAATTTTACTTACGCCTTCTTTCCGCTCATAAAAAATGATTGGTATTTCTTTAACCTTTGCTCCCATTTTTACTACATCATGTAGTACATGTAGTTTGTAAGCAAATGCCTTGGAATATAGATGTTCTAGATCAACTTTCTTCAAATATTCTGTTTTAGTTAACTTAAAACCCGAAGTAATGTCGTGTATAGAAAAGTTCAACCATACTACTCTAGCAAATAATCCCCCAAATTTACTGAGTAATTTGCGATCTAATCCCCACTCTTTGGGCACAGCACCACCGGGAATATACCGACTGCCTATAACATAATCATATCCCTCATCCATAGCGGCAACCAATCTTGGTAAATCATGCGGGTCATGTTGAAAATCTGCATCAAACTCTATAACTGCATAAGCTTCAAGTTTATCTATGGCGTAACGCATAGCTCTCGCATATGCCGCTCCTAAACCAGCCTTTTTACCTTCAAGCAAATTCAGATTTTTGTATTCTTTCATAAACTTTTCAACTACATTTTTTGTCCCATCAGGAGATGAATCATCAGCAATTAATATGCCTAGTTGATGATTTTTTATTTGTGGAAAAATCTCTTTTTCTAACAGTGGAATCATTTTCTCAATATTTTCTTTTTCGTTATAAGTAGGAATAATAACTATAATCTTCATAATCATTGATATTTAAGCAGAATATTACTTAAAATATCTTTACTTTATTTCTGGCAATAATTCTGACTTAAAATAGTCAATGGTCTTTCTCAAACCTTCTTCTAAACTTACCCGAGGTTCCCAATTCAAAAGCTGCTTTGCTTTTGTAATATCAGGCTGACGACGCAGGGGATCATTTTGCGGCAAAGCCTCGGAAAACTCGATTTTTACGTCTGCATTAACTAAATTTTTGACCATTGTTGCATATTCTAAAATAGTGTGTTCCTCCGGAGAACCGATATTAACGATCTCCCCTCTGGTATCAGAACCAAACATCAATTTTATCATACCTTCCACAGTATCACTGACGTAACATAAAGAGCGCGTTTGACTTCCGTCTCCAAAGATTGTAATTGACTGGCCCTTAAGTGCCTGCAAGATAAATACAATCAACATTCTCATATCTTTCATATTCATATTGGGACCATAAGTATTAAAAATTCTGATTATCCTGGCATCTAAATTTTTTTCTCGACAGTAGTAAGCAACTAAGGTCTCACCAAATCTTTTAGCTTCATCGTAGACAGATCTTGGCCCGGTGGTAGAGACATTCCCATTATATGTCTCCTTTTGTGGATGCTGCAAAGGATCTCCATATACTTCGGAAGTTGAAGCAAAAAGAAATTTAGCATTATTGCGTAATGCAAAATCTAATAATTGGTGTGTTCCTGTTGTATTGACCATCATAGTTTCCATAGCTAGTTTATGATAACTGATTTCACTATGATGATTAGGTGAAGCAGGTGAGGCTAGATGAAAAACGTAGTCGGCATTTAACTCCTCTGCTAAAGGAAGAGTAACATCCTGATGGATAAATTGGAAATTATCATTTTCTTTAAGTTGGTCAACATTTTTACCATTACTGGTTATAAGACTGTCTATGGCTATTACCTTATAACCCATATCCAACAAACGAGCGCAAAGATGAGAGCCAATAAATCCAGCCCCTCCGGTAACAATTACTGTTTCCATAAATATGACTCTATTGTACAAGAAAAACAGCTGTTGAGAAAAGTCCCTCTTTTGTGATAGAGTATAGATGTTCTATGGCAAAAAATGCTCTGATTATTGGAGTTTCCTCACAAGATGGTTCTTATTTAGCTGAACTATTATTAGAAAAAGGCTACAATGTAACGGGTACTGTACGTCATTCGACCAGTTTTTATCACGAGAATATCAAACATTTATATGGAAAGATAGCGATAGAAATCGCAGATTTAATCGATCTGGAAAGCCTTGCCCATGCCATGCGTGAGCACAAACCAGACGAGGTATATAATATTGCCGCTCAATCAATACCTGCTGACAGCTGGACGCATCCCTTCTATACTGGAGAAGTCACGGCTATCGGTCCGGTACGAGTCATGGAAGCAATAAGACACTTTGCGCCTAATGCTCGATTTTATCAAGCCACCAGTCGGGAAATCTTTGGGAACATTCAAGCAGAATCTGCTACTGAAAGTACACCTTTTGACGGTAATAATCCCTATGGCATTGCAAAAGCTTATGCCCACATGATGACTCGCTGTTATAGAGAATCCTATGATATGTTTACCTGTGGTGGAATACTATTCAATCATGAATCTCCCCGTCGTGGTCTTCATTTTGTAACCAGAAAAATTACGGCTGGAGTTGCGTGTATTAAAAACCAAGTAAAAAATATGCCAATGAATGAAGCAGGTGAGCCATTGATTGGCACTGATAGAAAACTGCATATGGGTTGGTTGGACTCACAGCGCGACTGGGGTTATGCCAAGGAGTATGTGGAGGCCATGTGGTTGATGCTTCAACAAGATAAACCCCAAGATTACGTTATTGGCACCAATACCACTCACTCTGTACGCGATGTTTGCAAAATTGCGTTTGCACATGTGGGATTAAATTGGGAAGATTATGTGGTAGAGAATAAAAAGTTCTTCCGCCCAACTGAGATTAAGGAATTGAAAGGTGATTATTCTAAAGCCAAGCAAGACCTAGGTTGGGAACCCAAAACCAGTTTTGAAGATTTGATCAAACTCATGGTTGATGCAGATCTTGAAAGATTTAAATAGACAATTTTTTATTGATAAGTAAGAAAACCTCTAAATACTTTTTCGCCAATATTCCAGCAGCTCTTTGAGCGTAGTATCGATATCAATCTCTGTTTCCCAGCCTGTTAAATCTTTAAACTTCGTCGCATCACATACCAGTTCGGGGATATCACTTGGTCTCATTTTGGTCGGATCTGCTTTAATTTCAATCCTTGATTGCGACATCTTCAACAGTTTATCCAGTAAACTGCCAATTTCATATGACTGTCCACTACCTATGTTATAGACCTCACCTGGTACACCATATTCAGCAGCTAGGACATAACCTCTCACCATGTCGTGTACATCTGTAAAATCACGTTTGGTGGTAATATTTCCTACTGCTAGCACTGGCTCAATTTGCTTATTTTCAATTTTGGCAATTTGCTGGGCAAAATATGAGAGACTTATTTCCGTATTCAGTCGAGGACCCAAATGATTAAACGGACGCAGCCGAATAATTGGCATTTTGTAAGCCAGGAAATATTGCAGTGCTATAAAATCCTGTGTTATTTTTGATACAGCATAAGGATTATCCGGATTTAAAGGAGTATTTTCATTAATGGGCAGATCCTCTTTCTTAACTTGTCCATAGACATTAGCTGAAGAAATTACAATAACTTTTGTATTCGATAAATTTTGTCGTCGTAAGGATTCAAATAAATTAATTTGTGCAGACGCATTATTGGAAATAACCAATGAGGGGTTACGATAGCTATCACTAACAGTACTAATTGCGGCTAAATGATAAATAATATCAGGACGATTAGTTTCTATTAAGCTAGAAACCGCACTAAAGTCTGTTAAATCAACCTTCACTAAATGCAAATTATTTTTTATCTGTTCTATATTCTCTAAACTTCTATCTGATAAATAAGTTCCGATTATTACGTCTTCTGGAGCTTTATCAACTAAATATTCAGCTAAAAAACTACCCGCAAAACCTGTAATACCGGTAATTAATATTTTTTTCATTCAATGTAGTATAGCATAGGAGCTGCAAAATTTTCAGATTTCGTCGCTTAAATGGATAATTTTAAACTTAAATGGCTTAGCGGCCCACACCAAGGTAATTAAAACCTAATTTCTTCATTTCTACCGGATCATAAATATTTCTTCCATCAATTAAATTAGCCGTTTTCATCATATCTTTAACCTTAGTCATATTCATTTCTTTAAACTCATTCCATTCAGTAACTAACATCAATAAATCGGCTTCTTTGGCTACCCCATATTCATCGTCACAGTAAACAATATCCTTTTCATCTTTGAAAATTTTTTTTCCATTTTCCTGAGCGATCGGATCAAAAGTTTTAATTTTGGCTCCTGCCTTTAATAAGGCCCGAATAATATAAATAGCTGGCGCATCACGCATATCGTCAGTATCAGGTTTGAAAGCCAAACCTAAAATACCGATAGTTTTACCATCGACATCTCCCAGCATTTTTTTCGCTTTAGTAACCATCAACTCCATAGCTTCCAGGTTAATATCCTGAGCAGATTTTATCATTGAGAAATTGTAACCATTTTCTTTGGCAATCGCATCTAAAGCTTTTACATCTTTGGGGAAACAAGATCCACCCCAACCCGCGCCGGCATTAAGAAAAGCGGTACCTATTCTACGATCTAATCCAACTCCTCGCAACACATCAGGTCCGTTAGCTCCGGTTTTTTCTGAAAGCTGAGCAATGGCATTGGCAAAGGAAATTTTAATTGCCAAGAAAGCGTTTGAGGCGTATTTAATCATCTCAGCTGTAGGAATATTGGTCAAAACCATCTCTCCATCAATCGGCTTATGTAGTTCCACCAATTTGTCCTGAGCCTTTTGTGTTTCTGTACCGATGACAATACGACTTGGATGAAGTGTGTCAGTAATAGCAACTCCTTCGCGCAAGAATTCCGGCACAGAAGCGACATCAAATTCAGCATTTTCTGGTCTGACATTATTAATTAATTCTTTAACTTTAAAGTTAGTGCCAATGGGTACAGTACTTTTAACAATAACTACCGTATAATCCTGTAAATGTTTGCCAATTTCTTCCGCTACGGAAAACACGACTGATAAATCTGCTTCACCTGTTGGCATTGGCGGAGTACCTACTGCAATAAAGACTACTTCTGATTCTTTTACACCGTCATAATCTAGAGAAAATAGTAAACGACCAGCATCAACGTTGCGTTTGACCATTTCCTCAAGACCCGGTTCGTATATAGGTAAAACACCATTTTTAAGGTTATCAATCTTCTCCTGAGTATGTCCAATGACATGAACTGTATTACCTAAATCAGCAAATACTGTGGCTGTAACTAATCCAACATATCCATGACCTACAAATGTAATTGTCATAAAACAAGATTTATTTTAGCACTAAACCAACAATATAAAAAGAATCAAATCTTCCCGCTTTGCCTTAATTTATCCACCCATAAAATATTAGTAACTGCTGCGGCCGTATTAATTTCCCCTGTTAACACTTTTTCTATCGCTTCTTGAAGAGGTAACTTCACTACAGAAATCTCCTCAGCCTCCTCAAGATCTCTCTTTACCATACTCAGCCCCTTGGCTAAAAATAATCTAGTCTCCCAGGTTAATATACTACTCGCTGCCTGATACTTACCTAATTCCAACCAATCAGTAGCAGTTATACCTGCTTCTTCTTGCAATTCCTTTTTTGCTGTATCTAATGCACTTAGACCATGTTCCACCATTCCCCCAACTGTTTGGAGTAAATATTTCTTATACATATACCTGTATTCTTTTATCAAATAAATATCTCCATTCTTGTCCATAGGAATAACTGAAATAGATGGATCACGCCGGCCCTGAAGATAAGTTCTTTTTGAACCATCTTTCAATTCCAGATTAACTTCATTAATCTTAAAAAAATCGGCTGTCAAAACAGTTTTTTCTGATAGAACTTTAGTACTCATAATTCATTTTTCTTTATATATTCCTCCAGATAATGATAAGCGACAATCGTTGGACCATCTAAAATCTTCCGCTGAGAAATTAATTGTCCCATTTCCTCAAAAGTTGAATCAACATATTCAAAAAATTCTCCCTCTTCCGGCTTGGACTCTCCCTGTTCTAAATCTGTCGCTAAATAAACATAACATTTCTGGTCTGTCGTACCTGGCCCATACCAGTACCAACCAAGTTCTATTAGTTTGTCAGCTTTCATTCCCATCTCTTCTTCTAACTCAATAACTGCGGTATCATAAGGATTTTTACCCTCCACAAAACCCATAGGAAATTCTAACGAGATATTTTTAATATGATATCTAAATTGTTTTACTAAATGCAATTTTTTATCGGCAGACATGGGAATAACCACGCTAAAAGGTGATTTTCTGCGGACATAAAAAGTCCCTGTTTTACCATCAGGAAACTCTACTTCATCTTTCCAGATTTCCCAATATTTATTTTTATAATCTATCTTTGAAGACAAAGTTTTCCAATTAGTTGAAACTTTAGACATAGTTTAAAATTTACCTACAAGTACCTGCTATATGTCATTCAGGCTTGTCCAGAATCTGCCCCATTTTGGATTTAATAATCTCTAAACTTTCTTGTAAAGAATGTAACTTAACTCCCAAATTTAAAATTTTAGAACTACTCAATGAAGTATTAAAAGGCCTGAATGCTTTACCGGCAAAATATTCTTCGCGTGTTGTAGTACCGATCAATCTTTTATCTAAACTAAAAGCCTCCGCAATCTGTTGAGCAATGCTGTATGGAGTCAAAGCTTCAGAGCCACCCACATGATAAATACCTCGCGCATTTTGTGTGATTAAAATATCCATTGCTTGGGCTAAATCATCCAGCCAGGTGGGTGTAAATGTTTCATCCGTAATTCCTTTGATGGGTAAATTTTGCGACAAACGATTATATATCGCCTGCACAAAATGTTTTTTATTATTGAGAAATGTAAAGGGAAAAGCGATACGCAAAATAAGAAAATGCAAACCTGAATTTTCAACTATTTTTTCTCCTTCAGCTTTGGTAACCGCATACCAATCTTGGGGATCTCTATCATCATCTTCAGAATAATTACCTTTATCGCCAGAAAAAACTAAATCAGTAGAAATATAAATTAATTTTTTATTGTCTTTTTTACACGCTTCAACGACATTCTTAACCCCTGTGACATTGATCTTCCACGCTTCACCATTCTCACCCAACTCTTTGTCTTTCTCACATCCATCCACATCGGCTTTAGCCGCATATAAAATTACCCATTCATGTTCATTGTCTTGGGAAATAATTTCTAAACTTGGTGGATTAGTAATGTCTAGGCCACTTGCTCGACTTAAGTCAGTAAATGTATATTTGGCATTTAAAACTGCTGCGACTCTGGATCCAACTAACCCGTTTCCTCCGATGGTAAATATATTCATAAAGATATAAATTTAAAATAGTATTAAACTAGACTTCTTTTATGTTCTTGTCTCTAATAGTGAGGTACTGTTGATAATCTTCTAAGTAATCACTTCTATCTGGGTTATAATTGGTCGAAGACAACGCTAATAAAATCGCATCGGAAGAAAAGTCCTTAAACCCATGCCAAACATAATTGGGGACATACAAAGCTGTTTCGCCTCCAGACATGCTTATCTCCTCTTTTCCCTTACCACTATCAATAACCGCCGTGCAAGAACCACTTAACAATAAAAAAAATTCTTTTTCTCTATAATGACAATGTTCACCCGTAGCTTGCTTGGCCTCCGAAATAAAATAAATTCTTTTAACTTCAAAATCTATATAATCTTTAAGCTCTACTGGATGCATTATGAATTTTTCAGTGGATTTATTCTCTATGTCTATAATTTTAAACTTCATAGAAAGATATTAAGTAGAGGACTGCTGTTTTTCATCACTTCTTTCGAGTCCTTTTTGGAACACATTCATCTCGTTCTGTTTTTTTTGCCAAATATTCTCTACCCATTGTGTATTATTTTTATACCATTCAATTGTTTCTTTTAGACCTTGCTCGAATTTATCACGAGTATATTCTGGTATCCAACCTAGAGCTGTTATTTTACTGGAGTCAATCGCATAACGTCTGTCATGACCAGGACGATCAGTAACATATTCTATTTTATCTTCCCCAAAACCCATAAGTTTAAGAACCATTTTAGTAATTTCCAAATTACTTCGTTCATTATCGACTCCAATATTATAAACTTCTCCCAAAACACCTTTATGTAATAACAAATCCAATGCTTTAGCGTGATCTACTGCATGAATCCAGTCACGAATATTTAACCCATCTCCGTATACTGGAACTTTTTCTCCTTTTAGTAATTTGAATACAAAAAATGGAATTAACTTCTCCGGAAATTGATATGGTCCATAGTTATTAGAACAGTGTGTAACAATAACTGGAACTTTATGTGTAATCCAATATGCATTACACATCAAGTCTCCTCCTGCTTTCGCAGCTGCATAAGGCATATTCGGCCAGATAGGAGTTGTCTCTGTGAATTTTCTATCCTCATTTAAACCCAGTGAGCCAAAAACTTCATCTGTCGAAACTTGAATAAATCTTTCAATCTTATTAAATCGCACTGCATCCAAAATCATTTGTACACCTAACGTATTAGTTAAAACGAATTCTTTCGTTCCACCATGAATTGAACGATCTACATGAGTTTCTGCCGCAAAATTAATAATATGGGTAATATTATGTTTGCTGATTACTTCATTAAGACGATCTAGGTCAGTAATATCTCCTTGTTCAAATTTATAACGTGGATTATTTTCAATCTCCCTAAGATTATCCAAATTACCTGCATAAGTGAGCTTGTCATAATTAACAATCTCATAGTCCGAATGCGCTTTTAAAGCAAAAAGAATATAATTTGTACCGATAAATCCTGCTCCACCACAAACTAAAAGTTTCATATTATTCATTATACGTTTTTTTTGCTTTCTCTGCCATATAATTATTTACTCTCAGTAAACTATCAAATGTCCCGGCATCTTCCCAAATTCCCTTCACAAATTCTACTTTCAATTCAGATTTTTCTCGATATTGATTAACAACATCTACAATTTCAATTTCACCTCTGTTGGAAGGCTTTACATTTTTAGCTAAAGCCGAAACATTATTATCAAAAATATAAATACCTACCTGAGCGTATTCGCTTTTGGGCTGTGTTGGTTTTTCTTCAATAGACAACACTTTATTATTCTCATCAAATTCTATAATTCCATAACGTTGAGGATCTGGCACTTTCTTGGCAAATACCATTGCTCCGGACTGAAAATTGTTAATATAAGTACTAAAATCATCATCAAAAATATTGTCTCCTAAAATCATGGTCACATTATCATTGCCAATAAATTTTTCACCCACGATAAAAGCATCGGCCAGACCACGTGGTTCTTCTTGAATTTCATAGGTAAATCTTGCTCCAAAATCTCTACCACTACCTAATAGATTCAAAAAGTGGCCTGCGTAGTCGGGAGCGATAATAATTAAAATATCTTTTATCCCAGCATTAATCAATGTTTCCAGGGGATAAAAAATCATTGGTTTATTATATACAGGCAAAAGCTGTTTTGAGGTTATTTTTGTCAGGGGTCTTAGGCGAGTAGCTCTCCCACCTGCTAATACAATTCCTTTCATAGCGAATATGAGTTATTCTAACATATTATACCCAACACTGCATCAAATAGTCAAAAATCAAGCTGTTTTTTATAACTAGCTACGACTAAACTTTTAAGTTTATGCCTGAAAGAATTTGCATTATAAAATAGATTATGAGAGACTAGGAACATAATGGCGGCAGAATTATCAATTATCATCCTTAACTATAATACCAAAGCTATCACTCTTCAGGCCATTGAATCGATTGAAAAAAATTATCCTAAAGAGGTCGCTAGTGGAGCGTATGAGGTAATCGTTACAGATAACGCTTCTCCAGATGACTCTTTAGCCGCATTCAGACAATATAAAAAAATATCCAAAATTAAGTCTTTTCATGTGGTTGATAACGGTGGTAATATCGGCTTTTCAGCTGGCAACAACAAAGGAGTGCCTTATGCAAAAGGACAATATGTACTATTCCTAAATCCAGACACCATTTCTTATCCTAATACACTTTCATATATGCTCAATTTTATGAGAAATCACCCTGAAGTTGGGGCAGCTTCCTGTAAACTAATCAATAAAGATGGAAAACTCGATTTTAATTGTCATCGTGGTTTCCCTACACCCTGGAATTCATTTTGCTACTTCTCAGGTTTACAAAGACTATTTCCCCATAACAAAATTTTTGCTGGATACACACAAGGATGGAAAGATTTGAACACCACTCACGAAGTAGACGCCATAGAGGGTGCTTTTCTACTCATACCTTATAAGGTGGGAGAGAGAATTGGATGGTGGGATGAAGATTATTTTTTTAATGGTGAAGATCTTCAATTTTGTTTTGACATCAAAAAATTAGGTTATAAAATCTATTATGTTGGCGAAGTGAGTATTATGCACATTGGGGGTGCCGCCAGTGGTATTAAAAAAAGCGGAGCAGTTGTTAGTACAGCTAATATTGAAATAAAGCGCAAGGTTCAAGGCTGGCGTTTTGACTCTATGAAAAAATTTTATCTTAAAAACTATGCCAAATCTAATCCGTTTTTCATCAATTGGCTAGTATTAAGCGGGATAAATTATTTATACAGGAAAAACTTACCACAAACCACACAATAGTTTATATCCTTCAGCAATAACCATAGATAAAAAATTATAAAAGTCAAGATTGTAGCTGAAACATAAAAAAGGCGATACTCGTACCCAAAAATCCCATCAGGATATATTCCAAAACTATCTGTGGATGTAAATCATGATTTAGATAATGATGCATGCTCGCCCAAACCACATACACAATGCTGGTAGAGATAACAATCAACATCTGTGTGGAAATATGCGGAGCAGCTAAAAATACCATATAATAGCTTGTCAGCTGAAGAAGAACTAATGAAATATAATATAAAAAATGTTGACGAATATGAGGATGAATAAAACTATTTACAGTACTTTTGATCATAACGTAACTCCTTTACCCATGATGAATAATATTAATAATAGTATCATACCTAAAAAAAGAATATGATCAACATTGTGAGAAACAAATCTTACCACTTGTTTTCTTTCTAAGAAGATTAGATCTAAAATTAAGGCTATAATCAAAACCAAAATTACTACTATTGCTAAGTTTCTACTAAAGGCTGCACTATCGACTAATGGCTTAGCACTCGTATTGGCCAGTTTGTTTATAATTTTTTGCTGAGTAACTTTACCTACAAGTTTCATATTTGGAGTTGGGGAGATGAAAATTGTAGGTGAGACCACATTCGCTGACGAACTAGAATTAGCCGATAGAGCTAGTTCAGCTACACTATTATTGGCCGACAGTGTACTTGGCGCGGCAGAAGGAGGCTGACTGCCAAACATTTCTACTACTAATACTGTATCTTCACCGGTCAAGTTTCCTTCTTCAATTGCAAAACCAATATCTTTGTAATTAGGTGAAAGTATATTTGC
>DAIDHL010000011.1 GCA_027459745.1 Candidatus Levyibacteriota bacterium
CGTCGCTGGATCAGACTTTCGTCCATTGTCCAATATTCCCTGTTGCTGCCATCCGTAGATGTACTGCCCGTGTCTCAGTGCAGTTGTGGCTGATCGACCTCTCAGTCCAGCTACCCGTCATCGCCTTGGTGGGCATTTACCCCGCCAACTAGCTGATAGGATACAGGCTCCTCTCTTGGTGTCTTGCGACTTTACTCTTGCGAGATTATGGAGAATTACCCCATCTTTCGATGAGCTATGCTCCGCCTAGAGGTAGATTCCTGTATATTACTCACCCGTCTGCCACTAAATTGTCTTGCGACTCTTCCGTTCGACTTGCATGCATAAAGCACGCCGCCAGCGTTCATCCTGAACCAGGATCAAATTCTCAAAAAAGAATTGGATTTGGATAAAAAGAATTGCCTTACAACAATTCAGGAAACTCCAAATCAAAAATTTCCTACCACTCTCTGATTGTCAATGTGCTTACAGTAATATAAAATCAAAAACCTCGCCATAGGCGAGGATATAAACTCGTAAATTCCTTTGGCGAAAGATTTTACATAACTGTGTAGAGATTATAAACTTTTAATAAGCTTTGGTCAAGCACGAAAATATAAGAATATAAATAAGTTATTTAGCTTTCTAACTCTTATGTTTATCTTGAGAAAATTAAAAACTAGTTTTTGTCTTACCCAGTAATCTTTCATATAAATCAATATATCTATTGATCATTAACTCCCTAGTAAAATTATCTTCGACTCGCTTACGACAGGCTGCTCTATCTATCTCTCCAATCCTACTTACAGCCTCAATTAAACCTTCAACTCCTTGTTTTTTAATAACCCAAGAACCCTTACCAGGCCTTTCTTCATCATCAGGATCAATAATAAACCCAGTTACTCCATCTTGAACGACTTCAGGAAGAGCTCCATGATTATATGCGATAACCGGGGTTCCACATGCCATCGCTTCTGCTGCAACTAAACCAAATTGTTCTTCAAGATGAGTTGGGAAAATAAGCGCTTTAGCATTTTGATATAATCTTTTCCTTAAAACATCATCTGGGGAGCCAATATTTTTAATTTTATCGGAATAAAATGGTTCTACATTAGTTGAGATAAAATGTTTATCCTCAGGAGTAACAGCTGCTCCACCGGCAATACGTAATTCAAAATCCCCTATTCTAGCCGCATCGATTGCATCCTTAATTCCCTTGGTAGGAACAACTCTGCTCAAAAATAAGGCATACTCCTCCGATTGAGCATTAAAGGCAAATAGTGAGATATCTATACCATGATAAATAACCTCTGAATCAAAAAGATTGCCCCCTAATTCTCGAGCTGCTTGTGAAGCGAACACTACCATGTCTTTACCACGTATTTGTGTTTTAGTTAAAATCGATTTTAAATTCGGATATTGCCAATAATGGTTATGCATGGTAGTTACGATTGGCACATTAGTAAAAGCAGATAAGCTAGTTAAAACAAAAAAATGAAAATAATTATTATGAATAATGTCGAACTCTTGTGCTCGTTTGATAATCTCAGTGGCTTGCAGCATTTGATAAGCCAAGCGTATCTCTACACTACCTTCATATACACCTGTAGTCTGTTGAGAACTAACGATTGAATCTAACTTAGCCTTGGTATTACTATCAGAAGTTGCAAACAATGTAACGTCTAATCCCTTAGCGACCAGTCCTTCAGTTAAAATATGAGCAAAAGCTTCTGTACCTCCTGTACTAGATTGGGAGATGGCTTTGAGCAAACTAGCAGCTACACCAATACGCATATAGAGTTTATGATAAAGTGAATTTTAAATTCTATCAAGAGTACAATATAGAACTTTTTGGCGGAGGGGGTACGATTCGAACGTACGATTCCGCTATGCGGAATACCTACCCTAGTTTGGTTGGGTGCACTAGACCTGCTATGCGACCCCTCCTTAATTTGGCACTAAGTGAATGATTATAGCGATTTTTTTGGGGTTGTCAAGAGTAATTTGTGATCTCCATCACAAAAGTAGACAGTACCTAAAATATAGATTATAATAATGAATCTTTGCCTATAAATAGAGGTCTGAGCAAACCTACCATACAACTTTAGAGTGAATTGACCTCTATTTCCATATATTTACAATTTGCACTTATGAACTTACTAACCCAAATTACTCATATAACGCCAAACATGCTTAAAAGTATGGAGGAGAAAGTACTAAATAATCGACCCCAGCTCAAACTAATTTTAGAACAGTATGGTAATCTCTCCTATTTTGAATATGTAAAACATAAAAATCGTATCAGCTTAAATAAAGATTTTAAAGCCAGAAAAAATGAAACTGTAGATGTTATCAAGGAGGAAACCTCAAGGCTTTTAGGTAGTGTAATTGCAGAAGATCTCGAGAGACAACTTAAAAAAAATGATAGTATCTCAACAGCAGAACATACCACCTCTTTAGCTACTACCAATGCATTCAACTCTGCACTGCATTTATCCTTGCCTCTCTTTAGTAATTCAGATCCTAAGTACCATAATATCCTAGTTTTGTCTTGTGCAGGTATTTCGTTCAATAATGAATCATCTTTTTCACGTGGGTTGGAATTTCATGCTTTTAAAAATCAGCAGATAACTGGAATTAATCTGGCTTTCTTTGGCCGGTCAGTCGATTCTAATAGTGTTATTTATTCGCCTGCTTATACAGGAAGCTCAGTTAGTGAAATGCAAAAAAAACTGAATCAATTATTTATTGAGGGTACCATAGATAAAAAAATAGTTGATCAAGTAGAATCTCTCCTTAATAAAGTTTATCTTAACCCGCATGTAATGTCACAAAAAAATTATATTGATCAATTATCCATTACAAATTATCACCTATGGAAAAAATTATTCCCTTCATTCCAACCTGAAGCTGTTCCTAATTATGTGATGCTTTCGCAGGAAAATATCCTTATTAATCTACTTTTAAAGTTTCATTTGAATCAAAATACTCTTATTCACAATTTCTTATTTAACAAACAATACCATGATTTAATAGAAAAATATTTCGATGGAATTACAGGCGCATTTAATAAGCAAGAAGGTAGTGGAACTTTCCTTTTTTGGGGTTATTCTAAAAAAAGTAATACTCGCATTCAATTATTTAGACAAAACAATAAATTAGTTAGCCTAGATGGCTCATTTAGTCTTAGTTTGGAACCCACTGCAGTTCAGGAGGCTATATTAAATAATGATATTTTCCCAAGTTTATTACTTACTTTTGTCGTTCTTTCATTTTATTATGGACTTATTTTAGGTGGTTGGACGAGTCAAACAGACTATCTTTCAAAAATGAAAACAGCTTTTATTAATCTGCTTAAAGAAACTGGCGATCTAAATGAAGAAGAGAATGTTGCTTCAGGTATTACAGAAGACTTAGTTATTCCCAGACCTCACCTTGCCTTCCTCGATGCATATAATCAACGACTTCCTGCAACTGGACTAGATATGTATATGTATCAAAACCCTGACCAATGGAAATCAATTCTTCAAGCTAGCAAGACCATTACTTTACATGATGTTATTACTATTATGCTGCCTTCATTGTACAAAAAATTCTGTCCTGAAGAAGAGAAAGAAGATTCACTCATGCAGATTGACTCTCAAGCTATACAACAATTTACTGAATTTGACAAAAAAATACCTTCAATTGGTATTATTGTTTAAATAAAATCTTAATTTAGACTGTCCAGGACTTTATAGAGTACTATCCCCAAGCTCACCATCACATTGAGACTGACATTTATCCCATACATGGGTAATTCCACAATTTTGTCACATAGAGCCAAGACTTCTTGCGAAACTCCATCGGTTTCATGCCCCACCACTAAAGCAACAGGAAACTTATATGCTGTTTCTTGAAATGGCACACTACGTATATCTTGCTCTACCGCCACAATTTGAATGCCCGGCACTTCAGCTCTTAATTTTTTAATTGCTTCCACGGTGGTGGGATAATACTCCCAATTTACCCATTCAGTGGTGTTAATAGAAGCTTTTTTGATGCGCGAATTAGGCGGAGTTTCAGAACCAGCACACAATATGACTTTTTCTGCCGCTACCCCATCAGCCAAACGGAAAATCGCACCAATATTATATGTGTCTAAAACATTGTCTAAGACAATATATATTGGGTTGTGTTGCAGTTGTTTCTTTATTTCATCGTCGCCCAAAGAAACTCGCAATTGTTTGGAATTCATTTTTATCATGCGCTATATTATACAATTGGCTTGGCTAATAAACAAATATTCCAAGCTATGTTATGATATTTTTATGAGTAAGATCCATGAACATAAGCCTAAATATAACAAAAAGACTCTGAGACATTCTTCCTGGTTTATATTGGCATTACTATTATTTTTACTTCTCATCCTAGGCAATATATATTTGCTTTCAACTAGATCAAAAGCATCCATACAACCAAGCTCTCCCTCAAACAAAGATCATATTCTTTGCGCTCAAATAATTACTTATGCCAGGAATACTAGAACTAACCTGTGCGCTCAATTTGGCTCTCCGTGTGACGTGCCAAATGGCTGGAAAATAGATAATAGCTGTCTGAAGGTTACTCCTGTACAATAATTACACTTACTTTCTCTTTCCTCGGGGAATATAACGTTTTTTGGGTGGGTTGGCTTTAGCTTCTGCTACTATTTTTTCTGTCTGCTCGAGCGTCAAACTCTGGGGGTCCATATCTTTGGGAATTTTATAATTCTCTTTCCCCTTTTTGATGTAAGGTCCGTACCGCCCATTTAAAACCTGCAAATCATCTGAAAAGTTCTTAATGATTCTATTTGCTTCGGCTTCTCTTTTGGCTTTTATAATTTCGATTGCCCGCCCTTCTTCCAAATCCAGTGGATCTTCACCTTTGGGAATAGAATAAAATTTGTTATCAAATAAAATATATGGTCCAAAACGACCAACCGCTACTTTCATTTCTTTGCCTTCGAATTGGCCAGCAATACGCGGTAATTTAAACAGTTCTAACGCCTCTTCCAAAGTAATAGTCTCCAAACTTTGATCACGATGAAGAGGTGCCATCTGGGCTTTTTGTTCTTCTGTATTTTCACCAATTTGCGCCAATGGTCCATAGCGACCAATTCTTACCTTGATGATTTTCCCACTCTTAGGATCTATACCCAATTCTCTTTCTCCACTTGCTCGTTCGGCTTTATCCAAGGCTTTATCAACCGTTTTATGAAATGGTCCATAAAACTCTTTGAGCATTTTCACCCAGGCTAAATCTCCTTGCGCAATTTCATCAAACTCTTCCTCTACAGTCGCCGTAAACTGATAATCCATAATTTGCTGGAAATGCTCAGATAAGAAATCAGTCACCACCATGCCAATGTCGCTAGGAAAAAGTTTGTTTCTCTCTGCACCTGTAGTTTCAGTTTGTGTCACATGGCTGATCTGATCATTCTGTAAAGTAATAATTTTAAATTCTCTTTGCACACCTTCACGATCTTCCTTTACTACATAACCGCGTTTCATGATAGTAGAAATAGTCGGTGCATAGGTACTCGGTCGGCCAATACCGTTTTCCTCTAGTTTCTTAACCAAGCTAGCTTCGGTATAACGGGCTGGCGGACGATTAAACTTCTGCGTCGCCTCCATTTTTTGAAGATTTAAAACTTGACCTTCCGTGATCGGAGGCAAAATCCCTGCTTCTTCTTCCGCATCATCATCTTTACCTTCGAGATAGACTTTTAAGAAACCATCGAATAACAGAACTTCCCCCGTTGCCACTAATTCATCACTTACAGTAGAAATAGTAATATTAACGGTAGTTTTTTCGAGTTCGGCTTCACTCATTTGGGAAGCAATCGCTCTTTTCCAAATCAATTCATACAAGCGTTGTTGCGCATAATCACCATGAATAGTATGACGATCAAAGTGCGTTGGACGAATAGCTTCATGAGCTTCCTGAGCTGATTTGGACTTAGTGGTAAACTGTCTGGTATGAATATATTTCTCTCCATACGCGGTTTGAATCTCGTTCCTGGCCGAAGCCAAGGCCAAATTGGACAAATTAACCGAATCGGTACGCATATAAGTAATATGACCCGACTCATATAGTTGCTGAGCTAAAGACATGGTACGTGAAACTGAATAACCCAACTTCCTACTAGCTTCTTGTTGTAAAGTTGAAGTAGTAAAGGGTGGTGCTGGATATCTTTTGAGAGGTGATTTACTAATTGCCTTGACGGTAAAGGTTGCACCAATACATTTGTTCAAAAATTCCTCAGCCTCTTGTGCGGTAACAAATTTTTTAGGCAATTCTCCAACAATAATTTTTTCTTTCTCGGCAAAGAGGTTGGCGGTTATTTTAAACGACGAACTGGCATTAAAGGCGTTAATTTCTCTTTCCCGCTCTACGATCAAACGCACTGCTACGGATTGTACTCTACCTGCCGACAAAGCGGGTTTAACTTTTTTCCAGAGAGTTGAAGATAACTCATAACCGACCAATCGATCTAAAATACGTCGGGCTTGCTGAGCATTAACTAAATTGACATCAATACTGCGTGGATTGGCTACTGCCTCAGAGATAGCTGATTTAGTGATCTCATGAAAAACAATTCGCTTGCTATCTTTTTTATTGAGATTTAGAACTTCTGATAAATGCCAAGCGATGGCTTCTCCTTCTCTATCCTCGTCTGACGCCAACCACACTATCTCAGCTGCTTTAACTTCTTTTTTTAAGTCAGCCACAACCTGTTTTTTATCAGCAGGGATTTCGTAATGTGGATTAAAATCATGTGCAATATCTACAGCATCACTACCTTTTTCCAAATCCCTGATATGCCCAAAGCATGATTTAACTAAAAAATCCTTGCCTAAAAATCCCCCAATAGTACGGGCTTTGGCGGGTGATTCAACAATGACTAAGTTTTTCATAATAGTAAAAGAAAAAAGCAACAAGCAAAAAGTGAAAAGTAAGTTCTGTATACTCCTTATTGCTTATCACTTCTCTCTTGTTGCGCTTAATATTGTAGTCTACATTGTACAGTATATGTCAAGTGCGAAATAAAAATCCTATTCAGAAGATATTTCCTCAACTAGAATAATTCAGTCCATACCTTCCTTCTCTACCCACAACTAATATTCCCTTTAATTCCAGCAGTGACAATATGCTACTCATTTTTATAGGATTCATTTTCATTCGTCTCAAAATATCATCAAATGACAAATTCTCATTCACTAGTAAATCTATAACCTGCTGCTCTTCCTTGGTTGCTCCTTTAAATATCTTTTTTTTTGCTCTTTCGACACTTTTTATGTCTTTAGCGCCTAAATCCCTAATGATATCTTCTGGCCCTGTTGCCAACTTTCCTCCTCTCTGCAACAACTTCAAAGGGCCCTTGGCCAACAGAGAGGTAATTTGTCCAGGTATAGCAAATACTGGCCGATTTAATGTAAATGAGTCTTCAGCGGTAATTAATGCCCCACTATCTGCTGTTCCTTCGGTTACTAGTAAGGCTTGAGATAAACCAGCAATAATCCGATTACGCGAAGGGAATGAGCCAATAGTTGGCTGCATAGTAACTGGATATTCTGAGACAATCAATCCATCATGTTCTAAAATTTGTTGATATAACTTTTCATTTTCACGCGGATAACACATATCAACCCCGCAACCCAAAACGGCAATCGTCTTACCTTTTAAATCAATGGTCATTTTATGAGCGCAAGCATCTACCCCCATCGCCAAACCTGAAACTATGGCAAATCCTGCCTCAACTAAGGATTGTGTAAATAGCTCAGTCACTTGTCGACCATAATCAGTAATCTTACGCGTTCCGACAATACCGATACTCGGAAGTTGATTTAATAGTGATTGGTTCCCTTTGTAATATAAGAGGAATGGCGGGTATGTGATTCTGGGGAACGTAGTGACTCCAGAATCTGGTGATTCCTTGATTCTGGATGCGCCTTCATTCGAAGACTTACCAGAATCATTCGTTAATAACTGCGGGTACTCTTTTTCATTTGCACAAACAAAACATACTTCTTTTTTCTTTAACAACTCTACATAACTCTCTAAAGAAAACTTCTTTCGAAATGAAATTAAATTAAGGATTGTTTTCTCTCCCAAACCTGCCGCTTTTAGACTATCCTCATCTGCTTCCCATGCTTGTTTAGCGGTATGAAAAAAATCCAATAATTGAGCAAATCTTTTAGGACCAATGCCGGGAAAAACAGAAAACCCTAGCCAGTAATCTCGCTCTTGCATGCTCATCAGTATGGTTAGTATAAAGTATCTAGTATTAAGTATAAAGGAGGATTAAATTTCCATTACTTCCTGAAAATCACCCTGTTTTTCAGGTGAGACACCTTGAGCACCTGCTGATTGGAAATAATTAGTAAATGTCTTTATATAATCTTTCAGTTTAATTGGTCCTTTGACATCCCATTTACCTATATCCTCCGCTACTTTTTCATTGGTAATGGGCGGAGTCATTTTTATACGAATAAATTTTCTGCTCCATAAACCTAGTGCAGCCCCAACGGCTTTCAAATGTGGACGACGTGTAACAGGATCTAATAATTCTATTTCTCCATCAGCGTTAAGCCAACTTACGGCGTACTCTTTTAAGAAACGTTCAAGTAAGGTATAAAGATACTTCTGATCAACTTTGCCTGTTTTACCAATTTCTTGTAAACCCTTTCTTCTCCGCGTAATTTTTTCTATCCATTTTTTATTTTTATCTTGCACTATTTCTGTCGCAAATCTACCTGATTCCACTGTACCCTCAGCAAATACAACTAAGATTCTGTCTTTATCTAATAATCTCTTTTTTTTGCGCTCTTGTTCTTCTGGAGAACTTACTCTTTCTCTTTCCCCATTGCCTTTGGACTTACCGTACTCACCTTTTCTTTCTATTTCTATAGCTTCTACTCCACGCCCATTGGCGTATAGCATGGCAGAATTATAGCCTGCTTTATTAACAGGACCTTGCTCTCCTGTATTAATAGATTCTGCCAAAGTCATATCTACACCTGTCATATTAATTTCAGGATCTTGATTTAGATAGACAATTGTCTGATTAGCCGCTTCTATGGCTGCTAACCCAATCGCTATACTTGCATGATTAGCCAACACAACTAGCTTCTTTCCCCGTTTTTTTGCTTCAGACATGCGCTGTAATGCTCCAGGTTCTGGGAAAAATCTTCCTCGAGTTAGTTCAGAAAAACGGCTACGTATATAGGGCGATGAAACAATTTTGACTGCCATATCTGTCTTTACCCCATTAACTTTTTCCTCAACCTCAGCTTTTGACTGTGTCACATTCCAAACTACTCTTTCTCGCAAACCACATAAGCCGGAATGGTATATTGGAGGTTTTAATATCTCTGTCATATAGTTGAGTATTTTAACACAAGCACATACTTTATACTTTATACCTAATACCCTATACTACTCATATGTTCTGGAAAGGATTTTTTAAATGGTTTGGGGTTTATGTGGTTTTAACTATCGTCGTTTACGCTTTAGTTTTCGCTGTCGTTCTATTTACTCACCATAAATAGATCAAATATTAAATTACTGTTTACTAGCTTCATGCGTAAACCAATACTGTAAAACCTGCTTTGCCACTGGCGACGCAACATCTGAGCCTTCTCCTCCATTTTCCACTAAGACAGTCACCACAATTTGTGGATGATATGCAGGGGCAACAACAGTTACCCATGAATCAGGCGGTGTAGTAGGACCTCCTACTTGCGCAGTTCCTGTCTTACAGGCTAAAGCCACTTCTCTATCATCTGGACTAACTGCTCGGGCAGCTTCTGATGCAGTTGGAGAGGTGACATCCAATCCATCGATTGGTAATGATTTATTATGAACAATAAAATTGTACAATGGGTAAGCTACCCCACCCGGGCTGCATGCCTCTACCATACCTTTTTGAATAAGATCATGATTTGTCTTATTCAATATCTCGGCATTTATCACCTGGGGCTTTTGATTCAACAATAACGTGGGGCGGTACAGTGTCCCCCCATTAGCCACTACATCTGTCCAGGCATTAACCTGCAGCGGCGTAGTTAATAAAAAACCTTGCCCAATACCATACTCATACGTATCACCTGTATACCAAGGTTGTCCAATATTTTTCTCTTTCCATTCCACCGTTGGCAATATCCCATCTGCCTCGCCGGGAAGATCAATTCCCAAACTATGACCAATGCCAAATAAAGCGGCATACTTTGACAGCTTATCAATACCAATCTTATTAGCTAACTCATAAAAGAAAATATCATTTGATCTAGCAATGGCACGTACCACATCCACAGGGCCCTGTTCGGTCCGTCCATAATCCGTATATAACCAATTGGCAAAGGAGAAAGCACCCACATGTAAAATTCCAGGGTCAGTAATTGTCCAGGCATCGGTAATAATATTTTGTTGTAGACCGGCAGCCGCTGTTACAATCTTAAATGTTGATCCCGGTGGATAAGTACCGGTAATTGCTCTATTGAGTAACGGCTGATTGGTACCATCAAGCAAAATTGAAGCAATATTTTTATACGCACTAGTAGAAGAAGGTTTATAGCTCTTATCCAACGTAAATAAATTGGGATCGTAAGATGGTTGAGAAACCATAGCCAGGATTTGCCCCTCCGGAGTGGAAACAATCACTGCACCTTTTTTCTGTGTACGAATAGCGTCATACGCTGCCTGCTGTAGACCTTTATCCAAAGTCAGTGTAATGTTTTGTCCGGGAGTTGGATCAGTTTGTCCCAATTCTCGCACCACATTGCCAAAGGCATCTACCTCTACCAAAATTTTCCCATCTGTACCTTTTAATACGCTTTCGTACTGTTGTTCAACCCCACTCTCGCCAACCACGTCGTCTGCCTGATAACCACTAAATTGCGGCTGTTTTAATTGATCAACGTTAATTTGACCTGTATAGCCCAGCACATGTGCACCCGCATCAGCCAAAGGATAATGTCGCAAGCTATCGATTTCTATGTTTTTTGCCCCAGCGGCTAGTAGAGGTAACGCTTGCTCTTTATTTAGGAAAACCACTTTACCTTTTACCAGCTCACGATAACCAGGCGTATTATAGACCAGGGGATTACCATCGCGGTCAAAAATTATTCCTCTTGGAGCATGGATAATTTCAGTTCTTAGTCTATTAGAATCTGCCAATCCGTTGTAATAACCACCCTGAAAAATCTGTGTAGACAACAATTTAACAAACAGTAATCCCAAAGCAAAAAAAATAAGGATGATAAATAAATACTCCCGCCAGGCTTTATTCTCTACCGAACCATCATTATACCCTCTATGTCGGCTAGTCTTTAAACTGTATATGTTTTCTGCAAAAATAGATGTAACTTTTAACTTCTTCTTCATAGTCTTACATTTTCATTTTTTTTACCACAATATTCGAGAAACTATAAATCAAGCTGCCTAAAATTGCTATTAATACTGCTTCTAGAAGCTGATTGTCCGGAATAACTAATCTGGCATAGATATAACTCCCGATCAATAGCGAGAAAAAGACAAATGGTGTAGACGTTATCTCAAATTTCCTCTGATAGAGAAAAATTAGAAACAGCAGTCCTAAGAGAATCATACTTGTTACTCCCAATGTTCTAAAAGTCATTACATCCAATATCAGACCCATAAAAAAGGCCAAGAAGAATATCAGATTAGAACGGAGTAAGATATAAGATAAAACTACTACTAAAACGGATACCGGAAATGTAGTAATTGATCCTTCAATAATCACAGCCAACAAACAACTCACTATGCAAATAAGATACTTAATCATAGTTCACTTCAGCATGACAAAAACTTCTGACACTCTGGTAATATTAACCGGATTTTGAATGGCAGCGCTTTGATATAGAGCACTAGGAGATTTATTAATGGCTGTAATCTTTCCAATCACCAGACCAGGTGGTAAACCTTGACCGACTAGATTTTTATCACCCTTGGTCACGACGATATCACCTATTTTCAGGTTATCTGATAACTCTACGTTGACCAATGCAACTTTATCCGCACCTTCACCTCGAACAATTCCCAAAGTCTGAGTATTTTGAGTTTGGGCAGTAAAAGATACTGTTGGATTGCTGGTCAATGTCACTAGCGAAGTGGTCGGCTCAACCTGAGCAACCTCTCCAATTAAAACGTTCTTGACGACTACAGGCATGCCTTTCTGTATTCCTTCATTAGCCCCCTGATCTAAGATTACTTGTTCAGGTAAAGAGATACCAGGCACAAACTGAGGCAGGCCAATAATTTTAGCTGGCAACAGCTTAGAAGGATTAATACTAGAAGTAGCAAACTGGTCTCTAAGCGCATTATTATCTTCCTTCAATTGATTCATTTTTGCTTGATCTGTTAAGGTATATATAACTTGCAGCGATTGTTTTGTACTGACTGTAGAGGGATGATTGAAAAGACTAAACAAATTCGACTGTAAAGGACGTGTGGCACTCGAAAGAATCCCACTGACACCATTCAATTGTCCTCTAAAGATAAAAATCAACACTATAAGTAAAAACAACGCGATAAATATAACTATGGTTGAAGAATTTTTACGCATATCTAATATTAGCAAACAAGCAGCACTGGACAATACTTAACCCAAACCGCCCACTACTTTCACTCTATTCAATAATGCCTCATCGCTTAAAACCTTACCCGTACCTCTTACTACACTCGTCAAGGGGTCTTCGGCAATAATTACCGGCATATGCGTGCGTTCGACAATCAATTGCTCCAAGCCAGGCAACAAAGCCCCACCACCAGTGAGTAAAACACCGCGTTCTAAAACGTCTGCAATCAACTCAGGCGGTGTTTCCTCTAAAACTTCTGCAATACCATCTACAATTTGACTCAAAATTGGAGCCAAGGCTTCCCTGACTTCTGTTTCAGAAATTTTTAGACTTCTAGGCAAGCCGGTTTCTATATCACGCCCTCTAACAATACTTAAACGCTGTCCTCTCTCTTCAATAACTTCCGCTTTTTCTTGCTTATCCTGATCTTTAATTTTTTGTTCATCGCTAGTGATTTTATCCTGCTCTAATTTTGATCTTTGAATTTTACTCTTTGATCTTTCTTCATATGCACTACCTATCTTAATCTTAATATCTTCTGCCGTTCTTTCTCCCAATAACAATCCATGACGCAAACGAATATAGTGTAAGATCGCTTGGTCCATATCATCACCAGCCAACTTCAAAGATCGACTTACCACAATCCCTCCCAAGGCAATAATAGCAATCTCCGTTGTTCCTCCACCTATATCAACAACCATAATACCTGTCGATTGAAAAACAGATACATTTTCACCGATAGCTGAAGCCATCGGTTCTTCAATTAAAAATGCTTCTCTTGCACCGGCACTAAGCGCCGCTTCCCAAACAGCGCGTCTTTCTACTTCCGTTACGCTGGAAGGAATACCTATTACCACTCTTGGTCTAGCTAGTAAACTTGGTAGTAAACTGCCCATGGAATGCACTTGGGAGATATAGTAACTGATCATGGCCTCAGTAGCATCAAAATCAGCGATCACGCCGCTCTTTAAGGGACGAATGGTTTGCAGACTGGCTGGAGTTTTACCGATCATTTTTTTGGCCTCACTACCAATCGCAATCACTTTTTTTGTTTTTTTATGCCTGGCTATGACAGAAGGTTCACGAATGACAATTCCCTTACCTTTTACAAAAACCAAAGTATTGGCTGTTCCTAAATCAATACCAATATCATGTGAGAAGAAAGAAAAAAAACGGTTAAACATAATAACGAATAATAGAATAAACAAATAATAGAATAATCGAATTTATCTATTATTTTATTCAACTATTGGATTATTCGTTTATTGGATTATTATTTGATCTCATTTTACCATCATTGAGCTGGCTTGCCAATTATATACTTTTGCATATTGTTCGCTAACTAGTATACAATAGTCGCATGTCACTAGGAGAGAAAATTTGTAACGTTTTAATTAAAGGAGGACTCTATCTTCTTTTCTTCTCAGTTCCTCTTTTTTTTCAGGGTGACACCTCTGAACTTTTTGAATTTAACAAGATGTGGCTAACTTTTTGGCTAACCTTAGTTATTGTCGGTGCTTGGGTAGTTAAGATGATTTTACAAAAAAGAGTGTATTTCCAACGTACAATTTTTGACATCCCGCTATTACTATTCCTTATCTCACAAATCATCTCTACTTTTATTTCACTTGATCCGTATATATCTTTCTGGGGTTATTATTCTCGATTTAATGGTGGCTTACTCTCAACTATCACCTACCTCGCACTATTTTATGCCATTGCTAGCAATCTACATAAAAAAGATATCTTTCGTATTGTCTGGATTACTTTAATCAGTGGTGTCATAGTAGCCTTATGGGGATTCCCCTCGCACTTTGGTTATGATCCTACGTGCTATTTATTTAGAGGTACTTTTGATGTCTCTTGTTGGACCAACGACTTTCAACCCAAAGTTCGAATTTTCTCTACTATTGGCCAACCAGACTGGATGGCAGCATACTTAGCAGTACTACTCATGATTTCTATCGCTGGCAGCATGTTCAGATTAATTACTGATCAACAACAAAATTTAAAGGTTTTTGTGGCCAAGATTTTCTGGCTTCCTTTAATCTTGTTTTTAACTTCATTGTTATTTTATGTAGATTTAATTTTTACTGATACACGAGCTGGTTTTGTTGCATTCTGGATAGCTTTTGTACTGTTTTTTGCAACTTTATTACTCGTAGATATTTTCAAAAATAGAAGATTTATTCTGAATTTTGCTTTGGTTTATTTGCTATTTTTCGGAACCATAACTTTTATCACCGGTACCCCTGTTGAAGAGTTAAATAAATTTACACTACCGGCTCTATCAGCACGTCATACTGTAATAAAAAGTAAAAATATTGCATCTGCTCCTACAACCAGTTCTCCAGCAGCTAACAAAGCCCTTGTACCAGACTCTAGCGCTAGTAGCGCAGCCACGGTCAAGCCCAAATTAATCACCACAGGCATTACTGATTCAGGAACCATCAGACTGTATGTGTGGGAGGGAGCTATTAAAGCCTGGGAAGATCATCCCCTATTCGGAACCGGCGTAGAGACATTCGCTTTTGCATACTATCTTTATCGTCCGGTCGCACATAATATGACCAGTGAATGGGACTACCTTTATAATAAAGCCCATAATGAGTTCTTGAATTATTTAGCTACCACAGGTATTTTCGGCCTCGGGACATTTTTAGCCTTCGTACTGTTATATTTCATGCTTAGCGGACATTATGTTTTACAAAATAGAGATCAGCCAACTAAGCACAGGGAGGTCATTTTAACTATTGCCTTTGCTATGGCTTATTTAACCATTCTGATTACTGATTTTTTTGGCTTTTCTGTAGTAATTATAAATCTGTTTACTTTTCTTTTCCCGGCCACTTTTCTGGTCTGGGCAGAAAATTCTAAGCACAGCCATCCATTTATCATTGAGGCAGAAAAAAAATCTGAGGCAAAAAATGTAAATAAATCTATAAATGCCTTCCAATGGACGGGTATTGTAGTTATAATATTGCTGGTAATTTACTTTGAATTGATACTTTTCACTGATTGGTTTGCGGACAAAGACTATGCCTTGGGACATAATTACGATAGTGTCGATCAATTCCAAACCGCTAATCCTTATCTCAATCAGGCAGTAGCTATGCGTCCTGAAGAACCTGTTTTCCAGGATGAGCTAAGTATAAATGAAGCATCTCTAGCCTCATTATATCTACAAAATAAAAATATTGCACAAGCTCAAACTTATGCTGAGGAAGCCAAGGCAATTAGCGATCAACTAATCTCAGCTTACCCAAATAATCTATTATTTTTCAAAAGCAGAGCAAGAATTTTTTATCTACTAGCACAAGGTGATCCTCGAGTGCTGGCTTATGCATTGCAATCTATTCAAAAAGCTAACCAATTAGCACCCACCGACGCAAAAATTCTTTACAATCTGGGAGTACTGTATGGACAAACTGGTGACATTAATCTGGCCATTAGCACCCTACAGAAGACAGTGAAATATAAACCAGATTATACTGACGCATATTATGCTCTAGGTCTCTTTTATCATGCTCAGGCTACTAATTCTGCCGGTAAAGTAGTCAATCAAGCTTTACAGCAAAAAGCAGTCGAGTCCTTACAATTTATCTTAGATAATTTAAGTCCCAATGATACTGAAGCACAAAAAACTCTGGCTACGTGGAACGCAGGCAATTAACGGCTGCCTAGCTAGCCTGAGAAAGTAATGAAACAGTAGTGTAGCCGGACTAAATCCTTATTAAATCTAGACCAAAGGAGCATTCTAGTGCGCCAAGTACGACAAAGGTTGAGGTATTTAAGCAATGATGAAATTTTTTTGATATAATTTGATCAGGTCTCAGACTTAAGATTTGGGATTTGTTTTATGTTACCAATCGTATTTGCACCCAATGAGGTTTTAGCTCAAAAAGCCAAATCTGTTAATAAAATCGACAATCACATTCGCAAACTCTTAAAAGATATGGAAGAGACTTTAGTTAATGCAAAAGATCCAGAAGGGGTGGGTTTAGCAGCACCTCAGATAGGAAAATCTTTGCAAATCTTCATTGTAAAAATGACACCCAAATCACCCCTTTTGACTTTTATTAATCCTCAGCTGACACTTCTCAAAGACAGTAAGCTACCAGGAAAAAAAACTAAAAAGAAAAAAGATAAAGATGGAGTAAAATTGGAAGGTTGTTTGTCACTCAAAGACATTTGGGGGGTAGTAGATAGGTATTCTTCAGTTGAACTTGCATATATGGATGAGAACGGCCAGTCGCACCAGCAAAAATTTGACGGTATGATGGCAACTATCGTGCAACACGAATGGGATCATCTGCAAGGCGTTCTTTTTCCCAAGCATGTTTTGGAGCAGGGACATCAGTTATATAAATCCATCAAGGATGAAAATGGCGAAACAGTTTTTGAGGAAATCAAAATTTAGTATTAACTATTATGATTAAATAGAATTACCTAACATAATACAAACTACATAATTCTTAATTCTAACCTATGAATATCGTTTTTTTTGGTAATACTAAATACTCTCGCATTGTGGGAACTAGTTTGTTTAATCATTTTGGTTTAACTGCCGTAGTTACTCTTCCTGATCAACCGTTAGGCAGAAAGAAGGTTCTGACTCCTACACCTACCAAAGCTTTTGCCTTAGAGCATGACGTACCTGTAATTGAAACTCTCGAACTTAACGAGCAAATAGTTACTAAGATAAAGCTATTAAAACCTGATTTTTTAATCGTGGCTGATTATCGCTTGTTTCTACCAAAATCTTTATTGGATGTACCAAGTAATGCCGCAATAAATGTACATCACTCTTTACTCCCCAAATATCGTGGCCCTTCTCCTGCACCCTCCGCTATTTTAGCCGGTGAAAAAGTCTCGGGTGTTACAATTATGCTAATGACGCAAGCCTTGGACGCCGGTGACATTCTAAGTCAAAAGACTTATGTTTTAAAACCTGAAGAAACAACTGATTCTTTATTGACTGTTTTGAACACACAAGGAGCAGAAATTCTTATAAATGTGCTAGAAGACTTCTCCACTTATAAAATCCAAGCCCGACCGCAAGATGAACAACAAGCCACTTTTACTCCTCACATCACCAAAGAAGACGGTTTCATTGATTTAGATAATCCTCCAACACCAGAACAATTCGATCGTATGGTCAGAGCTTATTTCCCCTGGCCCAATGTGTGGAGTAAAATAAAAATTAAGAATCCTTCGACAAGCTCAGGACAACGTCAAGAATCAAGAATTAAATTTTTACCTAACAAACAAGTCCAACTTGAAGGGAAAAATACTGTAGATCTCGAGGTTTTCTATCGTGGTTATCCTCATTTAGCAGCAACCATAAAACGTCTGTATACTCGCTAGCTATTTTTATATCAAAACTTGTTGCATTGACAGTAGTACTGCCTTTGATTAAAGTAGAGTTATGTGGGTCTTTTGGCTAGTATATATTCTAATTTTTGCCTCATTTCCCATTTTTTATATTATTGGTATTATTGCTTTCATCCGATATCTGGCCCGCAATAAAACAAAATCCCCCGTTCCTCCGAAAGATAGTCAGAACATACAGACTCTCCAAACCATAATTTCGGACCTCCAGCAAAGACTTACAGAGAGTAATAAATCCATACTGAAGCCTATCATCCAAGACTACAACGCAAAATTACAGAGTACGTCTGAAGAATATTCATCTACAGTTATTACTGAAAGTAATGCTCTACCAGAAAAACCACCTCCTACTACTGTGCTCTCCAAGGATGTAACTTCTGCAGGTACAAATTGGCAATCATTAGGTTCAATTAATTTACTTTTATATCTAGGAGCATTTCTGATTATTAGCGCTGCCACGATTTTTGTAGCCTTTCAATGGGAAACTATAGCAGGAATTATTAAAGCCCTCCTCTTAACCACTATGGCTTTTGCCTTTTTTATCTTTGGCTATTGGTTTTATAAATCGCCTAAAATAAAACAAGCTGGTATTACTTTTCTGGCGATTGGTTCTATCTTACTACCTGTGTGTGGTACAGGCTGGTACAGTTTTTATCTCAAGTCCCTGGGCGTAAATTATGGATTAGTCTGGCTGATTACTTCCATCATCAGCTTGTCTGTCTACTTCTTTTTAGCTCAATTACTTAAACAAAAGTTTTATGCTTATATTCTCGCTCTAAGTGTGGTCTCATCTTTTATGTCTCTAGTTAATATTTTTTCTTTAGATACCACTTATTACGTATTAGCTGGTATTTTTTCTTCCCTATGCCTATTGGGAGCCAATATTTACTTAGGAAAAACCTGGCAAAAAGATCAACTGACTTTCTCAACGCCTTTAGAAGTCACTGCTCACATCGTCTTACCCGTAGTAGTCGTATATGGATTGTCTGTAGCATCTCAACAGCAGATGCTTTATTCTTCTTCTGTAACCATAGGTATATTCTTATCAGCTATTTTCTATGGTCTTACTTATTATGCCATGGGATACGAATGGGCATTGCCAACGAGTCTACTGTTTATTTTATCTGGAGTATACATCTTCTGCCAATGGCTAAATTTACCGCTAAATATGACTGTATATATTATTACGCTGCTTTCGGCTACTGAGCTATACCTGGCTTATATGCTAAATCATATCAGAAGAATTACTGCTAATCATCTTACGGTTTTTATTTCCCTCACACAATTTACCATATTTTTTACAGCAGGAATATTTAATAATTTTTCTATTAATGATATTTTATTATTGAGCCTTTGTGGGATGATTTTGGGTATTGTATCAGCATATTTGTATAAAAACATTAAATATCTGTACATTAGCAATCTATACTTAGCTGTCTTTTTCTTTGAACTGTGCCAAAACCTGCTTCATTTTGCACAAACTCCTTTAGTAAGCATTTTTTATATTCTCATAGCGCTTGTCTGGTATGAAATGAGTGTAATTTATAAACACAAAACTAAGTTACTTCAGAGCTTATTAGCTTTCTCTGCTATTTTCTTTATGTTATCTCTGTTAACCAGCTCATCTTTCCCTGGTTATGAAGCACTCTTCTTGTTTGTCACAGCTGCAGTCTGTTACTCAGCCAGTTGGTATTTTGGAAACCCAAAAGTTATATATGTTTCAAATTTTCTCTTAAGTGTGGCTGTTGGAGAGCTATTAAGCTTTTTACAGACAGCAAGTTGGATTTACCCTTTGAGTTATGCTGGTTTATATATACTACTTTATCTTTTAAGCACCCTCGTTATCACCCGAAATCAAGCGGTTTATTATCGATCGGCTCTAATAGGTATTGTGCTTACTCCGCTATATTTCAGCTGGTCAGGTAATCTCAATCTTTTAGGCTATAATTCCTATACGTCTCAGTTACAACTAGCTTGCCTCATAACTGCCTATATTGCGACTTTTTTATATACTATACAAGCGGCCTCTCAAAAGTCTATTCGAATTGGCTATGCAGCCTCCGTAATCGGTATCAGTACTTACTTCTGGCAGATAAATTATTTAAATCTTGCCAATATTCAATGGTATATTTTACCTCTTGGTATTTATTTTTTCATCATTGCTTATACACGTCGCTTACGCGGTGACGAGTCTTCTCGAAAGTTCTTTGACATACTAGGTATGGTAACACTTTTCTTCCCGACTCTTGGACAATCTTTCACTGACATTAACGGAATTATTTATGCAGCATTACTCCTGATTGAAGGTCTGTTTATCTTTTTTATTGGTATTTCTTTACAGTACAAAGCATTAATTTATGGGTCAATTGCAGCTATTGTCATTGCTGTCATTTCACAAACCTATCAGTATATTTTCGCTCTCCCCTGGTGGGTAATCGTGGGAGCATTAGGTTTTTTGCTCTTAGGAATTGCTATCTATTTATTAAATAAGCGACCTAAAGTGTAATTTGTTATGAAAAAACAACCAGAAAAAAAGCTTGATCACTTCATCATGATTGTGTTTATTTCCTGTCTATTTATGATTTGTCTTATTCCGCTGGTTGTTTTGTTAATCCAGGGATCCAACAATCAATCTGCTCTTAATTATAACTTAGAACGAGTCCATGACTTAAGACAACTATCCCAGGATATAAATAACTATTATCAAACCACGGGAACCTTACCCTATACCCTCCGTGATCTTCCTCCACAAATTTATTTCTACGATCCTCAGACAGGTAAAATTTACTCTTATTATCCTTACGCAGATACAGAATACTCCTTGTGTTACGCTAAGACAGACAATCCCAATGATTATTATCCAGACTCATTTGTGGGTGTGATTTTCCTTCCTTTTAACGTTTTCGACAGACATCATTACACTACGCAATGTACCTATTATTCGGTAGCGACACCTACAACTGAGTATAGATCAAATTAGAAGATTTAACGGGAAATATTAAGCAGTAGCAACAGTAGAAGTAGTTTCTTTTTTTCGTGCTGCCATTTCCTTTGCCGCCTGTTTATACATACGCAAGCATTTCACACACAATTTCATTTTTTGTCCCACTCCATCGATAACAATCCTTGCAGATTGCAAATTGGGTTTAAACGTTCTGTTGGTGCGATTTTTTGCATGAGATACGTTGTGTCCGTACATCACACCTTTTCCGCAATTTTGACATTTCATAGCCATAGACAATTACCTCGACTCCTAGTATACTAAAAATCATAAAAAAACACAATCATAGGGCAGGATTAAGATATAGTCTCCAGCTTTAAACGGCAGGTCTCTGTATATCCTCCCAGCTATTGATTCAATTATGGATATCTTTTCTTTTATACTTTATCTTATTGTCTTGGTTTTTTCTGCTATCTTGCATGAAATCGCGCATGGTTTTGTAGCTGAAAAATTAGGTGACCCTACCGCACGCCTATTGGGTAGATTAACTCTCAATCCTAAACCTCATATTGATCCGATGATGACCCTGGCTCTGCCCTTAATTCTCTTTCTAGCCGGTTCTCCAGTTATTATTGGTGGAGCAAAACCCGTACCGGTAGATCCATTTAACCTTAGAGACGGACGCAAGGATTTGGCCTTGGTTTCACTGGCAGGCCCACTAACCAATCTTTTACTAGCCATCATTGCTGGTCTGTTACTCAAAGTATTAACTCCCAGTCTTATAAATCAACCATTTTTCCTAGCTATCATTGACGGCCGAAATCCGAGTCTCTTACCTATGATTTTACAGGTTAATTTATTGTTGGCGATCTTTAACTTGATACCTATTCCTCCTTTGGATGGTTCTAAAATCTTCACTTTATTGCTACCAGAACGTGAGGCCAATGCCTATATGAGTATGGGTAATATGGGAATGTTGATTTTGTTTTTGCTGTTAATGTTTCCTTTACCTGGTTTTTCTTTATCAGCAATTATCGGAAATATCTTTAACTTCCTCTACTCCCTCTTTGGGCTATACTAAGTAATAGCATATGTAAGACTTGTGTAATTTCGATATTTTCGCTTCGAGAATTGTGACTATAACCCTTGATAATTAAATTCTAACTATATATACTGATCTCGCTCTTTGAAACCTAAGGATAGTTGACGATATTTTTTCTCTATTCAACACTCTGAGGTACCCCGATTTTTAATCGGAGGACGAGGTAAGTTCTGAAAGGCTGAGGCCGATCAGATAGCCTTCCTATTTATATCACAGAGAAAAAAACAGCTATTCTGGTTCAAGGGGCCTTGTCATTATCGAAATCTAAGTAAACCACTCCGCCTTGCGGGGTGGTTTTTTTTAAACGCTGGTTGCTCTAATATCATTACTTTGCTAAAATCGAAGCTAAGCCGACTTAGCTCAGTGGTAGAGCAGCTGTTTTGTAAACCGCAGGTCGTCGGTTCAAATCCGACAGTCGGCTCCAAGATAGTATTTGGTATTAGGTATTAAGCAAAAGGGAAACAATTATTTCTTCTCTTCTTTATACATAATACTGTATACTTAATACTGATTTGCGCTGGGTTCGCATAGCGGCAATTGCTCGTGGCTGTAGACCACGCGGTCGAAAGGCCTACGGGGGTTCGAGTCCCTCACCCAGCACACTTCGGCAAGCTCAGTGCAAGCCGTAATTGCCGAAATGGCTCAGTGGTAGAGCGAGTTCTTGGTAAGAACTAGGTCGCGGGTCCGATTCCCGCTTTCGGCTCAACTCTTTTATTTCTGCCTCAAATAATGTATAATATCCAAACATATGGCTAAAAAAGGTGAACATCGAATTACAATTGGTTTGGTCTGTTCGATTTGCAAAAATCGCAACTACGTTACGACCAAAAATAAGTTAGAAACTCCAGAAAAATTGCTTTTGAAGAAATTCTGCAAACATTGCAGAAAAGTAACTGACCATAAAGAAACTGAAAAATTGAAATAAATCTATTTTCATCAAAAGCCAGAGATCTTCTGCTGTCTCCCAATTCAACCTCTTTTACGCTATAATAATCCCATAAGTTTGTAGTTAGTTGTGTAAATTATCATAAAAGAAAATCATTGAAACATATAAGATTTTGGAAATATAAGTTAATAAAATAGGGCTGTGGTGAAACGGTATCACGGCGGTCTCCAAAACCGCTTTTCCCAGTTCAAATCTGGGCAGCCCTGCAAAAATATCCCACAACTGTGTTGTACTCTGTTTTTGCTATACTTCAATTATGGAACCAGAACATATTGGCGTCTGTGTAATAGTGTTAAATAAGGATAAAACACAATTTCTTCTTGGAAAGAGACTAAATAGTTATAAAGCAGGAACTTTGGGATTACCTGGGGGCAGAATAGAGTTAGAAGAGCCACTTTATGAATGTGGTAAAAGAGAGTTGGTAGAAGAAACTTCACTCCAAGGGAAAAATCTTCAATATGTAGGGGTAGTTAGAGAATTACAAAAAAGTTACAATTTTATTCATTTTGTATTTTCTTGTAATGAATATGATGGTACTCCTCAAACCGTAGAGCCAGATAAATGCGAAGGGTGGAACTGGTATTCACTTGATAAACTACCAGAAAATATCTTACCTGGTCATAAAGCAGCTCTTGATCTCTATCTCCACAGTTCAACTATGAAAGAGTTACTAACTGCTGATTAAGAAATTGCTGCAGCTTCCCTAGCTCTAACAAGCTTAATTTATATCATGTCATTCTAAGATCACTTACTAATGCCCGAAAGGTACCGTTGACTATCGCTCAGGTTAGTCGCTTTGCCACTAGGAAGTAAGATAAATATAATTAAAGTTTGAAATCTATTTATAGTTATATGTCAGAAATTAGCTTCATTTTATAACTATCGTTTTTGTGGCTTTTGATGTATAATAGATTATGATGCATAAAAGATTTTATGCAAGTGGATTTTTATTTAATTTACCCTCACAACAAATTCTCTTGCAACAAACAACTCCTATTTCACCTACGAGCAGTTCACCGTGGCAATTATTTAGTGCTCCTTATTCAGAAAATGAAGAACCCAATGAAGCTTTCAAAAAATTAATTTTTGATTTATTAGGCATAAAAATTGAGAATATACAGCCTATTTACTCATATATTGATGACAACACAAAAGTACAACAGACTATTATGTATGGAGAACTAGAGACTTTACACGACTTTCCAGCAAAAGATGGCTTAACATTTGCTTGGTTTTCTTTTAAAGATGTGCTTAAATTGCAAGCTGCAAAGCAGATCAAACATGATATCGTAGTAGGACAACGCGTCATTGATGCTATCAGAAGAAAAGCTGAAGGCCAACATACTTCAGAACACTTATAAATCCCTTAATCCACAAAAGTAAGAGCAATACCCTTTTTCCCCGCTCTTCCAGTTCTACCTATTCTATGTATATAATCTTCATAAGAAGCAGGTTTGTCGTAGTTAATAACATGGGTTACATTGTCAATATCCAATCCACGTGAAACTACATCTGTAGCTAATAAAATATTTATCTCATTTTTCTTAAACTGCTCAAGTGCTCGTTGCCTTTGATTCTGGCTTTTATTTCCGTGAATTGCCACCGCACGAAATCCACGTGATTGTAGGTTATTAGTTAATTTCTGTATACCCCATTTGGTGCGACCAAAAATAATTACTTTATCAAATCCTCTTTGAATCAACAGGTCATGTAGTACATCAATTTTTTCCTTTTTTCCTGGAACTTTAATAATATCCTGATCAATATTGTTAGCTGTTTCTTGTCTCTTTACAGAAATAGTAATCGGATTGGTGACAAAACTACGTAATATTTCCTGAGTTTTACCATCAACAGTAGCTGAAAAGAACAATGATTGTCGAACTGAAGGTAAAAATGAGATGAGATATTTGATGTCATGAATGAATCCGATATCAACCATTCTATCCACTTCATCAAGCACAACATTTTGAAAAAGCGCTAGATTGAGCTCTCTGCGTTGAATTAAATCCTTTAATCTCCCTGGTGTGCCAATGACAAAGTGTGGTTTATGACGAAGAATAGAGGTTTGACGTCTAATATTTGCCCCTCCTACCAATGCAACTCCTTCCAACCCTGTACCTTTGGCGAATAATTTAAATTCATCAAAAATCTGTACTGCCAGCTCACGCGTAGGTGTTACGATGAGAACTCGCTGATTTCTATCCAGGAACGATTTATTAATAAGAGAGATCAGAAAAGCAGCTGTTTTACCAGTTCCCGTATTGGCTATGCCAATAATATCGCGTCCGCGCAAAATTTCCGGAATAGATCTTTTCTGAATCTCAGTTGGCACTGTATAACCATGTTCACTGATATTGCGTTTTAACTTATCATCAATTTCATATTGAGCAAAAGTTGTCTCAGACACTGAATCTACTACTTCGGCACTTTTCACTTCAGTCTTCTCCGCCTTTTTAATAAACAGCCTGTGATCAAGATCTTTACCATACCGACTAAAATTTCCTCGAGATTTTCTTTGGCTACCAGAGGAACTTCGTCTAGAATTAAAATGATGCTGTCTATTTTGTTTATACATAGGTTCAGTTTGACGCAAAAATACGCTACTACGTCTGCTTAGGAAATGAGATGTTTTTATTTAGAGAAGATACGAGTGGAAAAATAAACTTAGAGTACCTTTATCTTTACTAAAACTAAATCAAATATAAGCAGAGGTACTAACGTACTTTTTCTGCATCTGCTACCTATAATAACATAATTACAGATCTCTGTCAATAGCACTATAGGATAATCAGCCTCAGCTTCAGGCTAATTTATGATTTATTTCTTATAATTGAGCCTGCACCAGGCTATAAAGGTAATAATATGTAGGTATGTTATACTTTACTCGTGAATATAAAAAAATGTCCTAAAGATAATGCTGATATGGAAGAAGGTTACCAATTCTCCGATAATATGTCGGCTGCCTTACCTTCCTGGTGGGCAAAAATCAAAGATAACAAAAAGTTCGAAATTCAGATCAGTGATAGAAACTTTACGGATTACCGTTGGGTAAAAAATTATCGTTGTACTAAATGTGGTTATATTGAATCTTATGCTACTGAGCCTTATCAGGCGTAATTATTTAGCAAGATTTAACTATTAATTATTCTGATATCAAAATTTGCCTTACAATAGCTTTCCTGTGTATGGATTACCCTTCCATATAGGAATCTTTTGGGCCGGTTGTGGAGTATAGATTAAATCTCTTACTTGAGCGACCGATAACAATTCTCTGGTATCATCTTCTTGATATACTTTTCTTGCATTATGTCCAGTAAAACAAGCACCGCAACATTCTCCTCGACGCCAATAGGCCATACGCAAAGCCATGGCATGAAGATTGCCTGCATATATAGATTTATTTTCATGATCAAGGGCAATTGTTCCAGCTCGCTGCCAAAGTCCAGATAAAGGAGAATTTTCAAATCGTTGAAGCATTTCACGAGTCGGACGATAAACATGAGTATTGGTATATAAGCCAAATTTAGCATTTTTAACAACTTCTTGCACTAACGCTGGATCCTTAACTAGATAATGCAAACTATACGCAGTAAATAATTCCTGGTTATTAGGTCGCACTATAGAATGCAAATATCCTGGGGGAATACTTACTACATTTGTGGCATCATATCTAGCATGAGAAACATGCCTAGGTGGGAAACCATTGACAGAATCATTTAATCTCCAAATAATATTAACTTGCTCATTGTTATTCGCAAAATCACTTGGGTTGCCATTGGGTGCAGAAAAAGAAGCTGATAAGCCGTGCATATGACTAAAACCTCGTGTATTTCGTACAGTAATATTAGTGACATAAGTCGGAGGCAAACCAGCTGCGTCGCCAGCTACAGAAAACAAACCCATGCTTGTGTATGCTTGACCATATCTAGAAGGCAATAATCTATAAGCCCATGTGTCTCGTTGTGTTAATTGATGAGCGGCAACAAAAAGTTTTTTTGCAATATCTTCTTGATTAAATTCACCTGAATCTGCTTCCATAGTATAATTCTCATGAATTCCTTGAGATAAAGTAGCCAGTGCAGAATTACTCTTTGTAGAAAGTGTGGGGCGTAACTCTCGCGCTTGATAAGTCAAAGCATTAAATAATTTTGCAACAGTAACTGCGTGAGTTTCATTTTTATGCCTGTCTGCAACCTGCCAATCTGAGTGCAATAGAGCTGCCATTTCGTACATTGATTCCCAAACCCCATCTTCTTTTTGTCGCGCGGCAAGCATTACCTCTCGAAAGTTATAGCCCAATGCTTGTAAATCTTTAAGAACTCTATATCTTATACCCAATTCTTTAGGTGATTCAGGTAGCTGAGTGTCCATAGAGTAGGCATCTACAATGGTTATTTTGTCTCTTTCATGCATATAAAAATCAAATTATAAATCAAGCAACTGCACATGTCAATTACTATAGGTTGACTCTTATTGCCTAAAGCATTTGCAGACTTAGCTAGTTTCACTTACAATAAAAACTCGTTATGAAATCTTTACTAGCAAACAAGAGCTTTTTATTTATTATGTTCACGGCCTTTTTATCTGTCATGGGCATTGGCATCATCATCCCAGAAATACCCTTTATCGTACAAAAATATCTTCCTGGCGCTTCCAATACCGACGTAGCATTTCATGTGGGACTTCTGACTTCTATTTATTCTGTATTTCAGTTTTTTGCTGCACCCGGCTTGGGTGCACTAAGTGATAAATTCGGCCGACGTCCAATACTGTTGTTGTGTTTACTCGGTTCTGCTTTTGGCTATTTAATGTTTGGGATAGGTGGTTCTATGCTGGTTTTATACCTGGGACGCATCATTGATGGGTTGACTGGCGGAGATATCGGAGCTGTATTTTCCTATATTGCTGATGTAACCAAACCGGAAGAACGCGGCAAAATGTTTGGCATCGTCGGAGCAGTGGTGGGTATTGGCTTCATGTTGGGACCGGCTATCGGAGGTTTTATCTCGCTAATAAATTTGGCTGCTCCCTTTTATGTCGCGGCAGGCTTAACTGTAATCAATGCTTTATTTGGCTATTTTGTATTACCAGAAAGTTTGGCGCATGAACACCGCAGTAGTGATTTTTCTTTGCATCATCTCAACCCGTTCGCCCAGTTGACAAGTGTTTTATCTGATGTAACACTCCGAACACTGTTATTTATTGGGTTTTTCTATTTTCTGCCATTCTCTCAACTGCAAGGTATTGGCGGAGTGTTCTCTAAAGATGTACTACATTGGTCACCAACCAATATTGGTATTTTCTTTTTCGTCGTCGGTTTGGTAGACATTATTACGCAAGGATTCTTATCTGGCAAACTAATTCCTAAATTTGGTGAGTTAAAACTGGTTCTCGCAGGTCTTGCATTTACTGGTATTGCTTATGTTTGGAATTCGCTATTAGTATTTTTCCCGGTCACTATTTTGGCTTTTATAGGTGTTATTATTTTTGCCTTTGGAAGTGGATTGATTGAACCTGCTTTGGGAGGACTAATCTCCAGAGCAGCCGGCCCCAAACAACAAGGCAGAGTACAAGGAGCTAACCAATCTTTACAGTCACTTACCCGCATGACTGGACCACTCATTGCAGCTTATCTATATAGCTTTGCCCCTAACTTACCTTATTTGACTTGCGCGGTATTATCCTTGATTGCTATTATTTACGTTGTGAGTAAAAGGAAGTTCATTCTCGCCCACATTGCGGCACAAAATGTAAATCTATAGATGATCCTTTGTATGGACAAGGCACCCAAATAGAGCCAGATATGTTTGATCTTGATGGGCACATTAGACATTTCTTCAGTGAGGACTACGCCAAATCAATTTTGCAAAATAAATTCACTATTGAGAGATTAGATACTAGTAAAGAAATCTTTTCTGACAAATACTCAGTATTTGTCAAAGTCATCGCCAAGATATATAAATAATCTTCTTCATATACTATAGGTTGAAATACAGCCCCAAAACCACTATAATCCCATAATGTCTAAAGTTGAAAGATTTAAAGGCCTACATAATGAACCAAGGCTTAGTTATACCGAGCGCGAAATTGCACAACAGGCAGAAAAATTTAATAGGATGCTTCCTTTTCCAGATCCTACCTGCCGAGCCAGCATCGTCATTCCGGTATACAATGAATTTGCTAACGGACGACTAGTTAAGCTATTGGAACAACTTGCAGGTCAAACCATTGGACCACAAGCTTTTGAAACTTTGCTGGTAATAAATAATCCTCAGCTGGGCGAGGCTATATTCGATCAGACTGGATTGCAGGATAATCAAAAGCTGTTGCGTTATGTTAAAGACATGCAAAAAGGTAGTAGATTAGCTAACGTGCGCGCTATTGACTGTACGGATGGCCAATTACCTAGTAGGCATCTGGGCAATGCACGTGGTTTGGGTAATGATATTGCAGATCTGAGACTCAGTCGTCAGGGACGCAATTCTATCTTGGTCCAAATGGATGCTGATGCTTCGCTAGGCTCCACCTTCCTTGAAGAGTTATTAGCCCAATATGATCAAAATCCGCATTTGGAAGCAGCTGCGACGCCTTTAAATCCACTCGCCGCAGACTTCTCCAGCGATGATATGTATTTTGGTTATGCCCAAATTTTTTTAGCAAAAATTCTCGGAGCCAAGACTGGAAAAACAATTAACGGCATTTCCGGTCCTACTATTTCCCTACGAGCAGAAGCTCATAGACAGGCTAAAATTAGAGATTATATTCATAGTAGTACTAATGAGGATTATACATTGGGTATTGCCTTACAAGACTTACCTTTCGCCCTATTGGCCGAACCAAGAGTATATGTGGCGGATAGAATTAGACCTGAAGGATACGACGCCAACATGCGGGAAGCTTTTGCCGAAAAACGAATGCGTTGGGGTACTTTTTTTGATTTTTTTACTCAGCTTAATACTGTCTATCCTCCCATTAATCCTCTTCAATCGATAATCATTGATTCACCCTATATCCAGCCTGCCCGACTACCTGAATTAGCTGAGCAGACTCTACCAATGCTTGGTTCTCAGACACTTCAAAAATATTATGAATACCTGAAGCGAGAAGAAGCACTCGCTAAGAATGGCCTTGATTGGTCAAAAGTAGACCATACTTTAGTTAAAGCTGGTATGAGTGTATTTGCTTTAGCTAGATTGGCTATGGGTGAAGCACAACGCGTACATGTGGACCCCAACGCATCTCGAAGTTTATATGGACACACCTCGAAGCAAA
>DAIDHL010000012.1 GCA_027459745.1 Candidatus Levyibacteriota bacterium
AACGGCACTCTCAGGCTGGCTAAAGATTCCAAAAATTGGGCCATAGCCTCAGGCGTCTCTTTGCTGGAGCGTGTGGTACGTACTTCGAGGATGATTCTATCTGTAGGCTGACTGATTTGTTGTTCAAGCATACGTTTATGATATACCACTTCACCTTACTATTGCAAAGAAGTATATATAAACGATTTTATTCCCAATATGGCTTGATTTTTTTTATCCGCAATAGTTCTTGATCAAAACTTGCTAATTCACCTTTGAAAGAAGCTGCAGCTATTATACAGTCAGCCATATCCAGCTTTGATTCTTTGAAGATTTCCACTGCCTGGCGAACCTTGGGTTCTACTTTAATATTCTTTTGCCCCAACAGAAACATGAAAATTTCAATGATTTTGTCTTTTTGTACTAAATACGTCCCTTTTAAAATATATTCAAGCTCAAAAAAAACTACTTCTGGAATAACGAGCTTATTATCACTTTCGAGAAGCTCTCTTACCTGTTGTGCTTTATCAGGCATGTCATTGGTAAAAAATCTAATAAGCGTGTTTGTATCAAGTACGATTTTCAGCATATTTTGCCTCAACTGCTTTACGTATTATATTCTTTTGCTCTTCTTTGGAAACAACTCTATTAGCTTTTACAATACCTTGCATGCTTGCCACCTTCATGATAGGCTGCACCACTATCTCCCCTTTAATAACCTGAAATTGCAATTTGTCAAATGGTTTGAGACCAAACTGATCTCTAATAGCTTTGGGTATAGCTACCTGTCCTTTTGAAGTTAAAGTGGATATATTTAACATAATAGTTTTACCCTAGAAGGTAATACTTTAAAAGTCAAGTAATTAATAATTTTTTCAGTATTACATATAGATTGACTTCTAAGACGAGCTTGACAATAAGGCGCACAACTGCCAAGATGAACGCCTCATGAGATTGATAGAAGCCACTAGTAGAGCCATAGGCGCGGGTGCTATCCTAGCTTCGCAGCAAATAGGCCAGCCAGCCGATAATAGCCATTTACGGCCTGAAACTTTTGTAAGCTACCAAATTGCACCACAGCTACCTCATATCCAACAGGATAATGTCTCAGTCATGCAATTAATAACTAAACCTGAAAATTACGCGGGCGAAGTTATTAGACTTAACAATGTCGTAGCCGTGCCAGGCGTACAGAATGAAACGACTCAAGTTTATCCTCCTGCTAAGACAGGACAGCCCGAACTGATACACTATCAGGAAATAGCCAATATTACCGACGTAAGCGGTCTCAAAACCAGATATCCTTATAGTGATGCTATTCGTATATTAAATCTCTGGGGGCGGCCAAACTACGAGCCCCATCTGGCTGATTACGTCAAATTCAATATCGTAGCTCAGGTAGATCAGAATACAACCAGTAGTGGAGACGCCCAAAAAGGTCTGGTTAACTTAACCGCACTGGCTATTACTCCTATCCCTTCACGCCTGGCATCAGGTATAAAATAGTCCTGTAATGTGATCTAAATCACATTTCCTCCAATTTAGCCTCAACTTGACTATTGACAGACACTATAAGCCCTGATATACTTCTATTCAACACACGCGATTCTGTCCTATCGGCTCTATCGCTTTTTTATGAAAAAACTTTTATTTACTCTAGGTCTTATATCTTCTACCTTGCTTGTAGCAGGAGTTCCTGTTGCATCAGCAAATACGACAAATTGTACTACAAACTATGGGGGCGGTACCACTTGTAATACCACCAATATAACCATCAATAAGACTGTACAAAATCCTTCCAATGGAAACTATGTCGACAATCTTGGTGTCAATGATACTAAATATAATGCAGGTCAAGACGTTAACTTCCAAATCACTATCACCAATACTGGTAATGTTACATTAAACAATGTAAATGTAACTGATTACTTACCACAATACACATCTTTTGTCTCAGCTCCTGGTTCACACAATGGTAATACCATTTATTACACTATCGGAACTTTGAATCCAGGCGCAACTGATACTGAAACTGTCACCGCTCAAGTAGCTAATTCTAATACTTTACCAAGTGGAATTACATGTTTAACTAACCAAGCTACAGCTAATGATAATAATGGTGACAATGTCTCAGACACTGCTCAATTCTGTGCCCAAAATAATGTCTTGGGAACAACTTCCACTACAACCAGTACAGGATTGACTGTTTATCCTGCACCTAAATTGACATCTACTCCTCCCACAGGTCCAGATGCAGTTTCACTGCTCGCCCTCATTCCCGCAGCTTTTGCCGGATTGACTCTACGAAAGAAAGCTATAAAAGGCTAAGAATTCACGCTCGTCATTGCGTGAGCAGGACGACAAGCCAAACGAACAATCCTAGCTTGCCCACCCCACTCTCGCTCTGACAACTTAATTGCGGTTGGAGAGAGATCTTTAATCCAAATCCCATAAACATCTCTCCTCAATCGTAAAAGATTGAGATTTTGCGTATCTTTACCTCATCACATTTGCGATGAACATAAAGGCCGCAATATAGCTCTTTAACAAAGTATACAAGGAAATCTTTCTACACACCATATTAAATATGTGGTGTCATGCCGCGAAGCATTTTTGCGAAGTGGCATATTAAGAAAGGAGAATTTTTTTAATTTTTCTTGGTATCGACCCAGGTGTCGAGTTTAAGCGATGAATCATATTGTCATTCCAGCGAAAGCTGGAATCCAGAAGTATTCATTTCTTGGACTCGATACTTGGTGTCTATTCTCTTTCAGCCCAGGAAACTGGAAGACAGAAAACAAGCTAGAGATGCCCTAGTGTGGCATTGAGTTGTTTTGTTATGTAGGAGGAGCTTATGCAGCATCCCCCCACTGACAAGAAGGAGGCGCGCGAAAAGAAAATCACCGCCAAACGACTGAAGAAGTTCATTAAGAAGCACAGTAAGGCGAAAGGGCCAAAGAAGTGACTATCATTGCACGTTTTGCGACCATCGTGGTCGCTCTGTTCGTAGCCTTTGCAGGCACCCTGTCTAATGGGACCGGTACTCAGCTGATCCAGCCCGCTCACGCGGCTGCTATCCAGATCGGTAGCTTTCCGGTCAATCCCCAGGTCATCACGGCTTCGAAGCCGTGCCTGAAAAAGAATGACGATGGTCAGTCTACTTTCGGGATCAAAATGACCTGGCTTGGTCAGGAAGCTTGCGGATTCACCTTCGATACAGGTTTGCTGAATGTCACAGTTCATGTGACTATACCCGCGGAAGCGGAAGCCATATTGACTGTTCATGAGGCAAACGGTTTCGCTAACCTGGTGATTTATCCCAAGCGCACGGTAACTGTCTATGACGTCCAAGCAGCAACAATCCGCCTGACATGGGCCTATCCTGACGGAGATTCTGTCAGGGACCCCTGTGAGCAGGCAATAAAAGAAGACGCCTTCGGCCAAAAGAAGTCGCCACCTTTCCATGCGGAGAGCTGGAATTTCGTATGTCCGAATACAGACGTTGCTCCTTCACACGCTCCGCTCCGGTTCGTTTATGGGTACGTTCCCAACACAACTACTCAGCAAACGACGGGCAATTGCCCGGCGGGCTACACCTGCACACCTAAGCAAAGTTCGACACCTGCAGCTTGTCCCCAAGGGTACACTTGTACTCCAACCGGCAAGAATGTTGCCCCGACTGCTACACCTGCTCCCAACCAGCAGGCATTCAGTTGTAGTCAACTGCAGGCGATCTTTGGTGGGACATTGGCACAATGGTCCCAGGAGGGACCGAACGGGTGTCAGTGGCATGCAAACGCGGACTCCCAAGGTCCGCAAAGTATGACCTTTACAGGCCATGCTAATTATACTATACACACGCCGGATTACCCTGTCGATCCCGGTGTTCCCATCGGGGTTACGTCCAAGGCAACCATTGTCGCTAGCGTGTATTACACACCTAGCGGTAACTAGCTGACAAATCAAGGCAGGCGCTACCGCGCTCGCCTAATGCGCTCATCTGAGCGCCTGCCGTAATACGGCAAACTCTCACCCTTCATCGGGTGACAGGATCGGCCTCTTGCCGATACGGATAGTAGCTCCGTTATAAGCTAACGTTGATGCGGAGAGGGGCCGGTCGACGTATATTCCGGCCCCTCAATGCTCTCTTTCCTAGAAAGAGAATCCTGAAGTGTCAACACTTCACGTTCCTGGTCCAACACTTTGCGTTGGACAATTGGCGCGTGAATTCGCGACTACTCCAGGAGTTGGAGATTTAGAGGGTTTTTATAACTCTCAGGCTCCCCCTTGTATACTTTTTGTTCTTCCGATTAAGTCGGAACTGATGAGTACCGGTGAGATCCTGAAACAAGTTCAGGATGACAAACTCACATAGGACGAAAACAACTAGAGCGATATGAAAAAACAAGTTAAATTAACACAAACAATTTCTTTCGTTATTCCAGTCTTTAACGAAGAAAAAAGATTAAACAAAACCTTTAAAGCATTAAATGAATTGCAGTTGCCGTCCGGCTTAAAATTACAAGATATTATCTTTGTAAATGATGGCTCCACTGACCAAACTGTAAAATTGGTGGAAAAATTTGGCAAAAATAAAAAATTCAAAGCTCAAGTTGTTTTACTCACCTATCCTGTTAACCAAGGTAAAGGTTATGCTATTCGTCAAGGCATGAAATATTCTACCGCTGGTTATACACTCTTTTTCGATGCTGACATGTCTACTCCGTTGTCTGAATTAACTAAATTCGTGCCCGCTATGCGCAACAATCAAGATATTGTCATCGGAACTCGTAAAAATGGTCATTCTACAGTTACCAAACATCAACCATTTGTCCGTGAATTCTTGGGCAAAGGTTTTACCAAAATGACTCAATTCATCTTGGGTGTTGGTGTGACTGATTTTACTTGCGGATTCAAAGCTTTCTCTCGCACTGCCAAAGATACTATTTTTGCTCAAACTACTATCAATGGTTGGGGCTATGATGCCGAAGTTTTATTTTTGGCCAGCAAACAAAATTTCTCTATGCAAGAAGTAGCCGTCGCTTGGGCTAATGATGAAAGAACTAAGGTAAATTTATTCAAAGCTATTCCCCAAACTCTCAAAGAGCTGTGGTTAATCCGTACCAAGCACAGTTTATACGCTCATACACTTTTCCCTTCATTTAGACCTTTGACGAACAACTAAGAAAGGAGTCATTATATATATGGCACTTTCTATGCAAAAAAACGACCACTCTTTACTCGTCATCGCTAGTTATCCACCAAAGGATGCTATCCATCATCCATCTATCGTGGGCGGCGCTTCCTATACCAAAAATACATTACTCGCCATACAGAAATTTGTTAGTCAATCCAAGCAAAATTTTGCTGTGACTATATTGGCAGAGAAGCTAAATCAAACTGGTTCAACCTATGAAGATGAACACATGACTATCAAGCGTATTTGGCAGCGCAATCGTTTCACTTCCTTTTTCAAACTCGCACAAGCTATACAATCAGATAAAACAAACGCACATATTCTTTTTTCTCTCGAACTCGCCATGTTTGGTGGTAGGTTGTCTTTGTTGGGAGTAATACTTTTATTAGTGTGGCTTAAATTATGTGGCAAAAAAACTTTCATCGTCGCCCACCAAGTCATCACCAACATACAAGATATGGAAGGACACCTTGGCAAAACGTCTCCCACTTTGATGACGAACATAAATAACTTGATTCTCAAAGAGTTTTATAGATTGACGGTCTGGAGTAGTTACAAAACAATTGTTTTTGAACAAACATTTAAAGACTATTTAAACACTGTTGGTAAACCCAGCAAAATCGTCGTTATACCTCACGGAGTTGAAAAATTTACCGATGCTGCGAGTAAAACACAGGCCCGTAAAAAGCTGCAGATTGATGAGCGAAAACAGGTTATTTTGCTGTTTGGCTTCCTAGCTTGGTATAAAGGGACAGATTGGATTGTCAACCAAATCGATAAAGAAAGTTTACAAAAACACAACATTCAAATCATCATAGCTGGCGGTCCGAACCCCAACCGTTTGGAGTTGGATTTTTACCAAAAATACTTACAAGATTTACAACGAACTGCTGACGAAAAAAATATTACCATTACAGGTTTTGTTCCAGAGGACCAAATAGGTCTATACTTTCATGCCGCGGATTTAGTCCTTTTTCCTTACCGCGCATTGATGTCCAGCAGCGGACCCCTCTCAATTACGCTAGCATTTGGCACACCACTATTGCTGGCAGACAAATTATCACCTTTGACAGAAACTATTGATTTCCAATCTGCGTTGAAAAATGCCGATCTTACCGCCTCAGATTTGTTCTTCCCACTTAACGAACAAGGCATAAAAACTATCCTATCAAAAAGTCAGGACAAACGATTCTTAGACAACAGTCATAAGTTTGCATTAGAACTTGCCCACAGTCGAGACTGGTCACAAATTGGGAAGACATACTTTGAAGTTTTATTTAGTGACTAATGATTTATTTTATCTATGAAAAGGCTGGGAGAAATTATATTGGTTTTAATCATCGCCACACTTGCTTGTGTAGTCTTCACCTACCCTGCCATTAATCATATTAGCGCACAATATATTGGTGATGGTGGAGATAATTACGAATATGCTTCCTACATGGGGCTACTAACCAAACAAATTCATGATCATGTAATTCCTCTAAGTCATACTAATTTTTGGCGTTATCCAGTGGGCATAGATTTTGCCCGTTCATTTGACTCTTATCTAACTTTGTTTATTGGCACTGCTTTCACCTTGAGTGTAGGTTTGCCATTATCATATAACTTAACTATTTATGCACTACTTATTTTGAATGGCCTACTTAGCTATTTCTACTTTAAAAAAATTTCTCACTCCCCATTATTAAGTATCATTGGCATGCTGGCCTATGGCTTTTCTTTTTATGTGTTGGCTCGCTCCAATGCCCATCCTAATTTAATGTTCATCGGTGGATTTCCCTTGTCGTTGATCTTCTTGTTAAGACTAATAGAAAAACCAAGTTTAAAAACGCGTGACTTTCTCTACTTTTTTTTAAGTCTTATTTTTATCACACTCGGCTCGATGCAGTATTTACTTTTAGAAGCTATTTTTTTGACAGTCATTATCATATGTTCTCTGATTTTTTATTTCCAACAAAGCAAAACTTTTTTTACAAAACTAATTACTTATCAAAGACAAATGATCCTAGCCAGTCTCACCTCTGGTGTCTTATTCCTGATTATTTTTCTGCCTCAAGTTGTGGCATTTATTCAAGGAAACGTAAACTTCTCCAATCGTTCTGATACTTTGGCATTTGCCACACCAGGTATCGATGATTTCTTTCTCCCTAACACATATTTACATTTATTAATCTCACCACTCGCTTCGGCCAAATCCAAAATGTCGATTGAAACCATGGTCTTTTTAGGCTGGGTGGAAATGTTGTTTTTTGTCATCTTTTTATGGCAAAAAAACATAAGCAAAAAATTTAAAGGTCTTTTATTAACTATATTTTTAGTTCTGTTTGTTCTGGCACTGGGATATGGTACGGATGATTCATTCTTTTTGCTACCTTATCATTTTCTCAAACAATTTAGTTTATTTGCCGCAATTGCAGAAACCGGTCGTTATTTTGTCGTCTTTTATTTGGTCTTTATTTCTGCAATTTTACTTGGTCTTGTTAAGCTAAAAAACCACCAGAAAACATTTTATATCCTTTCTTTAATCTTATTATTCGGAATTATCTTAGAAAGAATTCCTCTCTCTTTCCGAACTGTACCTGTTTTGACCAATCAAAAATATATTCAAGTCGTCAAAAATACACCAGCCAAAGCCGTATTGGATATACCAATTGATATTTATACACCGGTCTATAACATTTTGTCACTGGGATATAACAAACCGATTGTGAATGGTTATTTTCATTGGCTGGCTGATGGTCCACAAGAAAAATCATTTTTGTCCAACCAAAATCTGCTCCTACAATTTACCTGTTCTAATCAAGATCCACTTCTTAAAGATCCTTTGAATTATCCTTATGCCAGTTATGAAAATCAACTCATGCAGACCTTAATTAATAATGGTATAACCACTATTATCGTCCATCGTAACAGCAATTATCTTTTCTCCAATTGCCGCAATGTACGTATAAGACTGGATCACTTAATTCCCTTCGAACAACCATTACAACTAACATCTAAACAAGTTGAGTATTCGAATTCTATTGAAACTAGTCAGCCCAGCTTTACCTTTTATTTCCCTTACAGCGGAAAATTCTATTTAGATGGCACTTTTATTTCTACACGAGGTAATGGTTATTTTCAAATTTTACAAAACTATCAACCAGCCACGTTTAAATATACCTGGAATGTCGATAAAAAGAATAACTATGCTATTCTTTCACCCAAAGACACTATTAAATTCAACGTTAACGCAGGTGATCACTTAACTATCTATTCCAGTAATTTAATTGACTATACTTTTCTTTCCCTGTGGTATCGTTATGTTGCCGACCCTAATACTGCCTACATTCCCTTTGCTCCCAAGATTCAACGAATTTATCAAGACAATAGTACCATTGTGTATACTATAAAGACCAATGAATGACCAACACTTAAAATCTAATCTTTTTAAAAAAAATTGGCCGGTCTGGATTCTTTCAGCCTTAGTGCTACTACTTTTTGTCACCAATTATTTACCAGGCTCTTATCTGACTGGTTGGGACAATCTACACCCAGAATTTAACTTCGCAGCTAATATTCAACGTGCTATTTTTGCCGTTTGGCAGGAATACCAAGGTTTGGGCCTACTTGGGGGAATGGGACATGCGACAGATATTGTACATGGTGTATTTTTATATATAATCTCTTTCGTTCTCCCCGAATCTATCCTGCGTTATGTCTGGACTTTTTTAATGCTTTGGTTGGGCTGTATAGGAATGTATGTTTTATTACGTAGGATTGTTTTTAACCAAAGCGCAAATCGCTTATTTCCCTTCTTAGGTGCTTTATTTTATCTTTTAAATCTGGCTACTCTGGAGACATTCTTTGCACCTTTTGAAGCATTTACTGGTCATTATGCAGCTCTTCCCTGGTTGATTTTTGCTTGTCTTAACTACTTCCATCAAAGATCAAAGCATAGTCTTGCTCTATTGATAATGATCTTATTTTTATCCACCCCTGAGGCATATATTCCCACTCTGTTTTTGGTTTTTATACTAGCTTTATCAGCATATTTACTCTTTTGGATGGTTGCCAATAAATCATTTCCATTCGCCAGACTTTTTAAATTGTACACAATCATTATTCTGGTTAATGCTTTTTGGTTGTTACCTTTTCTCTACTTCGTCTTTACCAATTCTCAAGTAAGCATATCTTCCAAAATCAATCAGATGTCCACTCCAACTATTTATGCCCAGAATTTGGAGTTCGGAAATCTAGTCGACTTCGCCCAACTCAAAGGTTTTTGGTTTAACAACGTCGATTACACGAGAAATAATAATTTTAACTACATGCTAGAACCGTGGAGAGACTACAGCAACAATTTCTTTTTAGTTAGTTTAAGTTTATTAGTCTTTGCTGTAGTTATTTTCGGACTAATTGTGAGTCTGAAAAAAGGTAAAAAAGAATTTTGGGGATTTGGGGGAATTTTCCTGCTGGCTATTATAGCCCTAGCCAATGACACACCACCGTTTTCCTGGATCAATGCTTTGATTCGCGAACATATTTCGCTACTCAACGAGGCTTTTCGCTTCCCATATACCAAATTTTCTATTCTGGCAGCATTTATCTTCGCTGTCTTTTTCGCGCTAGGCATGGAAACACTTTTTGACTGGTTAAAAACTTATCGCCAAAAACAAATGCTTGGCATTGCCTCGATTGTGGCTATCCTGATCATAGCCTTCCCGATGTTCACGGGTAATTTAATTTACACCAATGAAAAAACAACTATCCCTCAGAGTTATTTCCAATTGTTTGACTACATGAAGACTCAGGATCCCAATACGCGTATTGCCGACATGCCACAATATACTTTCTGGGGTTGGAATTTTTATGATTGGAGCGGAAGTGGTATCAATCAAATTGATGGCGGGTCAGGTTTTATTTGGTATGGCATCCAACAGCCAATTCTCGACCGCGCTTTTGACGTGTGGTCTAAAACTGATGAAAACTATTATTACGAACTTTCGCAAGCCTTGTACAGCGATAATGCTCAAGCCTTCAATGCAGTATTACAAAAATACCAAATCACTTGGTTGTTGTGGGATAAAAATATTGTTAATCCTTCCTCGCCCCAAGCACTCTTCTATCCGCAATTTAAGCAACTCTTGGGTCAACAGACCAACATTCAGCTCGCCAAAACTTTTGGCAATTTGGAATTATACAAAGTAACGTTGAGCGACAAGCCGAATGCTTTCGTTTTTACTACCTCGGCTAATTTACCTACGGTCAATACTTATAACTGGAATGATAACGATATAGCCTACAAGAATCTAGGCAACTATCTAACATCAAATAATTCCTTCACTACTGACTATCCTTTCCGCAGTTTGTTTAGTAAAAAAACTTCTAGTGATGAAACATTTAATCTTTCCCAAGACAATACTTCTCTTGTTTTCAAAGCTCTGATACCACCACATAGACAACCCTTTACACTTAATATTCCTTCATTTGTAAAATCCCAACCCATTGTTCCCGTCATTATTACCAGTACAATCAACGGTAGAAACTTACACGTAGATTTGAAAATTTCACCTCCGATGATTGATCTCAATAACCAAACAATTTGGCAATCAGATACCAACCTGGACTTTAATACTTCACTTGCTCTACCCATCCCTGCTTCTCAAGCCGCGCAACCAACCCAAATTAAACTTAATGGAGTGGTCAGCTATCCTATATCAACCACCGGTAAAACTGTCCAGACAACTTTCCTGTCCTTGGAACAAAAAAATATTCTGAGTATCGCCAAAGGATCTGTGATCTATGCCAATGTTGTTATTCCTACCACTGCTATCCATATTGCCTCATCTGCGTCCACCCTGCTTCCAGCAACGACACAAACGCAAACTCTAACGGTAAGCTATCCCAAAATTAACGACAAATATCTTTCCCTTACTCCCAATGTATCCAAAGGATTTACCGGCAGCTGTGATAATTTCAGAAACGGTAATATCTCGATCTTTCCCATTAAGCAGCCGCAGACAGATCTACGCATTCAAAGTCAAAATGCCACGGCCTGTACTTCTTACTACTCCAGCACTCTCTCTCATCGTCTGGGATATGCTATTTTTATAAACAGCCAGAATATCACCGGACGCGGCTTGCATTTCTGGATTTTAAATGAAGACGAAAAATATGCTCCGCTGGATACTTATCTTCAAGGGAAATCCAATCAGACTGAAACCTTTATTCTCCCACCTCAGGATCCTTTCGGCCAAGCTTATTCTCTGCACTTTGATAATGCCTCAATTGGCAATCAAATAGCCACCAACCAGCTTAATAGTGTAGATATGTATACTCTTCCTTACAATTTTTTGACTAATCTAGTATTACAGTCTGCCAATCATACTCAATCAAACTCCACGAGTAATGTAATTACGGATGTAAATCACCCTAATCCTTCTATTTACTCTATCACTACTTCCAGCACCTCCTCATTCATATTAGCTCTCTCACAAAGCTATGATAAGGGCTGGGTCGCATACATGAATGGTCAAAAGATCAACACTCATTTAGAATTAAATAACTGGGAAAATGGCTGGCTTATTTCACCTAACGATAAGCAAAATAGCCAAACCATTACATTAATCTATATCCCCCAATATTTGGAATATGCTGGTTGGATTTGTTTGGGCGTATTATTAATAGTTTTTGGCCTCCATACGATGTTTATTCGCCGCCAAAACGTCTAGTATTACTCTATATTTGCTTGTAAAACATCTGTTTTGTATCAGAATTGGCTAACAATAAGCGAAAGTAAATAATCTCTAACTAGTCACAACAAATAATTAACCAATCTTACCTTCTATTGTCTATTTTTGACATCAATATTTTATCCAAAAGTTATCCACATTTATTTTTATGTATAAAATGAGTTGATATATCAATCTAAATATAATAGTTATTTATATAGGCTTATGATATTTTATATGATGTATTTCTATAGGTTGACAATAATAAACCGCGGTGTTACAATCTCGTCAAATGGGTATTTTATCTTTCTTTAACAAGCACAGCAAGAAGTCCAGGAGAGAATTAATCTTGTCAGAAAAACAGAACGAGGTGTTTGAAATAGGAAGAGAACAATTTAGATTGCTAATACAAAAAAACTTGGTAGTACCAGTGGCAATAAATTGAGAATAAAAACCAAAAAAAGAGCATCGCCTTCGCTACTCTTAATGATAAGTACCGTACGATAGGCAATGCTCCTAGGGTAAAAGACAATTAGTCCTTCAGGCAGGAATAAAACTAAGTGTCTGTGTTCTTTTATGCCACAGAAGGATTTTTTTGTCAAGAAAAAATCTGAAGCTAGACTTTATTGTTTTCATTGATAGAAGTAGATTTTTGTTGCTTACTATTTTATTACAATTGCAAGCTAGCAGAGGTATTCAGGTGATTTTTGGTTCGTAATTTATATCGGGGTGGATATAATAAGGACTTTGGGCAGGAGTCCTTACTACCCCGTTACAAGCGACGAACCTCTCGACCTCAAGATTGATTTACCCCTTAAAATATTTTATATTCTAATTAGCATGAGAGAAATTTTAGAACCAATTAATCCAGAACAATTTAAAACTGCACAACCAAGGGTAGATTCCCACGCATATTCAGGCATAAGTAGGGCTAACCCTCCTATTGATTTAGGAGATATTATCGCCAGACTACAACGATTAACGAACCCACAAACCCATCTCAATGAAACCTCGTACACAAAATATATGGAAGGTAAGACTATCAAATTTTCTTAGCAAATAAAATGCGCCCAGCTGAAGTCTGAATAACACGTGATACTACCACATCAATCATTTTACCAATATCACCTTCCCCATCTTCAATTACCAACATAGTTCCATCATCCAAATATCCCACTCCTTGGGTCATTTCTTTACCATGATGCAATACTTTTATGTGCAATGCCTCACCAGGTACAGCTGTAACTTTTAAAGCATTAGCCAGAGTATGAACATTAATAACTTTTACTCCCTCGATTGTAGCTTTCTTGCCCAGGTTGTAGTCACAGGTAATGATTTTACCTTTATGATTCTTAGCAATGCGAATTAACTTCTCATCAACTTCAGCAATTTTGCTGGGTAATTTTTCTAATGCCTCTTCACACATTACCATCTTCACATCTTTATTTTTCTTGATCTTCTCTAAATCATCCAAACCTCGTCTTCCACGCTCTCTTTTTACCATATCTTGACTATCTGCAATATGCTTAAGCTCAAGCAAAATACTTTCAGTTACTACCATATTCCCACTCAATAACCCCAACTCCACCACGTCAGCAATTCGCCCATCAATAATGGCTGATGTATCTAAAAATAAAGCTTTATCTAGCGCCAGGAGTTTTTTCTTATTGGCAGTAATTTTTCTACGCTGTTGAATTCTAACCTGTGGGTTGGGCATTCGCGTTGCTACAACTTTAACCACCTCTTCAGCAATCAGAGTGATTAAACGTGGCGGAAAGAAAGGCGGCAAACGGCTCGGTTGCCCCACAGTAGTGGTTGGTTTTTCGATTGTTTTTTCATTCTCCATAAAACCCGGACAGGTTTGTATTACGATACAAAAGTATGAGCTAAAAGTCAAAGACTAAAATTGAAGCCTAGGATATGAACTAACTGAAAAAATTAATCCCTAACCTATAACTTACCGTGTCTACCTAGCTTATTAAATACTTCTGCGACACGTCTATCTGTTTGGTGGGTAATAATGTTGCTAAAACCCAACTTTTTCGCTTCACGAATACGTTTTTCCAAACCAGTAACCGGACGCAGTTCGCCTAACAAACCAATTTCGGCAATACCTACAAATTGCGATAAATCAATATTTTTAATACTCGCATACACAGCTAAGCAGATCCCTAAATCAACCGCCGGATCTGCAATTTTTAAACCGCCGGCTACATTGATAAAGACATCCATGGTCTCCACTGGCAAGCGACAATGCTTTTGTAAAACAGCAAGTAACAACTCTACTCTACGTTGATCAACCCCTGAAACAACCCGTCTGGGCATAACTAACTTAGAATAGACCGCTAAGGCCTGTAATTCCACCAGGAAGGGTCTTGAACCTTCCATCGTGACCACCAATACACTTCCAGGTGTAGACTGTTTCTCTTGGCTTAAAAAGAGCTGCTCAGGATTAGTCACTTCTTGCATACCTGATTCCATCATTTGAAAAATACCAACTTCATCCACCGGGCCAAAACGATTTTTGTACGAACGCAAGATTCTGGTTGTAGTAAACTTTTCTCCTTCCAAGAATAATACACAGTCCACCATATGGGATAAGACCATAGGTCCGGCCACCATACCTTCTTTTGTTACATGACCAACCAAGATGACGGGAATATTCAAGGTCTTGGCGGCTCGCACAAATCCCAAGGTTGCATAACGTACTTGACCCACTGCACCTGACAAACCAGCCGCGTTGTTGGATTGCATAGTTTGAATCGAATCAATAATCACTAAATCAGGTTTCTCATTTTGTATTTGCTCCACCGCTGCATCTGAGTCGGTCATGGAGACCAAATAGAGATTATCTCCAGAGGAAACTATATCTGTCATTCTGGCATGTCCAGAATCTTGTAATCTCTCGATCCTGGAGTCATTACGTTCCCCAGAATGACGATCTAACTTATTCTTAGTTCTAAGTTCTGCGTCCTCTGTAACTTGTTGCTCTTGCAAACGAATTGCTCTCATTTTAATTTGATCAACTGATTCTTCCCCTGAAATGTAAAGCACTTTTTTACCTTGTTGAGCAAGTGATAAACACAACTGCAACAATAAAGTTGATTTTCCTACTCCTGGATCTCCGGCCAAAAGCAGCACCGAGCCCAAAACTATTCCTCCACCCAAAACTGTATTCAATTCTGCGAAACTAGTTTGTATACGCAATCTATTTTGTGTCGCAATTTCTGATAACTTTTGAGCTTTTACAGGAGTTCCTGAAGAAAAACCATCTATTCTTTGTTCTAAACCTTTTGCTATATGAATTTCTTTAAAACTATTCCATGCACCACATTCAGGACATTTACCTAACCATTGAGGCGTATCATATCCGCATTCCTGACAAACATAATTGATCGTAGACTTTTTCATATAATCATGTGCAAATTGATCTAAAACTCAGAAGAAATTCACTGAGATTTATGATGTAGGAAGCAAGATTTAAGAAGTCTTAAATCGTAAATCTTAAATCGTAAATCTATCTATAGCCAATTGGTTTTTCCATGAGGATAGGTACCAAACTAAGCCTGCGACGACGTGGATCTACTTCTGACACAGTAGCATTGACACTATCACCGGGCTTGAAGGACATGGTGGGGGGAACTTTTTCTTTACGGATTACAGCTTCAACTGAATCACCTAAATCAACTGTGATATTGCCATCATCCACTGACATAACTGTTCCCTTGACCTTTTTATCTACCGGATATTTCTCTGCAATCGCGGCAAAAGGATCAGTCGTCAATTGTTTAATCGACAAATCTACTCTACCAGCTTCTTTATCTACACCCAAGACGACAACTTCAATATTTTGACCAACAGAGAACAAACTGGATAAATCTGTGACTTTATCCCAACTTATTTCAGAAATATGTACTAAGCCATCCATTTCTTTTATGTCACTCATATTAATTGGCAACGTCACAAACAAACCAAAGTTAGTAACACTTACTACTTGCCCTGAAAGCTTGGTGCCTTTACTCAATTTCTTGGCGATTTCGGTCAATTGTGCGTCTGAAATAGCTGATTTTTGCGAGAAGATAATACGATTTTCTTTTCGATCTAATTCTAACACCTGCAAACTAATCATTTTTCCTACTGCAATTTGTTGTTGTTGGGTAAATTGAACATGCGACTGAGGCAAGAAACCTGACATTCCTTCTTTGGTTTCTACCACAATTCCTCCTTTGGTAATTTCTCTGACAGTCACTTCAAGAGGAGTTTGATTCTTTTTGGCTTTTTCTAATTCATCCCATGATTTATCTTCCATGAAATAACGCAAAGAAACTACAGGAACGCCAGCATCAGATTCTGGTGTCAAAACTCCGACTGTAACTTTATCTCCTACTTTTAAAGTCGTCATTAATTGACGTACATTCTTTTTTTCTTTTTCTAATACTACAGCTTCGGATTTACCGCCAATGTCGACTAAGATCTGAGAGGAAGTGAGTTTAGTAATTGTTCCCTCTACTCTATCCCCACGATGAAAAGCTTTTACAGATGTTGAATGCTTGGCCATCAATTCTGCCATTGAAGAGGCACCAGAAGATTTATTTGCTGAACTTGTAGAAGTTTTATTTACAGATGTTGACATTGATCATAGTCTCGCTTTCTTTCAAAAGATATGTGTATTATATCACGCTTCTTTAGAATGAACAAGCAGGCTCAAAATAAAATATATTACCAGATCTCAAAATATTTCTTACTGGGGTGCAGGAACAAAGTGACGAGCCCGCTTGCGTGCGTAGTGAGACAAGCGTGGAACCAACATTAAAGTTAAACAAACTTTTTAACCACCAAAAAACCGCCCTTACTGGCGGTTTTGTTGGATATTACTTTTTAACAACTAATCATCGGCATCGACTTATTGTCCCATAAATAAATATAGTATCGTAGGCGCTGAATCGTTTCACTTCTCTGTTCGGAATGGGAAGAGGTGGTTCCAATTCGCTCAAGACACCGACAAATAGTTGTTAAAAAGCTAAGGATTCGTCATCCCGACTAAATCGGGACTCCTTAAAAGTGAAGAGAATTTTTATTATCTACACGTTCGACCATTAGTATTGGTAAGCTTAACACCTTACGGTGCTTCCACTGCCAACCTATCAACCTCGTAGTCTACGAGGGGTCTACATGCCCTTGCGGGCAATCGAGATCTTATCTTGGAGACGGCTTCCCACTTAGATGCTTTCAGCGGTTATCCGATGGGAATATAGCTACCCTGCGGTGCCGGCCAGAAGCCGACAACAGGCACACCAGGGATTCCCTCATCCCAGTCCTCTCGTACTAGGGACGAACCTCCTCAAATCTCACACGGTTGTACAGGATAGAGACCGAACTGTCTTACGACGTTCTGAACCCAGCTCGCGTACCGCTTTAACCGGCGAACAGCCGGACCATTGGGACCTTCTCCAGCCCCAGGATGCGATGAGCCGACATCGAGGTGCCAAACCGCATCGTCGCTGTGGACGCTTGGATGCGATCAGCCTGTTCATGAATAATGTAAATTCATACATTACCAAACCCACAATTACTTGTGGCACTGACTATATCTTCACCCTAAAGTCTAATGGTTTACTTACTTTAGGGGTATGGCATGTGATGATCATTTATAAATGACCATCTCTCTACTCTCTTATTTAAATAAGATTTTGATCAGTCGATACGGGGTCAAGAGAAATTTTATACCTCATTGAAGGAATAATATCTTTCGATATTAATTTCATCAATTTTTGTGTTTCGACAACATTAAATATCAGTACTAATCCTTTTTTCTTTGCTTTTAATATCGGCATCAAGTTAAAATTATCTTGTAATGCTTTTAATAAAAATTGAATACTTTCTTTATCATAGTTAGGAATATATATGTAAGACATTTTATCTCTGTGATAATAATATCCATCATCCATAAACCACACTGCTAAAGAAAGAGAATTATTTAAAAGTTTATTTATAGTAACAGGAATAATTTTCTTTGAATCTTTATAAAAGATTCTCTGAAATTTACCAATTTCTGAACTGGACATTGATTGGATTCGAACATACGAATATGTCTTTCCCCAACTACTATTTGTCCTCTCAAGTGTTTGGATTTTTGCCTGGAAATAATTTTTTAATAAAATCACTTTCCATGCCATGTATTCTTTTTGCTTGAGACTATGTTCTAATCTCAATCGAGCATTTTGTTTACCTGTTTTTTGCAGATATCCATCACCCAATATGAGACCAATAAATACACTTCTCTGTTTTTTTGTCATATTTCTCCGACTTCCCACGGTATTGCCCTATGTTTCCTCATGGTGGAAGACTTTAACCACCAAACAATAGGGTTTCACCGTTATTAGCCATATACTTTGACTCTATGTTACCATAGAATCGGGACACAGATTGTATCCCCGGGGTAGCTTTTAGCCGTTAAGCTGTGAGCATACCACTATGCTTCACAGGATCACTAAGCCCGACTTTCGTCCCTGCTCGACTTGTAGGTCTCGCAGTCAAGCTGGCTTTTGCCTTTACGCTATCATCTTGATTTCCATCCAAGATTAGCCAACCTTTGGGCGACTCCGTTGCGTTGTAGGAGTCTACCTCCCCAGTAAAACTGCCTTCCAGACACTGTTCCTCGGCCAGATTTTTATATGGCTCGGGGTGATGCTTGTTCATTTCAAAGAGAGGTATTTCATATTTCGCCTAAGCTCCCTCCTATACTAAACAGTTAAAATAAACTCACAAATGCCAAGATACAGTAAAGCTCCCGGGGTCTTTTTGTCCATGTACAACTAGGCCGCGTCTTCACAGCCATCTCAATTTCGCCGGGTATACGTTCAAGACAG
>DAIDHL010000013.1 GCA_027459745.1 Candidatus Levyibacteriota bacterium
GAAACCTCTGGCTAATAGGAAGTGCAGCGTTAATTGTCATGTAAAGCTTGTGAATCTAAAATATGGATATAAGGTAGATTCATAAGGTTTCGGCATTAAAAACATTTTGCGGCTTCTTGATTAACGAACACTAGAAATACCCTCGACGAACATTAGAATTACCTACAAAAAAAGCTAAGGAATCAGAAAAGAATCAGATAAAAATATCTTTAAGATTTATTATTATTTGAGAATTACTGATGACGTGTACAAATAAACAAGTAGGAATTTTAATGGACAAGATTAAAAAACATAATCAGATAATTGCCGCTGCAAAAGCAGGGATGAATGTAAAAACAGCACGTAAATATTTACGGATTGGCAAACTGCCAAGTGAATTAAAGAAAGTTCGTAAATACAGGACCCGTAAGGATCCATTCTTAAAGCACTGGAGCGAAATACAAACAATGCTAGAGTCAGCTCCTGAATTACAGGCAACAACATTACTGCCATATCTGATTGGAAAGTATCCTGGGTACTATAACGATAAACAATTGCGTTGTTTACAGAAGAAGTTAAAAATTTGGCGTGCTGAACATGGTAAAGATAAGCCTGTAATATTCTTGCAGAATATTCTACCCGGTCGGCAAAGCCAATCTGATTGGACGAATATGAACCAATTAGATATCTGTATTGGTGGTAAACCATATCCCCATTTATTATTTCATTTTATGTTACCCTATTCACGTTGGGAAAGTTTTACCATATGCCATAGTGAAAGTTTTGATAGCTTGGCTCTAGGATTTGAAAGAGCTGTATGGGAATTAGGTGGGGTATTGCCCGAACATCGTACAGATAACTTAAGCGCAGCTACTAAGCGGTGTGGTGGCAGTAGGGAATTTACGGAGCGATGGGAAGAATTACTAGCTCATTATAATGTTAAACCATCAAGAAATAATCCTGGGGTAAGCCACGAAAATGGTTCTGTAGAAAAAAGTCATGATACATTCAAACAGGCAGTTAACCAGCATTTACTGTTAAGAGGGTCGCGTAATTTTGTTGATTTAAAGGATTATGAGTTATTCCTTACCAACATTAAGGAGAAACGTAATAGTTTAAGGAAAGAAAGGTTAGCTGAAGAATTGTCCTATTTACAAGAATTACCCCACAGAAAATGGAACGCACCAACAATTTTACCTGTACGAGTTAATCCCAGCAGTGTTGTTACTATTTTATCCATACCTTATTCTGTACCGAGTCGTCTAATAAGTTATAGTTTAAAAGCGTATGTTTATGCTGAAGAAATAGAACTCTATTATGGTAACAAATGTTTACAGAAGATGCCTAGGGTTCATCACGGTTATGCCATTGATTACAGGCATATTATTGATTCTCTTGTACGTAAACCAAGTGCATTTGCTGGGTATCAGTACCATGAATCGCTTTTTCCTCGTCCTGTTTTTCGTCGGGTATATGACCAGCTTACAGGGTTATATCCAAGCAAGGGACACAAAATATACCTTAAGATATTACAACTGGCCAAAATGTATGGGGAACTTGATGTAGTAGCAGCGCTGGAAATTTTATTGGAAAGTGCAACTGAAGCAACCATAGATAATATTACTGCTTTATTAGACAATAGGCCTAAAACTATTTATTCAGTAGAAATTAGCCAACCGCTTCTTGGAGAATATGATCAATTACATGGTTTTAAAACAAGTGAGGCGGCATGATAAAACAGATAGTAAATGAGCAACCTTTAGGTAACTTACTCAAGAGTCTTTGCCTTCCTACTTTTGCATCACAATACCAATCGGTGGCAGAAAGGTTTGAACAAGATGGTAAAACGTATAAGGATTATTTACAGGAATTAGCAATAAGAGAGTTGGAACATAGGCATCAACAACGTATTACCAGATTGCTAAAGCAGGCAAAGCTCTCTCGAGATAAGGTGCTGAGCAACTTCGATATTAAACGTATTCCGGGGTTATCATCAACCAAGATACAATATCTGGTGCAAGGAGAATTTATGGACCGCTATGAAAATATACTTATTTTTGGTAACCCCGGCACCGGTAAAAGCCATCTTAGTATAGGCCTAGCAAGGGAATGGTGTCTGGCCGGTAGGAAAGTATTTTATACAACTGCAGCAAGTCTGGTTCAACAATTATTGGAAGCAAAAGCCAATTTACGACTTAGGCAAATTATTAAAAAATTTGACTATTTTGAGATATTAATTATTGACGATATATCCTATGTACCTTATAGCCGAGAGGAAACTGATGTGCTCTTTACCTTGCTAGCTGAACGTTATGAAATGCGCAGTGTCTTAATTACCAGCAATTTAGTCTTTGCAAAATGGAATACTATTTTTAAAGATGATATGACTACCTCAGCTGCTATTGACAGACTGGTTCATCATTCTACGATACTTGAACTAAATACTGAGAGTTATAGAATTGCTACTGCTAAAGAAAAAAAATTAACTGTAAAATCGGAGGACATAATGTAGTATATTAGACAATATTTTTTTGCTCAAAAATGGGTAATTTTAATATTCGTCGTAGCCAATTCTAATGTTCGTTAGTCACATTATGGAATATATTAAAAAATTAGGCAGAAAGTTATCCAAAAAGCTCCTTGCTTCTACCATACTAATACTAACACAAAAACCATGACAAAGTGACAATATCATGCCATTTTGGTTATCAAGCAGCATTTGATAAGGTTT
>DAIDHL010000014.1 GCA_027459745.1 Candidatus Levyibacteriota bacterium
AGGAGTAATGTACAGTGGACGTAAGACCAATAGAACTAGGACCAAATACCAGTTAACTAGGGCCTCACTACAACGTAAAAAGTCTACTACTAAAGGCAAACGCTCCAAGGTATGGAGAACGTTAAAACGGTTGGGTAGTAGGCAGAGGCTATTTACCAAGGACATTAACCATTGTATTTCTAAAGCTTTGGTTTCTTATGCTAAGGACCATGACTATTATATAGTGTTAGAGGATTTAACTAACATACGTAAATCCACTAAACGTTTGAATAAAACCATGAGACGTTTAGTCAACTCGTGGTCCTTCTACCAATTGCAACAGTTCATTGGTTATAAGGCCATGGAACTTGGTGTTAAAGTCATTTACATTAAGCCACAGTACACTAGCCAAAGTTGTAGTAGCTGTGGTTGCCTTGGCAATAGACTCAAGCATAAGTTTACCTGTATCCACTGCAATAGAACCATGGATGCAGATGTTAATGCAGCAGTTAATATCGCTGCACTGGGGGCCTCCGTCAATGGTCCCAAAGTCACACTACCACTGCCTCATGATAATAGTAGTGACAAGCCACCTGCTTTAGCTGGTGGTAATTGACTTAACAATTTTATAATTTTCTTTAGACGTTTTCGCCGCCATCTTTCGCTTTTCAGACTAATATCATAATCTATTGGATTATCATAAGCATGTTTATAAAGTAAAATATCACATTCTAGGTCACTTAGATATTTGTAGCATCTTTCTGCTTTATTTCGCAACTTTTTATTAGTGATTTTAATTTTTTTTGACACTACTCTTCTTCCTCATCAATATTCATATTTTGATCAAAGGATTGATTGTAATTATAATTATCTGGTAGTATACAGCTATCTAAACAATAGGCCATAATATCATAATTTTGAAGCATTAGGACTGTGAAGTTGCCTTTACCGGCTCTAGTGTTTACATGTAACCTAGCAATCTTGGATTTTTCTTCTGCTGGTGTCTGATTATAGGTCAAGAACACATCGGCGTTTTGTGGCAATGAGAATGATTCTCCTACTGTGCCCAAAGAAGCCTGTTTAATGCCTTGCCGGTTGGCCTGTACGGGCGTAAAAACTGCCATGTTACGTTCAGCCGCCAGCCGTCTCAACTGAAGAGACTTGTCACTCAAATCAATTCTAAAATTCTTGGCATCTAATTGTAGCATTAAAATGTAGTCTATAATTAATAAGTCAGGAATGAAGTTCTTGGACTTCTCTAAATAATCTAGGTATGCTTCAATATCATGTGGTGTAATACTCCTCGAAGGAAAATCAGCTATAATTAAATTATTGATTTTTCGGTTGAATCTATTTAATTGGGCCTCAATTTCATCACCAATGTTTTCATCTGTTAATGCACCACGATCAATAGTAACCATCTCAACACCATTGATATCTCCTGCACCATCTTTAACAAAAACAGGAGATTGAATAATATTACTATATTGGCGTTGAGTTAACCCACAGATTGCTTGTATGTATCTTTGTAGAACAATTTCCTTTACGATTTCTAGACTAATATGGCAGACTTTATATCCAGATAACAATGATCTCGTACCAGCATGAATACAAGCTGTACTTTTACCTTTACGAACTGCAGCTTGTAGGATAGTTAATTGTTTCCTATTTAAACCTACACCATTATTATCTAATTCTTTTATGCCAGTGGGAATAATGATATCGTGGTCTTCTTCATTAGAAGAAATAACTTTTCTAAAATCTTTTAAAGTTAAACCATCATCAAATGTTTTGTATTTAAAATCTAATGCGTCTCGTATAATTTGTTTGGCTTTATTAGTATCGCCTTTTTTATGTTCTGTGGCTCCTTCTACTAAAGCTTGTTCAAACTTACGTGATGATATAAAATCTACTAATTTTTCTATGATATACTTAGAGTTTATTCCTTGTGTCCAAGAAATAAACATGTTATTAAGTAGATCTTTATATCGTTCTTCCTTGTCTTTTAGAAGTTGGTCTTCTAACTCATCTGCTATATGTTCTTTTGGTGCTTGTTGATAGCGTTCTATATAGGCATAAGCTTTTTTAGCTATAGTTCTGTAGTAAGGAGGATCAAATAATTCTATTGGAACTACAGTTTTTATGAATTTACAATTTTCATTATCAAAACATAATAAGGTTATTACATTTTCTTGATTAGCCTTTGAGAGTTCTGTCACATACTACCCTTGATTTAAAACATTGTTGAATTTAGTACCATCGATTTGAACATTGGAGTACCATAATAACCAGGATATGACTGTCGCAAAATATCATTTGCAT
>DAIDHL010000015.1 GCA_027459745.1 Candidatus Levyibacteriota bacterium
CCGGTGACGTGCTTTCCTGCCACCACTGAGTTGTAGGTGTAGATGCCATCCGGGCTGCCAGTTATTAATTATATACATATCTGATAGATATATTTATATATCTGTTTAGTATACATATAACTATGAGACAGATGCAAACCCAAATAATGCATTCGCCGACCTTAGACACGGTTCTGATGGTAGAGCATACGTTGCAAAACGCAAAGGAGGTTATTAAGGTATCAGAGCTCAAGCGCAGGCTTCCTAGAAAGGTAATGCATCAGACACTTATTAGGATACTTGATTACCTGCAGGAAAGTGGAAAGATACTAATCACTACAAAGGGAGTCGTTTGGACTTATACACCTAGAGATATGATGGAGAAGCTGAAGAAGGGAGGTCTTGAACTATGAAACCGCCAAAGACCATAAGAGTCATTCTTCAGGATCAGGCTAGAGAAGAGTATGAACTTTTATCAAAACTAGTTGAGGAACAGAAAAAGAGCGGAAAAACAAATTCGGAGGAAATTCAACTCTTGAAATCCATAAATAACAAAGTGGCAATATTGAAATATAATCCGACATATGGGCAAAGCGTATCAAAAGAGCTTATACCAAAGACGTTGGATTTAGATAATCTATTTAGACTCGAGTTGACTCATTACTGGAGAATGCTTTATACGATTAGGACAAACGAAGTAGAAATAGTAAGTTTTGTTCTTTACATTGTAGATCATAAAACTTACAATAAGCTTTTGGGCTATAAGGATAGATAATGAAACAATAGCCCTTTTCTATACGGGCAATGTGCACTTATCCACTTCGTGCTTAGAGAACTAACACCTAAAGGTGTAGGCTCTTTAATTTAGTTTTCATCATACAACCGATATTTTGAACAATTTATAGATAATTATTACATTTATCAATTATAGTCTATTTAATCATGTTGCTTTAAGGCTGCGCTTCGATCAGAATCTGAACCGCTTGCTTGAGACAGCCTCTTTGTGCGCTGATTCGTTTCGTCCTCATTCTTGAGGCATATTCACGTGACGAATTAGGGAAGGTAAATAGTATTCCAATATAATCTTGGAAAATAGGGGTACGCTTAAAGTATTAGGCATAAATAGCTATTCGAAGAGGAAAGGTTATGGCAGGTGCAGTAAAGACAGATAAAAAAACAATATCAAATATCAAGATTGCAGCACTTCTAAGTATCATCATATTCGTTTTTTCCTATTGGCATTTTTTTGATAATGCCTTGATTTCGGCAACCATCACAATACCCTCATTTATTATCATTTTCATGTGCTGGATAGAATTCACATGAAAAAGAAGAACGGAAAGATGTTAAGCAGTATTGCCATAATAATACAGTTTATTGCAGCGATCGCAATCGGTGCAATTGCATTGTCGCTGACAGGTATAGTAGCTTCTGCTATTTCGCCACCAAACTGTAGTGGAATATCCCTCAATTATTTAGGCAACTTGATACTGCTGTGCACTCCGTTATTATTTGTTGGTATTGTTTCATACATACTGCATAAAATCTCAGGATATGATTACGCTTTCCTCTTGGTTTCATTTTTTGCTTTTTGGCTAATCTCTTTCTCGCAGTCAGTAATTGGATCATGCGGCCTCATCCCATCGTTTGGTGGTTGTTATGCGGCATCTGGATACATGTGCCAAAATCCAATGCCTTACAATAATACCATTTCTATAATACTGAAACAGTCTGCGAATAAAAGCTGGGATAATGTTAGTTTCATTTGGGTACCTCGAGGAACTCATTCGCCCTCCGCAGGTAAGATATGCCCTGCTCTGAATTCTAACACTGCAATTTCAGGTTTGCCATGTGGATCTCCCGGTTCCATCAATTTTGCAAAAAAACGCAACAGTAAATGAGACTTTTTACTTCAATCCTCGCCCTCTTGAGGGAGTATTTTATGGTGGGAATTTTTATGCTGGGGAAATCTGGGCAGAATACCAGAACGTATCTGGGAGTAGTTGGCAAACAGCTAAAATAGCATATGTAATAGTTAGAGAA
>DAIDHL010000016.1 GCA_027459745.1 Candidatus Levyibacteriota bacterium
CTGTATGCCAGACAACTGAATCTAAATAACTCGTATCAGGTGTAGGAACACGCAGATTGGCATTACTTGGATAAACCACACTGATAGTATTGCCTGTATAAGTTTTTCCTGTTATAACCTGTGCTTTATATTCCGGACTATGACCTAAAATCTGTGTCAGGGCCTGCTGTTTTTCACGGTCTGTAAGAACACTTTGAATATTTTTGCGTGTTACATCCCAGTAGATATATCCCACAAAAGCCACAATGAGCAATATTATAACAATAAATGACCAGAATAGAATTTTTCCCATAAAGCTATTATTCCATATTTTATCTTGCAAACAAAGACGCTTCCCTTGTGAAGAAAGAATTAAACTAGTATGCTAAAAATGTGAATAAAAAGCGCTTAATATCAATTATTATTCTTTCTGTCTTCAGTTTAATTGGATTATTTGTCTGGGAAAATAAAATCTTTGCACAGACATATAACATCACAGTAAATGGTGCTGTAGCTCCAACTACTAAAGACTATGCAATTTCCATAACATCTGATCAGGCCGGTAAAACCATCCCCCAAGGAACATTGATTACCTATACAGTCACCTATGGTGGGGCTAATAACAGCGGGTATACTACTAACACCAATATTATCGTTAACTACAGTAACGATAGTCCAGACAGCGGGGTAACTCATGTCACAGATTATGTAGTAGGAAGCGCAACAAACGGTGTCAACGGTACAG
>DAIDHL010000017.1 GCA_027459745.1 Candidatus Levyibacteriota bacterium
TTTAATTCTTAATGAATAAATAAAAACAATTGCTAAAATAGTTTGTAGACAAAATAATGCATATATTTAGAGGAAGAATAAATTTTAATTTTTAATAAATAAATAAAACTATCAAAAAAATAGATAAAAATATTCAAAAATAAAAATCATCATCATAAATCTAGAGAAAGAACATAAAGTATTCAAAAAAAAATTAATTTTTAATGAATAAATAAAAATTATCAAAAAATAAATTTTAATTTTTAATAAATAAATTAAAATCATCAAAAAAAATATGGTATTCAAAGAATAAATTTTAATTTTTAATAAATAAATAAAACTATCAAATAATATAAAGTATTTAAATACTAGATAAAAAACCTTCAAAGAATAAATTTAAATTTTTAATGAATAAATAAAAACTATCAAAGAATAGATAAGTATTTAAAGAATATATTTTAATTTTTAATAAATAAAAACCATCAAAAATTAGATAAAAGTATTCAAAGAATAGATAAAGTATTAAAATAATAAATAAAGTATTCAAAGAATAGATTTTAATTTTTAATAAATAAATAAAAATCATTAAAAAATAGATTTTAATTTTTAATGAATAAATAAAAACTATTAAAGAATAAATAAAGTATTCAAAGAATAAATTTTAATTTTTAATAAATAAAAACAATCAAAGAATAGATTTTAATTTTTA
>DAIDHL010000018.1 GCA_027459745.1 Candidatus Levyibacteriota bacterium
TCCTTGATTCTGTACATCCAAGATATTCCCTATCGTCCCATTACTACCTACATTGAGCTGTAACAAATCCCCCGTCGCTGTAGTGCTACTCCCGGGATTCCATGATATAGCTGCTAAATTACCGCTCGTTAAACCCGTTGATGTTGACGTAAGTGATAACCCATTCCCCGTCGTTAACGAATTGGCTGAAACATTAGCTGCTGTACCTGAAGTAATTCCGCTTGCATTGATGGTAAAAGCAGTACCCGTAGTTTCAGAGCTATTTTGAGTAAAATCACCTGCGGTGTTATTAAAAGCAAATTTAGCACTTGACGTGCTAGTGGCTCCTAACAAAAGATCGTAAGTACTATTACCCGGCGAGATCGCATTGCTATTAAGTTGCCAAAGGTTTGTGCCTCCTCCCAGAGTACAACTTCCCCATGTAAATCCACCCGACCCATTAGACAGCAAACATGCATTAGAAGTACCCGTGCTAGTTTCTGAAATGTTTCCTGATGTATTTGCATACAGTAAGCCACCGTTTGCACTAGTATAATTAGAGAAGGTCAAAGTCCCACCAACTGTCTGAGTAGGT
>DAIDHL010000019.1:0-311 GCA_027459745.1 Candidatus Levyibacteriota bacterium
ACCTGTGTGCCGGCATAGGTGTTGACCCCTGTTGCAGTTGAGGAGATAATACCAGCTAAAGCATTTGAAGAAGTTCCATTTATAGATAAATTTCCAGCCAGCGTCAGGTTACCAGTAGAAGTTAGCGCGTTGGAACTACTAAAGAATTGGATATTGCCTGTGGCATTTGATGCACCATTTAGTGTTAATGTATTAGAACCACTAGCATTAATCTGAGGATTGGTACCGTTAAGAAGTAAGTTGTTTGAAAAAGTACTCGTTCCTCCAACTGATATATTTCCACCTACACTTAACGCATTACTACCTGTGAT
>DAIDHL010000019.1:321-549 GCA_027459745.1 Candidatus Levyibacteriota bacterium
GTCCCGGTAATATTCACCGGTCCTTGTAGATTAGAGGTCCCTGATACTCCTAATCCTAATGCATTAAGTGTCGAGATGGTTGTTACTCCATTTAAGTTGACAGTGCCATTGGTAGTTAAATCTCCATTGGCATCAATGTTTAATCCAGTCTTGGTAGTGGTTCCAATATATAGTCCTCCTAGTTTTTGAGAACCCTTGGAGTTGGGTGTACTGCCAGCTGTTGCTACT
>DAIDHL010000001.1 GCA_027459745.1 Candidatus Levyibacteriota bacterium
GGTATTTATTTGATTTTTCTTTTGGGGATAGCGAATTTAAGAGTAGAATCTCCGGGTGTTACTTATTACCAGGCCTATCATATGCTTATTTGGTATGGATTATGTATCGCAATGTCTGCATATTTGTTTAGATATATTTACAACAGTTTAAAATATAAGAAGGTTTTACTCACTATGGGAAGTATTTTTATATTATTTAACCTTGGTTTGATGTTCCTACCAGCCTCATACCTATTGGCCAATAACAATAGAGAGATTACTTTTACCACAGATTATGGTCGGTATTATAGTTTTCAAAAATTGATAAATATTTTATCTACTCCTCAAGAAAGTCTTTTTGTTGATTCATGGGATAGTCTGATATACTGGAAAACCAATACGGCGGTAGCTTATCCATATCTATTTTATTATCCGCCAATGAATGGATTTTCACAATTTCTAAACGCCCGCACCTTTATGTTTAAAAATACCCCTCCTGCATTTTATTATGAATACACAGGAGAAATTCATACTTACTCTCCTTCCATTCCATCAAACCTGAAAAATTTATATGTCCCAGTATATTTTGAAAATAATATTTCTGGACTGTATATTTACAAACCTATAATTAGTACAATTACACAAAATCAGTGGAATCAGGCCAAACAAATGGGCTATTATATAAAGTCATAAAATGATTAACTTGTCGGGGATTATCATAGCTAAAAATGCTGAGAACATTATTGCTGACTGTTTGGATAGTCTGTCTTTTTGCGATGAGATAATATTAATTGATAATAGTTCTACAGACCGTACCGTAGATATTGCAGAAACGATGAAAGCAAAGGTTTTTGTACTAGATAGCACAAATTTTGCCCAGATTCGAAATGAGGGGATGAAGAAAGCAAAAGGAAAATGGCTTGTCTATTTAGATGCTGATGAGAGGATAGATGTTAATTTAAAAGAGAATATATTACTAGCTATTAAGCAAAAATCTTCAGATTATAGTGCATTTTTGTTGAAAAGAAAAAATTTTTATCTAGGTAATCATGAATGGCCTAATATAGAGCGTATTTTACGCTTATTTAAAAAAGAGAAGCTCTCTGGCTGGAGTGGAGAGTTACATGAGACTGCTAACGTAGAAGGGAATATAGGAGAGCTAGAGGGATTCATAAATCATTACACTCATCAGTCATTATCTGCAATGGTTGAAAAGACTAATAATTGGTCAGAGATAGAAGCAAATTTAAGATTCCAAACACGTCATCCTGCTATGAGGTCATGGAGATTCTTTCGAGTGATGTTTACCGCCTTCTATGACTCCTATGTCAAGCAGAGAGGCTATAAAGCAGGAACTGCTGGATTGATTGAAAGCATTTATCAGGCATTTAGCATGTTTATTACCTATGCGAAGCTCTGGGAGAAGCAGCAACAAGACAAATAGCAGTTCCATGAATCATTTTTTACAATAATACCGACTCTAAACTACTGCAAATTTGCTACAATAATGATGTGAAAATTGGTTTTTATGATCCATATCTAGACACAATGGGAGGAGGAGAAAGGTACTTCTTGCAAGCTGCATTGTACCTTGCGCAACACTCTCATGAGGTAAGCTTTTTCTGGGATCCATTACAAAAGGATGAGATAAATAAGATAGCAAAAAAACGATTTAATCTGAATTTATCGTCGATTCAATTTATAAATAACATTTTCTCCAAAAAAGTTAATCTTTTAGATAGATATAAAGCAACCAAAGAATTTGATGTACTTTTCTATTTAAGCGACGGGAGTATTCCTTTTCTTTTCTCAAAGAAAAATATTTTAATGTTCCAGCATCCAGTGGATTGGATAAAATTAAAGACAATAGATGTTATAAAATTAAAACTGATTAATAAAATAATATGCAACTCTGAATTTGTAAAAGTACATATCGACAAGAAATTGGGTAAGTCAAAAACAATTGTTATATATCCGGCTGTGAATAATCTAAAAAGAGAAGGATTTAAAAAAGAAAAAAAGATCTTATCAATTGGTAGATTTACATCAAGTATGAATGCAAAAAAACAAGACATATTAGTGGATGCCTTTAAAAAAATTCATGCTATTGATTCCGAATGGGAGCTGATTCTTGCCGGAGGGGTTAGAGAAGATGATAGGTCAATTGTGGATAGCCTAAGAGCACAAGCATCTGGGCTGCCAGTGAGGATTGAGGAGAATGTAGATTACGAAATGTTGATTGAACTATATAACAAATCTTCAATTTATTGGCATGCAACTGGCTTTGGTGAAGATATCGCAAGACATCCGGAAAAAACAGAACATTTTGGTATAAGTGTAGTGGAAGCAATGAGTACAGGATGTGTTCCTGTGGTTTTTCACGCCGGCGGTTTATCAGAAATATTAGCTACAGATAAATTTGGGTTTACTTGGAAAACTATTGACGAATTAATAAGTAAAACTCAGAACCTTATTAAAAATAAACAATTATTTGAAAGTTTTTCAAAAAAAGCTGAGTTGCGTTCTGTAGATTTTAGTGAGGATAATTTTTTTGCAGCCATAAATAAAATTATCGATTTATGAAAAAAAGTCTGATTGCTGCTATTGTTTTTCTGTTAGGAGTATTTATCATATTTGCTAGTCCAGTTTTGTTTAAAGGGAAAATACCCTTTCCTGGGGATGCTATGATTGGTCTCTACTATCCTTTTAGAGAAATATATGTTGCAACTAATCCTAATGGAATTGCTTATAAAAATTCTTTGATTACAGACCCATTTCGTCAACAATATCCCTGGAGAGAAATGAGTGTTAATCTCTTAAAATCAGGTCAAATGCCACTATGGAATCCATATTCTTTTACAGGAACACCCCTTCTCGCTAATTTCCAAACAGCAATATTTTATCCTTTAAATATTATTTTCCTCGTTTTACCATTTATTCAAGGCTGGACATTGCAAATTTTATTACAAACAATATTATTATGTTTTTTTACATTTATATATTTAAGATTTTTGAAATTACATATACTAAGTCAAATTTTTGGAGCTGTAACGATAAGCTTTTGTGGATTTGTTGTGGCCTGGTATGAATGGAATACAGTTATTCAAACCTTCTTATGGTTGCCTCTTCTTTTATTATCTATAGAAAAAATTTTCATATATCAAGGAAGAAATCGTTTCATTTGGTCATTAATTTTCGTCTTTGCATGGGTTGCTAGCTTTTTTGCAGGGCATACTCAAGTTTTCTTTTATATATCATTAATGGCTTTTTCTTATATAGTACTAAAAGCTATTAGACACAAAGAAAGGTTAAAAATACTTTCTTTATTCGCCGTACTCTTTATTGTTTTTCTTGCACTGTCGTTTATACAATGGTATCCATTTCTACATTTCGTCGAGTTATCGGGAAGAGCTTTAGATCAACAAAGCTGGCAAAAAGACGGATGGTTTATACCCTGGCAAAATCTCGTACAATACTTAGTTCCTGATTTTTTTGGTAATCCTACTACGCTTAATTACTGGGGAGTATGGAATTATGCAGAATTTGTCGGATATATTGGCATCATACCATTATTTTTTGCTTTCTTAGGCGTTACTAATTTAAAAAACTGGTATGTTAAATTCTTTTCTGCCTGGGCAATAGTGGGATTATTATTTGCTTTGCCATCTTTTATCTCATTTTTGCCTTATCAGTTATCATTACCCATAATTTCCACCTCTCAACCTACAAGACTGAATAGTTTAATTGATTTTTCGTTGATTATGCTATCAGCGTTTGGTTTGAATCTTTTTTTGAAGGAAAAAGGTAAAAAAATTTATATACCTGTATGTTTAATGGTGATTTTCACGGGTATAGTTTTATACTTTACGTTTGCTACCCACCTAATCCCTGCAAGTTATATCAGTGTAACTAAACATAATTTATATTTACCATTGGGGTTAATATTAATAAGTTTGGCCAGTATCTTATTAAGTCATTTTTTTGTAAAACAGAAATATATTTCTCTGGTAGCTATTATATTAATTTTAATAACTGTTTTTGACCTGTTAAGATTTTCCAGCAAATTTTTACCATTTACAAATACTGCGTATGTCTATCCATCAACAGGAGTAATTAAATACTTACAGTCAAATATTGGATATTATAGATATACTACTGATAATAATATGATAATGGCTCCCGACATTTCAGTAATGTATGAGCTACAGTCTATAGACGGCTACGATCCACTATATCTAAAAAAATATGGACAACTAGTTGCCCTTAATATAGGTTATAAAAACTATCGAACAAAATTACCATTTAATAGAATAGTAATCAATGAACCCCTTACCCCTAAGCTCAGAAACTTTTTAGGTGTAAAGTATGTTCTCTCCTTAAATAACAATCTTCAAGCTCCAGGTTTACGCAAAGTTTATTCAGATGGATATACATATATTTATCAAAATAGTGATGTATTACCTCGAGCTTTTATGGTTGATAACATAGTAAATGCCAAAAGTAACAATGGTGATCTGTTAGATACCTTAAAAGTTAATTTATTACAGACAGCAGTTATCAGTGATTCAGAATATAAAAACCAAATTATTTCTAAAGGAAATGTGCGCATAGTAACTTACTCACCTAATAAAATAGTATTAATAACACAAAATAAAAATAGTGGATTTGTGGTTCTAACTGATAGTTATTATCCAACTTGGCATGTTTATATTGATGGGAAAGAGTCCAAAATCTACCAAACTGACTATAATTATAGAGGAGTACTTGTTCCAGCCGGTTATCATACGCTAGAATATAAGGTAAGTTTATTGTAAAGAGTATGAATATATCAGTTATAATACCAGCCTTAAATAATAAACCATTATTAGAGAAGAACTTGCCCAAAGTTTTAGCTGCATTAAATGAGGTGAATAACTCAAAAAAGCAAATCATAATATCGGATGATAATTCTAATGATGGAACGCTCGAATATCTTAATTCACTTAAAACGTCTTTCGTAAAAAATAATATAGAATTAATAGCGATCACTAATAAATCACAAAGAGGTTTTTCTTCAAATGTAACAAATGCTATATCTTATGCCAAAGGTGATATATTGCTGCTACTAAATACAGATGTTTCTCCCACAAAAAACTTTATAAATCCCTTACTAAAACATTTTTCAGATGCAAGTGTGTTTGCAGTTGGTTGTTTGGAAGAGACTAAAGATGAAAGTGGAACTGAGCAAACTTACGGAAGGTCCAAAGGTTATTTTAAAAAAGGGTTTATTATGCATATGTCACAGGATGCATTCAAGGGCAAGGAGACTTTTTGGGTCAGTTGTGGAAGTGGGGCTTTTAGAAAAAAAATATGGGATTCACTTGGTGGTTTAGATAAACTATATAACCCTTTTTATTGGGAAGATATTGATCTATCCTATCGGGCTGTAAAATCAGGTTATAAAATAGTTTTTGAACCACAAAGTGTGGTTGAGCATCAACATGAAGAAGGTGCGATAAAAACTTCATTTAAAAAAACAACTGTGAATAAAATAGTATATCGAAATCAATTTCATTTCTTTTGGAAAAATGTGACAGATGGGAATTTAATTTTAAAACATTTACTTTGGTTACCTTATCATATTGTTAATTCTGTTTTAAATGGAGATATAAATTTCCTTCAAGGTCTTGGATTAGCTATTTTGAGATATCCATCCACAAAAAAAGCCCGCGCTGAGGCCAAAAAGTTATTTAAACTTTCTGATGATCAGATACTAAAACAATTCTCATGAAAATTTCAATTATTATTCCAGTATATAACGAACAAAAAACGATAGCTCAAGTTCTTCAAACGGTCGATGGTCTAAAACTTGATAAATTTACAAAAGAAATTATCGTTGTCGATGATGGATCAAAAGATGCCTCAAAAGAACAAATTTTAAAAACGAAAATAAGTGGAATGAAATTTTATTCTCATGACAAAAACATGGGCAAAGGGGCTGCTATAAAAACGGGGATTGATCACGCTACAGGAGAATATATTGTTATTCAAGATGCTGATACTGAATATAATCCTGAAGACATTAAAAAATTGCTTGTAATGGTTGGAAATGACAAGGATTGTGTGGTATATGGTACTAGGTTAAATAGGATGCCCAACTTTAGTCAAGACGAAAGAACTCTTCTTTTCTTCTCTCATTATTTTGGTAATAGATTTTTGAGTTTGTTTACCAGTTTACTATATGGACAGTGGTTAACTGATATGGAGACGTGTTACAAATTATTTCCCAGAGCGGCTGTATTGAAAATGAAATTAAATTCGAGAGGCTTTGCTTTTGAACCAGAAATCACAGCTAAGCTACTTAAATTAGGGTACAAAATTAAAGAAGTTTCTATAACTACAAAACCACGAGATTATAGCGAAGGTAAAAAACTACATGCCTGGAAAGAAGGACCTATTGCCCTCTGGACGCTTTTAAAATATAGATTTACAAACTAAAAATATCCTGATAACCATATATTATGGCAATATTTATAACAAACAAGAAGAAAATAATATTTTTTTGTTTAGGATTAATTATATTATTGGCAGCGTTTTTACGTTTTTATAATATCAGTAAAGTCCCAGTATCTTTGTATTGGGATGAAGCGGCTTCTACTTATAATGCATATTCAATTGCATTGACCGGAAAAGATGAGTATGGTACGCCTTTCCCTTTGTTATTTAGATCCTTTGACGATTATAAAGCCTCAGGTAATATTTATCTGACAGCTGTGGCGGTTTCTCTCTTTGGTCTTAATGAGTTTTCTGCACGATTTACATCTGCTCTTGCTGGAACTCTTACGGTATTGCTTACATTCTATCTAGTTAAGGATCTACTGATGGATACTAATTTAGAAGATTTCAAGTTGTTTAAGAGAAAATTTACAATAAATAATGAAATAATTGCTCTTATAAGCTCTTTTATTTTAGCTATATCCCCTTGGCATATACAGTTTTCACGCACGGGTTTTGAAGCGAATGTGGCTGTGGCAATTAATGTTGCTGCAATATGGCTGTTTATGAGATACATTAGATTCAAGAAGAGCTGGCTTTTTATAATATCAATGTTTTTATTTGCCCTCAACTTTTACTTTTATAGAAGCATTTGGGTTTTCTCCCCATTATTTTTAATTGGAATATTCATAATTTTTTTCCAGGAGTTATCGGCAAAAAAAAGAATCATAATTACCATTGTCGGTATTTTTGTTTTTACAACAGTTTTGGCTCCTTTCATTCCTGTTATGTTCTCAAGTCGAGGCATGACTCGGGCAAGTCAAGTTGATGTTTTTAGTAATTCTACTCAGCAGCAAATTCAAGCAGCTAACCGACGTGCTCAGGGAGGTATAGTTAATAAAATTATCTATAATCAGCGCTTGGTTGTTCCGGAAATTATTTTTACGAATTACATTTCAAACTTTAGTCCTCAATTTTTATTTATTTCAGGTGACTCCAACGGTAGACATGGGCCTCGGGGTATGGGTTTGTTATATATTTGGGAGATACCTTTCATTTTGCTGGGCCTATATTTTATAATCTTTAAAATCAAAAAAAAATATAAATTGGTGTTTTTTCTTTGGCTACTTACAGCGCCTTTACCTGCAGCCGTTTCTACTCCTAATCCTCATGCCTTACGTGATTTAAATATACTACCTTTGCCACAAATATTAACAGGAGTAGGGCTATATCTGGTCTATCAACTTATTAAACAAATATTTTTTAAGAGAATTTTTATTATAACGATGACAGTAATTATAGTTGGTTTTTTTGTAAATTATTTATATCTTTACTATACAGTTACTGCAAGAATTACTGCCGCCGATTGGGCAGATGGCTATAAACAATTAACAGAATATATGATTCCGAGAGAAAATGAGTATCAAAAGCTAGTGGTGAGTGGACATTATTGGCAGCCTTATATTTATTTCTTATTCTACAAAAAATATAATCCTGTACTTTATCAAAAATATGGTAATAAAACAGCATTTGGTAAATATGTATTTGGAGGCACTGAGTGGGATAAGGAGCAGGGAAGAAGCGAATTAGATAATGTGAATTTACAAGAATTTGCAGGTGCCAAACATATTTTAGTTGCCCTTTCCCCGCAAGAGTATGCGGCAGATAAAAGTCAATTACATTACTTGAAATCTATTTATAATCATGCCGGCCAAATAGTATTTATAGTTGGTAATACACAATGAATAAAAATATTATATTTGTAATAATACTGCTGTTTGCTTTTTTTAGTAGATTTTATTTGTTAGGCGATGTTCCTGCTGGATTAATGAACGACGAAGCGGATAAGGGTTATGATGCCTACTCCATTCTTTTGACTGGACGAGATCAATGGGGGGAGTTTTTGCCTTTGGTAGCATTTAAGGGCTTTGGAGATTACAGGCCACCTTTATATACTTATTTAGTAGTCCCTCTGATAAAAATTGTAGGATTAAATACCTTGGCCGTTAGATTACCTTCTGCAATTGCTGGTGTTATTGCTATCTGGGGCATTTTTTTATTAACAAAAAAAATGTTTAATGAAAAACAAGCCATGGTGACTGCTAGTTTATTAGCCTTATCACCATGGGCAATTGGCTTAAATAGGGTTGGTTTGGAAGCAAACATTGCTATAGTATTACTCGTTTTTGCTATTTACTTTTTTCAACTTTCGATCAGAAAAAAATATTATTTTATTGTGTCTATCTTGCTATTCATTTTAATCGTTTATTGTTATACAGCTTATATTGTTTTTATCCCTCTATTATTAATTACTTTATATCTTTCTGAAAGAAAAAGAATTAACTCAAAATGGAAAGTTTATTTACTAGGTTTATTTTTATTTTTGATATTAGTTTCTCCTTTTATTCTTAACCAATCAAATGGTTCTTCTGTAAGATTTTCACAAATAGGTTTGACCAATAATATCAATAGTATTGGGATAATTAATACACTTAATGACGAAAGGGGAATTTGTTTAAAGTCGGGCTTTAGTTTGGTATGTAAAATTGCTTACAACAAACCTTTCGTGTTTTTGACAACATTTTTGGCTAATTATATACATCACTTTTCTCCTAGTTACTTATACGTAAATGGCGACAATAGTCAGTATGCATACTTACCTCAAAGAGGGTTGGAGTTATTGCCCGAAATTGTACTATTTATAGCTGGAATAGTTTTCGGGATATATAAAAGAAATAAGTCCATCTACATTTTAATTATGTTATTATTGTTTGCTCCCATACCTGATAGCTTAACTAGCAATGGTGATATAAGTAGAGGATCTATTATGTTACCATTCTTAATCATGTTAGAAGGATTAGGTTTGTATAATATATTGAATCTAGTCAACACAAGGTACATTTATGCGTTAAAATTATCAAAATTTACCCTTGTAGGTATATTATTTTTAGCTGAGTGTTTGTTTTTACTTAATTACTTCACTTACTTCAATAATTATAACTCGTCTTTTTCTCAATATGGATACGAACAGTTAATGCATAACGTGCTAGCGGAGCAGAATCAATACTACCGTATATATATTTCTCATAGATACAACGACACCAAACAGTATATATATTATTTATTTTACTCTAAATATTCTCCAGAGCAGTATCAAAAGAAGAAAAATATATCTTTAGTCATAGGTTCTGATGGGTGGGTCGATGTAAATGCTATCGGCAAGATCTATTTTGTTGATACAATATCAATGCAAGAACTAAATAAATTGAAAGATAAGAATGTCTTATTGATAGGTAATCCGAAAGAATTTTGTAACTCAGTATCTCAATCTCAATTGAGTAATATTAAGGATAAAGTTGGTACGATACTGTTCACGCAGTTTAAGTTAAATGAATATATAAAGCAAGCTAAAATAAAGGATTGTTAAGTTAACAATAATATGAGAAATAAAATTTATATATTTTTAAGTTTAATCATAATCCTAGCGGCAATATTAAGGCTGATCTCCCTGGGTAGCAATCCTCCTGAATTGACTTGGGATGAGGCAGCGTGGGGCTACAACGCTTATACTCTGGGTATTGATGGTAGAGATGAATTTGGGCGTTTTTTGCCAGTTACCTATCTTGAATCATTTGGTGATTATAAACCGCCAGTTTATGCATACTTAGATGTTTTGCCAGTAAAAGTTTTAGGTTTAGATAAGTTCTCGACCCGTTTACCTTCTGCTTTGGCTGGTATAGGGTCAGTATTTTTCACTTATTTTTTAGTTTTACGGCTTTTCCCCAATAGTAAAAAAAAGTACTTATATGCACTGTTTTCAAGCTTTGTTCTGGCTATATCCCCATGGAATATTATGCTCTCCAGAGCTGCTTTTGAAGCGAATGTAGCTACATTTTTCATAATTTCGGGAATATGGGCGCTTTTGGCGGGTTTACAGGAAAAAAAGTGGCTGCTTTTGCTGGCATCTATATTATTGGTTGTTCCCTTTTATACTTTTAACTCTCCTAGAGTCTTTTTACCCATTTTTATTGTTGTTTTAGCCTTATTTTTGTGGAAGAAATTCTTTAGTAGAAAAAAACAGATGATACTGGCTATAGTATTAGGAATTATTTTACTTGCCCCATTGGTGCCCTTCTTACTGTCTCCTCAGGCAAAAATAAGGTTTGATGAAGTGAATATATTTAGTGATCCAAACCTGGTAAAGACTAGTAACCAGGAAATATCTAATGACCATAATGCTTGGTGGAGTAAGATTATTCATAACAGGCGGGTATTTTATACTCAAGCCTTTATTCAACACTATCTTGATGAATTTAATCCGTCTTACCTGTTTTTTAAAGGCGATTATAATCCAAAATTTTCGATTCAAACAACAGGAGAATTATTTATTTGGTGCATTCCTTTTTTTATTATTGGATTAGTTCTTCTATTCAGGCAAAGGAAAGAGTACTGGTGGATAATTCCTCTATGGTTGTTAATTGGTTTAATTCCAGCTTCTACAGCTCGTGAAACCCCACATGCGTTGAGAACTGAAGTTGTTTTGCCAACCTATCAAATTATAATAGCGTATGGCTTAGTGGAGTTTATTCTTTTTATTAAAGACAAAAAGATAAAAAGATATGCGAGTGGGAAAATACTTATAGCTTTACTGGCAGTTGTCATGCTTTTTGAAATGACTAAATTTATTCATAGTTATTTAACGCATTATCCTTATGAGTATTCTCAAGAATGGCAGTATGGTTATCAGCAATCTATCGATTATGTTAAGTCTGTGCAAGGCAATTATGATCAAATAGACATAACTGATTCATTAGGAAGACCTTATATCTATTATCTTTTTTATCTTAAGACACCGCCTGCAATTTATCGTAAAGAGGCAGTAATTAATAGAGACGCATTTGGGTTTGTTACTGTGGAGAGCTTTGGCAAATATTATTTTGCTAGTAACTTGCAAGGCCTTCCAAATCAAAATAAAAAGGTACTTTATATAGATGTGCCAAATGAGGTGCCAGTTGATGCAAGAATTCAAAGAAAATTTTATAATTTAGATAAAAGTGTAGCTTTGGTTGTTTATACAAAGTAAGAATATAAATTATGAAAAAGTATAAATATTGGTATTTACTTACTGTAGTAATGGTAATTGCAGTTATACTGCGCTTTTACCACTTAGGGAATGTGCCTATTTCTCCAGATTGGGATGAGGCTTCTCTGGGATATAACGCTTATTCTATTCTTTTAACCGGTCATGATGAATACGGGAGGTTTTTACCCCCCGTAATTGAATCATTTGGGGATTTTAAACCAGCTTTGTATACATATCTATCCATTCCTTCTATTGCATTATTTGGGCTTAACGTTTTTGCCGTTCGTTTGCCGGGAGCGATATTGGGAGTAGTCGCTGTTATTGCATCCTACTTCTTGGTTGAAGAATTATTTAAAAAGAAAAATCTGGCCTTATTGACTAGTTTATTTCTGGCTATTTCTCCTTGGAGTTTGCAATTTAGTCGAGTTGGATTTGAAGCGGCAGTAGGGGACACATTTGTTATTTTGACGGTTTTATTCTTTTTAAAAGGATTAAAAAAGACATGGTTATTATATTTCTCGGTAATTTTTTCTGCATTAAATTTATATGTATATCAAAGCGAGAAAGCGTTCTCGCCGTTAATTTTTTTACTACTAGTCATAATTTTCTACAAAAAGCTTTTATTAAAATCTAAAAAGACTCTTGTTGCATTAATCATAACAGGATTAATGGTGGCTTCTCCTATGTTAGCATTCACTATTACTAACGCAAATTCACTTGAGAGACTTACTGCAACGGATATTTTTGCCTCTTATAGTCCTTCCAGCAAACCAGTAAATTGGATGCTGAGCTTAAATCCATTGGAGAATCTACAAGATAAAAAGACCAATGATTTATTGGGAGTCTTTCTTGATAATCGTAAAGTCGTTCTTTCGGAGCAAATTTTATCGAATTATTTCATGCATTTTAATCCAAACTGGCTTTTAATGCCTGATGATACAGCACCCAGACATCACGCTCCTCAGATGGGGTTATTATACCTCTGGGATTTTGGATTTTTATTGATAGGTCTTTATGTATTGATATTTGCAAAATTTGAGAAAAGTACAAAGATGCTTGTATTCGGTTGGTTTTTGCTTTCGCCTCTTCCTGCCAGTATTACCATAGATGTTCCGCATGCAGTCAGGACATTGAATTTTCTGCCCACCTTCCAAATATTTATTGCTTTAGGTTTGCTTAGTACTTTGTCATTTATTAAGGTTAAGTTCGGAAATAGAGTAACTGTGATTTCATTCCTTGTAATAGTATTAGCGCTTATTTTTAATATGGCATTTTACCTAGACAATTATTTTGTGCAATATAACTATTATAATTCTCAAGATTGGCAATACGGATACGCTCAATTAGTGCCATATTTACAATCACAACAAAACAACTATCAAAAGATAATAGTTTCAAATGTCGCTCCTTTGGATCAATCATATATTTTCTTCCTGTTTTATCTTAAATACCCTCCTTTACAATACCAGCATATTGCAAATCTAAGGGGAGGGCACTATACCCAGGACCATGTGTTTGGAAAATTTGAATTTAGATCTATAAGTATGAGAGAATTAAAACAGCCGTTTAAGGGATATTTGTATGTGGTTGGGGCAAATCAAATCTCTAGCGAAGATAAAGTTATAAAAATCATTGACTATCTAAATGGTCAGCCGGCGATTGCCATAATTGAAGGATAACATGAATATATTTAGGAGAACTGAAAATAATAATTTTATTTCAAGACTTAGAAAGATAAAGATATCACGCTTCGAGTGGGTGGTTTTGGCAATTACATTAATTCTCTTTTATATCAATGCTTACCATGAACAATATCCAGATGAATTTGATAACCTATTAGGAGGGTGGTACATTCTGCATGGAACGCTTCCTTTTAGTGGATTTTTCAGTCACCATGGGCCGGTCGCTTATTATGTGTCAGCTATAGTGCAGATTTTTAGCGGACATTCTTTTGTAAGATTTAGAGTAGTATACAACTTTTTTTTAGCCTTGTTTATTTTTTTATGGTACCTATACCTAAGGTCCAGATTCGGAGTAATTGCAACTAAATTCTATTTATACTTTTCTATTCTTATTGGCATTGCTGCCACATATTTTTGGGCTCATATGCTTATAGCAGATAGCTTGAGTGGCTATTTAACTGGCGCTATTTTTGTTTTCTTCTTGTTAAAGTATGTATACCGGGAGAAGTTGATTATAAAAGATGTTTGGCTGGTTTCTATTCTAACCTCTCTGACTTTACTGAACACCTTAACGGATATTTATCTATGTGCAGTTATCTATATTTTTTTAGTTATTGCTTATTATCAGGATTATCGTCATAGCTTAAATAAAAAAAACATTATAAATTTTATGATGGCAATTTTGGCTCCCTATGTTTTCTTTCTATTTTATTTATTAGTCACAGGAAGTTTTTCTGATTATGCTTATCAATCCATAATTTTTAATGAAAAATATTATATTTACAACTATCCAGGATTACAAAACGGACATATTAATCCAATACGTTTTGCCATTGTTATGGCATACAATTTTTATAGTAATTTTTATACCTTATTAGTCCAGGTAAAAAATTTCAATTTCCCTTTTCCTCTAAATATTACCTTGGCTGTAGTAGACCTTACATTACTGGTGTATGTTTTTTTCAGACGAAATTATTCGCTGTTTATTTTTATAATTCTGTATATGATTTATGCCAATGCAAGATCAAACCCTTTGGATTCTGGAGAAACCGACTATCAATCAAGTGTCTATCTTTTTATGTCTCTAATTTCGTTAGTATATGTCCTAGATTCTTTATATAGTGAACTTCATTTACAAATTAATCTGGGCAAGAAAGTAATTCTTTCTAGTCTCCTTATATTATGCACGATATATAGTTTTTTTAGTGTGGCTATGTTAACAGATCGTTTTTTGGGGAAAGCTTATGGTAAATATATGGGTACAGCACCCCGGATCTATGACAACTATGATCCGGCAGTTAATATCAACAATGCTATATCCAGCCCAAATGACTATATTTGGATGGGACCACTAGATTTTCAGGACTATTATTATGCAACCGGCAAACTAGCCTCTAAGTATCATATTCTGATTCCTGGTATGGGGAAATCCCAGAAGATTCAGAATGAATTTATTGCAGAGATATCTACTCACAAACCTAAACTTATCTTTTTACAAAAAAATGATTTTATTTTAGGTTCAGATCCTACTAAATACGGCGTTTATTTTATGAACTTTCTTAGTGCTAACTATGTCACTTTGAGTCAATACCGTCAAGGATCGGTCGCATATACATCAACTATACAAAATAGTAAATATAGCCTCGATGAAGATATGTTCATAAACAAAGATGACGCAGATAATATAATTTCTACTCTGCTTAATGATAATTTTATTAAACCTGTATATGCCACTCATTAAATCTACAAAAATCTATTGGTTTTTATTCCTAGTTATTCTAATGATTTGTTCGTACCTAAGACTGCAAAGCTCATTTAGCGGTACTTTTGCCTATACCTATGATATTGGCAGAGACATGCTAAATATTGCTAGTATTGTATATGGACATCATATTACTCTAATTGGCCCCACAACCGGCCAGGAAGGTATTTTTTATGGACCCTGGTGGTATTGGCTGCTTTCACCTTTTTTTGTACTTTTTGCCGGAAGTGTCAAGGGGATAGATGCGGTTATGGGATTAACTGGCGTCATTACTGTTTTGCTAGCTTATTGGGTAGGGTATAAAGTAGCTGGGAAGTGGAATGGTTTATTATTTATGGTTTTGTTTGGTATAGCCGGTTCATTAATCGATACTTCTTCCCAAATTTGGAATCCTAATATAGCTCCTTTTATTTTGATGTGTATTATAACTGTTTTTATTAAGTATTCTGAAGAAAAAAAAGAATTCAAAAAAATACTTTGGATGTTAGTTGTTGGTATTTTATCCACTATAACTTTAGATTCATTGGAAATAGTATATGGCACTGTACAGTTTATAGCCGTTGTAATATTCATGCTTTTTTATTTTAGAAATAAGCTTAATCTTTTTCAGATTTGGTCATTCATTTTAGGCATTCTAATTATAGAACTACCAAGATTCTTATTTGAAATTAGGCATCAATTTATTATGTCTAAAGCCTTATTTAACTATATATTCCATCATGCCCCGGTTAGCCAGCAGGGAGGAATATTTGAACAATTTGTAAAAGTCTTAAATTTAATGATGCAATTATGGCAGTCGACTATTAGTCTTCCACTCATTTGGGCTATCGTTGTTTTTATTATTACAGTTTTGAGTCTTTTGTATTTTAAAAACAAAACGAAATTTCACAAGGTAGAGAACTTACTTTATGTATTTAGTGTTTGCTATCTGTTTTGTTATTTTGTGATATTGTCCTTCTTTAAGGGGAATGTTTGGGATCATTTTGTGGTGGGCATTCCGGTTGTTTATGAAATTTTATTCTCACTTTTTATATATAAATTGTTTTTACATCTTAAGAAAACGAACAACAATTATGCAAAACTATTTGTAGCATTAATGATTATATATGTACTGGAGGTTTTGTTCTCATATCGACCTACTAAGACTGATTTTTTTATCAATGATCCTTCGATTTATAATAATCAAGTTGCAGTTATTAAATACATTTACTCACAAGCAGGTGGTAGGCATTTTAACTATGATGTATATACACCTCCAATTCATCCTTATACTTATGAATATTTGTTTAATTTTTACAGCAAAAAATATTATCCACCTAGTAACGATGGACATTTGTTATTTTATATTATTGAACAGGATAAAAATCACCCAACTCTTAGACAGAATTGGTTAACATTGCATGATAAAAGAGGTAAAGTTATAAAAACAATAACGCTTCCTGGACATATCATTGTTCAAACAAGGAATATTTAATATGAGAATTTCGCTGTTAATTGTAAAAAAATATCTTAGTTTATCAAATTTCCTATTAGTATTGATCCTTCTTGTTTCAGCATTTTTCCGTTTCTATAACACTCCAGCTCGATATGGATTTGATTTTGACCCAACCCGTGATGCATTGATTATTACATATGCTGCTAAATATTTTCATTTACCTCTTATAGGAGCAGCCTCAGGAATTGCACCTATTACCTTCGGCCCATGGTATTACTATCAGATGATTATATGGCAGATTATCTTTCCTTTTACTTATTCTGCATGGTACTTGGTCGGTATTACCTCAGTACTTGTGAGCTTTTTCCTTTATAAAATAGGGGGTATGCTGGAGAATAAGTGGTACGGTTTAATTCTGGCCTTGTTTGCAGCAATTTCTCCATCTGAAACAGGACAAACCCAAGGATTAAGTAATCCCGATCTGATTCCCATTTATTCAACCTTGATAATCTGGATGTTTGTCAGGTTTAGTAATTACAAAAATGCAGATTGGAAATGGTTATTTATGTGGGGATTTTTATTGAGTATAGGAATTAATATCCATTATCAGATGCTGGGACTGATTCTACTACCTATATTTTATTTTATTCTTTATCACAAAAACAATATTTTAAAAGTTAGTTCATTTACCATTGGATTCTTTCTACCTTGGATACCTTTGGTTATTTTTAATGTGCTGACTAATTGGAGCACACTGACTGGAACAATATATTTTACGCATAATCATGGATATATCGCTAATGGATGGAAATTATATTTAAGCAATTTCTGGCTGCCGTTTTGGTCTTATATTTGGGGTGTAAATAATCTAATAGGAATCTTGATATTTCTATTTACTTTAATTATCTTTATCTATCTTTTAGTAAGAAAAAAATTAAGCACAACATATTTAATTCTCATAAGCGTATTTTTAATTAATTTTTTAATTTTGCGTTATGCTATTGCACAAAGAGACTATTATTATTATCTGTATTTACATAGTTTAATTTTTATTTTTTTTGCCACAGCTTTATGGCAGATAAAAAAAATAAAATTCGGACTGTTAGTGATCAGTTTGTTAATATTTGTAATTACTATTTCTATGTTGGGTAAGGATTTTATCCCTCTTCAAGCAAGAAAAGATCAAAGCGACATGCTAAAAATGGCGAACATGTTTATTAATCAATCAAATGGTAAAAAAATAACCTTGTTCGCTTGCGGAAAGGCTGGGCAGAATTATGTACAAGGAGTTGAATTCTTTCTTATGCAGACAAACAAGTTATCTGACAATACAACTGGAGCAAGATATGGTATTGCGGATTTTAGTTGTCCTTTAAAATTAACCTCAACTATTATTACAGTTGATTTGAGATCAAGCTCTCTTAAGGATATAAATAAACAAGGATGGAAACTAATTACACCAGAAATAGTCTATAATAATACTCTAGAGTGGTGGAAAAAATAATATGAAAAAACTATCATTCATAACCTCAACTTTTAATGAAGAGAAGAACTTAGTTGATTGTCTTGAATCAATTAAGGATATCGCTGATGAGATTATATTGGTTGATGGGAGTTCCCAGGATAAGACGGTACAAATTGCTAAAAAATATGGGGCAAAGGTAAAAGTGACTGATAATCCACCAATTTTTTTGATCAACCGACAAAAAGCCATCGATATGGCAACTAAAGATTGGATTCTCAATCTAGATGCTGATGAGAGGATTACTCCTGAATTGGAGAAAGAGATTAAGGATGTTTTAAAAGACGATAATGGAAGTTTTAACGGGTATTGGATTCCCCGTAAGAATTGGTACTTGGGACGTTATTTAATGAAAGGTGGGGTATACCCTGATTATCAGTTAAGATTATATCGCAAAGGAAAGGTTCATTTCGCACTCAAAGACGTTCATGAACAGGCAATTGTTCAAGGAAAGGTGGGTTATTTGCAACATCCTATGATTCATTTATCAGATCCTGAGTTTAAACGTTATATATTACGATTAAATCGTTATACTGACCGTATAGCAGATGAGTTAGCAGATAAACATATCGGAAAAGACCCCTTTACAGCCTTTAACTATTTTTTTATTAAACCGCTTTGGTGGTTTATTTTAACTTATGGAAGACATAAGGGTTTTATGGATGGATGGCAAGGATTGGTATTCTCTTTTTTTTCAGCTTCGCGTTTTTCAGTTGCTTATTACAAGTACCTTAAAATTAAATGAATGTAAAAAACCTCAATTTAATACTATCCTATTTTCATAAAAATTGGCTACTAATATTTTTTATTGGGCTTACAATATTGGGACTTTATTTAAGATTTTATAACCTGCCTCTGAGAGTCGAATTAGGTGAAGATAACGGTCGTGATATATCCATAGCCAAAGAAGCACTACTTAGGCATGAGCTACCTTTAATTGGATCTTTTAGCTCAGCTGGGCCTTTTGTTTTTGGTCCAATATATCTTTGGACCCTTATGTTTAGTTTTGTTTTAATTCCTTCTTTTTACGCTCCATGGATTATCCTTGGCCTGCTAGAAATTATCACAGTAGCTGTTAGTTACTTAATCGGCTTAAGATTGGGAGGTAAATTGTCTGGTTTGATAATATTCTTTCTAGCAATCTTATCGCCTCAGTTGGTAGACAGTTCAACATACCTCATGCAGCATTCTTTTGTGGGATTATTTTCACTACTTAGTTTATTATTTTTTATCTTACTGTGGCAAGTTAAAAAAAATATATTTTCTTTGTTTTTAGGTTTAAGTGTAGGGGCAGCTATTAGCTTCCATTATCAGGCTATCAATTTACTAGTCGTCTTACCTTTTATATTTTTTATACCACAAATTAAATGGCCAAAGAAAATATTTATAGTCTTTCTTTTCTTCTTAGGATTATTTCTTACTCTTATGCCCTTATTTATATGGGATTACCAGCAGAAATTTGCCAATTTTCGCAATATTTTAGATTATTTTCTAATCGCTCAATACAGGATATATGTACCAAATAGTTGGAAGTTATTTATGTTTAGTTATGCTCCTAATTTTTTGAGTTATATTTCCGGGGGTAATAGTTTAATATTTTTTTATGAGTTCATAATAATCATCATTTCCGGAGTTTTGGCGTGGTATAAGAAAAGTTTCAATAATATCCTTATATCTATAATATTTATGTTTGTGCTTCTTTTAATACTAAATCGTTATTACAGGGGAGAAAGATCAGAAGGGTACTTATATTATTTTGTCCCTTTCGTTCTGATATCAGTTGGTATGTCCATCTCTTATATCTTTAGATATATATATCAGATTAATAAACGTTATTATGTTGCTGTGGCATTTTTGATAATTAGCTTACTAGTCATAGGAGTAGGAGATTATTTGCGGATGCAAAAGGTGCCCTACTCAGGAATCTCAGTTACTCAAAGAGGAGATCAAATCATTAACTCTATAACTTCTAAGTTTCCAGGTCAAAAGTTTAGTTTATACGATTATAGAGCTAAATCTATAAATACGACAGCCTATCTAAGTGTAATTATGACAGATAAAAATTTATTAACTGAAAACGGAGTACCTATCGGTGTAGCCAATATAAAAGATTATACGAAAGTCTCTCTTCCTATAATTTTTAAAAATGGTGAAGTTTATTTTGTAGATCTTAGTTCTCTACATATAAAAAGAACAAATAAAAATTGGGAAAAAATGAATCAAGCAGATATTTATGATACATTGATTGGTTGGTCTAATAAACATGAACTAACTTCTACATTTGATTTAAATAGTTATCTCTTATCAAAATTTAAATGAAAAAAATTATTAAAAGTTTTAACTCACATTGGTATTTTTTCACAATAATTTTAATAATTATCATAGCGGGAATAATAAGATTCTATAGCTTTAATACTTCCTGGGGGATTGGGGGGACAGACACACCCAGGGATATAATGATTTCTTCAATCGCTTTACATAGACACGAATTACCCTTAATTGGACCTTTCAGCTCAGCCGGTCCATTTGTAACTGGACCTTTATATTTTTGGATATTAATGCCGGCAATGCTTTTCTTGCCCTTTTCTTTATCTGCACCATTTATTTACTTCATAATGCTATCGTTACTTTTTATATTAATAATGATTTTATTAGGAAAATATTTAGTAGGAGAAATGTTTTCTTTGTTATTGGGAATTATTGTAACATTTAGTCCCGAGAGTATTCTCTCTTCCTATACACTTAATAATCCAAACCTGGTTCCTTTATTTACTGCTCTATCTTTGTTGTTTTTCGTAATGCTAATTTATAAGCAAAAGTGGTTATATGCATTATTAATGGGATTGAGCGTGGGTATAACAATTAGCTTACATTATCAAGGTTTAAATTTATTAATTATGATTCCTCTAATACTGGCTATTTATAATATTAAACTGCTTAACCGTTTATTTAGTTTTTTACTCTCAATTATAGGACTAATAATAACTTTTATCCCAATTATGATTTGGGACAGCCAACAAGGTTTTGCAAATATACGTAATGTGTTGGATTATTTTTTGATAGGCCAATATAGAATGTATGTACCCAACAGCTGGAAGATTTTCTTATTAAACTTTATGCCAGATCAGTGGGCTAAAGTAATCGGAGGTTTTTATATTATAAGTCTCGTACTTATGATTTTTACACTATTTTATATCTCGTATTTATTTATAAAATTCAAAAAACAAAAACTAGAGCTAGAGTTACTTGCTATAATTTTTGTGATTTTAATTGTCGTAAACCGCTTTTACCACGGCCTGCGACAGGAATCGTATGTGTTATATTTTTCGCCATTTATTCTTTTATTCTCCACTTTGGCTATTTATTATTTATTTATTACTATTAGGAATAAATTCAAAAATATTCCTTACATTTTTAATATCCTAGGAGGGGTTTTTATTTTATTAGTCTTAGGTTCTGGTTTACTTAGTATTGAAAATAGTTTTATTAAACCTCAGTACCAGATGAGTAATTTAAATAATTCTGTCAATAAATTAACATCATTATACCCCCATGATAAGTTTTTGGTATTTGATTATAAAAATATGCAGAATGGTAAAAGTATGCTTTTAAGTCTGGAATTATATCGCAGGGGTTTGGAGGCCCCTCAAGGAGTAAGAATTGGCACAAGTTGCGATGCTTCCTGTGCAGTTGGGTATAGGAAATTAAATATAAGTGATTTGAATCTCGTAGAAATTCCCAAGATTGTTAAAATTAGTCAGATAGACTGGGTAAATGATAATGCGGATAATAATTATGACCTTTTGATCGGATGGTCTAAAAAACATTTACTAAAATCCAGTTTCGATTTAAGCCAATACCTTAAAATGAGTGGCGCTAAGTGAAGATTGGATTTCCTGACTATTCCAAACTGACAGCAGATTAATTATTTGCTACAATATTATCATGAATATTCTTGTGACAGGTGGAGCAGGCTATATTGGCAGTATAACGGTTCGTAGGCTACTCAAAGAAGGGCATAACGTTACAGTCTTTGATAATTTAGTCTATGGCCACAAGGAGAACGTAGACTGTCCTCTTATTGTGGGTGATCTGACTGATAAAGAATTCCTATTTAGTTCTTTAAAAGATAAGCAATTCGATGGAGTTATTCATTTTGCTGCCTATGCCTATGTAGGAGAATCAATGCAAAATCCTTACAAATATTTTTATAGCAATTTGAATGGCGGTTTAAATCTACTAGAATATATGGTTGCCCGAAAGATTTCTTCGATTGTTTTTTCTTCCAGCTGTACTGTATTTGGTACTCCCAAGCAACTTCCAGTTAAAGAAACTGATCCGCAAGATACTGAAAATGTTTATGGAGAGACAAAGCTAATGTTTGAAAAAATGCTGGTCTGGTATGACAAAATATTTGGTATTAAATCAATTATTCTACGGTATTTTAATGCTTCTGGGGCAGCTTTAGACGGAAGTTTAGGTGAAAATCATAACCCTGAGACTCATATCATTCCTATAGCTCTTCAAGTGGCTCAGGGCAAGAGACAAGAGTTTGAAATGTATGGTAATGATTATGATACCCCTGACGGGACATGCATTCGTGATTATATACATGTTGAAGACCTGGCTACCGCCCATATTTTAGCTCTTCATAAGTTAGCAAATGATAAAATCAGTGATAATTTTAATTTGGGTACAGGCCATGGGTATTCTAATAAAGAAGTTATTTCCATGATTGAAAAAATCACTGGCAAACAAATTCCTGTAATTTTTAAACCCCGAAGATTTGGTGATGCTCCAGCTATTTATGCCGATAATTCTAAAGCTAAGAATATACTTGGATTTACGCCGGAGCATTCAGATTTAGAAACCATTATTTCTACAGCCTGGGATTGGCATAAAAAGAGCAGTTAAATTAGTTTTTATGAACATAGCTCTAGATATAACGCCCATTAGCTCTAATAGTAATTCTCAGCACAAGGTAAGAGGAGTTGGTTTTTATATTAAGAATCTTAAAAATTCTCTTACAAAATATCTTCCTGATAATAATTATCAATTTGTTGATGACTTAAATAAGATTGATTCCTCTACAAACCTTTTGCATATACCTTATTTCGATCCTTTTTTTGTACATCTACCTAAATTTAAAAAATATTCTACTATAGTAACCATTCATGATTTAACCCCGCTTATATTTCCGGAACATTTTCCAATTGGTTTAAAGGGAAATATTAAATGGCAGATACAAAAACATCTGGTTAAACAAGCGGATGCTATTATTACTGATTCGCAATCTTCAAAAAAAGATATTGTTTCTTTGTTAAAATTTAACTCAGAAAAAGTTCACGTAGTTTATTTAGCAGCAGGGGAAGAGTTTAAACGTAGTATAAATAATCAAAAGCAGAAAAGAGAAATGCTTACAAAATATAATTTGCCGGAAAGATTTGTACTGTATGTTGGGGATGTTACTTGGAATAAGAATCTACCTCTTCTGATAAAAGCGGTCAAAAAACAACAAATTCCTCTTGTTATGATAGGTAGCGCTTTATCTCAAGCTAATTACGATAGAACAAATCCTTGGAATAGTGATCTTAATATGATTAATAAAGAAATTGAGAATGTTAAATATATTCATACACTAGGCTTTGTTCCTAGTCAGGACCTGGTAGATATTTACAATTTGGCTACGTGTTTAGTTTTGCCTTCTATTTATGAGGGATTTGGTCTGACTGTCCTGGAGGCCATGCAGTGTGGTTGTCCCGTTATTACGACGAGAAATGGTTCTTTACCTGAAATAGCAGGAAATGCAGCTCTATATATCAATGGAGAAGATGAAAATGATATTATAGAAGGAATACAGAAGCTTTTTTCATCTGAAAAATTGCAAAAAGAACTTTGTCTTAAAGGGTTGGAACAAGCTAGAAATTTTTCCTGGGAAAAAACAGCCAAACAAACGATGAATGTATACAAGTCCGTCTATGAAGCAACACATAACTCGTCTTTATAACAATCCTCTAATTTCCGGAAGTACAGTAATCTTAGTGGGGAGTTTTGTGGGCAATCTGGTAAACTTCTTTTTTAATCAGCAGATGGTTTCTCGTCTCCCTTTGGATCAGTACGGTGTATTAGCGCTTATTCTTGCGTTTGTCAATTTGCCTGGCTTTGCCTTCAGTTTTATAAATTTGATTATTGTTAGTTATACAGGTGGAATGTTTGTGAAAAAGGAGATGGGTAAAGTAAAAGGTTTTTTTATGACTGTTTATACTTTCACTTTGCCTATAATTTTTCTCCTCTTTGTTTTATCACTCTTTTCACTCACAGGTTTTAAATCTTTTTTTCATATTACTTCAACTCCATTATTGGTCATAGCCATTGTGATAATTGTTATATCAGTATTTAGTGTAATTAATCAGGCATTTTTACAAGCAAAACTGTCATTTTTTTATCTTACTAGCATCAATTTCTTATCGGCTGTTATGAAGTTTTTCTTTACACTGGCAGCTTTTTTTCTCGGTTGGGGACTGGAGGGAATTACTTACGGCATTCTTCTTGCTTATCTTATTGCTTATATCCTAACATTTATTCCTATGACTTTCCTTCGTACTCACGCTCGGGAATATCATGATATACATCCGGGTAATTTATTCTCTTATAGCTGGCAGTCAGCAGTTTCATTAATTTCCTTAACGGCTTTTATTTCTACTGATCTTTTTTTAGTAAAACATTTCTATTCGCCAGATCAGGCTGGATTGTATGCTGGACTAACATTTTTAGGTAGAGTAATCTTCTTTTTTAGCGGTCCTATTGCCTCAGCTATGTTTCCTATAATAGTGCAGAAACAGGAGAAAGGCGAAAAGTATATAAACACATATTGGCTTGCGCTGATACTAGTCACGGGTTTTTCTATTGCTATAGCTGCTTTTTATAGTATTTTCCCTCAATTTATTGTAAGTTTGTTCCTTAGGAAAAGTGATTATTTATCTATATCTTATTTGGTGGGATACTACGCATTAGTAATGGTAGTTTATACAATGCTTTCAACAACAGTTAATTTTTATTTATCGATTAAGAAAACTTCAGTTTGGATGACCTTATTTAGCGGGGCTGTGGTACAAGCTATTTTGTTGTATCTTTTTCATCAATCTTTTTCTCAAATTGTAACTATTAATCTGATGCTTGAATCAATTGTATTGATTTTCCTTCTTATTCAGCTACAATTGACAGGACATGAAAAAAAGAACTAAGAAACTTTCAATAGTAGTTCCAACATACAGACAAGAAAAAACCATAGAGACAGATATAAAATCTATTGCAGGTGTAATCGCCAAATTAAATATAGATTATGAAATTATAGTGGTGGTGGATGGAGTTGTTGATAATTCTCATCTTAAATTAAAAAAAATTAATAACAAGGAAATTAAGATCATAATTTTTGATGAGAATCAAGGTAAAGGTAAAGCTGTATGTGAAGGAGTCTTATCAGCGTCTGGTGATGTTATAGGTTTTATTGATGGTGGTATGGATATTAATCCCAAAGAGATTGAACAAATGTTGGAAATTATGATATCAAACAATGCTGATATTGTTATTGGAAGTAAATTACATCCAGACTCAAAGGTCAGTTATCCACTAAGCCGAAGAATATTATCTTGGGGCTATCGTACATTAACACACATGTTGTTTGGATTTAATGTCAAAGATACACAAGTAGGATTAAAATTATTTAAACGCAAAGTTGCACGAGATGTATTTTCGAGAATTTTAGTTAAGAGATTTGCATTCGACGTTGAGGTGCTGGCAGTGGCATATAAACTGGGGTATACCAGAATTGTTGAAGCACCAATAATTCTTGATTTTACTGGAGTTAGCAGTATAACTTCAAAAAGTTTTTGGCGTGTAATAGGATGGATGTTGTGGGATACAGCTGCTGTGTATTATCGGTTACGGATTTTACATTATTACGATAAAAAATGACTATATTAATTCTTAATTGGCGAGATCCCAAAAACCCACTGTCAGGAGGAGCTGAAAGTGTAACTTTAAATCATGCTAAATATTGGGTTAAACAAGGAAATGAAGTGATCTGGTTGGCACAAAGGTTAAAAAACTCTACGACATATGAGGAAATCGATGGTGTAAAAATAATAAGAAAAGGAGGGGCATTTACAGTCTATCTTATTGCACCTTTTTATTACTTATTTTCTCAAATTAAATTTGACGTAGTTATAGATGAGATACATGGAATCCCATTTTTTACTCCTTTATATGTCTATAAAGCAAAAAAAATTGCATTCATTCATGAAGTTGCAGGTGAAATATGGGATTATATGTACAAATTCCCATTTAATCTAATAGGCAGATTTATTGAAAGTCTATATTTCATTTTTTATAGAAATATAACATTTTGGACAGACGCAGATTCAACTATCAAAGATTTAAGAGATCATGGAATTAATGCAGAAAATATTGTTGTTATTCCTTGTCCTGTAGATAAAAATATTCGCCCCAAACTTCATAATAAAGAAAAAAATCCAACTTTCATTTTTGTCAGTAGATTGGTTAAAATGAAAGGGATTGAAAGAGTTATTGAAGCCTTCTCGGTCATTTACAAAAAAGAAAAAAAAGCAGTACTATGGATAGTAGGCGATGGGGATAAAGATTATGTAGTGTATCTAAAAAATAAAATATATGAGATTGAAAAACAGGAAAAATTAGAAAACTTTTCTAAAGCTATTGTTTTGTGGGGAAGAGTGTCAGAAGTTAAAAAAATAGAATTAATGGGCAAAGCACATTTATTGTTGCATGCATCGATAAAAGAAGGGTGGGGGTTAGTAATTCTTGAAGCCGCAAGTCAAGGAACTCCTGCTATAGTATATAGGGTGGGTGGACTTGTTGATACGGTAATTAATGGACAGACAGGAATTGTAATAGATCTTAATACTCCCCAAGAAATGGCCGAGCAGGCTCTTAATTTATTAGACGACAAAAATAGATACAAGTTAATGCAAAAGAATGGATTAGAAAGAGTGCAAAAGATGTCTTGGGAAGAGGCTGCACAGAAAAGTTTAGTTTTAATTAGTAAATAACAATGTTTTGTATTATATGAATAGACCATTAGTTAGTATAATTGTTCCAACTAAAAATTCAGCATCAACATTAAAAGCATGTTTAAAAAGTATAAACTCTCAATCCTACTCTAATAGAGAATTAATCGTTGTTGACAATAATTCTATTGATGAAACTAAATCAATCGCAAACACATACACACAATTAGTATATGATAAGGGTCCGGAAAGATCAGCTCAACGTAATTATGGAGCAAGGAAGGCTAAAGGTGAATATCTACTATTTATAGATAGTGATATGGTACTGTCCAGAGATGTGGTTAGTGAATGTGTTCAGGCTGTTAATATAAATAAAACATTAGTAGGATTAATAATTCCTGAAGAATCAGTCGGAGAAGGATTTTGGGCCAAGTGTAAAACACTTGAACGGTCTTTTTATCTAGGTGTAGAATGGATGGAAGGTGCAAGGTTCTTTTCTAAAAATGCTTTCTGGCAATTTAAAGGATATGATGAAACCCAGACAGGAACTGAAGACTTTGATTTACCCCAAAGGATTAAATCAAAGATGGGAAAAGAGAAAATTGGTAGGATTGACAGTGTTATTTATCACATGGAAGGAAAATTATCGTTGATATATACGTTGCAAAAAAAGTATTATTATACAAAGACAGCTAGAAAATACCTATTGAACTCAGTTAATAAGATGTATTTTAATAAGCAGTCAAGTATAATCGAGCGTTACATGTTATTCTTCAGTAATCCAAGAAAATTGTGTTCTAATCCTATAATTGGAATCGGGATGCTTTTTATGAAAACAACTGAGTTTGTTGCTGGAGGTTTGGGATATCTACAGTCATTGTTACTTACTAATAAGATTTAATTTAAAATGATAAAACTTAGCAAGCCATACATAGATAACCGTGAGATTGATGCGATAAAAGCAGTGATGCTGTCATCAAACTTGGTACAAGGAGAAAAAGTTAAAACATTTGAGTATAAATTTGCTAGGGAAGTTAAAACTAAATTCGCTATAGCAGTCAATAATGGAACTTCTGCTTTACACACTGCCCTCCTGAGTTTAAATATTGGAGAAGGTGATGAAGTTATAACAACTCCATTTACCTTTGTTGCTACTGCCAATGCTATTTTAATGACTGGTGCCAAACCTGTGTTTGTAGATATAGACGAAAGAACATTCAATATTGATTTCAATTTGATTGAGAAAAAAATAAATAAAAAAACCAGAGCCATATTAGCTGTAGACTTATTTGGTCAGCCAGCAGATTATGATGAAATAAATAAAATAGCCAAAAAGTACAAGTTAAATGTTATTGAAGATGCGGCTCAATCAATCGGAGCGAAATATCATGGTATACCTGCTGGTTGTCTATCTGATGTTGCATGTTTTTCTTTATATGCTACTAAAAATATTATGTCAGGTGAGGGTGGAATTATAACTACTCAGAACGAGGACATTAATCTAAAAGCCAGAATGATTAGAAATCATGGACAAAAAGAAAGTGAAAGATATACTTACAACTGTTTGGGTTACAATTATAGAATGATGGATTTACAAGCTTCAATTGCATTGGAACAGCTTAAAAAACTTTCATACATTAATAAAAGAAGAAGAGAGATAGCAAAAATTTATGATAAAGAATTAAAGGGAATAAAAGGATTAATTACGCCTGTTATCAAACAGGGTAACTTATCGTCTTATCATCAATACACTTTGAGAATTACTAATGAATTTAAGGAAAGTAGAGATACTCTTAAAAGCGACATGGAAAAAAATGGAATTTTAACAGGTGTATATTACCCAATACCCTTGCATTTTTTTAAGCATTTAAATTTACATAACTATAAAAAAGGTGATTTTCCTATTGCAGAAATGATTGCAAATGAAGTATTATCGATACCTATACAGCCTTTACTAACATCTAATGAAGTACTTGATGTTATTAAATTTTTGAGAAACTATGCGTAATAAAAGTCAAATAAAAAAACATAAGGTCGGAATAATTGGATGTGGGGCAATTTTCTCAAGACACATACAAGCTATAGAGATAAATAGGAATAATTATAGTTTAGTTGCAGTTTGTGATATTGACGAGAAAAAACTAAAAGAAGCGACAGAGAAATATAAGGTTAAAGGATACTTAGACTACAAACAAATGCTTAAAGAACTTCAAGGGGAAATGGATTTTGTAGTCATTGCAACTCCTAACTCTTTACATTATGAACAGGCAATTGCATCTATAAAAAATGGCTACGATGTTTTGATAGAAAAACCCATTGCACTTGACTCAAAAAAAATTATATCTATTGCAAATTTGAGTAAAAAGTTGAAAAGAAAAGTCTATGCGGTTCTTCAAGTAAGGTATAATCCTACAATTTCTATAATGAAAGACGTATTGCATAAAAAACTTCTAGGTAATTTAAGATCAGTTTCTTTAGTACAAAGATGGCAAAGACCAGTTTCATATTTCCATACTTGGAGAGCTGATGTTAGTATTGGAGGAAGAACACTATTTGAAGTGGGAATACATTATCTGGATATATTACAATATTTATTTGGTATGCCTGAAGTAGTTGCAACTACTACATTTAAACATAAGCACAAAAATATAGATTTTGAAGACACAGTTTTTTCAATTATTCTTATTAATAAAACTATTTCTGGTTCTATAGAAGTTACAATTGCTGCAGAACCAGAGAATCTAGAATGCTCTATATCGATTCTTGGAGAGAATGGTTTTATAAAAATAGGTGGTAAAGCTCTGGATAAAATAGAAGATGTAAAGTTTATTAACAAAAAAAATAGACTTAAATGGGAGGAGATAAACAAAAAATATAAACCTGCAGTTGCACCCAATTCTTATGGCACTCATTTAGGTTCTTGCCCAAATCATCCTGATATCTATCGTGAAATAGCATTTGGTAGAGGTATCGATATTACCGAAGCCATAGCATCAGTAAAGTTAATTGAGGATATATATAATAAAGAATTAAAAACAAAAACCCTTTCGTCAAGGTAATCTCATCGCTATGCGCACCAAGAATATAATGCTCTTTGCTTACGATTTTCCTCATAAAAAAACACAAGATTTTTTATTTAGACTTATTATTGAAAAATATAATATAAAATATGTAATCGCGGCTCCTAGAATAAAACTTAATATTCCTGAATCACCTCAAAGAATTACTCCTATTAATGAAGGACTAATACATCCTCGAACAATTTGTGAATATTTTCAGATACCATATTTTGTAAGTGGTCACAACGAAGAAAAAGCGATTAACATTATTAACAAATACCCAGTTGATTTATATATTATTGCAGGTGCGAGAATACTAAAAAAAAACGTTATCAGCGCTGCTAAAAATCGAGTAATAAATGTTCATCCTGGATTATTGCCAGAGGTAAGAGGTTTAGATACAATTTTATGGTCTATAATCGAGAATAAACCTATAGGTATATCAGTACACTTCATTAGCACTAAAATGGATCTAGGTAGGTTAGTTTGTAAAGAAAAATTGGAACTTCGTCAAGATGACGACATTAAAGATGTTTCTTTAAGATTACTGGAAAAACAAACTGATGTACTAATAAAAGGACTTAATTTACTTCGTAAAATGACCTTAAAAGAGCTTAATAAAAATGAACTGAAATCAAATAATTATCATTCAAAAATGTCTCAAAAACTTGAGAAACAGGCTTTAGGTAACTTTAATGAATGGCTAAAATCAAATACGGGATGAAAATACTTATTATTACACCAGCCTTCTCTGGAGGAAGTTGGGTTTGTATAGAAAGATTAATAGAAAATTTAAAAAGAAAATACAAGATATCTATTATAGGACTTGGAAAAGTAGTACAAACAATAAATAATGTTGAGATTAAAAATATACCTTATCCTAGATACGACCGATGGGCTAGAGTTGCAGGAGTTGGAGTTAGTCCCTTTATCTCTTTTGCCTGGAATTTGCCACTGTTAGTATTAAGCATAATTAAGTTATTTAGTTACAAGCCAGATCTAATTATAATAAATGGTTTTACAACAGGTCTGTTAATTTCGCCCTTAGCTAATTTACTCAAAATTAAGACTGTAGTATCATTTCATGGATTTATATCTGGGCATTTGAGTGGTATAGGTCAGTCTTATGCAAGATTATTAGCCAGGAGCGTTGACTTAGCGATTGTGAACTCTGAAGGAGCTAAAGATGATGTAAGCCTTATTATGAGTAGTGATAGAATAATTATAAATGAACATTTTGCTGATGATATTTTCTTTAAAGGCATAATAAAAAAACATAAGTTTAAAAAGCTTATAATTTCCTATGTGGGTAGACTTGATATAGAAAAGCTATGTAGAACACTTGTCGATATTGCAGAAGATAAACAAAATGATTCTAGGTTCGAATTTAATTTTGCAGGCGTAGGTGAATTAGAAGAAAGAGTAATTTCTTTGACAAAAAAGTCAAAAAACATTCATTATTTAGGTTACATTAAAGATAGATTAATGCTTAAAAAGCTTTATGAAGGAACAGATATCCTTTGGACATATGCTGATGTTACGTATCTAGCTCTTCCTGCCATTGAAGCTCTTGCTTGCGGTGTTCCAATTATGGTGACTGATAAGTCAGTAGTTCCTAATAAAAAACTTATAAACAAAGTAAACAAAAAATTAGTCCCAAAAGAAATTGGATGGCTTATTGATGCTAATAAGAAAGATGATATACTTCGTATTATGGAAAAAATTGCAGAAAATCCCTCACCATATTCTATGAAGGAGAACTGTAGGAGATACGCTATGAAAAAATACAGTAAATTCAATCTGCATAGCTCGATAAGTAAAATCAATAGTTTGATAATGAAATAAATATGAAAAAAAAGATAGTTTATATACTTGGTACTCGGCCAGAAATTATACGCTCAGCGGCAATTATTAATAATCTTAGGAATGATAAGAGCGTCGATTTTAAAGTTGTACATACAGGTCAGCATTACGATTTCCTAATGAATGATATCTTTTTTAAAGAACTGGGGGTGCAACCACCTGATATTAATTTGAACATTGGCTCTATATCGCCTGCTAGTCAAATTTCTCGAATGATTCTTAGCCTCGAAGAATATTTTACAAAATTCAAGCCAGATGAGGTATGCGTTTTTGGTGATACTAATTCTTCTCTTGCTGGAGCTTTAACTGCATTGAAAATGAAAATTACTCTAACGCACTTAGAAGCGGGTTTTAGAGATCGAGAAATGGATATTCCTGAAGAAACAAATCGTATTATGATTGATCATGTTTCTAATCTTTTACTACCAGTTTCTGATATCTGTAGAAAAAATTTAATAAATGAAAAAGTCTCTGGAAAGGTTGTGGTTGTTGGAGACCCGTTATTTGATGTATTTGAGAACTCACTATTAGATGTCAGTCTAACCACTTCACTAAAAAAAATAAAATCTCATGAAGATGACTATATATTAGTAACATTACACAGAGATAAAAATGTTGATGACCCTCTGAAACTAGAGAAAATATTAAATGCATTTGGAGAATTATCTAATTTGAGATTTATTTTTCCTGTTCATCCCCGAACAAGGATCGGTATAGAAAAACTGAAAAAACTTAATACTAGATTTAATAATATAGAATTAGTTGATCCATTAGGATACAAAAAAATATTAGAATTAGTAATGAATTCTAAGCTTGTTATTACAGATTCCGGAGGTTTACAAAAAGAAGTTTTCTGGTGCAATAAGCCCTGTTTAATTCTTAGAGATAATACAGGATGGATTGAGCCTGTAAATTATAAAGTCAGTTTTCTTTGTAAGTTAGAAACTAAAGAAATTATATCACAAATTTATTATGTTATTAACAATTACAAAACAATTATGAACAGATTTAGCAAGTTGCAAAATCCATATTTTAAAAAAAACAATACGATTAGAATTGTTAATTTAATAAAAGACTATGCTGGCAGACAATGGTAATAAAATGTTCTCAATTATTCCTTCCAAAAAACAGTCGTTTTATATCTCTATACTGAACGTTTTAAGTATAGTTATTATATTATGGCTTCCTTATTATTTATTCGGTGATAAGTTATATATTGGAGGAGATGACACGAAACTTCTTTATAGTTATCCATTTGATTACTTTCGTAACGTCTCATTTTTTTCCTGGTTTAGTTTATCTTCATTACCTATGTACGATTCTGCTCAATTTTCATTGCCGTTGGCATCATTATTGGCAATATTATTGATAATATTTAAAAGCAGTATAGTTATAAATCATCTCGCATTTTCCTTAACAATAATTTTTGGACTGATATTTTTTCAATTACTAACTCAAGAAATTATAGAAAATAGTAGAAGCTATAGGATAGAAATTTTTCTTGGATCACTGTTCTATGTGTTATCGCCTATATTGATGTTTGATCAATATTCTAATTTTTATTCGTCTGTTTGGTTAATAGGCTTAATCCCTTGTGTAGGATATTTTTATATAAAATTTTTAAAAACTAAAAAATTTAAATTTATATTTTTTAATATCATATTTTGTACATTGTTGTCTTTGGGTTTGGCGGCTATACCATGGTTATTGGGAACTTTATTGTCACTTTTAGCAGGGATAGTATTTTTGTTTTTTAGATTAAAAAACAAATTAGAGATCATCAGTTTATCTACATATTTCTTCATCATAACTTTGCTATCACAGGCATTTTGGTTCTTACCTTTCTTTATGTCTTATCTTATTACTGGCAAAAATAATGCAGCTTCGCAAATATTTTCTGATAATATCGCACAAAGTTTTAACGGAACAGTCCTTACTACAGCTTCAGGTAATATATTTTACCCATTATTAAATCTATTTCATAGACAAATAGCCTTTGATTATAGCTGGCCTTTGGCATTAGTATTTAAGTATTTTTATGATAAAATCTATTATTTAAATCTGGTCTATGTCTTTATACTAATGTTAGGTTTGATATTATTTAAACCTATTATTAATAAAAAAGAAACAAATGTTTATTTATTCATATTAATTTTCTTTACTATCTCCCTTTATTTTTTTACTGTTAATATCGGTCCATTAAAATATTTGTTTTTATTGTTAGGTAATTTGCCTGGTTTTGTAATGTTTAGAAATTTTTATGACAAATTTACCTTAGGATTTTGTTTGTCCTATGCTATACTTATCACTTTTTCTTTGATATTGATTATTAGAAAATATAAAAAATGGCGGTATTTTTTATTGCTTATAGTTTTTATACTAATTTTAGTAAACGCTATACCTATTAAACAGATTGTTGATAAACCATTATGGACTGCAAAAAATACAGCAACTAATATAAACTTACCGATAGAATATTTGAATTTTCTCAATTCTGTGAAAAACAAAATTGGCACTACTGATAATGTTCTTTCTCTTCCACTCAACTCAGCGGGATATGCAGTTATTAGCGACTCAAATTCTAAAGGAGTATATGCAGGTACGTCTCCACTAAAAATATTTACCGGGATAAATGACTATGCTGGAGACTTGTCTTTTGGACAAATTTATTCAAATAGGATTAATAAGGATTTACAAGACAAAAACTATAAGGATTTTGAAAATGTATTAAAAAGATTGGATATAAATTATGTGATTTTGAATAAAAATATACCTAAGAGCGTTAAACAATCATTTTTATTTTCTGGAAAATTAAAAACACAAGATGAAAATTTCGTAAAATCAATTACAGATAAGAAGCTGCTATCTAGCAGTCACGATAATTACCAATTGTATTCTACTAAAATCCACTCTAGTATATTTAGTGGAGGAAATATTACATTCAAAAAAATAAATCCCATAGAATATCATTTAACCATCAATAAAGTTAATAATAATACTTCGTTAATTTTTGTTAACCCTTACAACTCAGGGTGGAAACTATATCTAGATAAAAATCAATTAAAGTGCGGTCTGGTAATTCATAGCATAGATTCATCTAAGCAATGTCAAAGCCAAAATACTATTAATTTACTTGACGATATTAAATACATAACTTCTCCCAGCTTGAATACTGTTCACATCAATTACCTTAACTATGCTAATAAATGGAAGATTAGCAGTGAAGATATTATCAAAAACTTTCCTAAAAATGATTATAGCTTAAATAAAGATGGGACAATTAATTTAAATCTTACAGTTTACTTTTTCCCACAATTTTATTTTTATCTAGGGGTTGTTATTTCTGGATTAACATTTGTTATCATATCTCTATATTTATTTTATGAAAAAATTAAACTTAAAGCTTAATCTTTTAATTAAGCTAATTATCCTTCTCTTTTTGGTCTTATCTGGTTTGAGTCTTGCTGTAATATTTAATTCTGGTACTGCGTTGTCGGCCATTACTGTAAGCGAATCAGGGAATGAGCTAAGATTTTCTAATACTAATCAATTATATAAAGGTGATAGCTTGACTGGGGTGTTTACTGCTAAGAATAATTATTTAGGAATAATTTATCTTAAGTTTGATAACGTTAAAAACCTGGATTATTACAATCAATCAGATTTTATTTTTAGAATAAAGAAAGACGGGGATAAATCTTGGTATGCTGTAAATAAATATAAGTCTGGTATAATTTATAATAATAACTACTTTCCATTTGGCTTTCCTCCAATAAGAAATTCACAAAATCATCAATTCGTTTTCCAGATTATATCCTTGAATGGAAATAAAACAAACTTTATCAAGATAGATACCAGTGTCTTTAATTTCGCTGCAAGTTATATCATTCCCAAAAGTGAAATTACATCAAATATTAGTTCTTTAGCAATATTTTTTATTAGGAAAGCCTTTTATTCATTGAATAATCCATATTTTGTTTTGAACTCCTTGAAGTACTTCATCCCAGCTCTTTTTTACTTTATTTGGATTACCCTACTTAATCGTTTTACGCAAATAAAGTATTCTTTAAGTCTAATAAGTATAACAATGGTTATATTAGATATTGTTTTCTTAAATGACATTTACAGCGGGATACTTTTGGGAGCAGTAGGCTTATGGATATGGTCAGTTGTATTATATAAACTTGAATATAGCTTATCAATTTTAGTATCTTTATTATTGATATTATTAGGTACATTAACACTTAATATCGCTAATCCTAGTATGACTGATAAGATCTCAACGTGGGGATATCTGTTTTTTGTTTCTGGAATAGGTTTGGCAATTTATCAAAGTTCTAATACTAAATCAAATTATATTACTATGAGACGATTTTTAAAGGATTTATCTAAAATCTAATATGAAACATTGGATATTTAATTTACTTTTTCTTCTTGTAATTATTAGAATTATCTTTCATGCCTGGTTTTTACCTGGAAGCCTTAACGGTGGAGACACTTGGTATTCAACACTATTATATTATCAACAGAATGAATTGCATCTTTGGGCTTGGCTGCCTACTTCTGGTAATGGTTTAGGAGCTTTCAACGCGTTTTTTAATTGGATTAGTTTATATTACCAGGTCCCGATAGCGTTTTTAGAAGGGATTTTTCATCTAAACTTATCATGGATTGAGCGTATAGGTTTTGTCTATCCATATTTGATTGTAGGAATTATTTCATCGATATATTTAAGCAAGCTATTTAACAGAACTTCAAGCCTGTTATTTTTATTTAGTTTGATATTCATTTTTAATACATATTCACTCATGTTAATTTCGGGGCAGGTAGAATTAGCTTTAGCTTATGTCTTATCAGCATGGATTGTGTATCTTTTCTTAAATATTGTAAATAAAAGGCCAAACAGACAGACATATTTGTTCGCTTGTCTTCTTCTTTCGTTTCAAACCACAATAGACCCTAGAATTACCTACATAACTCTGTTAGCGATATTCTTATATTTTGTATTATATTTTATTCTAACTTTCCGTAACGATTATAAATTTTTTCATCGGATAATTAAGATTACATTTAAAATATTTATAATACCTGGAATCATTGATTTTTTAATAAACTCATACTGGTTACTACCGACAATAATCAATCACCAGAGTCCCCTTACTCAGTTAGGCTCTGCATATACTGAAACTGCTTCTGTGCAATATTTTAGTTTCGCAAAACTAGAAAATTCGATATCCCTACTGCATCCAAACTGGCCTGAAAATATATTTGGTTTGACACATTTTATGCAACCTGAGTTTATAATTTTGCCGATTTTGGCATTTATCTCTTTACTGTTTATCAAAAGTGTTAATAGACAAGAAAAGATATACATTCTTTACTTTAGTCTACTTACTTTAATTGGATCCTTCTTGGCAAAAGGAGCTAATGCTCCATTGGGTATTCTTTATATGTGGATGTTTAATCATATACCCGGTTTTATTATGTTCCGTGATCCAACTAAATGGTATGTGTTAGTAGCGCTTGGATTTTCAGTATTAATTCCCTTCACTATTTTTAAAATTTATGAACTGTTAAAAACATGGGAAAACTTTAACATAAAAAAATATCTGGTTAGATTAAATTTAAATAATAGTTTTTTTAATTTGTATAATTTATTTCTGTTTTTAGTTATTTTTTATCTACTTGTACTGATTATGCCTGCTTTATTTGGACAATTGACGGGTATGTTGAAGTCGACTCCCGTACCGATCGATTATGTCAATTTAGAAAAGTTTCTTAGTAATAAAAACAGGTTTTCAAGGACATTATGGATTCCGGTTACACAACGTTTTGGATATTATTCAAATACACATCCTGAAATAAGTGGAGAAAGTTTTTATAACATCTATGATCCAACGAAAGTTGTAAGTGAACTTAAATCTAATTCTGCTCAAATACAATTACAGGAAGCAGGTGTAGCATATGTAATTGTTCCTTATGATTCCGAAGGAGAAATATTTTTAAATGATCGTAAATATGATTCAAATTTATATGAGAAAACTATCGATCAGTTGAATAAGATTAAATGGCTCAAGGCTATTCCAGGTTTCGGTAGCGTAAAAGTATTCCAAGTCTCAAATTTTAAAAATCACTTCTGGTCACCCGATAAAATGTCTGTAAGTTATAAATATGTAAGCCCAGTTGAATATAAAGTTAATATAAGTAACGCCTCACATGGAGATAAATTAGTTTTCGTTGAAGGATATGACTCTAATTGGGAGTTGGTAGATTCTAATAACCATATTATTCATTCTGGTGTATATGATCATCGATATAATAGTTTCTTGATCCCTGATAATGGCACCTACACAGTTTATTATTCCCCACAAATCTGGGTGGATAGGGGAGTAATTATTAGTCTAATTAGTTTGGGAATAAGTCTAATAATCCTCTTATATTTAACCTTTAAATCGAAGCTAAAAACTTTGTTTAAGTTCAGATTAAGCTAGAATTCAGATTTTATTGTTAAGGTTTGGTTTTAGCCTTATATCATGCTAAAATACGCCTATGATCAGTTATGTAATTCCAGTCTACAACGAGGAAGAGAGTTTGTCCGCATTTTATAAAGAACTCAAAAAAGTTATAAGCAAGATAAAAGATTCAGCTGAAATTATTTTTATTGATGACGGTTCTACAGATTCTTCTTTAAGATTATTAAAAGATTTATCTAAAAAAGATAAATTTGTTAGAATATTTTCTTTTCGCAAAAATCAGGGTAAAGCAGAAGCTTTAACGCTTGGTTTTCAAAAAGCAAAAGGAGAATATGCAGTAACACTAGATGCAGATTTACAAGATCGTCCAAGTGAAATAAGTAAACTACTAAAACTTATTAAACAGGATGAGTGGGATATGGTTAGTGGATGGCGATATAAACGACAGGATAGTAAGCAAAAAGTAATTTCCTCTAAATTTTTCAATTACCTAGCGCGTAATTTTTGGGGATTATATTTGCATGATTATAATTGTGGGCTAAAAGCATACACCTCAGAATGCGCTAAATCTTTAAAACTGTATGGAGGTTTTCACCGTTTTATCCCACTTCTGGCTTATCAGGAAGGATTTCAGGTAACTGAAGTAGCCATTGAACATGACAAAAGAAAATTTGGCAAGTCTAAATTCGGGTTTTCCAAGGTTTGGAAGGATCTGCCTGATATCTTTACCATGCTATTTTTGTATAAATATAGTAAAAGACCCATGCACTTTTTTGGTATGTTGGGAGGAATAATATTTTTAATAGGTCTTGGAATTTTAATCTACTTGTCTATTATGCATTTTATTGGCTATACAATAGGAGATAGACCGCTTTTAACTTATGGAATGCTATTTTTATTAGCCGGGTTACAATCCTTCTTGACTGGATTTTTAGCAGACCTCATAATAAACACATCAGCCAAAGAAATTACGCATCATCCACTGCGTTTCTCGACTGATGTTTAATGAAGATTCAAGATATTATCTTTTTAGTTATTCTGATCGCTTTTTTGTATAAAGCGAAACCTAACTGGTTTGTAGGAGCTGGGTTAGTAAGTTTTCTTATCTCCATTCCGCTTTTTGCTTTGCATATATTTTTTACCGCTGAAAGATTAGTGTGGTATGCAGCAGGATTTTTGTTTGTAGCAGTTATAGTTAATTTATACCAAATGATGAGAGACAAATAAGCTATGAAAATAGGGGTTGATATTAGTCAATTAGTCTATATTAATACAGGCGTAGCAAACTATCTATCACAACTGATAGGTCATTTGTTGGACAAGGATCGGGAAAATGAATATATTTTGTTCTTTTCTTCGTTGCGCGGTAATATCCAAAGATTAGACTTAAATTTAGCGTCAAAAAAAAATGTTTCACTAAAAAAATATAATTTTCCTCCCGGTTTGTTGGATTTACTTTGGAATAAAATGCATGTGATGCCGATCGAGTGGCTTATCGGAGATATCGATGTGTTTATTACTTCCGACTGGACTGAACCACCCAGTTTAAAGGCTAAAAAAATCTCCATTCTTTACGATCTGATTGTTTATACAAATCCCCAAGAGACGGATAAGAAAATTATCCAGACCCAGAAAAGAAAGTTAAAATGGGCGGTTAAAGAAGATAGCAGATTTATTTGTATTTCTGAATCAACTAAAAAAGATGCAGAAAAATGGCTTAATTTGTCCAGAGATAAGTTAGAGGTGGTTTATCCGGGGGTTAAATAAATATGTTAATAGGAATTGATGGCAACGAAGCAAATGTAACAAAAAGAGTAGGTGTGAGCGAGTTTGCTTATGAATTGATTAATCAATTTGCACAAATGGATAATCAGGACTCTAGCTTCAGAATTTATCTTAAAGAACAGCCATTGGATGACTTCCCAACACAAACTAATAATTGGAGATACAAAGTGTTTGGTCCCAAAAAAATGTGGACACAATTTGCGTTACCTACGCGTCTATTACTTGAAACAAAAAAACCGGATGTATTCTTCACTCCTTCTCACTATGCACCAAGATTATCCTTGTGCCCTACGGTAATATCAATTATGGATTTAGCATTTATCCATTTTTCACAGTATTTTGCCAAAAAAGACCTATATCAGCTTCAGAATTGGACTAAATATTCCGTGAAAAATGCAGTAAAAATCATTACTATAAGCGAAGCGAGCAAATCTGATATACTCAAGGAGTACGGTGTTGATCGGGATAAAGTTGTAGTGATTTATCCTGGTATCAAGCCCAAAATGGATATGTCAACCTTAGAACCACATATTTATAAATGGCAAGAAGTTCAACGTAAATTTGAAATTGCAGATAGGTATTTGCTGTTTGTCAGCACTCTCCAACCACGAAAGAATGCTGCTCGTTTGATTGAAGCATTTTCCCAACTTAAAGCTGTTAAAAAAGGTGAATTGCAATTGCTCATCGTGGGTAAAAAAGGTTGGCTATATGAAGAAATTTTGGCCGCCCCAGAAAAGTTTGGTGTAGAAAAGGAAGTAAAGTTTTTGGACTTTGTAAATAATGAGGACTTGGAAGTTTTATATAGGAATGCTCAGTTGTTTGTTTACCCCAGTCTGTATGAAGGATTTGGTTTACCAGTGGTTGAAGCGATGAGATATGATTGTCCAGTTGTAACCAGCAATGTCAGTAGCTTGCCTGAGGCAGGAGGAGACGCTGCATTATATTTTGATCCACTTAATGTTGACGATATGACCAAGGTCATAGAAAAAGTTTTGAATGAGCCAGAGCTACGAAAGAAAATGATAGCCAAGGGACATGCACAAATTTTAAAATTCAGCTGGGAGAAAGCAGCTAAGGAGACGCTAGAGGTGTTGAGAGAGGTAGCGGGGAAGAAGGGGTAGATCCTTCGACTCGCCCCGATTTAATCGGTGCTCGCTCAGGATGACAGAAAAAGTGGGAAATTTTACTTTTTCTGTCAAGTAAATTACAGTTGATTACATTAATAAATTATGCAAGATAAAACTGGGAAATCATTATCAGCGAACGAAATTATGAGTAAAGGAACAGGGCGTTTGAATGCAATTTTTATGGAATTGGGTAATATGCTGGAAATGTGGGTTGGTTATATACCTGTGCACCATGTTAGAAGATTTTTCTATCGTTTAGGTGGCATGCGTATAGGTAGTGGTTCGTCAATTCATACTGGTACGCGCTTTTATAATTTAGGTAATATTGCTGTAGGTAAGGATACGATTATTGGCGAAGGGGCAGTTCTAGATGGACGCTCAAAATTACAAATTGGTGATCATGTAGATATTGCCTCAGAAGTCATGATCTACAATGCGGAACATAATATCAATGCTGAACATTTTGCCGATGCTGATAGCGTCGTTCAGGCGCCAGTGATTATTGAAGATTATGTGTTTATCGGCCCAAGGGCAATAATTTTACCAGGCGTGACTATTGGCAAAGGGGCAATCGTAGCAGCAGGTGCAGTTGTAACTAAAGATATCCCTGAATATGCTATTGTAGGCGGTGTACCCGCTAAGATAATTGGTGAGAGGCAAAATAAGGATTTACATTACAAATTAGGGCGAGCAGCTTGGTTTCGTTAACTCTTCGTTATGCAACTTTCTATCATCACGTTAAATTTTCGTAAGCCATTGTTAACCTTGGCTTGTATCGCCTCATTATACAAAACATATAGTAAAGAATTTGCTGAAGATAAATTTGAAGTAATTATAGTAGACAATTTTTCTCAAGATAATTCAGTTGAGGTGATCAAAGCAGAACTTAAGAAGAAAAATTACAAAAATTGTCATTTATTAGAAAATAGTAAAAATGCGGGTTTTGGAGCTGGAAATAACTTTGGCGTTACTAAAGCAAAAGGAGAGGCTGTTGTTTTTTTGAATAACGATACAGAGGTTAAAGATGGTTTGCAAGAAATGCTTAATTTTCTAATGAGTCACAAAGAGGTAACAATTTTAGGTGGACAATTAAAAAATGATGATGGTTCACTGCAAAATTCAAGCGGTAAATTCTATACTCTTTGGAATTTAGCCTTATTTTTACTCGGTTTGCAAAATTTTGGTTTAGTTGACAAAAGTCCTGCTCATATAGCAGAAGTGGATTGGGTGAAAGGTGCCCTTTTGATGATTAGGAGAGAAGCTTTTGAAGTATTAGAAGGATTTGATGAGCATATTTTTATGTATTTAGAAGATATGGAGCTATGTTTTAGAGCCAGAAAAAAAGGCTATAAAGTGTTCTTTTATCCTAATGTCAATATAATTCACCAAGATCAGGGTAGCTCTAATCGGACCTTTGCAATTATAAATATTTATAAGAATATGCTGTACTTTTACGCCAAGCATAAAAGTAGTGTAGAATATATATTAGCTAAGTACATGCTGCTAATTAAAGCATATTTTGTTATACTTGTGGGTATGCTTTTAAATAAAAAGGAATTAGTTTCAAGGTATAAAGCAGCAATAAAATTCTAAACGTATGAACTTAATGCATGAACTGAGTTACATTTTTTTAAATAATGTTTCGGTTGACTCTTGGCAATTATATTCACCCATAGTTTTAATACTGCTAATGATAGTAGGATATGCCTTATCGCCCTTCATTAGAAAGCATTTGTTATTTATTTATACATCGTTTTTAACTCTATTTATCCCTTTATATCCTAAGATTCCTATAGAAGGCGTACGCAATACTTTTGTATATCTAAGATTAGATGATATTGCCGTGGCAATTGGAGTAGTATTATGGCTGTTTTATCTAGTTAAAAAGAAAACTACTTGGAAGACACCTTTAACTATTCCTATCTTAATATATTGGGTAATAGGTTTAATTTCTACAGTAGTTGCTTTAATATTTATTTTCCCAACGCTTCCAAACGTATTCCCGCATAATGCGATACTTTTTTACTTGCGGCATATTGAATATTTAATTGTGTACTTTTTGGCCTTTTCAGCCATGCGAGATAAGAAATATTTGCCCTGGATGAGCGGTATTTTGGTATTTACAATGCTGTTAATAATCGGATATGGATTTGGTCAGGCAAGATATCCGTCTGTCTTCTTGGCATATTCGACCATGAACGAACAGTTTGCCAAAGGTATTCCGTTGATTCTGCAATCAGGAGCTAGAATTCAGGCCACCTTTGCAGGTCATTATGATCTGGCTGCTTATCTAGTGCTCTTAATTCCTTTGATTGGTAGCTTAGTATTCGGGACAAAAAAATGGTACTGGAAGATATTGTTTATTCTGACTGCTTTGATGGGTTTAATTTTATTATTGCTTACAGCCTCCAGAACGTCTTATGCAGTATATATAGTTGCGGTTATCATGATGCTTATTTTGCAGAAGAAAAAGATTTGGATTGTACCAGTTTTGGTCGTAAGCGTGTTACTTCTGTTATCTTTTCATACATTAGCCCAAAGATTTGCTGATACCTTGACCCAGCAATCTGTAGTTATTGATGCGAGAACTCATCAGGTTGTAGGTTTGGCAAATCAGAATAAGAAGACTGGTAAGGTGACTGTTGTAGAAAAAACCGCTGTAGGGCAAAATTTAGCTCCAGGAAGCGGGTATATTGTATCTAATACCCAACAACCTATTCAGAAAACCACGGACGTAACTTTTAAGAAGACTACTTTGCGGGCCGGAAGTGAGTCAGCTCAAATTACTAACCTGCGTGGGGACTTTGTCGTGCAGAAGGCTTTAGCATATGATGATTCCTTTACGACCCGTTTTCAAGGAGAATGGCCCATTGCAATTGCTGCGTTCTTGCGTGATCCTTTGCTGGGAAGTGGATATTCATCTATTGGCTTGGCCAGTGATAACAATTACTTACGTATGTTAGGAGAAACGGGCTTATTGGGATTTTTGTCATTTCTGTTCATTTTTCTTATGACTGGGATTTATGCCTATAGGGTATTGCCAGATGTAGATTCACCTTTGGCCAAAAGTATGGTTTTTGGTACTCTGTCAGGTATCTTTGGCTTGGGATTAAACGCTATTTTAATTGATGTTTTCGAGGCTTCCAAGGATGCTTATGCACTTTGGTTATTACTAGGTATAACCATAGGTATATTGTCTTTGTATCAAAAGCATAAAGTTAATTTTATTTCAGATTTAAAAATCTTAATTTCCACTCCAGCTGTCGCCGTCTATTTCTTAATCGCTTGTTTGGGACTATTTATTAATAGTTTGAATAATTTCTTTGTAGCAGATGATTTTACTTGGTTGCGTTGGGTAGCAGATTGCAATAAGGTAGTTGTAAATGGTGTTGGGACTTGTGAGTCTGTAAAAGTTACCTTGTTACACTTTTTTACGAACGCTGGTGGATTCTTCTATCGTCCGATGGAAAAATTATACTTTTACTTTATGTACACGCTCTTTGGATTTAATCCCACACCTTTTCATGCAGTTTCTGTTATTACTCATTGGCTAGTCACAGTATTAATTTACATATTATCTAAAAGATTATTTGCTAATAAAAAATTCCCCGCTTTCTTGGTGGCTGTAGTTTTCATGTTGCTTAGTAGTCATACAGAAGACATTTACTGGATTTCTGCATCGGGTCATCTATTCGTAGCTCTATTTAGTTTATTGGCTGTACTATTTTATGACAATTATCGTTTACATAAAAAGAAAATACAACTTATTTTAAGCTTACTTGCAGCGCTTATTGCACCGATGTTTCATGAGTCAGGAGTTATGGCTTCTGTTCTAGTGCTGTTATATGCAATAGTAATGGATTGGAATAATCTGCATAAGAGGGGAGCAAAGATATGGAGCTATCTAGTATGGTTAATGCCATTACCAGTATATTTTGCGATGAGAATATATGCAAAAAGTATTTGGAGTGCAGGGGATTATAGTTATAACTTAGCCAAATTACCACTTAATTTCTTTGGCAACATTTTAGGTTATTTTGTTACTACAATGGCTGGTCTATCATTTGTTTCATCCTATACTTTTATGCGTGATTATGGTAAATCGCATGTTTTAATAGTCATTTTAATTCTTTTAATTATTTTAGCTGTTTTGATTGGTATATATTTGTTATTAAGGAAATCTAAAAAAGCATGGAATTATAAATTAATATTAATAGGTTTATTATTTTTTGTGGTGCCTTTGTTGCCATTCTTGGGACTGGGAAATATGTCCCCAAGATATGAATATTTGGCCAGTTTTGGAATTATATTATTAGTTGTTTATTTATTAGAAAAACTTTTTAAAGCAGTTAAATTAAATAACACATATGCATTGGGACTAATAAGTGTTATTTTAGTAGGTTTATTTAGTTGGTATCACTATATACAAATTATAAATACCAGTGAAGATTGGACTAAGGCTGGTCAAATAGCACAAAATTCCCTGGTGGAAATTTCTAATGAATATGCTCAGCCGGGTTCATTACCTCCGAGTCCTGTCTTTTATTTTAGTAATGTACCCGCCACGTATGGTAAAGCGTTAGTTTTTCCGACCGGTATGCAAGATGCAATATGGATGTATTTCCAGGATAAAAATGTCATCGTAAAAGAGACGCCCAATATTAATATATCTATTAAAGAAGGCGAAGCCACTACTAGCGCTAGGTTTTATGAATTTGACAAAAATTATAATATCATCGAAACAGCTCGGACGGTAGTTACTATTACTAAAAATAAAAATGCAAAATAAAAAAATATTCTCTCTCATCTTACTATTTTTAATTCTGATAGGCGCATTTGTAGTTAGATTATACAGATTTAATAATCCAATCGCTGATTGGCATAGTTGGAGACAAGCAGACACATCTGCTGTTTCTAGATATTTTGTGCAACATGGGTATGATATTTTACATCCACATTTTGAAGATATTTCAAATGTTCCTTCTGGCTTGGAGAATCCACAAGGTTATAGATTTGTTGAATTTCCAATATACAACGTTGAACAGGCATTTCTATCTCAAATGTTTCCGTTCTTGACGCTGGAAGAATGGGGGAGGATGGTGAGTATTTTAGCTTCTCTTTTAACTATAGTTTTTTTGTATCTTTTAATTAAAAAATATACTGATAGTAATACTGCTATTTTCGTTGCATTCTTGTACGCTTTTATCCCTTACAATATTTACTATAACCGGACGATTTTGCCTGATACTTCTATGGTTACGGCAATTATTGGAGGAATATATTTTTTTGATAAGTGGCTTGAACAGCAAATAGTTATAAAAAATCATAAATCAACTATAAAGACTAGACTCATAAGTTTTATATATTTTGCACTGTCCTTATTATTTACAACCGCAGCATTTCTATTAAAACCTTACGCGTTATTTTTTACCTTACCAATGATTTATTTGGCTATTATTCATTTTAGATGGAAGATTTTTTTACAGTGGAAATTATATATCTATCTAATAGTCTCAGTTGTGCCTTTAATCTGGTGGAGAAGCTGGATGCAACAGTGGCCTGCAGGTATACCTGCCAGTAGCTGGCTGTTTAATGGCAATGGAATTCGTTTTAAACCAGCCTATTTTTATTGGCTATATGCTGACAGATTAGGCCGTTTAATTATGGGTTATTGGGGTATGTTTCTTTTTCTTTTGGGGATCTCATATATCAGTTCAAAAACTTTTTTTGAGAAATACCGTATTGCAGTTGGCTTACTTATCAGTTTTATTCTTTCAAGTTTTATATATATTACGGTTATTGCCACAGGCAATGTTCAGCATGATTATTATCAAATCCTTATAGTTCCAAGTATTGCTATATTTGCAGGTGTGGGTTGCTCTATGCTTTTTAAATCCTCAGGTTCGTTTATAAATCCTATTATGGCCAAGATTTTATTGTTTGTTACTTTAAGCTTTATGCTCTTCTTTGGTTGGTATTTTGTCCGAACGTATTTTGATATTAATAATCCCAGCATCGTGGTGGCAGGAGAAGCAGTCAATAAATTAACTCCTAAAGACGCTAAGGTTATTGCTTCTTATAACGGAGACACTTCCTTTTTATACCAGACTAACCGTCAAGGATGGCCTGTTTTTGCGCATAGTCTTTCAGAATTAATACAGATGGGAGCTGATTATATGATATTTGCCAATCCTGCTCCTAATGAACTTGCTTTTAAAAGTCAATACAGAGTGGTAGCTGAAACACCTCAATATATAATTTATAACTTACACGAGAAACCATGAATATTCTTGTAGTGAGCTCTTATCTGCCCTTCCCATTACATTCGGGAGGAGAGACAAGGCTATATAATTTACTAAAGATTTTAAGCCAAAAACATAAAATAACTTTAGTTTGTGAAATGCGTTCTTTTCAAACTAAGCGGGATATTTTTGAACTGGAAAAATTTTGTCAAAGTGTCATCACAGTCCCTCGCAAAAAACAATGGAGTCTGAATAATATTTTAAAAACTGGCTTTTCTGCTAACTCTTTCTTAATAACAGGACATACTAGTCAATCTATGAGAGATGCCATAACATCTATACTTTTTACACAGCACATTGATTTAATTCACGTAGAGACATCATATGTATTACAAAATATTCCAGCAACTAAAGTACCCGTATTATTAGTTGAACATAATATAGAATACCTTGTCTATCAAAGATATTTGGATAAAGGAAATAAACTAAGTAAGCCTTTATTACAGGTAGATGTCAATAAACTTAAGCGTTTCGAGCAACATGCATGGCGAAGGGCTAGCAGAGTCGCAGCTGTTTCTCCGCAAGAAAGAGATGTAATTAAAAAATTAAAATCTGATGTATCAGTTATACCAAATGGTGTGGACTTGGATACTTTCGCCATGAAACATGTACCTTCTTTCTTAAAAACAGTCAAAGAAAAAAGATTATTATTTATTGGTGATTTCAACTGGATTCAGAATAGAGATGCTGTCTCTTGGTTAATTTTGAAAGTTTGGCCTTTACTTAGAAAAAGATTTAGTGATAGTAATTTAAAGTTATGGATTGTGGGCAGGCATATTCCAGATAGTATTAAAAATATGTCTGGCCTGGATATTTTAGCAACAGAGTCCGCTCCCAGTGCCGCTGATGTATTTAGACAGTCATATTTACTACTTGCCCCGATAAGAGTAGGTGGGGGAACAAGTTATAAAATTTTAGAATCAATGGCATGTGGAACTCCCGTTATTACTACCTCTCTGGGTGCTGAAGGAATTTTAGCAGATAAGGATAAAGACATATTAGTAGGAAATGAACCAAGTGAAATATGCGATATGGTGGAGAGGCTATTAGAAAATGATAAAATGTATACCAAAATTGCCGTAAATGCCAGAGAGAAAATCGAACAAAATTATTCTTGGTTAGGTATAGCTAAACAATTGGATGAACTATATCACTTAACTGCAGTCACAAAAAAATAGTAAATAATTTTAATTACTGATTTTAAATTAGAAATCTTTTTTGAAAGGAAGTGTAAAAAGCTTATTATCCAAACAGTACTTTATTCGATTTAATATAGAAGTTGGGTAGTCTGTGGATAAATAGTCGAATTTTGGTCGATAATAAATGTTATTAATTGAGATACTGTCCACGTACGAATATAACTTATTTACAGCATCAGGAATACTTACGCCAGAGGCGGTTACGGGAGCAATGACTGTATCGTAACCAACATTGTAGTAATTGTCTTTTTTTAGAGCTAGTTCATAGAACCAAATATGTTCAGTGTATTTGTCTGGGAAATTAATTGAAATATTTGACTGATAATTGCCTGCTTTTAAATCTTGAATTAGATTGAACAATGTTATCGAAACTCCCACGCTTCCCAGTTTGTAAGGATTTTTTTTATTAACTACGCTTTCGAAATAATAAGAGAGATTGGGCATTTGTTCTAATGTAGTATAAAATGAGTTAAATCCAAATCTATTAGGACAAAATTCTCCAAAATATACTTTATTTGTTTTTCTATCAATCAACAACGAAGCATCCCAGATGAATAATCCTTTATGTTTTTTTGCTATTTCATCGACAATCGGAGGGAAAGATAAATCATGAATTTTGCTATCCATACTTATCGGGAAAACTACATCCCCTGCACAGCCCACCTGGTATGAGAGATTGCCGCTACCTATAAACTTATTCTCAAACATGACTGTCATTCCTAGGGGTTGTCCATCATAATAAATTTTTTCTGGAGTTATTTCTACTACATCTTCTATCTTCTTTTCTAAAATGAAACCAAACTTCTCATATTCGTGTTGGTTTTTATATAAGTTGTCAATTAACTGTTTTCTTGCCTGAAGAGGATCATTTATAGGTGGAACAAATGTCGCGACAGAATCAGTCTGGGATTTTAGCACCCATACTTCTTTACTTTTATTCAAAAAAGCTATAGCTTTATCAACAGAGTTAAATTTTTCTATTAACGATTCTGAAATATTAGGATAGTGTTTCTTAACGAATTCTTTTGCTTTATTCCTGTCCAATTCATACTCTCTATCTTCCTCTGTAGGGAATATGCCTTCAAATCCCATGGCCTGCAATTTTTGAGCGTATTTAAAAACATAATTAGATTCACAAATGACAAAATAATCAGAAGGATTTTTGATTTTCTTAGCTTTTTTCAAGAAAACATCAGCATCGATCTTATTAATAATTTTGTTATATAAACTCAATCGTTGTTTTTTATCTAGAGGAGACTCTTTCTCAAAAGGTTCATTTGAAGTTCTGACATCTTTTAAATTTGCAATTTGGGCGAGTATTACTTCTTGACCTTCTTTTTGAAGTTTGTATGCAAGCGAGAAAATGAAACCTTCAAAGCCTATGATAATATATTTCATGAGATTTTAAAAAGTGACCGGAAAAGGTAGTTTATATAGCTTTTTTTGTAATCCATATCTTAAACGATTTAATATTGAGCTAGGATAATCCAACGAAAGAAAATCTGATTTAGGGCGATAATAAATTCCTGCCAAAGAAAATCCTTCAATGTTTTCAAACAACATTCTAGTCGCTTCATCAATAGAATGGCCAACTCCAGTTATTGGTGCAAGTTGCCAATCATATCCTACGATTCTCATTTTATCATTTTTCTTTTTTTTGTAAACGTCCCAAGACCAGATGTGTTTAGAAGCTTCTTGAGTATAATTTACTGAAGCACCGGATAAAAGATGTCTCTCGGTCGGATCTCGTAATAAATTAAATAATGTAGTTGATACACCTACCGTACCCAATTCAAATGGATTTTCTTTTTTAACAATTTTTTCAAAAAAATAATGAATTGAAGGTAATTGAGATAGACATGTAAAAAAAGAGTTATATCCAGGTCGATTAGGGCAAAATTCGCCAAAATAAATATCTCCTGTTTTCTTATCAATTAATAAAGATGCGTCCCAAATAAACAGTCCTTTATGTTTTTTTGCCATTTTGTCAATTATAGGGGGGAAAGTTATCTTGTCGATTTTGTTATCTAAATCTATAGGAAAAACAAGATCAGCTGCACAGCCTGTTTGTAAAGATATATTACCGCTACCTATTTGTTTGTTTTCAAAATTTATAGTTAGAGATAAAAGTTTTCCGTCATAGTAGATTCTCTCTGGCGTGACCTCCGCAACAGAGATAATTTTCCTTTCCAGAATAAAGCCTGCATCTTCATAATAATCCTTAAATGCTTCCAGAGTTTCAATAACTTGCCATTTTGCAAGTTCGGGATCATCTGTGTTTGGTACGAAAGTCGGTGCCCATAAGTTTTTACCTTTAAGAACCCATACTTTATCTCCATTATTTTCTTTTAAAAATTTCTTTCCTCTTCGGATAGTTCTAAATTCTGCTTTTTCTGCGATTTTAACATCCTTGTAATATTTTTTAACAAAATTTTTAGAGAAGTCTCTATCGACTTCAAATAAACGATCTTTCTCGGTTGGAAAATTCCCCCGTGTAAATCCTAGCGCCTTGACATGATCTGCGTATCTAAATAAATTATTGTAGTCAAAAAAAACAAAGTAATTATCTTTATCTTTGATTCTTTTCATTTGTCTTAAAAGTTTTACGGCAGGAATCTTATTGATCATATTTTTGTATAATGACAATCTTCTTTTTTTTTCAACACTGGTTTCGGAGTCATTAGTTTTTTTCTCAATTCTGGTTAAAGTTGTTTTTCTGTCCTCAACTATTCCCACAATAACTTCTTGCCCTTCTTCTTGTAGTTTATGTGCAATTGGTAGTCCTTCTCCCGCATATGTGAAGATAATGTATTTCATACTAGTAATTAAAGAATAATTTCTGCGAAATTGCAAGAATTTATACAACATTGCTTATGTTTTGCTAATAAAATGGAGTTTAAACTCTTGTGATATACTAGCCATATATGAAAATTGGTATTGATGTTCGTTTATGGAATGAAACAGGGGTAGGAAGATATATAAGAGAATTAGTAAAAAACTTATCAAAAATTGACAAGAAAAATAATTATGTACTTTTCGCTTTGTCTGAAAATATTGATGAAATAAATAATGTCATTGCAAGTAATTCATTCAAAATAGTGCAAGCAAATTTTCGTTGGCACAGTCTGGAAGAACAACTATTATTCTCTATGGCAATTAAAAATGAAGGAGTGGACTTAATGCATTTTCCTTATTTTTCAGTGCCGATTTTATATAATTCACTTTTTGTAGTAACAATACATGATCTTATCTTAAATAACTTTCCAACAGGAAAAGCTTCTACATTACCGTTTTTTGTTTATCAAATAAAACGTTTTGCTTATAACGCTGTTATAGATCATGCATTAAATAAGAGCAGTAAAATTATTGTACCCTTAAATGCAGTTAAGGCGGATATACTTAACAAATTTCATTTGAATGAGAATAAAATTGTAGTTACCTATGAAGGGAGTTTAGAAGTATCTGATAATAAACGACATATTATTACTAATATTCCAAAGAAATATTTTTTACATGTAGGTAATGTCTATCCGCATAAGAACTGTGACCGATTAATAAAGTCATTTAAAAAATTGACAGAAGAACAGTTTGATGTAAACTTACTTTTTGTTGGTCGAGAAGATTATTTCATGAAAAGATTAAAAAGTAATGTTGAAAATTTGAACTTGAGTAAAAATATTGTATTTGTAGGTGAGGTAACTGATCAAGAATTGAATTTTTATTATAGACAAGCGGTTGGTGTAGTAATTCCTTCTCTTATGGAGGGTTTTGGTTTACCTGCAATTGAGAGTTTGACAAATTCATCGCTAGTTTTAGCTGCTGATATTCCTGCACTTAGAGAGGTCTGTGGAGATAGTGCTATATTTTTTGATCCCTATAATGAGAATGATATTGCAGAGTCAATGAAAAAAGCATTAGAATTATCTCCCAATAAAAGAAAGGAATTATTACAGATTGGAATTACTCATATCAAACAATTCTCTTGGATAAGTATGGCTAAAAATACTTTAAAAATTTATGAAAGTTGCATTAGTCTACGATAGGGTAAATAAGTGGGGAGGAGCAGAAAGAGTGCTTCTTGCGCTGCACAAAATGTTTCCTGATGCTCCTCTTTATACATCAGTATATAGTCCTCGTTCAGCTACTTGGGCAAGTGTATTTAAAGTACATACATCTTTTTTACAGAGAATTCCGGTTATTCGCCGTAGACATGAATTAGTGCCATTTTTAATGCCAATAGCTTTTGAGCAATTTAACTTCAGTAAATACGATTTAGTAATTTCTATAACCAGTGAGGCAGCAAAGGGGATCATTACGAATGGTAAAACCAAACATTTATGTTACTGTCTAACTCCTACCAGATATTTATGGGGCGGTTACGAAACATATTTTTCTAGTCAAACCTTTAAGTTTCTAACAAAGCCAGCGGTTAATTATCTTAGAAATTGGGATAAGATTGCGAGTAGTAGACCGGATAAGATTGTTGCTATCTCCAAAGAAATACAATCCCAGATAAAAACATTTTACAAGCGGGAAGCTGATGTCATTTATCCTCCTTTGCTGCTTAATGAATTGAACAAAAAACGGCGTTCAAGTAGTACAAAAGAACAGCCTTATTTATTAATAGTGTCCCGCTTAGTGAATTATAAAAAGATTGATTTAGCCATAAAGGCTTGTAATCTGTTAAGATTACCATTATATATAATAGGTACAGGTAATGACTATTATAGATTACAGCTTATGTCAGGACCAACAATTAAATTTTTAGGCTCCTTGCCTGATGATGATATGATAGCTTATTACAAGAATTGTCGTGGCTTTATATTCCCAGGCAAAGAAGATTTCGGTTTGACAGCTTTGGAAGCACAATATTTCGGTAAGCCTGTTTTAGCTTATAATAAAGGTGGGGTAACAGAAACAGTCATTGATGGGAAAACTGGGATGTTTTTTAATGAATTAACTGTAGAGTCGCTAGCTGATGCGTTGACGAAATTTGTTAACTTCCGTTATAATCCAGATATCTGTAGAAAACAAGCGGAAAAATTTAGCTTAGAACGCTTTGAGAATGAATTTAACCGGGCAGTACATAGTTTAATTATATGAAAATTATTGTTTTTGCTGGTGGTGTAGGATCAAGATTATGGCCTTTATCTCGTAAAAATACTCCGAAACAGTTCGGTAAAATTATTCAGGATCGTTCAATGTTACAAATAGCCGTGCATAAACTTTTTCCTGGTTTTGAGTGGAAAGACATTTATATTTCAACCGGTGAGCGTTATCAAGATATTATTAAGGAGCAATTGCCACTGTTGAACAAAGAAAATATAATTGTTGAGCCAGAAATGAGAGATGTGGGTCCAGCAGTTGGACTGGTTATCTCCAGATTAGTAAAAACTCATCCTGATGAACCAATAGTTCTGCTTTGGGGTAGCGATCATTTAGTTAAAGAAGAAGCTAAATTTAGAAAAATTTTGAAAGCGGCAGGTAAGTTAATAGAACAAAAGCCGGATCGTATAGTCTTCATTGGACAAAAGCCTCGATATGGAAATCAAAATGTAGGATATATTGAATTTGGTGAAGAAATGAATAAGGCAGATGATTTTAATGTCTATAAATTTACAGGCTTCCAATATAGTCCACCTTTGGAGATTGCACAAAAATATTCCACAGATGGTAAACACGCGTGGAATCTGGGATATTTTGCTACTACTCCTAAATTTTTATGGAAACTATTTGAATCACTTGCTCCTGAGATCTTTGCAAAATTAAAAGTAATTCATGATGCATATGGCACTGAAAATTATGAACAAGTGTTGAAAGATGTTTATTCAACCATTGAGAAAATTTCTTTTGATAACGCTATTTTAGAAAAAATGGACACCAAATATGGTTGTGTAATTTCAGAAGATATAGGATGGAGTGATATTGGTGCCTGGGAAGCGATGAAAGAAGCTTTAAGCGATACTGTTGATGCTAACGTTACTAAAGGCAAGGTTATTCTTGAAGACTGCAAGGACTCTATTGTTCATAATGAAACAGGGCAACTAATTGTAGGTATAGATCTAGAAGGTCTTGTGGCAGTAAGTACGAATGATGTGATTTTAATTTGTCCTAAAGAGTCAGTTCCAAAAATTAAGAAGTTTGTTGCTAGTTTAAAAGGAACGGAGCATGAGAATCTTACATGATGCCAACAGAAGAACTTAATCAATTTAGGGTTTATAATTTCATTAAAAGATTAATGGATATAATTTTATCGATTATTCTATTAATAATTTTTTCACCTATAATACTAATTGTCGCATTAATAATAAAAATTGATTCTGAGGGACCAATTTTTGCAGATACTCCTAAAAGAGTGGGCAAAAATGGAGAAAGATTTTATCCTTATAAATTTCGCTCCATGATAACGAATGCTTATTATTTACTTAAGACAGATCCTAAATTTCGTAAGGCCTATGAGGAACAACAAAAAGGTGGAAATTATAAAATAAAGGATGATCCCAGAATTACGAAAATTGGCAAGTTTATCCGAAAATATTCTCTGGATGAAGTGCCACAATTAGTAAACGTTTTAAAAGGAGACATGAGTCTAGTTGGTCCACGCCCATATTATCCGGAAGAATTAGAGAAACAGCAAAAACGTTATCCGGAAACTAAAGAGTTGGTAAGAGAAGTGTTATCTGTAAAGCCAGGTGTGACTGGATATTGGCAGGTTTCGGGGCGAAGTATGTTAAATTTTGATAAACGAATTAGTATGGATGCTGAGTATGCTCGTCGTAAATCAATTATTTACGATTTTTTTATCATACTTAAAACTCCGTGGGCTATGATTTCTGGGAAAAATGCCTTATAGAGTCAGAGTATATATTTGTGTGACGTGTCAAGTTGACAAGTTACACCTCGGTTGAGTAATATTATTACTGTAATGGATGGATTTAAGAAAATTGATTTTGCAGATAAAAAAGTTTTAGAGAAGCATGGTCTGTCTCCTGTTTCTCCGCAGCCTATGAGGACTAAAAGAACAAGTAAGAATTGGAAGAAAAAAGTTGGTGTAGGTGTAACTATTTTGGCAGTTGTTGTAATGATACTTATATTTGCAGTTGTAATTCCTGTAAAAAATCTTATTTCTTCTGCAAAAATAACAAAAGCTTCGCTAACAGCTTTTTATGCTGCAGTTAAATCCCAGAATATTGATGATGCAGATAATCAATTACAACAAAGTAAAGCCGCTATGGCAGATACAGCCCAAAAGCTAAATGCGATGGGTTATCTACAATTTGTCCCGATTGCCAATATGTACTATTCTGATGCTCAGCATGGTATGAAAGCAGGTACTGCAGCTTTGGATACCGCACAAGTAGTTATTAATGATTTAAAACCCTATGCGGATTTATTAGGCCTGAAGGGAAAAGGAAGTTTTGTGGGGGGGTCAGCAGCATCACGCATTTCTACTGCAGTTCTTACATTGGGGAAGATTACTCCGGACATAGGTAATATTGCTACTAAGTTGGATCAGGTTAAGTCAGAAGTAGATGCTATTGATCCTAATCATTATCCTGCTTGGTTATTTGGTAAGACAATTGGAGCAGATATCTCTCAAGCTCAGACTTATGTAGATGAAGGGGTAGTCGCAGTTAACCAAGCCAGGCCATTTATTACAGAACTTCCTGCCTTACTAGGTGAAAATAGTCCACAAAAATACTTTATTATTTTCCAAAACGATAAAGAGCTTCGTCCGGGTGGAGGATTTATGACTGGATATTCAATTTTTTCTCTGGACAAGGGAGTGATAACCCCTGAAACATCATCTGATATTTATCCTTTGGATGACTCAATAGCAAATAAACCGGCTGCTCCAGCACCATTAGTTGAATATTTACATTTAACTGATCCCGTATATAACCTTCGTGATTCAAATCTCTCACCTGATTTTTTGACCAATATAGACTTGTTCAAGCAAATGTATGCAAAATCATCTAGTTATCAGCCGGTAGATGGATATATCGCTATTGATACGTATGTATTAACATCCACGATTAAAATATTGGATAATTCTGTTTATGCAAATGGTATAGAATTTACTACTAACAATGATCCAAGATGTGATTGTCCCCAGGTTATCTACCAGCTAGAAAATGATATTTCCCGTCCTGTTAACTATTTGAGAACGGACAGAAAAAGTTTGTTGGGTGCATTGTTGGTGTCTATTATGCAAAAATCCTTGCAATCTTCACCAAAGAAGTATTGGGGTCCTCTATTCCAATCCATGATTACTTTAACTTCTCAGAAGCATATCTTGTTCGATTTGAATGATGTTCAGGCGCAAAAAGGGTTAGAAGCCTTGAATGCAGCAGGTCAAATATTGCCGTTTAATGGAGATTATTTGTCAGTTAATGATGCTAATTTTGGAGGGGATAAGGCTAATTTATATACAAAGGAGGCAGTAGAAAGTGACTATACAATTGGCTCAGATGGTACAATTACGAAAACTGTTACACTTAACTATACCAATAATCATGCCCCTTCAAATTGCAGTCTTGCCAGTGGCGGGTTGTGCTTGAATTCAGACTTGAGAGACTGGATAAGAATTTATGTCCCACAGGGTAGTCAGCTGGTATCAAATACCGGATCACAAGTTACAATGAAGACTTATAACCAACTTGGCAAGACAGTGTTTGAAGGTTATACAGATATCAGACCATTGGGTAAAGCTACCTTGTCAGTAACGTATAAGTTACCTTTCAAGTTACAAAATGGATCGTCATTACCATTGATGATTCAAAAACAAGCAGGAACTGACGGTAACGAATATACAATTGTTTATAACGGACGACAAATAGATCAATTCCCCTTGTTAACTGATAGAACTTTACAATTGAAGTAGATAATTTTTTTAGTCTTGCACAAAAATCTATTTAGATTTAAAAGGCCTTTTTTATCTTACAAAATATTTTAATTGCCAAACCATGTCCACGAAGGGGTACCTGAATAGGTAAGTGTAATAGATTGTCCTGCTGGTACATAAAAAGAACCAGCAGTACTTAACCCTGTAGATTGTCCTCCAATGGCAACTCCTGTTATGGTTCCTCCGAAGAGGGTAACAAAGGCATCAAAACCAAAGTTGTTAGTGTATGCAGTTCCAGAGGCGGGAATTGCTGGTTGAGCAGGTGAGGTGAAATATCCCACGGGGTTAAATCCTTTGTTATCCTTTATTATATGTCCGGTGCCAGTACCTAATTGAATCGCACCGCTACTCCAGGAACCACTGTCGGTACTAAAGTTGTTGCCTAGGATCATTATGTTGGTTGGAGTGCCGGAGGTTAAGTTTACACAGCTTCTTCCACTGCCGCCAGGGTTAAATTGGTTTCCTTGAATTAGAGTTTCAGAAATATTATCAGGTAATATTCCGTCGGCTGTTCCATGTGCACCTACATTATAGAAAATGTTACCTTGAATAATAATTCTATTTCCATTTAATCTTATATTTTCAGTACCCCCGACTCCATCAAAAGTACAACCAATAATTTTACCATTATCGCCTTGTATCTTAATACCTCTTCCATAAGTGCTATATATTGGGCCGACGAATACACAGTTCATATAGCTATTTAGTCCTGTCAAATCCACTATATGGAAAGATCTATCAGTGTGTACTCCTCCCAGACCATTATTCTCAAAGTCACTGTTTAGTATCATATTTTCATCACTAGCATCAATTTGTAAACCGATTCCATCCCCTTCGTTACTAGATATACCATTATCAAATAGACAATTTACTACCCGATTGTGATGACCTGTACCTGAGTTGCCATCTTGAGATATATGAAGTCCTGCCCCCCAGGGATTGGTAAAATGACAATGATCCCACAAACATTGGATTGCTCCGTAAGCATAAAATATATCTCCGGCAGTTTGATTAGCGCCTTGTCCATCGAATATGAGATTAGAAAAAAGCGCTCCTACTATGCCTTTACCAGCGGCTGGAGTAAATTGAATTAAATTGTCGTTTAAGGAAGCTTTAGCAATAATTTTTGCACCCATTCCATCAGCTGTACCCCAGCCTCCTTGTCCCATAACTCTAATAGAGTCTGAGATAGTAATTTTAGAACAGAGGTATTTACCATTGGGTAAAAATAAAGTTCCACCACTTGCAACGGCAGCGTTTACTGCATTTTGTAGGGCTGTTGTATCATCAGTAGTGCCATCTCCCACTACCCCATAATCTTTAGCATTGATGAAAAGATTTTTTAGTGTCCCATCTGAATTATGAGAAATTGCAAGAAAACTATTGAGAACATTGCCCCAATTTCCATCATCTCCTCCAACTGTAGGTAATCTAGCCATAATGTTATAAAAAATTATCTTCCGTAAGGACCTGAACCAAACCCTTGTTCTGTTTTAGTTTGAGAAATAGAGTTTAAGGATTTAATAATGCCTGAAATTCCGGTTATGGTAATAATAAATAATCCAATGAGAAGCAGAAATTCTTTTCTGGTAACTTCTTTTTGAAGAAAATTATTATTGAGGAAATTCATAGCTATAAAAAGTATAGACAGAAATATTGTCGTATTTCAAGGTCTGCTATATTAGAGATTGCCAGCCTGTTTGTTAAAAAAATAAATGATGACTACTGAAAGATAAAATAAAATAATCAAAGGTATTGCCATAATAGTTTGGTCTATAGGATCTAGAGTAAAAATAGCCGAGACTACAAAACAAGCCACAATTAAATGTCTCTGATATTTTAAAAGAACATTTATTTTTAGAGGCAAAACAAAATTTATTAATATTAAGACAACTGGCAGCTGAAATAGTATAGATATGCCTATGAAATATTGCATCACAAAAGATAAATATTCATTGCTGGAAATTAATGGGTGCAGTTGGCCATTATTGAACAAATTAAAAAAATGTAGAGTAGCGGGAAGGCTTACTAAATATGAAAAACTAAGTCCACAAATTAATAAAAAAACAGAAAGAAACATTAAAAAAAATATTGCTTTACCTATTTGTAAAGAAAATGTTGGTTGTATAAATTTAAAAATTTGATATACCAGTATAGGTAAAGAAATAATAAAACCAAAGATAACTGAAACTTGAAAGGCAAAATTCAGACCTCCCACGGGTGATGTGTAATATAATGGCTCATTTAATGGGGTTATAAGAAATTTAATAAGAGTGCGATAAAAGTAAAAACCTAGGCACGTACATAAAAATAATGACAATAACCACCAAAGCAATCTGGAACGCAATTCTAATAAATGACTGTTAATTGAATTTTTTTTCGGAAGAGGATTATCTCGATTTAGTTTTTTTCTTTTTTGTGACTGATTTTTTTTCATTGGTTAAATTCTCATCAGTTTTTTCATTCAGTCCTTTTCTAAATTCTTTTAAAGCTTCTCCCAAACCTCGAGAAATTTCTGAAATTCTTTTTCCTCCGAAAAGAAGCAATAAAATTAATAAAATTAAAAGTAACTCTTCAAATCTTAGTCCAAACATAAGCTTGCAATATTTCTTATCACATTATATGCTGGTATATATCCCTCGTGCAATAGGTAATTGTTTTGACAAATAATATGTTAATTCTACAAAAAGTTAAAAGAACAATATTTATTTTATTTTACATAATCGTCTTAACAACATTTACGCAACAAAATGTTTTTGCGTCTACATACGGTTCCGGAAACTATGGCTCAAGTATTTATAATAATGGATCATCAAATTCATCTGCCAGTTCGGGATCTTCTTCCTCTAGTGGAGGAAGTTCTGGGAATAATAATCATAGTAACCCCTGTACAAACATTCCGCCTGTTTCTTATCCAGACTTATACGAGATTGATATAAAAGGAATCAATGCGACTTTGTACTTAGCACCACCTCCGATGCCTTATTCTAACTATCAAATCAGTTTTGGTAACGGTTCCAAAGATGAAGGATATAATGTGACTTTTCCTATGAACAATGCGAAAGGGGCTATAGCCTATACTGTACAGGATTTGCAACCGAATACTAGTTATACATTCAAAGTCAGAGCGTTAAATGGCTGCATGCCCGGTAAGTGGTCATCAGACTTAGCGGCAAACTCTCAAGGTAAAGATAGTTCTTTTGTAGAGAAATACTATCCTTCTACACCTCCTGTTATACCATATGTTCCAGTAAAAAATGTGGTCACAACCCAGAGTGGTACTTATCAGAAAGGTTCACCTGCACAGTTTGTTGTACCACCACAACAGAGGCAGACGGTAACACAAAATGTCCAACCTAAAAATTCTAATTCCACATCTGCCAAGTCATCTGGAGGAAAATCTTGGTGGGGTAGTATTATTAACTTTATCTCACATTTTGGACTTTAAGGGGGAATAATTAAGTTAATTATATTATGGAAGTGAATAGTGTTTCCTTATGAAAATTCTTAAAACAGAAGGCATTGTTATTAGACGAAGAAATTTTGGTGAAGCGGATAAGCTATTGACTATATTTACTAAATCAAATGGTAAAATTACAGTTAAAGCACCTGGTATTCGCAAAGTAGCTAGTAGACGCTCACCTCACGTTGAATTATTAAATCGTACAAAATTAACTTTATATACCAATGGCAATATGCCTTTATTATCTGAAGCAGAAATGATATCTGATTATAAGTTTATAAAGAATGATTTGTTGAAGGTAGGTTTTGGTTATCATATTTGTGAAGTCATTGATGGTCTATGTCCAGAAAATGAGTACAATGAAGATGTATTTACTTTATTAGTGCAAACCTTAGATACGCTTTGTGTTGAAGAAGATACACATGAATTGATAAGGAACTTTGAATTAAGATTACTGGATCTATTGGGTTTTGCCAATAGACGTATGTGGACAAGTGACTATTTTAATGTACAGGCCTATATAGAGAGTTTGATGGAAAAAAAATTGAAGAGTAAAGATATCTTCTTGAATAAACCCTAATATCTTAAGTATATTAATTTGAGTTTCGAAGTACAGATTTCGAAAGTATTTAAAAATTATAAACGCAAAAAATACCGCCCAGACTCTTTAATTTATCCCGATTTTGGCTCGTGGATTTTGTTATTTGAGTTTGTATGATGCTTAGATTTTTAGACTTTTTATGATATGATAGACGTATGGCAGAGAATCTAATGGAAAAATTAGTTGCATTGTGTAAACGTCGGGGATTTATTTATCCTGGTTCTGAGATATATGGTGGTTTAGGTGGAACTTGGGATTATGGACCAGTTGGAAGTTTACTTAAAAAAAATCTGAAAGATTTGTGGTGGAAAGAAATGGTTCAATTGCGTAACGATATTGTTGGCGTTGATGCAGCTATTATGATGAATCCGAAAGCATGGGAAGCATCAGGGCATGTAGAAGCTTTTACGGATCCACTTGTAGAATGCAAAATTTGTCACCAAAGATTTCGCGCAGATAAACCTGAAGAAATTGCACTTCATGAAAAGTCTCATAAAGACGTCAGGATTGAATGGACAGAGCCACAACAGTTTAATCTCCTTGTTAAATCTTATTTGGGAGTTTTGGAAGGCAAGCAGTCAGAAATTTTTTTACGTGGAGAAATTACTAACGGAGTGCATGTTAATTTCCGCAATGTAGTTGACTCTACACGCGTCAAAATTCCATTCGGGATTGCCCAAATAGGAAAGGCATTTCGTAATGAAATTACGCCAGGTAATTTTACATTTCGCTCTCGTGAATTTGAACAGATGGAAGTGCAATTTTATATTAAACCTGAACAGAACGAAGGTAAGAAATGGTTTGAATATTGGAAAAAGAATAGGATGGATTTTTATCTTTCTTTAGGAATGGCTAAAGAAAACTTACGTTTTAGGGACCATGCAGATAATGAGCGGGCACATTATGCAAAGGCTGCGACAGATATTGAATATAAGGCTCCATTTGGCTGGTCCGAGTTCATGGGGATTCATCATAGAGGAGACTGGGACCTTAGTCGTCATCAAAAATATTCTGGAAAAGATATGACATACAAAGATCCCGTAAGTGGAGAGTCATATATTCCCTGGGATATTGAAACTTCTGCAGGGGTTGACCGCTCAATTTTATTTTTATTATTAGATGCATATACAGAAGAAGAAAAACGTATTGTGATGAAATTGAGTCCGAAAATCGCGCCCTATAAAGTAGCGGTATTTCCTTTATTAGCTAACAAAGAAGAACTGGTTGGAAAGGCCAGAGAAATTTATGAAAGCTTGCGCAAAAACTTTATGACTGCTTGGGATGACCGTGGAAATATTGGGAAGAGATACTTGGCACAGGATGAAATAGGAACACCCTGGTGTGTGACAGTTGATTTCCAAACATTAGAAGATGGAATGGTGACAGTGCGTGATCGAGATACTGCACAACAGACTAGAGTAAAAATTGGAGAGCTTAAGGATTACTTTGTTTCTCATTTAATCTAGTACTTCATTATTGAAGAGCAAATCCTTTTAACTGTCGTATTCTATCTCTTCGTCGCTTTAATAAGCTTTTCTCAGAAAGTCCTTTTACTTTTAAGAAAGCATATCCAAGAGCATCATGTATGGCCTTTGCAGTTATGTAAGGATTTTTATCTTCAGGAATAACTTCATCAATAAGCCCGAGGTCTTTTTGATCGGCTGCTGTCGCCCTCATATTATTTATTGTAAGTTTAATGTCTTCAACTGTAGGGTTTGCTTCATTATTAAGAATGGCAGTTGCCGAACGTGGTTCTGCCACAAAAGCCATGCTTTTTCCCGTCATAGCTACATGATCTCCAAGTGGTGTGGTGGCCAGTCCGCCACCACTTCCGAGTGCGCCTATCACCACAGAAATAACTGGATGTGGGTAAGTTATTCCTGCTTGGATTGACTTGGCTATTTCTCTTGACTGACCGTTCTTTTCTGCTTCCAGAGTAGGCTTTGCTCCGAGGGTATCTGTAAAAAATACTACTGGTAAGTGCAATCGCTCACCCATAGCTAACATCCTTTGCATATATTCAAAATCAGCGGGACCCGGGCTTGACGGGATTTTATTTACTTTATCTCCGACTTGAATATAACTTGGCTGATTACCAATTGCTAAGAAAGGCTGCTCACCAATTTTGCCTAGTCCAGCAATAATTGCAGGATAGTTTATATTTCCTTGGTCTTGAAAGCTATTGTATAAAGGCAAAAAGTCACTAAAAGAATGGGACATAAAAAATTCAGAGTCTGGTCGATTTGCATTCTTAATTAATGATTCATATTGTTTATATAATCTATCCTCAGTAGATTCTTGTGTTGATGGTAAATCTTTTCCCCATAGTGTACTCGCCTCACTGGGTTGTCGATTTACATTGGAAAATTGGGATGTATTAGCTCCTTGTACATCTTTATACGAAATACCAGGTTGTACTTGGAAATTAGCTATCATTTCAGGAGTAATAACTCTATGATCTCGTTTTGTTAGTCTTAAATAATGATGAAGAAACTTTAATAAATCATGTTGATCATCAACTAAAAGGTCAACATTCCTTTGTATAAGATTAATCTCTGCACTTTGTTCGCCTTTAAGAACTGGCTTTTTCGTATATGTTTCAATAACTCTAGGTCCGGAAAAACCGTAGTCAGTTCCTCGAAATGCTACGACGAGATCTGCCAAAGGAACACCACTTGCAGATACACCACCCCATACTTGCCCATTCAGAACTGCTACTGATGGTTGATCTGTGAGTCTCTTATGTGATTCTATGGCTTGTACCATTCGGGTCATCTGAATAAGGCCTGCGAAATTTTCTTGTTGACGCACTCCTGCTGATGAATATATTGAAACAAGTGGTAAATTTCTACTTATAGCCAGGTCTGATGCAGCTTGAAGTTTTTCGCCGGCAACAACACCTAAAGAACCTGCAAAAAAATCCCAGTGCATACTATAAAGGGCTATACTTTGCTCGCCTATTTTCGCAGTTCCCACAGCTGCTGCTTCATTTTTTCCCTTCGCTGCTTCCTTTGCTAGTTTATCAGTATATGTTTCAAATCCGCCGCTAGTCAGGCGACGAAGAAGGCCTATTCTATCTTCTCCAATTTGCCATCCTTTATGTCTTTCTCTGAATCGCAGTCTTACTTTCATACCTGCAGCAGTCTGTGCTGCATCAACTTTTGGGCGTAATGTCATAATACGACTCAGAGGAGTTGCCACTTCTTTAAAAGGAGGAAGTGCCTCTACTAATCCTGCAACATCACCTTGATCTGCATAATATTCTGAGGGTTCTTGAGGGATATGGCGATTTTTAAATAATTTAGCTTGGCTTGGAATTTCAGCTGATGACATAGTGCGTATTCTAGCAAAGCAAGAATGGTTGTGCAATTTAAATTAGTCTTAGTTGACAAAAGCTGTACGGCTGGTAAAATTGATATAAATACATGAAATATTTGCAAAATACTAAAATTTTAATAGGTGCCATAGCAGTATTAGTAATTTTAATTGTGGGTGGTGCAGCCTGGTTTTTCTTTAATAATAAAGGATTAACTAATCAAGCAGATCAAGGACAGGCAAATTCTCAGAGTGGAGGTCAATCCCAAACTATTGGATCCTTGTCCCCATCTGATATAGGATTGCAGATGGTATTAAGAAGTGACAGCAAAGCAATCAAGTTTACAGCTAATAAACTACAAGGGGTAAAGTCTCTAGAATGGAATTTTACCTATCAAGCCGATATACCTCAGAGTGATCAGAATCAGTACAATCAGGGGCAGAAAGTGACCCAGGAATTTGGTAGTGACAGTCCCGTGATATTGAATGGCAAGACATCTTACGAATCGCAGTTCCGTGAATTGGGGACGTGTTCGAGTGGTGTATGTAGATATGATACCGGAGTGACTTCAGTACAACTACAAATGAAGGTCACTAAATTAGATGGGTCAATTTACAAAGTGGACGACTCAATTAACCTCTAAACTTCAAATATATCTGGATAGAAAAGCCTTCATTAGCTATTAAATTGGTATAGACCGTTATTTTTAGGCATGCTAAGAATAAATTAAAGACACTTCTGTTATCCAAGTTTCAATTAATAAGAAAAGTTTCTGATGTTGATAGAAGTATTTCTTCTATTTATTTTCGTCTATTTTTGTATTGACTTTTCACAGAAATAAGCGCAAAATAAATAATTAGTACAAAGTAGGAAAAAGTAGGAAAAAATATGTTGCTGGGACAGTACGAAGGAACGTTAACGAACAAACAACAAATCAGTCTGCCCAGTAAATTTAGACAGATTCTTGGTGAGAGAATTATCATCACTAAAGGGTTTGAGCATTGTTTAATTGTAGTTTCAGAAGGAATGTGGAAGACATTATTGGAGGGGACTGAGGGAAAACCATTTACAGATAAACCGGCAAGAGAAATACAAAGGTTTTTACTAGGAAACGCTACATTCGTAGAACTGGACAGTAAAGGTAGATGTGTGCTGCCTGCATACCTACGTGAATATGCCCAGATTATGAATGAAATTGTTTTTGCAGGTCTCTCCCGCTTTGTGGAGATTTGGGATAAAAAGGCCTGGAAAGAACAACAAAGTAGTTTAAGTGAAAATGCAGTCAGTATTGCAGAACGCCTGTCCAGAGAGGAAAAAGATGAGTAATTATCATACTAGCGTTTTGCCTGAGGAAACGATTGGATATTTAAACATAAAAAGAGGTGAAAAATATATTGATGCTACGCTAGGTGGAGGAGGACATACAACTCAAATTCTAGAGCAGGGTGGGAAAGTTTTAGGAATTGATGTCGACCAAGAAGCGTTGGACGAGGTTGAAAAAAGAATTAAAGATCAAAAGTTTTTAGTTCATGTATCAAGTGAAAAGGAACAGGCAAACATAAGATTGGATGCAGATTTAATTTTAGTTAAGGGAAATTTTAGAGATATAAGAAAAATTGCAAAAAAATATGGTTTTGAAAACGTTGCAGGCATTATTTTTGATCTTGGTGTTTCAAGTCATCAGATTGATGACGCAAATAGAGGATTCAGTTTTAGTAAAGAAGGACCGTTAGACATGCGGATGGATAATAATTTGTCTGTTACAGCCAAAGATTTGGTAAATGGATTACATAGGAATGAGTTGATTGAGATATTCAAACGGTTTGGGGAAGAAAATTTTGCGCACGGCATTGCAACAGAGATTGTTAAAACAAGAAAAGAGAAACCGATTGAAACAACTAAACAACTGACTGAAATTATTGAAAGAGTAATGCCAGCCAAGTTAAATAGAATGGCGGCGGCGGCTAGAATATTTCAGTCTTTAAGGATAGTAGTAAATGATGAGCTACATGCCATTGAAGATGCGTTGCCTGAAGCTTGTAGTTTGTTGCAAACAAGAGGAAAATTAATTGTTATTTCTTTTCATTCCTTGGAGGATAGAATAGTAAAGCATTTGTTCGTAAAATTCGAACAACAAGGAATGGGAAAAGCATTGACACACCAACCAGTGTTGGCGACAGAAAAAGAAATAGCAATGAATGTTAGAAGTAGAAGCGCTAAATTAAGAGTGTTTGAAAAAATATAAAATATGAAACTGCCTATTATTACTTTATCTATATTATTAATATTAGTTGTATCATTACTGATAGTTAATTTAACTGTTTCTAATATGATGTCTACGGGTGGCATAAGTTTAGATAACTTGCAGACTCAACTTGTCAACCTGCAACAGGAAGATACTAACCTGGAACAAAAAGTACTGGCTCTTTCATCATATACACATATTGCCTCAGCGGCTGCTACAATGGGATTTGCAGCGGATAAAAATACAGTTGCGTTTTCTACGCAGAATTCCATGCCGCTTGCCTATCAACAATGAGTCGCCGTTATCGTTTGACTTTAATAGCTTTTACGCTACTTTTCTTATTTGTCGCACTGCGTTTGTTTTATTGGCAGATAGTACGAGCCAATGAATTAGTCAACATGGGCAATGCTCAATATGGTAATTATGTAAAGGTAACTCCTAAAAGAGGTGAGATTGAGGCATCAGATGGTTATCCCATCGCAGCAGATAAAGTTGACTATACCGTCTTTGCTAACCCAAAACTTATAAGCAATTCTAGTCTGGTCGCAAGTGCATTAAGTCCGATTTTAAATGAAGATCCAGCATCAATAAGTGCATTGTTAAATTTAAATTTGTTTTGGGTGTCATTGGCTCCGAAAGTAGATAATACCGTTGAAGAGAAAATTAGTAAGTTAAATCTACCAGGAGTCGGATTCGAAGAAAAATATGGACGATATTACCCAGAGGCTTCCATGGCTGCTAATCTACTGGGTTTTGTAGGTAAAGATGCCAATGGAAATGATAAAGGATATTTTGGGTTAGAAGGTTTTTATAATCGGCTTTTAGCGGGACAATCTACCTATGAAATGGAAATTCATGATGCATTTGGCAGGCCTATTCTTTCAAAGTTACAAAGCTATACGCCAGATCAGGAAGGTAGAACTCTGGTACTGAATGTAGATAGAGCTTTTCAATATGACATGGAAACTGAGTTGAAAAAAGGTTTGGCTTTGTATGGAGGTAAGAGCATTATGGCCGCTGCTATTGATCCAAAGACAGGAGGAATTTTGGCTATGGCGCAATATCCAAGCTTTGACCCTGCCAATTATGTAGATTACTCTGACCAGGAGTACATAAATGGTTTTATTACAGATACTTATGAACCTGGTTCAACTTTTAAACCTCTGGTGATGGCCACGGCCATAGATAAGGGCCTAGTAACGCCATATACTAAATGTACGATCTGTGGAGGACCGGTTTCGATTGGTGGATATCAGATTCACACCTGGAATGACAAATATATTCCCGGTATAAATATGATAGACGTCATTCAAAATTCTGATAATACCGGGATGACTTTTGTCAGCGAGAAACTTGGTATGGCAGGTATGGAAGACGTATTAAACAGATTTGGTATGAAAGATATAACGGGAATTGATTTGCAAGGTGAAGCTTCGGCAGATATAAAACCGGAGAATCAATGGTATTCGATTGATGTAGCTACTGCGAGTTTTGGACAGGGTATAGCAGTAACTCCGATCGAGTTATTGACTGGGTTTGCCAGTTTAGCGAATAATGGGATTTTGATGCAGCCAGAAGTTGTGAAACAGATTATTAATCCTGATGGTAGCGTGGTTAATATTTCTCCAAAAATGGTGAGAAGAACTGTTTCAGTCCAAACGGCTAAGACCATGAATGAAATTTTGGTTAATTCAGTTGACCATGGTGAGGCGCAATTTTATAGAGTTCATGGGTACAGAATTGCGGGTAAGACAGGGACAGCGCAAATTCCCGTAAATGGTCACTATGATCCAACTAATACAATTGCTTCATTTATCGGATACGCCCCGGCAGATGATCCTAAATTTGCTATGTTAGTAATTGTTAATAAGCCTACTTTATATGAGTGGGGATCAGAAACAGCTGCGCCTACCTGGTTTAATATCGCTAAAGATATGCTGACATACTACAATATACCTCCCACTGGAGGGGATAATTAAAAAATAGGATTATAATTAGCGAATAGTTGCACCAGGTTTGGTGTCTTCACTGGGTTTTAGAGGCAATGGTTTTTCTCCTTCAGCTGCAAGTATCATGCCTTCTGAATCTTCGCCCATCATTTTGCGAGGCTGCAGATTAAGAATAAAAATGAACTGTTTATTCTCCAAATCTTCGGGCATGTACCATTGTTTAATGCCAGACAAAATATTTCGTGTTCCTTCTTCACCAAAATTAACGGTTAACCTGAGCAATTTCTCAGAATTCTCTTTTTCTTCGGCCTTAATTACTTTCCCGACACGTAAGTCTAATTTGGAAAAATCGTCAATAGTGATTATTGGTTTCATAATCAGAATTATACCATACCATAAAAGGGTTAAGGGTTAAGGGTTAAGGGTTAAGGGTTAAGGGTTAAGGGTTAAGGGTTAATTTGTCTCCAAGTTTGATATTCCTTTTTTTTATAAATGTAGGGGGTAATTCTAAAATATTTTTAAATCTGGGAGGCCAAAAAAATAATCTATTGGGTACCATATTTTTTTTTAGTTTCTTTACAATAAAGTTATTATCTAAAACAACTACATCAATAGGATATTGCATGCCAAAAGTGTGTATTCCCCAGCGAGTTTGAAAGTAGAGGGGTTTGGGATGAGAAGAGTTGAGGAGACCAATTACTTTGTTTATTAGAGTATTCGCATTGGTTACATTAAAAATTGTTACAGTTTTCATAAGTAAAGTATAACGATTATTGTTCGATCGAATTGAGCACTAACCGTCTGGACCTTTCGCCTCTGGCTCGAGAAATATTACAGATCTTTATTACTAAAGTTTAATACTCTATACTAAATAATACTATCATATGACTGGGCGTACACATGACTTAGCCGCTTTCACTACATTGACTTATATAGTAGCTACTCAACCTGTTCATAGTATTTCACTGGCTACAGGTTTAGTTGCTATTACTGCAAATTTAATTGGAGGAATTGCTCCTGATGTAGATCAACCTACCGCTCCTTTTTGGAAAAATTTACCGATAGGCGGAGTGCTTGGTCGTATCTTTGATAAATTTTTGGGTGGACATCGTTTTATCTCCCATTCGCTAATTGGAGTGGCAATTTTTGGTTTTATTTTCCATTACATTTTACAGATTCTTCGCCCCAGCTTTCCTCATTTGGATATGAACTTGATATGGTGGGCATTTGTGGTAGGCTATTTGTCTCATTTAGTCATGGATACAATTACTAGAGAAGGTGTCCCTTGGTTATTGCCAATTCCCTATAAATTTGGTTTCCCTCCCATTAAAGAATTGCGTGTTCAAACTGGAGGTTTAGTAGAGCGCTTAGTCGTTTTTCCTCTATTACTGATTGGGTGTGGATATATTTTTTATACACATTATCATCAGTTTTTAATTCTTATGCACCAGATTGGAAAATAATTTATACAAAGAGCTTTTACATATTGCTTACAGCTTAACCTTTATTCCAGGTAAGTGTGACATATTATGGCGTTAGCGGTATAATCACAAATATGTGGCAAAAAGCTAAAAATGTATATCATTTCGGACAGGCAGTCACTGCACATGTGGCCAATGGCTTTCCAGCTCGTGGGGTAACGTTTATTGGTGTTACTGGAACAGATGGCAAAACAACTACTTCTAGTATGATTTATCATATTTTGCATAGTGTAGGTAAAAAAGTTGCTTTAGTCTCTACCGTAGCAGCTATTATTGATGGCAAGTCTTATGATACAGGTTTCCACGTCACAAATCCTGACCCGGCAGCCTTACTGAAATATATCAAGCTGGCCATTAGAGCCAAGTCAGAATTTATCGTCTTGGAGGTAACATCACATGGCCTTGATCAGCATCGTGTTTTTGGGATTCCTTTCAAAATAGGAGTTATTACTAATATTACCCACGAACATTTAGATTATCATAAAACTTACGACAATTACGTAGCCGCTAAATTTAAATTATTACAAAGCTCACAAATTGCAATTATTAATCGGGACGATCAATCATATGAAAATATAAAATTCAAGATAAAGCGAGAAGCTAGATTTAGTCAAAAAAAAGTTATAACTTATGGCTTAAGGTCTGATGCAGATATAAATCCGCGAGTTTTTCCCTTTAAAAATCATCTCTTAGGTGATTTTAATAATTATAATTGTTTAGCTGCAATATCAGTTTGTCTACAATTAGGTTTACTGCCTGATGAAATACGCAATGCCCTAGCTGATTTTAGTGCACCCGTGGGAAGAGAAGAGATTGTATACAATAAGGATTTTGCCGTAATGATAGACTTTGCTCACACACCCAATGCTATAGAGCAAATATTATCAGCAATTAAAAAAGATATTAAAAAAACGGGGAAAATTATTCATGTGTTTGGAGCAGCTGGTTTACGTGATCATACTAAGCGTCCATTGATGGGAGAAGCCAGTGATAAATATGCAGACATTACAATACTCACCGCAGAGGATCCCAGGACGGAAAAAGTAAATGAAATTATTCGTCAAATTTGCAAGGGAATGAAAAATTATGAGTTAAGAACTAAGAATAATACACTACTGATTATTGAAGATAGGCAGCAGGCAATTGATAAGGCGATAGCACTTGCAAAAAAAGGAGATATGGTGGTGGTGACGGGTAAAGGACATGAAAGCTCAATGAACTTTGGGAAAGATGAGGTTCCCTGGAATGATCATGAAGCCGTGAAATCTGCATTGGAGAAGAGAAAAAATGCTACAAAAAACTAGTACTGACTTCTATGAATTTAGTGAATTAAAAAGTTTAGGCCTCAAACAAGGCTTCTCCACTCGGGAAATGGGAGACATGCAATTTTCTTCTCATCATGGTTTATCTAATTTGAAACGATTTGTTGAACAATTAGACCAGGTTAATAAAGGTATAATTAGGATGCAACAGATACATGGAATTGAGGTAAAAATTGTCACTTTAGCAGATTCAGGTTCAGTTCAAGCCAAAGCAGACGGTTTAATTACTAAAGACAAGAGATTATTTTTGTGTATAAGAACGGCTGATTGTTTACCCCTGATTTTATTTGATAATAAGCAACAGACTCTTGCGGCTGTGCATGCAGGTTATAAAGGTGTATATGCCAATATCGCTCAGGAAGCTATTAGTAAAATGATTAAACTTGGTAGCAAGCCGGGAAATATAGTGGTTGGTATTGGGCCTTCCATCCGTGACTGCTGTTACTCAATCGACGAGTCTAGAGTAAATGAATTTAGGCACAAATATCCTGAAAAAATTGACTATTTGGTATATAGAGGCCAACAAGCTTTTTTGAGCTTGCAAAGTCTGGTAAAATGGCAATTAAGAACAGCTGGGGTACTGCAGGAGAATATTTTTGATGCTATGATGTGTACACAGGACCATGATGATAAGTTTTTCTCTTTCAGAGCAAGAAAGGATAAAGCTTCAGGTGAGGTTTTTGCGACAGTTGTGGGATTATAGAGGGAAGGAAAGGGGAGTAAAGTTGTTCTACTGGTATATTGTTTAATTGTTAACCTTACATAATCTCCCCCTACAAGACGGAGGAAAATGAGACTTGAACAATTTATCGATGTAACAATTTAGCAATTAAGTTTAAAATATTGCCTAGAGCAATCATATACACAATGAACAAGGTTAATTCAATACATTTTGTCGGAATTAAAGGAGTTGGTATGACACCACTGGCAATTATTGCCAAACAGGCAGGGATTGCAGTGACAGGATCTGATTTGCCGCAAGTTTTTATCACAGACGCTGTATTGGCTAAAAACGAAATTAAAGTCTTCGATGGCTTTTCTGCAGAGCATGTGGGTGAGATTGATCTTGTGGTGGTGACTAATGCCCATGGAGGTTATGACAATGTCGAAGTAAAAGCGGCAAAAGATAAAGATATTCCGGTTATCTCTCAAGCTCAGGCTGTAGGAGAATTCATGAAAGGTGAAATATTAAACCGTGAATTTGTAGGTATATCTATCACAGGTACACATGGAAAAACTACTACGAGTGCTATGATTGCTTCTCTACTTACGACAGCTGGTAAAGATCCTAGTTATGTAATTGGTACAGCTAGTATTCCATCTTTGGGGCATGCAGGACATTTAGGCAAGGGCGAATATTTTGTTGCGGAGGCGGATGAATATATTACGGAGATCAAATATGACCGGACTATAAAATTTTTATGGCAACATCCAAAGGTGTTGGTAATGACCAATTTAGAACACGATCATCCTGATGTCTACCCAGATTTGCAGAGTGTTAAACAAGCATTCTCTAATTTTATTCAGCAATTATATCCTGAAGGGTTGTTAATTATAAATGGTGATGATAGTAATTTGAGGGAAGTTAGCAAGCATTCCAAGGCACAAGTTACGACTTATGGTCTATTAAAAGATAATGAATATCAAATTAAAAATATCCAGGTATCGACTCATGAAACCAAGTTTGTGTTAGCTCATAAGGGGATAGATCTGGAAGAGTTTATCTTGCATGTTTCGGGAGAGCATAATGTTTTGAATGCGACTGCAGCTATCATTGTGGGGATTAGTGCCGGTTTATCCATTGATGATATTCAAATGTACATGCAAATTTTTAGAGGTAGCAAAAGACGTCTAGAATATCGTGGAGACAGTAGACAAGGCTATGTTCTGTATGATGATTACGGACATCATCCGACGGAAATAAAAGCTAGTTTAAAGGCTCTAAAAAGCATGTTTCCTAACTTCCATTTGGTTTGTATTTTTCAACCGCATACTGCTTCACGTACAAAGGCCTTATTTGAGAGTTTCGCGCAAGCTTTTTCACAAGCGGATGAGGTTATATTAATGGATATTTTTACTTCTGCTCGAGAAGAGACTGATCCAACAGTATCTTCAGAATTGTTAGCAGAAGCAATACACAAAGCTGGTAAAAAAGTGAAATATGAGGCTAATATGGCTGATGTGGTAAAATACATAAATCACCAAAAATATCCCTCCAAAACCTTGATCGTGACGATGGGAGCGGGAGATGTTTATAAATTAATCGAGGAGATATAATATAGGTAATAGGTAAAAATTATGGAAAACAAAAACCAGAAATATATCATAACTGGCGGAAACGCACTAAAAGGTTCTATACGTCCTTCTGGTGCTAAAAATGTAGCTCTTAAAGCGATTGTAGCTGCATGTTTAACTGCAGAACCAGTAGTTATTCATAATGTCCCTTTAATATCTGATTTTTTTGTAATGTCAGAAATTATCCAGGAATTAGGTGGGACAGTTGAGCTCAAAGATCATACTGCTACAATTCAGGTTAAAACATTTAGCAAAGATAAAATCACTCTTGATCAAGCTGCTCATATTCGCACTTCTTCTATGTTTCTTTCTCCGTTGTTGGCACGTTTGCATCATGCGATTATCCCTAACCCTGGTGGTTGTCGTCTAGGTGCTCGTCCAATCGATCGCACTGTTGAAGGCTTGATTAAATTGGGTGCACGAGTGAATTATGAGAGCGAAGATGGATATTTTCATGCTGAAACAGATGGATTACAAGGATGTGAGTATACATTCAACAAGAACACCCATACTGGCACCGAGACTTTATTAATAGCTGCGACTTTAGCTAGAGGTAAAACAGTTTTACATAATGCAGCGGCTGAACCTGAGATTGACGAACTGATTGATTTGTTAAATAAGATGGGAGCCAAAATACAGAGAACTTCCACTCGTGAGATTGAAATAGAGGGAGTAAATAATTTACATGGGACTGAATTTACTATCGCACCAGATAGAAATGAGGTAGTAACTTTTGCTATTGCTGCAGTGGCATCCCAAGGAGATGTGTTTATAGAAGGCGTACAGGAGATGGGACTGAAAGAGTTTAATGATGTATTATTACAGGCAGGTGGTGGAGTTGAAATTAAAGATAGTGGTATCAGATATTTTTATAGAGGTCATTTAAAGCCAGTTGATGTTACTACTCAACCTTATCCCGGCTTTATGACGGACTGGCAAGCACCTTGGGCAGTCTTGATGACCCAAGCCGAGGGTGAATCTGTAATACATGAAACTGTTTTTGAAGACAGATTTAGTTACGTTACGCAATTGAGAAAAATGGGTGCGAAAATAGATTTATTTAATCCACAAGTCGAGGATAAAAAATCTTTTTATAACTTCAATCTAGATGATGACAGACCAGAATTCTTCCATGCAGCAAAAATTTTAGGACCTGTTAAACTACATGATGGAGTTGTAGGCGTATCTGATTTGCGCGCTGGTGCGTCGTTGGTAGTAGCAGCTTTAATTGCCAATGGAGAAAGTATCGTACATGGAGTAAATACCATCAGAAGAGGCTATGAAGGTTTCGAAGAGCGTTTAAAAAAACTAGGTGCCAATATTAGAAAGGAACAAGATGAGTAATTATTCAATTACTCACTAATATGATGGAAAGTTACTCAAATATTGCTGCAGTTATATTAGCCGCCGGTAAGGGAACACGCATGCCCGCTGACAATAAAAACAAAGTTACTCATCATCTCAACGATCAGCCAATTATTTTACGTATTGTCAAAATGTTTGAAAGTTTGAAATTAGGAGCAGTAATTGTGGTAGTTGGTTTTGCCAAAGAATCTGTATACCAAGTGTTAAATGGTCAGCAAGTTGTATTTGCAGAGCAAGATCAACAACTAGGTACGGCTCATGCCACACAAGCTGGTTTAGAAAAGGTTTCAGAAGGTATTTCAGATGTCATAGTAATTTATGGTGATGATGCGTCGATGTATCCAAAAAGTTTATTAAAGGATCTAATTGTGCAACATCAACGAGAAAAAAATATGATTACATTTGTTAGTTTCGAAGTTGAAAATCCCACCGACTTGGGCAGAATAGAGAGAGAAAATGACAAAGTTGTAGGGATTGTAGAAGAAAAGAACGCTACGGACGAACAAAAGAAAATAAAAGAAATAAATTCAGGGCTATATATTTTTAACAAAAGTTTTTTAAAAGAATATTTGCCCAAATTACACGTTAATGATATATCGAAAGAATATTATTTGACTGATTTAGTAGAAACTGCTTTACGAAACAATTTGCCTATCAGTGTATTACAAGCAGGAAAGTTACCTTGGTTTGGCATAAATTCATTTGCTGATTTAGAAAAAGCTCAACAAGTTTACAAACAACAAAATTAATATATGCAAATAGTTTTATTAGCAGCTGGCAATTCTAGTAGGTTTTATCCATATATAAATTATGGGCATAAGTCTTTTTTTCCAATATTTGATAAACCTATCATTTACCATACTCTTAAATCCATTCAAGCTACTGGTTTTAAAGAAGTTATTGTTGTAGTCAGAGAAAAAAAACAATTGGAAGAAATTCTTAAACATAATACAGATTTAGATTTAAATATTACGATTATTGAGCAACCAGAAGCATTAGGTATGGGAGATGCTTTGCTGAGGGCAAGAGAATATTTACAGGATAGTTTTTTTGTTATGCATGCGCATCATGTTGACTTTGCTGATTTTGCAGAAATAATCTCAAGAGAAAAAACAGAAAAAGATCAAGTGGTTTTATTGGCAAGAAAAGAAAATGATATCGCAAAATTTGGTGTTTTGAGAGTAGATGAGAATAGAGTTTTAGAAATTGTAGAAAAGCCAACCAATGCTGACCATGTTTCGAATTTGCGGTTGATTGGAATCTATTTGTTATCAATTAAATTTTTGGATTCTTTATCTAGTACAAAATTAGAACATTATAATTTTGAAACAGCTCTGTCCGAGTTTGCTCAAAACAATTTGGTGACCTATGTCGAGACACAAGAAGAAAGTGTCTCCTTAAAATATCCCTGGAATTTATTTGCTCTTAAGAATTATTTATTTAATTCTCAAACCTACTCAATTTCTGTTAATTCAACTGTAGCCACTAATGTAACTTTAGAAGGAACTGTGATTATTGAGGACGGTGCTAAAGTTATGGAAAATGCGGTATTGAAGGGACCGGTTTACGTGGGAGCAAATTCAGTGGTGGGGACGAATGCCATTTTACGTGAGGGGACTGTTTTAAGCGCCAACTGTATGGTAGGTGCAAATATGGAGATAAGAAATTCAATAATTTCTGCCGGCACACATTTTCATTCTGGATTTGCGGGGGATTCTTTATTTGGACAAAATGGAAGATTTGGTGCCGGATTTAATACAGGAAACAAGAGATTGGATCGACAAGGAGTTGATATTAAATTAGATAATAAAATATTAACAACAGGTATTCATAATTTAGGGGTAATCGTAGGTGATAATGTTAAAGTTGGCATTAATGTTTCCACAATGCCAGGGACAATTATCGGAAATGATTCTATTGTAGGTCCCCATACTATGGTTAGAAAAAATGTCGCAGATAAAACCAGATACTATACTAAGTTTAAAGAAATAATAACTTCTATTACTGAAGATTAGTACTTGATTTTATAATCAAAATAATTACAATGTAACTCAACTTTTAATATGTGTGGAATATTTGCTTATATTGGTAAAAAAGATGATGCAGCAGAGATAGTCTTATCTGGTTTAAAATTGTTGGAATATCGTGGTTATGATTCATGGGGTGTGGCAAGTAAAATACAAAATTTAAAATTAAATGTACTAGATAACAACAAGAGCAAAATCAAATTTCAAATTGATAAACATATTGGAAAGATAGGTGATGCAAAGTTATCCGCAGAATTAAAAAGGTCTTCAAATTTAGCAATTGGTCATACACGTTGGGCGACACACGGAGGAGTGGTGGAAAAAAACGCACATCCTCATTTAGATTGCACGAGGACTATTGCCGTTGTTCATAATGGTATTGTCGAGAATTATATTGACTTAAAAAAGATGCTTCTAAGTAAAGGTCACCAATTTATCTCTGAAACAGATACTGAGGTTATTCCTCATTTAATTGAAGAAAATTTAAAAACTAAAGGATTTGCCAGTTCTGTTAGAGATGCATTTAATCAACTTAAAGGCATGAATGCTATTGTGGTAGCTTATTCATTGTCTTCGGAAATTGTTGCTGCTAAAAATGGCTCTCCATTAGTTGTGGGTAAGACTAAAGATGAATTTATGGTAGCATCTGATACTGCAGGAATTATCAAATATACTAATCAAGTTCTATTCATCAAAGATAATGAAATGGTTATTTTAGGAAAAGATGTGACGTTGCTGACACTGCCGGATGGCAAAAAAATAAAACCACAATTCAACAAAATAACTTGGAAAGTTGAAGATGCAACGTTAGGAAAGTATAAGCATTATATGCTTAAAGAAATTTACGAACAATCCAAGGTGATCCGCAATATTGCGCAAAATTATACACAGCAAATTGAATCAGTTGGCAAGATAATTAAAAAGTCCAAGGGCACATTCTTTATTGGTGCTGGAAGTGCAGCTTATGCCTGTTTAAGCGGCACATACTTTTTTTCTAAAATTGCTCACTTGCATGTTAACATGTCGTCTGCCTCTGAATTTAATTATCTAGAAGATTTTCTTAATAGCAGAAGTTTAATTATAGCGCTCTCACAGTCCGGCGAAACAATTGATATTGTTGAGCCATTAACCAGAGCAAAAATAAAAAAAAGTAAAATTGTGGCAATTGTAAATGTGCTAGGTTCTACTCTGTATAGGATGTCCGACTACAAACTGTTATTGGGAGCGGGTCCTGAAAAAGCAGTTGCTTCTACCAAAGCGTATATTGCTAAATTAGCTGTTTTGTATGCTTTGTCTTATGCTATGGTTGATGAAATTGAAAAAGCAAATCAGGATTTATTGGAGGTAGCTAAAGAAGCTGAAAGAATTTTGGATGCGAAATATGCTAAACAAATACAAAGAATTGCTCAACAACTTGCGAAAGCTGTACATATCTACACTATTGGACGAGGTGCTTCATATCCGACAGCTTTGGAAGCTGCCATGAAGATTAAAGAAGTAAGTTATGTACATACCGAAGGTTTGGCAGGTGGAGAATTAAAACATGGACCATTAGCTCTTATTAGTAAAGGGAGTCCTTGTATTGTATTCGCGCCTGATGATGAAACATACGATGCGATTATTTCCAACGCGACAGAAATTAAATCACGTGGTGGAGTTATCATTGGTGTTGGCCCTTTAAATAATGACGTATTTGATTATTGGCTAGAAGTGAAAAATATAGGTGAAGCATCCATAATTGCCCAAATTATTCCTATCCAACTATTGGCCTACCACATGGCTATTATCAAAAAATTAGATCCTGATAAGCCTCGTAACTTAGCAAAGAGTGTGACTGTAAAATAATTGTGAATAGGTTGGGAATGTAACGAATCTTCAAGGCTAATTTGTATCCTATAAAAGATAATTTTCTGAGAAAATAGCTTCGAATTTAAATAAAGATTAGTTGTGTTATCGCAGTGGCGAGTGTATAATTGCTAGGTTAAGCATTATTTTTCTATGGCACAACTTCTTGGACTGATCTTATTGTCATTAGTTATTTCTGCGATTTTGATCGTTCCTTTCATCGACTTTTTGTATCGCATTAAACTGCAAAGGCAAAAACAGGTGACAAAGGATATGTTCAATAATCATACCCCGATTTTTGATAAATACAACGCATGGAAAGTTGGAACACCTTTTGGTGGTGGTATTCTGATCATTCTAATCGTGTCAATTATCACTCTATGGGCATATGGTATCTTTGGTACTCAAGTTAATCCTTGGGAAGCATTTGTCATCTTTTTTACACTAATCAGTTTTGGTTTATTGGGTTTATATGATGATATGAAAAAGTTAGTCAATGGAGATGGCAAGAATTCTTTCTGGGGGTTACGTTTTCGTCATAAATTTATCATCCAGTGGATTTTGGCTTTAATTATTGCCACCATATTTTATACTCAGCTCAAATACGCATTTATCTTCGTACACGGTTTTGGCACACTTAGGTTAGAGTTCTTTTTTATTCCATTTGCTGCGTTTATTATAGTTGCATTTGCTAATGCTTTTAACGTCACTGATGGGTTGGATGGCCTGGCACCTGGTTCTCTACTTATTTGTTTATTGGCATTTTTGACAATTAGTTTACAGCAGGTAGACCAACCCTTAGGAATATTTATTGCCGTATTAATCGGATCGATAATGGCATTTTTGTATTTCAATATATATAAAGCCAGAATATGGTTGGGAGATGTTGGTTCGCTATCTTTAGGTGCATCTCTAGCCGTCATAGGTTTGTTAAGTGGCAAGACATTGGCTTTGGTAGTAATAGGAGGTGTGTTTGTCATTGAAATCACATCTTCATTGATTCAGGTTTTAAGTAAAAAATATTGGGGAAGAAAGGTTTTTCCAGCCGCCCCCCTGCATTTATGGTTGTTAAAAAGAGGATGGGAAGAGCCAAAAGTTGTCATGCGAGTGTGGTTGGTAGGTATATTTTTTGCTATTTTAGGTTTGTATATCGCTTTTATCGGACAACCCTAGGTATACTCTGTAACAGAAATATTTTGTGGTTGTAATAATATTTTGCTTCTTTGCCCTTGTTGCTTAGCTGTAACCTCTTTATAATGAATATAGATGAAAAAATTTGATTCTATTTTGCTGCTTATAACCATAGGCTTAACTCTTTTTGGTTTATTGATGATTTATGATGCATCTTCAGTAATTGCTTATCGTGATTTTCACGGAGATTCATTCCATTATATCCGTGAACAGTTAGTTTGGGCGTTGCTAGGCATTGTGCTCTTATTTATATTTACCAAAATAAGTTATAAATTTTTTTTCAACTTTTCACCTATTCTACTTGTATCCTCGATTGTAATGTTAATTTTGGTATTTATTCCCGGTGTGGGTATAAATGAGCTGGGGGCTAGTAGGTGGATAAACCTGCATGTGTTTGTTTTTCAACCGACTGAGTTTGTAAAATTATCCTTAGCAATTTATTTGGCGGCTTGGTTTTCACAAAAAGAGAAAGGTAGATTTTGGGCATTCAGCCTACTTATTGGTTTTGTAATGCTGCTGATCATGTTACAGCCGGATATGGGAACTGGCATGATTATTTTTGCTGAGGCTTTTACGATTTATGTATTATCAGGTGGAGATGTGAAATATTTTTATATCGTAGCACCCATATTGGCGGTAGTAGGTTTTCTGCTTATTAAAATTGCTCCTTACCGAGCTGCACGTTTGACTTCATTTTTGTCGGTCGACAATTCTATATCTTCAGCGTCTTATCACATGAAACAGATTCTAATTGCTTTTGGATCAGGAGGCATATTTGGGGTAGGATTAGGTAATTCACTGCAAAAATACGCATATCTGCCCGAAAATGTAACTGACTCTATTTTTGCTATCATTGCTGAAGAATTAGGCTATATCGGTTGTATTGTGCTTATACTGGTATATGTGATTTTTATCTGGCATGGATTTATGATATCCGCTAAGGCTAAGGATCCCTTTGGTAAACTGCTTGCAGCTGGAATAACAGTTTTCATTGGAATCCAAGTACTGATAAATATGGCATCGATGACAGCTTTGCTGCCTTTGACTGGTGTCCCTTTACCATTCGTTTCGTATGGAGGATCAGCGTTAGTGGTAGATTTAGTAGCTATAGGAATTCTACTGAATATTTCTTCTAGTCTGGAAAAGAGATAAATATAGTTTATAATAATTAACATAAATATGAAAATAGCTTTAATTGGAGGTCATTTATCACCTGCTTTAGCATTTTTACAGCAGATTTCTCCTAAAGATGAAATATTTTTTATTGGTAAGAAATATACATTTGAAGGTGATAAATCATTGTCACTTGAATATACTATAATGCAGCAGAAGAGAATTAAATTTTTTTCACTCACTACAGGACGATTGCAACGTCGTTTGACACGTCATACATTGTCATCTATGAGCAAATTTCCTTACGGTTATCTACAAGCATTAAATTTCTTGATGCGTTACCGTCCGGCAGTTGTGGTGGGTTTTGGAGGATATTTATCAGTGCCAGTTTGTTTAGCCGCAAGATCACTGAGAATCCCAGTAGTTATACATGAACAAACTACTCGGGCCGGAATGGCAAATAAATTGATTGGACGCTTTGCTCTGAAGATTTGTGTTTCATGGGAGTCATCATTAGTATATTTTCCCAAGAAACGCACTGTATTGACGGGCAATCTAATTCGTCAGGAAATAGTAGAGATGATTGAATCAGTTAAGAAAAATAAACTGAAGAAACAAGGTAAGCGAATTATCTATATCACAGGCGGCAGCTCTGGCTCACATGCTATTAACGTAATTATTGAGAATAGTTTAAAGGAATTGTTAAAAAAATATATTCTTATCCACCAGACTGGTAACAATCAGCAATTTGCTGATTTTGAGCGATTATCCGAGGAAAAAAATAAACTTCCCCAAGGAATAGCAAAAAACTATGAACTGCTAAGATTTGTAGTACCAGAAAAAATTGCTGAAGTATATGCTCGAAGTGATTTAGTGATCGGTCGTTGTGGAGGAAATACGATGACGGAATTATTGTTATTAAATAAGCCGTGCTTATTGATTCCTTTGGAATCTGGACAGAAAGGTGAGCAGTTGGAGAATGCTACCTATATTAAAAATAGTGGGTTGGGAGAAGTGTTGCTGCAGGATGCAGCTACGCCGACTGTTTTCCAGCAAATCGTTGAAGAGATGATGGATAATTTAGATAACTATCAAGTAAAACAAATAGATTTAAACATCCATAAAAATGCGGCTAAAAAAATGTATGAGATAGTAAGAGAGGTTTATGAAAAAAAAGCCAGTCAAAAATCGCAAAATTGAAACGCGTAACAAAAAAATTTTCATTGTCTCATGTGTGCTGGGATTGATATTAATCAGTGCTTCCTTGGTAGTCAGTGTGTACATTTTTTTACGCAAAGCTCCTTACTTATCGCCATCAGCTAAGATGGTTATAACTCAATCAAATAATAAAGTATCTTCGATGTTAGATGCTCAGGCAGAAATAGAAAATTTACTTAATCAAAATAAAATAAACTATGCTAGTATTGATAAAATCGATGATGCTACGTATATTATTACGATTGATGGGGATGAGAAAGTAATTGTTGACCCCCAAACAAACTTGGCTATGCAAATAGCCTCTTTACAACTCATAACGTCACGCCTTACAATGGAAGGGAAGAGGTTTTCTCGCCTCGATTTGCGCGATGAAAAACCTGTTATTACTTTTTGATTGTTGGTTAGTTATTTAATTTATTATGGAAGGGAAAATTGTAGTTGCAATAGATGTAGGAAGTTACAAAATCGTAAGTGTGATCGTCAGAGTAGACGAATCTATTAACGTTTTAGGTGTGTCTGAAGTTAAATCTTCTGGTATTCGCAAGGGGCAAATTGTTGATATTGAAGATGCAGTCAATGCCATTAATACTTCATTAGAAGCTGCAGAACGGATGGCTGGTTACTCAGCTTCACATGTAGTAGTTTCTATAGGAGGTAGTCAAATTGAATCTCAAAACTCTCGTGGTGTCGTTGCCGTAGCTAATCAAAACGGTGAAATTACTGAGAATGATTTAGCTCGTGTTATTGATGCAGCTAGAGCTATCTCTATGCCCTCGACACGGGAGATCATTCACGTTTTGCCACGAAATTATATTGTGGATGGACAAGAAGGAATTAAAGATCCAATTGGTATGTCTGGGGTGCGCCTAGAGGTCGACACGCATATCATTTCGGCAAATAGTATTTCTGTAAGAAATTTGGAAAAAGCCTTTTCTGAAGTCGGCGTAGATGTGACGAATTTTGTTTTTAATGGATATGCCAGTTCTCAGTCCGTATTAACTGACACGGAAAAGGAATTAGGAGTGATTTTAGTTGATATCGGTGCAGCTACAACGGATATTTCCATTTACACGGAGGGTTCCATTAGTTATTCTTCAGTTTTAGCTATCGGTGCTAGACATATAACCAATGATTTAGCAATTGGCTTGCGTATTTCTTTGGAAAGTGCAGAGAAAATCAAGCTTTATTTAACTCATTTAGCTAGCAAGCGAGCACGCCAAGTGCAGCTAGAGGAAGTAGCAGCCGAAGGTAAGAAGAGAGAAAGGCCCTCTGACGAAATTGATTTGTCGAGTTTAAATTTGCCAGAAGAATTGCGAATGGTATCACAGAAAACTCTCATCGAAGGAATTATTAGACCACGCTTAAATGAGATTTTTACTATGATTGGTCTGGAGATTAAAAAGAGTGGTTTTGGGGGACAAACGCCGGCAGGAATCGTCATTACTGGCGGAGGAGCATTAACCGTAGGAGTAAAGGAATCTGCCAAACGCATTTTGGCAATGCCAGTACGCACAGGTGGACCAAATAATATTAAAGGCATCATTGATGAAGTACAAAGTCCAGCTTTTGCTACAGTTATTGGTTTGACTTTGTCCACTAGTGGAGGAGAAAGCGCCAGCAATAAAGGTTTGAATCTGGGAAATTTCAAAGTTGGTCTGTCGATGGGTGGAAGTACAAAAATTGTGAAGAAAATTTTCTCTTTGATCAAATCTTTCATGCCTTAATCAAATAATAGAATTTTTAAGTAGTTTTTTGTTTCTTTTTGTTGCTGGCTTAACTTGCAATTAAATCTTCTATCTGCTAGGATTTGTCCAACATGTTGATAAGACCTCAAACCTCAAATTTCGCCAAAATCAGAGTTATCGGAGTAGGTGGTGGAGGAGGAAACGCTGTTAATTCAATGATCGCTAATGGAAACATTCAGGGAGTGGATTTTGTAGCCATGAATACTGATGCACAAGCTCTATTGCGGAACAACTCAGAGACCAAAATTCAAATTGGAGAGCAGTATACAAAAGGATTAGGTTCAGGTGGAGATCCTGAAACAGGTCGACAGGCTGCTGAAGAATCTGCTGAAAAAATTAAACAAACCCTACAAGGTTCTGATATGGTTTTCATAACAGCTGGTATGGGTGGAGGAACAGGGACAGGTGCTGCTCCAGTTGTGGCACAGATTGCTAAAGAGGTTGGAGCATTAACAGTAGCTGTTGTTACCAAACCATTTTCTTTTGAAGGCACACGCCGTATGGTCGCTGCTGAAGAAGGAATTGAGAATATAAAAGATAAAGTCGACACATTAATTGTTATTCCAAATCAACGTATACTGGACGTGGTAGATCGCAAACTTTCATTGTTGGAGGCTTTTAAAGTAGCAGATTCTGTTTTGAATCAGGGAGTACAAGGCATCTCGGAAATTATTACTTTGCCCGGGTTGATTAATGTAGACTTTGCTGATGTAAAAGCTATCATGGCTAACGCTGGCTCTGCCTTGATGGGTATTGGTATAGCCGAAGGCGAAAATCGTGCTCAAGCTGCAGCCAGAGCTGCCATTGCTTCGCCATTGTTAGAAATTTCGATGGAAGGGGCACGTGGAGTATTATTTAATATTGTTGGGGGCAATGATTTGACTATGACAGAGGTGGACGAGGCAGCTAAGATCATAGCTAGTTCTGCTGATCCGGATGCCAATATTATTTTTGGAGCTACGATCGATGAAACAATGAATAGTTCACTTCGCATTACAGTTGTAGCGACAGGTTTTGATAATTCAAAACAACACTTACAGCAATTTATGATGCCGCCAACAAATCGGTGGGTTAATGAAGAAAAAACACAACCTTCTGCACAACCACCACAAAATGTGAATCAAGCTCCTGCAAGTAGCAATAATCCACCTTTACCCAATCCATTTTTGAATAATGGTAACGTTATGAATAACAATAGTAATAATAATCAAAATTCCGCTCCACAGCAAAATGGACATGAAGAGGCTTCAGATGAGGATGCATGGGATATTCCCGCATTTCTAAGGCAGAAAAATTAAGCTTTTAACTTCAACTCTCTATTAAGCACCTTAGAAGGGTGTTTTTTTTGTATAAAATTTTTTAGCTATCCCGAGAGAACATCTGGAAGCAAGTGTAATTTTCTATTCTTTAAAATTCATTTACTAGTATTAGGAAGGGAATATTTAATGAAGAGAGAGTATGCCGATCTTATACGAAATAAAGTCCTGTTTGGCAGACTGATTTTAAAGTAAAAAGAAAACAAATGATATAATTATTATTGATGCGGTAGCCGAGTCAGTTCAGGCGACTGTCTGCAAGACAGTAAACGTAGGTGCAATTCCTTCCCGCATCTCATTATGCAACAAGACATACAAAATTTTCTTACTCAGCTGTTAACAAAAAGTGGTAACCATACATTGACTGAGCATGAGCAATCACTTTTACAAGACACAGGCATAGAAGGATTTATTTATGCAAAATTGACAAGTAAAAAATTTCGTAAGTCTAAGATGGATGATGCTTGTGTGGTACGAACAAAAAAGGCTATTTCAATAGCTATACAAAAAAATAAGCCAATCAATGTATTTTATCCACAAGGAGGATATAAGTTATGGCGTTTCCCTTCTTCACCAACTGTGGATTGGGCTGAATTCTTTAATATTTCTTATGTACTTAAATATGTTGCACCTGTTGCTGCTGCATATAAACCAGGAGTAAATCTTACATATTACATGCATACATTCCTTATGGAGCTACACGATAACTTAACGACTGAAGAAATAAAAAAGTATGTTGATTCCTTTGAAGCACTTCTTACAGAGTTTCGCAAATATCTCCCGGCTAATATAACTATTTCGATTCTTCGTGATGCAGATATTTACTCAAAAGATAAGTATTTTAAAGCACTTGAAGAAGGAAAATCGCAAGCAGAAAAAGAATATGTAACATGGAGTCAAGCACAAAAAAATGACTTTGCTCGCATGGCTCGGTTGAATATAAAATGGAATGGAAAAGAAGATTGGACAAAGCTATCTGAAAAAGAAAAAGGAGAAAAAATATACTTAGCGGCACTTTATGAATCAGCTGCTAGCTCAAACTTGCCTAAGGTAGCTGAACTAGTAAAATCACCTGATAAAATATTAGTCTTCACAAAAGGTAGTGCAATGTTTATTGGCATTGGCAGTACAAAGACATCAATTGCAAAATACTGGGTTGGTTTTGGTGTACTTGAACAAAAATCATCCTCCTATTTGCCTTTTGTATTAACCCCAAGCCAATACGAAAAAGCAATAAAGGTACAATATAAGCGAATTCCTATAGAGGTGATTTCCTTATCCAATTTTTCTGAAATTCTTTTATTTGAAAACCTTTGGAGTTATGTTTTGTAAAGTTTGAGTAACCCAGGGTAGAGACTCAGATAATATATAAGAGATCTTTTGAATCAACATCGACTATTGTGGAAACCTAAATCTAATAGAAGATGTTATTTAATACCAGTGATACTAGAAATTTTCATCAATCCTAGAGAATTGTTTTTTTAGTTTTTTTGATATCAAGTTGATTTTAGATTTAGTTATATTTTTATCGAGTGAGCTATTTAAAAGTGAGAAGATTCTATAACCCTATATTCATATGCCAGACTCTTAGGTTTGGGAATTATGTGGATATGCAAGTGCCTTTCTGTCTCAGAAAAACAGCCTAAATATTCTTTTTTCGACCGAAATGTCTCATGTATAATCTTAATGGATATGGTTTGTATTAAATTTAGTTCGTTTATTTCATCTGGGATCAATTCATGCAATGCTTCTGCATGCCTCTTCAGTACAATGACTATCCAACCCGAAATCGTAGTTGGGTAAGCATGATCAACGATCCAATACTTGCCATTATAGATAACTGGACCTGGGGAAAATAACTTTTTACCGGTAAGAGATTCACAAACCTTACAAAGCATAAACCAATTATAACGTGTTTCTAAAAAATGTGATTATTTAGAATCACTATTCTAATTATCTATTCCTAGCAGAATATAGTTATACTTCGGCCATGCATGTAAAATATAATAACCAGGTAGTCTAGATTTATTTTTTACTTCAGTTAGAATCAGAGGTTTGTTAACTTTGACATAATTGTCCAATGCAGTGGAATAGGGATAGACTCCGGAAGTAAATCCTGAAAAATCTGCATAGAAAGAGAGAATATTGACGGATTTATCAGTAAAAGTCGTATACATGGATGCTGATGAAGCATAAATAACAAAAGTCTTGCTAGGGTGATCCTCCAGATATAGCTTAATGCGTGTATAAATATCGTGATAGTATGTCGCATCCTGTTTAGACGTGTAAATATGTTGTAATACCGGAGGTCCAATAACTAGAGTATTTAAAGTCTTAAGTCTCCCGGTGCCATTTTCTATACGATTAGAAATTTCTGCTGAGGTTGAAATAATTAGAAGTACTACCATAAGTGCATATAAAATAGTTCTAAACTGGAGGGGTTTTCTTGTTTTTAATTCTAAATAAAGAGGAATAAAGAAATATTGATAGAGCAGGTAGCAGCTATAGGTAAAGATGGGGGTTAAGGCCCAATAAAGATGACTCGTTTCATTGATGGGATAAGGATAATATTGCAGACAAGTAGCAATGCCCAGCAGAGATATACCTAGCATGGTAATAGCAGAGGTGTTATTGTTAGATTTGTGTAGTATCCATATTGATTTTATGAGAATAAAAACATAAAGCAATGGAACAATGACCCAGATATATAAGAAAGGATTATAAAAATAAGGAACAATTGTGTAATCTTTACCCAAAATTCTGCCCCAGATATAGCCGATTCTAATTTCTTGCAAGAAAAAATCATGCAATGCTCCATTCGCGATAAGCCAAATTAATAGTATAAGACCTATCAGAATTAATCCAGTCCATAATGAAATCAGGGCGTAAATTAGATATTTAATGTTTATTTTTCGAAAGAAAAAAAGTAATAAATAGAACACACTAAAAATGAAGAAAAAAATAAAGAAAGGTTGCTTAGACAATGTACTCAATGCAAATAAAATACCGATAAAAAAGGTTGTTTTCAGATCAGGAATAGTTGTTGTCCTGTAAATAAACACAAAAAAAGCGATAGTAATAAAAAAAGTAGCTACAACGTTGGGCCAGATGTAAAAATTGCTATTGAACACCGGTGATAAACAAAGCCACAACAAGGTAAAAATAAGTGAGAGTACTTTAGAAGTAAATTTACGTGATATAAAATAAAGAAGAGTTCCATTTAAAGAATATATAAATGCCGTCCAGAGTTTAAGTGAAATTAAATATGGTCCAAGTAATCTAAGAATCAATGAGTCTAATAGTATATAAAGAGGACCATATTGTGTGAAAGTGTCGCGGAAAAGCATTTTTCCATTCATAAGATCTAAAGCCGGTTTAAACATCACTCCGTCATCGACCATATCTACTCCTCTAAATGTAAAAGGTAAGAGTACAAGAAATATTATTAGTGCTAATGTTACTGCGAATAAAATATCAGCTAATTCCAAGTTTAATATTTTCATTACCGACTTTTTTACTCTCATGAATATATTTTATACTACTAACGTAATATAACTTATACCAATGCTAAAGATAAGTAAATTATTAATAGATTCTTTTCATTAAAATGAAGTAATATTATTAATTGTTTAAAGAATCAAAAATCTCCTTGCATACATTTTTATTACAAATTTATTGACATTCTCTAACAGTTGACTTTGACAAGTATATTTTAGTCTGTTATATTCTCCACTCTGCCTATGAAAATAGTTAGACCTAGCAAATTCATTCTTTCAGGATTTTTAAGTCTTTTTATATTATCAGCTGGTATTTTGGTTCGTATTCCAATTACTTCCGCTGATTCTACCAACCCTCCACAAATTTCCACTACTGCTCCTTCTTCCAATACCATAACTATTACTTTAACATTTACACAATCTGTACCCCAAGGTAATATAATCGATCTGGAATTATATAACTCTTCACATCAAAAATCATTTCAATCATTTACGACTGCGGGGGGAACCACATATACTGTCACTACAACAGCTTTGCCAGCTGGAGTTTACACAGTTGAATCAGGACTTTTTAATCCTAATTGGTCTAGTAATTATGCCTGGTTTTCTAATCTATCAACAGTAACCATCTTTTCAACCTGTGGACCAGTAGTTACCCAAAACAGTACTTCCACAGTCAGTTCTTCAGCAGTCAATGTGGTACCTTCACCTACAATTATAACCACAACACCTACAGTTATTCCTGTTTCTCCTACGCCGACTTCCACAGTTCAAACAGCTAATACAAATTTAACAGTATATAATGCAGCTCAAAATGCTTACAACCAGTGGAAGTCTATTTATGTGAAATCAGTAAGTTCTGGTGTCTTAAGGGTAATTCGTCCTGAAAATAATAATGACACAGTCAGCGAAGGAATTGGCTATGGTATGTTATTGAGTGTTTTTGCTGGAGACAGAACAACATTTGATGGATTATGGGCATATGGACAAAAGTTTCTAGACGGAAAAGGACTTATGAATTGGAATATTGATCAAAATGGTAATGTAATTGGGCAAGGATCTGCCACAGATGCAGATGAGGATATGGCATATGCATTGATCAAGGCTAATTCCAAATGGCCAAATAGTGGATATGACAATGCAGCACGTAATCTAATTGATCATATGAAGTCCACTGAGTTGATTAGTGGCAACTATCTAAATCCTGGAGATAATTGGGGACAAACTAATGTTATGAATCCTTCATATCTCGCACCTTCATATTATCGTTCATTTGCTCAAATTACAGGTGATAATGATTGGAATTATATAGCTTCATCTAGCAGTTCATGGCTGAATCAAGCTGCCAACTCAACTACGGGTCTATTGCCTGATTGGTTAAATAATAACTTCTCCAATGCTAATATTTCTTTCGATCAGTATACCAATGATTTTTATTATGATGCGGTGCGAACACCTATTCGTTTACTCCTGGATTATAAATCTAACGGTGATACAAATGCTCAGAATATCTTACAAAAGCAATCAAATTTCTTTACTAAAGTTGGTTTAAGTAATTTAAAAAGCGGATATACCTTATCTGGTCAAGCAATATCTTCATATTTAGATACTACGTTTATTGCAGCCTATGCTGCAGCTGGTCAAGTTAATCCCACTTCCTCCTATGCACAACAGAGCCTTAGTGAGTTAATTAATAATTCACCAACAGGTTATTATGGCACATCTCTACGAGCAATTACTTTATATATAATAGCTGGAGCTGCAGAGTAGAATTTAACTTTAATAACGATAAATTACGAGCATCTGGGGAGTTATTTAATACTTAGACAATTTTGCGTGTATCCGTTATACTAACGGCAAGATGCTCAAGCCAGTTTGGGATAGTAAAACTTCTCAGAATTTCAATTCTAATTTTGACTGTTATATTGCTGAAGCACTGTTGTGTGAAGGACGTTCATTTAGGAATGAAGCTGAAACAATCAAAAAATATAAGGTTTCCTCCTTACAACAATTAGCTATAAAGCAAGAAGAACTATTAAATCAATTTCCTCAACTTTTAAGATTATTTTCCCAAATTGAAATGCCGTTAGCAAGAGTTTTGTATCACATGGAACAAAGAGGTATTTTGCTTGATACAGCCCATTTAAAACATGTAGGCCAACAAATTGAAGGTCTGATCTTAGAGTTAGAAGAAAAAATTAATAAAGAGACTGGGGGAGGAGTGAATATAAATTCTCCTATACAACTTGGGCATTTTTTAGTTGAAAAAGTTGGAGTACCCTTAGGCAGAACCAAAACGGGTAAATATGCTACAAATGAAGGTGAATTATCACTCTATAAAGACCAATTTCCAATTATTTCATTGCTGTTAAGCTATCGTGAATTAACGAAATTACGTTCAACTTATGTAGAAAGCTTAATTACCAAAGTAGACGGACAGAGTCGAGTGCATACAACTTACAATCAGGTCTATGTTAATACTGGACGTTTAGCATCATCAAATCCCAATTTGCAAAACATTCCCGTTTCTTCGCCGATTGGCTTAGAAATTAAATCGTGTTTTGTTGCTTCACCAGGTATGAAACTTGTGTCTTTTGATTACTCTCAGCAAGAGTTAAGGGTTCTGGCGCATCTGGCTGGTGAAAAAGAATTGATCAAAGCCTTTCAGAATAATCAAGACGTCCACACCTTGACTGCCAGTAAGCTATTCAATATCCCATATGAAAATATTTCCAAACAACAAAGAGCGGTAGGCAAAACCATCAATTTTGGTATCATTTACGGCATGAGCAGTTATGGTATGAGTACTGGTTTGCATATCTCCGAAACAGATGCTGCACAGTTTATTAAAAATTTTTACACCTCATATCCAAGTATTAAAACTTATTATGACGAATATTTGAAAAATGCCAAGATTAATGGTGTAGTTGAGACATTATTAGGACGCAGACGTTATGTTTTTGATTTTCCTGGGCAGAGGTTTATTAGCAATAATATGCGTAGAGTTTTAATGAACTACCCTATCCAAGGGTCAGCCGCTGACTTGATGAAAAAAGCAATGGTAGAGGTACAGGAAAAAGTTTTAAACAATCATCCGGAAATTTATTTATTACTTCAAATTCATGATGATTTAGTTTTTGAAATCCCTGACAAGGATGAAGCTAAATTAAATCAACTTATTGAGGAAATTAAAAAATCATTATGTCTGGTCTACCCTTTGGCAGTGCCTTTAGTAGTTGATGTTAAAATTGGTAAAAAATGGGGTGAGTTAGAAAGTGTTAAATAATTATTTAAAAATAGCATTTTACTTTTGTAGACGAGAAAGCACTTTATCAAAATTTCTTAATAAAATTTTCTTCAAGTTATTTTTCCCATTAATTTTTATTGTTCGGTTACTTTGCCGTATTGCTTTTTCAATCAGTCTTTTTTGACGGGTACCAATAGCAGGTAATTCATCAAACGCAAAGAAACCAAAGTCTTTAACTTCGTCGGAAGCTTTAAATTTACCAGAGATGAATCTTCCGTAACAACTAATTTCCAGCCGGGCAGTCTCTTGGTCTGTGGACGTCTCTAGTAATTTATCTATTTTTGTTTTCATTCCTGTTTCTTCCCAAACTTCTCGTTCGGCACCATCTTTAGGATGTTCACCTGCTTTTAAATATCCACCCGGTAAGCTCCAAGGAGTCTGGCGGTATGTGTGTTCCAAAAGCAATATCTCATTTTTGTCATTAAATATAACAGCCACAACACCTACCAAAAATTCGTCGTTAAGGAAGCGCATAATTAGTAATTGAACATGTTTAGGCAATCGTAAAAAACGCCAAGTATAGGCAATAAATCTTTTCATAACAAGCATGTAAATAGTTTAACAGATTGTCGAGGATGTTTTATATCTGAATATTTTTGTTGCTCTTTTCTTTGTGTCTTTTTTTAAAAAGAAAAAAGATTATGACTGATAAAATCATGATTATGATAATCAATATACTCATAAAAATCCAGATTATTGGAGTAAGTGCAATATTTGTTAACTGAACTTTCAGGGTCAATGTTTGATCTTTTTGTTTTCCGGTGATGGAAATATTTTGTTCTCCGTTGTAGCCATTGTAAGCCAATATTACTTGATGGTGTCCGGATTCAATATTCGTAAAATGGGCTACGCCATTTTTATCAGTTAAAGCTTTCTGAATTTTGGAATGTAATGTGACCCAAACTCCAGCCATGGGTGTTCCTGCCAAACTCAACACTTTTACATTAAGATTTATTCCCGTCTGTAAGACTTCTTTTTGTGCCTTAATCAGAGTTTCTGGTTGATTATTACACGGTAACTTTAGAATTTGTCCAGAAGAAAGTCCAGATGATGTTAGGTTGTTTAACTTTTCCAATTGCATATACTGGCTACCATCATTTAGTTTAGATTCTGCAATTGACCAGAGGCTATCTCCGGGTAAAACAGTATAAGTGCATAAATTTGAAGGTTGAGTTGTTAATTTTTCAGAAATAATACTGATCTTCTTATTTTGATCTGGTGACGGGGTAGGAGAAAAATAACTAGTTGGGGCACCAGAATTAGTATTTTCACTAGAGTTAGTTTTTATTGAGGCAGTATTAGACCAATTGCCAGTAGCACATCCATTTCCTCCTCTGACTGAAAAGTAATATGTAAGATTTGGTTGTAAATCATTAACAGTATAACTTACAGCCCCATTTTGGTCTGACTCAGAAAATGAAGTAGCGAATTGACTCTCACTAGCATCGTAACCATAACGGATATAGTAACTATCTGCATTGCCGACTGGAGTAAAATATAGAGTCACAGAGTTAGTGGTAGGATTTAATTGATAAAGATTAGGAGTTCCAGTCGGTTGGGATTGCGAACAAACAGGAGCTTTTGGACTATTGGAGGACGAATTAGACGTTGAATTGGCAGTAGAAGCAGAACTCCATTGCGCATAAAGCGTAATTCCATTATAAGGCATATTTATTGTGGCGCCCGGAGAATAAGAAGTTAAGGTACCGTCTGCTGCTGTATTCCATCCGGATAGAGTATATCCATTCCGCGTAGCACTTGGAAGTGTGATGTTAGTATTGTAGCCTTGAGATATCGAATTTATAGTATTGCCACCTTGTGTATTAAAAGTTATTGTATAAGTATTCGGTGTGAAACTGGCTGTTATACTGCACGCAGCGTTAATTGCTCCTGTTGTATAAGAGTTACCACTAAGAGAGCCACTACAGCCTGTTACAGAACTTATGCTATAACCTATAGAAGCAGTAACAGTGAAAGGATATGTGTTACCGCTAACAACGTTCCAGCTACTAGGGCTGATTGTTCCCCCTGAGCCTGCAGTAGCGGTTACGGGATACAGGGTAATAGACCCAGCTCCTGCTACATCTACCTCTCGATATGTTGAGGCAGATGCTCCTGCATAATCAGTTGCCGTGACAGTCACTATTCTATTAGCACTGCCCGCTGTAGTGGTATAAAAACGTATATTTTGTAACATAGCTTGTACAATAGTATTTGTTGCTCCGCTATCAAATGTTAGTGTTAATGTTCCATTTCCCGTGACTGATCCTCCACTGGGAGAAATAGCACCTACAGGGTTACCATTGTATTTAAGTATGGTGCCAGAAACTGTAATATTTGTTCCACTAAGAGATAATGTATCTTGAGTGATTGAATTTGAAGTTATTTGTGCAACTAAACTTCCTCCATTCCAGTTACTATCACCATCTGGATCATATACAGTTCCTGCTGAATCCAATTGAGTTGCGCTAGCACCGGGTGAATAAGATAAAGGTGTACTATTTAAAGAAATTGTAGGCGGGTGATTAACTGCATTAACTGTTCCGTTGGGACTAGCGGTTAAAGTATATGTTACGCCAATTAAATCTATTGTAGTAGTTCCATAAGTAAATTGGGTATCATTATTAGCTACCCCAGAACCATAATCTCCAGTCGTTGCTCCTGAGACAATATGATTAACATCAACAGTATCTACAATCTGTCCATTATTTTCTAGAAGTAATTTATCATTACCGTGGAAATCCCAAATCCTGTCTTGAGTAGCATTGTCTGCTGAATCTACGACGAAAGTAGTATCTGTACCTAGACCAAATAACTCATTACTACCACCTTTTCCGTTAATGGTAGCGCTACCAGTACCGTAATTGGGGAAATTTCTTAGCAAGTTTTGTAAAACAGAAAGTGTAAAATAATTATAAATAGCCCCACTTGCGTCATAATACCAGTGCTGATTAGTATCCCCATTTTGTGCGTTTGTGGATCCACTTCCGCCTTTAGCTCCGCCAAATCCGCCACCGCCACCCCCATTGTAACTGTTATATGCTCCTCCCAACCCTTGATTATTTAACCAGTCATAACCTGAATTGCCGCCATTACCGCCGATAGAACCAGTAGCATTTACGCCATTACTAACACCATTACATGTAACCATTGGTCCATTTGTGCCACCGTTTAAAGTTCCTCCACCACCGCCGCCTCCGCATATACCTCCAGTTGCTCCACCGGGGGGTGCACCGAAGTTTCCTCCTGCAGCTCCGCCACCGCCTCCTCCCAAACCCCCGTCGCCGGGATAAAAAGCTCCGGCAGCCGTATCTCTACCGTTAAACCCATGACCAAAAATAATGTCGTTGCCTGAGCCACCTGTTAAAGTATTGTTACCACTTCCTCCATATCCTCCACGTACATCAGGTGTATAACCAACAGAGCGCCCTCCTGCACCGCCACCGCTGCCGTTACCAAAAATGACATTATTGGCTGAGCTGGTGGCTAGATTAATAGTGACGTCTGCACTACCGCCATTTCCTCCAGCAGCGCCGGTAGATCCTCCCGCACCGCCACCCCCTGCACCAGTACCGATAACAAAATATCCGCCTGAAGCAAAAGCATGAGTAGAAATTTGCAAGAATAAGCAGCTAAAAAAGAAAAATATACCAACTATACGCCAATGCCACATAATCAAAGCAGGAATATATCCCGTGTACATACATTATGTACATATATTTATTCACTCTGCAATAAGAAAAAAAATAGAATTTATGTTATATTTTAGGGTTAAAATTAGATATTATTATTGTCCAACTATCAGGTTAGTTGAGGAAAGTTCAGGGATTTTCTGCAAATAGGTGATGTTCCAGCATCAAACCAAAAAATTATATAAGAACACCTCGATGACCTTAGATTCAGCAACAAGCGAGAGGCTGTAGACTCTACATATAGATTAAAATATTGCTATAATTAAGCCCATGATTAGTGAAGACTTTGTTTATTTGGGTGTAATCATTGCAAGTATTGGAGGGTTAAGTTACTTGTTTTATACAGTTAAAGGTAAAGTAAAGCCCAATAAGGTCACATACTTATTGTGGGCTATCGCCCCATTAGTTGCATTTATTGCTGAGGTCCAACAAGGAGTTGGAGTACAATCGCTACTTACTTTTATTGTTGGATTTTTACCTTTGTTAATATTTATTGCCTCCTTTTTTAACAAAAAATCAGAATGGAGGATTACTAAGTTTGATCTTTTATGTGGAGGGCTATCTATCATAGGTATCATTTTTTGGTTATTAACCCAAGTAGGGAATATAGCTATCACTTTTAGCATTTTGGCAGATGGTTTGGCCGCTTTACCTACGTTAGTCAAGGCATATAAATATCCGGAAACAGAAAGTGGATGGACTTATTTAACTAATAGTTTTAGCTCTGCGATAACACTTTTGACAATAACTAAATGGACTTATGCATCTTACGCCTTTCCTGTTTATTTATTCATTATCTCGTTTCTGATCTATGTTTCAGCTAGTTTTAAAATAGGAAGGCACTTAAGATAATATATTACCAAGAATGCTGTCTTTATATAGGTCTAAAGTGTATGGATTTATATCAAAAATTGTTAGTTATGATAGAAATATTTAAAATAGAGCCACCAATAACCGTTAAAGTAGGAAAAAATAACGTGGACGTGTCAAGTTTGAGAAGAGATATTGACAGAACTGGCGTACAACCTCCAGCATATATGCTAATTACCCTTAGACAGGGAAGCGAATTTGGAGCTAATAGTTATGGCGTTCTTCATGTGGAAAAAACTGTTTTTGAGGCAGTTCTTAATGATGCTAATAGTTCCCCCAACTATAAGGTAACTATAAACAAAACCCCCCTTAGATAAGAGTTTAAATTATACTAAGTTCTAAGATTTATAAATCAAAGTCGTTTTCAGAGCGATGGTTGTAGTTTTTTTATACTTTGCTCTAGCTTATAAATTTTTTAATAAAATTACTATAAAATTTCGCTTAATTTCTTACCCAACATATATAAAACCGAACTATGATAGAAAAATGAAATATTTTTTTGGTTGGACATTGATAACGTTAATTATAATATTTCTGGTTATATTTGCATTAATCTATACAGTTGATAGTAAGGTACTCAAAAATAACTTTGCTCCGACGCCTACACATAGTGCATATATAATTTCGCCAACTAAAGTTCCGACCTCTTCCCCTACAGCATCATATATAACTCCAGTGTCTGCTATCTCAAGCACAGTTTCATATTGTAGACCCATTCAACTACAAGCCACGATTACACTGATTCCAGGAGCAGGTAATATTTACGGAAAATTTAAGATCAAGAACATATCTAGTACTAGTTGTGCAATCCTGACAACAAAATTTATTCAAGTTGTTTATGATACACAAAAAGTAACCAGTGTTGTGGTTACAGATGAGGGAACTAATCCTGCTTCTCCTCTGACTATTGCTGCTGGGCAAACAATTTATTCTCAAGTCCATTATCCTAACGGACCCCAATGCAGCGGTGCTCCGGTTTTAACTCCGGTTAAGTTCAAGTTGCCTGTTTCGCCTGGTAATTCGATTACTTTTGCCAATACTGAAAATAATAGTACAATTCAGCAAGTTCAGACTTGTAAGTCTGCCAATGAAGTAACTAACATAGAAATTTGGCATCTTTCTACCCCACCAATCACTTCATAACAATGTACAGATAAAAGCTTTTTTAACGTCTTTCAATATATTCATTGCTTCGACATAGGTAAGTAATAACGGTAAGGATAAAAATAATAGCTGAAATGCCAAAAACAAAAATCTATAAAGTTTGTATAAAACTTATAAAAATCAATGTAAGGATTTGCATATTACTGTAATTGATTTTAAGTATGTGAAAAATTTTTGATAAAGTTGGTTAGATAAATAAATTTCCCCAAGCCTCATACTGATGTTTACTTATCTCTTACGAGAACGTTGTAGGAATTTAACGCTTGCTTACCAAAATATAAATAGGCATGAAATTTTCTCTTATATCTTCTACAGGTGTTCGTGAAGTGATTATAGTCTTAGGAACAATCATCATTGCGCTTTTATTAAATGTGCTATTACGATCATTCATTAAAGTCCCACCTTTGTTGAATCCAAGGAGAAGAAAGATATATGTCACAGTTTTGCGTAATCTTATTACCGTTGTACTAGTATATATAGCTCTACATGTTATTTTTGTCGTGTTGGGTATCAATATTACTCCACTTTTGGCATCTGCAGGGATAATCGGTATAGTAGTCGGCATTGGCGCGCAATCATTTGTCAAAGACCTTATTGCTGGATTTTTTTTGGTGTCTCAATCAAGTGTTACCGTTGGAGACTTTCTACTTATTGCCAAAGGTGTTGAAGGAACGGTAGTAAATATGGGTCTGAAAAATATGACTTTAGTTGGGCAAGATGGATCGTTAATAATTGTGCCCAATGGTCAGGTAAATATTATTACCAACTTAACGCATGGTAAAGTTAGTAATAGAATCGATGTAACGATTAAATTTTTAACTGAAGTCGATAAGATTTTAGATGTTTTCGAAAACACTCTAGATAATTTAAAAACAAATAAAGCTATAAAAGTCTATCCTGAATCAAGAATAATTGGTATAAAAAATATTGCGGTTATGGGTATTACTGTCAGTGTACTTCTAGTTACGCCTTATTACCAAAAGGAAAATGTGCAGGCTGCTTTTCACTACGCACTTCTAAAGGAATTTGAAAAAAAGGAAATAAATTATAGCTAAGCTAAATAAATAGTTGTATATTATAAATGTTAAGTATGCAGCATTTGTTATTTGTTATCCATAAACACGAAGCAACTAATCTACACTATGATTTTCGCTTGCAGGTTGGAGATGTCATGCCTTCCTGGGCGATTCCTAAAGGTCCCACACTTGATCCTACTCTAAAGCGCTTAGCTATGATGACAACAGATCATAGTTTAGATTACCGCAACTTTGAAGGGGTATTACCTGAGGGTTCATATGGCGCAGGTCCGGTGATAATTTGGGATGAGGGATATTATTTGCCCGAAGTAGAAATAGAAAAGAATAAAAGACAATTAATCGAAGACATGAAGGAAGGAAACCATGTAATGAAAGCAGGTCTGGAGAAAGGGGAGATTAAATTTCGCCTGTACGGCACAAAACTGCAAGGATCATTTGCATTAATCAAGACAAAAGGTTTTGGTCCTAAAAATGCTTGGCTATTGATTAAACACAAAGATAAATTTGTCAAAAAAGATTATGACCCTAATGCATATCCCAAGTCAGCACGTAGCGGTAAAACTATACAGCAAATTATATAAACAGTTGATCTTTATAAATATCTATGTTATATAAATTCTAATGTTTACAGTAGCTATTTGTTGTTCTAAGCGATTTAAGAAAGAAGAAAGAAAATTTTCAGTCAGGTTGCGTAAACTAGGAGTAAATGTTTATGAACCACCTCTACACTCATCAAACATTTGGGACAAATTAGAAGAATCAGATAAACTGGCCTTTGCAGCAGGTGCGACTTATCGTCACTTCCATAAAATTAGAAAATCTGATGCTGTCTTTGTTTTAAATGTAGATGGATATGCTGGAGTGAGCACAAATATGGAAATTGGTTATGCCGCAGCTTTAGATAAAAGAATTTATTTTTTACAAAAAGACGATGATTATCCTCGTATGATTTTAATCGATGGGTATGCCAAAACTCCCGAAGAATTAGTTAAACTACTTCAACAAGTGCAAACGCCAGATATATTAGATTAGTTGATTTTATTATAACTATTTAAATTCAATATAGAAAAAGCTTAGTTTGTAACGTATACTTGAATCAATACGTGAACTCATGTATAAAATAATTATGGCAAAGGAAGAGGAAAAAGTCGTTAATGTAACCAAATGGAAATATATCGGCAGCAAAGGAGAGCCTGGGGCTCTTTATGGTTTGGGAGTAATAGGTGTGGCTGTTTATTACCTTCAACATGCGACTACTTTTTGGATGGGTATCTTGGGAATAGGGAAGGCTATTTTTTGGCCAGCCTTTTTAATGTATCATATTTTTGAAATGTTAAAAATGTAGTTTTTTATGATTTTTTAAGTATCCTCTTGTAATATCTGTTATAATTTAATTATGCATAACTTTTTTTCCGGCTTGATTGGTTTATTTGTTGGTTTAGGCGCTTTTTTTCATGGAAATTCGGTACTTCCAATTCAACATACTCAACCTCAAATGTTACGTGAGGCATCAAACTCAGCAAATGTTAATCTCAATCCCTCCGGTTATATGCGTTCTGGAGAATTTGGTAATGAACATCTAGCTTCTATGTCCGGACAACGTCCATTTTTTGGTAAAGTTACAGAGGTTAATGGTTCTACTATAACAGTCACGTTAGTTGTTCCACAATTTAGAATGATGCATCCTTTGAATCCTTCTATAACTCTCACTATTACTCCTCCTGTAGCCAAGACAATTAATATCTTACTTGATGATACAACTAGATATAATGGCGGCACACAATCCGACATAATTGTTAATACAAATATCGCAGGAATTGGAAAACTAAACACTGATGGAAGCATTACAGCAGAAACTGTACAAATCAATCCTACTGTACCAACTAGTTTTCCTACTCGCCGCTCTGAAGATCGTTTCCCGGCGGGACCAATGCGTAACCATTAAATATATTTCTTACTATTAATTTACTGATTCTTGCCTCTGTTTTTATTTTCTTCTCATAAAATATAGTTATGTCAAAAAGAGATTTTATTTTGTTCTTTATCTTAGGGCTTATGATTGGTATGAATTTATTCTTTTTTAATCCGTTTGCTCATGCGCAACAGAATTCAATAAACTCAAATAATGGAGTACCTTCTCAGGCTGTAAATTCTTCGAATGTTAGTCCTAGCACATCTAATCAGCCTCAGTTAACTAATATTCCAACCTCTGTAACCAGTCCTTTTAACTTCACATCGTTGCCGACCAATACAGGGGGACCTCAGAATGATATTTATGAATCAAATCAGTTAACAGTTAACCGCTCTACTGTCCAAGTAGATGACTGGGTTAAAGTGAGCGTAGGCATCAAAAACGTGGCAACATATAATAAGACAATTCAAGCATTATGTTTTGAAAGCACAGCTGGTAATTTTGGATGTGACTGGGGAATAAATTTAACTCCTGGTCAAACATATTATGCTAATAATATCGGTAGCTGGACTACTACTGGTACGCAAAATATATGGGTGACATGGACACAGGATGGGGTTAATTGGTATCAGCCTCTTAATGCACATATCGTCAGTATAAATGTTATCTAATCTTCATATCTTCAGCAAATAAATGGTATTTGTTATAATCCACTTATGAAAAATACAAAGGTTGCTATGATAAATAACTATCTGCAATTTTATACCAAAGCAGAAAAACTAAAGACCACGATGCGTCATTCATGGTTAGCTGATTCTAATCGTCAAGAAAGCACAGCCGAACATTCTTGGATGCTGGGTTTATTGGCCATAGTTTTAGCAGATGAACTTGAAAGAAAAGTGGATAAATCTAAAGTTATTGAAATGGTTATAGTTCATGATTTGGCAGAAGCTGTTACCGGTGATATTCCTTCCTTTGAAATTTCCACAAGACAAAATAATAAGCATAAAGCTGAAGAAAAAGCTTTGGCATATATTGTTGCCGACTTACCTAAAAAAACACAAAAGAGAATTATAGATTTATGGAATGAGTTTGAAGAGTGCAAAACATTAGAAGCTAGGTTCGCAAATTCTCTCGACAAGGTAGAGGCTTGCATACAACATAACCTAGCAGATATTTCTACGTGGGACGATGGTGATTATAACATTGGACCTTATTATAAAAATCATTTTTTTGATTTTGATTCATTTATACGTAGTTTTAAGGATAAGGTTGATGTGGATACAATGCAAAAAATAGTTGATGCGAAACAAGAGAAACGAGTTTCAATTGATCATCTAGAGAGGTTTAAGCATAAGCAAAAATTCAAAAAATAAATCTCTATACTACATTCTCAGTAGTACTCCTGAGAATGTTAAGATTTAAATTAAGGTGTAGGTGTTACACTTTGTTTACCCAGTTCAAAGTGTATACCAACTGGTGCCGGCAAAATATATCGAAAGTCAATGCCCTTTGAGCTAGCCCAGGATTTGAGTGCTGTTCTTTCATTTTTCAAAGATTGTTTTCTTTGTTGTGCTGTCATATTTTGCAAAGAAAAAAGACTATATTTAGACCTCAATGCATGTAGTTCATTAATGATATTGGACTCTTGAGAGCTGGAAATTTTACCTTGACTTACAAGTTTGTCCAGTCTATTTTTTTGCCTTAGCTCCATACTTTGTAATCTTTTTTCTTGTTGTTGTTCAGAGTATGTATTAATAAGAGTTTGCACATCTGATTCATTTAAATCAAATTTGGTTGCTATAGATTGAGCTAAACTTGGTAATGAATCAGTTGATTGTGCATTAGCAACGACTATGCTGACTCCGAATAGTATTCCGCTTGCTACTAATATTGCGACTAATGGACTTAGAAATTTATTTGATTTCATTATTCACCTCCTTTTAACTGCCTGATGATAGTAGAATAACTGATCTTACTGAAAAGTTGCTGATAGATCTATCATTCTTATATCTCTCTTACTTGCCTTTGAATAACATTTTACTCACGAGCGTTATTCTATATGCAGTTAAAACAAAGAGAGGTGAAAAATATGAATTATAAACCAACAGAACAAAAAGAGAATGATAACTTAGAAAATATTAATTTTGACGAAGAGCAAGCTCAGAATCATATAACATCTAAAATTTCTGAAAGAGGCTTAAAAGGAGGACAAGCAACAAGGAAAAGAAGAAAGTTTATTGATGATAAACATGTCATAGACAGTAATCCTGCGTTTAGGAAAAAAACTAAACATATAAGAAAAGTTACTTAAATGAAATGACAGACTTTCTATTTCTACCGTTGGATAGTCAAAGGGTAAGTCTATTCAGCGGTAGGTTTGTAAAGTATATGACTAAGTATAGTAAAAAATCACAACAAAAAGTAAAAAAAGCGATGCATGAGATGCATAAAGGAGAATTGGAGAGTGGAAAGTCACATGAAAAAGTTACAAGTCGCAAGCAAGCAATAGCAATCGGCTTGTCCGAGGCACGTAAAGAAGGAGCAAGGTTGCCCAACAAGCAGTAAGTTAAATTAGCTAGATTCAATTATATTGAAAGGAGGTGAATAACATATATGGCTAATAGTAATCGTGGTTTAGCTTCTGCAGATGAGCAAACAAGAGAAGAAGTTGCTCATGAAGGAGGAGAAGCAAGAAAAGCACAAGGTGCTGATTACTCAGAAATGGGTCACAAAGGTGGAGAAGCTGCTCAAGAGAGTGGACATGCTCATAAATTGACTCATGAGGAGCAAAGTGAAGGTGGTTCTCATAGCGGAGGCAACTTCAAAAATAATGACCGCGCATCAGAAGCGGGTAAAGTAGGAGGTAGCAGATAAGCTACAATTTTGAACTTCAGCCTACCGCTAAGTATTAAATTAGTTTACTTGGCGGTAGGAAAGGGATAGAATTAGAAATATGTCAGCTAAAGTATGCATCCATCGTAATCAAATCAATAACAGTTTACCTCAGAAAGATATAACAGTTTGCCAAGACTGCATTAAAACCGGAGATAGTTGGGTATCGTTACGTCAATGTTTAACATGCGGACATGTAGGATGTTGTGATAGTTCAAAAAATAAACACGCTACCCAACATTTTAAATCCACCAAACATCCAATCATGAAGTCAGTAACACCAGGTGAAGAATTTATGTGGTGTTATATAGATGAAGTTTATTTATAGTGTTTTTTAAATTCTAAAAATAATTTTACTTCTTTGATGACATTGGGGTCAGTGATATAGTTTAGTGATTCTTGGGGAGTAACCCATTTATATTCTACTTGTTCTGTTTTATTTAGTTTGATTTTACCATCTTTATATTTTGACCAGAAACTTACTCCCAAATGCTCGATTTTTTCTTGTCCCCGATAAAAATGAAAAGTTGTGAAAGGCGCAATTAATTCAATTTCTATATTTAGTTCCTCTTTAGTTTCACGTAAGACAGCTTGTTCGCAGGTCTCCCCTTGATCTACTCGACCGGTGATTCCAGCTTCCCATTTGTTGGGAGCATGGTCTCTATTCGGTCCACGTTTGGTAATAAGAATTTTATCATCTTTTTCAATAAGTACGGCTACAGCGACATTAAAGATTCCTATCTTACTCATCATTTATTCTACCACGACAATTGAAAACTATGAATACTAAGTCTATACTACTGACATGACAGTACATCCCAAAAAAATTTTAATAAAGCATGGTGGGTAGAATATCTAAAACGAAAAACTTAATATTTATATAAATTTTTAATAATAATTTTTAGAAGCTATAAATCTTCTAAGATTGTTTGCCAGATAACTTCCTCGTCAATCCCAATGTATTCACGAAGTACTTTATTGTACATGCATATTACTTCAATCCACAGAAGTTTGGAATTCTGTTCTTTAAGCTTTTATGAGGGTTATTGAAATTATTTTTATTTTGCAAATACGAATTTTGATATTTTCTTCATAAACTTAAAATGTCGTTTAAGCTTTTTAGGTAAATGATTGTAAAGAGTAGCTACTATTGCAATAACTACAATAAAAACAAAAAGAACAATTGATATAACTGTAATTATTGCAATCCCACTCCAACAAAGGAGCTTATCTGAGCAATACAAGATATACATATAAATTTAAAATTTGAGAATTCTGATCTAATTCATCATAGCAGGAATTAATTATTAAATAATAGATCATGGGGTAAATTTTGCAGTCGAGAAATCACTGTATAAAAGTTATTACATCAGTCTTTGGCATTTTAGTTTACTTCTCTCGCGCCGACTTCAACGACCGTAAAACCAGCACGCATGATTTTTGGTAAGATTGGCGCAGTAAGCTGTTGGCTAGTAGTGACTGGCTCTAAGAGAAGCTGTATGCGATAGATATGATCAGGTGAGGGAAAGATTGTGAGGGGTAAATACCTTGCAAGTTCTTTTGGAGAAACAAATGAAACCTTCACCTCAGATGTGGTAATTGTCTGTGCGCTGCGAGTCACATCCGCCAAGAGTGCAGTTGATTCATTATCATTTAAACCCATTTTTGTTGCTAGTTGTTTAATAAAACTTACCAAATCGGTTTTGTTTACAATGTACCCTTGTTGGGGAGTGGTGAAATGAACGGAGTTTGGGTCATATTCATAGTAAAGTTCATCACGATTCATGCCGTTAGTTTGTAGGTGTCCATTTGGTTGGGCAGTCACCTTCCAGGTGTTATTGACCACAGTAGGATCAGTATATGTGAGTGTCGCCCCACTCTTCACTTTAACTACTTTGGTATTTTGGGGATAGAGGAAAAGCGCGGGAGAAACTCCGCTAATATGACAACTTATCGTAGTGTTAGAAACTCCAATATTACTTTTCAAAAACACCCAACCAAGATATGTCAACGTCGATGAAGAGAATAAATCTGATTTAGCGGCAATTATAGAAATTTGATTATTTTGAATCGCTGCATAAATATCATTTGCAACGTTATTTGCATTCACTTCTACTTCAGGCACAAATGATGCTATTTGGGGTGAAGAAAGAAAAACATTGCCAGAACCTTCACTAGCGCAATTATATAAAGGTGCTGATCTCTGATAAGGAATATTTACTGGACATGTTCCGTATCCAGGTGGGATAGGATTTATAGCGTTGCTAGCTATGCCTGTAGAGATCATACCAGAGTTTATATAAAAGAATAATGTTTTTACATCCTCAGTATTTTTAATATACTGATATATAGATTTATTTTGTACTAAATATTTTGCAACATTAATATCGTATTGTTGCTCAACTGTTTTATAAAAGGTATCTTTGATTGCCGCAAGAGCATTTATAGGAACACTACGAGATACAATATTAAATGAATGAGGCGTTTTAGCATCTGACTGCACTAAGACAGTTCCTACTCCAGGAACATTTAGAGTTATAGCACCTCGAGTCATGCCTGAAGCATTACATTCCACAGTTCCTGAATTCGAGTAAGTCTCAGATGGAATTAACGTTGGTGTGAGGAGAATCTCAGATGCAGTAGTTGTTGCAACTGTTGGAGTAATCTGGAAAGTTTTGAGCTGCAGTGAGTTGGGATTCTGTGTTTGAGCAAAAACTGGTGGTATCACTGAGGCAAAAAATGTCGTCATTTTATCCATTAAAGAAGTCCATGAGGAAGAAAGATTGAAAGCAGTATTTTCACTTAAGAAGGTAGTAAGATTCGTCATCGCCGGCACCATCTGGACGAAATTGACGCGGTATCCTGAATTAAGCGTTGTGTAACCCCGAAAGACATACATTGGAACGAAATTTGTTTGTACCGCATCATCAGGTTTCTCAATATACGCCAGTTGTTCGTCTGTTATTGTTGCATTTGTGGCAAAGGCTTGATTGTTCGGATAGACACTCTGCCAGTTGATCACTCCACTACCCGAAGGGATAGTTAAAGAAAAAGATGCTAGATGATTCTCCAATCTTTTTTGAGCAACTTGTGGTGAGAGAAGTTTATCTGGTTGGAATGTTTGAGTTTTTGTACTATCTATCCAACGAAGTTTTGAATCTATTTCATGAATCATACCATTGGGAGTAACGACTACTGTTAAGGTATTGAAATCATTTGGTCGTGCTTTCCCCGTTGCTTCTGGTTGTGAGATGCCATTAGAGATCACATTGATAATATTGTGGTCAGCCGGGCTTTGTGCATTGACCTCTCCAACTTGTAGAGTGGATAAAGGTATATTTTCTGGAATATTGAGTAACCCTATAGGATTGTAAATCGGTGCTCCAATTTTGTCCCAATCTCTATGACACTCCACATAAGTAGAGGGTGTGGTTTTCATTTGATAGGTGATCGGACAAGAGACAGTTGCATCGGCAATACCAAGCTGCGAAAGCATGGCCATCGCTTCTTCTTGTGGATTCATACCCGAAACGTAATTTGTTGGAGTAGTGTCGGCATATGATTGATAGTCAAAAGTACCACTCAATCTATCAAAGACCAATATTCCCCGATGATACACATCTGTCCTATTGGAAACCATGTCATAATGAGTATTGGTAGATTGAAAGTCAGTCAGACCGAGCTTCTGGGCAAATGAAAGAATCTCATCCTTGGTAAAATTACTCTTCATCGTATAAGCGGAAAGCGTCTGTGGAACGACTGGGGTAATGACATTTGGAGCAGAACTGTATGTATGGAAGTTAACTGTAGGAGCAGGATACATTTGTGATGTTGTTTTTTTTGTCAGGTTGGTTGAAGATGGTGAAACTTGTCTGTTTAAATTTGACCTATTTATAAATAAAAGCAAGATATTTAGAAGACATGAGGCTATGACAACTATACTTATACTGATGCTTAGCTTTTTATGTTGTTGGTACCAACTTTTTATATCCTCAAGCATATATTCAGTATGGGATAATAGAAATGATTTGTAAAGATAAAAACCTTAGTGTAGGATTTTCAGTCTCCGGCTCAGTGAATAATAAACGAACTTAAATTACTGGTAATTAAACCATTAATAAGTCTTAAATCCTGCGGAGTTGGTTGATGCACTTACATCTGAAGTTCGTGTAAAAGAATCAATGGGACTAGGTGAGAGACTAGGATAACTATTGATTGCAGATTGAGATGCATCGTAAGGAGTTACAACTTGGAGTGGCGTTGAATTCATCGGTGTAGGCGATATCAGAGGAGACGCAAACACCTTATGGTCATATCCAGAAAATCCAAGAGGAATAGTATTGAGATAATTCAAAGCTCCTGTGGTAATATCCAAATCGTAAAGTTTGGACCCACCAAATTGTCTTGCGCCCATTTCCGCAACGAGTAAATGCGTATAATCGCCATTAAAGTTAAGAACAGCTAATCCTTGATTAGCAATTTGATGTGACTGACCAGTTGCTAAATCATAATAATCGAGTGTTTCATTAGTAATTCCGCCTGAGTTGGCATTATACATTACTTGTTCATATTGATTGTAGATGAAGCCTTTTGAGAAGTCATATATAAAATTTAACGTAAATTCGTGTGCAGGATTAATGGTGGTAAATTGATGTGTTGAGAGATCAAAATACCCAAAGACGCTGTCGTTATCATTTACGGATGGAGTGCCGGTATAGAATATTTTATTGGCACTAGTAACATGTGCAAACTGGAAATAGTAGGTCTCTCCACCTGTTGTATCGACAAGTTGTGTGGTCTTGCCATCGGGATACAATTGAAAAATTCCAGCTCGATCAGGAGAAGATAGATAATTCTCCATTATGATGGAAGAACTGTCTTCTTCCCATCCAGCTCGTGCAACGCCAGGACCACCGATACTCCACTGAGATTTCAAACGCGTGAGATGATTATCTGAAAAATTATAGAAAAAATATGTAGGCTGGTTAGTATAGGCAGCACTTCCGGATGCGATAGGAACGTCTGCAAAAGGGTCTATCGGTTCCTGGTTGTCGTAGTCGAAAAATGCGTACTTTTCGTCCGGAGAAATGTAAATATCTGACCATGCAGCAAGTGCTCCAGCAGGTAGGTTATCAACAGAAATAACTTGCATAAATTCTTTATCGATCAGATCATATGTATATATACTAAAGCGGTACCTGGCTGTGTCATTTATAAAGGCCTGTTCTGTTGTATCACTGTCGGTTCGTTGTTGTACGGCGAAAATTAATTTCTTTTGGCTATTTAGATAATACACATTATAGATTGAAGAACCGTTAGAATTTATATAGCCGGTGTGAGGAATTTGCGCGATATCCAAAATAGTATATTCTGCATTGGTGGCTAAATCATATCCATGAATCTTTGTCTGGTTAAAGCTATAAAAAATAACAGGATCTATTTGCTGGGCTGAAGAAGAAGCAGGTGGAAGAAGTGTCATAGCTTGTGTAGAAGGTGTGAGTAACAGTGGATTGATAAAGCCTGAAGCGATTTTATTACTTGCGCTAATATTTATCTGATCATTGATGTTTGCTCTCTTTTGAATTTGTGAAAAAATTGGTGAGACTGGTTTGGGAGATGAATAGACTGGATGGGATGCAACTTTAGGAAAAATCTTTTGCGGATGTATTGGGAAGAGAAACCGAGGTATTAGTAAAAAGGCTGCTAAGGTTAAAATACTTAGGATAACTAGGCACCCAAGTACTAGTAAAAAAACACTATTCACCTGAAAAATATTTTTTGGTGGTTGGGTAACTTGTGAAACTCCCGTGTCGTTTGGAGGAGTGAAAGTGGTATCCATACATTCAGTATTATCAATCTATACAAAAAAAGCAATTAAATTTTATAAATCTCCACTTGTACAAAACAAAAAGTATTTTAGTTATCTCAACTTGAAAGACAATATTTGAACCTATATAATTATGATATGACGGTATTAATTTTGCATGGAGTGGGAGGATATGCGGGAATTCATTGGCTGCAGTGGATGCATGATGAATTAGTCGCAGAAAGTTATACCGTCATTATGCCCACACTGCCAAATTCCGATCGTCCCGATCGCAAGCAATGGTTACAAGTCATTAAAAACGCAGTGAAGGATGTAAATATTTCAGAATTAATAATTGTGGGACATTCATTGGGTGTGCCAGCTGCTTTGGATTTTATTGAGCAAGTGGGTGGCAAGGTTAAAGCACTAATCTCAGTGTCAGGATTTTCGGATAATTATGGTAGTCCTATTAATGATTTCTACATGCGAGAAAAGAATATTGATTTTGTAAAAGTCAAAGAACATTTGGAAAAAAGTTTCGTAATTTATGCAGATGATGATCCGCATGTTCCACAGACAAGTTTGCAGTTATTAGCTGATAGTTTAGGAGTTGAACCAATAGTAATTCCTCATGGTGGACATTTTAATAGTGATACTAAATTCAAAAAAGAATTTCCTCTACTTCTGGAGATAATTAATAACATAGAATGAGCGTTTTTTCCTAGTGATATAATGCATGCATGATCATCAATGATAGAATCTACGGAAAAATAAATATCAAGAATAAGCTAATTATTGAGTTAATTAATTCCAAACCTCTTCAACGTTTGAAAAAAATCAGTCAAGATGGCGCAGTCCATTATATAGAACCCTTTCGAGACGAAACTAGATTTGAACATAGTATTGGTGCTTGGTATTTATCCTACAAGTTTAAACGTCCAATTGAAGAACAAATTGCTTCACTTCTACATGATGTTCCACATACAGCTTTTTCTCACGTAATTGATTTTGTTATGCATGACGAGAACCACGAATTTCATGATAGATTTACCACTGAGATTATTCTTAATTCCGAAATCCCTGAGATCTGTCGTAAACATGGTTTAGATATACAAAAAGTTTTACATAAAGAAAATTTTTATTTGCTGGATAATAAACTTCCTGATATCTCAGTTGATCGTTGGGATTATTTTATGCGTGATGCATATACATTTGGTATATTACCAATGGAGATAATCAAATTATTTTTGAAATCCATTAAAGAAGAAAAAGAAAGATTTTATTTTATTGATGTAAAAATTGCTAGTTTGTTCGCAATCATGTTTATGAATTCTTCCCGTCTGATGTGGCTGGATCCTACCTCTCATGGATCATTTTTTTTAGTTGCAGAACCGATTAAAATCGCTCTAAAGAAAGGTTACATTCAACAACAGGATCTGTTTAAAACGGATGATATTGTAATGAAGAAACTGAAATCAGTTCAAGATGAAGAGATTGATAAATATTTAAGACGACTAAAACCTGGTAAGTATTTTTATTACGCGGCCGAAGAAAGTGCTGAATTTTTCGGACCTAACAAACCTAGATTTGTGGATCCTTGGGTAAAAGTAAAAGGAAAGTTAGTTAATCTCTCTAGCTTAGTTCCTGGTCTTAGAGAATACTTTGAGGAGTTTAGGTTACGGCACAACAAATTGGGTGTAAGTCAGTATGATTAAGATTAAGCTGCTTTGGATTTAGGTGTATGCGCTTTAAATTGTAATATTTCTTTGTGATCAATATCAACCTTGTTATTTTTAGCCGCTTTCTGCATTAATTTAAAAGTTCCATCCGGGCTGATTATCCTAAAGAAAGTGTCATACATACCATTATCTCTATTGTAAACTCTTTCGTGGGCTTCGGTTACATCAGTTTGAGTAATCTCTTTTTTATCCTCTAACATTACAGCTATCTCATTTACTCTCCGTTCTTTTCCTCGGTTTTCGTTATCTCCTGCGTTTGCCGCAGTTTCATAACTAGCGCCAAATTTATATTTTGCAAGTCTAAGGTCATGACTAGATCCTTTAGGATCAAATTTCATTGCAGCACCGATATTAGCTAAAGTAAGTTTTACTGGGATAGTTCTTCCTAAGGAATACGTTGATGTATCAGGAAGAATTGACGCCATAACTATACCACCGCTACTTTGGCTAGCCTCAACGTGTAATGCTTCATGTATGGCGGTTTCGTCCTTGGCCATTCTCAAAGGTCTTATCATAGCTTCCGCCTCAATAATAGTTCCTTTCAGGACTCCTGCCTCGAACTTTTTAGCCACGAAATTCTGATTTTGACTAAATGTAAATGTTTCTTTCATATTCCGGAGTATATGCTTGAAGCTAGTAAAAATCAATCTTAAGTGCAGATTAATGATTTGATTTAACACATAATGTATCTATTGACAATATATCGAATTATGATATAATAAGAATATGAGCAAACATAAACAGTTTTCTGAACAAAATTATTCTTTAAGTCCAGCTATTTTCTATATTCTTCTTTCACTAGCTAATACACCACGTCATGGTTATGACATCATGAAACAAGTTGAAGCAGATTCACAAGGTAAAGTTAAATTAGGTCCGGGAACATTATATGGAGCTATTAAACGTATGTTAGAAGACAAGTTAATTAGCGAGACAGACTCTGAACATGCACGTCGAAAATATTACCAATTATCAGAAAAAGGACGAGCAATATTTTCCAAAGAATTACAAAGATATGATGAAGCTGTACAGCTGGCTAAAAAACGCAGTTTATTATTAAATCCATTGAATAAAATCAATCTAGCATATGTATGACACGAAAACTATTCAACTTCCAGAAAAAGCAGAAAAGTTATTTAGTTTGTTGTTATTATTTTATCCCAAAGAATACAAGAAAAAGTTTGGCAATGAAATACAAATATTATTAAAGGATTTATATCAAGAGGAATTAGCTACAAGAAGGGAAGTCGAAATTTGGTTTTGGATAAGTAAAAGTATGGATATTATAAAAAACGCATTCATACAGCATATAGATTTAATTAATCAACAAGGTATGAAAAAATATTTAAAATCAGAATTTAATTTTAATAGATATAATTTAATTGGTACTATTTTTCTGACTCCTGCTTTGACGGTGTTTGCTATAGATTTAATTTCTCGAGTAATTCAGTTTGACTTAGTACATTATAATCGTCCAGTCTATAATTTCTTGTCTCATACACCATTGTATTGGTATCCAGTGCTCGTAACGTGGGTAATAGTTTTACCTACTTTAGCAGTAATAATTAACCTAATACCTTTAATTAAAAATATGCAGTCTAAAAAGAAGTCTATCTATGTTAAGTTATTTAATAAACAAAATCTCTTTAGTTTAATCATATTATTTTTAGGATTAATGTTTTTAGCAATAATTAAGCTTCATGATTTCGCTCCATGTATATTGCATGGTTTGATCCTTAAAGGATTTAGTAATTTAGGTTTAATAATTAATATGTGTAGAAATGCATAGATATATGGAAATTAATAAATGGATTTGTTTGTCAATATTTGTAGTATTTGTATTAAGTGTCTCATTGAGTTTTAAAATTGGTTATTTATTTGGTGGATTAAATAAAAGTTTGACAGTCGTACCGGTAAATGCAGAACAATTAGCAGAAGCCATGCAAGGTGATAATTTTTACGGTAAATTTAACAGTGATATGCTTTTACTCAAGGGAACTATTAAAAATATTCAACAAAGGGATAATACAACTCTAATTTATTTTAAAGTATCTGATGGCATAAATGTGTTACCTCAAGTATTTTGTCAGACGCGAAATTCAGTTTTTAATTTAAGTGTTGGGCAATCTTTAAGCATTCTGACAGTAGCACACGCAGCTAATAGAGTAAATAAGGCAGACATATCTTTACAGAATTGTTATATTCTTCAATGACTTCTTACACAAAGTTTGAAATGAGCGCATATAATCGTTTATATGCGAAAAATTATCTTCATTGTTTTAATATTTTTGATTTTAATTTTTGCAATAACATTATTATTAGGCAATAAGGTTAAATCTCCACTATCCAGTATTAAGAAAAGAGTCTCTATAAATCCTTCATCTACCACTGAGAAATCTAATGATCCTTTAGCGATTAATTATATGCAAAGGGTAAGATATCCTGGAAGTAATATAATGATAGTGCATATTTTGTCATCAGGTACAAATTATTATCGTTATTTAACCTCTTATCAGTCTGATAACCTAACAATTTATGCTCTTCTTACTGTTCCTGAAGGTGCTAAGCCTGAAGGTGGATGGCCAGTTATAGTTTTTAATCATGGTTACATTCCTCCTTCACAATACTCTACTACAAGTAGTTATTCAGTGATGATTGATCCACTTGCAGCAGCGGGATGTATCGTGTTTGTACCTGATTATCGAGGTAATAATGATTCTCAAGGCGTTGCCCAACAACCTTATGTTTCGCCAGATGATGTTACAGATAGCATGAATGCGATTGCATCTATTAAACATTATAAAGATGCCAACCCAAATAAAATTGCGGTAGTAGGACATTCAATGGGAGGAAATGTAACTCTTCATGAATTAGTTATTTCTCACGATATCAAGGCTGCAGCAATATTATCTGGGGTAGTTGGAAATGAAAATGATTTATTGAAATGGTGGAATTACAGGTATTCTGCTCATATAATTTCAGGGAATGATTTGGATACATACTACTCCTTACAAAATATGATAAAAGAACGCGGAAGTTTAAATAAAAACCCAGATTATTGGAATTCGATCGATCCCACAAAATTTCTTCAAAATATTGACATACCGATACAAATTCAAATAGGTACGGCGGATGATCAAGTTCCAATTAGTTTCTCATTAAGTTTAAGGGACACCTTACAGTCGGAAGGGAAAACAGTCGATTTTCATCAATATCCTGATGCAAATCATAATCTTTCACCAGATATTACTACTGCAAAGCAGCAGGTCATTAGTTTTTTTAAGCAATATCTGAATTAGTAATTTCTTCTAGGTTCAAACCATTAATTATCGCAGAGCCTAGGTAAAAAGGTAAAACTAATGTCTGATGACTTGGTTCAGGTACTGAGTAATATAACATACTTCCTGTTGCAGCAGCTCCTGCTATGGTTCTGACGAAGTCATTTAGTTTGCTTAAACGAGCTTCTTTTTTACTTGTTTTTGCATAATATGCGCCAAAACCAATAAGTGTAGGGACGGAAGCTGCTAAAGTGAGAGTGGAATAACCAATGGGAGTTGTAGCTTCTATACCCATAGCTGCAGCTGCAAAAAGAACAGTGGCTCGACGCAAATTTCTAGTATGAATAACTTTATTTATACTATCCTTCGTAGTCTCCATGGGCTTAAAGAGTTGTTCTAAAAGCATGGAGTGAGTTATAGCTAATATGATCAGATATGTCAACTTTGAGTGTAAAATACGATATAATTGGCTGATGTTAAAAAAATATATAGAGGGTGAAGAGTTTTTATTCTTAGGCGAAAAATATAAATTAAAATTTGGAAATTATAAAACAATTCATTTAGTAGAAAACCATTTATGTTTTCCGCAATTTCTAAAATTTAGAATCCAAAAAGAACTACAAAATTGGTACTTACAAAAGTCTTTGGAACATATAAAACAGCGAGTTGAATATTATGCTGTAAGAATGAAGGTAAAATATATTTCTCTTTCAATTGCGGATTCCAAGTCGAGATGGGGGGCATGTACTCATGATAATCGTTTGCAATTTAATTGGAGGTTAATTATGACTCCGCATGCGGTGCTGGATTCAGTGGTTGTGCATGAGTTAGCGCATACCTTGGTAAAAAATCATTCCCAGGATTTTTGGATACAGGTAAGAAAAGTTATGCCCGGCTATTCGGCTCACCGCGCATGGATTAACCACCACCAGAATGAACTGATAATTTAGTTTTTTATTCGGTAAATTAAGAATGATATTAACCCAAGCTGTGACGAAGAATCCCTGCTTTTTCTATGAGCTTTTGCAGACTGCCTCCGCTTACAAAGTTTTTATAAATTTCAGAAGTCAATTTTTGGTGTTCTTTATCGTCTTTTGTTACTGGATCCAGCCTAATATCTAAATATTTTTCCAATGCATCGATATCATCGATTATTTCTCCCCATATGGGAGAACTTTGCGTCAAATCAGCCAAGTTTTTACGATTTAAATATCTACCTGCTTTAAGTATATCTGTCTTGAAATTTAGGTAATATTTATCAATTAAACTTTGTTTTCCTAAAGAGTTTATAATTCGTAATCCTCTCCCAGTACCTACTAATTCGGGAGGAATTCCAATAGAATAAAGTGCACCAGTAAATCCAATTGCCCGTGGTAAAGAAACTTTACCAAGTCCACGTGAGTAACCAAATAAACCTATATGCTGAACACGTTCACGACGCTTAGGTAAAAATGAAGCAATTTGGTTTATAATTGGAGCAATTTCCTCAACTGTTTGTCGATAGTAAGTTTCGAAATAGGGTATTATATGTTGAATTTCTATCTCATCTAATCCAGAAACATCCATTGCTATTTGTTTAGATAGTATATCATCAAGCTTTTTAATTCCTTTTATTACTATGTTTTTAGGGTAATCATAACGAAACCCTCCCTGTATTAAGACAGTTCTAATTCCTTTATATTCTTTAACAAAAGCATCGATGTTTTCTGGAGTCAAACCTCCCCGAAAAGGTAGTGCTGCAGTTCCGATAATTGGATATAAAGGTATATCTAATTTTTTAGCTAATGTTTTATATTTTGACAGAGCAATTTTTACTGCCAACACAGTTGGTACTAAACCGGAATTTAATGCGGGATCAGAGCGGGCTATGTAAGGTCTTAAATATTCGGGTTTGGATTTGAACATTTTTTTATATCCGTCAATGTATTCTTCTAAAATTTTGTCCGAGTTTATAATGGTCTGTACCTGCTCGAACAGTGGAATCAATTCTATGTGTTCTAAGGTGTGATTATCCAATTTATATAATTTATGTTTTAGACCGCTAATTTCTTGGAATGCTGTCTGAATATCCAGCATTTCTTCGGAAGTTTCTGTCATCGGCAGAATCACTTCAAAAAGAGGAGCATGAGCAAATCCTACTTTTTTAGCCATGGCCGCAGCACTTAAAATACCTAAAAAAGCTCTTCCGAGACGAAATTCAGTCTCAACTTTTGGGTTAGGTAGGCGAAAAGTGATAAATTTCCTCTCACCTAAAGGATTATCTTTAAAAAAATCAAAATGTTCTCCCAGTAAACGTTCCATGACTGACTCATCTACTAACTTTCCTTCCCAATCCCACTTGTATTCATCAATTCCTAATTCAGAAAACATACGAAAACATTCTTCAGATTCTGCATGGACATCAATAAAATGATTGTTGTACCAGTAGGGTTTATCAGCATGATCAGGATGCTGGGAGGCCATGGTAGAGGGAATAATTCGCTTAGGAGTTTTCATTACAAACTAAACAAGAGTATAACAGAATAAATTTTAAATTCAAATTATACTTTCTTGCACAATTCTTGCTTTACATTCAGTTTTAACTTGTATATAAATGATAAGCTAGAGTATGGCAAAAATTTACTACTTTTGTGGACATGAACAATTTCAACCAGAAGAATTAGTAAAGCATGCAGTTTTGGCTGAGAAGGCAGGATTTGACGGTGTATTAGTTTCAGAACATTTTAACCCCTGGGTAGATGATCAATCTTCTTCAGGTTTTGCTTTTTCTACACTAGGAGCGATAGCGGTCTCTACTGAAAGAATTGAATTGATGACAGGTGTAGTGACGCCTCTTTTCCGTTATCATCCTGCGGTAGTAGCCCAAGCAGCTGCTACAATTGATAGATTGTCCTCTGGCAGATTTATTTTAGGAGTAGGTACAGGAGAAGCTATAAATGAAGTTCCATTAGGATACAAGTATCCAAATTATAAAGAACGATCCGCCAGAATGACTGAAGCTCTTAAAATAATGCGTACTTTACTCGATGGTAAAGAAATTAATGAAGAGGGTGAATACTACGAAACAGTACATGTTAAACTTTATAGTCCTCCTACTCACAAAATTCCCATCTACTTAGCAGCTGGTGGACATAAATCTGCTCTTCTAGGTGCTGAACATGCTGATGGTCTAGTTTGTAGTGTAAAAAACATTGAAGATACATTAAATGAGTTAGTTAAACCGGCTAGGGCAAAGGCTAATGAGCTTGAAAAAAAAGACTTTGGATTGGTAACTACTCATTGGAGTGTATTTGCTGCTGATTCTGAAGAAGCATGGAGGGCGCTTGGCCCCTGGAGAGGTCTGCGTGCTCCACATAGAAATACAATTGTAGAGCCAAAGTTATTACAGCAGGAAGCTGACGAATTGCCCCCTGAAGAGATACTAGCTAAATATTCTATTTTGTCTACTCCAGATGATTATCTTAAAGCATATTCACCATTGATCGAGAAATTATCAGCAAGTGTTGTGGTAATTCAAGCAACTTCACAAAATCGCCAAGAAGAACTGATCAAAATGTTAGGTGAGAAAGTAGTCCAAACTTTAAAATCATTATGATGTATGGATTGACAATTTTTCCCATCAAAGATGTTGCTGATATTAAGACAGGTGATTCATTAGCAGAAATTATTTATGTTGGTATTAAAAAACAAAATATGGATTTGTGTAATGAAGATATAATAGTTATTACACAAAAAATCGTATCCAAGTCTGAAGGGAAGTTAATTAATTTAAGGACCATCACTCCCTCTGAATTTGCTAAACAAATTGCTGCCAAAGCCAATAAAGATCCTCGGCATATTGAAGTAATCCTGCAGCAAAGTAAAAGAATAGTACGTATGGATCATAATATTTTAATTTGCGAAACTAAGCATGGATTTATCTGTGCAAATGCAGGAGTGGATGCCTCAAATCTAAATGATTCTGAAACAGTTGCAATTTTGCCAGAAAATCCAGATTTATCTGCTGAAAAATTAAGGGGAAAATTACTAGAATTGAGCAATACCGATATAAACTTAGCTGTGATTATTACGGATACTTGGGGCAGACCCTGGCGTGAAGGTCAGGTAAATAATGCAATTGGTGTAGCAGGGATGAGATCACTCGTCGATTATCGTGGTAAGCAAGATACGGCCGGGCAAACTTTACAAGCAACCATGATCGCTGTAGCTGATGAATTAGCTAGTGCAGCCGAGTTAGTAATGGGCAAAATAGAGAGAATTCCAATAGTTTTGATAAGAGGATACAAGTTTGCATCAGCTGGTAATACAGGTAAAGACTTAATTAGGAGTGCTAGTACCGATATGTTTCGTTAAAAGATTATGATTACAGTTTTAGCCGGCGGGGTAGGAGCAGCCAGATTTTTACAAGGAGTATTGAGGGTAGTACCGGAAGATGAATTAGTGATCATTGGAAATACCGGTGATGACAAGGAATTTTACGGACTTTATGTCTCGCCAGACTTAGATATTGTGACCTATACTTTGGCAGGAGTGGTTAACGAGACTACTGGTTGGGGAATTAAAGATGATTCGTTTTTTACCATGACTCAACTGACTAAAATGGGTTATGATGACTGGTTTAAGATTGGTGATAAAGATTTTGCCACACATATTCTACGTACAGATTTATTGAGCCAAGGGAAAACTCTAAGTGAGGTTACTAAAAAAATTTTGCAAGATTATGAGTTAAACTTTAGATTGCTTCCCATGAGTGATGATCCGATTTCAACACATATAATAACTCCACAAGGCAAAATTCACTTTCAAGAATACATGGTGAAGAATCATACCCAAGATCTAGTGCAGGGGATTGAGTTTATCGGGTTATCGTCTGCTCGACCGGCGCCAGGGGTTTTGGATGCAATTATGCAGGCTAAAACGATTTTAATTGCCCCCAGTAATCCATTAGTGAGCATTGGGAGTATATTAGCAATCTCTGGTATCAAAGACGCGCTTAAATCAACTAAAGCAAAAGTCGTGGCAGTTAGTCCAATTGTTGGCGGCATGACGATTAAAGGGCCCGCGGATAAGATGATGAGAGGTATGAATCTGCAGGTATCTGCAATAGGAGTGGCTGAGTATTATAAGGAATTTTTGGATGTAGTTATTATCGATGAAAAAGATAAAGAGCAACAAGAGGAAATTGAGAAAATAGGCATAAGGGTAAGAATTACAGATACCATTATGAAAGATATAAAAATTAAAGAATCTATAGCACGAATAGCACTAGAATCGTAAAAGGATCAAACAGAGTTTGTTTGTAAAATGAGGAAGGTTTTAATGAAAGGAGGTGAAAATATGTATGAAAATAGGGTTACAAATTAATCGCTTTACATGGAAAGGTGGAGATAAAATTATTGGTAATAAGTTGGCAGAAATTGCTACTACGGCTGATAAAGCTGGTTTTTATAGTATTTGGGTGATGGATCATTTTTTCCAGATTGAACATATTGGAGAACCGCAGGAACCAATGTTGGAAGCATACACAACGTTGGGATATTTGGCAGGTTTAACCAAAAATGCTAAATTAGGAACAATGGTGACTGGGGTAATTTATCGTCATCCTGCCTTGTTGATAAAAGCAGTTACCACATTAGATGTTCTAAGCAATGGCAGAGCCTATATGGGTATTGGTGCAGCCTGGAACGAACAAGAATCAACAGCTTTAGGTTTTTCTTTTCCTCCTTTGAAAGAAAGGTTTGAACGATTGGAAGATGCATTGCAAATGGCTTTGAGAATGTGGAAGGGGGATGATAAGGAATTTGCAGGAAAGCATGTGCATGCTCAATGGCCGATGAATCATCCACAGGCAATTTCCCAACCACATCCAACCATTCTGATTGGCGGAGGTGGAGAACAAAAAACATTAAAACTGGTAGCCAAATACGCCGATGCATGTAATTTATTTGCCAGAGCAGGAGACGAAGAATTAAAACACAAGATCGATGTTCTAAAAAAACATTGTCAGGATGTAGGACGTGATTTTAACGAAATTGAAATTACTGTATTAGAACAAGTCAGACCGGCAGATGGTAAAATAGATGCTCAAGAAGCGATCGAGAAATGCAAACATTTGAAGGAGTTTGGCGTAAGTCATGTTATCTTTGGCATTCGTAACGTAGAAGATATTAAGCCTTTAAATGTTTTTGGCGAAAAAATTATTCCGGAGGTGAGTAATTTATAAACACAAACAATCTCTTATGCCATGTTCAATTGATGTGCATGGCATAAGTCTGATTGTCTATGTTGCCAGATTGGAATTATTAAGCTAAGATGTGGAGTTAAGAACATGAATATTTTTTATATTGCCATGAATGCTCTGCTGCTAAAGCATCCTAACATGAAAATTGATATTAAAATTGCATACAATAAGCTAAAAAATAAATCGGCACCCAAAACTGTAGAAGAGGCCATAAAGATGTTTTATAAGGAAATGGGGGTTTAAGGAAGAGGGAAAGGTTAAAGGAAACAGAGATTATTGTTCGAGCATTAGCAAGAAATATATTTTTTACTTCTCACTGCGTTCTAAGAATATTATATACTTTAAAATATTCTTCCAGGGCTTGAAAATATCTACTTCCATCATCTAATTTTCGATAGTTATCTTTATTAACCCATTCAAAATCTGTATGTTCACTGCTTAATTCGACTTCACCAGAAATATAGTCACAAATATATCCTACAATGAATATTTCTCCTTGAGAATATTTATCTGTAGTCCAATCATTGGTCCAGGTAGTAAATGCATTCCCTACTTTAATTTCCAAACTTGTCTCCTCTCGTACTTCTCGCTGCAGGGCTTCTGCTAAGTTTGTTTCTCCCACATTTATCTTACCTCCAGGAAAATCCAGGCCTGTTGCTCCAGCGCGATCAGCAGAAGTCATAACCAAGACTTGATTTTCTTTACGTAAAAACGCTTTTTGCCCGACATAAAATTTCATCTCATCAGTCATATTTACATATTATCATATTTATGTCACCCCCTCCCTTAATTCCTCCCTCTAAGGGGGAGGGGAAGATATTTGCTTGATGAAGAAAGTGATTTAAGCTACAATTGAAGCTATGAGTTTTAAACCAGTTGATCCCAAGGTTACCTTACCAGAGTTAGAAGAAAAGACTTTGCAGTACTGGAAAGAAAATAAAACTTTTGAAAAGTCGGTTAATCAACGACCGAAGGATAAACGTTGGACTTTTTTGGATGGCCCACCTTTTGTTACCGGCATGCCTCATTATGGTTCACTACTTTCCAGTTTGCCTAAAGATTTGTTTGGCCGTTATTGGACAATGAAGGGTTATCATGTGCGTCGTGTTTGGGGTTGGGATGGTCATGGCTTGCCAATTGAAAATAAAGTTGAGGGAGAATTAAACATTCAACGAAAAAAAGACATTGAAGAAAAAATCGGCATAAGGGTTTTTATCGAGCGCTGTTTGCATTATGTCAATCAAGTTTCTGGTGAATGGGAATGGTATGTCGATCACGTTGGTCGTTGGGTGGATTTTAAGCATGCATACAAAACATGGGATTTGCCATACATGGAATCAGTGATGTGGGTTTTTAAGCAAATGTATGATAAAGGTTTTATTTATAAGGGATTGAGAGTCTCATTATATTGTCCTCATTGTTCAACACCAATTTCAAATTTTGAAGTAGCCATGGATGCCGAAAATCATAAAGAAATGCCTGATTTGGCTGCGACTTATAAATATAAGTTAGTTGATGAAGAGAATACATATATATTAGCTTGGTCGACTACTCCCTGGAATAAAATTGTCACACCAGCGTTGGCAGTTAATCCTAAATTTACATATATTAAGATAAAGCAAGGTGACGAGTATTATATTTTGGCCAAAACTACTCTCAAAATGCTCAGAGAAGAGCCTAAATATGAAATAGTCGAAGAAATTAAAGGTTCTGATTTGGTAGGCAAAAAATTTGAACCGCATTATGATTACTATAAAAATGACATAGCTGCTGGTGAAAAAGCGTTTGAAATTATTCCTGGTGATTTTGTCACAGCGGAAGAGGGAACAGGGGTAGTTACCATTGCCGCCTATGGTGAAGAAGATTTAGTGGTCATGAAAGAACAAAACGTGCATATCGAAATGCATGTAGATGAAGAGGGCAATATCAAACCTAATGTGCCAAAATTTGGCGGCATGTATTATCTTAAATCCAATAAGTTCGTCAATGAAGATTTGCGTGAAAGAGGGTTAATTTATCAGGAATTTGACTACAAGCATGTAGTGCCATTGTGTTGGCGTTGTCATACTCGCTTATATTATGCTCCACAAAATGCCTGGTATGTGGACGTTAAGACTTTAAAACCGTTAATGAAAGAAACGAACGAACAAGTTAATTGGTTCCCTCAGCATTTTAAATATGGTAGGTTTATCAAAAGTTTGGAATTTGCCCCTGATTGGAATATCTCACGCAATCGTTATTGGGGTAGTCCTGTACCAGTTTGGGAATGTGAATGTTGTGAAAGGTTTGTTCCAGGATCGATTAAAGAGTTAGAAGAAGCTTCAGGTCAAAAAATTACATCTTTACATAAACCAGAAATAGATGAAGTAAAAGTTAAATGTCCAAAGTGTGAAAAAACCATGCAGCGTACTCCAGAAGTATTAGACAGTTGGATAGAAGCCGGTTCAGCTTCATTTGCCGAAAGACATTATCCTTTTAATCAATCAGAAAAATTGGAAGATTTCTTCCCGCCTGATTTTATTGCCGAATATACGGGCCAAATCCGAGCCTGGTTTTATGTGTTGCATGTGATCGGTGCAGCTTTGTATAAATCAATTGCTTTTAAAAATGTGCTAGTTGAGGGGGTAATTTTGGGTACGGATGGTAGAAAAATGAGCAAAAACTTCAAAAATTATCCAGATCCTAAAGAAATGCTGCAAAAATATGGCGGTGACGCTTTGCGTTTATATCTTCTGGGTAGTCCGGTGATGGAAGGTGAAGATATTTTGATTTCCGAAGAACAATATCGTAATCAAGTGCGCGGAACATTATTGATTCTGTGGAATGTGTACAACTTTTTTGTCACATACGCGAATATTGATGGGTGCGACGTAAGTAAAAAACAAAAGACAACAAGTAAAAATATTTTGGATGAGTGGATCATGAGTTTGTTAAATAAATTAGTCCTAGATGTTACTGAAAGTTTGGATGGTTATAATACCATGCAGTCCATCGAATATCTGAAAAAGTTTATTGATGAATTCTCAACTTGGTACATCAGGCGTTCAAGAGATCGTGTTGGTCCTTCTGCCACCAATCAAGAAGACAAAAACGCGTTTTATAATACTTGCTGGGAAGTATTAGCCTCAGTTTGTCAATTACTTGCGCCTATCGCACCATTTATTTCCGAAGAGATCTATAGAAATTTGACTACTGAAGAATCAGTTCATTTATCTGATTGGCCCACAGCGGGGGAAGTTAATGAAGATCTAATCGAGCAAATGAAATTTGTACGCAAGATTGTAGAGAGTGGATTAGCACAACGCAAAGAGAAACAAATTAAAGTTCGTCAACCATTAGCCAAACTTACAATTTTATTGGGTAAAGACGCTGTTAAATTTAAAGACGAAATGGATTTTTTGATCAAAGATGAGCTGAACCTTAAAGAGATAGTTTTCGAAAAGGGATCTGATGCGGAAGAAACTAGAGTAGAATTGGATGCATATATTACACCCGAACTTAAAGCTGAGGGTGAAGCGAGAGGTATTGTGCGCCAAATTCAAGAAGAAAGAAAAAGACTTGGCACGAAACTGGATGAAAAAGTAAACGTGACTTTACCGGAGTGGCCAGAAGCATTTATAGATTATATTAAACAAAATGCCTTGGTAGAAAAATTAGAAAAAGGTGAAAGTTTGGTGATCACGAAAATTTAAATTATAGAGTTAGAATCAAAGAGCATTTTTCTAGCCGGAGTGAGGACTAAAATGTTTCTACTTCTCACCTTAAGCGCGAAGAATATATGTACATGTTATCCCTGCTATGAAAAGACACTTCTTTTTTGTTGACTGGTGGTTATTTATACCCATGTTGGTTTTGCTGACTTTTAGCTTGATTATCATGTCATCTATCAGCATGGAATTGTTTAAATCACAGTTACTTTCTGCAATTTTAGTTGTAATAATTTACTTTATTTCAGCTAACCTATCATTTAGCGGGCTTAAATCTCTAGCATTCCCAATCTATATTTTTTCATTGATCGTATTAGGCGTGGTTCTTTTTCTGGGTATTGAAAGCCATGGGGCTGTGAGATGGGTAAGTTTGTTTGGTGCTAGTATTCAATTCTCAGAAATATGCAAACCATTGTTAGTATTGGCAATGGCTACTTTCTTGTCTCAACATGCAAATACAGAAGGAAAGTACTTTTTTTTCGCTTTAGGATTGCTTCTACCAATACTCATGTTTATTTATTTACAACCAGATTTAGGAGATGCGATCATTTATTTAGCCGTAGTTCTCTTTGTGCTTATAATGTATGGATATAGCCTAAAGTGGTTTTTAATTTCTAGTCTTCCTATTTTGATAGCTTTACCCTTGTTCTGGGCTAAATTGCATGATTATCAGAGACAACGTATTTTAACATTTTTACATCCATCTTCAGCTAGCACTGCAGCTTCATATAACTCTATTCAGGCTCTGATAGCAGTTGGATCAGGAATGTTGTGGGGTAAGGGTTTAAGCGGAGGAACACAATCCAGTCTGCGTTTTTTGCCTGAAAGACATAGTGACTTCATTTTTGCGACTTTAACAGAGGAATTAGGATTCATTGGAGGGGCAATTATAATTTTGACCTATCTTTTTATTCTTTATCGCATGTATATTCTTTTTAAGTCGACTGAGGATGCATATGCGAGGCTATTTATATCGGGCGCTTTTGGATTGTTACTTATTCATGTCTTTTTAAATATAGGTATGAACATAGGCTTGGTGCCTATTGTTGGAGTTACTCTGCCATTTATATCTTTTGGAGGAAGTTCGCTTATTGCTAATGGACTACTCTTGGGTTTAGCCTCAGCTATCGCCAAGAATGCACGTAATAAGGAAGTCTTGGAAATTAGCTAGCAATTTGATATAATTAAGCAACTATTTATGAAATACGCAGTCGTACGTACCGGTGGAAAACAATATAGAGTAGCAGAAGGTGAATCAATAAGAGTAGAACATATTGATCAGGAACCTAATTCTGAATTCATTTTCCCAGAAGTTTTATTGGTAAATGATGAAGGCAAAGTTACATTAGGAACACCTTTAGTTAAGGATTTTCCTGTTAAAGCTACTTTGGTTGCTCATGTTAAAGGTGAAAAGTTGAGAATTTCTAAATTTAAATCAAAAGTCCGTTATCGCAAAGTTATCGGACACCGTCAATCTTTATCCGAAATTAAAATTACCACTATTGGTGATACTAAAGCGGCCAAAGTTGAAGAAAAAGACACAAGGACTGCCAAGCCAAAGACAAAAAAAGTATAAGTTAAATAATACTATTGACATTTGTGAAAAATTTCACTAAACTGAATTAGTTTTCACAAGATAAAACTATGGCACATACAAAAGCACAAGGTTCAGTAAAAGGAAATAGAGATTCAATTGCAAAGCGCTTAGGCGTGAAAAAATATGGTGGTGATGAAGTCATTCCAGGGAATATTATTATTCGTCAGAGGGGTAGTCAATTTTTTCCTGGTGATGGTGTAAAAATGGGTCATGATTTTACTCTATATGCAGTTAAACAAGGAATTGTTAATTTTGCCCAACATAAAGGCAAGCAGGTCGTAGAAATAATTCATGGAAAATAATATAATTGAGTTAGAAATCAATCAACTTCAATCTAATCCTTTGCAGCCTCGTGGAGTTATTACTCAAGAATCTCTTTCAGATTTAGTAGAGTCAATTCGGGAACAAGGTGTATTGCAGCCAATCGTAGTTGCACAAACGCCCGCCGGATATCAAATTATCGCTGGAGAAAGACGTTGGAGAGCGTCACGTTTGGCAGGTTTGACTAAAGTTCCAGTTGTAGTAAAAGTTACGACACCCCAGGGAATGTTAGAAATGGCTATCGTTGAAAACGTACAACGTGAAGATCTTAATCCGATTGAAAAGGCTTTAGCTTATAAAAGATTAATTGATGAATTCGGGTTGGGAACTAACGAAGTGGCCAAAAGAGTAGGTAAAAGCGCTCCTGCTGTATCTAATACCATCCGTTTATTATCACTTCCAGATGCTATCAAGGATGCGTTAGTTGCTGGAGTGATTACTGAAGGACATGTCAGACCATTAATTTCATTAGGCGATCAAAAGCTAATGCTTGAAGTCTTTAAAAGGATTTTAAGAGAAAATGCTACTGTTCGCCAGACAGAAGAGATTGCCCGTAAGATAAAGGGTGAAGTGCAAAAGAAAGAGCCACATGAGGCTAAGGATAAACTATGGATTCCAGAACAAGACGCAATGGCTGAAGAAATTAAGGCTAAATATGAATTTAACAAAGTAAAAATAGAGCAGTCAAGTAAGCTGGCCAGAATTGTTATTGAAGTAAAAGGTGACTTAGAAAAAACTGGTGAAGCAGTCAAAAGAATCCACAAAATACTTCTTGAAGCCTAGTATTAAACCTATTGGAATTTCCCCACGTGTTATAAAATCTAAAGTGTTAACTTTTTTGCTAATATCTGAAAATAAATCGTAATTGAGGAACAACTAAGACTTATTGAAGGGATTTGTGATAAATTGCATTCTGTTTGTAGGCCAGTATACTAAGAACGATTTACCTATAACGGCTCCGAAGCTTACATAGCCCCATTCGCGTGAATCAGAGCTTTCTGGTCTATTATCCCCCAGTACAAAATAGTTCCCTTGAGGGACGGTAATCGTTACACCTTCTCTTAAAAAAGCACCTCCATACGTTTTAACTGTAGGTTTAAGATAACTAGATTCATTATATAGTTTTCCGTCTTCATAAACATTCCCATCTTTAAGCATGATAGTATCACCTGGAAGTCCCACAATGCGCTTAATATAATCCTTTGAAGGATCATCAGGTGCAATAAAAACAATAACATCTCCTCGTTTAAGAGGAGATAGTTTGAGTGAGATTATACTTGTGAGAATATATTCTTTATCATGAAAGTTTGGGTACATAGACAAACCGCTAACTTGAAAGGGACGAAAGATAAATAAATAAACGACCAAAAAGATGGAAGCAGCTAGAAGAATAGTTTGAAAACTATCGATGAGGAAAGCCCATATTTTTTTCAAAATTTCCATTAACATATTATCGAGAATAGGCACGTGTTTGTCAACCGTAAGAAAAGTTGTTAAAATACTGGTTGAAATGGATTTGTAGCTCAGCTGGTTAGAGCGTTCGATTCACATTCGAAAGGTCAGAGGTTCGAATCCTCTCAAGTCCACATTAAAGAACTAGTTTGTGGTTAATGTGGTTAAGTCATAATATAAGATATTAAAGGCCTCGTTTGTCATGTTTTTCTTCTGCGTGTTTAGAAGTTTTAGTGTAAATTTAAGTTCAGTCAGATAACCAATATTAAACTTACTTTTTTGCATAGCTTTGGCGTCTTGTAATATAGCTAGCAATTCACTTTTTTGAATTAAGTTAATCTTTTTTAGACTATAGAGACTTTTAATATCAGAAATTGTAGAGTCAATAGTCACAGTTGCAGATATTGTAGTAGGAGAATCACTATTAAAATTCAATACCAGTGTTTGAGGTGAATTTGGGGTTAGTATACCTATTATTTTTGAAGATTTACTCGAACCTTCAGTTTGGAAAGTATCAAGATTTAAGGTATATATAACTGTTTTAGGCGAAGAGAGCATGATGGTATACATACCATTTTCAGGTTTGGGAACCAAAAGACTATTCACTCCTGTTCCCAAACTCATACTCTTTCCGCTTGTATCTGTATTATTGATAGGAGGTTCGTATTGATAGAGAATTTGGGGATTGTCGTTATATGAGGAGAATTGGCCGTTTTTATATATTTTCCCATTATTTTGCTGATTATGATTTAGCAAAATTTGGACTGATGGATTTATTACAAGAGTAATATAACTTAAATTAGTATGGGAAGGTACGAATTGCTCTATCGCGTCATAGGTATTATTGAATGAGGTTAAATCGGAATATTTCCAATATGGATCATTGATGGAGTACGAACTGGCAGTTTTGCCTGTAGTTACTACAAAATGGCTAGATGTTTGAGCGTTTGTGACACGGATAATGTCTGGTTGAGCGGCTGAAATATCTTTATCGATCAGAGTATCATTATTAGGATTTTTTCCGAAATTTGGAATCCACTCTAAATCTGGGAGCGATGAGTTTTGGGAAGAGAGTAGATGCGTGAGTGATGCGATTTTAGCAAAATTAAGATAGGAGTAATTTCCATCAGAACCAATTCCATAGTCATAACCTTGACTATTATTTAACCATTGATTTAGCGATCCTGGAGTGAGAGGTGATGAATCAGGTAAATGATTGAATCCGTAATAATTTAATATCATGGTAGCAGAGGTTACCGCACATCCCCAACGATCAAAGGTATATGGATTGAATCCCAAGCTTTGAGAATGATCATATTCATCTTTTCCCCAAATAGGATTCGTTTGAGATAAATATGGAACTGGTAAAGATGAGTATTCATTATTATAATCAGTTACTTTTATATTATCATAAATTATTCCTGAGTTAGGATCTGAACCAGTTCCGGCTCTAAGCGCAATTTTACCCGGCGGCAAATCGGCATTTAATGTAATATCTCTTACTAGAGTATTGTTAACTATTACTTTTATATTACGTCCATTGATTGTAATAATAATATGATATGTTTTATCGTCTGGATAGTTTTGACTTAATTTGTAATTAGTAACATAATTTGAAAAGCCAAAATCAAAATCTCCAGGTGATACAAAGTGAATTTCATAAAAATTATTACTTATTGGGTCATACCTGAATATAATATTGTGATCTGTTCCAGTAACAAAAGTGGCATCCATTTCATAAGTATAATTATTTAAATTATTCGGCCAATAAATACTAGAAGGTGTAATATTTGTTGTACAAGATCCCTGATTTTCTATAAATAAATTTAACTTTGAATTATTCACGTTCCAACTCGCGTTACAGCGAGCTTGGTTTTCGTTTAAATATAAGTTTATCCACTTGGTTGGAAAAGTATTACTTGAATATTGGTCAAAATTATCTTCAAATATTGTTGATGCGTATGTATTCCTAATAGATAAAGATGATAGTATAATGCAAAAGGTACAAATGAAAAGTAATTTTAAATAATTATTACTCATCAATATAAGAATAGTAAGCTCATCTATATTTGTCAAGAGGTAAAATATGTTAAATAATAACTGTTATGTGTGTGCTAAAAAATCTAATAATTTTTTGTGTTCAAGTTGTATTACTAATCCTTTTAGGATAGAAGATCTTAGGGATATTTTATCTAGATTGCCGGATTTAAGAAGTTTTAAAAAAACTTATTATAATAATTTGCCTGAGATAGAGGATCTTAATACTGCTAATTTTTGGGATAATAGATTATATAAGATTCAACTATTGAGAACTCAGGATGGAATGACAAAAGATCGAATTAAAATAACTGCAGATTTTTTGAAAACATCAGGAAATAAGATTTTGGATTTAGGTATAGGCTATGGCTTTATTGAAGAAATCTTATCTAGTAAGAAAATAGATTTTTATGGGGTAGATATCTCACCCGAAGCTATTAGAATTTTAAAAAAAAGATTTAAAGGTCATTTCTCGGTAGGTTCAATATATAAATATAAATACACAAGAAATAAATTTGATGCAGTAGTACTTTTAGAAGTTTTAGAACATGTACCGCCAAAAAAGACATTTTTAATTTTAAAAAATATTCACAAAGTCCTTAAAAAAAACGGCATATTTATTGTTTCAGTTCCAATGAACGAAGAATTAGAGAAAATGAAGATTAATAAAAATGGTCATGTAAGAACATATACAAAAAATATTATTTTTGCTGAATTAAAATTAGCAGGTTTTAATGTCATTGAATATAAAGAGCTATATGCGTTCAGTAAGATGTATAAATTTAAAAAATTTTTATCCAAAGTTATGAAACATAAATGGATGCCAAATAATATTATTATAAAAACAATAAAAATATGAAAATTATATTTTTAACTAGATTATATTTTCCCAAAATAGGAGGTGTAGAGAAACATGTTTATGAAATAAGTAAAAGACTATTAAAAAAAGGGCATAAGATAGTAATTATTACAGAGAATAACGGTTGGGAAGAACGTGAAAATATAGATGGAATTGAAATTATTAGAATCAATGTAGGAAAAAATGATTGGTTCAAAAAATTTAGAATTTGGCGAGAAATATGGAAATTAAAAACAGTTTTAAAAACAGCAGATATCATTCATTGTCATGATGTATTCTTTTGGATTTTGCCGTATAAGTTATTTTTGCATGATAAAAAAATATTTATTACTTTTCATGGATATGAAAATTATCCCATACGTTACACAGCTATTATACATAGAAAAATAGCAGAAAAGCTTACACGAGGAAATATCTGCATAGGTGATTTTATTTCTAAGTGGTATGGTACAAAACCTAGTTTAGTTTCATATGGGGGAGTTCAAAAGTCTTATGTGGGTTCAACCAATAATCCTAAATACACTGCAATTTTTTGGGGAAGACTTGACGAACAGACAAGTATTAAATCATATTTGAACATTGTTAAGATAATACAAAAAAACATTAAACATTTTTCACTATTGATTATTGGCGAGGGTAAATATAAGAAAGAAGTTATAAAACATGCTAAAGTTATAGGTTTTACACCGGATATAAATAGATACTTATCTATTTCAAAATACGCGCTGGCGTCAAGATATTTGTCTATGTTAGAGGCAATGATATCAAAAAAACTCGTTTTTGCAATGTATGATAATAATCTTAAAAAAGACTATTTGCTTTTAAGTCCATTTGCTAACCATGTAATAGTTAAAAATAATGTAAATGAAATGGCAGAACAGATTATTTATTATATTAATCATCCGAATGAAGAAAAAATAAAAGTAGAAAATGCTTATAAATGGGCTGCTAAACAAACTTGGGAAAAAGTAGTTGAGAAATATATATTTCTTTGGAACTTATGATAACTCAACCTTATAAAATGGTTATTATTAATATTTTTGCTGGATTATTTGTCGCTTCAGTTTTAATATTGTATAGAATATTTAAAAAAAAGTACCCTCCTAATCTTTTTCTTCTTTTTTTTATATCATTACTTCCTTTGATAAGTCTTCTAAGAGCAGGTCCATATCAAAGCGGGGATTTCAATATAAACATATATAAAACTATGGATTTTTATTATTCATTAACTAATGGCATTTGGTTTCCACATTGGGCGTCAATTTTGAATGCAACCTATGGTTATCCTTTATTTAATTTTACCTATCCACTTCCTTATTATTTAATTTCGTTCATTCATTTTTTAGATATATCTTATATTAATAGCTTAAAAGTATTTCTTGGATTATCATTTGTTTTTTCTGGAATAAGCATATATTTGTGGATAAAAGATGAAATTAATAAAAAAGCAGCTTTAGTATCCTCCATTTTTTATTTATACATGCCCTACCACTTAGTAGACAACAATTTTAGGATAAGTATTGGTGAAATAATGTCATTTATTTTCATTCCTATCATTTTTCTAAGTTTCAGAAAAATAATACAAAGATTTAGGATAATTTGGTTTTTAACCTCATTATTTAGTGTCTCTTTACTACTACTTTGCAATCAAGCTATAGCATTGGTATTTGTGCCATTATTAATTATATACATACTATTTCAAACTTATATTCAAGAAAAAAATATTATAAAGACTACTTGCATTTCATTGCTAACATTATTAATAGGTCTAAGTCTCGCAGCCTACTATTGGTTGCCAGTATTATATGAGCTACGATATACACATGAATCTTTATATGTCTTATCTATTCAATACGTAAATTTCTTTCAATTAATTTATGCGCCATGGAGATATGGTTTGTTATTTCAAGGCCCACATGGTGAACTATCATTTTTAGTGGGGTACGCTCAAATATTGACATTAATAATACTTATATATTTGATATCTCGAAAAAAAATAAGGGGTAAAGTTAAATATATTAGTTATTTTTACTTAATATTAACATTTTTTCTTTGTTTTATGATGTTACCTCAATCTAGTTTTATTTGGCAAAATGTATCTATATTAAAAAATTTTCAATTTACTTATAGATTATTACTCCTGGTCGGAGTGTTTACCTCTTATGCTGCTGGTTTAGTATCAAAATATCTAAGTAATAAAGTAATAATTACATTGTGTATGTTCGCAATTATTTCAACAATTTTAAATTGGGGGAATCGATCAACGTTACCATTAGTCACTGAAAGAGATATTATGGCTAATTTACCTTATTCAACATATCAAGGAGAGGGTTTTCAACCAGCAGCACCTATTTGGGTCAATCCTGAGCATCCATGGCAAAAAAATGTACCACAGAATCATTTAGAACTAATCTCAGGGAGTGCCATAATTACACCTTTATTTAGAAATCCCATAGAACATAATTACAAGGTTAAGGTTATAACAACATCTGTGTTTCTAGAGAACACAATATATTTTCCTGGCTGGAATTTATTTGCAAATGGAAAGAAAATATCGTTATATTATAATTATAAAAAAAATGAGGGTGTTATAACATTTAGTCTTCCACGAGGGGTGTATTATTTGTCAATGCTTTTCAAGCCGACAGCAATTCATGTAATAGCGAATGATATAAGTCTACTAACTATAGTTATTATTCTAACTCTATTTTTTTGCAAAATACTTGCCGATTTTATTATTCCAAAGAAATTTTTGTTTAGGAGAGCTATAATACTCAATTATTTGCTTAAAATTCTCCGCAAATATTAAAAATGGCCAGATAAGAGTTTGTAACAGCACTCTATCAAAAGAAGAACTAACATAAGCTGCTGTATCATATGACGCAAATAAGTAATTAACAATATATAAAAGTAAAGTGGTTAGATATAAAGGAACAATTATCGATTTTACTTTTTTATTTGCTTTATTTATAAAAGGCAACATAAATACAAATAATATCCAAAAAATATACCAATTATTAACCTTGACAAGTTCTTTTCCAAAATAGATTATAATTACATATATACGTAACATCAAAAAACTCAATGAATAAAAATGATAATATAAATCTGTGGGGATTTTGAGCAAATAAATCACAACTTGCCATATAATAAACGGGATAAAACTTATTACAAACGCTGTTAATTTGTTTTTTAATGTAATAGGTAAAAAAAGCAAAAATAAAGACAGAAATAGTCCTTCTGATTTAATTTGTGAAACTAACATAATTAATAAAACCAATAGCCACAAATATTTATTTACATTTTTTACGTTATAAATAAAATAAGCAAAAATTACATTTGCAAATAAAATAAAAATATCTACTTGTCCAGCGAATCTTCCTCCTTCAGCGAGTAAGGGAGAGAACATAGAAAAGATATATGTAAATAGAAGTGCAAAAAGATCATTAAATATTTGTTTTAAAATAAAATATAGCAAAATCAAAATTGTTGAATAAATAATAGGGTAAATAAGAAATATAAACTTTTCATTAATTCCTCCAAGTAAGACATAAATCAAACTTACTAAAAAAGGAAAACCTAAAGGGTATTGCTGGTGAGAATATAAATAAACATGGTTATGTAGGAAAAAATATGGGAAACCATGTTCAACATAAAATGCTTTGGCTTTGAGAAACCATATTCCTATGCCATCGATATTAGTAAAAGGTAGAACTAGTGACCCAGATAAAACATACAATATATTAATTGAAATTAAAAAAATTAAAATGTATTTTATTGCTTTGTGCATATTTTGTCTAAATTTTGATAATTGTATAAGTATTTTTGTTCAAGTGGTTGATTAATAAAAGAAGAAAAAAGTTTATATTCTTTTTGACTAACAGTAAGATCTTCATTTACAATCCTATACACATATAGACATGACCTGAAAATAAGAAACATTATCCATAAAGTCACAAATAATAAAATCAAGAAGCTATAATATCTGTTTAAATCATAATTAAAAGAAAGGTTTAATATATTCTTAATAGAAGGTTTTATTCTGCTCATTTCCCAAATTATAACAAAAAATATGGTAGAGAAGTGTATAATTCATATATGTCTAACAAGCGTTTCACATTTATAGCAACAGTCTTTAACGAAGCTGAAAATATAAATAAATTTTTAAATTCAATTTATCAACAAACATGCTTACCAGATGAAATTATTATAGTTGATGGTGGCTCGACAGATAATACAGTCAATATAATAAAGAAGATCTCCCAAAAGCATTCACTGAAGATAAAATTGTTAGAAAAAAGAGGAAATCGTTCTGTTGGAAGAAATTTAGCAGTAAAAAATGCCTCATGTGATATCATTTTATGTTCAGACGCAGGTTGCATTTTAGATAGAGATTGGGTAAAGAATATTACCAGACCGTTTACAGACAATACTGTAGATATTGTAGCTGGATATTATCAAGGGCGGGCAAATACTATTTTTGAAAAATGTGTTATTCCATATGCCTTAGTCATGCCGGATCGTGTAAATCCACATAATTTCTTACCTGCTACCCGTTCTATGGCATTCAGAAAAAGTGTCTGGAAACAATTACATGGTTTTGACGAAAGTCTATCTCATAATGAAGATTATGCGTTTAGCCGACGGCTAGTAAAATATAAAAAGAAAATTATTTTTGTACAGAATGCTGTAGTTGAATGGTTACCGCCTCAGAATATTAAAACATTTACAAAAATGATTTTTAGATTTGCCTTAGGCGATTCTCAGGCTGGAATTTTTCGACCTAAAGTGGGATTAATATTTTTGCGTTATTTACTTTTAATACTTCTTTTAATTAATTTAATGACGTATTCTAACATAGCTTTGTTAGTGTTTATTATAGCTGCGATATTATTCTATTTAATATGGTCTTTTTCTAAAAACTTTAAATACGTAAATGATCTTCGTGCATTATATATCTTACCTGTACTACAGGTTGTATCCGATCTCTCTGTAATTCTTGGAACATTATGGGGATCTATGTATTATTTAGAAAAAAAGAGCAAATAGGTACACTTTACGCTCGTTTCTGATACAATAAATACATGGGATATACAAAAAAGACCTTGTGGGGTGTATCTTGGACGGTATCTTTACAAGGAGTTACCAAAGTCCTGGGTTTGGCAAAAATTTTAGTACTGGCTAGATTTTTAACTCCTGTACAATTTGGTGTCTTTGGTATTGCTTCTTTAATGCTTACGTTGCTTGAGACATTGACCGAAACAGGCGTTAATGTTTTTTTGGTACAAGAAAAAGATAATATTCGTGTACATTTAGATAGTGCCTGGATTGTATCCATCGGACGAGGTATAATTATTAGTTTGATTTTACTCTTATCAGCACCTTTTATTGCATCCTTCTTCCACTCTCCAGAAGCAACAATAGTGATCCTTTTGATCGGCATTGTTCCCTTTTTGCGTGGATTTATCAATCCTTCAGAGGTGATTTTTCAGAAAGAATTGCAGTTTAATAAAGAGTTTTATTTTCGTACCGGACTATTAATAGTCGATGCTATAACTTCTATATCATTAGCCTTTATTACACATTCTGTTTTGAGCATAGTATTTGGGCAAATATTTAGTGTAATTGCAGAAGTAATAATATCATTTATCCTTTTTAAAGAAAAACCTAAATTTAAGATTCATGGCGAGTACATAAGTAAAATATTTCATCGAGGCAAATGGATAACCTTAGCAGGGGTGTTCAACTACTTTTTCTTAAATTTTGATGATTTTGTAGTAGGTAGATTATTAAACGCTACTCAATTGGGCTTTTATCAAATGGCTTATCGGTTTTCTGTTTATCCTATTATTCAACTATTTGATATGTTTGCCAAGGTTACGTTACCCGTGTACGTAAAGATCTCTGATGATATACATAGACTGAGAAGAGCATTTATTAGAACACTTATAACTATTGTAATAAGTATGCTATTTGCTTTGGTGATGTGGTCTATTGCTCCTTTGGCAGTAAAAATCATTTTAGGCTCAAATTGGTTAGCAATTGTACCCATATTGAGGGTTTTACTTTTCGTAGCTGTAATGCGTGGCATATTTGGCTTAACTACGACTTTGTTATTTGCATTAAAAAAACAAGAGTATGTGACTTTTGTAACATTTATTAACTTTTTAGCGATTGCTGTATTTATTTTTCCCATGGTAGCTCAATATGGCATAATAGGAGCTGCGTATGCCGTATCCATAGGGTCTGTAATCGGTTTTGTCCCTCAAATATATTATATCTTCAGAGTTTTGCATTAAGATCAAGCTATGACCCCCCAAATATCAATTATAATCGTACATTATAAAGTAAAGAAACTTGTTTTTGATTGCGTTTGGTCGATTTTAAAAGTCAAATCAAACGTTAAATATGAGATTATTGTAGTTGATAATGATGAAAAAAAAGAGATATACCCTGAGCTTATTAAAAAGTTTCCTCTTGTGGTGTATATAAAAAGTCCAGGTAACATTGGATATGGTGCAGGGATGAATCTGGGAGCGAAGTATGCAAAAGGTAAATATTTATATATTCTGAACTCCGACACTGTGATTTTGCCTGGTTCTTTAGACAATCTAGTCAATTTTTTAGATAAACATGATGATTATGCTATTGCTGCGCCACAATTACTAGATAAAAAACACCATGTTTACGAGTTGCAAGGGGTCAGGAGGCTAACCTTTTTAAGGGCAATCTTTGCATTGACTTTTATAAACAAATTTTTACCTAATAATTTGATTGCTAAAAATTATTGGATGAAAAAGTGGGATAAAAAACAAATTAAAAATGTTGATGTAGTGCCAGGAACGGCTTTCGTTATAAAAAAAGATATTTATGAGAAAACAGGAGGATTTGATGAAAATTTCTTTTTATATTTTGAAGAATTTGATTTATGTAACCGTGTAAAAGATTTAGGCTATAAAATAGGGATAATTCCAAGTAGTAAGATAATACATTTATGGGGACAATCTACTAAGCTTAATAAGCAAGTTAATAAAATATTCATTCAAAGCAGAAGATATTATTTTAGTAAATATTACGGTAGGTTTTTATCCTGGATTTTAGAGAAAATATTAAACTTTTCCTTAGTTCAAACAGAGATATTGCTCATTTTACTAATCGTAATTGGAATAAGAGTCTACAATTTACCTAAAACAACGTTTTTTATAGGTGATCAGGCATGGTTCTATTTATCTGCAAGAGATTTATTAATCTCCCATATTATTCCATTAGTTGGGATCACCTCAAGTCATGTTTGGTTGCATCAAGGACCATTGTGGACTTATATCTTAGCGATTGGATTATTATTTTCTAATTTTAATCCTTTATCAGGGGCGGTGATATCTCTAATTACCGCTGTCGCAACAACATATTTACTATATAAGATAGGCAAATGTTTTGTTAGTAATACTGTTGGAATTTTTGCAGCTTTATTCTATGCTATCTCGCCTTTAGCAATCATGTTTGATCGTATGCCATATCATACTACATTAATTCCCTTGTCAGTAGCATTATTTGTTTGGTGTACTCTTAATTGGCTAAACAATAAAATTAATTACTTTCCCTGGGTTATATTTATGCTGGCTATTTTATATAATTTAGAAATTTCAACCAGTTTATTTTTTATGGTGATAGGTTTTTTGATGTTTTACGGCTATAGAAAAAGAATGATTTGGTGGATAGGTTTAAACAATGAAAGAATAAAAATTAAATCACTAATCCTGTTTATTATTCCTATGTCACCGATGTTGATTTACGATTTTGGACATGGTTTTCCTCAGACATTTGGTTATCTGGCTTGGGTCGTTTATAAAGTTAGTCAGATATTTAGCTTGCATCATTCAAGGAATATTATCAATTCTATAGAATTTCTTGTACGTTCTTATTACCAAACAGTATTCCCAACCTATAGCTTAATAGGAGAGGCAATAGGATTGTTTAGTTTGATTTATTTAATTTATCTAGCTTATAGACAAAAAAGCATATTTTTAATTGTTAATTTATTTATTCTAACCACTTTAGTTCTTGGTTTTATCAGCGGAGGGGTCAATTCTGAAGCGTACTTGCCGATGTTTTTACCTATCATTTTTTTAATAGAAGCATATTTATTTTTTAATGTAGGTTTACTAAATAAATATGTTAAACCAGTTTTATTTGTAATAATGATAGTTATAGCAATATTTAACATTAAGGCATCCTTTACAGAAGTGCCATTTTATCCTGTAATTTCCTATGCGAATAGGTTGCAAGCTGCTAAGGAGATTATCAGGCAAACAGAGAACAGTAGTTATAGTTTAATAGGGACAGGCGAGGGAAGTCAGTTTGCTTCTTTTACAATGAACATGCAATATTTGACTTGGTGGCTAGGTAAGCCTGAAGAACCGCAAAATGCTAAAATAGAATTTATAATTAATGAGAATCACACATTAAATGTTACTAAGGTGATAAAATAAGACTATGCAACAAGGTATTAGTGCAATCGTTTTAACTAAAAATGAAGAAAAAACGCTTAAAAAATGCCTTGATTCAATCAAGTGGTGTGATGAGGTAATAGTGATTGATGATTTTTCAACTGATAATACTGTCAAAATTGCCAAGGAATTTAATACAAAAATATTCCAGCACGCATTAAATAAAAATTTCTCTCAGCAAAGAAATTTCGCTCTTACACAAGCGAATAATAACTGGGTATTTTTTGTTGATGCGGATGAAGAAGTGACATTATCCTTGCAATATGAAATAACTAATCAGATTAATAATCAATTTCAAGCTTTTGACGGGTATTATATAAAAAGAGTCGACGAAATGTGGCATAGAAAACTAAATTATGGTGAAGTAGGAAATGTTTTTATTCTTAGATTAGCTAAGAAAGATGCAGGCATATGGCATGGAAAAGTACATGAAGTTTGGAAAATAAAAGGAAAGACAAAAAAATTAGCAAATATCTTATTGCATTATCCTCACCCTACCATAAGTAGTTTTTTGTCAGAAGTAAATTATTATTCAAATCTGAGATCTGATGAATTAATTGATAAAAAAAAGAAAATATCTGCTTGGCAAATTATTACTTATCCCATCGGCAAATTTGTCTTTAATTATATTTTAAAACTTGGCTTTCTAGACGGAATACCAGGACTAATTATTGCGATCATGATGAGCTTTCATTCTTATTTAGTACGAAGTAAAACATGGTTAAGGTATGAAAATAAATAAATATAACAGGATCATTTTTTTTATTGGACTTGCCTTATGGACTCTTTTTTGTCTAAGTTTATATTACATAAATTTATTTGAAAGAGTTAAGAATCTCAGTATCGTTTTAAAACATATTTAACTCCTTAAAAATGATCTTATTTGCATTATTACTTGGCTTATTTGCCGAACTTATTTTTTTATTAGGTATTGTACATTTATATTATTTGCTATACATTGCATTATTGACCTCTATATATTGGGTAACTGCGTTTTATTTTCTTTACTCGAGGAAGAAGCAAGCAGCTTTGTTATTAAATAACTCTTATAAAAAATTTTCCAAATTTGAGCTATTTTTATGTTTAAGTCTTAGTATATTAGCACTAGTTAACCTGTTAGGAGCATTATCTCCGGATCTTGCTTTTGATGCATTATGGTATCATTTGACTTTGCCCAAGTTATATTTAATGCACCACGGAATTTGGCATATACCGGGTGGTCTTTTGTATTACAGTGACATGCCCAAATTAGGAGAATTATTATATGTCGTAACATTAAGCTTAGGTAATGAAATTATAGGTAATTTAGTGCAGTTCTTTGCTGGAATATTTGTAAGTGTAGCAATTTTTAAAATTGCCAATAAGTATCTAAACAGAACATATTCCTTATTGGCTGTTATCATTTTTTATTCTAATTTAGCAGTTGCATGGGAATCAACTACTGCTTATGTTGATCTGATCAGGGGAATATTTGAAGTAACGGCACTTTGGTCGTTTATTATTTTTAGTGAAAAAGGTAAAACAAAATATTTACTAATCACATTTTCACTAATTGGTTTTGCCATAATGTCTAAATTAATTGCTTTGGGAACTTTAATTATTTTTCTTGCTCTATATTTATATTTAGACTCAAAAAACAAACATAAAATATTAATGTCAGTCTTCCTCCTATTTATTAGTTTACTCCCTTCACTACCATGGTTTATTTTTTCATATATACATACTAGTAATCCTGTTTATCCTTTTTTTACTTCTATATATCCAACCAGTTTTGACATGAACTTATTGAATCCTGTTAAATTAATTGTTGATTTAACCAGAGAATTAACCATGGCTGATGATCCAATTTCTCCTATTTATATAATAGCGTTTCCGTTGATCGTCTTATACTGGAAGAGATTTTCTAACAAGCATAAATTAATTATTTATTACTCAGCAATAGCACTTCTGGCTTGGTATATTACTCCTCGGACGGGTGGAGGAAGATTCTTGATACCTTATTTACCGGCATTTTCAATTGTTATTGCAATATTGATTAATAACTTGAGAAAAAACATTTATTGGGAAAAATTAACTAAAAACGGGTTGATTATTATCATTTTATTATTGCTGTTCACAACAATTTTGTATAGAGGCTTAGCAAGTATAAAATATTTGCCGGTAGTAATAGGAAAAGAAAGTAAAAGCGAATTCCTGACTAAAAACCTTAATTTTAACTTTGGTGACTTTTATGATACTGATGGATACTTTTCTTCTCATATTAAATCTACAGATGTAGTATTATTAATAGGTTTTCATAATTTGTATTACGCCAATTTTTTCTTCATTGATTCTTCCTGGTTAAAAGCAACTGACAAATTTGATTATATTGCCACACAACATACTAAATTACCCTCTACCTATAAAAGTTGGAAATTAGTTTACGCCAATAACCTAACAGGAATTGATTTATATAAAAAATAAATTATACAATTTAACAATATTTGTGGCTGCTAGGTCATTAAGTTATAATTTACGTATGTTTAAAAAGGTTTTATTTATATTAGTTTGTTTAGGACTATTTCTTAATCAAGCAGGAAGAATTGATTTTCAGAATGATGTATCGTTGACGATGTTAGATGCGAGTGTGGCATGTTATGTATTATTCGGAATAACAACTCAGTTTAAAAAAATAAAAAACGAGTTATTAAAACTACCTAGAATAGTGGGTGTACTATTTTTAATAGTTATAGTTTCTTTAATTTTTAATATTAAAAACTATACTATATTCCAAAATTTAGTCGCGTGGCTTTATTTAATTCGCTTATTAATATACCTCTTAATATTTCCTATTTCCAAAATATTGTTTCAAACAATAAAAGAAAAAATATTCTTACAAAAGACACTTTTTATAACTGGATTTTGCTTGGTGGTAGCGGGGTTTGTGCAATATAGTTTTTATTCCAATCTACGTAATTTATATTATGCTGGATGGGATGAACATATGTATCGTCTATTTAGTTCATTCTTTGACCCTAATTTTGCTGGTGCTTTTTTCTCCTTATTTTTTATATTCCTTTTGGGTATCTGGTTTTCGAATAAATCAATTTTAAATAAATATTATAAAGTAAGTTTACTAATCTCATTATTTATTACTCTTTTTGCCATATTTTTAACCTTTTCTCGCAGCTCTTTGATCATGCTGGTAGTTAGTTCACTGTTATTTTTTGTTTTGCAAATGAAGAAACACTATATATTCATAATTTTAGGATGTTTAGTGTTGATGTTAGTCATTGTTGCTCCAAAACAAAATATTGAGAATACAGATTATTTTAGAACTGCGTCAGTAAATGCAAGATTTGCAGCAATTGGTAATGTTTTGTATGTTATTCAACGAAACCCAATTTTGGGAGTGGGTTATGATGCTTACCGATATGCTCAAAGCAATTACGGCCTCGTCAAGCATTCACCTTTAGCCTCTTATATCAGCCATGCCGATGCAGGAACAGATAACAGTCTATTATTTGTTTGGGCTACAACAGGATTTTTTGGCTTTATGGCTTTTCTATATATGGTAATATCCTTATTTAAAAATTCTTATATGCTAATTAAAAAAAATGTCTTTTCTTGTGTGTTTTTTGCTTCTTTAGCCGGTGTATTAGTAGATTCTATGTTTATCAATAGTTTATTTTATCCCAGTATTCTTTTGTGGCTATGTTTGCTAGCTGTCTTTGTGTTTAAGGATTAAACGTAACTTTCCTCTGTACAGTAGTTGAATTTCCAGCCTGATCTGTGGAAACAAATGTTATATGATTATCTCCGTTTTGCAAAGGGAAATCGTATGTGAAACTTCCGTCACTATTAACTATCGCCCAGGAACCGTTAATTGTTACATTACAATTAGGTTCGGTATTTCCCTGAATATGTAAGGTCTGGTTACTGCCACCGGAAAAAGTCTGACCATCAGATGGAGAGGCAATATTTAAAGTTGGGCCTTTATTTAAGTAGGTAATATTCAAAACATTGGAGTAAGCGCTCTCTTTAGTTGTTCCAGAATAAGCTTTGGTTTCTATTTGGTTACTGCCTGGATTTAAGTTTACATTTGTAAATTTAAAATCTCCTTTATTGTCGGTAGTTTGTTGATCTACAATACTGCCGTTGACAAATAGTTTTATTTGCTGGTCTTTAGAGGCAATACCCTTAACAGTCATAGTCGCACTATTTGTGGCACTAAATGTATCGTCTAATACTGGAGGAGCGACATAATTTATCCCGTCTTGTGCAGGAGTAATATTAGCAGGAGATTTTGTGTTACCCAAATACAAGATGTATTTGGTAAATAGGGGCAGTCCGTAAATGGCTAAAAATAAAATGATTACAATAGAACCTAAAATACTAAATAAAATAGTATGCTTTTTCTGCTCTTCAGAATGTCTTTTTATATGTGAAGCCATAGTCTTATTCTCTATATTGAATATATCACATTATAAAATATCATTGGATATATAGCTTAAAAACAGCTGTAAAGAGCCGAAGGTGGGATTCGGACCCACGACTTACTCTTTACGAAAGAGTTACTCTACCCCTGAGTTACTTCGGCTTCTTGCCTATTTTAACATGAAGCAACAAAGAGGGTAAAGTGATTATTATCTGCTCTTACGATATTTATTAGCTATACGAAGTTGCATGAGAGCTTTTTGTAATTCAGCTTCGGCCAAAATAAAGTCTTTTTCAGAGAGTTTTTCTTGCATCAATTTTTCTGCACGTTCCTTGGCCTGTTCAGCCTTTGCTAATTCTATATCTTCAACACGAGCTGCATAATCAGCCAAAATAGCAACATTATTACTATTTATTTCAACAAATCCTCCGAAAACAGCCATCATAATGGAGTCGTTGTTGTTTTTAATTACAATTTCACCAGGCGCTATCTGCGAAACTAATGGAACATGCTGGGGTAGTATACCTATGACTCCTGCGGTAGTAGGAACTACTACTTCATCAACATCGTCATTAAATATTTCTTTTTCTGAAGTCAGTATTTGCAGTTTCAATTTCATAACTTATAAAAGTAGGCAACGAAAGGGAATTGTTATTATTATTTCTTATTTGTTTTTTTGTAATTATCCAGTACATCCTTAATATCTCCACGTAACAAGAAAGCTTGTTCTGGAATATCATCATGTTTACCTTCCAAAACCTCCTTAAAGCTTTGTACTGTATCTTCGACCTTAACATATTGTCCTGGCTGTCCTGTGAAAATTTCAGCTACGAAAAATGGTTGACTTAGGAATCTTTGAATCTTTCTAGCACGAATAACAGTTTTCTTATCTTCGTCTGATAGCTCATCCATACCTAAAATAGCGATAATATCCTGCAACTCTTTGTAGCGCTGTAAAACTCTTTGTACCCCCCGGGCTACATCATAATGTTCTTGGCCTACTACATTTGGGTCTAGAATGCGCGATGTAGAAGTCAAGGGATCAATGGCAGGATAGATACCAATTTCGACTAAAGCACGGTCCAAAGTCAATGTCGCATCTAGGTGACCAAACACTGTAGCTGGTGCTGGATCTGTATAGTCATCTGCTGGGACATAAACGGCTTGTACTGAGGTAATAGAACCTCGTTTTGTAGTAGTAATTCTTTCTTGTAAATTGCCCATTTCATAGGCTAAAGTTGGCTGATATCCTACCGCAGAAGGCAATCTACCCAAGAGTGCAGAAACTTCAGATCCAGCTTGAGCGAATCGGAAAATATTATCTATAAATAACAGTACATCCTCTTTTTTCGTATCCCGGAAATATTCGGCCATTGTTAAGGCTGTCAAAGCTACGCGTAAGCGGTTAGCGGGAGGCTCATTCATTTGGCCGAAAACTAAAACAGTTTTATCTAAAACTTTAGCTTCTTCCATTTCATAGTACAGACCCGTTCCTTCGCGTGTTCTTTCCCCAACACCGGCAAAAACAGAATGACCTTTATGTTCTTGGGCAATGTTGCGGATAAGTTCCTGGATAATAACAGTTTTTCCCGTTCCAGCTCCGCCAAATACACCCGTTTTTCCGCCTTTAGTAAAAGGAGCAATCAAATCAATAACTTTAATACCTGTTTCCAAAATTTGTGGTTTTGTCTCTTGTTCAATCAAAGTCGGTGCTGGGCGATGAATAGGTTGCATTTTAACAGTACTATCCTTACTTAGAGATTTTTTGCCATCGATAGGTTCTCCTAAGACATTGAACATTCTACCTAATGTGGCTTCTCCAGTCGGCACTGTAATAGGTGCGCCTGTTCTTTCGACTTTCATGCCTCTTACCAAACCTTCAGTCGGACCAAGTGATAAAGCTTTTACCTCTGTATCGCTAATTAAGAAAGCTACTTCCAAAGTTAAAATCTCCTTGTTTGGTAAACGAATTAATAGAGCTTCGTTAACATTTGGCATGTTGTCTGCAAAATAAATGTCTACAACCGGACCTTGAATGCGGATAATAGATCCTTCACTAACTTTTTTAACTTCTTTAGTTGATTTGGTACTTTGTGTTTTTGCCATGTTAATTTATTTAAGCCGCTGCAAATGCAGATCCAGAAATATCCAATAACTCGGCGGTTATTTTCTCTTGACGTGTCTTATTATACACTAATTTTAACTCTTCGATAATATCATTTGCATTATCATTAGCATTTTTCATAGCTGTCATTCTAGCAGCTTGTTCAGCTGCATAACTTTCCGTCATGGCATGGTAAATTGTCATTTCAATATATCTTCGCAAAATTCCCGGCAGTATTTCTTCAGAGCTAGGTTCAAACAGGCCTACAGCTCTTAATTTTTTTTCTTGTGGTTCTGTTTCAAGCTTGACTGGTAAAAGTGAAATAATATGGGCCGATTGCGTGAAAACATTTACGAATTCAGTTGTTAAAATATAAATGTTATCTACTTTTTCATTTAAAAAATATTCATCGACTACTTCTGTGATAGGTAAAACAGCAGAATAAGGGGGAAGAGTATTGCCGAAGGGAAAAGATGCGACAATTTCTTTTTTAGCTCGCAGTACATAGGGCTCCATCTTTTTGCCGATTGTAATAGCTAGAACATCTTTGTCTTTTGTATTGCGAGTGAAAGTTCTGGCTAAATTTGCAATCATACCTCCGCAAAGACCTTTGTCAGGAGAAATAACGATAAACATATCTCTTTTACTATGATTTTCTTTTAAGTAGGAAAGTTTTTCGCCTGTTTCTACATTTTCTGCAATAGTTCTTGTAACTTCTTGTAGTTTTTGTGAATAGGGGCGAGAAGAAATAGCGGCTTCTTGTGCTTTTTTAAGTTTAGAAGTAGCGATCATGTTCATGGCTCTAGTAGTCTTGGATATATTTTGTGCAGTCTTTATTCGTCTTTTAAGTTGAATCATGCTCGCCATAATATTAGTTTAATTTTAAATGTAACATGAAAAGTAACCATTAGGCACTGAAGGTTTTTTTGAAGTCTTCAGTTACATTTTGCATTAACTCTTGTGTCTCTTTACTCGGTTTTTTACCTGTGGCCAATTCGTCCAGTAATTTTTTGCCTTTTCTTTGTAGATATTCTATATAATCATGTTCAAATCTTAAGACGTCCTCAGCCGGAATATCATCAGTGTACCCATGTGTGACAGCCCAAATAGACATAATTTGTAAGGGTTCTGACAAGGGGTGATATTGTGCTTGTTTAAGAACTTCTACAGTTCTTTTACCCTTCTCTAATTGAGAACGGGTATCGGCATCAAGTTCACTTCCAAATTGAGCAAAAGCTGCTAATTCGCGATACTGAGCTTGAGCGATACGCAACATTCCGATTACTGATTTCATTGCACTAGTTTGAGCAGCTCCTCCAACGCGAGAAACAGAATAGCCTGCGTTGATAGCGGGTCGAATACCATTGTTAAATAAGTCTGATTCCACAAAAATCTGTCCATCTGTGATAGAGATAACATTGGTAGGAATGTAAGCTGAGATATCACCAGCTTGTGTCTCGATAATAGGTAAAGCTGTAATTGAACCTCCGCCGTTTTTCTTACTTAATTTAACAGCTCTCTCCAATAACCTACTATGTAAATAAAAAATATCTCCTGGATAAGCTTCACGGCCAGCTGGACGACGAAGAACCAGCGATAACTGTCGGTAGGCCCAAGCGTGTTTAGTAAGATCATCATATACTATTAATACATCGCGTCCTTGAGCACAGAAATATTCAGCAATGGCAACTCCTGCAAATGGTGCCAAGTACTGTAGGGCGACTGGTTCTGATGCACTGGCTGCAATAACGATTGAGTACGGAAGTGCATCATTTTCTTTCAGAACGTTGATAACTTGGGCCACTGTAGACTGTTTCTGCCCAATGGCAACGTAGATACAAATGACTGGTTTTTGGTCTTTTGCATGGTGTTTTTGATTGATAATAGTATCAATGGCAATAGCTGTTTTACCTAGACCGCGATCCCCGATAATTAGTTCACGCTGACCACGACCAATAGGAATCATCGAGTCAATAGCTTTGATTCCAGTTTTCAAAGGAGTGTCTACTGATTCTCGTTCAATAACACCGGCAGCAAGCTTCTCCAGGGGCATAGCAGTGCCTTTTTTGATCTCTGGTTTACCATCTAAAGGCAAACCAATCGGATTGATTACTCTTCCCAGAATACTGTCATGCACATTGATACTTAGAATACGACCAGTTCTTTTAACAGTGGATCCTTCACTAATGGAGTTACCTTCGCCCAATACAATAATTGAGGCATAATCTTCATCTAATCCCAAGATCATACCCATTACACCATTTTCAAATTCTACCTCTTCTCCAATTCCAGCTTGAGTTAAGCCAGTAGAGGTAATCACTCCATCAGTATTTTTTTCGACTTTGCCAACGTTTTGAACCTTTACGTCGGAAGAGAAATCCATTAAATTCCTCTCGATTTGTTTCAAAATTGACTCATCATTAATGTTAGTTATATTACTCATAATGTTTGTTAGTCGTTTGTATCATAAAAGCGTCCGATCAACCTTTCAATTTTACCTTGTAAAGTGAAATCATACAAGAGGTCGTTATCCACAATTTTTACTCCAGCTAATAAGTCTTTATTTAAGGTGTAAACAATTTTTTTATTAGGAAAGCGAATCTGTAAAGTATTTTGGACACTTGCATCATCTGTTATCGGCATGCTGACATACAAAGTGCTTTCACGATCGAGAATTTTTAACACTCTTAAATAGGAGCGTAGATCTTTACGTTTTAGCTTGTTACTAATTATTTTAACTCTGTTCTCATCTAGTTTATTGTTAGCAAAGCTTTCTTGAGCCAATTTTTTAATTAATTTTGTTTTCATATTATTTATTTTTTGCGATATATTTCATGGTATTTTGTAGAATTTCCTTTTGTTGATCAGCAGATAGAATGTCTTTCAGAGATTTTTTAACTACTTCTTCCACAATTTTGCCAATGTTCTTTTCAATTTTCTCTTCAGCCATATGTGCTTCTCTTTTAATTGCTTCCTCACCATCTTTTAACATAATCTCAGTTTGTTTTTTGGCTTTGATCTGAGCCTCTTCCAACAACATACTGGCTTCTTTACGAGCATTATCAACAATGCTATGTGCTTCATCGCGAGCTTGTTTAATTATTTTTTTTCTTTCTTCATCTGCTTCCTGCAAAGCTTCTTCGCCTTTTTTAGCATCAGCTAAACCCTTGTGAATAAGTTCTTCACGCTTTTTTAACACGCCAAGGATTGGTTTGTAAGCATACTTTTTTAGTAAATAAAGAATTATCAGAAAATTTACTATTTGAGCAATGACTAAATACCAATTAATACCAAATGTTTGTAAAATACCCATAATTTTTACGCGAACTACTTTTTATTTAAACTAAAATATAGGAATACAGGTTTAAATATCGATTCGCAAGACAAGCGGAGAGATACATCTCAGCTTATCCCGCGAAGCCAGGTACTGTACAGCACTTGGCAAGTCGAGACGCTTTTATTTAAGGAAAGCGAAAACCAATGAATAAATAGCGATAGCCTCAGCAAAACCCATAGCTACGATCATTATTGGAATAATACGACCACTAGCTTCGGGATTGCGTCCGATAGCTTCCATTGCTTTAGCTCCAATAAGTCCTACGCCAATACCTGGTCCCAGACCTCCGATAGCAGCAATAATACCTCCAGTAATTGTTATTGTCATTTTTTCGTTGTCACCTCCCTTTATTTATGTGACTCCGTCCCATGGGCCGGAGTTGTCATAATTGCCATAAATGCCATGGTTAACATTGCAAAGATAGCAGCTTGAATTGTACCAACAAGTAATTCATACAGCAAGACGGGTATAGGAGCAATGAAGGCCATCACACCTGTAACTGATGACAAGAGTACTCCACCAACAAAAATATTTCCAAACAAACGAAAAGAGAAAGAAATGATTTTAGTAAATTCTGAAACTAACTCCAAAATCCCGGTGTAAAGATTTAAAATGTTGAAGGAAAAGAATCGACCAAGATAACCCCTGAGACCCAGAATTTTGATACTCATAGCATGGGTGGCAGTTAACGAAACCAAAGCAAAAGCTAAAGTTGTATTTAGATCACTGGAAGTACTTCTGAAAAAAGGAATAAATTCTCCCTGTCTCTCCACACCTATGGCTGTTAGCACTGGAATCAGCTCACTCCAGTTAGAAAGTAGAATAAAAAAGAAGAATGTCATGACAAAAGGAAAGATTCTATCTACGTGTTTCTCCGAAACATTTTTAGTGAGATCATAGAAAGCAGTAATGAGCAATTCAATTACGTTTTGAAAGATTCCTGGAACCAGTTTAATATTTTTACTAATGAAATAGCACAGAAGAAGTACAAAAATATCAATTAATATCGTGTTTGTAAGAGTATTGGTGACAGGAAAGTTGCCAATATTAAAAACAGTCTCTGGTGCTAACGAAATTGTCATATTAAATTTTATGTATCGTACTCATTAAAAAACGTCACTCTTTCCGATTGACGTTTATACGAATTAAGTTTAACTGCTCGGAAATTCTGCTTGAGTTTGCAAACTTAATTTACTATTACAATTTTAGTTTGTATTTGAGCGTAAGTCAAGCATCTTATCCAAACTGATTATTCTATCAGCTATTATAGACATTTTTTCGTCTCTGTTACTCAGCTTACCTTGTATGACCACTACATTATCAATTACTAGTAACGCTTTATATTGTTCAAAGATTTTAGGAAATACGACTACTTCAATACTCATTCCACTTTCATCACTCAAATTAAGGAAAGCCATCTCAGCATTGGATTTTTTAGTAAAGAATTTTTTGACATTTTCCAGAATTCCACCTATTGTTACGATAGTTCCTTCGGGCTCTCCTTCTAGGATCTCAAGCTCATGAGTGATATGGCTGTGTACTTTTTGTAAGTTCTCTTTTTGCGGGTGTGAGGTTAAATAAAAACCTAAAAATTCTTTTTCGAACGATAGTTTTTCTTTAGGAGTAAAATCTTCAATATCATTCTGTTCAGAATGAGAATTTACTTGCGATGTTTGCTCGGCAAATAAATCAGTAAATAATGAACCTTGACCCTCAGATGTTTGTTTTCTTACTTCATTTGCCTTACTTACGGCATCAGGCATAGAAATAAGCATGGCAGCGCGATTGCCGAAGTTATCAAAAGCACCTGCTTTTAGTAAACTTTCCAACGTCTTTTTGTTTACAGCACTTAAATTTATGCGATTACAAAAATCCTGCAAACTGATGAACGGACCGTTTTTTCTGGCTTTTAGTATACTTTCAATCGCTGCACCCCCGACGTTTTTAATGGCAGATAGGCCAAAGCGGACCCTCTGGCGGTTTTCGATAGAAAAATCTGCTTCAGATTTGTTAATATCGGGTGGCAAGACTTCTACGTGTAATCTTTTACATTCTGCTACGGCCTGGGAGATCTTCTCGTTTTTGGCAGGTCCAGTTGTGCCACGTGATTCAGCAGTTAACAATGCGGTCATAAACTCTACTGGATAATGAGCTTTAAGATAGGCAGTACGATAGGCGATAATTGCGTAACAAGCAGCATGAGCCTTATTAAATCCATAACCTGCAAATGGGGCGATAGTTTCGAATAATTCATCCGCTTTTTTCTCCGAGATTCCGTTTTTCTTGCATCCGTTGATAAACATCTCTTTTTGTTTCTTCATTTCTGCTGGAATTTTCTTACCCATAGCTTTACGAAACTTATCAGCATCCAGCCAGGTATAACCAGCGAGCTTGATTACAGTCAAAAGCACATCGTCCTGAAATGTTAATACTCCGTATGATTCTTTCAATATATCCTCTAAACCAGGGTATGGGTAGGTGATTAAAGCCGGATTATTTTTACGCTTAATAAAATCTGGAATGTTGGCCATAGGACCAGGGCGATATAAAGCATTCATGGCCTGTAGATCAAAAATAGAGGTGGGTTTAAGTTCCTTAATATATCTGCGCATACCAGCCGATTCAAATTGGAAGATACCGGTTGTCTCACCTTGTGCGAGCAACTGATAAGTTTTCTGATCGTCTAGAGGAAGAGTTGATATATTTATTTCAACATTTTGATTTAACTTGATAAACTTCAGAGCCTCTTCAATGATAGTCAGATTGCGTAATCCTAAAAAGTCCATTTTCAAAAGCCCTACACCGTCTTCACCCACGGTATACATATCATATTGTGTGACGACTTTATCACCGTTGGTTTCTCTTTGCAAAGGTACATAATCAGTTAAAGGTTTATCCGCGATTACAACTCCGGCAGCATGGACAGAAGCATGACGGGCCACACCTTCAAGTTTAGTGGCAAGGTCTAATAAACGTTTAGTTTCAGGCTCAGACTCATAAGCACGTTTTAAATCCGGACTTTGGCTTAAGGCATTTTCTAGTGTCATAGCATGCCCTTGCCAGCCCGGAGGTATCATTTTGGCAATACGATCAGGAACTGCGTACGGCATTCCTAGTACGCGGCCGACGTCTCTGACCGAGCCACGTGCTTCCATAGTGCCAAAAGTAATGATTTGTGCGACCTTATCTTCGCCGTATTTCTGAGTAACATAAGCAATAACTTCATCGCGTCTCACATCTGCAAAATCTAAGTCAATATCGGGAGCTGAAGGTCGTAATGGATTTAAGAATCTCTCAAATGGCAACTTGAAGTAAAAAGGATCGACGTCAGTAATGTTTAAAATATATGCCACTACAGAGCCTGCAGCCGAACCGCGACCAGGTCCTACTGAGATTCCATGATCCTTGGCCCAGTTTACAAAATCCTGTACTGTTAAAAAGTAGGTTTCATAGCCTTTGGTGAAGATAATATCTAATTCATAATTAACTCTTTTTTTTATTTCATCAGTTATTTCTGAATAGCGTTTGTGGATTCGTTCTTCGATTAAATGTTGAAGATATTCTTTAGGCGTAAAATTATTCGGTACAGCGAATTTGGGCATAATCCATTTCCCTAATGTTATTTCTACGTTACAGCGGTCAGCAATTTTAATAGTATTTTCGATGGCTTCAGGTAAATCAAGAAAAGCATTGGACATTTCTTCAGCGGATTTGATATAAAAGTCGGGTGAAGATACCATGGATAGTTTGCGGTTCTTATCCAATAACGTCTGTTGTGTTTGGATACAGAGTAACACTTCCTGCGCTTCTGCATCGCCCTTTCTAGTGTAGTGATTATCATTAGTTGCCACCAACGGAATGCCCAATTTTTTTGATAGAGTAATCAATTTGCTGTTGGCTTCTTTTTGTGGAGGTACGTCAATATGTCTTTGCACTTCGAGATAAAAGTTGTCTTGCCCAAAGATTTGATTAAGTTTTTTTGCCCTTTTTTCTCCCTCTGCATCATTGCCAGAGAGCATTGGTTCTACAACATATCCATTAACACAGGCAGATAGGCAGATCAAACCTTCATGATATTTCTCGAGTAATTCTAAATCTGTGCGCGGTTTGTAATAATAACCTTCCAAGTATGAAACTGAAACTATTTTCATCAGGTTTTTGTAACCTGTATTGTTCTGCGCTAGCAAAACCAAATGATTGTATTCGTTATCCACACCTGCTTCTTTGTCACGTAAGGAGCGTTTGGCCACATAAATTTCGCAGCCGATGATTGGTTTTATATCTACTGCTTTGCAGGCCATGTAAAATTTAATTACTCCATACATACTGCCATGGTCGGTAATTGCCAATGCAGGCATACCTAGCTCTTTGGCATACGCTGTCATGTTTTTGATTTTTGAGAGTCCATCGAGTAGAGAAAATTCGGAGTGATTATGTAGGTGAACGAACGAGGCCATAAAGATATTATAATTTGTTAGAGGCTCAAATACAATCTAAACTTCTTGCAAATTAGTCGATAGTACACTGAACGGCCGTTTCCCGTTTTGAAATTCTTTCTGCAAGTCAAACAAAGATGAATAGACAGGAATATTTATTATTTCAATTGGTAACCCCCCGTCTTTTCCAGTTATTCTAATTACACCATCATATCCGGGGATATTAGGAGAGTTTCGATTGGGAAAAGGTCTATACTCATCATTTTCATCTAGAATCATTGTAGAGTCAGAGTTCTGTTTAAGTGCCGAGTTAATAATTCTCAGCTTGGTGTCATAGGTTTGGGAAACCAAGGCTAAACTACTAAGATTTTCTCTTTGTAACCCGGTATCTATGGCCCATACCAGGTCTATATCCTTAGGCGCAGGTGAGTCGGTCGTACGATTTTTTACAGTACTGCCTACGGCATACAATAGACCACTAATTTTTTGTTCATTCATGGCTGTGTTAATTATTTTTACCACTTCTAATATATGCTTTCTATCAGTCTCTGATAACCCTGCCATAAATTTGTCTACTGACATCTCTTGTGGAGAAACTTTTATTTGTTCTGCAACTTCCATAGATTAATTTTGGCTTAAACTTATGTTAAGAGCTATTGTATTGTCTGATTCTGCATCTCGTTTTCCTGACTTATTTTATGGTATTCTCTCTCTGGTTTATTTTTACCTGTAGTCATTTTTGTCTCTTCCCAATATTTTTCATTAGTTAAGGGGTTAACATAAATCTGTCTGTTAATTCCTCCGATAGTTTCAACTCCATCATAAAGCATAACTTTATTTTTATTAAGTCCTTTTGATGCGTATACAGCATTATCTGATTCTCGAAGTGTCTCAAGTGGATTTTGACGAGAAGGATCATACATAGATGCACCTATACTGGCTGTAATTTTTATAGTTTGTAATTGGTCTGAGTTAATGGCAGATACTTCAATGTCATTAATTAAAGAGATTGCCTTACGAATATTCTCAGCAACAGCTGTCAATTCGGTTTTGTTATCAATAGCGACGAGAACTACTAGCTCCTCTCCTCCCTGGCGAATTACAGAATCTCCTTCTTCCTGATTTTCAATTCTCCTTCTTTCATCAGTATCTATTTGTGGTCTAATTATTGTGGGTATTTCTGAATCACGAAAACGGGTGTTTTGTTTGACTATGTTTGCTACTGCTATAAGTACTGCATCACCTGTGCTATGACCATATGTATCATTAAATGATTTGAAATTATCGATATCTATAGTTAGTATGCCAAAGCGTTTTGCTTTGCGTTTTTCTAATTCTTCCTCAAAAGCCCTACGATTGGGCAGACCTGTAAGTGCATCGTGTCGGGAATCAAAATAAAATTCTCTTGCATGAGTCCGCACTTCTTCAGTTGTAGATAATCCAATCAGAAGTTCATCTGCATGCCGTCTTGCGGTATTGTCAATAAAGTTGTTCGTATTATGGTCAAGATCTACCTTATCTTCAATAGCTTGCTGAATCAATCTGGCTTTCTCGCGTAAAAAGTATAGTTCATGATACTGTTCTCTCGTGAGGTTATATTCCCGACCTTCTGCCTCAATTTGATCTAGGACTTCAGGAAGAGTTGTATTTCCATTTATGGTTAGTTCAGTAGAATGACTATTTTCGCTGTTTTTTGCTTCCATAATAAATTTATCCTGTAAATATATTAACAATTTTTGTCTAAAAATCCTATACAAGTTATTTTTGTTGGCTCTGGGGCATAACCATACCCGGCTTATAAACTGTTATTCTATTATTAATACGTTCTCCGGTTATTGCATCTCTTTTACTGTGATAGAGTGCAGTGTCAGCCTCATCAATCAATGCCTCTGGAGTTAGTATATGGTTGTGTGGAGGTAAAACTCCAGAGATGCCTATACTCATTGTAAAAGGAGCATTGCGATTAAATAAGATTCTATTTTTTCTAGTAATACTTCTTACCATATTTAGAAGTTGATGTTCGATTGCTGTTCTTAATCTCTCAGCTAAATGTTCTGCTTGATCAGGAGCGGTAAGATAAAGTAACAGTGCAAATTCATCTCCTCCTAGTCGAAATATTTTTTCGTAGTTTCTAACGTTTGACCGCATGATATTAGCCGCTGAGCTAATAAGAATATCACCTGTCGGGTGACCAAAACTATCATTAACAGATTTTAATCCATCTATATCGCACATCATTAAGCTTAACGCGTGCCTGTGTCTATTGCTCAAGCCTGCAGCATTTTCTAATTCGTGCATAAAAGCACCTTTATTGGGTAGTTGAGTTAGAGGATCGGTTAAGGCTTGTCGTTCAAGTACTTTAATCAAGTCCGCTTGACGATCTCTGGTTTCACTGTTCAATCGAAGTACATCTTCTTGAAAATTTATCTTCCTTTTTAATTCTTCAACCTCTGCATATAATTCTCTTTGTCTGGCAATCATTGATCCTTGCCTACCAATTAACCCGCGTAGATTATGATGTTTAAGTCTAACTTCTTCAGAATATTCTGGACGGTGTTTATTTTCCCAACCCATAAAAAATAGAGTTTATTAATTGAAGGCAGATAATCGTAAATGTTTTATTTGCTTAGTGAAGCAATAAGAGCAGTTTTTACCATTTGGGCATCGACTTTTTTGCCAATCTGGCGCATAACTTGGCCAACTAAAAACATAATTACTGTTTCCTTGCCAGCTTTATAATCCTCCACAGCTTTAGGATTGGCTGATAGAACACTAGCAATAATTTTATTTAATTCAGCTTCGTCGACTGTTTCCACTCTATTGGATTCAACAATTTTCTTAACTATTTCTGCAGGTAGGATTGTCTCAATATTTATTTTAGAGTTAATGATCATATTAGCAATCTGTTTGGGTGTAACTTTGTATTCATGCCCAAGCTTAGCTGTTTCTTCAAAGTAATCAGCCATGGCTTTCTCACGGGTCAAAATTTCTGCATCATAGTCTGTAAGTTTATATTCACTCACAAATCTGGCTTGTTTAGCTGGCTGTAATTCAGGCAATTTGGCTTTAATTTGCGCAATTTTCTCTGGGGTAAAAATAATTGGAGGAATATCCGGCTCTGGGAAATAACGGTAATCATTGGCCTCTTCTTTGATTCTCTGGGAAACAGTCGCATTTTTGAATTCATTCCAGCCTCTGGTTTCCTGGACAGGAGTTTTACCAGCATTTAAAATCTCTTCCTGACGTTTGAGTTCAAAAGTTATAGATTTGTCCACAAAACGGAAAGAATTAATATTTTTAACTTCCACCTTATAGTTAGGCAAACCAGTTTTACCCTCAATTTGTAAGGAAATATTGGGTTCCAAGCGCATATTGCCTTTTTCCATGTCGGCGTTTGAGACATCCAGATAGCGAATAGTTGTCTGTAGAGCCTTAAGGTATTCGATTACATCCTCAGCCGAGTGAAAATCAGGCTCGGTAACGATTTCCACTAGTGGCACACTTGAACGGTTAAAATCAATCAAACTAACGCTTTCGCCTGCAATTTCTTCATGTATCAATTTGCCAGTATCTTCTTCCATATGTACGCGTGTAATACCAATCTTATTGCCGTTTTTGAGCATAATCCAGCCTCTTTCACCAAAAGGTAGGTCATACTGGCTGGTCTGGAAACCTTTGTCCAAGTCAGGATAGAAGTAGTTTTTGCGATCAAATTTAGAAAATTGATTGATTTTAGAGTTCAAAGCTTGAGCAATCATAATGCACCATTCAATGGCTTGTTTGTTTGGCACAGGTAAAGCGCCGGGCAACCCAAGACATACCGGACAAGTATGGGTATTGGGTTTTTGTCCAAAATAGTCCGCCGAACAACTACAGAACATCTTGGAGTTAGTTTTTAGTTCGACGTGAACCTCTAGGCCTATAATAGGGAAGTATTTTTGTTTATCCATTAGACTTGTGGTGCCTCCTTCCAGAATTGAGTCTCTTGTTCGTAGGCATGGCCGATGTGATATAGCTTCTCTTCAGAGAAGTGAGGTCCTAGGATTTGAATACCGCTTGGGAGGCCATCAATGAAGCCTGCAGGCACAGATAAACCTGGTAAACCGGCAATATTAGCCGTGACAGTGAAAATATCTGATAAATACATAGCCAGTGGATCATCTGTCTTAGCCCCAATCTTCCAGGGTGAGGTAGGTGAAACTGGTGCCACAATGGCATCGACCTGTTCGAAAGCCTTCTTGAAGTCGTCTACAATTAAAGTACGTACTTGCTGAGCTTTTTTATAATAGGCATCATAATAGCCAGCCGATAGCACGTAAGTACCCAACATGATCCTTCTTTTGGCTTCTTCACCGAAATATGAACGGTCATTACCATAACGAATGCTATCATAACGGGCCAGATTGGATGAAACCTCAGCTGTTTGGATAATATAGTAGACAGCGATGGCTGATTGGGAGTAGGGGAGTGTGATGTCAATCACCGTCGCTCCCCGAGATTTTAGCACTCCTAGTGCATTTTCTGCTAATTTTTGCATCTTTTTGTCCAGTCCTTGTGCGTAATATTCTTTTGGCACTCCGATTTTGATACCCTTTAAATCCTGCTTTAAAAATCGACTGTAATCTGGGACGTCTCGGTTAGGAGTGGTCGCATCTAAGGGATCTTGACCGGCTGTGACCCCCAAAACCAGGGCATTATCAGCGACAGTTTTAGTGAAGTGACCAATAGAATCCAGTGAGGAAGCCATGGCGACAATTCCATAACGACTTACCCTGCCGTAGGTGGGTTTCAGACCGACCACATTACAGAAACTGGCTGGTAAACGAATAGATCCACCTGTATCTGTTCCGGTAGCCATTAAACTCATACCTGCAGCCACTGCCACTGGTGAGCCACTAGAAGAACCCCCAGGTACATATTCAAGATTGTAAGGGTTTTTGGCTGGACCAAAATCAGAATTTTCACCACTTGAGCCATGCGCCCAGGCATCACAATTAGTTTTACCCACAATTATGGCTCCGGCACTCTTCAATTTAGTCACTACTGTAGCGTCAAATTGTGGAATGTAGTCATCAAGTACATTTGAGGCTGCGGTGGTACGAATACCTTTGGTAGAAAATAAGTCTTTGAGGGCGATTGGTATGCCTAACAAGGCTAAATCTACGCCTTGAGCAATGAGAGTATCGGCATGTTTGGCTGATTCCAAAGCTTCTTTCTCGGTCACGGTTATGAAGGCATTAAGATTTTTATCCTGTAGTTTTATTTGATCAAGGGCAGCCTGGGTCAATTCCACAGCCGAAAACTGCTTATTTTTCAAACCCTCTTTGGCATCTAAAATGGTTAAGTCTCGTAAGTTCATATTACCAATCGCGCAACTTTCCTTGTTGTTTGTGTATTCCATGAGTTTCTTTGACAAAAAAATCTACACCATCAGATTCCAGTACTGCATAACCTGTATTTTCTATAGTTCCAGTAGGTAATTCATCGTATTTAGCCCAACCAATATGTGTCAAAAAAGATCTCATAACCGTGCCGTGATTTATAACTAATACAGTTTTACCCGGATAGGCAACTGCTATTTCACGAAGGAAGGTAATTAAGCGTACAGCCGCTTCTTCTGCGCTTTCCATGTGTTCTGAATGTTTATATTGCATCTTTTCTTTTTCTGTCAAATCTTTTAAGGTTGCTCGAAGATCAGATAGGAATTTTTCCCGAGTCAGCTCAGTGTGATTTTTAATGTATTTACTAGCTTCTCGTTCGCGTATAGCATCAGAGGTCTTTACAGCTAGTTCTCTCTCTTCAGTGATAATTTCAGCTGTTCTGACAGTTCTTAATAAATCAGAAGAGAAAACAGCGTCAAAATGAACATCTTTTAAACTAGCTTTACGACTCAAAGCTTGTTTTATGCCTTTTTCACTCAAAGGAGAACCAAGCTCGCCATACTTTATATTTAAGCCTCCATCGCCGCCTGCGTTCGCTTCTGATTCTCCATGTCTGACTAGATAAATGGTTGTTAGATTGTTTTTCATAATGATGTTTTGGTATCTATGCCATATGTGTCTTTTACAAAAAAGTCTATACCATCAGTTTCTAAAACAAAATAAGCAGAGTTAGCTATTGCATGGAATGAGCTTTTATAGGTTAACAAACCTAGATGAATTAGAAATGCACGCATAATTCCACCATGGGTACCTACTAAAATGGTTTTACCAGGATGTGTCATGGCTGTTTCTCTGATGAATGTAATTAGACGTGTAGTAATCTCTTCATCGCTTTCAGCATCGTTAGCTGATTTTATTTTTCTTTGTTCAGAGTAGGATAATGACTGAAAGAGAGTGTCAAAGGTTTTGAGTGCATCATAGGTTTTTCCTTCGTTTACACCGAAATGTCTTTCTCGTAGTAACTGTGTAGTTTGAACTTCTAACTTGTGTTCCAGCGCCACTATCTCGGTCGTTTCTTTGGCTCGCATTAAGTCAGAAGAAAAGGCTAAATCAAATTTGATATTTTTTAGTTTATCAGCAGTTTTCTTTGCTTGTTGACGGCCTGTTTCATTTAGCGGTATATCCATTTGCCCTTGCAATAGCATCTGAACATTTCCATCTGTTTGGCCATGGCGCACGATGTAAAATTTAGTTAGTTGTTTATTCATTATCCAAGACTCCTTTCACTTTGAAAAGGCCGTTGTGTTGGGATTTGGCATTGACCAAGGCTTCTTCTTGGGTTAGAGACTGTTTGGCGACATCTTCTCGTAAGACATTTTCCAATCCTGTGACCTGACTTGTTTCAGTTACACCAGTGGTATCAATTTTTTGTAACTGATCGACATATTGCAAAACTTCTGAAAGCTGAATTTCAAATTTCTTTACTTCCTCATCTGTAATTTTTAAATTAGCCAATTTAGCTACATTTCTAACATCTAATTTCATAATACATTTTGCTCCTTCAACATTTGTAAAGTATAAGCAGTGAAAGTCGAGAGTCTGTCTGGCAGATTTTTCTCATCAACCCAGCGATATCCTGAATGATCTGAGCTCAATTTTACTTGTTGTTGATTATCTTCCATTTCACACAGAAATGCAATTCTTACTACTTGTTTTTGTATTTGTTCTTTGAAACTACTGTGGACTGAAATGGGGCGTAAACAGTATACAAATAAACCTGTTTCTTCTAAGACTTCCCTTATCGCGCCCGACGTTGCCTGCTCCTTAGTCTCCAATTTCCCACCAGGCATTTCCCACATACCAGGAAACGAATCATGAGGGGCTCTTTCCACTAAAAGAAATTTTTCCTCATGGTTTATTATAAAACCATACACAGCGATGCGAACAGCAGGTTTATTCATAAAGATAAAGAATGGTAAACATCTCTTTTTAGTAATCTGTTATTCCAGACTTACGAAGGTTCTGGATTCCCGCATTTGCGGGAATAACAATTCTTTGCAGATTCTACAGAGGTGTATACCAAGATTATAGCTGAAGTTTTAGCCTGGATGCAATTACATTTCTGGCCTCTTCTTCCAAACTATCGTCCAATGGATCTAAGTTAATATATTTGTTATATTTGATATTTATCGCAGTCTGAATCAAATAATCAGCCAAACCAGGGTTTTTAGCTAATATTGGCCCATGTAAATAAGTACCAATAGAATTTTTGTAAATTGCTCCTTCTGTTCCATCTTGACCATTATTGCCAAATCCTTTAATTACCTTAGCGAAAGGTTTGACTTCTTTACCTAGATAAGTCCTTCCACCATGATTTTCAAAGCCGAGGAGTATCTCGTCATTGCGAAGAGTCCTGACTTTAACGATTGACGACGAAGCTGTCTCTTGAGGTATAGACTGCTCCGCTTCGCTCACAATGACAGAAGAGTCCACGACCATATTCCCAATAAGTCTGGGATGGTTTGGGCCGGGGTTTTCGGTATAAACGTCAAAAATACCTAATCCATTTATGATCGTCCCATCAGCTTCCTTATAATACTTGCCTAGGAATTGATAAGCTCCGCAAATATATAGACCAGGGATGCCTTTCTCGATTAATTCATGCAAGATTTTATCCTTGCCAGTTTCCAGGTCTTTGCCGACAATTTCTTGTTGGCGATCTTCAGCTCCGCCCATGAGTATAAAGTCTACATTTTTTAGTTGTTGGTCGTTAGCTCCAACAGTAATGGGGTCAATTTCAGCCTTAATTCCTCGCCACTCGCAGCGTTTCTGCAAAATAATGATATTGCCTCTGTCTCCATAGGTACTCATCAAGTCAGGATATAGCCATCCGAGAGTTAATTTATAATTCATAATTTATAATAAAATGTAATCTTGTTTCTGGGAAACCAAGTCAGACTGGGTAACTCCAGAATCACGAGATCTCTAGATTTTGGACAAGCCAGAATCATAATATCTTTTTTCCACTCACAATTTTGCGTATATCTAACATAGCTGTATAGGTTGGCAAGATATATAAGGTTTCTGTGGGTGAGGTTAATTCTAAAGCCGTCTGTACAGCACTATTCAAATCTAGCTCAATTTTAAATTTTAAATTTTTAATTTTAAATTCTTTTTGGCTGTACTTAAGTCTTATCCCCATATCATAGGCTCGATCACCCGTAATGATAATATTATCAGCAAAATCTGCTAACTTTTCAAAATCCACATCCCATATCCACGAAACATCTGTGCCATCTGCATAACGATCATTTAAAGCCAACAAAATAGTTCTAGCTTTTAAATGTTTAATAGTTTGAATTGTTTGATTAAAACCGGTAGGGTTTTTTACGAGAAAAAACTCCAATTGTTTGCCTAGATAATTTAGTTTTTCTTGTCGGCCGAACGCAGGTTTAAAAGCCTGCAGGCCCTCCTCAATCTGCTTTTCCGATAATCCCAGACTCTTACATAACAAAACAGCTGCAAGTGTGTTGTAGGTATTGTAGAGGCCTTCTAGAGGCATATAGGTGAATCTTTCGATTGCGGTCTGTGGTTGTTTGAGTCCGCAATGAGAGCATTCCCAGTTACCCAAATGCGAATAATAGACGTTTTTGTAGCTAAGCTTTGTTCCGCAGCGCGGACAATAAGTCGAATCTGCTGCATGTTCAGGTTGATCTAGTCCTTTTTGCTGCAAGCCAAAATATTCAGTCTTCTTATGATTGAAAAGTTGTTGGCCAATATAAGCAATTTGCGGATCATCGGCGTTTAAAATTAAATTAATAGTCGGCTCTTCTTGTAATGCAGTTGCCCATTTTTTTGCAACATTGGCCACTTCACCATAGCGATCAAGTTGGTCACGGAAAAGATTTAACAAAACTATGTATTGCGGATCCATCTCCAGTAAAACTTTTGAAAAAGCATTCTCGTCAACTTCAAAAATGGCATAATCTGCCTTGAGTTTGCCTTTCAAGCTAGATTGCAAAACTAAAGAAGATGCAATCCCGTTTAATAAATTAGCTCCGGAAGAATTATGAATAGTTGATTTTTTGTTGTGTTCAAGTATTGTCTTTATAAGCAAGGAAGTAGTGGTTTTGCCGTTAGTACCTGCGATAAGTATGATTTGTGTTTTAGAATTTTTTAGCAATGAAGAAATAAAATGCTTGTTTATTTTGAGAGCCAAATGTCCTGGCCAGGTTGAACCATTGCCTAAATTTAATACACGAGAAATTAAGCTGATAGATTTTCCCAACCAGATACTTAAAAGCTTCATTAACTTCATTATACAAGAAAATAGACTGATCTTATTACATTGATCTGAGGATTTTTATTCTTTCCTCAATTGGTGGATGGGTGTCGAATAATGAAGCAAACCAGGCTCCAGTTGATTTGCCCTTAAACGGGTTGGCTATAAATAAATGAGCAGTTGCGTTACTGGCATTTTTAACAGGTCGGGGATCGGAAGAAATTTTTTCTAATGCGCTAGCCAGGCCTTCGGGATAACGGGTTAACAATGCTCCAGCTGCATCTGCCAGGAATTCACGCTTGCGAGACACAGCCAGCTGGATTAATGTAGCAATGATAGGCGATAGAATAGCAAAGACAATGCCGATTATCAAAAATATCCCTTGAGTACGATTATCTTCTCTGTTATTTTCTCTTAGACCTCCCCACCACAGATTACGCATAAATAAATCAGCTAAAATTGCAATAAAACCAACTAAAATAGCCACAATGGCCATCAAGCGGGTATCATAATCTTTTATGTGGGAAATCTCATGAGCTATAACTCCCTCCAGCTCAATTTTATTTAATCTTTGTAACAGACCAGAAGTGACGCAAACTGCTGCGTGTTTGGGATCCCGTCCGGTAGCAAAAGCATTAGGAGAAGGATCATTAAGGATATATACCTTAGGCATAGTTAAGCCGTCGCCTATACATAGGTTCTCTACTGTATGAAACAATTCAGGATTATCCTTTTCCTGTATCTCCTGAGCCCCTGTGGTAGCAATTACTAACTGATCAGACCAGTAATAACTTCCCAAACTCATGAAACCGGATATAATAAAAGCTAAGGCGACAAAAGTTATAGGATCACCAATAGCCTTTCCATAAACAAATGCTATCGTCGTTATTAACACGACAAATAAAATCATTATCAGCCATGTTTTCCATTTATTTTGTGAAATTGCGCTATAAATATTCATAATTAAGATCAATTATTTAGATAGATTGAATACGTCATTGCAGATTAGAAACGATCTAAAATGCCTACAATGACGTATAAACAATCATTAAAACTTTACCTGAACAGCTTTTTTCTCTTCTTCAGTTGCAGCAAAGAACTCTGCAGGTTGAAAGTTAAGCATTCGGGCAAAAATTACATTTGGAAAGATCTGAAGTTTGGTATTGTAGTCTTGTACAGTCGAATTATAAAATTGTCTGGAATAGGCAATTTTATTTTCTGTATCAGATAATTCTTGCTGTAATTCCATAAAATTGTTACTGGCTTTCAAATCAGGATAATTTTCAGCAACAGCGAACAAAGATTTAAGAGTCTGACTAAGTTGGTTATTAGCTTCTGCTTTAGCGGCAGTTCCTTGAGCCGACATTAAACTTGATCTAGCCTTTGTTACGTCTTCAAATACAGTTTTTTCATGCGCTGCATAGCCTTTGACTGTTTCCACTAAGTTTGGGATCAAGTCAGTACGTCGTTTTAGCTGTACATCAATTTGGGAAAATGCTTCAGAGACTCTAATTTTGGCAGTAATTAAACCGTTGTATAACATCCAAATGAAAATTAATACAACTGCTATTACCAAAATAATAATTAAAGTTGCGGACATAATAGTGTTAGTTCACCTCCTTACTTACTCATCCATTTTATAACTTCTTCGTAATCTAAGCAATTTATTATATCATTTCTTGTAAGCCAGCCTTTTTTAGCCACGTCTACACCATAAGGCATCAAACTCATTTGATCTACCGCATGACTGTCCGTATCAATAGTAAATTTAAGCTTATATTCACGTGCTTTACGCACTAAACTGCTTATTAAGTCTAATCTGCTAGGATAAGCATTAATTTCTAATGCTTTGTTATTTTGTTGACAAAATCTAAAAATTTTATCCCAATCTGCTTGATATCCAGGGCGAGTATTAATTAACCTACCAGTCGGGTGGGCAAGTATTTTAGCTTTGGGGTGTGATAAACCTTTAATAATTCTATTTGTCATGGTTTCCTTATCCATGTTGAAAGAACTATGTATTGAGACAATACTTGCGTCAAGTAAATTTAATGATTTTTCATCAATAGCCAGTCTGCCATCGGTTAAAATATCAGTTTCGAGCAATTTAAATATACGAACACATTTATTGCTCGAATATGATTTATCTAAAGATTCATTACGTTTTTTAACAAGGTTAAAAATTTCAGCTGAAGAATGTTTGGAGACGCTTGGATTATGTTCGGAAAAGCCTAAATATTTATAATTTAAATCATCGGCCTTTTTAAGCATGATAGCAAAATTACTCACCCCTAAGTCATGACTCGGTTCAATATTAAAACTAGAGTGGACATGAAATTCACCTTTAATATCTTTTAATTCAACTAAAGTGGGTATTAGATGTTTTTGTGCGAGTTCAATTTCGCCCAAATCTTCACGCATTTCTGGTGGAATCCACTGCATGCCTAGTGCAGCATAAAATTCCTCTTCAGTTTTATAGGTTTTCATCTTATCGGTTTTGAGGAATTTGATGCCTTTTTCCGACAATGACATACCCTTTTTTAAGGCTATTTCACGTAAATGTACGTTGTGTTCTTTATTGCCAGTGAAATGCTGGAGCATGGCTCCGAATGTATCTGCTGATTGAGTTTTAATGTCAATTCTTCGGCCATTGGTCGCTAGAATTGAGGCTGAAACATCTCCTCGGTCAAGCAAGCGTGATTTGTAAGGATAATTAATGAAGTGATTCAAAACACTATTAGCATTGTCTGTAGCGACCGCGATGTCTATATCCCCAATTGTTTCCATACGACGGCGAAGACTACCAAGTGTATAAATTTCTTTAACGTCTTTACATTGACGCATATATTCGATCAGCTGATCAGCCATTTGTGAGGCAAATGGTAAAGTCATTCTTTCTGCTGCTTTATCTGTCAAACCAGCTTGTTCGATAGTTTTTATTATTTCATTTTGAGATTTTTCACCAAAACCTTCCAATGTAGCAATTTTGTTTTGTTTACCCATAGCTAACAGGTCTTTAAGAACAGTTTTTGGATTATTTAATTTAAAAGCTGTAACAAGCTTATATGCCGTTTTGGGACCAATAGTGGGTAAGTCTAGTAAGGGAAATACAGCTTCGGGGACATCTTTGAGAATAGTTTCAAAATGGGTCACCGAGCCTGTTCTACAAAGTTCTTCCAAATGTTTTTGTAGAGAAGCTCCTACGCCTGGAATAGTATCAAGTTGATGTTCTTTATATAAATCAATTACTTCACGAACCTCATTAGAAATAGTCTCTGCTGCTTTTTGGTAAGCCAAAATCTGAAAGCGGAATTTCTTTTCATCTTTAATAGAATAGGCAACCGCCACTCTGTTGAGAAGATTAGCAATTGACTTGTTGTTCACAAGCATAGTTTATATCACAAGCTGGATAGTTTGCAACTTTAGCTGTGCTTGACTTATTACTATCTGATTGACCAGGGAACAATAGTTTGTTAAAATTACAACGTCAGTCTAGGTTTTTGTGCAAAGGCTAAAGACCAATGACTAACGGCTAATTTGGGGTCGTAGCTCAGTTGGTTAGAGCGCCTCCCTGTCACGGAGGAGGTCGCGGGTTCGAGTCCCGTTGGCCCCGCAATTTTTATCACACTCTGCCCAAAGGATGTAAAAGTATGCCAGGCAGAAAAAAAACAACTAGTAAAGGAAAGAAAAACAAATCAATTAATTGGGGTGAATTATTTCGTCTTGATGAGTCTTATACTAGTCTTATTTTAGGCATTATAGTAGTAATTATGGGTTCACTCCTACTTATTACTCTTGTACGGAATAAGCATACAACCTCAACTTTAAAACAAGAGACATCTTCAATCAGTATTGCACCAACCCAAATTGCACAAAATATTTCTATAACTAAGGCTCCTAAAAAACAGGTTGTTAAGCCAACAGTCAAACCGACATTGATTTCTTTGCCTACCATTAAGCCAACTTCTACTCCCACACCAACTCAGGTAGGTAAAGTGGTGAAAGAAGTTAAATATACGGTTAGAATCAATGATGATTTATGGAACATAGCTCTGTCTCATTATGGCAGTGGGTACAATTGGGTTGATATTGCAAAGGCTAATCATTTAGCTAACCCGGGGATGATTTACAAGGGCGATGTATTGATTTTGCCTGCTGAAAAACCGATTCAAGTTGCTTCTGAGTCAGTTAACACCCAGCAATCGAATCAAACAGTAGAGCCAGTAATTTCTAGTAATCAATATACGGTGCAAAAGGGAGATAATTTATGGAATATAGCGGTTAGAGCTTACAACAATGGATATATGTGGACAAAAATTGCTCAATCGAATCGGCTTGCAAATCCAAGTATTATTCATTCCGGTAATGTCCTGGTTATCCCCCGAAATTAATTTCTATAATAAACTCGTTGTATTTTTCTTCTATCCGGCTATAATAAGCAATTAGAAGTCTTGCGGGATTAGTACACCGGTAGTATGATTCCTTCCCAAGGAATAGAAGCGAGTTCGACTCTCGTATCCCGCTCATAATCAAATTACTTTTTTTTCATCTAACATCTAGCGTTTTTTCTGTAGGGGAGAAGGGATGTAATTTTAGAATGTTCAGTCCTCATAAATAATTGGTCAGAAGTTTGATATGTACTTATATATTTTACTAAAGATGCTTAAAATACACGAATTTGTCTATTGACGACCTAATATTTATTTGTTAGTATAAATCGTGCCCCGCAATAATTTAAAAAATAAAAAAACTAAATATATATTTATTTCAGGTGGCGTAATATCCGGTATTGGTAAAGGCCTCACTTCAGCTTCCATAGCTTTACTTTTAAAATCAGCAGGTTATAAAGTTGTTCCTCTAAAGTTTGAGAACTATTTAAATGTAGACGCTGGCACAATTAACCCTATCGAGCATGGTGATCCTTTCTTGTGCGAAGATGGCACAGAGGGTGATATGGACATGGGAACGTATGAAAAGTTTTTGGATATGGATATGGGGAAAGATAATTTCATTACTATTGGACGTATCTATCAAACAGTTATCGATAGAGAACGACGATTTGAATATAACGGAGAAGATGTAGAAGCGATTCCTCATATTACTGATGAAATTCAGGCTCGTATTTTTCACTTGGCAAAAAAAACAGATGCCGATATTGTATTAATAGAGTTGGGAGGTACAGCTGGAGAGTATCAAAATGTCCTCTATTATGAAGCATCACGCATTTTGACATTGCGTAATCCGGGTGATGTGATTCATATACACGTTAGCTATATGCCCACACCAAGTCATTTGGGTGAACCGAAGACTAAGCCTACTCAATTATCTGTTAGAACTCTTAATGGTATGGGTATCCAACCTGATTTTATCGTTGCACGTTCTGAATCTCATTTGGATAAGCGCCGTCGTGACAGATTTGCGCTTTTCTGCAATATGCATGCAGATGATATTATCTCCAATCCTGATGTAGATACAGTTTATGAAATTCCTTTGATCTTGCATGAGCAAGGAATTGATAAAAGAATTCAACAAAAACTGGGTTTTAAAGTAAAAGAGCCTAAATTGGATGCCTGGAAAGAGCATATTAAAAAAATCAAAGCTACAAAAACAAAAGAAATTACTATTGCTATTGTAGGGAAATATTTTGGTACTGGCTCATATCAGTTAAGAGATTCTTACGCTGCGTTGTTTGATGCTATCTCTCATGCTGCGACAGAAAATGGAGTTAAAGTTAATACTATGTGGGTAGATGCAGAAAAAGTCGAGAAAGAAGGAGCCAAAAAAATCATTGGCCATCCAGACGGTATTATTGTACCTATCGGATGGGGAGAACGGGGAAGTGAAGGTATGATTGCTTCAGCTATTTATGCTCGTCGCGAAAAAATTCCTTACTTAGGATTGTGTTTTGGCATGCAGTTGGCAGTTGTGGCATTTGCTCGTGATGTTTTGGGTTGGAAGGATGCAAATACTGAAGAAATAAACCCTAAATCCAAACATAAAGTAATCCATTTCATCGAAGCACAAAAAGAATTAATTGCCCGTCGGGCTTATGGAGGGACGATGAGATTGGGAGGTTGGGAAGCTTTTGTCAAACAGGGTACACGGGCTTTTGAGATATATAAGAAATATAACTCATTTATTGACGAAAAGACAGGTTTGACCAGTGAAAGACATCGACATCGCTATGAATTTAATAATGATTTCGCACAGGATTTTGAAAAAGCGGGATTGGTAATATCAGCCAGGTCAGTTAAAGAAAACTTGGTTGAAATAGTTGAACTGCCCAAATCTGAGCATCCTTTCTTTTTAGGAACCCAAGGTCATCCCGAATACAAGAGTCGTCCTTTGCATCCGCATCCCATTTTTATTGAGTTCATCAAGGCATGCGCGAAGAAATAATCTAGCCACTTATTGATTTTAGCAAGGGATCTTGAGGAATTTTAGAATTTCCGCTATAATACCACTATGCAACAGATAAATTTTGCAGCCGGAGACAGAATTAGAGTTCATCAGAAGATTCAGGAAGGCGATAAATCTCGCATTCAGGTCTTTGAAGGGATAGTTTTATCCATCAAAGGACGAGGTATAAATAAGACCCTTCAGGTTCAAAAAATGGTTGGGGATATTGCTGTAGAAAGAATTTGGCCTTTAGCCTCTCCTAATATTGAAAAAATTGAATTAAGAGAAAAATCTAAAAAGAAAATTAGACGAGCCCACTTAAATTATCTGCGTCTTCCAAAAATTAGTTAATTTTTATAGATTCCTTTGTTTTTTATGAAAGAGTCTTTTCCGATACCCTCGTATTCGCAACCTAAAATTCGTAGTTTAAGACAACAGCTTCTTGATACTGAGCTTTATCCAGACTCAAATAGTCCATCCAGAACAAGAGGACTTATGAGGAGTATTATCGTTATTATGAGTGAGGAACATCCTAAAATTACTCATACGAGTCAAAAATTAGCAAGATTAGCTATACTTAAAAATGCAAGAAGTAATTGGAGTTCGAGAAATCAAGATGTTTTACCTCATTTGGACAAGATAATAAACATTATTCAAAGAGACTTACAAAGGGTATAATAAGCTCATGAATAAATTAGGAGTATTAGGAGAGATGTACGCTACGAGCTATCTTAAGAAAAATAATTATAGAATCATGGCTCGTAACTTCCGCTTGCGTAATGGAGAAATAGATATTATTGGCATTGAGAACCCGGATAGTTTGAAAAACAACACTTTAGTATTTTTTGAGGTGAAAACACGCACAACCGAAGAATTTGGTACTCCTCTGGAATCAATCACTTATTTCAAAATCAAAGCATTAACTAGATCAGCTGAGGTCTATAAAGCGTCTCATCACAATTTGCCCGATGCTATGCGCATTGATGCTATAGCTGTTATTCTTACCCCACTTGGAGAATTAGTTAATATAGAGCACGTGAAGAATATATCAGGTTGAATAATATCAAATTTTTATATCTAAACAGATCTCTAACCGGCGGCAGGTAGGAAAATGTTTATACTTAAAATACAAAAATGAACTCGTTTCACTAGTTATTTTGAGCTTAAATATGTTGAGGATTTAAGTATTGGGGTGCAGAAATTACTAATTAGTTGAGTTTTTTAATCTGGTCGCGGATTTTCATGGCTGTTTCAAAATCCAGGTGGTCAGCAGCGATTCTCATTTCTTTTCTAAGTTTACTCAGTAAATCTTTCTTTTCATCAGGCAACAATACTTCTTTCTGTCCCAGCTGGATCAGAGTATCTAAGGTTTCGACTTCCTCGTCTTCGATTATACGATCTATAAGTTTAGCTCTGACCGCTTTTTCAATAGTTGTAGGTGTAATATCATGATCTTTGTTGTACTGAATTTGAATTTTTCTTCTTCTTTCGACTTCTTCCATAGCTGCCTTCATTGAATCAGTCATTCTATCTGCATAAAGTATGACTTGGGCATCTACATTACGTGCTGCTCTTCCCATAGTTTGAATCAATGAGCTGCGACTACGCAAAAACCCTTCCTTGTCTGCATCAAGTATTATAACCAGCGAAACTTCTGGTAAATCCAAACCTTCACGCAAAAGATTTATGCCCACCAATACATCAAATTCACCCAAACGCAAACTATCTAACAGGTCTTGTCGATCAAGAGTTTCTACATCAGAGTGAATATAGGCAACCTTAACTTGCTTTTCCTGTAAATAACTAGTGAGTTCTTCCGCCATGCGTTTGGTCAAAGTTGTAATTAAAACACGTTGTTTCTTACTAACTCTTTTTTCTATTTCTTTAAGTACATCCGGAATTTGTCCTTCTGTGGGACGTACAAACACTTCCGGATCTACTAACCCTGTTGGTCGAATAAGTTGTTCTACTACTCCATGCTCAGTCTCTTGAGCCAAGGAAAGCTCATATTCATTGGGGGTGGCGCTAACGAATACCATCTGGTGGGCTTTACGCATAAATTCATCATACTTTAGAGGACGATTGTCTAGTGCGGATGGTAGACGGAAACCATAATCAATCAACACACTTTTTCGAGATTGATCCCCATTGTACATACCACGAATTTGTGGCAAAGTAATGTGGGATTCATCGACGATTAATAACCAATCTTTACTTGCATGTTCAAAATAATCAATCAAAGTGTAAGGTGGAGTACCTTTGGCACGATTTTCAAAGTATATAGAATAATTTTCTATTCCGTTAACATAGCCAACTTCGCGGATCATTTCCAAGTCAAAATTAGTTCTTTGAGCTAATCTCTGAGCTTCCAGTAATTTATCCTGAGATCTTAACTCTCCAACTCTTTTGTCCAAATCTGCTTTGATGCGTTTAAATGCATCATCATAGGTACGCGGATCAGTCATGTAATGTTTGGCGGGATAAATCACGGTTTTATGAATAATTTCTATCACGTCCCCACTCAAAGGATCAAATCTTTGCATCGAGGATAATGAATTTTCATTAATTTCCATGCGGATGCCGTCGTCCATATAAGCAGGGAATAGTTCAATTGAGCCTCCCCTGACACGAAATGTGCCGCGTTTGAATTCATAATCATTACGGTCATATTGCAGGTCGGTCAAGCGAACTAGAATATCACGTTGTTCGATCTTCATACCCTCCATTAACTCAAGAACAAATTTGCCATATTCAACAGGAGAGCCAAGATTATAAATACATGAGACGGATGCGACTACTATGACATCCTTGCGGGTTAACAGATTCGTAGTAGCAGACAAACGTAGTTTATCAATTTCATCATTAATTTCAGCTTCTTTCTCTATATAGGTATCACTGCGCGGGACATAAGCCTCAGGTTGATAATAATCGTAATAAGAAACAAAATAAGACACAGCATTGTCAGGAAAAAAATCTCTAAATTCTTGGTAAAGTTGTCCAGCCAATGTTTTATTATGCGAAATAATTAAGGTAGGTCGTTGTAGTTTTTGAATTACATTGGCCATTGTAAAAGTTTTTCCACTGCCTGTAACTCCGAGTAAAACTTGATGTTTAGCATTATGTTCAAGGTTTTCGGTAAGTAGTTTAATGGCCTGGGGTTGATCTCCAGTTGGCTTAAATTTCGAGGCTAATTTGAACTGCATCGTCCTGACAGTATAGCATATTAAGTAAAAAGTGGAATATTGCCAGAACGAATTTGAGAGCTAATGCATATTTCACTTCTCATCATTTTAAGTTGAAGTCTCTTATGAAGTATAGGGCAAAATAGGACCCGAAGGTAGAGTGGATGGGGGTGCGGGTATGGTTGTGGATGACTCTATAATTGTTTTTAGGCGGGAGAGCGCTCCTAAAGCTTCTTCTAACGAGGTGAAGCGCGAATTTTTATCTGCTTGCTCTAAATTATGCTGAGTAGACTCTCGATTAATGTGATGAGTTGTTCTGATCGGACTTATTTGAGGGCTGCTCTTTTTTTTCAAAAAAACTAATAAACTTTGTTTAGTTTGATCTGGGGCTTCATGGAAAAAAATATCAATACTTTTTAAAAAGGCATATGAATCCTTATCGTCATCTGAAAATGATCTTTGTGGAAGTAATAACGATGTCCTGCTTCCCATCAATCTTATAAGCATAACACGCATACGATCTTTCATTTCTTGAATAGACCATTCTTCGCTAGATTGATTATGTGAATTTGAGAACGAAGTAAATTTAATCGCTATGGTGGGCCCAGAATGACTTTTATTCATTTTAAGATGCGTTAGAACATTTAAATTATTAAAAACAGTCTCACCATTCCAAGACGAGAATTTGAATCTCCCACTAGCTAAATCTACGGGGGGGACGAATAGTCGGTTAAGATACTCTTGAGTAATTAAGGCATTAGATGGAATGAAATAAGAAATGTTATCTTGGGTGGGTTCGGGGGCAGGAACTGTTCGCTGCAACAATGCCCAAAGCCCTTTTATATTTGGTTTTTCATTTGACACTCTGAAATTTTAGAACAATCCAGCCATAATGGCAAGTTTAACAATAAATTTTGACTATCTTTGTATCACTTTGTCTGATTGACGAAATTATACGAAATGTCGTATATTTTACTAACTATGCCGGGTGTACTATATCGCAAGGAACGTGAATTATTAACATTTTTAGCCCAGTTTCAAAAACAATACGGTTATTCTCCAACTCTTAAGGAAATGGCACAAGCAACCGGACATAGCAGTGTTTCTACTGTGCATACCATTATTCGTAATTTAGTTGACAAAGGATATATAAAAAAAGACGAAGGGAATACACGTGCTTTAAGAATCTTGCCAGATGCATTTGCTGTCCCTGAAGCCGGAGTAGTGCGTTCTATTGAGCTTCCTTTGATGGGTTATATTGCTGCAGGCAGACCTTTAGAACCCCATACTGATCCTAATGCTACCTTTCACGTTTCAGCATCTATGATTTCCGGACATAAGACAGCTTATGTTTTACAAGTTAAGGGTGAGTCGATGATTGAAGATGGTATTATGGATGGAGACTATGTGGTTATTGAGCGAGTTGCGGATGCAACTAATGGCGAAATTGTTGTTGCATTGGTGGATGACAACTTAGCAACCTTAAAAAGATTTTATAAAGAGGGTGGTAAGGTCATTTTGCGACCGGCCAATTCAACTATGGAACCTATTTACCCTAACACCTGTAAAATTCAAGGTAAAGTAGTGGGGTTAGTTCGCAGATTTTAATCTACTTATTTAATTGTTGCTGCAGGAAAGGGAAAACCACTTTTCTATATTGTTCTGGATGGAGTTTATAAGTTTCAATATGGTTACCTCCATAAAATATTTCTAACTTACTTTGTGGGTTGGCTTTAGCCAGTAACGCCCTTGCATCATTTACAGGTATGGTCGTATCACCATTAGATTGCAAGAATAAGAAAACTCGATTAGGAACCATGGCAACATGGTCGATAGGGTTTATCTGATTTACATCAACATGATAAATATATTTCATGGCCATAAAAGTACCAGGCACAAAAATAGGCCAAACTCCGTTTTGTTGTATTAAAACATTAGCAATAATTGGTTTCATTCTAGCGGCTGAGCTATCTATAACTAAAGCTCCTATATCTTGTAATTTATCGGCTGCCATCAGAATAGAGATTGCCCCCATAGAGTCGCCGATAATGCCTATATCTTTGCCTAAAAATCCTTTTTGTTTGGCAAAATTGGCTACCGCTACTACATCCTGACTTTCCAAGAGACCCTGAGTAACGTTACCCGTAGATTCACCATGCCCGCGGCTGTCATACATAATTAAAGCATATCCCTGTGCATTTAATTCCCTTGCCAAATCAACACCAAAGTAATCTACATTAGCACGAATCTGTTTTATACCTGTTACTAAAATGATCAATTTCCCATTAGTACCTGGGAAAAACCAACCTTTAAGTACTGCTCCTTGCGCACCATTAACTGTGATATCTTCATGAGTTGGAGCTACAAGGTCTGCAGAAACATTAATTTTTTGTGGATAAGATGCTAACACACGTGAGGCAAGATAGACAGAAAAAGCTGTATATATTACTACAATTATTAAAACAATTACCAAAATCATAAATATTCTGGACATTTTACTTTTTGAAGAGTTTTTTACGAATCTCAAGTTTATGATCTAGGTACCAAATAACAGCCAGAACCAATAGAATAACGATGACTAGCTCTAGTTGACGAAACAAGCCGCTTAATGATTGCCACTTGGTACCCAAATAAACACCAATAAAAGTTAACAATGAACTATATATTATAGAACCAATAGCAGCATAGGTTATAAACTTCCATACATTCATTTCAAATACTCCTGCAGGAAGAGAAATAATCCAGCGTACCCCAGGTAACAATTTGCCTATCAAAACCATCTTGTCGCCGTATTTTTTAAACCAGTTAGCAGCATGTTCATACTCGCGATCACTTAGAAGTACATATTTGCCATGCTTTTTGATTAAATTTAAAATCACTTTCTCTTCGAGAAAGAAACCAATAAAATATGGCACAAGTGAGCCTAAAACATCAGCGATTACTGCAATAGGCACCACAATAAAATAGTTTAACTTTCCTGAAAAAACCAAAAAGCCTGAAAAGGGTAAAACTATTTCTGAAGGAATAGGAAAGACGGATGAACCAATCGCTACTAGGGCAAAAATTCCACCATAGCCTCCCGCTTGAATAAAATGTATAATAAACCCTGATAACATCTCGAGCATATGGGGATATTGTACATTGTTCCAACACCAATTGGCAATCTGGAAGATATAACAATTCGCAGTTTGAATTTGTTATTTTCTGCACAATATATAGCTTGTGAAGATACCAGGAAAACCGGTCAGTTGTTAAAATTACTTAAAGAAAAGTTTTCTACTAATCCAGAAGAAAAAGTAGATCAGCCTCAACTTATTTCATATTACGAACAAAATGAATTTGTACGAATACCTGGAATAGTGAACGTATTAAAAAACGATTTTGATGTAGTATTGGTATCCGACGCAGGAACTCCGCTGGTTTCTGATCCGGGTTTTCGTTTGGTCAAGGCGTGTTATGAAAATAATATAAAAGTGGTATCTCTTCCTGGGCCCAGTGCAGTGACTACGGCTCTAGCTGCATCCGGATTACCCTCAGATAAATTTACTTTTCTGGGTTATCCCCCCCATAAACCAGGTCATCGAAAAACATTTTATGAGAATATTAAGCAATCAGCTGAAATTATTTCTTCTACGTTTATCATATTTGAAGCGCCACATAAGCTTCGCAAAACACTAGAAGAAATTAGCGAAACTTTAGGTGACATTGAAATCGTAATTGCGAGAGAGTTGAGCAAGGTTCATGAGGAAGTTAGTAAAAAAACTATTAGTCAATATTTATTGTATTATAAAAAACGTGAACCTAAAGGAGAGATAGTGTTACTTTTTCATATATGACAGAAATTGAATTAGAAAAAACTTATTTAGCAAAATATATCCCAGATGATCTGACATCATTTCCTTATGTAGATTTGGTCGATATTTATATGCCCAAAAATACTCCACATCCACATTTAAGGTTAAGAAAAAGAGGTGAGCAATATTCAATCACTCGTAAGACTCAAACGCAGGAACAAGATGCAAGTAAGCATATAGAAGAAACAATTGTTTTAACAGAAGATGAATTTGCTGCTTTATCAGTGGTCGAAGGTTTTAAAACCCACAAAGCGCGTTATAAATATAAATGGCAAGGTCAAGAGTTTGAGATTGATGTGTTTTTGGACAATTTGGCTGGCTTAGTTTTGGTTGATAAAGAATTTAATACAGAAAAAGAATTAAATAACTTTCAAATACCTGAGTTTTGTTTGGACGACGTAACCGATGAAGAACTTCTAGCTGGGGGGATGTTAGCGGGCAAAAAATATTTAGAAATTTCTAACTTACTTGATAAATTTAATTATAAACCACTACGCTTAGAATAAAACTTATCGAGGTTTATGAGGAGAAAAAGGCATAAGATATCTTTTTTTATATCGGTCAAGTCCATTAGCAATGTCGAAAATATCAGAGTTATAAGATTCAATTATTGCTTTTGTTATGCCTACTTTGCTTAGGTATACTGTCCGTGCATCCATTTGCACATCTTCACTGTTTAACAAAAAATCTTCAACTTTAAATAAGAAACTTTCTTCGTAATGTGGCTGATTACTTATTCTTCTTCGTAATATATCTAAAGGGACTACAGTATATGATCCGTTAATTCCGGGTTGTTTATTAATTGCATCAAATGTAATTGCGCTTTGTTTGGCATTTACAAAAAGGTTAGACCCCATAACTGTTTCATATAGATCTGGTTTTAACATAATTTAATAATCTTCCAAAGTTGAAATATCTCCGATTGGCTGGCCTAATTCTTTGGCACGTAAGATTCTGCGCATAATTTTACCGCTTCTGGTTTTAGGCAGACGATCTATAAACTCTATTTCGCGAGGATATGCATGACCGGCTAAATGAGTCTTAACGAAGTCTGCTAACTCAGATTTAAGTTTTTCGGAGGCCAGTGACTCGTCTTTCAAAACTACAAAGGCTTTAATAATTTCACCACGAACAACGTCAGGTTTACCAATCACTCCTGCTTCAACCACATCTGGATGTTCAATCAACACACTTTCAACTTCGAAGGGACCAATGCGTTCTCCAGATGTTTTGATCAAATCGTCTGCCCGCCCTATAAACCAAAAATAGCCTTTCTCGTCCTTTTTGGCTTTGTCACCCGAAATATACCATTCATCTTTAAAATATGATTTATATTTCTCCTCGTCTTGCCAAATTGTTCGCATAATAGACGGCCAATAGGGTTTGAGACACAAATTGCCTTCTTCATTGACTACCACCTCTTCCATATTATCATCCATTATTTTTGCTTCTACCCAGGGCAAAGGTTTGCCCATTGATCCGGGATGAATACCTAGTGAGGGAGTATTGGCAATCATGATAGAACCAGTTTCGGTTTGCCACCAGGTATCATGAAAAAATTTACCAAATACTTTGTTACCCCAAAGGATTGCTTCAGGATTAAGTGGCTCGCCAACTGAGGCCAAAAAACGTAAACTTGATAGGTCATGTTTTTGTACTAATTCTTCACCTTTAGCCATCAACATGCGGATGGCTGTAGGAGCTGTATACCATACAGTAACTTTGTGTTTGGCAATTATTTCATACCATTTCTCAGCCTCAAATTTACCACCGTACACGACGGTGGTTATTCCCAGTGCCCAGTTGCTCAAGATGGAGTAAACAATACCGGTAATCCAGCCGGGATCAGCGGTGCACCAATATACATCATTTGGCTGCAGGTCTAAACATAATTTGGCACTGGCAATTTGTTGAATAATTGCATAATGTGCATGTACGATGCCTTTTGGTTTTCCGGTTGTACCCGATGTATAAAGCATAAAAGCATAATCTTCAGCTTGTGTGTGGGCTGTTTCAAAACTGTCTGATTGAGACTCATATTCAGCTATAAATTCTTCGTTGTCTACAACTAATATAGAACTTAATTCGGATAAATCATTTTTAATTTTTTCAACTCTTGGCAATAAATTTTTATTAGTGAAGACAATCTTGCTGCCTGAGTTACTCAATCTATCTTTTAGAGCTTCAGATTCAAAGGCAGAAAAATATACACTGGCAATAGCTCCAGTTTTCATGATTCCTAAGAAAATATAAAACAACTCGGGGATTCTGGGTAGAAAAATAGAGACTCGATCTCCTTTTTTAATACCAATTTGATGTAGATAATTCGCAATTCTATTACTTTTTCTGACCAAACTGAAAAAAGTAATCTCGGTGGTCGTTCCATCTTCTGCTTCATAAATCAAAGCTGTTTTATTGCCATTGCCTTTTTCAATGTTATGATCCAAGACATTGTAGGCCATATTAAGGCTGCCGTCTTCAAACCAAACTAGCGAGTCTGGAAGGTTTTGAAAATATTCGGAAGTATATTTATTATCCATTGGACTTAAATAGCATAAGTCATTTATAAGTAGTTATGCAAGGTTTTCTTTTTATTTGACAAATATAATATATATCCTATAATACCTATTATCTCAGAAAGAATTGAACCAATTGACCCAATGCAAAACGAAATGGCTGGCAGGCCAGTAGTAAATAATAACTTAAAGCAAGATAAGTTATATCCCTTACATGGAACAGTTTATAGAGTTAGAAGTCCCTTAAAGACTAAAGTACAGGAACTTGCATATGATGGTGTAGATACAGCCTTGGACATTGCTAATGGTTCTTGGCAAATATCGAAAAATTTATATACAAAATATCCTTATTCTTCATCTATTCTAATTCCACCTGTAGCAGGAGGAGTAACGGACGCTTTAATCGAAGGCAATCCTGTAAAAGGTTTAGTGGCAGGGGTGGTTGCAGGTGTCGGATTAGTTATGAGACACTGGAAGCGAAAAACCGATTTGCGAACAATAAAGTTTGATTAAAGGTTACTTTCTATACGAGCAATTTGTTCTCTTGCCGATTCCACCAGATCAGGCGAAATAGAAATACTGCTAATTCCCCAACGGACTAATTTTTCTAACATATCCGGATATAAACTTGGTGCTTGTCCACAAATCGATGAACTCACACTATGTTTTTTACAAATTTTTAAGACATGCTCAAATGCCCAAAGCATAGCTTCATTTCGTTCGTCAAATTCATGTGCTACCTCACTATTATCCCTATCAGTGCCAAGCATTAGAGTTGTTAAATTATCGGAACCAATTGAAACCCCATCTAGTCCAACCTCGATAAATTTTTCTAATAAAATCACATTACTTGGAATCTCACACATCATGTAGAGTTTAAAACTCGGGCTCCTATATAATCCGGCTGAGGCTATTATCTTTTTAACTTCTATCAGTTCACGTACATTCCGCACAAAAGGTACCATAAGCCAAAGATTTTTTAAGCCCATTTTATTACGCACAATTTTTATTGCTTCCAATTCCATATAGAAAACTTGGGGATCATGAATATAGCGAAAAGCTCCTCGATAGCCAATTAAGGGGTTTTCTTCTGTTAGTTCATAAGTTTTACCTCCAATTAAATTTCTATATTCATTGCTTTTAAAATCACTAGCCTTATATATTACTGGCCTTTGTCCAAAATTTCGACAGACATTTTCTAGCTGCCCCGCCAATTTAGCAATATACTCCTTTTGAGTGCCATCTTGAAGAATTTTTTTTGGGTGAATCCCTATACTTGTTATCATGGATTCTGCTTTTAACAATCCAACTCCGTCTACATCTTTCTGTGCAACTTTATCCGAATTCACTGTTTCTGATAGATTTACATAAACTTTGGTGGCAGTTTGGAGATGCTTTGGAGTAAGCAGCTCTTTTTTTTGATCTCCGTTGATAAATCCTCCAGAATAAACTTCTCCTAGCGTGCCGTTTACGGTTACGACTTGTCCATTTTTCAAGGTTTTTATTGCATTTTCTATACCTGTAATGGCAGGAATGCCTATTTCTTTTGAAACAATAGATGCGAGAGAAGTGTGACCACCGATTTGGCTAACAATCGCGTTAGCTTTTTTCATAGCACGCGAATAATCTTGATTCGTATGGTTGACCACTAATACTTCACCTGGTGTGACACTTGAAACGTCATGAGAATTTTGTAATATTTTTACTGGACCAGAAGCTATGCCTGGAGAAGCAGGCGCTCCTTTAAGTAATAATCCACCATGCCGCACAGAAGGCTCATTTGCTTTTTCACTTTTGGCTTTAGAGAATGTTGTAATGGGGCGTGTTTGCACAATGTAAATTTTTCCATCTTCAATAGCCCATTCGCATTCTTGCGGGAAATAGTAATGATGTTCAAGCTTTTTACCAATTTCAGCCAGTTGGATAATTTCTTCATCTGTTATTTTTTGCTGATTTCCGATAGGAGTAGTTAACTTAATTATTCTATTCTCAAAGCTAACTTTTTTTAACATTTTGTCCTGAATTTGAACTTTTTTTTGTAGAATGTAGTAATTCTTTTTATCTATTTCGTAATGATCGGGTGTGATTTGTCCTTGTGTGATCATTCCACCCAAACCATAAATCGCTTCAATAACAATTTTATTTTTGTCGTTGGTGATTGGATCAACTGTAAACATGTGACCAGATTTATCTGACTCAATCATGTGCTGAACAATAACAGCCATACCTATGCGAAAGTGATCAAAATTCTTTTCATGACGATAAAATATAGTTCTAGCATCAAATAATGAGGCCCAGCATTCCTTTATTTTTAACAACACATTACTATATCCTTTGATATTTAAATAAGTATTCTGCTGACCTGCCAGTGAAGCTAAGGGTAAGTCTTTGGTTGTTGCCGAAGAGCGAACTGCAACTTGTTTTTGTTTAAAGAGTCCGCTTAACTTAGAGTAAGACTGTGTAATATCTTCAATCAATTCTTTAGATTGTTGAGCTTCTAAAATAAGCTTTTTGATATGTTCAGAGACTTGGGCAGTTGATTCAGGGCGATCATAGTTAATTGTCGACAGTAAGTGTTTAATTTTTTCAGATAATCGATTTTCTCGCAAAAAATTGAAATAAGCATGAGAGGAAACGATAAAGCCATTAGGTACTGAAAAGCCTGCTGAAGTAATTTCCCCTAAATTTGCGCCTTTTTCCCCGACTAAATAAACATCTTCTTTATCAACTTCCGAAAACCATAGTACAAGATTAGTCGAATGGGCAGACATGTCTCTATTATTACTGTATGTGCCTTGAGTTGCAAGTATTTTTATTGACATAAAGTCTAATGAAGTTTATAGTATGTAGAGTTTATGGACGAGCAGACCAAACAAAAATATCATCAGCTTTTCCTTCAATCAGCCAAGCAATATTTATTCAGTTTTAATACTAATCTAGAAAATTATTTACGTAGTCAGACAGAACAAGCTGCTGTCGAGCAAATGTTTATTGCAGTGCATTCTATCAGAAGCCAATGCAACGTAATGGGATATCGTGATTTAGGCAACGAGTGCGCTGAGGTTGAGCAAATGCTAAGACCGCTTAGGGATTCTTCTACCCCGTTGACTTCTGAACAACTGAATTATCTACAGGATAGAGGTAAAAAAATCAATTTGATGTTAGGATCAATTGCCATACCAAATACTGAGGTCTTAGTAAATGACCAACAACAAGGCCAGGAATCTCCAGTACAAAATAAAAAAATACTACTGGTTGAAGATGATCATTTTTTTCAACAGTTCTATGCTTATAAGTTAAAGCAGAGTGGTTTTATAGTAGAAGAGGCCGCTAACGGTGATGAAGGAATAAAAAAACTAACTACTTTTTTGCCTAATATAGTTTTGTTGGATTTGATTATGCCTGTGAAAGATGGCTTCGAGTTTTTAGCTGAGAAGAAACAGTCTGAATCACAACAAATTGTAAATATTCCAGTGATTATTTTTTCAACTCTAGGACAGGAAAAGGATATTCAAAGAGCTAAAGATTTAGGAGCCAATGACTATGTAAATAAGAGTTTTTTTGATTACTCCACACTTATTCAAAAAGTCCAGCAATTTTTAGGTTAAGATAGATATTGGGTTAGAGTTCAGCCTTCTTTAAACACCTTGTATATACTCTTTTATATTTACTTATTATTTAGATCTCCTCTGGTGACAATTTCAGCAATTTGTTATTATGAATATAGCTTTATCAAACCTGCCTATGATCATAAGTGATGTTACGCTTAAAGAAATCATTCTGCAAACCAAACTGTTAGATGAGAAAAAAATTGATGAGATGCTGGATTTTGCTAAAAATACACATATCAGTTTGGCAGATGCATTAGTAGAAAAAGACTTAATTTCAGATGAGAATCTGGGAATCCTTATTTCTGATGCGCTTAAAATTCCATTCATCGTTTTGTCCAAAATAGTATTAGATCCACAAGTAGCCCGAATTATCCCTGAACGTATAGCTCTCAAACATCATACCATTCCCTTTGCCATCGAAAATCAAACGGTTAAGATCGCTATGTCTGACCCATCAGATAAAGGTATCCAGGACATCATTGCAAGAAAAACCAACATGCAGGTGATAGCATATTTAGCCACAGAAAGAGATATTTATGCCTCACTGCGTATTTATCAGAAAAATTTGCAAAAGTCGTTTGACGAATTAATCGAAGACGAAGTTAGAAAAAGTGGCCATGTAAAAAATGACGCGCCTATAGCTAAGATTGTTGACTTAGTTATTCGCTATGCCTATCAGGATCGCGCGTCGGATATCCATATTGAACCGGAAGAGTTAAATTCTTTAGTTCGTTTTCGTGTCGATGGCATTTTACATGATGTCTTGTTTTTACCTAAATCTTTACATGACCAGGTTATCAGTAGAATTAAAGTATTATCACGTTTAAGGACTGATGAGCATTTAGGTCCGCAAGACGGGAAAATGCGAGCTAAGTTAGAAGAGGAAGATTTAGATATTCGTGTATCTATCCTTCCAGTCGTAGATGGTGAAAAAGCTGTTTTGCGTTTACTTGCCTCGAGATTTCGCAACTTTTCTTTGCTTGATTTAGGCATGACGGAAGAAGATTTAAAAATTGTCACTGATGGATTCAATAAGTCATTTGGTATGGTTTTATCTACTGGACCTACGGGTTCAGGTAAAACGACATCTATTTACTCTATTTTAAAGATTTTAAATATTCGAGAGAAAAATATTACAACCATTGAGGATCCTGTGGAGTATCGTATCAAAGGTGTAAATCAAATTCACGTAAATCCGAAATCGGGTTTAACTTTTGCCGATGGATTACGTTCTATTTTGCGTCAAGATCCCAATATCGTTTTTGTCGGTGAAATTCGTGACAATGAAACTGCGGAAATCGCGGTAAATGCAGCTTTAACCGGACATCTAGTTCTTTCTACACTTCACACCAATGATGCCGCAACTACCTTACCTCGTTTGACAGACATGGGAGTTGAACCTTTCCTAGTAGCCTCAACTGTAAATGTGATTTTTGCACAAAGGTTGGTGCGTAAAATTTGTGAAATGTGTAAAACGTCTGTTACAGTTGAAAGAAAGAAGCTTATAGAACATATTTCTGAGGGAGAAATTTCCAAGTTTTTCCCTGCCAATCAGCAGATCATGCTTTATCAAGGAGCAGGCTGTAAGGTTTGTCATAATACTGGGTATGAAGGAAGAATTGGAGTGTTTGAAGTTTTAAAAGTAACAAAAAACATTCGTGATTATATTTCGCAAAAAAAAGATGCCGATTTTATTCAACGTGTAGCCGTTGAAGAGGGTATGAGAACCATGCTAGAAGATGGGTTGTCCAAAGTAGCTAGAGGTTTAACTACAATTGAAGAAGTATTACGCGTAACCAAGGTTGAATCAGAATGAAACTAGCAGATATATCAATATCAACAAATGAAGAGATAAATTTAATTAGCAACATGTCTACCATGTTGAAGGCTGGTATTCCGATTATAGAAGTCATAGACTCGCTTTTAGAAGATTCAAAAGGACATCTCAAAATTGTTTTAGAAACACTGCGTGCTGATTTGATGCAGGGTAAAAGAATTTATACATCTTTCTCCAAATTCCCTAAGATCTTCGATAGTGTAACAATTAATCTTATTCGTGCAAGTGAAGAAGCTGGGACGCTAGATGTTTCTTTGGAAGATTTAAAAATAAACATTCAAAAACAAATGGAATTTAATGATCAGATAAGAGGGGCTATGATTTATCCTGTTTTTATTATATTTGTCTTTTTTAGCGTGATGATAGTGATATTAATTGTAGTTATCCCTAAAATTTCCACCGTATTTTCTAGTTTGGGGGCTACCTTGCCTTTGCCAACGCAGATTATGATTACAGCCTCAAATTTTTTGCTTAAAAATACGCTTGAAGCTGTTACTAGCGCTGTTTTAATAACAGCTTTTATTCTTTATATGATTCGTAAACAGAAAAAATTCTTAATAAGAATGCTCTTAAGTCTTCCTGTTATCTCCAAACTTGGTAAAGAAATAGATATTGCCCGTTTTACCCGGAGTTTGTATTTGTTACTTAATTCTGGTTTACCCATAGGCAGTGCTTTAGCGTTGGCAGGTTCAGTGGTAAATAAAAAAGATGTTGCACTGGCCATTGAGCATTCCAGACAAGTTGTTTTAGCGGGTAAAAATTTATCCGAAGGGTTTAAATCTCATAAAGATATTTTTCCCAGTATGATTATTAAAATTACTGAGGCAGGGGAGAGAAGTGGTTCCTTAGATAAATCTATGCAGGATGCCTCGATTTATCTGGATTATCAAGTTTCACAGACCCTGAAAACAGTAACAGCATTAATAGAGCCTGTGATGTTGGTAGTAGTTGGTTTGTTAATTGGTGGCATGATGTTAGCGATCATTGCGCCAATGTACGGAATGATCAGCCAGATCAGCAACCCGCAGTAATCCTTAAATTTATGACAAGGAATGTACAAAAAGGTTTTACTATTATCGAACTAGTTGTTGTAGTAGTTCTTTTTATAACAATTTCCGCTTTTGTTACGACTAATTTAATTGGTGCGCAGCATAGTGCAAGTCTTTCAACTGCCATGTCCATTTTGGTGGCAGATATTAAAAATCAACAAAGTTTGGCTTTGACGGGCAAGAATAGTTTGGGTTCGAATGGTAATTACTTTGGAGTTCATTTTGATACTAATTCTTATACATTGTTTAGTGGATCTGTCTATAATCCTTCAGGTTCTAATAATCAAACAATAAATTTAGATCCTGAGTTTCAGTTCACCAATATTACGCTTACCAATGATAATCTGATTTTTATTCCATTAAATGGTGAAGTATATGGTTACAGCTCTAACACAAACTCAGTTGAGTTACTGGATACTGTAAGTAATCAACAAAAAATTCTGCAGTTTAATTATTTAGGAGTAATTACAAATGATTAAAATGAAAGGACAAACTTTAGTCGAATTATTAGTCACAATCGGCTTGGCAGCTATTTTGTTGCCAGCACTACTTGTTGGATCTTATGCATCCAACAGTGGTCGTGCACAAAATGAGCAACATATTCAGGCTTACACCATGATTCAGGCTATGGAGGAAGAAATGCGGAGTATTCGTGAGGGCAGCTGGTCAGCTATAGCAAATGATGGAACTTATTATATAAAAAATGCCGGAACAACCTGGACTTTAGCTTCTGGTACACTCACTGCTAACGGCTTTACCCAGCAGGTAGTAATAGGAGATGTATACCGTAATAGCTCAGGTAATATTACCACGTCGGGTGGAACGATAGATCCTTCGACTAAGTCCATAACAATTACAGTTTCTTGGAATTATCCTTATCCTTCTTCAAGCTCAGAAACATTTTACCTAACTCGATATCTTAATAATTATTCTAAAATTGATACGAGTGTCACCGATTTTAATGTCGGTACTTTGATAGGTACTGCAGTTACTAATACCAATGGTGGTGAAGTCACTTTGGGTAATGGAGGAAATGCGGACTGGTGCAAACCACAAGATTCCCTGATAAACACTTTAACTATGCCCAAACAAGCTAATACCATTATGGCACTCCCTGGAGAAGCATACGTAGGAACAGGGGACGGAACTTCAGGGGTAACATTCGTTAATGTCGGCATCACACAACCTTTGCCTCCAGCTACACCTTCAGCTTCGATTGTAGGGACGTATTCAAGTAGCTACAAAACAAATGCTATCTTTTCAGACGGAAGATATGTTTACTTAGCTACAGATGGATCTGCTCAACAGGTATTGATTTTGGATACTTCTTCTACCCCGTATAGCGTAATTGGAACTATATCAGTTCCAAGTGGAGTAGGGGCAAATGGTGTATATGTTTATAATAATACAGCTTATGTTACTAGTTCCAACAAGCTGTATACTTTTGATGTTACTACCAAAACAGGTGCCCATACTACCCCTTTGACATCCATAACAATGTATTTTAGCTTTTTTAGTCCTAATCCATTGGCAAAGCAGGTTGTAGTGTCTAATGGGTATGCTTTCGTAGGAACGGCAAACACTCTATTTGGGTTGCAGAAATTTAAAATAATTAACAATGGTTCGTCTTTAGGTTTAGTTGGGGTATCTAATTTCACATGGAATCAATCATCTGAGGGATTGGCTGTCAACAGTGACGGAACAAGAGCTTATATAGCTTTTGACAAAGGTAGCGGCTTTGGTGCATTATTTCCAGATGGCTTTTTTATAGTCGATACTTCCTATCCGGATCAAGGCTCTTGGTGGTCCCAGTTTTTTCCTAATTTTTATAACATAATTGGAACCTATAATTCAGGAGCTACCGATCCGGATGGCATGGCAATTGCCGCATCAAACAGAGCCATATTAGTAGGAAATGGCGGATCACAACAATATCAGGTTATAGATACATCCAATGAAGCTCATCCTGTTTTATGTGGAGGTATGAGTTTTTCACAAGGAATATTTGGTGTTTCTACCGTATTACAGTCTAATGGTTATGCGTACTCTTACATAATTTCAGGTGAAAGTAAAGATCAGTTTAAAATTATCGAAGGAGGAGTAGGAGGATCATATTCAGATTCTGGCACTTACGAATCTAAAACTTTTGATGCTAGTGCGCAGGCAGCATTTAATAGTGTGTACGTAGATATTAGCCAGCCTCCTTTAACTCAAATAAAAATGCAGGTTGGTGTAACAAATCCTGTGAGCGGAAGCTGCGGCAATGTTCCTTCTTTTACATATGTAGGGCCAAATGGAGACCCAACACAGTATTTTACCTCATCTTCCTCAGCTATCATGGCACCCATACCGATTGGTTCATATGGAGCAAATTATGCTAATCCAGGTCAGTGTTATCGTTATAAACTTTGGCTTTCAACTAATAGTCTGACTCAATTACCAGTAGTTTACGATGTGTCGACTAATTACTCACTATGAAGAAAAAAATTTCCAAACTATATCTAATGTTAAAAAATCCTAAAGGTTTTACTTTGGTAGAGATGTTGCTATATATGGCTATTTTTTCGATATTGATGGGAGTACTGATACAGATATTTTTTTCAGCAATTGATACTCAGTTGACGTCTAAAGCAACTTCTAGCGTAGACCAGGACGGAGCATATATCTTATCCAGATTAAATTATGATATCTCCCGCGCACAAGCTGTAACATCTCCCAGCAGTTATGGAGTTGGTGCTAGCTCATTGTCTTTACAAATAGGAGGAGCTTCATATACATATTCTTTAGATTCTAACGAAAATTTAGTTCTAAACAATACTTATGGCATAAATCAATTAAATAGTGTGGACACTGTATTGAGTAACCTTTCCTTTACCAGAATAGGTAATCCGGGCGGTAAAGATACAATTCAGCTTAATTTTCAGCTCAAAAGTACGACTCAAAGAAACACTGGTTATGAATTAAGAAATTTTACTACAACAGTAAGTTTGCGTTAATATGAAGCACTTAACTCAAAAAGGACAAGCATTGATAACTTTACTATTATTTGTAATTATTTCTGTTACGATTACGAGTGGTGCAATTATAGTTATTTTATTAAACTCACGCAATGTAACACAAATTTCTCAGGCTGGAACTTGTAAAGTTATTGCGGAAACAGGAGCAGAAAATGCATTGTTGCGCATCTTGCGAGATCCAAGTTATACTGGAGAAGTAATGTCCTTGGATGGTGGCTCAACTACCGTGCAAGTGGCTAGTAGTGGAGGAACCTTCACCATTACATCGTCAGCTACACTTGATTCATATCATAGTACTATTCAAGTAGTAGCTAATGAAACTAATGATGTGATGAGTGTATCTTCCTGGAAGGAGTTATAATATGCCAGAAAATAAAACATTTGCCGTAATATACTTAGATACACAATATTTCGATTATTATGCCCTTCATTTTCAAACACCTTTAAGATTTACTTTCACTACAGACACTGTGGGACATATGGATGTCTTGTCGATAGATAAATTAACTGGTCAATTGACCAGCTTTATAACCAATTATAAATTGCCGTCTGCCTCTATCCTTTTGATACTTTCTGATCGTATGTTATTTTGCAAAGAATTTAACCTTATAGCTCCAGATTCGTCAGAAAATGAAGATATCAAGAATTTTTTAGACATGGTGCCTTTTGAACACGTGCTCAGTAAAGTATACAAACTTGATCGGAAGATAATTGTTGCCGCCACAAATCAGGATTTTATAAACGTATTTACTAGGGCATTTAAAGTCAGTAGTCAGATAGATGTATGTATCCCTAGTTTTCTACTTGGCAAAGAATTTAATTTAGATAAAGGATTGTCAAATGAATATGCAAGACTGCTGATAGAAAAACTTGGCAGTATAAAAATGTGGTCTTTACCTCTTGATCATGATTATGTTGCCCCTGTTTTACCTAAAAGTAGGACTGTTAATAATGCACATAGTGACAATTTAAAAGATAGTACTGATTTACAACCGGAAGATCAACCTAAATTGAATAAACCTAACAATACTAGAATTTTTGCTATGGTTGGGATATTTCTATTGCTCATAGGTATTTTGGTTTTTATGTTTATACAACAATCAATACAAAATAATAAGGCTGATGCATTAGCCAAAGCAAATAATCAAGCTAAGCTTAAACAACAGCAAGCTAATGCAAATAATAATTCTATTACTCCGAATACTGTTTTACCCACCGGAGAACCAGCAACGGCTTTTACTGCCACAACAGAAGAACAAAACTTAACAGTTTCAGTGCAATACACTACAAATTATGCTTCTCAAGCTGCGCAGATTGTGAATAATTTAAACGGCTTCGGCATCAAAAATGTTAGTAGCTTGCCAATCAGTAGCTCTTCTAATAAACAAATTGTAGTTTTAACATCTGACAAACTTTCAGCTGCGTCTCGACAAAGAATTTTGTCTCAAGTACAAAAGGTAGAATCTAATGCTATCTTAGGCTCTAACTCTCAATTATCCGTGGATGTATTAATATTGCTACAGTAGAAACATGAGTAGTGCAAAAAGTCTTAAATTTCAAAAAGGGTTTACGTTAATCGAGCTTTTGATGGTTATTGGAATCTTATCTGTTTTAGTTGGCATTGTATTAGTAGCGATTAACCCTTCTAATCAATTTAAGCAAGCGAATGACACGAAGAGACAAAATGATGTAGTGGCAATTCTTGGAGCAATCGGACAATATCAGGCAGATCATAATGATGCTCTTCCAGCTGGTTTATCATCTAATATGTCGTCTACAGAACTTTCCAGTAATGGAGCTAATATTTGTGCTAGTCTTGTCCCAGCTTATATAGCAGCTTTACCTGAAGACCCATTAATATCTGGTGGAGTAGGAATTACTAACTGTAGTAGTAATTATGATACAGGTTATACCATCGCAATTTCAGCTACAAATACAATTACAATTGCGGGCACAGCTGAAATGCCAGGAGTGACTATATCAGTAAGTAGGTGAGGGGTTGGTTGATTGTAGGTTAACTGATTTACTAAATTTATTTCTCCTCACGTTCTTTTTTTCTTTGATCTTCGGTTTCATCAGGACGTTTATAATCATCTTCAAGTCTGTATGTTGTGCCGATTTCAGGTGTAGAAACCTCAATGACGTCACAGTCCGTAATGCCTACTAGGCGGTGTTTCTGACCCAGAGCACAGGTATAACCAACATTTGCTTGAAGTTCGGTCTCCATTAATTCACCTAGATTGTTTTCCCAGACGACCTTGGCACGTCCATTCGTGAGTAACCAGCTCTCTTGTTTTTTGTCATGTACTTGTAGACTTAAGCGGCTGCCAGCATTGATATGAATGATTTTACCCATGTAGGGGACATTTGCAGGTACCCAGTGCAATTCATAACCCCATGGTTTTTCAATTTTTCTGACATAAGAATCATTAGAAAACTTGGATTTATCAATTTTATTAAGATCAAACATACTATATTTTGAGGTTATGCCATCGAGTTAATTAAATCTACTAATTCTTTGGTTTTTTCTTTTTCTACTTTCTCTGAACGAGCCTCAACATTTATGCGCAATAGTGGTTCGGTATTTGACTTACGTAGATTAAATCTCCATTGATCATATTCAACTGATAAACCATCAACAAACTCTTGTTTTCCGTCATTATATTTCTCTTTTATGGCCTCAATTATTTTATCTTTATTTTCAGTTTCAAAATTAATCTCGCCAGAAATAAAATATTTACTTGTATAAGGAGACACCAACTGTGATAATGTTTGGGAATACTTGGACATCATCTCCCAAATTAAGAAGAAAGGAATCATGCCATTGTCACGTCCATAGTTTTCTTTGAAGTAAAAATGAGAAGACATTTCTCCGCCGAAGATGGCGTTTTCAGTTTTCATATTACCAGCGATAATTGTCATACCAGGAGGACTAATAAAAGGTGTGCCTCCATTGGAAGTAATAGCTTCAGTGGTAGCCCAAGTTAAACGTGGATCAATAATTACAGTTGATCCGGGACTTTTCTTTAATAACTCAACTGACATTACTGCCGTCATGAAATAACCTTCAATAAAATTAGCTGTTTCATCAGCAAAAAAACATCTATCTCCATCTGCATCCCAAGAGACTCCCAAATCAGCTTTTTCTTCAGAAATTGCGGCTAGTAATTCTTTTCTGTTACCGGGAAGTAATGGGTTGGGTGGACCTTTAGGGAAAGTGCCATCTGGTCGGTCGTTAAGAGGAACAATTGTCAAAGGTAAATTAAATATCTCTACGGCTCTTTTTAACATAATTACGTCCACTCCAAAGTTAGCATTAGCGACCACTTTAATTGGTTTAAGCTGTTTATAATCTACAAATTCTACGGCTTTTTTTAAAAAGTCATCTAAAACATCTTTTTCTTCTACCGTGCCTTTAGCATCTGACTTTAGTGGCTCAAAACCCTTATCTACCAAATCTCTAATATCAAATAAACCTGTTTTGGAAGAAATAGGTTCAGCACCTCTTTTGCAAATATTCATGCCATTATATTCACGTGGGTTATGTGAGGCTGAAATAGTAATACCACCATCCACTGGCAATTCACCTACCGCAAAATAGAAGACATCTGTAGAAACTACTCCAATGTTTATAACATTTACACCTGCATCCAAAAAGCCATTTAAAGCAGCATTAAACAACGATTCACCCGACTCTCTGACATCTCTACCTAAAACTACAATTTTAGGGTTATATAATTTAACATAGGCTTGAGCTACTTGATAAGCTATTTCTTCATTAAAGTCTGTGGGGTATATTCCGCGGATGTCGTAAGACTTAAATATAGATGGGTTTAGTGCCATATCCCACATATTAAATCTCAGCTAAAAAAAAGTCAAGGGTATCAGGTAAGGGTTGTGTAAGATTGCCTGTCTTGTATTGCCAGTCAAAATTAAATAATTTTTCATGTAGGATTAGTAACTTTTTAGTTGAAAAAAGCTTGCTTTGTTTTATCAACTTGGGTTTTTGCCACTGCATCATATTAATTTCAGAGATGCTGGTAAGTGAGTTTTCTTTTAGGGCTAAAAGTAAACGTATTTGTTTGCCAATCATAAATAGAATTATTTCCGGTTCTATATTTTGCAAGGTTTGGTGATAAAGAAAAATTAATCGTTTGCTATTTTCAGGTGCTAATGCATCAAGCAATTGAAAAAGAGTTTGTGGGTAAGAAAATTCTCTAAATACTGCTCCGGCCAGTTTTTTCTGTTGTGGTTTTGAGAGCTGTTTCTGTTCCCATAATGCAATGTTGCCTTTATTATGTTTATGTAAAAAATCAATTAAAATATCCAGTTCCTTTCCGGCATGTTTTTTACTTAAAAGGTTTTCTATAAAGACGTCTTTATTTTCCACAAATAAACCATTTCCTTCAACAGCTTCTGTTAAATCAGTCAAAGTCATTTTATCACCCTGCAATGTAATCGCATCAAGTGTGCTTTGTTTAAGCTGAAAATAAAAGTTACGAGAATCTTTTAAATTATCACCGTGAATAATAGTTAACATAGTTTAATAATCCAACAAACACATATTCTAATATTTAACTATTCATTTATTCTTTTTTTGTACTCTTTAAATAATTTACCTACTGATTGACCGATATTTTGGTGTCGAGTTTTATGAGGAACTAATGCACCAGAAAAATTCTTAGGTATATGTAACAATTCATGAATTAAAACCTTGGTTTTTTTCTCATCGTCCAGCTTGTCATAATATTTTGATAGAACTTCAATCACGTATGCCGGCTCAACCTCCAGAGCCTGTTGAAAAATTTTAGGAAATGCCCAGGTGCGGGCATAAGCACGGGATTTTGAGCCATAAGTACGATAACAAAAAACTCTATTCAAATTAATGTATGGTAAATCGAGAACTTTTATTATTTGTTCTAATTTTTTTTTGATATCTTCAGCTATTTCCCAATCCATAAAATGATAAACCTTAAATCTAAATTTTCAGAAGACTAGGAATACTCAGTTAATCTGAAAATTAGACTTCCAGTGAATCAGATTTTCAAATATATACTGACTTTTCTAAAATTCGGATCTACCGAAACTCTGAGTGTTCAAAGTTTTCTGAATATCGAATTCAATTTTAGATTTTCAATAGCCATTTTAACAAAATTTTAACAGATGTTGGTAAGATAAATTTAGGTTGGGTGGTATTTATGACATTGGGGAAATTTTTGGTGGGAGGGTTGAATGTTTTTACTGTAGCAGCAGCTAGAACCTGGGAACTATTTAATACAGGTTTGCCCTTAGTTTTAGATATGTTTTTTAAGAATTTATATTCATTTGTTTGACTATTGTCAGGTTTTATCAATGAGAAAGGTTGGAATGGTCCAGCTGCTGCATCTAAGAGAAAAGGGGTGATTGCAACAATACTAGGGTCGTTCCATACGTTATTAAAGGCTTGTTGATAATAACCAACGATAGTATTGTCGCTTACAATATCATCCTCCCAACCTGTTTCCGTAATAAATACAGGCAACTTTTTACCTCCTAATTGTTGTAATAGATTTTGTTCGTAGTGAAAACTGTAAATACTTTCAGTTGTATTAACACTGGGGGGTTGAATAAAGCCTGGATTGGGGTAGGAGTGGCTAGAAAATCCGTCAATCTCAGAAAAAATATTCGGTACTGCTTGTGCCATCGCCTCGTAGTACTGATATTCATTCATATATTGATTGCCTTGAGTAGGTGCAGCATTATCCATGCCTGCACTTATCATAAAAAAATCTGGATTTACAAATTTAAACTCTTTAACAGCATAATCCAGCAGTTGTGCATAGCCTGCTGGATCGACTGATCCTCCCCATTCGTCAGCTCTATTTACCTCGTTATATACAATTATATATCGATTTCTAGTAGGCCAATTCAATGAATTTAAAAAATTAGCGAAATCTATGATGTCGTTATAATCAGGCTTACTCCAGTCTTGTGTATTAAAATAATCACCAGTAGTGGCCAATCTAATAATGGGAATAATGTGATCTTTTTTACACTCATCCATAAAATTTTGCCATTTTACCAGATCTTTATCATCAGACTGAATGGGAATGGTGACGTACCCCCAGTCACCTCCATTGCCATTAACTAAACCAGCAGCGTTATCTACCTCACTAGGGAAAAGAATATGTATGCCAATTTTGTTATTTGGTACGGACAGGGGGTTTTCTATGGCATAAATTTGTTTTACGGGGAAGAGAATAAAAACAAGAAGGAATAGTATATAAATAAAAAGTTTTTTCATCCAATTAATTATATCACTTGACATTAGATTAAATAAATCTTATAGTATTGCGATATTTTAATTTTAACATAATCCAGGCACGAATCTATCTACTTGGAATAATTAACTATGAAAAAGGAGTTTATAATAGATTCAAGAATAATAAATAATCTTGATGCTGCATCAGATGGGAAACAAAGTAAAGGGCAACATCCTTTAAGAAATCCTCTTATCAGGAGGATTTTTGATTCATTGATTGTTAACGGAATGGAGTATTTCTCAGTTCATGATACATTAAATATAAACGGTGAAACAACTTTCTGTTTGCAAGCTTTTCCATATGTGAATGAAATCAAAGATGTTGAGACTTTTCTGGATAAAGTAGGTCAATTATATAAATGGTTAACTATGTTTACAGATGCAAAGTGGACTGAAAAACCTTTTGAAGTTGGGCATACAAGCGCAGAGAGTTTATATTTAGGTTCTTTGGAGACTACAAATTATTTTCCAGTTTCAGAAAAGTATAGAGCCTCATATCATGATGTATTAAGAGAATATACGAGAACGCATAAACGAAATGCGAGGTTTTGGCGAAAATTAAATGAGTGGTACTTAGAACGTTTGGCTGTCGAAGCAAATAGAGAGTATTATAAAACAAATATTCAGGTCATCCCATATCCAGCAAGAAGATTTGCAGAGGCAGGAAGAATGTCATCTTTAAGAAAAGGGCAAGCGAGAGTAAGTCATCAAATGGTTATTCAGTCCACAAGAAATCCGGGACTTAACAATGCGCAGTTTATATCATTATTGAATGAGTAAATAATATACAATAGATAATTAAATCTAATGAAAAATAATAATTTCTGGAAAGATTTACCAAGACCATTTTCAGCATTGGCTCCTATGGATGGAGTAACTGATGCTGTTTTCCGACAAATTATTGTAGAAACAGGCAAACCTGATGTATTGTTCACTGAATTTACCAATTGTGACGGGTTACTATCTAGTGGAAAGGATAAAGTTATTCAAAGATTGAAGTTTAAGTCAAATGAACATTTTATAGTCGCACAGATTTGGGGAAACGATCCTAAAACTTTTTATGAATCTGCCAAGATTTGCGTAGATTTAGGTTTCGATGGAATTGATATAAATATGGGTTGTCCAGTGCGAGACATCACACAGCATGGAGCATGTTCTGCTTTGATTGATAATCCTAAATTGGCGGGAGAGATTATTCAGGCTACTAAAGACGGAGCAGGAAAATTACCAGTAAGTGTAAAAACTCGTGTAGGGAGAAAAATGGAAATTATTGATCAGTGGATAAGGTTTTTACTTCAGCAGGACTTGCCTGCATTAACTATACATCTGCGGACAGTAGCCGAAATGTCAAAAGTGCCCGCTCACTGGGAATACATGGCCAAAATAGTTAAATTGCGAAACGAGATTGCACCCCAAACATTACTGGTTGGGAATGGCGATGTACAAAATTTAGTAGATGGAGAAGAAAAGACACAAGTATATAGAATTGAGGGGATAATGTATGGAAGAGCTGTTTTTAGTGATCCTTGGTTATTTAATAAATCAATAGATAAAACAACAATTACAGTTAAGCAACGGCTAGTACTTTTTCAACAACATTTAGATTTATTTAGAAGTGAGTATGGAGAAACGACAAATTATGCCATCCTTAAAAAATATTGTAAAATATACATGAATAGTTTTTCCAATGCAGCTGAGTTGAGAGAGAAAATCATGTTAACGAAAAGCTTAACCGAAATGGAACAAGTCACTAAAGATATGATAAAGAGCTTATAATATATAAAGTAATTGCTTGTCTGAAAGTTCCTATTATGTATAATAAACATATATGAATACTAAATTAAGTGTTATTATTCCAACCTTTAATGAAGAGGAGTTCTTGCCTAATTTACTGGATTCATTAAAAAAACAAACTTTCCGTCCCGAAGAAATTATAGTAAGTGATGCATTTTCAACTGATAATACTCGTAATATAGCTGCGTTGTACGGATGTAAAGTCATTGACGGAGGACGTCCTGCTCATGCTAGAAACAAAGGAGCAAGCGTGGCAAAGGGGGAGATCTTACTATTTTTAGATGCAGATGTAGTTTTGCCTAAAAATTTCCTTAAAGATACGATTTCTGAATTCGAGAAGCGTAAGTTAGATATTGCTTCCTGTTTTGTAACCCCTTTGTCCAATTTGACGGTGGATCACATGCTCCATTCACTGGTGAATTATTATATTAAACTCACATCGGAATTCTACCCTCATTTACCAGGTTTTTGTGTTTTTGTAAGAAAAAGTACACATAATAAAATTAAGGGTTTTGACGAAGAATTATTATTAGCAGAAGATCATGATTATGTGCAGCGAGCTAAGCAATTTGGTAAGTTTGCCTTTTTAAATGCTTATAAAGTTCCTGTATCAGTGAGGAGATTATCAGAAGAAGGTAGATTCAAAATCGCTCTTAAATATGTTGCAATTGAGATCCATTTATTCTTGCTGGGGCATATTAAAGAGAATATATTTGAATACAATTTCGGCAAACATCATAAATAGTCGATGATATATAGTAGAATTACCAAAAAAAGTTTCTCTCCTGAGCCAAATGTGACAGATTACTACTGGGTATGCGGTAACGAGTCTAATCCAGCTTTATTGTTTCTTCCTGGATACACAGGTACTCATAAAGATCTTTTAGAAATGTCTGAAATTCTCAAAGAAGAATATTTTGTTTTGATTCCGGACTTACCAGGCTGGGGAGATTCGCAGCCCTTATATGAACGCTTAACCTTAACTAACTATGCCGATTATCTGGAAAAATTGCTTAATTCAATAGCGCTACAAAGACTTATTGTATGTGGCCATTGTATGGGAGCTACTTTAGCTATAGAGCTAGCTCATAAATATCCTGATTTGGTTAAAGAATTGTTTTTAATAAGTACACCCTATATACATAATACCTTAAGTGAAACTATGTTTTTGCACTTGGCTGATTTAAGCGAACATTCTCCAAGGCCATTTAAAAGTTTTTTCTTCTTGTGGAGAAGTAGAATTTTTAGCGTCCCTTTAAGCCTTTTTATTTTAAAATTCCGTAGTTTTAGAAAGATGTTAAAAATTACATTTAAAACAGCGTTTTCGCAAACTAAACAAGACGAAAAAGCTGTAGAGGAAAACTGGATTAGCTTGATTCATTTTGATTATAAAAAGATTCTTAATTTAAACATTCCCATTTATTTAATTTATGGAGATGAGGACCTGATCATAAACAAGAAACAGGCATATAAGTTTCATTCTTTACGACCCTCAGTGCCATTACACTTTATTCCTCATGCTGGGCATTTACCTCCCGTAGAAACACCTGGTAGTCTAGCTAACTATATAAAGAGCCTTACGGCATAGTTTTCTACAAAATCTGTTATCAAAATCCTTCAATCTAAATAAGATTTTGCGAATGATTTAGCGCATAAATGCGACTTACATTATGTGAGACGAGAATTATTGTGTCTGAAATTAGGTGGATCTATAATCACAAATAAAGCAAAACCATATACTGCCGATATCACAAATATAGAGTCTATTGTTAGTTTACTGCAGAGTATAAAAATACCTTTGGTGATAGTACATGGCAGTGGAAGTTTCGGACATGTGTCGGCTAAGAAATATGGAGGAATACATGGTTATTCATCTGCTAAAGGTATAGCTAAAGTAGCTTATGATGCTTCACATATAAACCAAATTTTAATGGAGGTATTTATTAAATATAAAATGCCTGTAATCTCATTTAGTCCTCGTAGTTTTTTGTTAGCAAGTGACGGAAAACTTAAAGAAGCTTTTTTGCGTCCGATTGAGCAGGCATTAGATCAAAGCTTAATTCCTGTTACCTTTGGAGATGTAATTTGGGATGAATCATGGAATAGTACGATATTTTCTGGAGAAGAAACATTAAATATTATGTACCGTTTTTTGTGCAAGAAGTATTTTTTTACAAAAATCATCGAGCTTACTGATGTTAATGGCGTATTAGACTCTTATGGGAATATTATACCGTTGATAAACGCACAGAATTGGCAAGAGGTAAAAACATACTTTCATAGCTCTAAAAATCCAGACGTTACAGGGGGTATGCGACATAAAGTGGAAAAAGCACTGGAAATGGCTAAATCAGGAGTAAAGACTTTAATTATAAATGGCAAGGACCAATCAGCAGTTAAAAAGGCTTTAAATGGTGGTCAAGTAGGAACATTAATTTCAAATTAAATTATGGAACGGATTGTATTGTCAAATCAAGAACAGAAAGAAATGAGTCGTCCGGTAATAGGGATGGCTGCCGTTATTATTAATGCCAGTACGGGGGAAATATGGTCAGTTGAAGAGCAAGTATCCAAAGCACTTACGGGCCGGCAAGCCGGACAGCTATCAATTCCACTTGAGACGAGAAAAATAGGAGAAAGTATAATGAGCAATTTAGAAGGAGCTATGGCAGAAGCATCGAGTGATAAAGATAGCGTGGGTAATGATGTAAGAGAGCAGGTTATAGGAAATCTATTCCATTTTAATACAATTCCTCAAGGCGTAGTAATTGTACCAGTGGGTAGTAGAATGATCAGATGCGACTTGTCAGTTTTATTATATGGTGGTATGGATACACTACCTCAACCTTATTCGACGGAAGTAATCAATGCTCGTTGGATTGACCCTGTAAAATTATTAGAAGGAAATGTAAGGCCTTTAGCTAGGGATGTTGTAAATTATACTTTAGATTCAGGGCTTTATGTCAAAAGTTTGTCCCATTTCAGACAAGAACCCTGGAGAGCGCAAAAAACATTTTCACCTAATTTTTCTATAATTTCAAATCATACAAGACGAGAATTGTTACCTGATTGTAGCTAGATTATACTTATAAGTATAATAAAATTTTTTACGGAAAGATTAATCATTAAGACTGATGAATATTAAGAAGTACTTTTCCATCTTGTATACCTAAAGTGCTATTTGGATGAGTACTCACATAAGCATTAAGAGTATTGGCAAGCCTTTGCTTCATGGTCTTTATAGATCCTTCTACTCCCGATTCTAAAGTTCTCTTTCGTAATGATTCAGAAATTCTTTGTTTACTGTCACGTTCGTATAAGATTCCACCCATCTCTTCATAGGGAGATTGTAAGAGGTATTCTCTTAGCGAACGAAACATATGATCATATTCTGCAATTCCAGTAGAATGTCCTTCTAAACCAAAGTAGCATAAGTAGCTTAAATGAGGATCTTTATATGGGGAATAACGTTCTGTGCCATCGGTTTCCATGTTTTTTCTAATTCTTTCAGAATAGCCTGTTGCGAATTGTTCGTCTCTTTCTATAAGATATACAGCTATTTTTGAGAGTACTTGTGAAGGAACATTCGGCTCCAATTGTTTATCTGTATCTTCCTCAGTATCTGGCGTCTCTCCATTAAAATAAGCCATCATATTTTTAATTTCCATCTGAGTATCATTTTCGATTGTTTCAACACTAAACGGCATTTCAGTATCAGGATCGGGGTTATGTAATGATATTTTTTTTGTCAGCGTAGTGCTGCTGTCTTGTTCACCCGGATTTAGAAAATTTATGAGAACTTTTTTACTAGATTCAAAGAGTTCTGCAGCAAAAGTCTCGTCTATTTTCCATTCAGGATGAAGTTGATGAATATATTGAAAAAACAAGTCTTGCAAATCAGGATAACCTTGTGAAAATCGGAAAGAAGAGAACAATAGTTTGGTGGCATACTGAATGGATAATTCTCCTTTTTGTCGTTCATCTGAAGAACTACCGTCAATCTGAGCTTCGCCTGGCATACGTAAATATTATAATATTATTGATAGTATATCAACAATTCAAAAATTTCGGTCAAACTTACATAGATCCTAAGCCGGGGGTTCTTCGTGTGCTGCTTGGTTCGATATGTCCCGCTGGGTTGGCATGGTCATATTCTGGCTTATCGAATCGCGAGTTTAACAAGCAATATCAGGCTATTCTTGATATAGGAAGTGGTAATTTTGCAATGAGTACCCTCAATGCAAATACCATCGAACCGCTTTTGCTTTGGATCTTTAACTTAATGCATGTTTTTGGGTATAAAGAAAGAGCCTATCGTGTATAATACCATTAGTATATGAGTACCAAGGCAGATAATGAGATATTGCCAGAAGATAAGATACAACTCAATCAGGATCAAGAAAATTTGATTACGTTGGCCTTCGCAAAACAGATACCAGTTGACGATGCTGAATTCATTGAAAAGATACAAAAACAGGACAGGCCATCAACTGGTGCTTATATTGAGATTGAGGAGTATTTTACAAAGAAATATGGCGAAGAATTTGGGAGAATCTTTCTTGCTACAATTACTGGTGGAGAAGCAAGCTACAAAAATACAATAGAGAAGCTTGAGAAAGAACGAGCTCAGAAAAGAATACGTCTTGGAAATAGTAATTAGTCAGGAAAAATATCTGATGCTTTCACCTTTAATGCCTTAATCACTCTATAGATGTTCTGGAAGGTTGTATTGATCTCTCCCCGTTCAATTTTTGCGTAATAATTACCTTTCATGCCAATCGCCTTAGCCACTTCCTCTTGAGTAAAGTTACCATTTACTCTTGCGTGACGTATCTTTTCGCCGAATTCTTTTTGAGCTTTATGATTAACCTTGGTTGCCATAGATAAAGTATAACAAAAATGGCCTCTCAGTGATACATTCAGCAGTGATACAATGAGCTTGTGGATACGAGTACACTATCTGAATCATTTAAGCAAAAAGTACACAAGGCAATGGAGAAACCATATGTATGGCAAGAAGTTGAAGATCTCCAGACTAACGAACAGCTACTCGCACAGAAATATTTGTATGGGAAGTTAAGTGGCAGAGAATTTGATCGTCGACTTACACGAATTCAATCGCAAGTTCCTTCACTTATTATTAAATCTCTCGATGAACTGGAAGCAGTTATGGATATATTGAATATTGGAGAAGAAATAAAAAGGAAAACGCTTCAAGATATGTCTTTTCAATATGAAAAAGCTGTAAAACAAGGATACTTATGTCGTTTTAGCGTTTGGTTTTATGAAACTATATATAAAGGAACTGCGATGTATTGCGCAACACAAATATATATAAGTAAATAAAAGTAATGTTCCCAAACCTAAAAAATTTCAGATATTTTTTTTGCTGATTGAAGTAGCTCATATTTTGTATATCGTGGACTTTGTAGATTAATTCTGGGATTGTCTAAATGTATTGGGTTAATTTGATAGATATCAGACAAAAATAGTTTAAATTTGCCGGTTTTCTCGTAAGGTTCTATGTTCTTAATTTTACCCATCCATCTTATTACTTTATTTGGTGCTACTTCATATAATGCAAGATATTTGAGCTTCTTTTTTGCCTCGGGAGATAGTTTAACTGCCCACCAGGCATGCTGTTCAATAAATGCTCGGCTAAGACCGTCATTTTTTGTTGCGCAAATGATAGTATCATAATCTTTATCTATAGATTTAGCTACCCTAAAAACCTTCTTTTCAGGAATATGATCTTTTTGTACAATCTCAACTGGTTGTTTTGATTTTTCTAGTCTAGAGAATATTCTATCAAACCATTCGATCGCAGATTCCCCGTCTTTTCTAATCAACGGATCGCTATCTTTTGCATGAGCTATATCATTACGATATTCCCTTAAATCAGTAAGCCTTTTTTGTAATTCTTCCTTAGAGCCGAAAATTGCTTCAAATAGATTCCAGTTTTTTAGTATAATCTTTTGATAATCTCCCACATCACAATAATTCAGATAATCTCTTGTAGAAAAGTCAGTAAGATTTTTATATGGATTACGCTTAAGCTCTGAAGCTATTTTAATACTTACATTAACCTTAGTATCCTCAGGTATAGATGTATTCCAATAACCTTGATTTACTGATAATGCTGTTTGTATTGTATCTCTTAGTCTTACCTCAATCATATCTATCGCTTTTTTAGGATCATTTGATAGTAGCTGCATAATTCTGCCTCCAGTTACTTTTTTAAATTCTTCAAAAATATAATTGGCTCGTTCTAGGATGAATTGTTCATATCGATTATTTTCAACTGCTTGGCTATAAGGAATCATTTGCACTTTTAGTGTTTCTCCAAAATTTGGATTTTCCTTGCTATAAGTACTAAAATAATCGCTAGGCGCTTGTTTGGAAATCTCTTTATTAAGTTCTGCAGGGATGAAACAGAAGTTAGCGATTGAGTATTCACTATACTTTATACCTTTTGATCTTGATTTTAGGAATTCTTTAGGAAATATATGATGTCTCTCAGCAAGGTTTATGCTTGCACATATGGAATCATCTAAAATAATATTATTATTGTTTTTAAAATGCTTGGGACTTTTGCTGGCTAAAAGACAAAAGAAAACATTTCTAAGTGAGGATTTCGTTGTTATTTTTGTTTCGATAATTTCTTCTGGGGTAAGCGTAATTGGATAGTTAATTTCTACGTTGTCCTTTCCTTCAATAAAGCTGTCAAATATATCTTTTCGATCTTCCCACATGTGTGTATCACGTTGACTACCGTATCTTTCGCTTAAGGAAGCTTTCCAAAACCATTCCTGAACTTTTTTGGTTACATTTTGGTTGAATGATGCTTTTGGATATTTATAATAAAGATATATAAGAAGAGAGAGAATTGCAGGGTATGGTAAAAATTCATATGTTTTTACTCCTAAATTTGCAGTAAGATGATCCACAGCTTTTTCTACAGATTGGCATACTTTAGGCCATGCTGATTTAATCTCTTCTTTTTTAAGTTCAAATAAATATTTTTGGTTACAATATCCTTTAATAATTAACGCAATAGCTAATAATACTGGTTCTATTGGAATTTCTCCAAAAGATTTTTTGTCATTTATACTCTTACTTAAGGCCTCATACTTCTCTCGTATGTCAAAATCATCTCCCCACGTACTTGCGACAACGAGGTCAAAAACTGATAGTTTTTTGCCTCCTTGATTAATTCTTTCAAATATTTCAATCGCATCAGCGAGTTCTTTCTCTTTTACGCTAATTACAGATAAAGGGTAATTAGCAAAAATTCCAGTCAGTTTTTGAAATATCTTTTTTCTTTCATCAGTCAAGTTCTTAAATATTTCTAAGGATGTTTCCTGACTAAAGATATCTCTTACAGAAGCAAAATGATTATCTTTTGTCTCTTCCTCGAAAAAAACCTCATCATCAAAATTAAAGCAGATATTACCATAATTAATGGTATCTACTGTTAATCCATTAAACGTAACAAATAAAGCAGTCGCTCTTTGTTGTCCATCAAGAATGTATCTCAAATCTGAGTGGCCGTCTGGTTTTGGTAAATTTAATTCAGGGAAATCCTTATAAAAAAGATTATATTGTCTATCTGCGTCCCAAACAAAAAAACTTCCTATTGGATACTCTCTATATATTGAGTCTAGCAAGTCAATAATTTTTTTACGTCCCCACACGAATTTTCTCTGAAAACGCGGTATGCGGAGTGTTCCATTTGATATATCGTAAAGAAGATTAGATAATTTGTAATTTGATTTTATTTCAATCTTAGATATTTCCATATTTGGATTATATCAAACACAACAACAAGTAAACAGCTTTAGAACATCTACTCATCCACAATCTTCATCCAGTTTCCCCACGTATGCTTTGTACCAATCAAGGTATCTTTTGTAGTCACATAGATGCTAACTTCTCCCCATTCCTCTCGTAACACAGTACGAGCGCACCGCATCACTTTTTTCTGTTCATAGGAAGTCTGTGTAACAAGCAGAAGTGTAGGGAATGCTATCTTCATGACGTCTTCATCCCAAGTATCCGCACAAGTGAAATATCTTCGAATTTTACTTTTAATAAATCGTTTAGGTATCTTTTCATCAAACAGTTCAAGAAAATAATATTTAGTCTTTGTCCCTTGCTTCGTTACAGAGAAATAGCCATCAGCTGGGGGTTGCGGAAGATCAACATAACTCGTGAGTTCTATCTTACTAAAAAATGAGACGTCTTTGTCTTGCTCCTTGTAATACTGCTTTAAAGAGTAAGCAATCTTAGCAATATCACAACAATGGATTTGAAACCGTTGACTCCGTTGCTTTTCTCGATACAGTTGTGACAATATATATGCCTCACAGTCCTTTTGTGATTTCAAAATCTTCGCTGCTTTACTGGATAAACAATATATTGCCGGCTTAGTACGATTGATAAATGAAGCTTTATCATAAAACTGAACAATATATCCTTTATCTACTAAATCTTTAAGCCATTGCTGAATACGAGTAGGGAGTTTATGTTTTAAATAGAGTTGAATAGTTGGTGTATCTAAGAATCTGAATTGGTAGAGTAAAAGCATGATAGCTAATTGTTTTTTTGTTATTTTAAATTCTGGCATAATAAAACCTCACAACACATACTATTTATATATAAATAGAAAGATGTGGTACATTATATCTTACTCAGCCGTAAACGCAAGCATTTTTTGCATGCACGCTACACGCAAGATTCTTAACGAGCAAAAACGTAAACTGAAGGGTGCACATTGGCTAAATACTTGGGGAATTAGCCATTATTCCGCTTGACAAGCACTTAATTAATTTATATACTGTCTATATATAGACAGTCATTATTTATCCTGCAATGATTGACAATTCAGAAAAGAAATCTCGACAATTTAATCTAAATTATTTTCCTCAGTCATCCATTTTTGCTAACTCACTAAATGAAATGTTCCCAGAACAGCAACATGAAGATAAAACTGTCAAGAAAGCAAGAGAAGTTCTAGGAGAAAATTATACTTTAGAACAAACAAAAGAGCTGATGGCTTCTTATGAGTTTATTATTCAAAAGTGGCTGGAAGAATATGAGAAAAGCATTTTTAACAATAAAACATTAAAAGAGCTACTTCAAAAAAATTAATATGGCTGGAGCTGAACTAACTAAACAAGCAATTATTTACATCCGAGTCTCAAGCGAAGAACAGGTTGAAAATTTTTCATTGGATACACAAGATGATATTTGCAGAAAAGAAGCAACTAGGCGAGGTTTTCAAATAATTGAAATCTTTCGGGAAGAAGGAAAGTCTGCAAAAACTATAACGGGCAGACCAGAGTTGATGAAGCTATTAGATTATTGTCGAAGAAACCGCAGACATGTTGATGCAGTATTTGTATACAGACTTGATCGTATATCTCGACAAACATCTGACTACTTAGCTATTCGAAAACGCTTGGCAGATTATGGCATTTCCTTAATTTCAGCTAATGAACCTACTGGAAACTCCCCAACAGAGAAATTATTGGAAACAATTATTGCCAGTTTTGCTCAACATGATAATGATGTTCGTTCAGAACGAACAAAAAATGGCTTACGCACAAGATTTCTTGCTGGTATGTGCACGGGCAAAGTGCCAATAGGATACGTTATGGAAGGCGGTTATGCAGTAAAAGATAAAAATTTTGAAAATATGAAGAAAGCTTGGAATCTTATGGCAACAGGAACAAAGAGTCTTTCAGAAATGGCTGCGATTATGAATGAATGGGGAATACGAAAAGTTGTTGCTGGTAAAGAGCATAAACTACGAATGCAAACAGTCGGTAGATTATTTAGACATAAATTTTATATGGGTGTTCTGACCTCTACAAAATATCCAGAAGAGATTCGAGGACAACATGAGGCAATGGTAACGGAAGAGCAATTTTATAAAGTACAAGCAATTATAGATGGCAGGAATGTCAGTGGGATGACTATTGGTAAGCGACTCAATGAGAACCCAGATTTTCCTTTACGACGAGTAATTAAATGTGGAAAATGTGGAGGAGTTTTATCCGGCGCTTGGAGTAAGGGGAGATCAAAACGATATGCTTACTATATCTGTAAAAACCGTTGTGGTGCTCCATCTATTGCTGTTAAAAAATTGGACGACTCACTCATACAATACTTCCAAGATATTACGCCTACTAAAGATCAACTAGATGTATTTCTGATTGTGTTAAGAAAAATGTTTTATCAAAGCCTATCGGGGCTTCAAGCAAAACGAGTGATAGCTCAAGAAGAAATATATAAGCTAAAACAAATGAGACAAAAGCTTGTAGAAAAAAATTTGGCAGGGGTCTATTCAGATGAGATATTTAAAGAGCAAAGGGTTATTATTGAAGACAAAATTGCTACTGCTGAAAGTATTTTAGGACAGACAATTTTTGATAAATACAATTTTGATGATGTCGAGAAATTTATGCGTGCAAAATTTAAGGATCTCGGTCAAACTTACATAGATTCTGAGCCTGGGGTTCGTCGTGTGCTGCTTGGTTCGATATGTCCCGCTGGGTTGGCATGGTCATATTCTGGCTTATCGAATCGCGAGTTTAACAAGCAATATCAGGCTATTCTTGATATAGGAAGTGGTAATTTTGCAATGAGTACCCCATCTGGGACGATGTTCGTACCTATCTAGCTTCACTTGATAAAAAAGAAAAAGAAGTCCTTAAATTGATGTTTTCCTCAAAAAGTAAGGAGGAAACACAATGTTAGATTTCTGGAAACGAAAACAAACAAAGGTTGTTTCAGTTTTGCTTACCTCAATTCTACATGATGAAACAACATTTTATCAAGCATTCTTAAAAGATTTACAAGCTGCAAAAAGAGAGGTCATCATTGAGAGTCCGTATATTACGAGTTATCGAATGCGGATGCTTTACCCAATCTTTGCAAAATTACTTCATCGAGGGATAAAAGTATTTATCATAACTCGTCCTCCACAAGAGCATGACAGCGAAAAGATGCGTGCACAAGCAGAGATAGAAATTCGTCGCTTTGAACAAATTGGCATTCAAGCACTCCTTTGTGTTGGTAGTCATCATAGAAAGCTTGCAATGATTGATCGGAATATTTTATGGGAAGGTAGCTTAAATATTCTCTCTCAGTCATACAGTCGGGAATATATGCGAAGAATTGCCAGTCACCAAATCACACAGGATACCTTTATATTTTTAAAATTTGATAAGATTATTTATTGAGAGTATAAAAATTGTAGTTTATGTTTGCGAAAACAGAAAATATGTGGTAGAAAGGAGGTACTATGGACGATAAAAATGTTGCTATTGAAAAATTTGGACTGGTTATTGATGCATTAACGTATGCACATGAGAATAATCTGGATATTAACAGCAAGGAAGATGTTAAAAAAATATTACTTGCACTTGAGCATGATCAGGTAAATGATGAGGAAGTTGACGAGTTTATGCTTTTGCTTCAAGCAGGGAATATGTTTATAGAAAAAGATGCCCAAAAGCGAAAAACATCAATGCTTAATTGACATAAACGTGCCCTACGAGTACTTCATCCCAAAAGAAGCATCCGACATGAGAAGGTAAATAATCCCTTCGAAAAAACCAATGATGCCTGGAATACCTGTCCAGCAGAAAAACAGATAAATAACTCCTTGAATTGGTCTGCCTAAATAGAATTTATGGATACCAATGTCACCTAGAAATATAGCAAGCAAAGCAGCAGTAATTCTGCTTTTCGTTGTTCTCATTTCCATTTGCGAAGTGAGATTAGTACGCACTTGTCGTCTGTATGCTTCTTCCTCTTCAATTTTCTTTTTTTCTGCTTCAGTGAGTGCCATAAGTGGCAACACTATATCAAATTGTTGAGCTTATTGCTAGATGCTAGAGATACTGGGAGTTAGCAACTTCCGCTTTGGTGGCACGAGCTCTTCTGCTATAATTCAGCCATGGCAGATAGTATTCCAGTCAACAAATATATAGGGTATTTACGCTATACAGGAGATTTAGTATCGGATGGCATACTCGATGCAAAACAAGCATCAGATGCACTTCGTGGTTTTGACGAGATTTTAAGATTTTTTATAACTCGAGAAAATTCTCAGTTACAAACAGTACCTTTTGAGATTCCTGTATTAATACAAAAAGGTAGTTGGGAAGCTGTCATTCCGGAGATAGTTAGTAAGATATTGAGTCCAACAGGTATCGCTGAAGCAACTAGTGCAACATATTTAACTGTTAGCGCTAAAAAAGCTGCAACCGATGGTTTTCTTGAGACAGGAGCTGCGAAAGATATAGCAAAAACATTTAAAGCGGGAATAAGGAGTGCTCAGTGGGTTATTAAAATTGCCACGCATCTAAAATCGATTTCACGTAAGGATTTGAATCCGAAAATCATTCGGGACGGAAAGGAAATATTTATCGAAATACCAAATGAAGATGGCAAAACGTTCATTGTGCCTAAAAAATATTATGATCTCTTTATGATATCGCCGGTAAAATTATTTTCTAATCCAGTTCGTCTTGTTGAAAAAGGTAGAATATTCGAATTAGGAGTATACGACAACGGAAAGGAAGAAAAAGTAACTATATCCGAAGATGAAAAAGGAATATTTTATTCTGGAGAGGAAGAAGAAGTCCTATTTCCTGAATTAAAACACGGCCAATCAGTTGAACTTGAAGGTACTATAACAAAAGGCAATGAAAAATCCAATACGATAGGATTCGAATATTTAGGTCATATATTAACTGCAAAGCCAGCAGAAGGTAGTATTGTTAACTATAAAAATAGAATAGTTTCCTCTAGTGAAGACCATATTTTCCCACGAGTCAAAATTTCAGGCGTTATCGATAGAGCTTATGATTTAAAAGAAGGTGAATTACAAAAAAAACGTCCAATGATAGTTTTTATAAAAATAACTCCGATAGATATCCAAAACGAACAACAGCATATTTAACCTGTTCGTTTAAGGATCACCTTGTAAAAACGTCCTCGGATTCACAGGAATCCCATACACATTTATTTGGAAATGGACATGCGGCCCCGTTGCATTCCCCGTTTCTCCTTCATACCCAATAACATCACCTGTATCAACAGTTGCTCCCACTTTCGTATTCAGTGCTTCCATGTGTCCATAAAGACTCGTGACATGATCACCGTTGTCTATAATCACATGTATACCATACCCCGAGTTATCCTCTCCTGCATAAATCACCGTGCCTTTCGCGAATGGATGAATCGGGTCACCTTGTTCTCCGTTTGGGTCTGCAATATCAATGCCCGTATGCAGAATTTGGTACGGCGGATCCGGTTGTCCAAACTCCAATGTTACGACTCCCTGCATCGGCCACGCCATTGCAGCAGTGAAATCTGTAATAGTTCCATCAAGATTATGAATCTCAACCGTATTTGTCTTTGTATCAAGAGTAACGAGTTTATCCGATACAGATTGAAAACCGAAGCTGGTTATTACGATGATGCCAATAAGCGGAAGCAGGAGAATAAAGAGGAACATACCGGCAACAATTTTTAATTCATTGCGAAAGGAGAAAAGGGTAAAAGCAGCAAAAGGTAGCATTGGTTAGAGATATATCTCCTTTGGATCTGTTGTCAGCAACGGATGTTCTTTTTCGCTTGCGACTACTTTGACAGCCACATGATTTTGGTCGGCAATAATCAGTGCCTCGCCTCTATCGCAGGTAAGGAGGAATTGTTGTTCATATTCACTTAAATGAAATTCTTCAGTCACTTTTTTTATTGTGGTTGTGTCCTGACGCATCAGAATGCGCAAAGAGGACTGTGACGCAATCGCTCGTCCATAATCTTGTCTGAGAAAATCTTGGGCTTGCTGGGAGATAATTGTAACACCAAGATAATATTTTCTGGCGCGCCGAACCAATCCAGCGATAAATCGTGCACTTTCTTCATGTTCAAGTAACATCCATCCTTCATCAATGACGAGAAGGCGTTTCTGCGGATGAGACTTCACTTGAGCATCAACAAAGTTTGCAATCACCACCATCATAATTTGCCGTATGGATTCATGCAGGTCTTTAATATCAAAAATAACCAATCGGTTATCAAGCTGAATATTGGTTTGTTCATTAAAAACGTTTGCGAGTGAACCTTTGACAAACCGCTCGAGCCGATGACAAATATCTTTTTGTTTCATAACTCGAAGTGTCTGGTATAAATCCTCAATAAGTGGGAAATCTTCTTTGGCTTTTCCTTTTTTCTTCTCACTCATGGTATATCCAAAGTTTTTGTATGTTTGTAATATTGCCTTATCCATCACGGCTCGTTCTTCAGGTGATAAACTCCCAACCATTAACGAAATAATTTCAGTGAGATTTTGGATGTGTTCTGCCAGGGCATTGTCGCCAGTAAATGACACAGTTGAAAAATCAAACGGATTTATCTTTTCTTTACTGGAACTGGATAATTTGATGAATGTTCCTTTCACAGATTTTGCCAGTTGTTTATATTCTCCCTCGGGGTCAATGACAATCACTTTCGTCCCCTGCATGAGATGACGAAGGATTTCTACTTTTGTGGTATAACTTTTCCCACTGCCAGATTGAGCAAAGATTATAGAGTTTGCGTTATTAAGAGAGAAACGATCAACAATAACGAGTGAGTTATTTGATTTATTTATCCCATACAAAATACCTGACTCTTGAACGAGTTCTGAAGAAACAAACGGAAACGTAAGTGCTGCACTGGAACTATCTAGGTTTCGTCTCTGCATCAATATATTTTCCCCTCGCGGCAAAATAGATTGAATTCCTTCAAGCTGTTGAAACGTTGCAGTTTTGATGTAGAACAAACGACTGGACATAACTGTTTCAAGAATTTTAGTGATTTTATTCAACTCCGCTAACGAATCGGCGGTGATTGCCATGTAAATAGAAATTTGAAATAGTTTCTCTTTGCCGCGTTGAATGTTATCTTTCAACTGAATTGCAGAATCTAATGGGTCAGTGATTTCAGATCCAACAATTCTACCGTTTTTAATCATTGCCCGTTTTGTTGCTTCAAGTTCGGTGATCTTGCGGTTTAATTTTGGCAAAGCCAGTAGGGGATCAACTTGTTCAATATGGTATGAGATATCTATGTTGTAATTGAAGTTGATCAGCATGTTCAGCCAGCCAGTACCTGCAACATACGGATAGCCTGAGATAAAAAGTGTACGAATATATGTATCACCCATTTGAATGTATGATGAACTTTCTTCAAGTCCTGAGTACGACAGGAGATCAATTTGGTCTTGCTCGCCAAAATTAAATTGGAAGGACTTCTTGAGCAACTCCTTCTTCTTGTTTTTTCGTTTTAGCTTCTTACGCAATTGCTTTGCAAGTTTTTGCATATCAACTGTGGGTAATTTTTGTAATGGTAGTTGGGATAAGTTAAACATAGGTATTTGCTAAGAGCATATCAATTGTTTGACCTTTCAATGCCTGTGTTTTGATTTGAGATGGATTGTAAAAGGAATAAAAAAGATCGAGTAATTCAAGACTTGTTACTTGTCGTGCTTTCATCCCTAATTTTTCTATTCCTTTACTCACAATATCTCGTTGCAAGTGAAGATGCTCTTTGACTGTTGCAAAATCGTTCTGTTTTCCGATGTGACGATAAGGAATAACGACGTAAAATCGGCGGGAAAGAATTTTATTGCCGGACACCATTTGTTTGATAAAGGAACAATAGGTATCAATTTGCTCTTTGTACATTGTTTCTTTCTCCTGTAATTTTTTGGCTTTAATCTGTTCCACATAGGAATCAATATCAACTTCACGAACTCTGATTAGCATTTGCAAAGGACAAGGCAATGAGTTTAAAAAGTTTTGAAAGCTATCAATCAGCACATCTTGCTCTTCCTCACTTTTTAATTCAAAATTAATACTCGATGTTTCAAGCACCAAACGATATTCATTATTTGGTAATACTAAGATATTATCCTTTACTTCTTTAATCTGAATTTGTCGGCGGCTGCTCGCCATCTTATTTGATTTGTTCAAGACCAACATCGAGTCCTCCTTTCTTATTTGTTTTGACAAAAAATGTAAACGCAGGATTTTGCAATACAGTTTCCAGTCGTATCATGTCTGCCCCTTCTAATACGGGAACTACCGTTTTCTCTTTGGCGGTTGACCTCATCTTCTTAAAAATTTTGAATGGTTTCTTTTCAATTTTCGGCAGATACATCTCACGTAAGTAGGTCTCATTTTTATTCAGCACATACCATCTTGGTCGAAGATTATATCGAAGTAAAATACCTGCCCAATTCAAGACAACCTTTCCTTTTATCCGCAGCGAAAGAGTGACACAAATGATCGCAACAATAAACGCGATAACAATTTTTATCACACTCACATGGAGTTTCGGTGGAAGAAGAATAAATTCGACTGTTGTCCAGAAGACAGGAACCATTAATAAAAGAAGTTGTGTCAGATTTAAACTCCCTGCAATTCGGTCTTCAACTGTCGTAATTTGAGCTGGAATCACTCTTGTTCTCATGCGTTGATATACCTCCGTTTTAGTTTCGCTTCAGCATTGTCATCTTCGGTATACCCAGCGTTTGACCCCTCTTGTTTGTGTGTCGTCATCGTGTTGACCATCTGACTTCCCATATGAATAAGAGCGCTCAGTCGGGATGTATAAAACATCATTTGAAACATCCAGGTAGGAATTCGCAGAAGTGTCAAGAAAAGCCCGATTGCAATAACTATTGAAAGAAGAGAACTATCGGGATTATCTGGCAACGCGAGGAAAGAGGACGCAAGTTGAATCACAACGACATGAACAAAGATCATGAAAACAGTGACAACGTATCCTTTGACCGCTGCTTCGGCGAAATCTGAGGTTTTCGGTATTGCCCACATCAGAAATATGAAAGGAGAAAGCACACCGGCAAGGGCAACAAGAATGAGGCGGACGATGTACATAAATAACAATATGATGGCCACAATGAGAAAGATAACGAAAAAGATAAGCGTAATTAATTTTGTATTGCCTGTTAAGAGACTCACGGGATTAATTGCATTGACCACCCATGCATGATCCAACCCTCCGGTTGTATTAATAACTTCCTTGACAAGAGCATTACATGTTGTGATGACGTAATCACAAAGAAACAAAGAGACATTCGCACCAAGGAAGGATAATCCAATTCTCGGCAATAAATGTTTGAGTTCTATTTCCTCAAACCCAAAGGTTGATGCAGACATGAAATGTAATCCAAGTAGTGCAACAACGACAACAAAGAGTGAATCAACAATTCCTAGACTAATTGCCCAGAAATGAAAGACAACAGAATTTGTGAGAAGACTTGGTGTCGTGGTGAGATAGCTAATGATTGCATTCACAATAGGTTGTGTAGCGCTTTGTACTACATCCTGCAATAAGCCAATGACGGCGTTAATAAGGACTTGCGCGACTCCATCGTTGGGTGTTTGCGTAGCAAGTGGTGAGAGCGTAAGTGCTTGCGTTGTGGTACTTGCAGTGGGGCTAAGTAATGCGCCTTGCAGAAGGGAGATAACAACATTTGCTCCAAGAACAAGAGCTAATCCGATGACGGCATTTCTGATCGTTTTCTTGGCGTTTTCTAACGCTTCCGGATGACCGGTTGAGGTCATGTAGTGATAGCCGCCTTTGATTAAAAAAAATGCCGCCGAAGCGGACGCGAGAAGAGTAATCAGTTGCAACGTATCATTCGTGTAGTTGCTCATATCCGTTCCTACTGCAAACACAGGAGGAACGACCATAAGATATGTAATAGCTCCGAAAAGAGCATAGAAAGTCTTTTTCATACTATAAATACTCCTACTGAGCAGCCTGTGCTGTACCAAAGGCAGTCGTTGCAAGATCTGAAACGATGTGCGAGAGTACAAATGCACCAAGCACAACAGCTAAACCAACAGCTGAGTACATAATTGTTTTTTTTGATCGATCGAGCTGTTCAGGATTTCCTGAACTTGTAATGTAGCCAATTCCTCCCATGACGAAGAACCCGACTGAGATAGCAGCTGCAAGAGAAACGAGTACTTGCACAATACTTTGAATAAATGTCTGAATTTTTGTGACATCTGCAGAAGCTGCAAAGGCTGGAGTTACAACGATAAGAGAAGTTATTAGAACTGCTTGTAGGTAGATAATTTTTCTCATAGTCCTCCTTTCTGTAAAGTTTTAGACAAAAAAAGCCGCCCGTCTGAGCAGCCGTAATTTATGAAATATGTATATCAAAAATTTATACGAATTGCAATACTCAGCAGTAAGCAAAAATGATAACAAGAACAAAATAGGATAAGAATTCCTGGCAATTATCTAAGAGTTTAGTATAGAATGGTAGAAGAAATTATTATGCGGCGAAAATTTCTCATCTTTCTTGCTATTGTATTCCTTTTTGGTTTATTTGTATTACCCAAGAGGACACTCGCGCAAAACACAAACACTCTCCCAGCAGTTATTCCAGACACGTATGTGAAAGGACAAGTTGCACAAATTGTAGCATCAGGATATACAACATCATACGGAACAAAAAGTTATTATGAAAAACTACAGATTCAAATTATTGAAGGAAAAGAAAAGGGGAAAATTGTTAATATAAATTTTCAAGGCGATTCAATGTTTGGCGATATACAAAAGCTCTCTGATGGAGAACAAGTGGTTATTGATGAAAAACCAGATCCATCCGGAAAAATAACATACAGTATTTATGAAGCATACCGTCTAGGAAATTTTTGGTGGCTACTCGCAGCATTTTGTCTTTTTATTATTTTTGTCGCTGGAAAAAAAGGTGTTGGTGCATTGATCGGACTTTCGATTAGTATTGCGGTCATTACGCTTTATATTATTCCACAAATTGTGAAAGGGGTTGATCCGCTAAGCGTTTGTATCAATGGCGCACTTGTTATTCTATTTTTTACGACGTATATTGCACATGGTGTGTCAGTAAAGACAACCGTAGCAATTATTGGTACTGGTTTATCTCTGCTTATTGCCGTTAACTTATCAACCGCACTGATGCCATTTTTACATCTTATTGGTTTGGGTAATATGGATGTTTACGACCTCCAGCTTGGAACAGGGAGTAAAGTAAATCCGCAGAGTCTTCTCTTAGGGGGTATTCTTATTGGAACATTGGGCGCACTAAATGATATAACCACAACACAATCACTCACGATTTTTACCTTTGTTCGAGAGAATCCAACGCAAAAATTTTATCCTTTATTTCGCAAGGGCATGGAAATTGGAAAAGAACACATTGCCTCATTAATCAATACACTTATTCTGGCCTATGTAGGCGCAACCTTTGGCGCATTTATTTATATTGCCTTAAACCCTCAGAAAACGCCATTATGGGTCATACTTAATAATGAGACAACAATTGAAGATATGTTTCGAGCACTCATCAGTAGTAGTGCACTTATTCTGGCTGTTCCCATTACCACTGCACTTGCTTGTTTTATTTCGTTACGTGGAAAACATTATTTTTCCTCTATCTACTCTTTTATTTTCGCACTTATCCGTTCATAACGATTAAGCTCTAAAATCTTCTTCAGATCTCTTGACAATATGCTCATTACATCGTATTATATCCCTATAAGGGGGATATGCCCGCAAGGGGCATAAATATATGGCATATCGACCAAAAGACACTGAGGAAAGAATAACTCATCGTCTCAAAATAGCTCGCGGTCATTTAGATAAAGTTATTTCCATGATGGAAAATGATACCTATTGCATTGATGTACTTCATCAAATTCAGGCAGTTGAGGGTGGATTAAAAGAAACCGGAAACCTCGTTCTAGAAAATCATTTAAAGTCTTGTGTAGCTGATGCTATTAGTAAAGGGAAAACAGAAGAAACAATTGCAGAGGTAATGGAAGTTTTTAGGAGAAAACAATCATGAACATTATTTTCCATATACTAGAAGCATTAAAAATATCCCTTTATATGTTTTGGGAAGTATTATGGCCTCTTGTTTTAGGTTTTGCGCTTTCTGGAATTGTACAGGCTGTTGTATCTCATAAATCAATAGCAAAGCTACTGGGTAATGATTCACCAAAAAGTATTACCGTTGCTACACTGTTGGGTACAGCTTCAAGTTCTTGTTCATATGCTGCAATTGCTCTTGCACGGTCAATCTTTCAAAAAGGAGCAAGCTTTACATCTGCAATGGTATTTGAGCTTGCTTCAACAAATTTAGTTATTGAACTTGGAATTATTTTAGTCGTTTTGTTTGGATGGCAATTTATGGCTGCCGAGTTTGTAGGCGGCATAATTATGGTAATTTTAATAGCCTTGATTTTCCGTTTTACTTTATCCCGACACTTAGTAGAAATAGCAAAGAAACAAGCTGAAAAAGGTTTGCAAGGAAGAATGGAAGGTCATGCTGCAATGGATATGAGCATAGAGTGGAAGGGCTCATTTATTTCAAAAATACTCAGTAAAAATGGCTTTACAACAGTTAGCCACTTTTACGTTATGGATTGGGCATCTGTCTGGACCGATATTGCACTTGGATTTTTGATTGCAGGGGCACTTGCTGCATGGGTTCCACAATCTTTTTGGCAAGCATTTTTCTTAAAAGGTAACCCAACACTTGCAACAATTGAAGGACCTCTCGTTGGGCCATTGGTTGCTATTATTTCTTTTGTCTGTTCAGTTGGGAATGTACCTCTTGCAGCAGTGCTATGGAAAGGTGGAATAAGTTTTGGTGGGGTGGTAAGCTTTATTTTTGCTGATTTAATTGTACTACCAGTGTTAGATATTTATCGCAAATATTATGGATGGAAGGTAATGAGCTATATTCTCATTACTTTTTACATCACTATGGCAGCTGCAGGATATATTATTGAATTCTTATTTAGCGCATTGCATGTTATCCCAACGGATCGAAATGTTGCTTTGATAACCCAAGGAGTTCACTGGAACTATACATCAATTCTTAACATTATCTCCTTAATCATATCAGCTATTTTTATCTATCGCTTTTTTAAGACGAATGGAACTGCTATGCTTAAAATGATGAATATGTCTCTAAAGCAGATGGAGCATCACCATTAACTTAAAGGATTATAAAAGAATACTAAAGAAAATAATATATGAACCATTACAACATGCTTCTTAGTCATCTTGGTCTGGGCAAGTCTATGAATTCTATGGAGAAAGCATCATTCGAAGTTGCTTTGAAAGGTAAAAAACAAATAGCAGAAGGAATATATGAATTCGTTTTTGAAAAACCTAAGAATTTTCATTTTAATGCAGGTCAGCATGTACGTATGACTCTTCTTAATCCTTCGGAAACTGATAAGAAGGGTAATAGCAGATTTCTAACACTAGCAAATACTCCACAAGATAAAGACCTTATTGTTGCTATGAGAATGACAGATTCGGCATTTAAGAGAGTTTTAGGAGAGATGCAAGTTGGAGAAAAAGTACTTATTCAAATATTACTGCATAGTCCACATGGATCATTTGTAATATATGATGATCCCTCAATTCCTGCAGTATTTTTGGTAGGTGGAATTGGTATCGTTCCTGCTTACTCTATGATTAAAGACGCAATAGAAAGAAAGCTACAACACAAGATTTTCCTGTTCTATTCCAATAGACGACCAGAGGATGCTCCATATTTAGAAGAACTCCAAAATTTGGCAAAGCAAAATCCAAATTTCAAATTGATTGCAACTATGACAGAGCCGGAAAAATCAGCAAAATCATGGCAAGGACAAACGGGATATATAGATCAAGCCATGCTAAAGAATCATCTAAGTGATCTTAAATCTCCAATATACTATGAAGCTGGATTGACAAATATGGTAAATGCAATGAAAAAACTGCTTAAAGATATAGGAATAAACGAAGACAGCATACATTCGGAAGATTTTTCTGGGCTTAAAATGGGGCTTATTAACATGACTAATAGTCCAACAGGAAATAAGAACCATATTTTGCTCATAGTAATCGCCTTGGTTTTACTAATCGTTATCGGTATACATGTTAGTATTGCTCTTTCAGTATATAAATCAATTTCTTTTAAAAGTATTTCTTATATTACGATAGGATTAATCCTTATCATTGTTATGTTTAAGGTCTTTGCTATATTCAAGTTCAAGCAGCATTTGTTAGATAGAAAGAATATATAAAAATATATGATTACATATACTTGCCCTATGCATCCTGAAGTGCAGCAGGATCATCAAGGGAATTGTCCGAAATGCGGTATGAAGCTCGCGTCAAAAGGTCAAGCTGCAACAATGCAAATGGATCATTCTTCTGAAACACAGAATAGTTACAAGCCGCTTTTTATTATTATTGGTCTCATACTACTAACAACTATGGCTCTCGGTTTGAGAAGTTTATTGACAGAGCAGTTTAGTTGGTCTGTTGTCATGATTAATTTTATGGCTGGATTTTTCTTGGTGTTTAGTGGATTTAAACTGATTAATATTACAGGTTTTGCAGAAGGATATTCAACATATGATTTACTTGCAAAAAGGGTATTTGCCTATGGATATATTTATCCATTTCTTGAGCTAATGCTTGGGCTTTTGTATGCCATGCATATTACACCACCACTAGTTAATCTTTTTACTTTTATTCTGATGGCATTTAGTGGCATAGGAGTTGCAATAAAAGTTGCAAAACATGAGAAATTCCAATGTGCATGCCTTGGTACATTTTTAAAAGTTCCACTTACTAAAGTAACTCTGATTGAGGATTTTGGTATGGCAGCAATGGCGCTCGTAATGGTTGTCCTACTTTTTAGACACTAAAATTGAGATAGCATCTCCGGGTTTTAAAATATAATTCTCGTAGAGATTATTTGCTTTCCCATTGACTATCACTTTCATGCTATATCGGTTGCCTATAAAATAAGCAGCAAACTGTGTCTTGTTAAATATTATTCCCCAAGTTGTAAATATATCACCGAGTGTAAAGGGAAATGGTTTTAAATAATGGACATGTATTTGTCCGCTATGCCCATCATGAACTTGTATGGGATGTAAGCATCCATCTTCAATTCCGATAGTATCGGGAAGGCCATATTGAATTCCCAGTATGACTATTTTTAACATTACCATATAATGCAGCGTTGCCTTCTCCTCATCAATACATTGTGTAAGTACTGAAAGATGATCATTTTGATATTGAGCAGATGAAGTTTTGGAAGAAAGATAGAAATCTCGTGCAAGGATTCCAATAAGGGCAAAGAACAAAATTACACAAATGTATTTCATATTCTAACTTTTATTATTGCACTTTTAAAAGGATTTTCCTACAATATGTAGGATGAAACAAAAAGAGTTAAGCCACTTAGAGCAAGAGGTCATGGATATAGTGTGGGAGTTAAAGCAAGCTTCTATCCGGGATGTTCTCAATAAAATTAGCAAGGATAGGCAGCTTGCTTACAATACTATTGGCACAATTCTTACTAGGCTAGAGAATAAAGGGTTAGTAATAAAGAAAGAAGGTGACGGTTCTTACCTTTATAAGCCAAAAATTTCAAAAGAATCATATGGTAAAGCGATTATTGATGGTTTTATGCAGAGAGTGATACATTCATTTGGTAAAACCGCTATTTCCTCATTTGCAGAAAGTATTGATAAACTTCCTGTTGAGGAACGTGAGGAATTGTTACGAATGCTTGAAAAACATGATACAAATAAATAAGAATCTACTCATTTTTCTCAGTCTTGCTGTTGGACTTGGAGTGGGTGTCTTAGCTGTTCTTACTAAATTTATCCCACTCTTTATAGATCACACCGTTTACTACTGCCAGCATCTCGTTGGCTTCTTTTCAATGGAATTTCCTCACCAGATTAGTTTAATTGTCATAGGATTTTTTAGTATTATACTTTTCGTAACAATACTGAGGATGAGTTGGCTATTTATTGAAGTACACTTATTAAAACGCCAATTGATACAATATAGCAGTAAAAAATTTCAATTAAATAGGTTGTTACAGCAATATAACTTACAAAATAAAGTCTATCTGATCGAAAATAACCGAACATTTGCCTTCTGCTTTGGTATTCTTAATCCTAAAATTTATATTTCAACAAATTTACTTTCACTGATGAATGAGAAAGAAATAGAAGCGGTACTACTGCATGAGAAATACCACTTAAAACATAGAGATAGTTTAACAATGCTCATTGCAACAGTATTACAACACCTTTTTCCATTTTTCCCATTATTTTCTGACTTAATCAGAAACTATAAAATTGAAAGAGAGATTGCAGCAGATCAACAGGCAATACAAACACTTGGTACAGCACAACCAGTAACCGCAGTATTAAAGAAATTATTATGCATTCCCACTCTTACACTTCCAACAGTTTCAGCTCTTGCAGAGTATGAAACACTAAGGCCAAGAATTAAAGCAATTGTTGGTGAGCAGTATTCATATATTCGATTTAGTAAAGCAAAAATGCTTATTAGTTTTTCCGCAGTTGTCGTGATTATCAGTATGCTTGTCGTTCCAGTTCACGCAATGGAAATTCACAACCATAAACAAGATGTAATGATGGTATGTTTGCAAAGTGGAGGTTGTGTAACTGCATGTACAGATAAAAACGCAAGCACTCCTTATACTGTTCCTTACTCAACAGATAATGCTTCACATCCTTATTCAGTTGCAAAATAATTTCTCCTCTTGACTTTTGTATTTATATACTCCTACAATAAGTAGGAGGTATGAGAAAAGCAAAAGAAGAAGTTATTAGACATCCTGGTGTCATTGATCCAATAGAACCCACGCGTTTCAATTTGCGTATTCCTCGAAATATCAAAACAACGCCAATACTTGTAGTATTACTTATTATCGCTGCTTTCTTTTTGGGAATGCTTACTACGAAAGTACAATATTTAGAAAAAGGGAATACTACGGTTGCTGGTGCTATTGCTCCAACACAAGCTGTTCAGGCAGGAAACCAACAACCACAACCTACTCTTGGTAAACAAAATGTTGATAATGGACATTTTCCAGTAAAAGGCGATCCAAATGCAAAAGTAACAGTTATAGAATTTGGCGATTTTCGCTGTCCATTTTGTAAGAGATTCTTCACTGATGTTGAACCACAATTGCAAAAAGATTATATAGACACAGGCAAAGTAAAATTCTACTTCCGGCAGTACGCATTTTTAGGACCAGCATCAACAGTTGCGGCCAATGCTGCAGAGTGTGCGAATGAACAAAACAAATTCTGGGATTTTCATGATTACTTATATAAAAACCAGCCATCCGAAACTGATACGTCAATATACACTACAGATAATTTAACACAAATTGTAGGCAACCTCGGTATGGATACAGATCAATTTAGAACATGCTTAGATGGTAAAAAGTATGACAAAAATGTCAGTGATGATTTAGCTGCAGGACAAAAAGTAGGTGTCAATGCAACGCCAACTTTTTATATTGATGGTAATCAGCTTGTCGGTGCACAGCCTTATTCAGCGTTTCAAACAATTATAGATCAAGAGTTGAAGAAATAATATGTATGGTATCAATTCGAAAAATATTCCTGCCCACTATCGTTATTTCAGTTTTTTATATTCTCCTTTTTACGTACTTTCGTAACTTCAATCTTGTTAATACAACACTCATAAATAATACACCGATTCTCTATAAAATAAAGCTGTTTTCTATCCTTATTGAAGGACTTTCCTCAACGATGACTCAAGTGGGTTTACTTTTAATGTTTCTGACCGGATTTCTAATAGGGTTAAATCTAACGCTGATGTTTCAAAAAGTCGCATTTTTAAAACAAGCGGGATCTGTAAAGTTTGTTGCAGGTGGCAGTTCTTTTTTTGGAGTAATTAGCGGAGGCTGTGCATCTTGTGGGCTGCCTGTTCTATCTCTATTTGGATTAAGTGGCGCAGTTGCTTATCTTCCTTTTAAAGGTGTTGAATTACCATATATTTCTCTTATCCTCCTTTCTGCATCACTGTTTTTCTTATTACGAAATAAAACCCAACTGCAAGTCTGCGAAGTCAAAAAGACAAAATGAAAAAACATTCAATTTTACTGCCTAAATCAAGAGTACGCTTAGTAGCGATAGTCTTTATTTTGCTACCACTCTTTATCGTTGGATTATATTATGTACGTTCAGCACCTTCTGTCCAAAAAACAGCAATAAATCTTGCTTATGATACAAGAAAAATTCCAGTTGTTGGACATCTCATTCCTCTTTCCTGGTTACCAAAACGAGATGTTGCCGAAGAGGTATTACCTAAAGAAGGATTTCAAACACAAATTATACTTGGCGATGTCATTCCAAAAATGGTGAAAGTTGGTGTTATTGATCCAGCAAAGATTGAAGATTTGTACAAAAACGACAAGAGTACACAACAACAAATTAAGCAATTGCTTTCTCAATCATCAAATGCACCCCTTACAATTAACTCAAGTAATACCTTATGGTTATTAAATCTTCTCTGGCCGTTAGGACTTGCAAACAAAATGAAAGTGAATGAGCAAAGCCAAGTTGCTGGTGCAGACGTTAATAACTTTGCTTCAACTGGTGGGTGGACACTTGGAAAAGCAGACAGTGGCGGTGGATATTTTAATAAATACCAAATACTTCCATTAACTTCGCAGCAAGAACAAAGAGTAAAAACGATTGCTGATACAATTCATAGGCCATGTTGTAATAATTCTGCTTTTTTCCAAGACTGCAATCATGGTTCTGCAATGCTCGGACTTGTAGAGCTTGGAGTAAAAGAAGGATTATCAGATGAAGAGATCTACAAAACTGCGCTTGCATTTAACTCATTCTGGTTTCCGCAAAACTATATGGAAACGGCATTGTATTTTGAGAAAGTAAAAGGGCAAGATTGGGAAGAAATTGATTCCAAATTGATTTTATCAAAGCAATACTCGAGTATTAGTGGATGGATGGCAAATGTTGATACGGTTGCTCGAAAAACACCTGGTCTAATACCAACTACACAAAATGGTGGTAGTTGTGCGGTATAGTTTTTCGGTATAATAACTGATGTAAAATTACTTGTATATGAAACGTCAACAAATTCTTATAGGGATTGTTCTAATTGCTACAGTAGCATTAGGATACTTTGTGCTTAATCCATCAGCACTTATTTCACTCATAAATCCAAATAATCCAGATGTGGTACATGCGCAATTACTTTCTACCTATAACTCAATTCCTACCTCATCTGGAAAGAACGCATTTTTGAAACAAAGTAATAATCTGACCACAAAAGTTGATACGGAATTAGCAGATTTAGATAGCGAAATTATTTCTTGTGACGCAAATGTTGATAATCTCATGTCTACTGGTAGTATTGGTGGCAGTTGTGTAGGTGGTGGTACAACGTTGCCAACTGCAAAAGGAAAGTTCTTAGGTGGACAATGCTGTGGAGCCATGACTACTACCAAAGATTATCATGCGCAACTACAGAAGTTGCAGGTATATAAAAATATTCCAGATATGCCTCTAAATCCCTATAAAACGCCAGTAGAATTAGCAAAAAAATGGATTGATGTTGATAAATCAACAACCTTATCAGCAGACCAGCAAAAAGTCTTTAATCAAGCATTAAGCATGTCAAAGGAAGGGCCATGTTGCTGTAAGTGTTGGCATTATTATGTGAATGAAGGGATTGCAAAAAAGATGATTCAAGATAACGGGTGGACTGGACAACAAGTTGCACAATTTTGGGATAATTCTAGTATTTGCTAAAAATCTTTACTATACTACGTCTTGTAGGAACTGTTATGAAAAAATCATTACCAATTATTGTTATCGTTGTTCTTGTAATCATTGGGATTATCTATATTACAACAAAAAATAGTAGTAATTCCAATATGCAAGGAATGCATATGATGAATGGCAGTAGCATGCAGGGTATGGATATGGGCGATAAGCAGTCAGCAGCCCAAAGCAATCGAACCTACACCTACACACTCCAATTAACATCTTCAACAAGTAATTTACAACCGAATCAACAGACGACAATCACTTATAAAATTGTAGACGATCAAGGGAATATTTTAAAAGATTATGCTCTTGACCATACAAAATTAATGCATTTTATTGTTGTGAGAAAAGATTTACAGGATTTTCAACATATTCATCCTGATTTCAATAAGAACACAGGTGAGTTTCGTATTCCTGTTACCTTTCCGGAGATAGGGACATATCGGTTATTTGCCGATTTTACACCTGCAAATGGGCAAAAAGATGCACAAGGTGATATTTTAAGTGTTACGCCATATAAAGATGTAAATGTGGGAGACATCACAAAATATACACCGCAAGCAGTAACACCTGATACCCAGACAATAAAAACAGTAGGAGACTTTCAAATCACCTATACGCTTCCACAACCGTTACAGGCAAACAAGTCCGCTACTATCACAGCTCACGTAACTAAAAACGGACAACCTGTTACTGATATGCAAGAATATTTAGGGGCATTAGCACACGGTATTTTACTCAAACAAGACACATTAGATTTTGCTCATTTACACGATATGGGGCAAATGGGGAGTGGTAGTATGCAAGGAATGAGCATGCAGAACATGAATACAGGCAATGCTAAAATAACCAATACGGGTCCTAATATTACCTTTACCTATTCATTTCCTTCAAGTGGGGTATATAAACTCTTTACGCAATTTGAAGAACAAGGTAACGTGATAACAACAGACTATACAATGCAGGTGCAATAATACTGATTGAAGTTATTGCAAAATATAAGTTTTTTATGAACAAATTTTCTTCTTCACCTGTCACGCATCACATTGCAACTAAAGTTCCAGAGATCACTCTCATCTTTTGGATTATTAAACTACTCTCTACTGCGATGGGTGAATCAACCACTGACTATTTTGTTTACCAATTTAATCCCTACATTATTGTAGTACTTGGATTTATTGGCTTGGCCGCTGCGCTTACATTACAATTTTTTAGACGTCGTTATATTGCATGGATTTATTGGTTAACAATTGTCATGGTTGCCATATTTGGAACAATGGCAGCAGATGTTGCACATATTGTCATAGGAGTGCCCTATTTTATATCGACACTATGTTTTTCACTAGTACTTGGTATCGTTTTCTTCTCTTGGTATTTCAGTGAAAAAACACTATCTATCCATAGTATCTATACACGCCGAAGAGAATTGTTTTATTGGGCAACGGTTATGGCAACATTTGCTCTTGGTACCGCTGCAGGTGATATGACTGCTTCAACGCTGCACTTAGGATACTTTTCATCATTTATTATATTTGTCATATTGTTTGCTCTCCCCGCTGTAGCATATAAGCTATTTGGGTTAAATGAGATTATTGCTTTTTGGTTTGCCTATGTCATCACCCGACCACTCGGTGCGACATTTGCCGATTGGTTAGGAAAATCAATTCTCGGTGGTCTTGGAATAGGTGATGGAAAAGTAGCTTTGGTATTGACGATATTAATTATTATTTTTGTTGGCTATGTGACAGTCACAAAAACTGATGTAGATAATATGAAACTATAGTCAAAAACCCAGTACTTATTCTGTATTATTTATGATTGTTTTCGCTCCAGAAATGTACCCATAAGAATTCCATGATATATTGAGATAATGCAATAATGCTTGTCCGGTCATATATCCAGGTCGCACACGAAAGAGAAAATACCTATTCTGCTGGTTTTGCTCATTTCCTGCAATTGTTGACGCTGCTGTCGTGAATCCTGCCTGCTTTACAACACTGAGTGTCTGTGCATCAAATGCACCATAAGGATAGGCAAAGGAATAGACATGGATATGATATTCTTGCTCAAGCATCGTTTTGCTGGTATCAACTTCCTCTTGTACATATGCGAGCGGTTTCCCTTTCAGTAATACGTGATGAACAGTATGCGCACCAATGTCCACCAGACCACTGTTAACAACGTCTTGGAGCTCTTTTGGAGTAAGGGAGTCAGAGTTCGTACCCACAAAGCCTGGGACGATATATGCCGTTACTTTTATATGGTATTTTTTCAAAATTGGTAGAACGTTTGTGTCTAAATCCCAATGTCCATCATCAAATGTCAAAATTATTGGATTTTGGGGAAGTGGCATCTTTCCATCAAGGATATCTCCTAATTCTTTTGCAGTAATAAAGGTATATCCGGCTTGCAAAAGGGTTTGAATTTGCTCTTCAAAGACGTTTGGGTCAACATTTAAAAGTTGACGTTCTGTATCTTTGGTATTTTGTACGTACTCAACGTAATGGTACATAAGAATAGGCACATGCAGCGTTGCAGAGATACTTGCTGTGTGTGTTTGTTGCTGGAGGACTTTTCTCACATCGGATGGTATCTTTTTCAGAGAGTTTTTCTCAGTTTCAGGAACCATTTTTTGATGTAAAGACGATGTTCTATAGAACAAAAAGCCTCCAAGTAAAGTAAGGATTGCTATAGCAATAAGTAATGGTATATATCGTTTTTGATGCAATACTTCCCCAAGGAGACTTTTTTTAAGAATTATTTTATTTTTCTGACGACGTCTTTTACGTTGTTGCACTGGCATAGCTGGGATAAATGAACACTAGGAATTTTAATTATAACATGAGTTTATAAAACAATGATTATCTTGGATAAAACAAAGGAGGAGGATCAGAAGGGAATCAAGTCTTTTATCTTCACTCCCAAAACTTGCGAAATCTTATACATCGTCTCAAAGGCAGGGAAGTTATATCCTGCTTCAATATATGCAATAGACGTTAAGGCTAATCCCGCTCTTTCTGCAAGCTGTTCTTGGGTTAACCCTTTCTCTTTTCTCAACTTCTGAATATGTCTTCCCAACGTTTGCCGCATATTATTTAGTTTAGTATCATTACTCATACTTACAGGCTAACATAATCAGCGGGAAAATCTATTAGTCTATGACTAATAATGCATCTTGACAACCTGCAAACTTTGAGGCAATATATTAGTCATAGACTAATAAGTATGGAGCTATATCTAGAAGATATTGTATGGGGGAATAGGCTGTACGTTAACGCACAGTTTACAGTTACATTTGTATCATTGCTTCAAAAGTATGCGCAAGGGAAAATTCCTCTCGCCTACTTCTTTTCTTATGCTCATGCTATAAAAATGCAACGAAAAATCATACTTTATAAAGATTTAGCCAGACAAATAGATGAGATTACTACTCTTGAAGATCTCATTAAGACAGGAAAGGTAACTCTTCGTGATGTTCGTGTGATCCACTACATTATAAATCGGGTGTATATCCAGCTTACAGGAGCCCCCTTAGACTTTGTAAGAACTTCTAACGATACATTATCTTAATCCCTACCTCTGTTAAGGGCTGCGCCCCTCTTTTGCAAGGGTATATAAACGAAGTCGTTGCTTCGCCCTTGCAAAATTCACCCTGCTATTGCATCGCAGGTATAGGAAGCAGGCAGGCTGCTTCCTAAAAAATATTTTCAAATATACGCAGCCAGAAAGGGGTGAATAAAATGAATCCAGTAATTACAGCAGATTTCTCACAATTTGGTATACGAGAACTGACCTTTGCACAGCTATTACTCAAAGCATATGCAGAAAGAGGTGCCGATTTTTTAGGGTGTGGGTTAACAGTCAATTTCAATACACACAGTGGGTATGTTTTCTTATCGGATGAAGATTACAACGTTGGTGTACTCGATGAAACAGAAGAATACATCGTGCAATTTTACTCATGCCCACAATGTGGCTATGAAGGGACACAACAAGAAGCAGTGGATAATGGCTGTGACTTCGTTAAAAACGACGGGTACTGTTCGAAAAAATGCTACGAGCGTGAGTGGAGTTGTTAAAAAAATTCTGCCCACCTGCCCATAATATTATTTGACAATCTACCAGCAGAACAATATACTGAGGTTATTATCATGGAGAATGGCGAACAATCAGAACAACGGCCACAACAATTTCAGGAATACGGAGACGTAAACCTCCTGATGACCAATGGAGTAATATAACTATTACTCGCCCACTACGTGGAGGCAAGACAGAACAGATAGAACTTCGGTTCCCTTTACGACTACAGAACTAGATACCATAAATGCAGCCAGACAAGCGAGGGATACACTTGCGGATGAAGCATTAGCAGGAAGTGGTCATGTGCGAACTTTTTATACCCAGGAATCAATACCGCAAGGCTATTCACTGCAAGATAGATCAAGTGCAGTACAATCAATGCGAAAAGCCGCAATGTATGCAGCAACACTTCTTGATCGACCTGGCATTTCAAACCCATCAAGGGCAACATTGACGACAGTAGTTGATACACTGCAGCCATTCCTTGCTCCTAAGAAGGGATAAATAGCTAGTCAACAGTTTCCCAAATATTTACATTAGATTGTGCAAAGCGAATTTTATCTTTGGTTGTCACAAAAAAGGAAATGTCAGCAAATGATTTCTCCAGTACCGCCTTTCCGTAATATACAATATGCTTTTTCATTCGCTCATTTGCACAAATAAATAATATAGTTGGAAACGGCGCATCATCTGTATTTGTACTCCAATCTCCTTCGTCAAGGTATTTCAAGTATCCTTGCAGTCGCCCCCGAATAACACGGGAAGGAGTCGCTTCGTCAAAATAGTCGAGAAAGTATCGCTCAACTTTGTCCTTTGCCAGTTCTGTAATATACGCATCAGGTAATGGCTCAGGAAAATAATCATACATCCATAATTCAGATTGGGTAAAATAGTCTACTAGTGTACTTTCTCCTTTCTGTTCACAAAAGAAAAAATAAAGGTCAGCAATAAAAAGATTTCGATTAATAAAATTTTTCGTCTTTGTTTTTTCTTTGTATAACCACCGAAGTAAATTGGGATTGCATGCTTCATTTTCTTTAAGAATATGTCGTGACTTACTCTCCAAATGAAAGATATATGGTTTTGTCACATTACTTTTATCTGATATACAACCAATATATCCTTTTTCTTTTAAATCTGTTACCCATGCTTTAATGCGATGGGGGTCTTTGTGATGAAAGAGTTTTTGGAGATGAGAAATAGTAAGAAAGCGGAATCGATAGAGTTGATATTGTAGTTCTTTTTCTTTTTTAGTGGTCGGTGGTAATACCATAGAGTTTATTAAAATATATCTGTTTGTGAGTCCATTTCGATCCTCTTATATACTATATAAGAATAAGAAGGATGTATTTCTCATAAAAATAGATTCAAAACCAACAAATTTATGTACCCACACGTAGGTACAATTCGTCGGTACTATTCATTGTCCTTTTTTGCGCTTGGGTAATCGGTTATTTGTTACAGATTCCTCCTTCGTTCCATTGTCTTCTTTGTTAGTCTTCTCATCATTTGTAAATGTAGGTTTGATTACTGCTTTTGTTATTTTTTTGACTATTTTCTTCACGTAAATAATCGCATAATTCTTCCTCGATGCTTCAATCAACCGTTGTATTCTTATCTGATCTTTAACAATTGCCTCTTTGATTGTTTCTCCTGAGAATGGTTCTTCTGATTCAAGGGCAGTAATTTTAATATAGAATCGAAAACGGGGAAGATTCATGATTTCTCCCTTTTGTAAGAACGGTGCAAATTGCGAAAGCAATAAGTCTTCATCAATGGGATTACCTGTTCGGAAACTGACAATGGTTGTGACATTAGCTAAGATAACGGGAACAATTGTTCTATCTTGTTGCTGAGACGTTGACTGCTCGGCAATGATTAACCGTAGTCCATATTTACGTCCCTCGGCAAGCAACTTGGTAAATGATTGGGTTGCAAAGTTTTGGAATTCATCAACATAGAGATAAAATGGTCTTCGTGTTTCTTCTGGAATGTTTGCCCGTTTGAGTGCTGCTTGTTGCAGTTTTGTTAGTATCGTTATTCCTAACAGTCGTGATGTATCTTCACCGATGCGTTGTGAGAAATTACAGATGAGGATTTTCCCATTTAATATTTCATCAAAGTTAATGGTTGACTTTGGTTGTTCCAATATGCGTCTCGCAGTAGGCGATCGGAAGAATCGACTTACCTTTGCTGTGACACCTTGTGTCATTTTGACGACTTGGAAGTCACCTGCTTTGCCAAATTCATATTTCCAAAAGTCGAGTAATTCCTCATCGTCAGTTATTTTTTTGAGGACATCATTTCTGAATTTTGGGTTCGATAATATTTTATTCAATGTGAATAATGTTGCGTCTTCGACATAAAATGCTGTATAAATCGTTTGTCGAAGGATATGCTCAATGCGATGGGCATTGGCATGTTCTTCTTTGGAGAAGACTTTGCGAAAGAGCGAAACAACACCCTCTGTGACTGTTTCTTTTTCCAGTTCTGTCTCATCGTCATCTAATCCCTTGGTCAATTCCAATACGTTGATCCCAACTGGATATTTCAAATCGGCTGGATTAACGTACACAAGATCATTGATACGTTCTTCAGGGATCGTCGCGAGTAATTCTTGTGCCACATCACCATGCGGATCAATAAAAGCAATCCCTCTGCCTTTTTGGATATCTTCCATTGCCATACGAAACATCATGGTTGTTTTCCCACTTCCGGTTCTTCCCAGAATATACATGTGCGTTGCCCGCTGCTCGTCAGTTAGACCAATTTCTGTTGTTATGCCTCCATAGGTATTTTTAGCAAAGACGACATCCAATTGTTTGCCTTGTTTAAGCGAGAGAGGAGCTGGCAACTCTTTTGAATAGAGCTTTACAATATTTTCTGTTTGGGTGACTGAGGAGAAGGGAAAGTGGTAGAGATCTGCTACTTCTGAGACAGAGAGAATTGATGTGCTTTTGTTGCTTACTAGTGATAGGAGTCGTTTTCGAAATACAAAATCACGAATTTGTTGCATCACAATTGGTGGAAAATTCATTTTTGGCTGGAGTGATTGATATTGTGGAACCGCAAACGGTTCAAATGCTGCTCTCAGACCATCTAATCTGACTTGCAACTCTTCTTTCGAAGCAACTGATACCAATACTCTGATTGTTGCTTCAAAAAGTGGTTGGTCAACTTTTGCCTGTACTGACTTGATGAGTTCTTCTTCAAATGAAGATAATTGTCGAACTGGTTTTATTCGACTCATTTTTAATTGCTGTTGGTATTGTTGTTGCATCGCAAAATTGTTGTTGTACATCGCCGTACTGGTACTGCCATGAAAGAGTTCTGAGATTGCCCATTGTAACTCCTGTCCAACCTTATTTAAAACGAACCCCAATGTCCTCAAAGAGAACAGCAATACTTTCATGCCACCTGACGGCTGATAGGTATCCAAATAGGCGAGGACATCTTCGTTGCGAAGAATCATATTTGCAATTTTTCGTGCTTCAGCTATTTTTGTTGGTGAAAGTACTATCTGCATTGAGACAAGCTCATTCGGTCGCAATTGCGTCATCATGCCGGTAATATATGCCACAGGATCATGTTGGGAAAGCATATTCTGTTTCTCAAGGGGATATGCAAACCGACTACTCAACGTAAACTCGATTACTTTTGAAAATATATTTTCCCCTTGATTCTTTTGTAGTAAATATTCAGCAGCTTCTACTACTTTGGTATTAGGGAGATAGGACATGATCTTTCTTTTCATGTTTTCCTTTTGCTCTGGGTTCGTATGAATGAAGTACTTAATACCACTGCCGCGAGTTGAAGCAATTTCAAATGAGAATACAGGCTTTTTCCCAAATAGCCAGTTCCTCAATCTATTGCCTGATCGTGAATTGTGAATAACAGAAAACAATTGCTCAGTGGTATATGCAGATTTTTGGGTAATTGCTGGTGGGGTTATTTCCAACAATATGGCGTTTTGTTTGAAATTATTACGGAAAATAAAAACTTTATGGATAATGTATGCGAGAATAGAGACAAACACTAAGAATTCTATTGTCGGCGCAAGCAAATGTGTATGTTGTTGCCGAGAGCTTAGCGACTGAAACTCATGCTGCACATACAGAAGGGGCGTGTGTATTATATGATCGAAACGTAAATTATTGATGACTTCCTGCGTTTGTGTCATAAAGCTCAGGCAGGAAAATTATTGTTGGTTAGTATAGCATACCTGGATAAAGCACAGCAATTTGAGCTATTGACATCTTGTTTTCAATAGTGATGTCGAAAAGTAGAAAATTAGAAAGGAACTATCTGTGATCCTTTTATATTTAACGTCTTCGCAAGACTCTTTAAGGTTGCAAGAGAAGGTTGTTCTTCTCCTCGCTCAATACGGGCATAATAGCTCGTTGTGATTCCACTTTTCGTAGCTACTTCTTCTTGCGTAAGTTTTTTTTGTTCTCGAGCTTCACGGAGTCGTTTGCCAAGTTCTATTTTACTTTTTGTATCAAGATTTAAATTCATATCTAGAGTATACACGATTTACCTATCTAATGGCAAAAATGTGCTCAAAATAGCCTTTCTACCACTTGACAACTGTACCTGTAGCGACATATACTATACCCACAGGTTACAGGAAATATATGGTAAGTCAGCAAGATCTTATTAAGTTCAAACAGCTTTACTATTTAAAATACCACATTCACCTTACAGATCAAGAGGCAATGAAACAAGCGACAGCGTTCCTCAACCTTATGCAAGTCATCCTAAGCCCAACAAAGAAAAAACAACAACCTCAATATGAAAACACGAACGCTTGAAGATTTATCATTACAACCAGTGCCCGTTTTTCACCGCTATGTTATTTATTGTCGGAAAAGTAGTGAATCAGATGAACGACAGGTACAATCTCTGGGTGACCAAACTAGTACCCTCCTACCATTTATTGAACAAAAGGGTCTAACAGTTGTTGGTGAACCATTACAAGAATCAAAATCAGCAAAGTCGCCTGGTCGACCAATGTTTAATCAGATGGTTGATACTATTGAAGAGGGGAGAGCCAATGGTATTATTCTCCTTAATCCCTCACGACTTTCTCGAAATACTGTTGATACAGGCAGAATTATTTTCTTAATGGATCAAGGAAAACTCGAAGAAGTTGTAACACCTTACCAGACATTTAAAAATAACCCTTATGATAAATTCATGCTTAACTTACTTTGTACACAAGCGAAGTTGGAAAACGATAATAAAAGCGTTAATGTAACTGATTCTATGCGAATGAAAGCAGAACGGGGGGATTATCCTGGCAAAGCGCGACCTGGGTTTATCAATAATCATTCGAAGAATCAAGGTCAACGAGATATATCAGCACACCCTGTCTATTTCTCTCTAATGCGCCAATTAATTGATTATGCCCTAACTGGCAATTATAGTGTCGAAGCGTTAGTAAAAAAAGCAGGAGAGTTAGGTATACGAACCTATACAGGCAAAATCATTGGGAAAAGCTCACTGCACCGCTACTTACGTGATCCTTTTTATATTGGTAAATTTATCTATAAGGGTAAACTTTACAACGGCAATCATCCTCCACTAATGACTGAAGAAGAGTTTTTCTTATTGCAAGATATTCTTGATGGGAAAGGTCGAGGGAAAATACAGAAACACAGCTTTCCTTTTAATGAGTTGATCAAGTGCGGAGAATGTTCATATTGTATAACAGGAGAAACGCACACAAAGCAGTACAAAAATGGTACCTCGCAAGCATTTACCTATTATCGTTGCACAAAGAAAAGTAAGACACTCAAATGCTCTCAGCCATACGTTGCAGCAAAAAAACTGGAGAAACAAATTATTGAAGAATTAGCTTGTTTAGAGCTAGATAAAGAATTTGCAGCATGGGCATTCGAAGCCTTAGAAGATGTCATTGGACAAGAACAACATGTGAACGTAGATAAACAATCAGCTTTACAAACGGCACTTGATGGGGTAAATAAGCGAATGAACAATTTAGTTGAATTAAAAATATCACCGAATAACTCCGATGGCAGCTTACTTTCTGAGGAGGAATTCTCCGAGCGAAAAAGAACACTAATGAGAGAAAAAGAGAAACTTACAGAACAGCTTAAAAATATGAGCACCGAAAATACAGACTGGGGGAGTATCGCGAGAGATAGTTTTGACTTTGGTTTGACAGCCTGCAAAAAGTTTGTTGAAGGCTATGATAATGATAGAAAAATGATCGTAAAGACCATCGGCTCGAAACTGATCTTACTGTATCAAAAATTAGACATCCAGCCTCAATTTCTCTTTCTCAAGTACAAAGAAGGTATAAAACGAACAAAAAAAGAAATTGCTCGGGTCGTACCTACGAATAGCCTGTCAGATCAATCTAATCTGCAATCTTCTGTAAAAAGTTTCATATGGTACCGCGTACGGGAGTCGAACCCGTGATTTCCGGGATGAAAGCCCAGCGTCCTAGGCCACTAGACGAACGCGGCTGGTACTTGAAAGTCACAACTAACTTCCATATTATAGCAAAAAAACCCTGATTATTCTTGATATAATACCAAAAGAGGAAAACAGAGAGAATAAACTATTTAAATTTCTTATAAAGACTCTCTAGTATATCAGCGGCCACTTCTTTACCACCAAGACCAAAAGCAATGCCTCCAGCCAAGGCTACCATAGCAACAAAACCTGTAAAAAGTATTCTAATTAAATCTTGAGCTACACCGAGTTGATTGAGTACTGCTAATAATACAAATACTGTAATTGCCCATTTAGCAGATGTAGCTATACCTCGTGAGATGCCCGTTGATAACTGTCGAGTAGATGCCAAAATAATATCATAGGCTAGACGTGCGAAAATGAGGCCAACTATTCCGATTATTGCAGCAACAAAGACATTTGGTAAGTAAAAAAGAAATTGATTCAGAACAGTTACGATCTGTGGCATTTGCCATACTTCAGCTGTGGGTATTAAGAACAGAATAATTACAAACCAGCGAATGATTTCGGCAATTATATTGCTCCAACTAAATTCTTTTTTAGCCTCAGGAATGCCATATTTTTGTAAATATGCCTCTATTTTAAGAGACATCAAAATTTCATAACAAATTCTTCGTAAAACAGACCCCAAAAGAACACCTATTAGCAAGAGAATTAATCCTGCGATGAAGTTAGGTATAAAGGCAATTGTAGCCATGAGACCCTTATTTAAGGAAAGTAAGACTGTATTACCGATATTATTTGAGGTTGGGTTCAAGGGAGACATATTTAAATATACCTTTAGTTTAAGCAGAAGACCTTTGCTTGTCAATATACAGCCTTGTTGGTATAATTATTTGTGCTCGTCTCAAAGTTGGCTAACTTTTTGATCGTGCGGCCCGATAGCTCAGCGGTAGAGCAGGAGCCTTTTAAGCTCTTGGTCCTCGGTTCGAATCCGAGTCGGGTCACTAAATTGAAATTTGGGTTCTCCATTGCTTGGATTAGCTCGAAACTGCGAGCCATTCCTACGGTTCGAATTTTATGATTCTTTACAAGTAAGCCTTCTGGAAATATCTCCTTTTGAAGTGCTTGTTGCTGGGTTAATTCCATATTTAGCCATAATTTATCTACGTTTAAGAGAAAGTTTGAAGTAAAGTTCTTAATTGATTCAGTATTGTACTGCTCAATTCGTATATCAGAGCGCTCTATTCTAAGGATAGCTATATCTTTTCTAGCTTCTTCTGCTCGTGTTTTAGCCTCATCATCAGTAAGGATACCTTTAGCGTTACCTTCGGAAATAGAAGTTATTTTATTTTCAAGACTTTGGATTTGAACGTCCAATATTTCTGCTTCCTTTCTTCTATGTTCAATACTTTCATTCCATTCATCAAAAACTAATTGGTTAAATAATTTTAGTACGCGTTCTGTGGGTCTAATTGATGACAGCAAGCTTAAAAATTCATTATGCGCTTCTTCAACGTCAATTCTTTCATTTACTTTACAAGTTTTCTCATGACATTCGTAATAATAGTAATGTTTGTTTCTTCCTTTGGGATTGCTCGAAGTCATTACCTTCAAACAACTTGAACACCTTAAAGTTTCTTTTAGTGGATAAAGTTTGCTGTCTTGAGTTTTATATTTTCTTTTTGATTGGAAAACGTTCATATAAGCTCGTTCCCATGTGTTCTTATCAATAAGGGCTGTATGTAATCCCTCCGCGTACTCTTTCCACTTGGGAGCATACATATACCCATAATAAAAGGTATCACTTATTATGTGTGTAATCAACTTGCCTGTAGCAGGCCTACCATAAACTTGTTCAAATCCCAAACTATTAAGATATTTTGCTAAATTTTTCTTACTTGTTGGTAACTTAGAGGCTTCTATAAACATTGTTCTAAGCATCTTGCTCAGTTTTTTGTCTAATATTGGCGGTTTTCCTTTATTTTGTTCTCTTGTAGTAAATGGGCGTTTATATCCAATATGTGGTTTCCAAGGCCAAAGTCCATTTCTAAACATTGTTTGCATATTATCTTTAACACGTTCTCCTTTAAGATTGTTGTCAAGCTCTCCTAATGCCATTAGGATTGTTCGCATTGCTTTACCCATTGGATTTTGTTCTGTAATTTCTGTAGCTGGTAGTACAGATATCCCATACTTTGCTAGAAGTGAAATTGCTACTAGTCCTTCCTCAACATTTCTTGTCCACCTATCCATTTTATAAACAATTACCGATGAAATTTTATTTTTTTTGATAGTACAGTATTCAAGCAGTCGCCTCATCTCCGGGCGAGTATTCACATGTTTGGCAGAAATACCTTTGTCACGGAAAATTTCCACAATATCGTATCCGTTGTTTTCCGCAAATGCTTGACAAGTTTTAGCCTGAGTTTCTAGGCTATTATTATCAATTTGGCTAGGGTCAGAAACACGGATATAAATTACTGCTTTACGTCTTAGCGTTGTTTGTGTTGCTTCCATGGTTACCTTGAGTATAGTTTCTTGTAGTGTTTCTTAGTAGACTTGAGAAAAAAATTGACTTTAACAGTTCGGCTGCTCTAATTTCCACTTTAAGTTCTTCATCAGAAACATTGTCTGCTGATTTCCCAAGTATTTTCCTAGCACGTTTTAAGGTTAAGTTTTGCATAATTTCTCAACAAAAAAACAGCCTCTTCGGCTGCTCGTTGAGAAACTAAAAAAGACTCAAACAATCGAACAACCAAATAAGCATATATTTATATTAATGTTTATATAAATTTATATATTTATGCTTATGATTGTCCCATTTATTTGAGCCTTCGCTCTCCTAATTAGGAGTCATCTATAAATTACCACAATGAAGTAATTCACGCAACAGGAAGATTATTTATAGGTTTAACATCATGAGTTTGTAGCCAATGATGAAGATTTGCGGGCGTTGTATTATAACGTTTTGCGACAAACTCTTTGGTTGAGCCATTTTTAAGGAGTGCAAAAATCTCTATAGAATATGGGTCTAGTTTTGACTTACCAATTTTTCCAGCTGGGCGCCCAAGTTTTACACCTTGGAGCTTCCGCGCGTACAAAGCCTCGCGGGTTCTTGAAGCGATAAGGTCTCTCTCAACCTCTGAAGCAAGACTAAAACAAAAGGCAATCATTTTAGATTGCAGTGAATTATCTAAAACCCAGTTGCCTTTAACTGAATATACGCATATTCCTTTTTGTGTCGCAATTGAAAGCAACTCCATGACCTCTAGCATGTTGCGAGCCAATCGTGAAAGCTCTGAAACAATGAGAGCATCTCCTTTTTGCATAATATCAATTATTTCTCCGATTTTACGTTTTCTCCACTGAACTGTGCCTGACATTTGTTCAGAAATAAATTGGACATGTCCTAAATGTTTTGTGTTTGCTAGTTCTAAAATTGCTGCTTTATTTTTTTCTAAATCTTGTAATGCAGTTGAAACCCGTAGATAAGCGTATGTTTGATGTATATGATTAGATTGCTGATTTAATGAAAACGTCATGTTAATAATTTTATTATATGAAATCCTATAATAAATGCAAGCCTTTTCTTTATATGAAAGTGAATAATTAAAAGGAACGTTTATACTTAATAAGGTATAGTTTAAGATTAACAATATTTTTAGATAGGAGTATAATGCTGTGAATGAAGCAAGCAAACAGGAAAAGCAAGATTAAAAACCTCTTTTTAAGCTCTGCGAAAAGATATAAGAAATTCTGGATAAAATCTAAGAGTAAAGTCTACAAGATTGTAATTGACCGCAAATTAAAACTTATTAAGGCTTCACGGAAGTCCAAAAGCGTTATAAATAATTTTATTAACCATCTCAAAGGAGTCTGGCTATGGCTATCAATTCTTATTGGAGGATTTTTTTATTTGGCAATTGAAAGCGAATTATCAACTCTTTACACAACTAATTTGCAAAGCATGAGAATTATAACACTTGGATTAATTGTTATATTTCTCTTATTAGTAAATTTTGTTCTTAAACCTATAGAAAACCTAAGAAAGGAAAAACTATGGATTCAACACTCATGGGTATTTTATTCATACTTTACAGTTCTAGCCTCTCCACTAGTAGCTTTTTTTCTAAAATACATATTTTTTGACGAGTTATGTTCAAAATTAAATATCCAATGCTATTCATTGCTTACAGGGAGTCATTTTTTTGTATGGGATTTAATAATTAGACTTCTAATAGTCATTATTGGAATTGTTCTTTTTGTTTCCATTAAAGGTGAATTACCTGATATTGCCTTACGATTTGCTGCCGGTTCCGTAGGTTTACGTGATGACTTGCTTGGATATGCTGTTTCTGCTAAAAACTGGGCATTAGGTTTAGCTAAACTTAATGATTATGTTAATGTTGTCTATTTATATGGAGATATGGGATATGGGAAGTCTTCACTTGCCAGAATGATTGTAGAGAGTTTTGATAGAAGAAAAATACTATATACATATATATCCCTGACCGAAACAAATCAAGCAAAAGATTTTTCCTTACTTTTTTCTGAAAGATGGCTAGAATCACTAAAAGAACGGTATCCTAAAATTAGTGTATTAGACGACTCGCTTTTTTTAAGCTCTATTTTACGTGAAAGCGGAAATGGTTTTTTATCTGAGTTATTATCTTTTATTTCAAAATTTGATAAAGGATTAAAGCCAACAAAGGCAAAAATTTATGACCAGTACATTGATAAGAAAAGAGAGCATACTACAGACTATATTGCTCAGCTATTTGGTAATATTCCTGAATTCCATGAAACATTGTGGATTGTAATGATTGATGAGGTAGAAAGGGCAAAACTAGAAGAAATTTACAGAGTTATAGAAGTTCTTGAACGATTTAAGGCAGAAGGTAGGCCTGGATTACCTCTAAAATTAGTATTTATCCTATGTATTTCTCCACATGATTTAGATGAACTCCTTAACAATGCTAATGATGAAAATAGCGAAATTAAACACCAAATAAGAAAATTTATGACAAATGATTCAAAAAGCGCACTTTCAAGAATATTTTTGCCTCCTCTCTCATACGCAACAAGAAAAGGCTACTTAAATAAAATCTTAGGAAATTTTATTTCCACATACAAAATAAAAATACCCGAAAGTCTTGAAAAATATAATCCTGATACATTTTATAACTCCCGTGACAAATCTAATATTCCCTATAATGAAGCATTGCAGTTCGGGCTAGGCTTGCTTATATATGAAGCTCCAAGAACGATACAAAGAAATATACAAGAGCTTGAGCTTATATATTCATCTTTCAGAAATATTGAAGGGAAAACTATATTAGGTTACATACGTTTCCCCGATATTTTAATTGTAACCTATGCAAGCATTAGATTCCCATTCTTAATAGTTTTTTTTCAGAAGACAATAAATATGTTTCTGTTAGACCAGAATGATTCTTTCTCAATTTCAAGGTACTTAGATAGAGATAAGTACAAGAAAGGTGAGAAAAACATATTTACTTGGATAGCAGATGAGACAGGATATGAAATTCCTGATAAAGAAAAGGAAACTATTTCAAGAATTATAGGCATGATTGCACATTTTTACTTGAATTATGTAGGAGATAAAGAAGTGAGCCAGAATAACATTTGGCGTGAAACTTCCCTATCAAAACCTGAAAACTTACGAGATTATCTAGCTATTATAGCGAGTGAACCAACTGATGCCTCAAGAAAAGCATTTCAAACTTACCTCTTTCACCAAAATAACTTAAATAAAAATTATCTTAAAAATTTATCGCCACTGGATTTAATTGAATATTCAAGGTTTCTGTGGCCAACTGAGGATGCAAATATTTTGTGTAAGCTTGAATTAGCAAACGAATTCTGTAAAAGGTTTGCAAGTAGAAAAATACCTAAAGTAAAATATGGTATTCATGATACAATTTATGAGGAAGCAATTTATCAATTCCTATTTAATTTATTAGCTATTCATGAAGCAGCCGATGCCTACCAACCAACTCAGGATGCTCTAACTGCCTATTATCGAGTAATTCAACTTCTAAAGGACTTTTTATTATCTCCTAATGTAATTACTGGTGGAAAGTATCTAATGCTTAACTCTTTGTTAAATACAGAAAAACCAGGAGGCGGAGATGTATCATTCAGATTATCGAAAATGTATGGCAAAATGAAAAAAGAAGGCAATGGACTTTATGATGAAGTAAAATTTGTTGTAAATGAAGCATATAAAAAGTATTTTGATGGCAAACTAGATATTTATGATAATGAAGAAAATTTTTTCTATGTGTTGTATCAGAGTTGGACAGGTAAGAAAGACGATGTGGAAGTAATAGCCAAAATTCAACAGGCTGCAATGCGAAATTTGTCTAAACATGTACCAGCAATAAAATTATTTTGGCAATTACTATACCCGTATAAAGGTGGTCTGCCAACAGATATTGATGAATTGACAAAGTCATTTATTATCAATACAAGTGAAAATGCTGAGTTTTTTTTGACACTCGAGCAATTAGTAAGAGCTACCCATAACGCAAATTTGAGCAATCTCGAGCCTGAGTTAAAAGAGAGAATTGATTGGTGGGACCAAATAGCAAATAACCCTGAAGAGCTAGCAAAATATAAATCTTGGCGGAAAATTATAGACAAAAACGATACTTTAGTAGGATTTCTTTTAAGAAATGGTTTTTTTACAAAGTTGAGTGAATTAGAAGGAAATTAAATCTCTGGTTTTAACTCCGAGTGTATCGGCAATTTTCATAAGTACTTTCATGGAAGGCATTTTGTGACCAATTTCAATAATTGCTAGGTAGTTATGGGTTATTCCAACCTTTTCGGAGAGTTGTTCTTGTGTTAATCCTTTACGTTGCCTTACGGTTTGAATTGTTCTTCCCAGAACATAGTTTTTATTTCTTAGCGGATTGGGCTTGCTCATGGTTTAAGGGTAACAAGCAGTAATCTGAATTGGTATTTTCTGACAGTCAATAATAATGAGTCTAGTATCTTGATTTTGTTTTACTGACAGTTATATAATATTGACTGTAGGTCAATAAAGATTAAGATATGGAAGTAATTTATAGACGAAGTCCATTTTCGGTTTTTGGAACAAATCCGCTTAGAATACTTATGCCTCAAGGCTGGTTAGATGCCCTAGGGTATACTAGAAACTACATAGTTTTGACAGATGATGCAGTTGTTCTCAAACGTGGAATAATCAATAAAAGGAACACATCTATAAATTACGACAAGATAAATTCTATTAAAATTGAGCAAGGTTTTCTTGGTGGTTTATTTAATTTTGGAGATGTTTTTATCATTAGTGGCAATGATGTTCTTGGGGAAGTAGTCAGAGGGATTATTAACCCTGAAAAGTTAAAAGCCGATGTTCAGGAGCGAATAAATATGTCTGGAAAGCATAAAACGCACAATTCTGCTGTTGAAATAAAGGATGATAACTTGGATAAGTTAGAAAAACTGGCACAATTAAAGAAGAAAGGCATAATCACTGAAAAAGAATTCGCAGCAAAGAAGAAACAACTCCTAAGTGTATGAAAAGTAAAAAAGCAGCGGAAATTGATTTATTTACAGAACAATTAGCAAGGCTCTTTATCGAACAGGCAAAGTGGAAAAGAAGCAAAATTTCTCATCTTGGTATAGGAAAAATTAAAAAAGGAGAATTAAATAAATAAAGGACATAATCTACTAAGCAAATTACAACTAAAACTAATAAAATTTTAAGAAAGATTGCTACAAGTTTTGTTTTGGGGCTAAGTGGAACATTAGAGGCTTCGTAAACTGGTGAACCGTCAGGGAGTTGTATATTCTCCATATTTTGATACTATCTCAACCATTAAGTTAACGCAATACTGTCCCTTGCTTGTTTAGGCTCATTTTGGCAATTGTTTTAACAAAACAGGTATAATGTGTTGCTTCAACTAGCATAAACATGCCTAAGCTATTTTGCTAAGTTATAACATTCTTACGTTTGGGTTTCTAAGGTAAATAAGAGGAAGATGTTCAGGATGGTAATTAAGTACAAAGGTAAGTATTCCTAGGGAATAAGGTATATCTCTTGCAGTAGCTTCATACATGTTAGATAATCAGTTTATGCTCAGGTGGTTTGCAAACAAATATACTGAAGAAGAAACTCAAAGATGGATATTATTACGTTCTATTGAATGGCCTTCTTACCCAAACTTTCTCGCACCCTTATGGGGCATTTTTATTGTTTATTATTTCGGTTGGTTAGTTTATATTGTAACTTTGATTGTGATTACTTTTATTTGGAAATTCTACATTATGAATAATTATGTCAGTATTAGATTGATGGAGGTAATGGGCTTATGGGTTAATTTGCTAAAGTGGCCATTAGCAGTTATTTTTGCAATTGTAAGTTTCGAATCACACCGCAACATTATATTTACGCTTTTTCTTTTGATTTTCCCATTTATAACTTATATGTGTTCGTATTTAGAATTTCCATATAAAAGAGGAGGAATTGATAAGAATCTTGCAAGGATGCTTAAAATGCAGAATATGATTAGGAGCAAGCTTGGAATTGAAAAACTTACCAAACTCGAAGAAATACTAAATAAATAAAAATTCCTATGGCAATCCAGTTTTCAATAATTGATGAAATAAAGAAGGTTGCAGAAATTGCCCAACAGGCGAAGAATATTCCTCTGTATCAGAAAATCCTTGATGTTCAAGCAAACTTACTAAAAATGCAGGAGCATATTCTCAAACTGGAAACTGAGAATAAAGAATTGAAAGATAAGTTGAAAGTGAGTAAAAATGTAGTTTATGAAAGCAATGCTTATTGGACAACAGAGAATGACAAAAAAGATGGTCCTTACTGCTCACACTGCTATGATAAGGAAAAGTTACTTATAAGAATGCCAGACAATCTTAACCACGCATACGCTACCTGTTCTGAATGTAAAAATACATATCAAATACGTCCTGATAGAAACCAAACTCCTCCTGATTGGTATTAAGAATAATACTTACATCAACTGTAATGATGTGAAGCTTATTTTGACGTGTCCTTAAGAAAAAGATGATGCTTTATATAGAAGTAAGACCTTGCTGTGTCCTAAGCTATCCTGCGAAGTTTCCGCTAGTTTGAGTTTGTTGTGCCTGTTTTTTCCTTTCTTGCTCTGCTAGCCATGCGGCTTCTTCCTCTGGAGTTTCAATTAGTTTGTCTGGGTATGGTGGTAACTCTAATCCATTTGCCCACGTCATATAGACTGGTGGGCGTACACTGTTCTGAATATGTATAGATGTGTTTTGAGTTTGTTGGTGAGGGTCAAAGCCAAGCCCTAATCCTTCAAGCTTCAAGCCTTCAACGAGGTATGAAAGCACATCTTTGGCAGTTTGGGGTTCAAGGTCATCTTCCATAAGCCTTTTTATAGCTTTACTACTTGCTAGTCTTCCAAGTTGGACTATTTTCTTTTTGTACTGCACTACTTCGTTTTCTGCCTGTTTTTGGATACGTTCCGTTGCCTGAAGGATAAGCTTTGCCCTTTTTGCAGGCCATTGTTCTTTTAAGCCTCTAAATTCAATAGTGCGTAAAGGCACGCTATATTTATCAGCAAGCTTTTGGTATGACATTTGAGGGTCAACCAAGTAATCGTGAAGCATTTGAAGCCATACATTGGCTTGGATTTCATTTATGAAATTATCCATACGATTTTGAAGGCTAGGATTACCATAACTGCACCATAGCCTTACGCAATTATTTTACAAGAAATTTGTCAAATAATTTAGCTATTGGACTGATATAGTTTGATATGTCTAAGAGCTTAGACCTTTGCGCGCGCGACCTTAGAAATAAAATATGTTTTCGCTTAAATCAATTCCTATCTATGATTCTAATACTTAAACGGAGTAATAGGAAGGCTGTGCGATGAGCCTATTTGTTTCCTGTCCAAACAGTTGAAAGTACTTAATGAGGTCAGGTATAATATGATTCCGAACTTTAACCCTTTGGGTCACCGAAAAGAAAGTAAATATCTGAACACTACTATTATTCCCTTTTAGCTTCATACTGAATAAAATATCTGATTATAAAGTATATGTTAGTATTGAGATACCATTTCTATAGATTGTATTTAGTAAAACTTATGTGATTATAATAAAAGTATATGGCTGAAGGTGGAATAGCAGGAGAGACTGGAATAATGCTCACAAGAACTGAAACGTCCAGAAGTCTCAAAGAAGCAGAAAAATATAAGGCACTTGAAGTATTAACTAAACTGGGTTTGCTTATGCCTGTAAGTCAAATGGAGGTATATCATGGGCGTGTGGGGAAAAAAGGTGAGCAATGGAAAGTAGATCCAATGTTCACCAAAAATGGTAATCCTGCCAATAACAGAAATGTATATGTAAGGCCTGCTCTATATGCTTCAGATAGAGAAACTGCCAAAGCTTTTGCGCTATCACGAGCTTCTGAAAAAATTCCTCCCTCATATAAAGCTATTGCACTTGAGACTATACAAAATTATACCCCCGCAGAACGTCAATCATGGTTGGATAGAGTGAATCATGAAGCAGCAGAAAGAGTAAGAGATATTGGTGGTAAGCCAGCTGTTTATACACCGTCTGATCTTAACAAACCGGGTTTTATACATAATGAAATTCGTTATTTAGCTCACCGTGCCTTTAGAGATAGCATGAATTCTATCTCGCAAATCGGAACAGACCTTCGTATGGAATTACATGAAATTGCTGCTATAGATACTGAAGCAAGAGTGATAGATTTACGCTTTGATATCAATAAACTTACCCCTGAAGATAAATTAAAGTACAAACATGCTTTAGAAGCACTCGCTATAGCAGTGACAGTAGGTTCTCCTCTAAATTTTGAGGTACGAGAAGATTTACCTAAGTTTACTAATGCCGTAAATGAATTACAATTAATCGCACAAAAAAAATTTATTTTATCACGTGAGATTGCTCAAATTGCCAGTCATGCAGGAATAAGTGAACAGACAGCCTTACAGATATCCAGTGCGTTTAATTCTCGCCAAATGGCTTTAAGTAAACCACAATATCTCGCAAATCGGCTTTTGTATAATTCATCTAACATATTTAATGAAACAGGGGTCATTATAAATGGTAGTAGAGAAGACTTACCCATAAATTTGGAATATGCAGAAAGATACATGCGTGAGGCACATATAGTTGCTGCACAACAACCCGTAGATTCTGTTACTCTTGATCGAACAATCCAGGCTGTATCTTTCTTTGATCTTGATAAAATCGGTACCCGAGAGCAAATTGATATACAAAGACATGATATGCTACAAAAAATGAGAGGACTTATTGATGTATTTCCACAGTTACCTAATTTAGAAGATGCAGGTGCAGCAAGTCCACTTATTGTAGCGTTACAAGATGCTCACGTAAAACCTCACCAACTATTAGATACAGCAAAACAGATAGGAGAATTTAAAAAAATTTATGAGAGTGATGCAGGAAACTGGGAAAGGTTTACACTAGAAGAACATACTGAAACAGTACTCAGGAATTTTGATGAGAATTTCGCTGATATAATTCCTGTTGAATATTTAGTTCCACTACGCTTAGCAATTCTCGTACATGACTTAGGAAAACCTTTGGCAGTAAGTCGTGGAGAAAAGCAAAATCAGAAATCATATAACGCATTTTATGCTAAAGATTTCCTTAGATCCATAGGTATTGACTCTCGCATGCAGGAATTGATTAGCGCAATTATTACAGATGGTGCTGACCTCGCATTTAAATTACAAACACAACCGCAAAATGAAAATACACGATTGGCCATGGAAATTTACGCAGAAGATGTATTGAAAAGATATCTTGGCACCAATATGATTAGCAGTTCACAAGTACAAGCATTTTCACAAATGTGTAAAATTTTGCAGCTTTGTGATGGTGGTGCATATACAGACATGGCTATTACAAGACGTCCCACAAAAGGAAGTTTTAGAAATGCACCATCTTTTAATAAAAGCTTTGCTCCTCCAATTGGTTTAGGCAGAAGAGATATTAAATATCCTGAAGCTCAATAAAATTTGAAAATTTAATTATACTAGATTAGTTTTTATGTTTTAACTATACTTTATTTAATATTTAATCTAAAAGTTCGCTTTGGTATATTAAAAAATATTTGTTTTTAGCCTAGAAGCTTTGCTGCGTGAGGAATTTTTCTTATAAGAAATGCAATTATAAATGAAATTGATATAACGATCAAAAAATATAAAATATCAAACCATAACTGCTGAAGCGAATTCTGAGTTTTACTCAAAATATTTAGAGCCAAATAATTCCAGGTATATTCAATTACCAGCACATGAACAAAAAATACCAAAAAAGAATGTCTTGAGAGTTCTTTGGCGAATGGGTTAATTTTTTTTGGTTTAGTAAAAAAATAGTATAATAACGAAGCAATTATAATTGTATAAATCATTACACTTGGTCTCCATTGGGAATAAAACATTCTATAGTCTTGGGTATTCAAATAAAATATTCTACCTTCAAAATAAAGCAAAACTGTGGATAAAACAGCAAGTACAATTAGAATTTTCTTGTATTTTTGTATTAAGGTTAATATCCTATCTTTATGATGAGAAGAATAAATTCCTAAAAAGAAAACAAAAAAGTTCAAAAACACGATGTTTAAAGGATTAAAAAGAGGAAAGGCATGTAAATAATAGTCAATAATTAAAAATATTAATTCCAGAGTGCCCATCACGATGATTGAGGAAGTTCTGGATAAAAATTTAAATTTGTAGTGTAAATAAGGAAACAACAGATAAAATATAAAAAGAGAGGGAATAAAATATAACTGATAAGATGAACCACCCGTTGGGAGTGCATTAATAAAAAATGAGAAAACAGAATTTTTATGGAAAATTAAAAAAAAGTATATAGCACTCCATACTATATATGGAATTAGTATCTTGCTTAGACGCTTTTTTAAAAAGCCCAAATAACTTGTATGAAATGGATAATTCATTTCTAAAACAAAACCGGAAATCATGAAAAAAAGAGGTACTGCAAAACGTGATGCCTGGTTTAGAAATAAAGTTACTGGCACTGAATCTAAGTTATTATTAGCTAATTGAATTGTTTTGGTTGTGGTATGAATCATTACTACAGCTAAAATAGAGATCATTCGTAAGTAATCTATAGCAGTATCATAAGGTTTGTTTTTTTGCATATATAGAATATTTAATGCTATTTAAGATATTAAATCTTTAAAAAATAAAATAATTTATGACATTTGTACTAAATAGCAGAACAAAAAACGGCTAAATTTTTGAAAGAAGTTTTTTGTATATCACTTAGCTCAAGTTTATCAATACTTTTTAATCCTTTTTCAAAATACTCATTCAAACGGTAAGTTATCTCTGTTTTCGTTTTACTAATATTGCCCTTGTTTTTATTCAATAAATGTTGAACAATGTTTGGCACACTATTCTTTTTATCATTACTGCTTTTTTCACTCGTACCCATTTCATCTAACCAGTCGTCTTTCATTTGAAATGCCAAACCCACATTATGGGCGTAATTATTTAACTGATGAACATCTTTTTGACATAACTTTAAGCCAAATGATAAAGGATATTTAAAAGTATAATTGACTGACTTTTCTACTGCAATGCTCTCACTGATTGAACTGTTAATATTTTTACCCCAATTTGCCATTTCAAAAAATTGTCCAAGGTATAGTTGCTTTTGCATTTTAATAAAATCGATAACTAACTGCGGACAGGTTGTAAATATAAGTTGATTAGCATATGTAATAAGATAATCTCCCAATAAAATGGCTGTGTCTTCTGGATATCCCATTTTTGTATAGGCTTTATGCGCAGAATCTACACTTCTTCTTAAATCAGAATTATCTATGATATCATCATGTACCAAAGCGGCTGTATGTAATAATTCAAGTGCTACGCCGCTTGAGAGTGCTTGTCTATCCATGCTTCCTTTTGCTAAGACTATCAGAAACGGTCTTAGTCTTTTGCCTGATTTAACCAAGTCTAAGAAAGGCAAGAAAAAGTCATGATAATGAGCGCCGATTGTTGAATTTTCAAATTCATTTATAAGGTTGTTTATAATTTGCTCAAACTCTTTTTCAAACTCAGGTAGGAATGATTGATATAATTTATCGTTTTTCACTGCAGTGAGTATACATGATTCATTACATTTGCATCAAATTGAAAAGCTACTATAATACATGCAGACAACTTTATAACTATGGTTGAATCTATTGGGGCCAGACGCCTGGCGGATTTACCACTAGGCAAAACATCACCATTTTTAGCAAATTTGGTTGATCGATATGAAGGACTGAAAGCCCTGGGTAATGGCTGGGTACAAGAAAAATCAGCGCAAATTATAAATATTGAACCACTTAATCCCCAACAACCTCTGGATATCTATAATGGTTTATTTATCTATTTAGCTCATTTAAACAAGCTGGTCTTAATAGCCAGAGGCGATAAGCCTGGCACTCAACATGGACAAGTAATATCAGCTGACGCAAGGTTTGAAAAAAATGATGTTAAATGGGTTCAGGATGGATTAAAAATTCCAGGCGAAGATCCAACTCCAGCTCCTTCATTATTAGGTGAAGATATGTACCTCTCAAGAACAGATACAACAAATTTGAAGGATGGCTCAGGATTGGTTGCCAGCTGGCGTCCAGCGATCAATATTGTTAACTATCGTGATAGGCAGTGGTACACAAAACCTGTTGCTAAGGGAGAAGAAGGTCAAAAAGATCTTTTACTCGGGTTTCACAAAGGTAATACTCACATCGTATCCAGATATAGAACGGGTAGTATAGAAGACGGAATAACCTCAGGTTTTAGAATGGGAAAATATTTAGATCAAGATCCCTTGCATTTACAAAACTATCTAAAACAGACAAGTACAGATCGTAGTTATGACATAGATGACGGCAGGCCTGCAGGTGAAAAGTTGTCATGGCCCGGGGGTAATCAAATTGTTTTTCTGCAGAATGGCAATATTGGTCTGCTTGGACATGATGGAATGTATACATCCGATTTGCAAAGGCCTTATATTACTACTGTACGTGAATATAATAAAAATCATCAGCTAGTTGTGCCTCCGTTTGCTATCGCCACAACAGATGATATGCCTCCATTATCACAAACAGGAACCCATGAAAATGATTTAATTCATACTGTATTTTTTAAACAGGTCATTGCAGGGGTCGATTCAAAAGGCAGAGAAGTCAGTTGGACATTAGTCGGAGGACTAAGGGATAAAAGGCTTATTGCAGTTGCATTAAGCCGCTCTCCATTTTCCAGTCCGTTTGATAAACAAAGTAACTCTTTATTTGTAGTGCCCTTAGGTGTATTAAAGGCGTATGGTTTACCAACTACGAAAGCGGCCTAAATGGCACTCAGTTTGATATATTGCCAGTCCTCAAAAATTACTTTATAATGTTTGATCAACTAAACAAACGTTTATCATGGATAAGATTATCATCAAAGGCGCTAGAGAACATAATTTAAAGAATATAGATTTGGAAATCCCCAAAAACAAACTTGTTGTTTTGACTGGGCTGTCTGGAAGTGGAAAATCCTCCCTGGCATTTGATACGGTCTATGCAGAAGGGCAAAGACGTTATGTAGAAAGTTTGTCTTCTTATGCTCGTCAATTTTTGGGAACAATGAAAAAACCCGATGTAGATTTGATAGAAGGGTTATCTCCCGCTATTTCTATTGATCAAAAATCAGCCAGTCATAATCCTCGTTCAACTGTAGGAACAGTTACAGAGATATACGATTATATGCGTTTACTTTTTGCCCGGGTAGGACATCCTCATTGTCCAAATTGTGGACGTGAAATAGCCCAACAATCTAAAGAACAAATTACTATTAATATATTAAAAATGCACGAAAATCAAATTTATGGCAATAAGCCAGTTAGAGTATTAATTTTAGCACCTGTTGTAAAAGATAGACGAGGTGAATATTCAGATTTGTTTACTAATCTTAAAAAGAGAGGCTATAGAAAAGTTCGAATAGATAATAAAGTTTATTCACTAGACGATAGTATTGTATTGATCAAAACAAACAAACATACGATTGAACTAGTCATAGATGCCTTAATTATTGCCAAAGAAACCGACCGTACCAGATTAGCTACGGATGTAGAACAAGCACTCCAATATGGCAATGGTGAAATGAAAGTATCAGTCATTAACGATAAAACTTTTGATCTACCAGAGTACCCTAAAGATATGGAAGACCATTTATATTCAGAAAAATTTTCTTGTCCAGTCTGTAATATTTCTTTACCTGAGATTGAACCACGAATTTTTTCTTTTAATACACCTCATGGTGCTTGTCCTAACTGTTCAGGACTGGGGAGAGTGTTAATTGTCGATAAAGACTTGGTTTTTAATAATAATCTTACCATCAGTGAAGGTGGAATTACTCCATTTTTTAATCTCGGGACTAGTGATACCTGGTTTTCCAGAACATTTAAAACATTTTGTCAGGAGAATGACATTCCCATGAATAAAATAATAAAAGATTTAGATTCTGAAAAAAGAGATTTGCTACTAAATGGCACGGGAGACAGAGAATATTTAGTTGAGGGAGAAAATAGATTAGGGCATGAGACAGTAATCTCAGAACCTTTTCGTGGAGTCGATTATGAATTAAAACGTCGATTCAATGAGTCTGATTCACAGTTTATAAAAGGGCAAATTGAAAAATTCATGAGATATGATACCTGCCCTGTTTGTCATGGCGGCAGATTGAAAAAAGAAGCATTATCGGTCACTATTGAAGGAAAATCTATTGTAGATATTTCAAACATGGATATTGAATCAGCCAGAGGGTTTATAAATGAACTACCTAATTTTCTCTCTAAAAGAGAAGAAGAAATTGCCAAGTTAATTTTAAGAGAAATTCGAGAAAGATTAAATTTTCTATTTGATGTGGGATTGGATTATTTAACACTTTCACGCACAGCCTCCACTTTGGCTGGAGGAGAAGCCCAGCGAATTCGTTTAGCTTCACAAATCGGCAGTGGATTAACTGGCGTATTATATGTACTTGACGAACCATCTATTGGATTGCACCAGAGAGATAATACAAAATTAATCGAGACTCTTAAAAGACTAAAAAACTTAGGTAATACTGTATTAGTTGTAGAGCATGATGAAGACACTATGCTTGCTTCCGATTACATTTATGATTTCGGTCCAGGTGCGGGTCAACAAGGCGGCAATATCATCGCTCAAGGTACTCCTGAACAAATTATAGCTGATAAAAACTCAATTACCGGACAATATTTATCAGGTAAAAAAAAGATTAAAATACTTCCTCCAGAAAAGAAAGAAAGTTTATTAACTAAAGAACAACATTATTTAACTATCAGCGGAGCACGTGAACATAATTTAAAAAATGTAACAGCTAAGATTCCACTGAATAAACTGGTGGTAGTTACAGGTGTGTCTGGTAGTGGAAAATCAACTTTAATTAATGACATTCTTTATCATGGATTAATGCAGAAAGAAAATCCTTATCACCGCCAAAAACCTGGTGAGTTTGATAGATTAAGCGGCAATGAGTATATTAAAAATGTTTTTTCTATTGATCAGTCTCCCATCGGTAGAACTCCTCGCAGCAACCCTGTCACCTATACAGGCGCTTTTACTTATATCCGTGAGTTATTTGCGTCCACAAAAGAAGCTAAAGTCAGAGGCTACGGTCCTGGAAGATTCTCATTTAACGTTAAAGGTGGTCGGTGTGAGGCTTGTGAAGGAGAAGGACAAATTAAAATTGAAATGCAATTTTTGCCCGATGTATACGTAACATGCGATGTTTGCCAGGGTAAGCAATATAATAATGAGGCTCTGGAAATTTTGTTTAATGGCAAAAATATTGCCGATGTTTTGGACATGAGTGTGGCAGAAGCTTTAAAGTTTTTTAATTTTGTGCCTACCTTAGCTCACAAACTACAAACCTTAAATGATGTAGGGTTGTCATATATTGGACTTGGCCAACCAGCAACTACGTTATCAGGAGGAGAAGCACAAAGAGTGAAACTAGCTGCGGAATTATCTAAACGTGGCAGAGATGCCTTATATCTACTGGATGAACCAACAACGGGTCTACATTTCGCTGATTTAGAAAAGCTGCTATTTATTTTGCGTAAATTAACCGACCAAGGCAACTCAATTATAGTAATTGAGCATAATTTGGACGTAATCAAGAATGCCGACTATATCATAGATCTTGGTCCTGAAGGGGGAGAAAAAGGAGGATATATTATTGCTCAGGGAACTCCGGAAGAAATAGCCAATAATTCTCAGTCCGAAACAGGAAAATTTTTACAGAAAGTACTTAACAAAAAAAGTACCTAAAGATTGTAGAAATAGATTAGTTTTTTTAATCTTGAGTACATAATCCTTATTTTAATTGCGTTCAAACATTGCCAGTTACTAACCATAATTTTGGTTCATAATTAATCAAGATTCCGGCGATAAAGTAATCATCTTGTCTTCCTTCTCAAGGTCATCTAGAATGAATTAGCTGCATGAGGAAAATTAAAATCTGGTTTTCAATAATTATTGGAGTATTCCTTTATTTGTCTATTGGATTATTAAGCCCAGCTTTTGCTGACTCCAATTTTATTACTGGTTATAATATTGTTTATACCGCTCAAAACAACGGAATAACACACGTTGATATCACAGGTACGTTAACTAATAAGATCACACAGAAATATGCTACTTCAATGTCAATGAAGTTTGACTTTGCTCAGATGAATAATATTCTAGCTTCTGACAAACTGGGCAAAATTAAGTACTCTACTAAAGTCATAGACTCAGAGACGACAGTTATTATGCCATTCAATTATAGAATTGCAGGAGCGGGCAAACAAATGACCTTTAGACTTTCCTTTGATACTCCTAATATTTTACAAAAAGAAGGAAATATCTGGGAGATGAATATTCCAGCTATGGATGGTCAACAAAATTTTTCCGATCTAACTATTAAAATAAATGTACCTGTAACATTTGGCTTGCCAAGTATCGTAAAACCCTTTATTACAAATAATGCATTGATTTTTACTAAAAGTGATCTCAAAAGCTCTGGTATTTCAATTTCATTTGGGACCCAGCAAACCTATGTCTATAAGTTAACTTATCACCTTAAAAATACAAACGTTTTTCCTATCAAAACAGAAATTGCTCTTCCTCCTACTACTAATTACCAAACTGTTGTATTAAAAAGTCTGAGTCCTGTCCCTCAAAATGTATCTTTAGATACTGACGGTAATTGGATTGCGCAATATTATTTACTTCCATCTCAGCATGTTAATGTTCTGGCTCAGGGTAATATACTTGTCTCAAATAAACCGAACCCAGAAATTTTAACATCTGCAGAACGGAGTCAGGATTTAGAAGCACAACCCTATTGGGAAGCCAATAATTCACAACTCTTACAAAAAGCTAATGAATTAAAAACACCTGAAGCGATATATAATTTCGTCGTTGGGTATTTGCATTATGATTTTAAGCGAATTAATAATAATGAGCCACGTTTAGGAGCAGCAAGTGTCTATAATAACCCACGGTCAGCTGTATGTTTGGAATTCACAGATTTGTTTATTGCGATGGCTAGAGCTGCCAACATACCCGCAAGAGAAGTTGACGGTTATGCTTATACTCAAAACACAAAAGATAGACCTCTATCATACGTAAAAGATATTTTACATGCGTGGCCGGAGTATTATGATGATCAAAAACATACTTGGATCATGGTAGATCCAACCTGGGGTAACACCACTCACGGCATTGACTATTTTCATCAGCTTGATTTTGACCATGTAGCCTTTGTGGTAAAAGGAGCCGACAGCACATACCCCTTACCTGCAGGTACTTATAAAACACAATCTGATCAGAATACTAAAGATATTTCAGTATCTTTTTCTCCTCCTGTTCAACTACCTTTAGAACAATTTTCATTTTCTCCAGTGACGAGTACTACATACTTTGCCGGACTTCCTATGCAAGGACAAATCCAAGTTACAAATAGTGGTCAAATAATGACATCTGAACATAAAGTTATTATTACATCCTTAATTCTGTCGCCAGGTTCACAAGAATTAGATCTTAAACCAATTCCTCCTTATGGAACAATCCAAGATAACTTTAACTTCAATGGTGTACCATTTTTGACAAATCGTACCTATCCTTTTACAATACAGCTAACTGGTCGCACAATTACTGGTTATATCGTAACTGCACCTTTTGTTCTCACTAAAGAATTAATAATAGGAGGATTTTTCTTTGTATTACTCACCATCGTCATATTTATCATTACCAGAGAAGCCCGGCGTCTACCTATATCTAGATGAAGAAGATAGAATTATCTATGTTGGTAAAGCGAAAAACCTCAAATCACGTGTTTCTTCCTATTTTACCAGTCCTAATACTCTAGGTGAAAAAACCAAAATTTTAGTTTCACAAATAACAAAAATTAAAATTATTGAGGTGGAATCAGAACTAGAATCTTTACTTCTCGAAGCACATTATATTAAAAAGTTTGAACCTCGATATAACGTCAAGATGACTGACGGAAAAATGTATCCTTTAATTAGGATTACTATAAAAAATGACTACCCGGCTATCTTGTTTGCAAGAAGACCAGATGATAAAAACTCAATCTATTTTGGCCCCTATCCCAGCTCCTCGGCAGTTAAGTTAGTCTTAAAAACCATAAGACGAATTTTCCCTTTTGTATCGGTAGAAAATCATTCCAAAAGAGTTTGTTTATATCATCATTTAGGACTTTGTCCATGTCCTCCTGCCTTTGATACACCTGAATTAAAAAAAGAATATCGCAAAACACTAAGAAGAATTATAAAACTACTGGAAGGTGAGTCTAAAAGAGTACAAAAAGAACTAGAAAAAGAAAGAGATGAGGCAAGTAAAAAAGAAGATTTTGAAACAGCCAATACTTTGCAGAAAAAAATTCAAGCTCTCAATTACATTGCTCAGCCCGTACATACACCCTTTGAATACGAACTTAATCCAAATCTAAGAACAGATTTACGCGCTAAAGAGCTTAATGATTTACAAAAAATTCTTAACCATAACGGTTATAATATTCAAAATCAAATTAATAAAATAGAATGTTATGACATCTCACATATTCAAGGAACTAATACAACTGCTTCATTGGTGGTGTTTATAAAAGGGGAAAAAGTTTCTTCGCTTTACAGACGTTTTAAGATTAGACTTGAAAAAACACCTGATGATTTTGCTTCGATGAGGGAAGTATTGAACCGCAGATTAAAACATTTAGAATGGGAGTACCCTGACTTAATTATTGTTGATGGAGGGAAGGGGCAAGTGTCTGCTGCCTTAGACGTTTTTAAAGAAAAAAACATACATATTCCTCTAATTGGTTTAGCTAAAAGAATTGAGACAATTGTTATTCCCTTAGAACATCCATCAGTAAACAATTCTGCTAATAATACCTATAAATTGGAACCTAAAGATAGATTTAGAGAAATAGTAATTCCTCATTCAGTAGGGGCATTACAACTATTACAAAGAATTAGAGATGAAGCCCACCGTTTCGCGATTACTTACCATCGAAAATTAAGATCAGAAAGTGTAATACATAGTAAATAGTTAGTCGCATATATTATAAGGTCAGTTGCTTAGAAATATTTATTTTCTGGTTACTGTATATGAATAGGGGAAATAGAGAAAAGTAGCTGGTTCGCGGTCAATAAGATATTTTTGGAAATTATCGTAAATCGTTTGACGTTTGCTTTGGTCTATAGTTTGCCTTCCATCTTCCAAGTATTTGTCAATCCGTTTATCAATCAACAGGGTAATGTTATTTGGTTCTTTTTCGTGCCACAATGTATATTGATCAGGGTCCTTAGGTAAAGAAATGTCACCTAAATAAATTTGGAAATTACTAGGGATTGAATCAACCTGTTCGATTTTTGTCTTTATTCCCAACTTCGCAAAATCCGACGCTACTTGTTGTGCTGTAGAGTAGTATTGGCTTAATGTTTTTATGTCCAAAGCAGAAATTTTTTGTCCACTTGCTTCAATTAAAAGCTTCGCATGTGTTAAATCCTGAGTTTTGGGAATTAAAGTTGTGTTGTAATACCAAACTCCAGGTGGGTAGGGGAAATAAGCTCTTTTGCCTTGAGCGAAGTTATCCCTGATGGCGTAGCCTAAGGCATCTCTAAATTGATTGTCTGATAGAACACTATCTTGAGTATTATAAAAAAGGGTCACAAGTTTATAATACTCGGTATTTTTAGTAACGGTATCATTAGGGAAATTGTTAAAGTTATATTGTTCGTACTGACTATCAGGAAGCATCGTCATTTTGTTTATTTCTCCCAACATAAAGGCAGTTTTTAGAACATTGTTATTTGAGTAAAAAATGTACTTTTCTGTATCAAATCTGTCGTTATTATTAACTAAAGTTATTGTTTGCAAAAAACTACCGTTTAATTCCACATTGGCAATTTTATATCTACCTGTTCCAATATATGAATTTCTAAAAATCGGACGTGAGACAGTGACTAAAAAAGGCGAATAAACTTCTTTTAAGTGAAATACAATGGTTTCACTGTTTGGGCGGGAAACTGATACTCCTGAGAAATTATAGTTAACATCGGATGATTTCAAATAATGTCCATCAGAAAAAAATCTATTAGAGTCAAGTGTAAAGGTATATGTATGTCCTTTATCAGAAATAACCCACGATTTCGCCAAATCAGGTTTTACTTCACCTTTGTTATCAACCATAGTTAATCCATCAGCAATCTTGGTAATAATAAATGAAGGCAGACTATCCGTAGTATAAAATCCTGCAATGCCAATCGTTATATTTTTTTGTGTGGGAATCAAACGAATTAAAATACTTGATGTATAAAATAGGATAAAAAAGATTATAAGTCCTGCAATAAAAGAAAAAACAATTACTTTACCCCACTTCTTTAGATAAGCCCTGATAAGCCAAAATAATAGTCTACGTTTAAAGATAATCATAGGCACACTTAAAATTTATTGCCTGAGGAGAATTATTGAAATTATAGCTAAAGCTGTAGCAAATACTACTGTGCCGGCCACCAATGCCTTTTCCATACGTTGACGGCTACGAAAAACCTCTCCTCCACCACCAAAAGCAGTACCGATTCCAGAACCCTGGGCCTGAAGTAGAATGGAAACAATTAACAAAATGGCAACGATAATTTGTATAATTTGTAAAATCATAAATTTATCTATTAGTTATTATATATTTTCCGCAATCAGCTTTGCAAGCTTATGCTTGTCGTGATAAATAGGAAAGCTCATATCTACTACATCACCAGTGATGAAGTCTACACCATCCCTAGAACAGTTTTCGAATTTGACAAATGTGTAATGTAGATTGTGAGGAATTTCATATGAGTAGTTATTATTACAAACAACTTTTGTGAAAGGAAAATTTCCTAAATGTTTCTCAATAGCCTGAATAAAGTTTTCGAGTTTATAGCCTTTGGTTTCAAAAGGCTTATTAGCTATATTTATTACAAATATTTTTTGTGCTTTAGATTTTATTAATGCGTCTTTAATTTGTGGAACTATTAAAACTGGTAAAACGGCAGTATATAAATCCCCAGGTCCAGCAATGATTACATCCGCTTCCAAAATAGATTGTATTACTTGAGGGTTAACTTTTGGATTATCGGGTTTGATTTTGACTTCACTTAGAACTCGTTGCCCTTTGTATTCTCCTAAATCAATTGTTTCTTCGCCTTCAATGGTTTGCCCTTCGACAGTAATTGCAACCAAATCAACGATATCATCAGTTGCAGGGTAAACATTTCCTTTTATAGAGAAGATTTGTTTTAAGTAATTAATCCCCTCATCAAAATTTCCTGTTATTTGGTTGGTAGCCGCCAACATGATATTACCAACTTTATGCCCCGGCAAAACCTCATCTTTTCCATATCTATCTCCCGGCATTCGATAAGTCAACAGTTCAGATAGTTTTTCGTTATCCGCCAAAGCTGCCAGACAGGAAATAATGTCACCAGGCGGATGCATTTTATATAATCTTCGCAATCTGCCAGCTGAGCCACCATTATCGGCAACAGAAATAATAGCTGTAATATTGTCACTAAATTCTTTAATACCTTTGATTAAATTGGAAGTCCCTATTCCTCCTCCAATACAAACAATTTTTTTATTTTTCATATAATTATTTTACCATCCACCTAAATATGTCAGAAAACACAGCCATTGATAAGCCGATCACTACATAAGCTTCAAAAATTCCTAAATTTATGCTAGGAATAGAAAAGCCAACAAAAGACAAGCCCTTAAAGGTGAATCCGCTGACTATAACATTTGGCACGAAAACTGTCAATAAATATAGGATAATTACATTAGTAAAAAAGGAGAACAAACCTAAGGTTATAATATTTATAGGGAAGCTTATAATATTCAGGATAGGTTTAACAATAAGATATAGAAGGGTTAGAACAAATCCAGCAAAGACGATTAAAGGAAAACCTCCCTCTATTTTTAGTCCAGAGAACGCTTGCGGCAAGAGGAATAAAGTTAAAGAATAAATAACCGTATTTCTCAGTAAATATCTCATGCTTGGTTAAAATTATACTTTGTTTAGAAATCAAGCGCAAATAAATTCATCTGTATTTGAAACTAATACTGTACAATTAAATGTATTGCTGTTAGAATAAATTTAGCAATATTATGCAGGCAAAAAATGTTTTGCAAATATTTAAAGAAGTTAAGAAAAACTCTAAACCTTTAACATCTTTATCTCCCTCAAAAACTCTAATAAAAAAATCCGCTCGTCCCAATAGTATAAGTGTGACTGATGTTTTTTTTGGTGATTCTGGTAAGGGATCAGTAATTGCCAAGCTTAATTCAATTCTACTTGAAAGATCTAAAAACAAAAAAGGTGTTTTATATTCCCTCAGATTTAATGGTGGAGCGAATGCCGGTCATGAAACCATGTTTAATGGCAGAAAAATTGTCACACATCAGTTACCAGTTGCTCTGATTGAACCAGCTGCTGTTGGTGTGATAACCAGAGGTGTGCTGCTTCATCCCGAAGATTTACTCGTGGAGCTAACTATTTTAAAAAATACCTTAGGAGGCAAATTACCAGGGAAATTAATAATTGACGAACGCACAATATTGGGTCTAGATACCCATCGAGCATTTGAATTTGCCTTAAACCAACAAACTACCGGAGGAAGAGGTTCTACAGGCAGAGGAATAGCTCCAGGTTATGCCAGTCTTTATTTACGCATACCTGTTACTGTAAAAGATTTACTAGACAAAAACTGGAAATCTATTTTTAGTCAACATTATAAGCTTTATGAAAAGATGATCTTAGGACTATTAGATGAAATGACATTGGGAGATGTAGAAGTCGCTATTATGCAGGAAACGGGATTAGTAAAAAGAAAAGTAGGCAATGAACAGCTTTTTCTAGATAGACTAGCAGAAACAAGAAGCTTTATACAAAGATATACAACCGATTCAATGTATGAATTATTAAAAGATATCTGGCATAACCAATTAACCGTACCCGTTACAATTGAAGGAGCACAAGCTGCAGGTATAGACCCATATCATGGAGTTTTCCCTGATGTTACAGCAAGCAGACCATTAACCAGAGCTATCAGAGATGCGACATATAATATTATTAGTTTAGAAGATATTGCTCTAACCAGCGCTGCAATGAAAACCACATATTTTTCTAGTGTAGGCAAACGAGTGCTACCTCAAGATAAAATGGGAGAAAGTATGACTTGGATTCAGACAGATTTTGACGAGAGAGGAAGGTCAACCGGTAGACTACGTGACATTTATCCTATTTCCATTCCCTTGGCTAATTATTTTAAACAGGCAGATGGATATGAATATTTAATGGCTACTCATCTGGATGCTGCCAAGAAAGATAAAAAAATCGCTGTTGTTACTCATTATGTAGATAAAAAAACTGGTAAAGAAACAGAATTTCAACCATATCAAGATTTTGTTGATAAACTTGAGCCTAAAATAGTGTATTTTAAGGGATGGGATGGTGAAGCTATTAAGAAAGCAAAAAGTGTGAAAGATTTGCCTTTGGAAGCTCAAAAATTTCTCTTATTCCTTTCCAAAACAATAGGGCCTATTGCTATGGGCACCACAGGTCCAGATATTGAGGAATATATATCTTTCCACACGATGCTTAAGTAAGTAAAATTTCTTTCTTTCTTGAAAAAACATAAGTAAAGAAGTATAGTGTTACAATCTTTATGACGACTATTGTTTGTCCTACATGTAAAACAACTATTGATATCTCAGAAGCACTCGAGCACGCTTATGAATCTGAATTCGCCGAAAAAAATAAACTACAATTAGAGGAGGCTACACGCTTTGCCGAAGAGAAAGCATTTAAAAAAGCTTCTGAAGAGGCAGAGTTAAGGATTAAAGACAAGGAAAACGAAGCTAAGGAAGCACGTGAACAAGCACGCAAACAGCAACAAGAGATACTGGACTTAATGAAAAAAATGCGAGAACTTAAAGAAAAAGACGAAGTTAGGGCCCTAGAAACTGAAAAAAAGTTAAATGAAGAACGCGAAAAGATCAAGACAGAAGCTCAGAAGCAAGCAGAAGCAGCCTTGCACACCCAGATATTGGAAAAAGACAAACAACTAGCTGACATTACAAAAGAATTAGATGATGCCAAAAGAAAAGCTCAACAGGGATCTCAACAAGCACAAGGAGAAGTGTTTGAGTTGGAATTTGAACAATTACTTAAACAACAATATCCGCATGACAAAATTATGCCCGTTGGTAAAGGTATTAAAGGTGGAGATATTGTACAGGAAGTTTGGGACAGTAATGGAAATTATGCCGGAAAAATTATCTGGGAGTTGAAAAATACCAAAACATGGAGCGAGCCATGGATTGATAAACTAAAAGGAGACAAACGAGCGATTAATGCTGATGAGGCTGTAATCATTTCAGAAATTTTACCAACTCATATTAAAAATGCTGGTTTTCATAATGGAGTGTGGGTAACACAAAGAAATTTCGTTTTGCCTTTGACTGACTCTTTAAGAGTCAAACTTATTCAACTCATAATTATCAAAAACTCACTAAAAGGAAAGGATTTAAAAATGGAAGCTTTGTATGGTTATCTTACTGGCACAGAATTTAAAAATCGTATCGAAGCAATTGTTGAGTCGTTCTCCAGTATGCAGCAGGAAATTGAGAAAGAGAAAAGATATTTTGCCAATAAATGGGCTCGCGATGAAAAAAATATCCGTCAGGTAATAGATGGTACATATGGCATGCACGGAGATTTAAAAGGAATTTTAGCAGCTGCTATTCCTCAAATTCAGGGGTTAGAGTTATTAGAAGATGGAGGAAAATCCAATTAAATTATTTTTGTAATTTAGCTTAGTGTATTTGATTATCAAGCTAAATATCACCCTATTAAACTATGAGATCTACCCCAACTTTTCAATATGAACAAAAATTTTGGAAAAATGGCCTTGTTTATATAGCAGGCGCAGATGAGGTTGGTAAAGGAGCATTCGCCGGACCAGTTGTAGCAGCCTGTGTGATTTTACCTGCTGATAAAAGTTTTTTGTCACTTGAAAAAATAAATGATTCAAAGCTACTTTCTGCCAAACAGAGGGAAGAACTTGATTTGGTTATAAAGGCAAATGCCGTTTGTTACAATATTGCTACTATAGAAATTGATGTTATAAATGAAAAAGGTATTGGAATTGCTACAGATATGGCATTATATGAGGCTGTAATGGGTCTACCAGCTTTAGCTCAACATATTTTAGTTGATGCATTTTATATCAAAAATATTCCCCAAATATTGCAAACACCAATTATTAAAGGTGATCAAAAAAGCTATTCTATTGCTGCTGCTTCTATAATTGCTAAAGTTTATAGGGATAAATTAATGACAGAACTAGACAAAGAATATGGTAAATATCAGTTCGGAAAACATAAAGGATATGGGACACTCACACATCGTAAATTAATTAAACAATTTGGCCTTAGTCCAATACACAGAACTTCTTTTAATCTGCAAAAATTCCTCTAAATAAACAACATTGTTAGGTTTTTGTTAGATAATTTAAACTATCTGTAATTTTTATGTCAAGTCCACTACCTGACTTAGAGGCTATTATAGCCTCATAAGGAAAACTATTATGATTATTAATAACATTACATTATTTCCCGTCTTTAGACTTGGGTCTTCACATAAGCCAATTTTTATTAATAAAGCTTGTTATGATAACAAGCTTAAACTTTCTATCAATGAAATCAGAAAGGATTTACAAGAGCATAATCTTATATCCAATTTAATGCAAAATTATACTGTAAAAACTGATTTGTCCCAGAAATTAATGGATTCAAATAAACAAATTAATTCTTTTGCCTATACAATATTACAAACTAAAGTTAGGAAATTAGCTCACATACAGTTATAATATGCTGATGAAAAGAGTTACTTTTACCAAACAAGGGTTTGCTGATCTTCTTCAAGAGAAAAATAAGCTTAATATAATTAGAGTAGCTACTATTAAAGATTTGCAAAAAGCCAGAGAAATGGGAGATTTGAGTGAAAACGGTTTTTACAAAGCTACTAAGTCCCGCCTAGGACAAATTGATCATCGTTTGTTTGAGATAGATTTGCTTATTAAGCGTGCAGAGATTGTTGAAACAACCAGTGCTGATGAAATATCTGTGGGAAACTCTGTTGAATTGAAACTTAACGATCAAATAATTAAATATTCTATTGTAGGAGATATTGAAGCAAATATTGCAGAAAATAAAATATCTTCCCGTTCTCCTCTGGGTGCTGTTTTGATGGGTAAAAAAGCAGGCGATATAGTAGAAGTAAAACTACCTCACCATACAGCTTCTTACAAGATTCTGGCTGTAAAATAAACACAGGTTGCCTGCAAGGAGTTTATAGGCTAAAATAGAATCTGGTTAGCCAGAGACTGACCTGCGCCTGTAGCTCAGCGGATTAGAGCATCTCGCTTCGGACGAGAGGGTCGGGGGTTCAAGTCCCTCCAGGCGTACATCTGGGTCCGTAGCTCAACGGTAGAGCAGTGCCCTCTTAAGGCATTGGTTGTGGGTTCAAATCCCTCCGGGCTCACATATTTTATAAAAAATATCTAATAGTTTTCTTCTGTTTATTTTTTTACTTCTTTACATAGTAATTTACTTCATTGACGAGGTTAAGAAAAGTTGATTAACTAGAATAAGCACCCTTAGTAAGTGAGGGAGATTTGTGTGTAGAGAATTAACTTAAAAATGAGAAGAATAAAGTTCTTAATACTGGGACTTGTAGTTATGAGCACTGCCTTTGCCAGTGTAGTCTTTGGCCCCCTTAAACCACAAAGCTTTATCCAGGACAATAGTAAACAAGATGTGCTGGGAACTTCTACTTCATCTACTAATCTATTAGATAATCTCTTTCAGGTTAATATCCCGGCTGAATTTACTGATATTGTTACTTTTAAAAAAAATATACTGGCTCAGGGTGATCTGACTGTTGAGGGTGCCACTAATATTCAAGGTAATATTAATGCTACTGGTCATAATCTGGATCTGGGAAGTGGTAAGGTCCTCGCCTCCAATTTAGTCTATGGTCTAAGTGGGGGGACTGGGATAACAATAGGGAGTGGTCAAACCCCTACTATC
>DAIDHL010000020.1 GCA_027459745.1 Candidatus Levyibacteriota bacterium
GTCCTTCTACCAATTGCAACAGTTTATTGGATACAAGGCTAAAGCCCTTGGTGTTAAAGTCATTTACATTAAACCACAATACACTAGTAAAACGTGTAGTGGTTGTGGTTGCCTTGGTAATAGTATTAAGCATAAGTTTACCTGTATCCACTGCAATAGAACCATGGATGCAGACGTTAATGCAGCGGTTAATATCGCTGCACTGGGGGCCTCTGTCAATGGTCCCAAAATCACACTACCACTGCCTCATGATAATAGTAGTGACAAGCCACCTGCTTTAGCTGGTGGTAATTGACATGACCCCATTAATAATTCCTTCAAAGAAGTTGAATTCGACTTTTTACATTTGACTTAATAGTCGTCAATCGGATGTCAAATTAAAACTTCAACTACAAAACTGTAAAGTTGAAGAGATGTTAGCCTAAAATAGATTTTCTCTATAATATACATTACTATAATCTACCAATTGCAAAAATAGCAATATTTTAACCGATATATTTTATTAGATTGGTTGATTGGTAACCTAATTTTAGCACTAG
>DAIDHL010000021.1 GCA_027459745.1 Candidatus Levyibacteriota bacterium
ATAATTTAATTAATATTTGATGAAATTCTTTCAAGATTCATGAAGACTTAATAAATAGGTTGGTTCAATATTCGATATTGTGAATATTTTGATTTTTTTAAAGAAATAATATTTTGTTTTGATTGAAAATATTCCAATAGTAAAGTATATAACTTAAAGTAAAGATTGAATACTTTCTATGATTCAAATTATGAGATAAAATAATTATTTTATTCTTCATTATATTTCTTTGAAAAAATCAGAATATTCATAATATTGAATATTGAACCAACCTAAAAATAAAAATAGTGATGTAAGAAGTGATGCTGCTAAAATTCTTAGAAAACAAAATTTAAATTCATATCCCGAAGCTATTAATTCTTTACTTCAATCCTTTCTCAAAGACTTGTAAGTTGATAAAATAAATTTTTTTAAATTGTGCTAAATTTAAACTTTACAAAATTTTGTAAATTTCTAAGAGAAATAAAGTGGAGTGTTGCCTCAAGTCTTGAAAAACAAAATTTAAGTTCATATCC
>DAIDHL010000022.1 GCA_027459745.1 Candidatus Levyibacteriota bacterium
GTTCTTCATGTTGTTCATATGATACGTCTGGCGGCGGCGGCCAGGGTAGAATAAGAGTTGATTATATTACATTTACAAATCAAACCAAATCAGTACTTACACCACCTTCTACTCCTACGGAGGATTATTTAGGTACTGTTGGTCCTTTCAATGGCACCCCAACAACATTTTTGGGAACTGCTCCTCCTTCGGTTTCCACAGCAGGATCAACTAGTAATACCGTATATCTCTCCTGGACAGCTGATCCAAATGCTACAGGGTATAAGGTATATAGAGGGTCAACTGCAGGAGGAGAGTCAACATATTATACAGTGAGTGGACAGAGTAATACATCCTTTATTGACAGCGGATCTGCAGGTACTACCGGAACTCCCTTAATTGTAGCAACTGCGACCAGTACGCCAAATACTGTCGGGGCGCAAAAACTAGGTGGACTATATATTGGTACCACTACTTCAACAGGATTAAATATTGATGCCAATGGGGATTTAACCACCAACGGCACTGT
>DAIDHL010000002.1:0-77553 GCA_027459745.1 Candidatus Levyibacteriota bacterium
GTACTTAGGAACAAACTATCGGAGTTTTTTATTTCGCATACGCGCCTTTCACGCTCTTTGGTGTGCCATTCCGAACACTTCTGCTATAAAAAACCACATCGAATATCGTCTGCCCTACAACCCTGCAGTAAACTGCAGTTTAGACTGTTCCGCTTTCGCTCGCCGCTACTAACGGAATCTCAAAGATTTATATTCCTGGCGCTACTTAGATGTTTCAGTTCGCGCCGTACCCAGCTAATTGCTATCCCTCTGATAAATCAGAATCTTTACAACTAGCTACTCCATAAAGGAGTGGATTGCTCCATTCGGAAACCGCCGGATCACAGGTCTGTAGCACCTCCCCGACGAGTATCGCCGCTATATGCGTCCTTCCTCGGTCAATATCTCCTAGGCATTCATTATTGGCATTATGAGTAGATAATAAAAATTAACATTATGAAATTGAGTTTGTACTCATTTTCTTCGTGTGTACAATCCCGTTACATTATTACCAAAGGTAACAATCGTTACGGGATGTTCTCTTCACTTGTTAAAGAGCGAATACCGCCCATTAGTCTATATCCGCTGGACAAAGAATTACCAATGCCAACTAACTAACGATCAGAAGGCTTACGCTTTCTAAGAAAAACCCCCTCTAAACTAGGGGGCTTGTCTCAGATAGCCAAGCCATTATATATACGAGCGCTAAGGTAAGAGTGAAGTATGCCAATGATAACTTCACAATACTGAAGTAAAACTTACTCTACTTCAGTGGACCTAAGCGGACTCGAACCGCTGACCTCTTCATTGCAAATGAAGCGCACTACCAGCTGTGCTATAGGCCCGGTTACTATTTGTTGAGCCCCTTTCGGTCTAACAATATAAACTAAAAATGAAATGTTCCAGTCAGAAGAAAACGCTTGCTGGCAGAAGTAAAAAACTAATTATTTACAAAAAAACAACTAATGTTGTGTTTCAAATTAAGCATAGCGAAACGATTTCTTCGATCTGTGAAGTGATAGTACCATAGCTAATCGAGGCTGTCAAGCCCTCAAACAACCTCCTATTTTATAACTGAAAATTACATAACCTTGACAAATACTGACTATAATTTAATAACTGATACTTACTAAACCCTATGCCAGGGAATTTTAAAGGTTATTTACCTAATATACATTTTCTTTTGCAAGGTACTGTAGTACATACTGAATTTAGATATCGTTTCTATGATAGACGCAATCGGACGAGTATAACAATTATAACAATCAATAATTCTACTCCCGCTAAAAAAACTTAAAATAATTTTATTTCGTGGCTAACCAATTTTGTACCTCTAGCGCAGCGGCGGCACCGTAGCCTGCAGCGGTAATCGCTTGACGATATTGGCGGTCATGCACATCTCCGGCTACAAAAACCCCTTCCACATTAGTATGGAAATGGTCTTTTGGCAAGATATAACCTTCTTTGTCGACATCAATACCGGTAAAGCGCTTGGAATTAGGAATATGACCAATGGCCACAAAAACCCCATCAATTGGCAAATCTATGACCTCATTGGTTTGATTATTTTTTAATTTCACACTTTGTACCCTATTCTCTCCAAGTACTTCAATAATTTCTGAATTCAAAACAGTGGTAATTTTAGGATTCTCTTTAACTCTTTTTTGCATAATATCACTTGCACGGAATTCCGAGCGGCGGTGAACTAACTTCACGCTCGTCGCGACATTGGCTAATACTAAGGCCTCCTCCATGGCACTATCACCACCACCAACTATGATCACATTTTTATTACGGAAAAAAGCTGCATCACAAGTGGCGCAGGAAGAAACTCCCCGACCAATGCGTTCCTTTTCTCCTGGCACGTTTAACCATCTGGCATCTGCACCTGTAGCGACAATTACTGACTTGGCGGTAAATTTATCTTCTCCTGCTACAATCTCAAAAGGTTGTCTAGAAAAATCTGCAGATTTAAATTCAATGTCTTTAATTTCAGCGCCTGTTTTTTCAGCCTGTTTGCGCATATTCTGCATCAATTCAGGCCCTAAAATACCGTCAGGAAAACCAGGAAAATTTTCTACCAGAGTGGTCAGCATCAATTGTCCTCCCCAGGTAGGTCCAGCTAAAACTAGAGTTTTGAGATTAGCTCGTGTAGTATAAATAGCAGCTGTTAATCCGGAAGGTCCAGCTCCAATGATAATTACGTCATACATATAATATAGAGGTAAAAGGTATTAGTATTAAAGTATAAGGCAATCTCCTTATACCTTACTCCTCTAACCTTATCCCTAATTTTTGAGGGCTGCATCAATAGCCGCTTTATAGGTTTCTTTACTTTGAGCTCCCACTATCGATTTAATGGGCTGCCCATTTTTGAAAATCATGACTGTTGGAATACCCATAATACCAAAATTGCCAGGAATTTGGGCATTTTCATCTACATTCATTTTACCTACTTTGACTTTACCTTCATAATCTTTAGCCAATTCTTCAATTGTTGGTCCCACCATTTTACAAGGACCACACCATGGTGCCCAAAAATCAATCACAACCGGCATCGTAGAAGACGCTTTAACTACATCTTCAGTAAAATTTTGGTCGTTGAATACTACATCAGCCATAGAACTTATCCATACTAACAGTATCCCACATTTATGTCAATATAATTTCCAAAAAGAAAGTATCAAATACTTGTCAATCACATAACTATAAGATAAAATTATCACTTATGTTAGCTATAGAGAGAAGAATTATTTCCGAAATTACACCTGTTTTTGCTCAACCTGTGATGGATGTATCTAAAGCTGCCTGTGCAAGAGATATCGCCCACGAAATAACTAAACAGCTCGGTTGTAATACGCTACACCATCCGGCCCTAGTAGAAGCGGGCTCGCTTGCATTTTATAACCTAGATACTAGATTTAGCACACCAACAGATATACAACGTGCTAAAAATAGGATGCGCAGACTAGGACAAGCAGAATTAGCTGCTAAACAGACTCCTCTATTACCCACCATAGGCATCGAAATAGAAATTCCTTTAATTGGACATAATCATTATGATTACGACAATGTTTTCTCTAATCTTGGTTTTCCCGTCAACAAAGATAATCAAAATCCTTTCGTAAATTACTACGAAGTTAGTTCCTCGCCATCTCTCTCTGCAAAAACGCAGCAGCATATTATCAATGGTCTGATTAGAACAGAATTACTCCCTTCTTTAACGACGGGTAAAAAACCTACAGATATCAGACAATATTTGTCAAAATGTTTAATTTCGTTGCATGTCAATTTGGGTAGTCCGAGAGAGATTAGTAGAAATCAAATGGAAACCTTGGATGACGCGAACGTATCGCCTAGACTATATCCTTGGATGATCTCAGCCGCATTAGGCTTGGCTTACACTTCTCCTCAACGTCTTAAGTATCGTAAAAATGATGATGATCTCACATTAAATAAAGAGTTTATTGCCACAGAGCAAAATGATCCCAGAGGTATGAAGATTGAGTTAAGAGCTCTAGAAGTAAGAGATCAAAGTGTATATGAATTAATACAAGCTGCACAAATTTTAGGTATGTTATATTTCTCCAAAGCCTCACCAGAGGATAAAGAATTAGCGGCAATTGCTAAAAGATTTACAAAGGTTTTAAAAACTTTTTTTACCAAAAATCAAATTTCTGATCAGACCATGCAATCAAAAGAAGTAAGCTCCTACTGCGCTCAAAATCCAGTTCTTGTTAATAATTTAAGGAATTTAATTAAACGTACCAGACGAGCTGTTGCGACTTATCAAAAGGTTTATAATAAATAGACTTAAATTATTTGGGAAAAAACATTCTGGGGTTAAGTTTAGAAGTTATTTTATGTGACTTCCATCGCATTTTTATCATCTCTTTCCATAGAGGACAGCTTCTACGTAAATGAGCAACTGCCAACTGCCCAGACTCATGATAAGGTTCATTGCCATATCCACTCACCACAAATCCTCTTCTAACCTGACATCCTGCCCTGACACACTTGACCGTCCGTGTAGCAATCATATAATCATCTACCGGATTATTGTTAAAATCTCTCAAACCATCATCCGTAAAACCACGCCCCTTACCTGAAGGTTCAAGATATGTAATCTTAAAAGTACTACTTGCCACACAAAAACCTTTATCTTCAATTTTAGACATAGTCAATGTTTTTTAAACTTGCTCTGGCCAAGGATACGGCATTAATCCAGAAATTGGTATTTGTTTGATTAGGTTTTGTTCTTCAATAATGATTAAGGTATCCAACCCCGAACGCAGACTACTTTCATAAATCAGTTGTTTACAGATGTGACAATTAGGTCCAGTAATAGCAACTATTTTTGTCTCTCCGTGATTAGCGGCCATGGCTAGAGCCACTGCTTCCGAATGCATAGTGAGAGTATAGGTATCAGAGTTATACGAGGCACCAGTGTAGACATGCCCTTGATCAGTTAACAAGGCAACTGAATATCCTTGTTCAGGTGTAGGATATGTATACTTTTTAGCTTGCTCTCCTGCTTTTAGCAATTCTCTACACTTATCTTCTGTTAACTGTTCAACCTGCTTGAGTTTCACAAGGTTATAATAACATAAATTTTATTACGTATTGGATATTTAAGTTATCCCAACTCTTCTCTCTTATCATGTAAAAAGCGGAACCACTGTTCGGCAAAAGCGAAGATGGATTTAAATGGTGTTTCGATGACAAAATCAAATACAAATAACAAGAAATTGACTTGAGCGATACCCTCAGTAAACTTGCGTCCAACTCTGACTACCGGCATAAAGAAAAAATCAATTATAGGAGTCAAAAGGCCTTGTTTCTCACCCAAGCGGTATAAATTGGCCGTCAAAGTAATACGATAAGACAAAAAAGACACCACCGCCAAGAAGAAAATAAAAATACCCTTACTAACAAAGTTAAATTGCAGATCATTAAGCACCATGTAAACAAAACCAAATGAAATTACAAAAGCTAGAATCCACAATACAGCGAAGACCACACTTAAAACAGTACGTTTTTCTTTACCCTCTTTGATGAATAATGGACTTCCATAGATGGGGTTATCTACGTGTAATAACTTATCAATATAGTCATAAATACGATCTGAATTCTCTTGTCCAGGTGTGTGAATAAAGAAACTAACCACAATCATTAATAGCGGAGGAATACCTGTGTTGATACCTAAAGCGAGAAAATTGATATATCCATACACCAGTCTTTCGTATGTTCCTTCGACCATAAAAGCAAAAATAACTTTGGTGGTTAAAATAAAAATAACGCTACGAATAATGGCTGTCCGGACTTTTTGTGATATATTTTTGTATTTTGTTTCACAAGCAGCCATCACAGCGTCTTTAAATGAAGCTTCATCCTGAATAAAACTACGCACCCCTGACTTATGAACACGCATGACATCTTCCAATATTAAAAAGGCGGCTGCCCTTCTGCGTACATATAGGTAAACACGCTCTCGAGAACGATAACTCAGTTGTTTAACAATCTCTGAATAACCATCCATAAAGCCATTCGCAATCCGCTCTAGGCTTTCCGCACTTAGTTTGCCAAAAAATAATGTGAAGAGATGGAAGCGTAGAAAAGCCAGATCATCTTTGGAAAATGCTCTTCTTACGGCTAGATATACCTGCGCATTTCTGGTTTCTTCTGCTTCGCCTTCTAATGTCACATCTTCTTTTAAGATTTGGTACATGAAGTTATTGACTGTTTCTTTTTCTACATTTGAACTCAATAAATGAACTAAATCCGACGACATGAGATGATATATCCATTTATTGAGTTCTGATACTGAAAATTTACGTTGATTGATGACTTTAAAGCGCAGCTGTAACCACAAATCTATGGTGTGTTCGACTTTTCGCACCATGGATTCGGGCACAGAAGAGTCAGCTAAATATCTGGCCCAGATCAATTCACGCACCAAGGGCTCAGCGGTTGTTTGCGCATTACCTCCTAATAATAAACGCCGTTTGAGAATTCTTTCAATGCTTGAGCGCAGAATTACTTCTTCATCACGTATTTCCATGGCGTTACGCAGCTTTTCATACCAGGCAGCAAATTTAGCTACCACGGGATTGACTGAAATCTTGCGCTCGTTGACTTCATGCTCTTCCCGCTCAAAAGTTTTGACTACCTGCTCAGCAAGCTTGGATAGAGGCTTGACTGGCTTTTCATTAGGCTGTAATGATTTTAGTAAGCTATGTAGGGTGTCCGTGGACTTAGTTTGATCTTCCGAAGCTACGGTTTCCGATACGGGATTTTCCATACACCCAGTATTATAGCTCTTTCTCCCGCTAAAGGTAAGTTATTGACAAGCCTGCAGAGGTGAAGTAGTATGTTAAGAATGAAAACAAAAACAGTATCTCCCCATTCACTTTTAGAAAACACCCATAAAGATGATTATATCGAGATTCGTTTGCCCAAAATCTCCTTTTCCCAACTCAAATCTATTAATTCCTTAAAGCAGATTAACGACCAAAAGGTTACTCCTGTAATTGTGGTTTTACTTTTTGTAGCAGCCTATTTGTTAGGTGTGGTAACCGCTCATATCCAACCTTTCGTCAAATAATTATAAATCCTCTCAACTGATTCTCTTGTTCAAACTGAGCTTCGGTTTTATCGATACGAGATAAATTATTGCCTTGAGAAATTGTGCTATAAATTTGTTCAAGTACATTTTTATTCCCTTGAAAAACTGCTTCCACTCTTCCATCAGGTAAATTTTTTACCCAACCGTTTAAGCATAGCTTACTAGCTTCTTTACGCACAAAATAACGAAAACCCACACCTTGTACTAAACCCGAGATAAATAGATGTAACTGTGGAATAAAAACCTTAAGCAACCTTACGCTCTGTGACATCTGTGGATTCATTGACCGGATATTCTTTATTAGCCAACCTAGCTTCATTTCTATTATTTAAAGCCTCTGTAGCTGTTTGTCTAGCGGTCTGTCGAAAACTTTGAGAGTTAGTAGTATTAAGGGCTTCAGCAGCAAACTTAGAAATTCCATCAGGCTCTGGTATTAAAATTGTATCTGAAGCCATAGGCTTTCTGAAATTATTAAAAAACCGTCCTACATTATTTCTTACTCTTTTAAACCAACCTTTTGATTCACTAGCTGCAGTTCTTAACAATGATTGCTCTTCTAAGCGACCGCTAGATAATTGAGGTCCCAAAGCATCTCTGACTTGATTATATATGCCTGAATCTTTAGCTGCATCTATGGCTGCTGCGATCGCTGGAGCAGAATTAACATCAGGCACTAGTTTCAACAATTGACGAACTTGTTGTAAGGTTTGCAAATCTTTTTCATTAGTAGGCTGAATGTCAGATATTACTTCTGCCAAACCATAATCTCCTTTTTTAAAGGCCATCTCCCCCTTAGGAGCCTCAGTAGATACGCTTATTTCACCAGTGTTTTCCGCCATAAATAAATCCTAACAAATTACTATTATTATTGCCAGTATGATTTTTTAATCTAGTTAGAAATGCTATATTTCTCTATCACTGTCTGTAAATATTTACCTGATAATTGAGCTTCTCGTAAAAACTTTTCATCCGGCACAAATCGATATTTAGCCATATCGACTTTCAGATCTTCATTCACCTCTATCCCTTCCGCCTCCAGTAATTTTTTCTGCAACATTTTGTCATTATATTTAGTCCCGGCAATGGTGATTATGCCTTCACGATTTATAACTCGCCACCAAGGAATATTTATTCTGCCCTCGCTTTGATTCAGCACCCAACCCACTTGACGCGCTGCCCGTGGTAAACCTACATACAAAGCTACCTGGCCGTAACTCACCACTTTGCCGTAGGGAATCTTAGTTATAATTTCAATCACCCGATCTTTAAATGGAGACATATGATAAAGACTAAAAGTTTAAAGTTCAAAAATAAAATTTTAGCTAGACATGTGTTTTTTGCAGCCAACCTAGGGGATTAACAACCGCATAAGACTAACCCGAGTTTCTCCTAGGGTATGCAAAAAAATATATTTCGAGCGCTAAAGGTCTATTTTTCGCTTTTAACTTCTGCACGTAGCGCCTTGACCTTCCACATAAATAGAGCGCCTTTATTTTTGGCTCGGCTATCCACGGCGAAAGTTAAAGCTTTCTCTAAAATCGAACGATGCACTGTCTTGGCCAACCTCATGTACAATGCCTTGTGCTTATAATCATCTAGTTCTTCAGCCAAATGTAGAGCAAATGTTTGAAACTCGCGCGAGACATACTTATCTGTGGTGGGGTTAAAATCTTTGAGGACGGCTTTAATGGAATCCATAATTTGAATAAACGAATAATATAATAACAGAATAATCCAATTTCTTGTTGTCTTACCTGTTTATACACTCATTATCCTACTTATTATTCACTTATTTAATTATTTGTTTATTGGATTATTATTTAGAGTTGTACTTGCTCATGGCTGCTTCCAATCCATTTTCCAGAGAGAATTGCAATGCCTTGCTGGCATGGTGAATTAATTCGCTTAACCTTCCCTGTTCTTCATGTACAAAATTACCCAGCACATAATCTTCTACATTGTGCATTTTATGATGCGCGACTTCTTCTTTGTTGCGTGCTAGACCAATGCCTAGACGAAAACGCCAAAATTTATCTGTATTCAGACCTGCAATGACTGATTCAACTCCATGGTGACCAGCTGCTGCTCCGCCCAAACGAATCTTCATCAGACCAAACGGCAAATCCAATTCATCATGCACGATCCACACATCTTCGGGCGCAACTTTGTAATAGAGAGATAATAAATTTACCGCCATACCTGAATTATTCATATAAGTCAGCGGCTTGGCAAGAATTACACGTTCCATTTGTCCATGTTTGGGCTGCCAGTCGAGTAACGCAATGTCACTTTTTACTTTATCTTCATGTTGCCAAAGAGTATTATTCACAGATTCAAAATCTTTGAGGAATTGTTCTGCCACCATGAAGCCCAAATTATGGCGTGTAGTGAGGTATTTATCGCCTGGATTTCCAAGACCAATGATTAACTTCATTTCCTACCTACTTTAGTCCAGAATAAAAAAAATTGCAAGAGGCCATAATATTTACTTATAAAAAAATTTAATCTGATACAGAAAGTAAAAAGAAATAAAGCTAAAAATAATTGTCTGAGGTAAATATCCGTCTGTTACACCCGAGATAACCTCTAGACATAAGACAAAAAACATATTGTTCCACCCAATCTTTTTATGAAAACGTAGCTTATGAAATGACTTTAACAACAAAAAAGCAATTAATGGACATATAACAAAGTCCACTAAAGAACCAGGTATCATATTTAATGAATAAACACCTATTACTGACAATAACATACCGCATAATGAAGATAAGAAGAAAATTATCTGATAGAGCTCATATAAAAGTCCATCTGCAGGGAGCAAGGTACTAAATATAGTCATTAAAAATGCAAAGATTCCTAGCACATACATAATCCCTATAAATAAAGTTACCCATGGCATAAGAAAGACCAAAAATTTTTTAACAACTAATGGTAATGAAGGCATTAAATCTCTAGGTGTATATACTTTAGGCAACCTTTTCTGCTTCACTTCTATATTAAAGCACATCTTTACTAAAAGTTAATGCTTAATTGATCTGAATCCTTATCTTCATCATCAATATCAAGCCACACTTTGACCCTACCATATTCTCCGTCATAACCTGGTTGAATACTAATTTCCCCTTGACGGACCTTCCCGACTGCTTTGGCCAAGTGATCTCCCCCGACTCTACTAATGTCTGACAAACTAGCATGCAATAAAACATGCAATTCTGAGTGTAATTCTGAACAAAGCTTGTTATATAAATTTTGTGATTTTTGGCTATTTACTGTCGAATGCAAACTTTCCGCTGCGATTTCCAACAGAGGGACTAATTTTACAAACGGTGGATGCTTCTGGCTAGGATCTGTTAACCAAACCAAACCAGCAGCATCGATTTTCTTCTCACCAACGGCCAAGTCGGTCGTGCCAGCGATTTGCTGCACTCGAAACTGCACTCCTTCTGTCAATTTTCGATGACAAACCGGACAAATATTCCCTTTATCTTTAATCTCTTCCGGTCCATAAGAGACTTTACAATTTCTATGACCTGAAAAATGATATTTCCCCTCTTCTGGATAAAATTCCACCGTGTAAAGGATACGGGAGGTGTTTGAGGTACCGGATGCACCGGATGTATTTAATCCTTCCGTACCTTCGGGGCTTTTGACTCCTTTGGTACCTGTTCTCATTATTGCTTGTCTAATATTTTTATAGGTTAATTCCGCTACCTCAAACACCGTCAACTCTCTTCCCATCTTCGGTGCAGAATGTGCATCAGAAAAAGATAATATTGAACGATTTTGCAATTCAGGGATCACCCAGTTCATTTCCGGATCACTGGAAATACCCGTTTCGATGCCATAGACATATTTTGCTAAATCGCCAAAGGCTTCTTCCAGACTGTCAAAGCCACTGGCCGAACCATAAACGCCAAAATGCGGGGTCCAAATATGACAAGGAGTCAGAATACAACGTTCATCAATATTTAAAATCATGTCCAATAAATCATGACACGACATTCCGATAATTGGACGGCCGTCGCTGGCAATATTGGCTCCCCTTTTAACCAACGCCTGGTTAACTTTTTCTGCTATTTCCAGGTTCGGTACAAAAACTAAATTATGAATCCTTCTAACTTTCTCTCCTTGTTTATAAATCAAACTAATTTCTGTAGATAATAAAAAACCCACGTTCCTTCCCACGTCATTGCGAGCCTCGCCTTGGCGAGGCGTGGCAATCTCTCTCAAGATTGCTTCGTTGCTCGTTACACTCGCTCCTCGCAATGACAACTTTTCCCCAGTTTGTTTTTCGCTCTCTACCCTTTGCTTTAACTGATATATTCCTTCATTTACTTCTTCCAGTTCATTGTGTATTTCCTTAAACCACACCGGATGCGTCCAATCACCCGTGGTTAACAAATTAATGCCTTTTTGTCTGGCATAGGTAGCCATCGTTTGCAGATTCATATTGGGAGACACTGCTCGCGAAAACTTGGAGTGCAGATGCAGATCAGCAATTATTTCCATTCAACTATTTTAACACTTCAATTTAAGAAAATTTTGCATTACAATATTATCTCCCCATGCATTCATTGGATAGCGAAAGAGGTCCCGTTTTTGGACCCCAAAAAGATAGAATAATTACTAAAGTTTTACCTTGGACTAAAGGAGTTATAACCAGTCCGTTTAGAGCTATTCAACGCAACCTCAGAGAACAAAGGATGATTGAGACACTTGCACAAATAGGCGAAGCAAGTATGCAGACAGATAATCTGCCGTTACATCCTCTTCCCATTGAAACTTATCCCATACGTAACCCGGAAAGAAGATATCTTTTTAATCTTGCACGTCAATATATCAAGGGTTCTCAACACCCCATTCACGAAACAGTTTATAGAGCCATCCGGGCAAAGGGAATCTTAGATGCCCAAGACTTACCTGCAGGAATAGATAATCAAGGGGTAACTAAACTTTTAGGAGACGTGGTCAAAGATTCTGGGGAAACTTTGGTCTTTCAATCTTTAGTAAGATATAAAAAAACAGAATAATGCTATAACTACTAAGGCTAAATACTTGAGTGCTTATTGCAAATCTACCTGATCCATACTATAATCCATCCTATAATATGTTCTTTTGGTATATCTTAATCATCATTATAGCCTTGTTCCTTCTAATCTACCTCTGGAGCACGTATAATGCCTTCATTCGCAGCCGTAACCAGGTCAAAACTGACTTTGCCAACGTCGATGTCCAGCTCAAGCGCCGAGCCTCACTCATAGATAATCTAGTAGAAGTCGTCAGAGAGTATTCTAAGCACGAAAAAGACACTTTCCAGAACGTCGCACTCGCACGTTCAGCCCTCAATCAGCCACATGGTCCCAAAGAAGCTGCTCATGTTGAAAATATGCTGGCAGATACCATGAAAACGTTGTTTGCCGTCTCTGAAAGCTATCCCAAACTACGCGCCTCTGAAAACTATCAAAGATTACAGGGGGATTTAAAAGAAACCGAGGATAATATTGCCAAATATCGTGAAACTTATAATCAAAGTGTTATGGCTTACAACACACTTATCCAGATCTTCCCTAACCTGCTGGTTTCAGGCTTATTTGGCTTCCCAGAAGAAGAACTTTTTCAAGCTATGGGTACTGACCGCGATAGTATAGTAATCAAACCAGGCAAATAACTATGGATACACAACCAACCACACCTAGTTATCAAGTAGGCATGGGCGATGCTCTTCTTTTCCGTTCTCGGGTCATTTTTATTGTCTTTTTTCTCTTAATGCTGGGCATAATTGTGGGAGCAATATATGCCGCCAATGCGACTGGCGATATTCAGCGTGCTCAAAAATCACTTGCTCAAGGCTGGACCGAATTTAGCAAAGCATTGAGTGACAATTCTACTAATCCCCAAGCGAATATTCCGTCCTTCACCCCTCTTAACTCCTCCACTTCGTCAGCGGAAACGACTACCACAACTACCAATTATAACTATGGTTCTTCCTCTAATGATAATATCGCCTATCCCACCGCCGAACCAACTATCGACTATAACGCCAAATTACGTCAAGCTGGACAAGCCGCACAAGCTGAATACAACCAACAAGTACAACAAGATAATGCTGCTTTTCAACAAGGAGCACAACAAAATCAGCAACAATATAATGCTGCTAATACTCAGGCACAACAGCAAATGGATCAATTTAAGCAACAATCAGATCAAAAAACTTTGGAGTTCCAGCAGCAATACGGTATCACACCAATGCCTTAATTAAGATTATTTCTTCTCTTGTTCATTGTACATTTCGATTAATTCTTTGACACTAGTCGCATCTTCTGGCTTTTTATCTCTATCACGGAAAGACACTAAGCGTGGGAATCTCAAGGCATAGCCAGTTGGCCGCTCTTCTACTTTGTCTTCTTTTGCGGCTGTTTTTTCATTTTGGGACATGCCGGCTGTATGCAATGGACTACGCGTAATTTCATCCGCCAAAACTTCAATTACAATTTCAGGTCTGACCCACACACTGGGAATAATCAAAGAATTAACCCGCGCCGGCTTATGTTCTACTTTAATTTTATCGGCCCGTTTATGAATCTCTTGCCACTCAATATCCGTCAAGCCTGTACCAATCTTACTGACGGACACGAACTCATCATTCTTTTCATCATACACTCCCACCAATAAAGCACCCGCGCCAAAGGCCGTACGTTTGCCTTTGCCGATAATATACCCGAGAATCACACAATCTATGGTGTCATGCAATTCACCGGCTGCATGACGCTTTAATTTGACCCAGTTAAAGTTACGTCCGCCAGCTTGATATGCTGAATCAGTTCGTTTGACTACCACCCCTTCCAAACCTTTGGAGATACTATCTTCCAACATGGTCTGCACTTCAGAGGCTTTATGCAAAACCTTGCCAGGAGCTGGAATAAGTACTTCATCTCCATGTATCGCCTTTTTTATATATTCCAAGCGCTCCAATAAAGGCGTGTCCAATAGTGATTTACCATCGTAATACAAAATATCGAATACAAATGCACGCAAGGGCAAACTTTTGGACACTTCCTCGATATTATGTTTGCGACGACGTTTGGTAGTTTCCTGAAAAGGCAAAAACTCTTCTGATTCAGGTTGATAGGCCAAGGCTTCTGAATCCAAAATTACTGATTTGACTTTGACTTGTTTTCTCACGCCTTCAATCAAATCAGGAAACATGTGAGTCATATCCTCCAAGTTACGCGAAAACATTTCCACTTTGTCGCCATTTTTGTGAATCTGCACGCGAAAACCATCGTATTTGGGCGTCACATGTACACCCGGATTTTTCTCGTCAACCATTTTCTCAATTACTTTGACAGGATTGGGCAAACGTTCACATAATTCAGAACGAATGGGACGGCCAACGTGCACTTGCAGTTTTTTAACCGCTTCCAAACCGCCTTCCCATAGAGTTTGCGCAATCAAACCCAAATCTGAAGTTTCGTTGTAGGCTTTCTCCAGTTGTTTTCTATTAGATTTATCTCCCAGTTTGGCCGTAGCCAACCCATCCAAAATAGTTGGATCACCTATACCAAGACGATTATTACCAAGAGGAATTCGCACTAAATGTTTGGCAGCTGTACTATCACATTGTTTTAATAATTCAGCTAAGAGTTTTTGCTTTTTATCTACTGATCCCTCTCCGCCCGTATGAGCAATCTCGGTTAAAGTATCAAACACTTCTTTGATCGACAACTTTGAACTCTTCACTTTAAACTTTTCACTTAGTTGCTTGGCAGCTAATCCCATATCGCCCAATTTGTTATACAGTTGCAAAACTTTTTCTTTTTCTTCGCCACAGGCAAAGCCCAGGGCGGCCGCCACATTTTTATCAGCCATGCCAATCTCAATTGGTGCATAAAAAGGAGCTACCCTACCCTGGGAGAGATAAACTATTTTCTCGATTTCGTCTTTGTGTGCTTGTTTAAATAAATCAGATAAAATTTCGATCAAAGATAAACGAGAGGACGTTTCCTCCATTTTCTCGAAATATGTAGTTAATTCTGCAAATGTCATAAAAATTATTATCCTTTAACTCCCTAATTTTATCCGCAAACGCTGACCTGCCATCTGTGCACTCGATAGAGGTTTGATAACCTCTATTTTAATTCCCGTAGCTTTTTCAATTTTACCATATATATTCACTACTTCTTCTCTAGCCTCGGTAATATAGCTTTGTATACCCAGATTTCTAAGTACCTGTATCTCCTGGGTTAATAACTCGGTGCCAATCCCTTTTCTTCGCCAATCATGGCCGACACCTATTTTATCCTCTATTAGAGTAGAACCCACTTCATCTTTACGTGCAAAGGAAAAGAATGAATAACCTACAATCTGTCCTTTATCATTTTTAGCTAAAAGTAATCTAAAAGGGTTGTTAAGTTTCTTTTGTAAACTAAGATCTTTATGCGCCATAGCGTGTACACCCACATCTGACAAGCGCATACTAGCCTCATTAGACTCAGGTGGTTGTGATAATGCAAACTTTTGAGCTGCTATCATTTCATTCGATATAAAATTGCGAAAATCTTGGACATCTTGTTCTGTAAGAGTGGTCTCATTTTTTTCAAGAAATTTTATTTCCGGCGTAATATTTTCAGAGGTATTGGCTGGCAAAGATTCGCTCATAAAATTTTAGCTTACTTAACTTTTTAAGATTAAGCCATTATATACTTTGCGGCCTTGGTTTTTCCAGTCTTTTTAACTAGTCCTGCATTTAATAACACCTTTAATTCATTTAAAACAGTGTCTTCCGAGACCATGGGAAACAAAGAACTGAAAGCGGCATTTTGCAAATACCCTGTTTCCTGAATGTACTCAATTATCTTAATTTGGCGCTCTGATAAAAGTAAAGGACGCCCACCTAATTTGGCTTTTAATTTACTGTCCACAGAGATTTTTTCGACTTTGTCCTTAATCTTGGATAATTCACTCGCTAACCCTCGACAGAAGTATTCTAACCATTCAGTGAGATCACCGTCACGTTTTCCCACACTTTGCAAGGCCGCATAATACGCAGCTGAATCGCGATCAAAATATTCTTCCAAAGAAAAGAAACGACGGATGTCATAACCTTCTTGAAACAGAATCAATGTAGATAAAGCCCGAGCTACGCGGCCATTGCCATCAACAAAAGGATGCACCCGCACAAACTCATAATGCACAATCCCTGACTTCAAAACGGGATGTAAATCATCGGCTGAAGTAGTCTGAATAAACTCAATTAAATCTTTCATGCCTGGTTCCACCACCTCAGCCGCTGGCGGACGGAAAGACACTTCTTTGGTCAGTGAATTACGAATGACGACTTGAGTTGTACGAAACTCCCCACTCTTTTCTTCACCTAAAATTTTATCTACCGTCATTTTATGCAGCAGCTTAATAAAATTCGCACTAATTTTGAAGCCTGAACTCTGATTAGTAGCTTCCCCGATATAATCCATCACTTTGCGGTAATTAATTACTTCCTGAATATCGCGTTCACGCGCAATAATATCCTCGCCTTCCAAGATCTTTTCTGCCTGGGTTTTATTCAGTTCATTTCCTTCAATATGTGTCCCATGATAAACCGCTCGCACCAAAGCTTCCTGTTGAAATTTCTTTTCATAGTAGGGCAACAATGGAGCATTATCGATGATCTCTTTGCTACCTTCCACCGCCCCGATATATTTGAGAATTGAATTGGTAATAGAATATTTAGGTTGATACATATCGAATCAAAAGGAGCGAGATACAAGATTTTAATAATTTTATCTTGCCACAATTCCCGAACAAAAACAACCAGTTTGATGGCTATACTTTATACTTAATCGTGACTTTGCTATACTCCAGATATGGCTACTAAACATATAGATACTCCGGCAGAACAAAAAGCCAAACTACATATTGAATTACTGCGACAAATGGTCACCTTGGCTACCAGTGGATTTGGCTTAGTAGCAGCACTGGCCTGGAATAGTTTAATTCAAACATTCGTAACTACCTATATCAAGAAATGGCTGCCACAAGGGGGAGATCTAATATCACTATTAATCTATGCTCTAGTGGTCACCCTAATTGCAGTTATCGTGACTTATAATCTTAGTGCTACGCTTAAAAGACTAGAAGCTTTACAAAATAAAGAATCATGAGTTTTGTGGAAAGAACTGGAAGCTGTAAATATAAAGACCTTAGAAAATCAACAATTAAACTCGTAGGAACATCCTTACTAGCTACCTTGGGCATATTTCTTACAAAGACAGCAATTGAACCTAATTCTACCACCCAAGTAATCTGTGCTTCTGATATTAATCCTTATTCGTGTGAAATGGTTGTTAGACCTATGAATGAATATTTAACGGCAATCGAACATCCTATATTTACTGCTTCCTCCCTGGTCTTGGCTGGAGTAGGAACTATTGCGGCAAATATTCAACTAGGTAGAACTATTAATTTGCTGGCAGAAAAAAAACCTCTTAAAACAGGAGTAACTATCAAAAATTTATATCCCCAAATTACCCCTGAGAAATCAAAGATTGCTTAACTTTTTCATAACCCCTGGTATCTCTCTAACTAAATCACTTGAATTGAAGTAGTAACCTACCTTTTCAAATAAGCTTTCTGCAGCTTTTTTATTGATGTACGAACCCACAGCTGCACTCAAAAATAACTCGTTCTTAGTCGACAACGCAGCAATTAACCCTGCTAAAACATCCCCGGTTCCACCCTTAGTCATGCCTGCATTACCACCTCCTATGCGCATACATTTTTCTCCTGAACAGACAAAATCCTCTTTGCCTTTCAAAACAATAATACAGTTATATTTTTGTGCCATCTTCTCTGCGTTTTCTGAATTAGCAGTTATCTCAAACACTCTCTCAAACTCCTGGTGATGTGGAGTTAAAATAACTTGGCCATTTAATTGAAACAAATCATTTAGATCCAACATCTGCAAAGCACCTGCATCAACTACCCATCTTTTCTTTGCCCACTTATGCATTAAATATTTGGTAATAAAGTATGTTTTCTCACCTTCTGAATCGACCTTCTCTTTAATGGCTTGAATAGAATCTAAGTGTTCCAGTCCGCTAACTTTATAATCCTCTCTCTCCATTCCAGGACCTATCAAAATAGTATCAGCTTCATAAGCATAATAATCAATATCTTCTTCCTGTACCACTATTCCGTTTTTGAATTGCTCCTTGGCTGCTTGGATAATTTGCAAATTTTCTGACACTGAAGCAAAAAATACCATATCAACAATTTTAGAAGCAATTTCTAAAGCCCAAATTGGTGATGCATGAAATAATGGAGATCCTCCAACTAGTAATAGTTTTCCGTTTTGGCCTTTATGTGAACCTGCTGGAGGAATATAGAGATCTTTTAATAAGTCTGGATTGAATGTTTGCATAATATTTAAATGTTCTACCTCTACTCTTAGGAGAGGGTTGGGGTGAGGTTTGAAAAACAACCAAACACCTAATTTAACCTCATCCTATCCTTCTCCTTTTAGGAGAAGGCATATTAGGTCATTTGTTTATTATCTCCCAATTCTATCACCTTAGCCTGTTTTAAAATATCTTTATTTACAAATTCTTCATGTGTGGTGGTAATAATGGTTTGTTGTCCACTCACCATCTCTGAAACTAAATTAATATGTCCTTCATCTAATTCAGAAAAAATATCATCTAATAATAATAAAGGCGCTGTATCTAAGTGCTCTTTTAAATACTTAAGTTGTAATAATTTGAGTTGCAAAACCACTAAGCGCTGTTGTCCTCTACTGCCAAATGCTTTCGCCATTCTCAAGTCATTACCCGTAGTGCTTAATTCAATCGCTAGATCATCTCTCTGAGGTCCCACCAATGTCACTCCCGCACTAATCTCAGCTTCCTTATATTTATCTAGCCGTTCTTGCGAAATAATGCTGTGATCATACAGGAGATGACAATCAATAATGACTTTTGTTTGCTGGTTAACATAATCGATAAATTGCTGTCTTATTTTATGTAAATACTGGCCGTGTTTAATTAGAATCTCATCCCAGTAACTAAATTCCCGCTCACTGCGCACTCCCGTATCACGGACTTTGTCGATCAGAGCATTGCGTTGTCTCAGTGCTTTGCCGTACTGAGTCAGGCTAAGCTTATAATCCATGTCTGTTTGTTCCAATACCTGATCAAGGAAACTGCGGCGGTAACTAGGGCCATCACTGATAATTTCTAAATCGATGGGCGTAAAAAGCAAAATGGGCAAAAAACTACTAAATTCCACTCTGCGCTTAGCGGTATCATTCACCAAAAAACGCTTGCCTGCTCGATGTTGGGCAGATTCGGCTGTAATTAAGACCTCTAAAATATTTTTCTCTTCCTTACCCTCAGACAGATCTTTAACTAAACCTTTCACCCGAGCAAAATCTTCACCAAAACGTATTAATTCTTCTTCTTTGTCTGTAAGAAAACTTTTGCCAGTTGCCAACAGATGAATTCCATCTAAAAGATTGGTTTTACCGGCTGTATTGCGCCCTACAATCACCGTGGTCTGATCATTAAATGAAAAATTATCTAAGTGGTAATTGCGAAATTGTTGTAGTGCAATGGAAGCTAAAATCATGGAGATTAATGGGCGAGATATAAGAATTTTCCTTATTACGTACTTTCTCTGGAGAATATATTTCCAGATCAATGTTAAGAAAAAAACTTCGTATCGAGCGATTACTGATTATTCTATCACTGTTCCGACAAAATCTTTATTCTCAAAAAAATTATTCAGATTATCAAAATCCTTGCCCATAACTACCACCTTAATACCAAATTCTTGAGCTCTTTTAGCGGCAATTGGATCAAACGGAGCATTCATACCTGGACTCCATTTATCCCCAATTAATTCTCGAAAATCAGCCCAGGAAATGCTATTAATTGGCTTGGCATCTGGAACCTTTTTGGGATCTTTATCATAGACCTGGCTAATATTACTCATATTGATAACCGTCTTGATATGATAATCTTCACATAATAAAGTAGCACAGTAATCGGTTGACCAGCCTGGTTTCCATCCAGCAGCAACGACCACTTGTTCAGGAACTTTGCGTATGATTTCATAATGTTTGATAAGGTTGGGATGAGCAATATCGCGGAAAATTGTGCGGACGAGCTGGGCATTTAAACGAGTGGCATGAATCCCTAGCCAATCCATATCATCTTCAGTCAGGTCATGACCCACTACTTCTCTACCTGCATCACGATAATGTCTGGCCGTGGTTCCTCCTCCTATAACCAAAAAAAACTGGCGGTCTTGATGATTCGCCAGTTGATTACGCACAAAAGTATTTAAACGTTTTAAAAATTCAGTATCAATGCCACCATTGGGAACTACTAAAGAGCCACCCACCGATATAATCACCTTATCAGAATAATTACTACCCATAAAAAAGGCACTTTTGATGTAGCGCCACCAAAGATAGTAGCATAACGCTTAAAAAAAGACAAATCTGTTGAGTATTTATAACTTATTTTGAATTTAGAATCTAAAATTCATAATTCAGAGTTCTGTCTTTATTTCTATTTTTTAAACCATTCTGCATCCTAAATTAGCTTTGGCAGGCGGGGCAATAGAAAGTTCCCCTACCTCCCACCACTTCCCTTAAAATCTTGGCACCACATCTTGGACAATTCTTACCAACCTGTCCATATACTAAAAAATGTTTTTGGTATTGTCCTTCTTGGCCAAGTGCATTTACAAAATTAGTCTCGCTCGCCCCACCCAAAGAAATACTTTTTTGTAAAACTGATTCGATGGCCTCAAATAAACTTCTGCTTTCAGTTTCACTTAAACTATTAGCACTTCGCTTGGGATTAATACGAGCTAACCATAACGCATCATTGGCATAAATATTACCTATCCCACCAATCTTTTTTTGTTCCATTAATAATGGTTTGATAGAGCCTTTGTTGGGTTTAATAATTTGCTTAAACGTAGCTAAATCTAAATCTTTTAATGGTTCTGGACCGAGATCGCGGAAAAAAGATAAAGTTTTGAGTTCAGAAGTCTTTATAACTTTCAGCCAGCCAAATTGTCTGATGTCATTATAGAACAAAGTGGCTTCAAAACTGTCATTGCCAGGATTCATAGAAGCCGTGGCAATCTTACCTTTACTACTAGATTGCTTCGCTTTCGCTCGCAATGACGCAACATATTTCTCCCCAACTTTTAACTTTTGATTTTTAACTTTTAACTTAAATATTACGTGTGTATATTTATTTGGCAACTTCCCCATTACTTTCTTTGAATGCTCCACCTTTGACCCTTCTGTCTCCTTTGTCACCTGTGACCCCTCAAAAATGAGCTGTCCCGTCATCTTCACATGAATCGCCAAAGAATACTCATTATTGAAATGAATTACTAACCCTTTACCAAACCGCTCGACCTGGATTATCTCGGCATCTAAAATATCTGCTTTATCACCAAAAAATAAGCGCGGCAAACGCACGTCGATCTCCGTGATAGTTAAACCGACTAAATGTTTCTCCAACCCTCTTCTAATGGTTTCAACTTCTGGTAATTCAGGCATAATTCTTTCCTTTCATCTTGTTCCTTGCCCCGTAAACACGCCCTTGCGAGGCGAGGATGTAAACCTCGCGAGCAAGTAAGTGCTCTATGGGGTCAACCTCTGGTAATTCTGGCACTATTTTCTCCTTTTTGTAGGCTAAGCAGCTCTTAAGGCATCTAAACTAGCTTTGTCTGTCACAGAGTATACATATATTACTTCTGGCACCTTCTTCCCATCTTTCACCATATGTTCATGCGTTTGTTTGACTGTACTCTCCAAAAATTTACTGGCTGCTAGCTCGACAAAAGTATCCTGACCTTTTTGCAGCATTCCGCCTACAAAATTAGACCAACGTACAGGTTTACATAAAGCAGAAGAAAGTTCACGACGAATATCATCAGATGTTTTCAATCTCTTTAGTTGTGTATTAGCATAAACTGGTATCTCAGGTCCATCTATCACAATTGATTTTAAGTCTTCATATAGATTGCTAGCTGCTTGTTTAATCAAGCGTGTATGAGAAACACCCACTATTCCTTCCAGAGTCCGAGCTAATGATGCTCCTCTTGTCTTAGCTAAACGCAAGGCTTCTTTGACTATATCTTCATCAATGCCTGATAAAACAAATTGTATGGGCGAATTATCATTGGAAATTCCCAACATGTTTGATAAAGGCGGGAGCTTGTCGCTAATTCTTTGAGTATTAACTTTATCTTTCATGTCTTTAATAATTCCAACAATTGAATCTAATTGTAATCCCATCACTATACCCATCTTACCTGGAAAAGATCTGGAGGCTTCTGCCATATGTTGTGCACGCTTGGTCACAATAGTATTCAAGGTTGGTAAATCATACGCACCAGCTGCATATAGAGCAATTGGTAAACCTAAACTATGGCCTGAAAAAGCTACCGGTTTTTTATGACCCATATCTGTAGTTTGAGTAAAGGCATCATACAAAGCAGCTTCATAATACATGATTCTTGATTGTCGGCGGACTGATTCGACTACGGGGTTTTCACTCGGAGCAGCTGCAGTTTCTAACATAGAGTTAACAATCTGTGGTACTCTTCCCACTTGAGGCAATGATACGACTTTAGACTCTAATCCTTCCCGGAATACTCCTTGTCCTCCCACACCGATAATATATGGTCTACGATCAACCGATATTGGCATATTTCATTAGCGTCCTTTCTACTTACTACCAACTACTATCTTTTTTATTTCCTTCATAAATCTTTCTTTACTAAACTTCTCAGCACGTTTCTCACATTCTTTAGGATCAAACTTCATTTTTTCAAACTTCTCCATGGCCTCAATAAGACTCTGTACACTTAAACCATCAAAGAAAAGTCCGGTTTTGCCTTCCACTACTGTTTCTTGTACTCCACCACTTCTATGGGCAATTACGGGCGTTCCAGCCGCCATACTTTCGACTGGCATGATACCAAAATCTTCATCCTCAGACGCAAACAAGTAAGCTTTTGCACCCCGATACAACTCCCACTTCTCTTCTTCTGTTACTTCCCCTAAAAACTCTATTAAACTGTCATTCCGGACTTGATCCGGAATCTTCTGAGATCCTGAAACAAGTTCAGGATGACTACGTGCTATATCCTCCAGCTCGCTTCCATACCCGGCAAATGATTTACCAAAAATCTTAAGCGGTTTATGCAGATCAATACACGCACGAATAATTAAATCTATATGTTTAGCTCTCGCTAATCTACCGCCAGCCAAATAGTATCCAGTATCTGGTATTTTGTATTTAATATTTTTGTGTTCCTTAATACTTGATGCTTGATACTTAATACCAATATCAACGGGTGGATATATCACAACCGCCTCTTTACGATAGAATTTTTTAATACGTTTGGCCACTTCTTCTGAATTCGCAATATATTGATCCACATTTTGCGCTGCCACAAAATCTTGCATTCTTAATAAGTGATTTGCTACATGAGCAGTAGCATTTAACCAAGGGTTTTTCTTCCAATTCCGCGCCGTAGCATATCCATATAGGTACCTAGGTGGTGTATGGCAGTAACAAAATAACTTACCACTTTTTTTGTTCAATGTGTTGGGAATATAAGCCCCTGTGGACGAGGAGATAATCACATCAAATCCGGAGAAATCAAAATTTTTGAATACTGATGATGATAAAAGTCGAAAAGGGCTGATCAATTTATGTTTAAAGGGAATGTTCTGCAAATAGGATGTCCTGATATCCCAATTGGCAAATCTTTGACGATGCGGTCCCAAAAATTGCGGCAAATAAACTGAAGTGAACACGGGTGCATCCGGAAAAACCTCATGCAAAGCTTCCAATACTTTTTCTGCACCTCCGTATTCTTTGATATAATCATGTACTAATGCAACCTTCATAGTTTAATATATTCAATTGCTATATCACTATCCCCTCTCCTAAGAGGAGAGGGTTAGGGTGAGGTTAATAATATAACCAAACAACAATTTAATAATCTACAATAACTCCATCTGCCCATTACCCTTTTCTCTTTTAGATGGAATGCACTCAGGAAAGGTCAGGAGCAATCTCTTTTGCAGTGTCCGCGACCCTAATTTAACAAACTCCTTTTGCAGAGCCGCAATATCAAACTTGGCTACCGCACACTTGGCTAGGTCAAATTGTAGGGGTACATCTCGCATAATGGTAGCAAGTTTTTTCGCTAAGGCCGCTTGTTCGGCGTCAGTGGCAAGTTGTAAGCTTTGTTTTTGGGATAATTCACCTAAATTCTGATATAGATTTTCGAAGGTTTTAAATTTTTGCAACAAACTAGCCGCAGTTTTAGGACCTATACCCGTAACGCCAGGATAACCGTCAGATTGATCTCCAATCAATGCTTTATAATCAATAAATTGCGCGGGTGTCACCCCATATTTTTCTTCCACTGCCCCTGCATCAAACAAAGCCGTCTTGGTCATACCCGTGATTAACATTAAGACTTTGGTATGTTCATTCACTAACTGCAACAAATCTCTATCTCCCGTAACAATAATTGTTTCAATATTTTTTTTTGCATCAATATTGGAAATTGTACCGATCAAATCATCAGCCTCAAATCCATCCAAACCAAATATAGGTACACGCATTTGCTCTAAAATATGCTGCACCCTAGGAAATTGAGGCACAAAATCATTAGCCAACGGGGGCCTATGTTCATGGTAGCCAACATATAACTCTTGTCGAAACGTCGGCTTGCCTCGATCAAAACATACAGCCAAGTAATCAGGCTTTTGATCTGCCAGCATATTCAGTAACATCGAAAAGAAGCCATACACTGCATTAACTACCACACCCTCTGGATCAGTCAGCGGAGGCAATGCATGGTAAGCCCGATGCATAATCGCATTACCATCAATCACGACTAGTTTCTTTGTCCTGAGCTGCGCCGTAGGATTCATAGGCTAATTGTAGCAAATTTAAACCTTTTTAACTTCCTCATCCTCTATCTCAGTTTTGTTTTCAGAAAGTCTACTAACTCCTGCGATCTCAAGCCTTGTCTAATATTAGTCAGATGATTAAAGGGATTAAAAACTAAAGCTGGGTATTGAATATTGGTTGCCCCGTCTAAATTAGTAGTGCTAGGTGGAACCAACCTATCATGAGTTCCTCTCATAGTCATTATATGTTCTCTTCGCTGTGCCGTCAGATAAGGCAAAATCTGCGCTTCCACATGCACTACTGCATCATAAAAAGCAGAACTTTGACTGGCCGCCTGTTCTAAGGTCGGATAAACATTTTCCCCTCTTCTTAAACGTCCAGACACATTAACCATGGCCTCAATCTCAGCCAAATCAGCGGCTGCTGAAAAGACTAAACTAGCACCAGCACTTACACCAATAACTGCTTTAATGTCACGAAAACGGAGTTCTTTTCTCACTCGTCTTATTTTCTGTGCCAGAGATTCCTCTTTACTACGCCAATTACCCGACATCACTCTTATCTCAAAACCAGCCTGTTCTAAGCCTTCGCTTGTTTTTTTCATGGTCTGCACATTGTCACTTAAGCCTGGAATTAATAATATTTTAGGTCTTTCCATCGATGCATTTTAGCAGATTGCTAGCCAAGGGCCACTTTATCTGTTTGTGCCAGCGTTACTGTAGGCAATAAATATTCTCCATAGCTGGCTTCTATTTCTGTTGCAAATCCATTCTCCACCAAACGCATCAACTCACCTCTTACCACTCCTCTAAACTCTACAGCTGCCTCTGGGGATAATAATCCCAGTAAAGGTGGCACATATGACATCATCTTATCCAAAGCGCCCATGTGTCTCTGTCTCAGCTCTGGAGTAATCAACTGACCATGTCTTTTTGAATTATAAACATACTCCACCCCAGTTCGGCTAATCGAATGCACTTTATCTATAAAATTAGTTAAGAGAGCTTCTTTATCGGTAACTGGTTGGTCACTTTGCAAAACGTGCTTCACATTTTCATAACGGTAGTATGCTTCTAAAACTGCTTGACGTTGTTCTTTTCGTACATACTTATTAACCATTAACCTAGTAATCAATGACTCTGCTCTTTTTTTTCTTCTTCCTTCCCTTGAGTCCCGATAAACTCCTACCGCTGGCACGTCTCCTGTGATTATTTCTGCTGCATCATGTACTATAATCATTCGTTGCATTGCTGGAAAATTAATCTCAGCTGATAAGTGTGGATTGTAAGTCGCTATGTCTTGTGCAATCGAACCTAACGCAAAGATATGATCCATATCATACTCATGTAAACCTTCAACTAGATGTTTTATTGGTTCATCCTGCCACCTAAGAATGTGTCGCATAGATCTTTCATAAGCTCGACGATTTTTTCGATTTAAACTTGCTTTATAAAACTCTTTTGTTTTGAGAGAAAATACATTCGACTTAAGGATTGTTTCAACTGCCATAAATTGTATGTGTAAAACTTAGGCTTTAGCCATAGCAGGGGTAACTTTGGGGCCAATTAATTTTACAAATTCATCTGCATCCATCGTTTCTTTCTTAAGCAACTCTTCAGCTAACAAATCTAATTTGGAGCGCAGTTTTTTCAAAATATCCAGTGCTTGTTTGTAGGCTTTATCAGTCATTTTCTTAACTTCCTCATCTACCCTAGCTGCCATTTCTGGCGACAATTCTGATTGCTCATAAATATTCTGCCTGTCACCTTCAAAATCAATTGGCCCCAAGCTACTCATACCAAATTTCATAACCATAGCCCGAGCTACGTGGGTAGCTTTTTCAATATCTGAACCAGCACCAGTAGTCATTTCGTCAAAGACAATTTGTTCCGCAGCCCGTCCTCCTAACATGGCGACAATTTGTTCTAATAAATGAGTCTTAGTTTCATGAGTCCTTTCAATGGGTTCCATCATGGTATGTCCCAGAGCCATACCTCGGCGCACAATAGAGATACGATGTACGGGTTCCAAATGAGGCAATTCCCACATTACTAGAGCATGTCCAGCTTCATGATAAGCAGTCATACGACGATCGTCTTCTGATTGTAATTGTTTTTTCTCTGGTCCCAACTTAACTTTAGTGGCAGCTTCTTCTAAATCAGTCATATCGATAGCTTTTTTATTTAAACGTGCCGCCAAAATTGCCGACTCATTTAACATATTCTCCAAATCAGCCCCAGAAAAACCAACTGTACGGCGAGAAACCTTATCCCAATCGACTTCTGGTGTAAATGGTTTACCTTTGGCATGAATAGCCAAAATGGCTTTGCGCCCTTCTACATCCGGCAAGTCAAGTGTTACTCGACGATCAAAACGTCCTGGACGAACTAAAGCTGGATCAAGAACATCGGGCCTATTTGTTGCAGCCATAACCACAATCTGTTCATTGGGATTAAATCCATCCATCTCGACTAAAATTTGATTCAAAGTTTGCTCTCGTTCATCATGTCCGCCCATTAGACCCGCACCACGTTGTCGACCAATAGCATCAATTTCATCGATAAAGATAATGGCAGGTTGGCTCTTTTTGGCGGTATTAAATAAATCACGTACGCGACTTGCACCTACTCCCACCAACATTTCCATAAATTCAGATCCAGCCATTGAGAAAAATGCCACGTTAGCCTCACCAGCTGTTGCCCGAGCCAAAAGTGTTTTACCCGTACCTGCTGGTCCAACCATCAAAACACCTTTGGGTGTACGTGCACCCATCGATTTATATTTACCTGGGTTTTTCAAGAAATCGACGATTTCCGTCAATTCTTGCTTGGCTTCATCGACACCTGCCACGTTTGCAAAAGTTGTACGTGGATTATCTTTGTTAAATAATTTGGCACGTGATTGTCCAAAAGAAAAAATATTTTCTTGTGTTCCCCTAGCTTGACGGAACATGAAATACAAGAATCCGATTAACAAAACTACTGGGATTACTCCGCCTAAAAAGTTAAGCCAATTAGCCAAAGAATTATCCGTCACCACATTGACCTTCACTGAATCAGGGATAGAAGCACCTGCATTTTTGAAAAAAGTATAAACGTCAGTTCCGGGATCCCGATTTGCAGAAATAACTGCTCCATTTTTTTCAGTCGCAGTAAATTTATCCGTCGTAACTGTCATTGATTTCACTTTACCAGCCTTTATATCGTTTACAATTTGCGATACACTGACGCTTTTACTGTTATCTACTGGCACACTTAGCGCAGCGAAAATAAATAATAAGAAGATAAACAAAAATCCATAAATTATTGCTGATTTCCAGGAAAATTTTTTACTAAATTTTGCATTGAGTTGTTTAGGTAATTTACTTCCGTTTGTTTTTTTATTTGTAGAGTTATTAGAGGCTGCCATAAGTATGAGCAATTATAGCAGAAAAGCAAAGTTTTTGCCAGTAAAAGATTTTCTCTCAATTGAAAAATTCGAGGCTAAAAAACTATTTCTTGCACTTCCCTTACATACTTTTAAGCTTAAAACTAACTACCAGGGGCAAATGATCCGATCCAGTCACCTCTATCCTTCTTGCACTAGTAAAATCTAAATTTTTTTCCCAGATATAGTCTAATTTTTGCCGAAAATGCAGTCTTAGACCCTTCACTATTTTTTCTACCCACAATCCATCTCGTACAAAATTAGATTGATAAATATCATGACTCCAATCTATCTCCTTAGTTGTATCCTTAAAGCCATATTCTGAAAACATTCTTTGTAAGTGGCCTCGTTCTTTATTCTTATACACAATATTAATCGTATTAAAATCACCCGCAATTATTGTTTGCGCCACTGAAGACAATTTTTGTAAGTTCTCAAGTAAAAATCTGACCTGCTGTCGGCGATGCTGCGCTCCACCCAATACGTCAGCATGCACACAACATACACGAAGTTTTTCTTGTTGGTAAGAGAAGTCGACTACTAACCCCCGACGCGTAATGGGTTTACCGCTAAACCCGATCATGCGAGAGAATATTTTTTCATGCGGCCTAGGTGCTCTTCTTTTAGGTAAAATTATATTGTAGGAGTCTACTTTTTTAAATTCTTTTTGCTTCCAAACAATCGCATTTCCAAAAGAAAAATTTCCGGAATTATTTTCAACTGCCCATTCTGCTTGCCAGTCTTTACCTAATTGCTTTAGTAACTTGTTCATAATGAATTGCTCCTTCTCCCTTAAAGTGACTTCCTGTAAACAAAATATACTTACGCCATTGTTGGCCATATCACAGATATTTTTAATCAATTTTTCTGGTCGGCGCGAAACTTCTAGATTATAAGTGGCAATTTTGAAAACTGGTTGCTGTGTCATCTTTGTATTCTAACACAGCCACAAAAGAAGATTAACTAAGACCCATTTTGCTTTTTACTTCCTGCATAGTAGTTCTGGCACGGGCCAAACATTTCTCTCGACTCTCCGCTATAATTGCATCTACTTCAGCTGGATGTTCTTCAAAGTATTTTCTTTTTTCTTGCAAGGGTTGTAATTCTTTAAAAATAGCCTCGGCTAATTCCTCTTTTAATTCTTTATATCTAAGTCCAGTTGTCAAATACTTACTTTCATACTCCTCTCTTTTCTCTTTTCCTTCAAATAATTCAACAAATTCCATTAAAGCAGCAACTCCAAGCTGAGAATTAGTATGTGATTTATTATATTTTTCAACATTTTCAATACTTATTGGATCATTCTGAAATTGATTAATACTTGCTCCGACACCTCCTCCATTATCAGTTGGTACTTTAGCAATTTTTTGTTTAATTGTTTCCAGGTCATCAGTCAAATTAATGTATGAACCCTCCACTGATTTACTCATCTTCCCTTGTCCTAACAGAGATGGTACATACTCTCCACTTGTAGCAAATCGATGTGGCTCTGGGAATGTATCTCCAAACATACTGTTAAACTTGCGGACAATTTCGCGTGTAACTTCAATATGCGGTTCTTGATCGATGCCTACTGGAACCAATTCACCTTTATATAGCATGATATCAGCGGCCATTAATACGGGATAAAACAATAATCCCATATTTACATATTTAGGATATTGCGCTTTCTTATCTTTGTAGGTTGGCAAATCCTCCAAACGTGACACTGGATAAACAGTTGATAACAAGTATGCTAATTCTGTATGTTCTGGGACTTGTGATTGGATTTCCAACAAACATTTTTTAGGGTTCAAGCCAGCCGCTAAATAATCGATAATAATTTCCCTTACATTGGCTTGTAAAATTTTGAGATCATAAGGTGTGGTTATGGCATGTAAATCCACTACCGAAAAAATACAATCATAGTCATCTTGCAATGCTAACATCCCCTTTACTGCACCTAAATAATTGCCGATATGTAATCGGTTGGTAGCACGGATTCCTGAATAAACTTTCTTTTTCATATCTTGTATTGTATGACAATCACCCTGCTTGTGCAATAAACTCATACTTAATAGCGGCCGCTATATTCAGTTATATTTTAGTCAGTATATAAACCTGACTTAATTATTAACTGTTGTTGTTTTCTAACTCGTCTCTCAGTCATTTTATGCATTATACTTACGACTTCATTTAATTGTCTTTCTGTATAAGCTGAATTCCCTACGTAAGACTCATCTGGCTTTCTAGCTGATACCACAACTAGTTTTCCATTAACCCTTGTAATATCTTTATTCAACCCTACTCGAGGAGCAACCTCACCAGGTCGCAATTTAGGAGCAAAACCTTGCCTATTTTCTAATGTCATTATTGTCACCCCCTTTCAACAGTGGAACCACTGTTATTTCACTATGTTTAAATATTCTTTTTCTTATCCGAGTAATGCGAAAAATTGCCTTACAGTTAGGATCAGGACAAGCCACATCCGGATCAGTTGTCATGCAATCATTGGGATCAGTTATTCGCTGTTTAGCTGGCAATAATGCCAACAAAGATCCCAAGGCATAAATCGTAAAAGTCTGACCTGACGGCATCGATAGATTTTCACCACTCAATTCAAAATAATCCCCGACTTTGTGATTACAAACGAATTTGCTTTGCTCGCCAACAACTTCAATTTTTAAATCGTATAAAGTAAAATTTTCGTTTTGTTTTTTCATATTTCTTGCATTAAAAACCTCCTATTTAGGAGGTTCATTTATAGTGAAAAATGTGTTTTTCGCGACAAATCAGCCTCCACGTTGAGAGGTTCGCCAAGTAACTAAAGTGTCATGCTGAACTTGATTCAGCATCTTAGAAGATTCTGAAATAAGTTCAAGACGACGAATTACCAAATGATTAAAATTATGATTCATATACTTATTTACCCCTTAGTTCTTTGCTAATTAATATTTTTAAAATTGCCTTTTTGAATTTCTTTGGAACCGCGAGTAACTGTTGCCACTCCTACTCCCAATTTTTCTGCAATTTCGTGTTGACTTACTCCTTCTTTGAGCATTTTTACTATTTCAATTCGACGAACAAATTCGTCGATTTCTGCGAATGTAAATAATCCAGCCAAGAAATTTTCCATCTCTTTCTTATCGCGAATTTCAGAAAAATGTTTAATAAGAATTTGCAAAGATTTAGCTTTCATTTCATACTATTATACTAGTATATTAGTACGTTGTCAATAGGGATAGTTACTTTATTATTTAAATCATTTTTGATCTTTGAACTTTGATTTTTGATCTTTATACTACCCTAGCCATTCTTTCTTCATATCCTCAAACCTATCTTCTAAAATCGCTTCTCTAATCTGATCTACAAGATGAACTATGAAGTAAATATTATGAATTGAACCGAGTCGCTGAGACAATAATTCTTTGGCCATAAATAAATGATGTAAATAAGCCCTGCTAAAATTCTGACAAGTAAAACACTCACAACCCGGATCCAGAGGGTTGGGATCTAATTGATATTGCGCATTGCTAATCTGCATGGTGAAATTGCGTTCTTTTCTCCCACCATTCTGCGGATGTAAATATAAATTACCATGTCTACCCCTTCTAGTGGGCGCTACGCAATCAAAAAAGTCCATGCCCCGACTGATGCCTTCAAATAAATCCTGCACTTCGCCAATACCGAGCATATGACGAGGTTTGTCTTCTTGAAAATAAGGCACACACCAATCCATCACTTGATATAAAACGTCTTTGGAAGTATATGATCCACCAATGGAAACAGCGGGAAAATATTTGTCCGTAAAACCAGCGGAAAACTTGCGCAGATCTTCATACATTCCACCATGCACTACGCCATACATTAATTGGTCATTACGTTTTTGTGCTTGCAAACTAGCCACTCCCCAACGGCTCGTCCTTTCTAAGGATAATTTAGTTAATTCATAATCCCACAACGGCGATTCATGATCATCAAAAGCCACGATTAAATCTGCTCCCATTTGTTCCTGCAATTTGATAGAAACTTCTGAATCAAACCACAATTTATTACCATCCAAATGCGAGTAAAACCAGACACCATCATCATGTACTCTGGCCGCTTTCAGCTTACTTAGTTCTTTATCAATTCTGGTCTTGGTAAATGATGGCAGTTGTAAACTTAAGTCAGCTGGTTCTATAAAAACCGACTTAGAGAACTTACTCATTTTTCGTCCATGTACATCTTTCAATACTACTTCTTTTTGCGCAATTCCTAATGAGAAAACTTGGAAACCGCCACTGTCGGTCATGGTAGGCTTATCCCATGACATGAACTTACCCAACCCCCCCATTTTGGCAATAACTTCTGCTCCCGGACGGAGTCCAAGATGGTAAGTGTTAGAGAGTATAATTTGTGCTCCAATATCTTTTAAATCTTGTGCTGTCAATGTTTTAACAGTTGCCTGTGTTCCGACCGGATTGAAGTTTGGCGTCATAATTACACCATGTGGGGTAACCAGTCTTCCCACTCTAGCTTTTGAAGTTTTATCTCTTTTTTCGATGGTAAATTTAAAATTCATATAATAAAAAACGTCATTGCGAGAACTGAAAGGACGAAGCAATCTATAAAAACCTACTAGATTGCTTCACTCACTCCGCCAGCTGGCGGATTTGTTCGCAATGACGAAATTATAAGCCATTAACCTCTTGCGTAAACTGTTCTCCTCTCACCTTGTAGTTTTTAAACATCCCGAAACTTGCGCAAGCTGGGGATAACAGCACAACGTCTCCTGGTCTTGCAATCACATTGGCCGCTTTGATGATCTGCTCCATATTTTGTGCACCTTCAATTAAAAGTATCTCTTCTCCATTTTCTCTTCTCAGATCTCCGATTTGCTCTTTTATTCTTTCCCACTCAATTCCGATACCAATAATTGCCTTAATATTTTTTGCCAAACGAATTGTCTTACCTAGCTCAGTAAAATCGCTATTTTTACTTGAACCACCCAGAATCAATATTTCAGGCTGATTGAATGCTTCAATGGCGGCAATCGCCGTTTCTGGTGTAGTAGAAAATGAATCATCATAATATCTAACTCCATTTAATTCTCTTATCAGTTGTAACCTATGTTCAAGACCTTTGAACCCTTTCAAAACAGTCGCAATATTATGCCTTTTCACTCCAGCCAGTGTCGCTGCCATCACTGCAGCACAAACATTTTCAAGATTATGTTTTCCCGGCAGTAAAATATGTTCTATTTTAATTACCTCCTCATCTATGCCCATTCCTACCACATGTATTGTTTTGTTCTTTATAAAACAGCCGACTGTGCCATCACGTTCTGTGCTTACCGGAAAAACTTGGGCTTCGGTGTAAATATCTGATTCATTTGAGGCAATATAATCACGATTTATGACTGCATAATCATCGGCTTGCTGATAACGCAAAATATTTCTTTTAGCAGCGATGTATTCATAGACATCTTGATGATAATCTAAGTGTTCACTGGTAATCATTAATAATACGGCAATTTGTGGGCTTTTAGTTAGATCAATCAACTGAAAACTAGACAGTTCTAGTACTACTTTTGATCGAGCATTTAAACTATCCAAAAATTCCAACGGGGGCTTTCCAATATTGCCACCAATATACACATCAAAACCTTGTTTTTTACACATTTCATAGATCAAAGTCGAGGTAGTACCTTTACCTTTTGTACCGGTAACGCCAATCACCTGACAAGGACAATTGTCTAAAAAAAATTGTGTATGAGAAGTGATAATTACCCCCTGCTCTTTGGCATCTAATAACTTTTCTTTCAACGGAGAAATTCCCGGTGTGCGAAAAACAATTTCAAAATCTTTTAATTTTTGGAGTACATCCTTACCAACATGAACTTCAACACCTTGTTGTTTTAAATTTTTAATTTCGTCACTATCCTCTAGAAGTTTCTCATCCAGCACCACAAACTTTATTTGATGTTGACTAAGGTAATCAATAGTAGCCATTCCTTCTACCCCTAGGCCCAGCACTGCAACTTTTTTATTTTTTAAATCAGTGATATTCATATATTCTCCTTTCAGTTCAATCTTTCTACCTTTCAGGTAGCTAACTTGTTGCTCCTATTATACCTTTCCCCCTTGACAAAGGCAAAAAAACATTTCATGATACATTCAGCTGTAATTCAAAATATGCAAAATACCACGAATAAATTTCCTAGTATTGGTAGTTTATTTTCCGATAGCTGGAATTTGTTCGTTAGTCGTCTTGGTAGATTCTTTCTGCTAGCCATTACCTCCTTTTTTTTTAATGCCTTAATTATTGTAATAGGTTTAATTCTAGCCTTTGTGATTGTTTTTGTTACAAACCTCGGCTCTGCCTTAGCTACCGGACATACAGCAAATATTAATGCCTCAGCTGTTACTGGCGTAATAGGTCTGTTAATTTTAATTTTTCTGGTAGTAAGCATTATTGTTAATTCAGTTTATAGTGCCTGGCTCCTACTCGCACTCAATGAACCTAAAGAAACTGGCTTTGGAACTATATTTGGTAAAGGTTTTGGATTTATTCTCCCTCTTTTTTTAATCGGCTTAATTAGTTTCTTTTTCTCAATCGGAGGCTTATTCTTCTTTATCATTCCAGTATTCTTGTTCGCCTATTTCTTTGCCTTTAGTGCCTATGAGGTAATCTGTGATTCTCAACGAGGAATTAATGCTTTCAAACGAAGTTATGCCATTACTACCAGCAATTTTGGAGAAATTTTTGTTCGTGCGCTCTTAATTATCATTATAAATGTAGTTGCTTCTTCTTTGGCTGGACAGCTTATTCATTACTCTGCTGCTTTCGCATTTATATGGATAATTGTTGCTATTCTCTTTAGCTGGTATCAAATCACCTATTTCTTTACTCTTTATCAGCAAGCTAAAGCACATACAGATTTTTCCAAACCAGTTTCACTTCTCTGGGTATGGATAATAAGTATTTTAGGCTGGTTAATCTTTATATTTGTTATGTTTAGTTTGATCACCGGATTAAGCAGCTTGATTAAGTCAGGAGAATTACAAAAGATACTTAATTCCTACGCTCATTCTACCCCAACTCCTACTCCAGTAATAGAAAATAATGTAAATATTAATTATGTTTCTCCTGCAGCTGGAGCTAATAACACCTATACCTATCCTACTACTGCACCGACAATTGATTACAATGCCAAGCTACAACAAGAAGAGAAACAGGCGCAACAAATGCAGCAACAAATGCTACAACAGTATAACCAAACTACTCAGCAACATACTCAACCAACTCCATAATAGATAGTCTAGTCTCTATTGTTCTCTATTTGGTCTTTTCTTGTTATAATTGCTTAGTAGCTTGACATTGAGCTATAGATTCCCAGTATATAGGGAGTTAAATAACATGCAATTAAACCATCATACACATAGTATAAAAAACGACAAGTCGGTTATGTTTCCCTCTATTAGTACTCTATTTAGTGATAGTTGGTATCTTTTCGCCAGTCGTTTGAATCGTTTTTTTCTTTTTACACTCATAAATTTCGCTATCTTGATAGTCTTTTATCTGGCCTTCTTTACCTTGGTAGCAGCCGTCATCAGACCAATTTTAAATCCACTCTTACAGTCTCACTCTACGATTTCCCCAATTCAGTTGTTGCCTACCTTAATCCCTGGTGCCATTATACTTTTTCTCGTCTTGATCATCGGCTTAATCGTTATAGGAGCAGTAAATATAACATGGCTGTTGCTCTCTATTAAAGAAGATGAAGGAATTCCTTTTAAAAAAATCCTTTATGAGAGTCCTGCCTATTTAAAATCAGCGATCCCCACAGCTCTATTACTTACAATTTTGAATATGGGATTGTTTATTTTCTTCGTTTTACCATCAATAGCTTCGGGAATCGTTTTCTTCTTATCGGTTTTTTTCGTTTTTTCGTTTTCTGAGTTAATCTTTTTAGGCAAAAGGAACCTATCCGCTATCCAACGGAGCTATGTGGTAGTTATCAGTCATTTTAAAGCGGTAGCTTTACGTATGGGAAGCTTGCTATTTGCCTATGTTGTACTAATCTTGGTTCTTAATACCTTACAGATTATCCAATCTCCTGTGGTAAATTGGATATCTGCTATTTTTGAAATACTGTTCTCATGGTACGCTATTTGTTATATTTATTTACTTTATCAACAAGCAGCTCAACATACCGATGAAGAAAAAACAATTTCTAAATTGTGGTTGTGGAGTATTGCTATTGTAGGATGGATTTTGACAATATTATTGATTGTCTTAATCAGCTTTGGAGTCTCTTATTCAATTAAGACCGGCGCCTTCCAAAAAGCTATAGATCAATTAGCTTTTCCAACTACACAGACCGACAAAACTAAAGCACCCAATATTAAACCATCTATGACTCCCCAAGTTAAAACGATGAATAAAAATTAGTTTAAATAACTTACACAACTTCAAACTTCTTACTTTGACTTTTAAACCAATTAGTACCAGGGATGAGATTCGAACCCATGACCGCTGCGTTATGAATGCAGTGCTCTAACCACTGAGCTACCCTGGCAGGTTTTTCAGTATCAAGTATAAAGTATTATGCATTAAGTATAAAGAGATTCTTCTTGTAGCTTTACTTTTCTTATACAATTTCGTGCTTCTTAATCGGAATAAAGTATATCAGGTTGACCACGATCAAAGCAAACTGTTATAATGGTTATCGCGCACAAGCGCCATTCAACATGCGGGGTAATGTACGGTGCATAAAGGGCTCATAATCCTTTTGGTCAGGTTCAACTCCTGACCCCGCAACACTAGTTATTAAAGAAGTAGTTCCACCATTGTTTCCAGTTAGGTTGTTGTAATTGAATTTGATCTGGTTGACTTGCATCTACTGAATTCAAAGTTCCACTTGGAATTAACACCAAATTCTCTCCTGGTTTGACTAATAACAGTTTATCCCGGGCTTGTTCCTGTACAAATTGTGATTGGGAAACTTGCTTTAATTGTTCCGTTAGTTGATCATGTTTCTTTTGTTCTTGCTTGAGACTGGTTTGTGCTTCAATTAAATATCGTCTCTCTTCCCAGGTGGTAATAATAGAATGGGCTAAATTATTTATAATTATTAAACAAATAATTATTGTGGTAAAAATTATGATATTTTTCATGAGTTATTAATAATCATACTTTTCATGCTTGACTTACGCTCAGAATATTGATATTATGGGCTTCACAATATGAAGCAAGTTAGCGTACGTGACGCACATAAAGAATTTACGGACTTCCTGCGTGAAAAAAAACATTCCAGTGCTACCATTTTAGCATACGGCAAAGACATCGATCAGTTAGCTAGTTTTCTCGGAGAAATGCAAAAACATCAAGTACATGAGATCAATAAGGATGATCTTCAAGCATTTCTCGCCAAGATGACAGAAAAAGGCTATACTCCCAAATCTGTATCTAGAAAATTAAATTCTACACGTACTTTTTATCGTTTTCTGAAAGTCAATGAATATATTACCGATGATCCTTCCCTCTTAGTTTCTCATCCACACTATGAGTTAGCCGCTCCCCGCATTTTAAAGCCAACTGAATATCGAGCCTTAAGAGATGCTTCCAAAAATGATCCGCGCATGTATGCCGTAATTGAGTTATTGTTGCAAACAGGCATTCGCATTGGAGAGTTAGCTATGTTGAAGTTAGAGGATATGCGTGATGATGGATTATTAATTAGACCTTTTGAGAAGCACGAAGAACGCGTAGTTCCACTTAACAAACCAGCTCGTGAAGCCTTAAATCGTTATTTAAAAGTCCGCCCACAAGTAGAGAATAATCATATTTTTATTACAAAATCGGGTAAGCCTTTCTTGGTTCGCAATATCCGCACGGCAATTGAGCGCTATTTCCGTTTGGCGGGAATTGAAGATGCCAAAGTAAATGATTTGCGTCATACATTCGTAGTTCATCACTTAAAACATGGTGTTTCTTTGGTTTTATTGTCTAAAATTCTTGGTCACAAGAGACTCTCTACTACTGAAAGATATTTAGAATATGTTACAGATCGCGGTAAGGATACTTCTGTGTTAAGTGAACTTTAATCCATAATCGTTTATAACGTTAAAAGTCATAATGTTATAAAGCAATTCTATTTTATAACTTTAAAAACTTTATAGACTTTATAACGAACCTCTGTTGCACCCCAAGGCTATTTCATAGTACAATTCTTCATTAGTAGTAAGGTTTAAGCGAATTTCCCTTATTCCTGTCTACTATTACCTTTAAACTAACTTGGAGAGGTCGCATAGTGGTCGAGTGCAGCGGTTTACTAAACCGCCGATCCGCAAGGGTTCGGGGGTTCGAATCCCCCCCTCTCCGCTTTCACCCGCCGAAGCTACGTTCATGTACCTGAACGTAGCGAAGGAGGGCGTCATCCTCCTTCAGTTCGGATTGGTTTGAGCGGACATTGTCCGATGAAAATCACTAGTGTGACATTAAACGTCTCGCCTTCATTCTACAATCTACCTCCTAGATCCTACTTATTTGACAACTTTCCCCGCTTACTCTACGATAAATTTAATATGCCCAAGAACTGTCTGGTATCCATTTTCGTCCTTACACTATTTATATCTATCTTAATTTTGGCCAAACCTACGATGGCACTAGCTGACAACTGTACTAACATTTCCCCCTCTAGCGCTCCAAATTTATTTCAGATCAAACGTGCCAGTGCTTCGGCTCAACTTTTTTTCTCACCTTTGCCTACGGATCAAACCATTAGTGGATATACTATTTCCTATGGCTTTACCCCCGGGGATGAACGATATGCCACCTCTTTTGCCTATGGAAGTTCAACCGGTGTAGTTGCCTACACCATAAATAGTTTAGACTATAAAGAAGGCTATGTTTTCAAGGTCAGAGCGGATAATGGCTGTGCCCCAGGTCCCTGGAGTAATTATCGATCAGATGGCATTCATCCAGCCACTACAACCACTAATACAAAGGCTGGTTTGCCCGTCACTGGCAGTACCGATAATACAATTTATGCTTTGTACGTTCTGGTTAGTTTGGTACTAGCTGGAAGCTTTATTTTCTTTAATCCCCACAAAATTTTGTTTAAAGTGAACAAATAAAGTAAAATATAGTCGCTATGCAACGGTATTTACCTATTTTTAAGGCTTTTAGAGAGCCGCTGATCGTTTTGGGCACTATCTTGCTCTACGGCCTACTCTTTTTTTTCCAGGCGTATTTATGGGCGCTAGGCCTTATCTTAATCGGTATATTGGTAGGAAGCTATCGGCTGTTTGCTGATCTCTACGAATCTTTGCGCAAAGGCCAGTATGCTTTGGATTATATTGCCGCTTTGGCTATTCTAGTGTCCTTTATTACGGGCCAATTTCTGGTTTGTGCAGTTATCGCGTTGATGATCTCTACTGGCAGGAATCTGGAAGATTATGGAGTCTCACAGGCCAAAAAATCACTTTCATTATTAGCTAAGCGTATACCCCAGGATGTAACACTTTATGAAAAGAATAAACCTGGAGAAAAAATAAGATTAAACAAAGTTACGGTAGGACAAAAAATTATTATCCGCAAAGGTGAAGTTATACCTTTGGATGGCAACTTGGAGTCCAACAATGGGCAACTTGATGAGTCGTCTCTCACTGGTGAGCCGTATTTCATTGATAAAATAAAAGGCGATATTATTCGCTCCGGAACACTTAATGTCGGTGAACCCATCGTTATTAACGTCACGAAAGTGGAGAAAGATTCTACCTATCGCAAGATTATTGAAATGGTACAGGCTGCGCAAAATGAAAAAGCACCTCTAGTACGTTTAGCAGATAAATATAGTACCTATTTTACGCTTATTACTCTCGTCATTGCTGCCATTGGTTTTAATCTTTCTGGTGGGCTAACTGGAGCATTGGCGGTGTTGGTCATCGCTACTCCTTGCCCGTTGATACTAGCTACTCCCATTGCCTTACTCGGCGGTATGAATGCCGCAGCCAAACAACGTATTATTATCAAAAAACTATCCAGCTTAGAGAGCTTATCACGAGCCACAGCTATGGTTTTTGATAAAACAGGTACAATTACCATTGGTAAACCTCAAGTTACGAAAATAACTCTCAAAAATTCTGCCTATAAAATTCCTGATTTACTCTCCATTGCTGCCGCCATCGAAAGAAATTCACTTCACCCTATTGCTAAAGCCATTGTTAATTATGCCACTGAGCAAAAAGCCAAACAGCTTACGGCTAGTGACGTCAAAGAAATCATTGGTAAAGGCATCAGTGCGAAGGTCAACAATCGACAATACGTACTTAATCGAGCCAAGAACAATACAACTGTAGGCATTGCGATAGATCTATTGGAAAACAATAAATTAATTGCGGTCATTTTGTTAGAGGATGAGATTAAGGAGTCTTCCCGTGTCAGTATCAAACAATTAGCGAAAAAACTAGATTTATATATTTTTACCGGTGATAAACAATCTGAAGCCCAAAGAATTGCCAACATCCTTGATTCGACGGTCAAAGTGCAAGCTGAAATGACACCCGCAGATAAACAACAAGGAATTGAAAAACTGCAAGCAGAAGGAAAAGTGGTAGCCATGCTGGGAGATGGGATTAATGATGCTCCGGCTTTAGCTAAAGCTGACATCGGGATGGTATTTAGTAACGAAGAACAAACAGCCGCCTCAGAAGCTGCCGACATTGTTTTATTAGGTGGGAATTTTCAGCTCGCCCAAACTACCATTAACATTTCTAAAAAAACCGTGGCGATTGCTTTGCAAAGTATTCGTTGGGGCATTGGTCTAAGTATCTTGGGCATGATTATTGCCGCCTTTGGTTTTATTCCCCCTATTTTGGGTGCTGGTTTACAAGAAGCTATTGACGTAGCAGTTATCCTCAATGCTCTCCGCGCCAGCCGCAGCTGAATTAGTTGAAAGTCCATAGAGTTTATAAAGTAATTTTGCTTTATGAACCTTATAACTAATTTCCTATTGACAAACAATTGGCACTAATGATATAACTATTGCTAGCACTGGGTTGAGATTGATTGCTAAATATACTATTCACCTATTGCTTGCGAAGTTTGTTAATTATTTTAAAGATGTATAAGTAAAATTGAGGTATCTTTCATTCTACTTATACTTAATTCTAAACGAAAGGAGGCGAGAAATAAATGGCATTTGATATTACACCACGTTCATTTTGGACATTTCCAACGATGCGTTCACTCATGGATGAGGTAGACGACTTAGTCGTTTCCCCTACTTCCACCAGTGGATTGTCCGTATCTGAAGATGACCACAACGTTTATGTTAAAGCTGCCGTGCCAGGTATTGATCCTAAAGATGTCGAAATAACTTTCGACAAGGGTGTACTCTGGATTAAAGCTGAGAGTAAACAAGAAGAAAAAGACGCCAAACAGAAAGTCTATAAACAAATGGCAAGTTCTTTTTCTTATCGTGTCGTAGTTCCAGGTGAGTTAGATCAGGCCAAAGAACCTGAAGCTACTTACAAACATGGAATCATGACGGTTGCATTTGCAAAATTACCGCAAAGCCAGCCGAAAAAAATTGCAGTTAAGTCTGCTTAAAAGAGCAATGCTCCTAGAAGGTAAAAGAGGGCTCCACTTATGTGGAGCCCTCTTATTGCGGAGGAGGGGGGATTCGAACCCCCGGTCATCTCGCGACGACAAACGCTTTCCAAGCGTTCGCACTAGACCACTATGCGACCCCTCCAGGATAGTTAAAAGGCACCTTTCTACTTATTTAAATACTTTCTTGCTTCTTCCCACACCTTTTTATCAGCGGGGAAAGTTAAACGATTTTCTACTTCCTCTACTGGCAGCCATTCGACATTTTCCATCTCAAAATCATGTTTAGTAATATCTCCACCCACAAATTCCATGATAAAATAATAAACTGTTTTTTTAATCTTCTGTCCCTCAAAGTGATACCAGTATGTTTCCGGCGTCAATGATTGTAAAATCTTTCCTTTAGCGCCAGTTTCTTCTTCAACTTCTCTTAAAGCTGTTTCTTCTTTACTCTCCCCCTTTTTATGATCTCCAATCAATCCTTTAGGAAAGACCCAACCATGATGTTGTGAATGCTGTGCGACCAAAATAAGTATCTTATTTTGTCCTGAGCTTGTCGAAGGATCTTTTTTATACACCACACCGCCGGCAGAAAATTCGAATTTCATTGGAGCTTATTATAGCGCATTTTGCACAAGATGAGAATTATTTCACAACTTATTTCGTAAATTTTGATTTTTGAAGTTTAAATTTTAAACTTAGGTAGTACCCCCGGCGGGAGTTGAACCCACATATTAGGATCCGGAATCCTATGGTCTATCCATTAGCCTACGAGGGCAAAATTATTTTTATGAGTGGCGGAGAGGGGGAGATTCGGACTCCCGGTCAGGAAAAATCCCAACAGCGGTTTTCGAAACCACCGCACTAGACCACTATGCGACCTCTCCCTATTATCTAATTTAGTACACCCGGGTGGATTCGAACCACTGACCTCAACGTCCGCAACGTTGCGCTCTATCCAGCTGAGCTACGGGTGCATATGGAAGGACAACACATATTTTAGCCTATAAAGAGTTCAGAGGCAAATGATAAAGCTCTAAGAATCTATTTTGTGGTCGAGGGAACCTTATCCAGAGGAAAAGTGCGCGTAAGCCAATTCCCTGATTTTTCCATAAATGATAAAGGCACCACTTCACGATATGGCAAATAATTTATCAATAACGACTTGATATATTCTTTGGGGATGTCTCCCAAAAGTACTGTTATATCGCTTGCATATTCATCCTTGGTACGAATATGCAAGATATCTTCCCCATTAATATGTTTGAAATAAAAATCATATAACTCTTGCCAGAGATAAAAATAATCATCAATAGCAATTCCTTCAGTGCTTATTCGATAATTGACGGTGTGAGGAGGTACTACGGCCAAGGCGAAAACCACAAATAGCATAGAAATAATTACAAGCATCAGAACATATTGAGAAAACAAAAATAACAATACTTCAAAAATCAGCACGATTAGAGATGCATTGATGTAATATTCCTTACCATGATTTCTAAATGGTCTACCATTGCCTTTCCAAGAAAGAAGAGTTTTGATGGGATGTGAAGCATAATCTGGGTCATAATCATCAGCAAAATAAGGATCGGTAGCGAGGTCATCATTTACAAACTGCTGTTCCTGATTATTGGTGTACATCTGCTCTGGCTGTTCGTTGGATTCAGTTGGTAATGCTTCGGGCGGGGGTAAGTTAGCCGAAGGTTGTTCCACCGGATTATCATAACTAGATGTTAAATCTGTAGGTGGCATTGGGTTGATCGGTTGATTAGAGGTCGACGGTACGACAGGATTCTCGTCTGGCATAGCTCTATGCTACTCTAAATTCGTCTATCCAGTCAAGTTGTGGAAGTTTGCATCGTAAGGTAGATTCATAGTAAAATCTGGGGACTAGAGTCTGGAAAATCTAAGGTGGCTTATAAAGTTAAGATTAGACATGAAAGTTAAAACAATAAAATGTAAGGTTCAATTTGGAGAGGTCGCATAGTGGTCTAGTGCGGTGGTCTTGAAAACCACTGTGGGAGCAATCTCACCGCGAGTTCGAATCTCGCCCTCTCCGCCAGATCGATTATTGACAAAAAGCACCAGGGAGAGTTAAATAATATAATCATCTATGACCTTTACAGTTGGAAAACAAGAAAAACATACAGTAGCATTCGCTTATAGTACTTTTACAGGCTCAGCTAAAATTTTAGTTGATGGGAAAGAATATAGCTCATCAAGGATCATGATTGTAGGTCATACACCATTTAATCTGCGCGTAGGTGATAAAGAGAAACATAGTGTGCGTATTGAATTAGATAATCCTGTTGGTTTTGCATTTCGAGGCTCTCATGTTAAAGTTTTTGTTGATGACGACCTTGTACAGGAATCACATGTTGGCAATAGTATGCCAACGTTTATTGCAATAGCAGTTGTTATAATTTTTCTGTTCGTATATTTCATGTTGTTTCTTCGCTAGGTATTCCTAGGTTTACATAGCCTGCGTAGAGAAAAGTTCCAGGAATCTCATCCTTCCCTCGTTCACGTATAAGCATATGCTGAGTTGTTCTGATTATTCATAAGCATCTCTTCGTAATACGTTCCAACGTAGTCAATCAGCCCCCGCAGGTCAGGAAGTATCCATCAAGCTCTGACTCAAGACATGCTGATTCATAGTGTCCTTCTCCAGATGAGCACTTCAAATAAGTGTAGGATTTTTGAGTAGATTTATTGATCTGTTTAATAATTTGCTTCTGCGTTAGGGTGAATTGAGGTCTTTTCTTTGTAACTCGTTTAATCATTGGCATTGTCATATCAGTCTAAATGTTATGTTTGATTAGGTTAATATAACCGTAGCAGGAACACTACCTAACCAAAATTTGGTGTTTCTGTAAGGATTGATACGAACGCTTATACGGATTTTTTTTGTGAGTATAAATTAATTTATACTCCGCATTGCAATCCCAAACTAAATTAGAAATAATGATACTTGATGAGGTTATTTGTTACATCACTATTCACACTTGCTGTTTTATCTTCATTTGTATACGTCGTAGTAATACTATTTTTACTTTCTGGCGGAGCGATTAATCTTAGTCTTGCGATTGCATTAACTATTGGTATTAATATACTACTTTGGCTCATCGGTCCAAAAATAACAGAGTTGATGACTAAATGGTTCTACCATTGTAAATACTTATCAAAATCAGAAGTTGAACAATCTTATCCAGAAGTTGCAGAAATCATAAATCAAGTAGCCTCTACATATCACTTCCCATCTCCTAAGGTAGGTATTATTCCTGATAAGAATCCTACAGCTTTCTCGTATGGTTCTGGTAGATTTAATGCAAGAATCGTTTTAACAGACGGGATCTTCCAGTTCCTTTCACCACAAGAAGTTAAATCCGTAGTTGCGCATGAACTTGGACATATTAAGAACAGAGATTTTATTGTAATGATGATTGCGAGTACCCTCGTGCAAGTTCTCTACGAAATCTATGCAGTATTTATTCGTACGAGAGGAAGAGGGTCAGGTAATCTCAAACTAATTGCCTTGGTAGCATACGCTCTTTATATTGTTGGAACATATATATTACTTTTTTTAAGCAGAACGAGAGAGTATTTGGCTGATGAGTTCTCGTCGCAAGTAACCTCCTCTGAAGATCTTGCAACCAGTCTGATAAAGATTGCGTATGGAATCGTTACAACTGTTGAAGATAGTGCGGATAAACACTTACTTCATAGTACAAGACATCTCGGTATTATAGATATAGAACACGCAAAACAGATAGGCGTCGTTTCGTATGTTACCAACCATGACCACAATGTTTTAGCAGAAGTAATGGTGTTTGATAAAGTAAGTCCATGGGCGAAATTAGCAGAGTTGAATTCTACTCATCCTCTTACTGGTAAGCGAATCGAAAGATTGAGTAGGCTCTCAAAGAATCAAAGCAAGCCATTTGTATTTGATATTGAAGCAGCCAAAAATCGTCTACAAGTCAATAATTCTAAACTGTATGAGAACTTTCTGCTTGGAATCATAATCTATTTACTTCCATACGTGCTCAGTGTTGTCTTGATTCTCTTAGGGTCTATCATGTGGGCAGCGTTTGCATTTGTGGCTGGATTAATTATTCAGATTCTTTATAGATTTCCATCCACGAATACTATTGAGAGTAATATACTTGACGAAATGCGCAATCCATACGCTTCACCAATGAGAGGCAAACCAGTATTATTCTCTGGTTCTGTGATTGGACGAGGAGTGCCAGGGTATGTATTTAGTGCTGACATGATGTATCAGGATAAAACAGGTTTGATATTTATGGCTTATCATTCCTTTTTTGGATTTATTGGCAATCTATTTTTTGCGCTGGGAAAAATTAAAACAGTATTTGGAGTACCAAGCACTGCTGAAGGATGGTTTTTTAGAGGTATGGAGTCTGCGCTTACTCTCAAATATATCAAAACTGATGAAGGAACTGTTAGAAGTCATCCTCTTTTATGGGCGTTCTTCTCGCCAATTGTTATTATGTTTGTGGTTATAATTATTGCTCTATATCTTTCTCTTCTGCTTCATATTCTTATCAACCATTAATTATTAATTAAATATAAGCGAAATTAGATTGATTATTCATTAGTTGCTCGGCATAATACGTTCCAACGTAGTCAATCAGCCCCCGCACAAAAAATTAGATTTCTTCCTGATTCTTAGCTTGACAGTGAATCAAAAATAAAGCAAACTAGAATTATATGTTCTCCTCTGTCCGGAAATTTTTTTTCCTAGTAATCTTGCTAGGACTACTTTTTTTAGCTCCAAAATTAGCTTTTGCTCAAACTGTAAATAATTCAACCTCTTATTCTAATCAATCTACACAATCCACTGCTATGGTACAACATGACAAAGTTCAACAGTTGATGATTGACGTCCTAAGTGCTTTTAGCTGCCAGTTAGCGGGATATGATGCAGCTTTTCCTAATCAACCCTGCGTAACCACAAATACAAAAACTAACACATATGGAACAAGTAATGTTAAAAACTTTGGTTTAATAGGCCTAGAAGTGCAAGGAATGCTATTAACTTTCACCCCAGTTGCTCATACCGGAACATACATACAAGATATGACTAGTAACTTTGGCCTTGTTAAACACGCCGATGCAGCTACTGATCCTTGTGCAACTGGTGGGACTTTTGGACAAGGTGTAGGTTACTGTCAACTATACCCTCTCCTACAAATTTGGTCTGTGATGAGAAATCTGGCCTATCTGGGATTTGTTTTTGTTTTTATCTTAATTGGTTTTGCTATTATGCTTCGCTTGAAGCTAAATCCGAATACAGTTGTCAGCATACAGAATACTATTCCAAAAATTATAATTGCTTTGGTGTTAATTACCTTCTCTTACGCTATAGCTGGTTTTTTGGTAGATATGATGTATGTATCTATTGGTGTAGTTATTAAACTAGGAACTCAGGTTGATCCTTTAAGTACCAATAATGCTAATGTCACCATCCCATCTATAATGGGAGACTTGCAGGGAGATAATCCTATAAGCTACGCCAACCAAATGATGGGACTTTATGGTACATCTAATACAGCAGCCCAAGCTTTAGGTAATGCAGCTGGCGATATAATAGCCTCTTTTGGAGATGCAGGAAGGATAATGGCAGCATTAGTAGGAGGAATCGTGGGAGCTAAGGCAGGAGCAGCTGCAGGAGGATTTTTACAAATTGCAGGAAGTGTTATTGGAGGAGTAGCAGGAACATTTGTTGAGCCAGGAGGTGGATCCGCAGCAGGAGCTGCATTAGGAGGAGGATTAGCAACCGCGCTTGGAACTGCATTAGGATTTGTAGCTGGTGCAGTAGCTCCAGGTCAAACTATAGCGTTTATGGGTGAGATAATTGGTACCATAGTTCTCTTCATTGCTATATTTATCTCACTCGCTCAACTCTGGCTTGTGTTACTTAAAGCATATATCACCATACTTATTGATGTGGTATTCGCACCATTTTGGATTTTGTTGGCCATTGTACCTAAATCAAAATTTACTTTTGGTTCCTGGGTAAAGGATATGCTGGCCAACCTAGCTGTCTTCCCTATGGTCATCGGCATTTTTGAAATTGGGAAAATCTTTATTGATGCATTTCGCCAACATTATGACTCAGGCAGATTATTTGCTCCTCCATTAGTAGGCTTAAATACAGGTGGAGAAGGAGCTACTGCACTACAAGCAGTCATAGGCTTAGGTTTTATTTTCCTTGCTCCTTCTGCTCTAGGCTTAGCCCGTTCCATCTTTGGGGCGCCAAAGTCAAGTCTAATTCAAAATTCTATTCAAGGCTTACAACTTGGAGCTAGCAGAGCAGGAGCACTATGGGGACAAACAGGTGGCCGCCTAGTAGGAGTAGATAAAAATGGCAATCCTAAACCTTTTACTTCTATACTAGCTGAGAGAAAACGCGAAGCCGCAGAAGTACGTAATGAGAGATATGCGCAACTACAACATCTTGCATCTAAGCCTGGTGAGAAACTTAGTCTAGGGCAGAAACTACAAATGGGTTACTATCAAAAGCGCCAGGGATTTGCTAGTAAATTTTCAGAGCCCTTTAAAACATCTCAGCGGATGCTTAAGTTTAATGATACAGTTTTATCTATCATTCACGACATTGAACATGATCCAAAACTTGGCCGAGAAGCTTTAAATCGGGGAGATGCATTTGAGACACTTATAATTCCCAGAATCACTGCAAAATTACGTCATGAGACAAATAATTCACGCCTCGAGCTTGATGATCGAGCCATACTACAAGCGGCTAGAGTATCTATGACAGAAAAGGGTCAGCCTATGAGACAAGATCAAATTAATGTGCTAAAGAAGAGAATTGAAAGTAAAATTGAGGCAAGAGACCATAAGGGTGCCAATGTTGAAATTGACCTAACCCAGGCAGATAGTAATTTTACTCCACAGCCAGTCTCCCCAGGTCAGCCTAAGCCTTAATAAACTCAAGCAGCCAGGTATCTTTGGGTAGACTTCACAATAGGATTAAACTCATTAATTACTTCTTTAGCCTTTCCTGGTCTTCTTAACTCTCTCATCAAATCTAGACTAAATAGATGCAATTCCGTGATACGTGCTTTGCGACGTAACCAACGTATATGTTCAGTATTAAAGGCATTTCCTGAAGGTCTGTTGTTCTGCAAATTATCTGGATCTCTAAATTCCCCCTCTGGTATCGCTCGTAAAGCAGTAATTACAGAACGATAAAATTTAGACCCATATCTATGATCAATTCCATATTTAATACGATGGTTAAAAACCTGCCCAGCCACAATATTGAGAAAGATACTCTTTACTAATTCCTTTCTTTCCTTCTGCACTTTTTTAACGTCGATTTCATGCTCACCAAACATATTATAGACAGGTACTTCCTTCATTTTTCCAGTCAACCTATCATATTTTTCTTCCATTTTCCAAAAAGGTTTGACATCCAATACTTCTCGTCCAAACATTGCCACTGCTAAAGGAACCTCCACATAGTAGAAAAAAGTATCATATTCCACGTGCCCTTCTTCATTTTTTACTATATTTCCATCGGCATCACGCTTGGGATAGCTTATCTCTTGCTGCATCTTATACTTCTGGGTAAAATCAGTTTTACCCCACGTACTGTACATATTGTAGATTTTCTTCAGAATGTCATTTTGTACCTGTTCACCAAATTCTTTTTCTTTCAAGGTGAACTGTTTATCTCTATCATCGAAATGAGTATAGTCATCCCATTTTATCTCTTTTCCAGAACTGACAATGTCAAACACAGCAGCGGCATTTTTCAAATGATCACGAATATACTGTGTTTGTTCATTACGACCGAAACTAAGATTTTCTGTTTGTTTTTTATAGTCTCGCTGAGCTTTCTCCTCCATTTTTCTCTTATCCTCTTCAGTTAAATTTTTATTGTCCTTACTCTTTTTTAATTTCCTCGTTGTTACATCAGCCGCCTCACGCAGGTGAAAAAATTCTTCTGCGATACTCGTACCACCATCTGTCGAAGAGGCCCAGAAGAAAGGCGTTGCAGTTTCGTTGAAAACATTTAGTGTGGTAATTGCTCCGGAATAACGCATACGTCCTCGTAATTCTCGTAACCGATTGCGTAAGGTACGAAACATTTTGGAGCCACTGAAATTTCTCGATTCCACATCTAACATAGCCACAATCCCGGTCGTATAGGCAAAATTTTCAGCCATTAAAAAAGCAAAGCTTAAGTTGTCAGAATCAACGATATTTTTCTTTTGACCATTTTCAACGACATCTACCGTCAAATCATATCTTTTAGCTACCATTTCATTGATAATGTTACGTACAGCGGTAAAGATAATGTTATTTTTCTGAGGCGTGTTATATAGATTTACTAGATCTATCATATAACGATCGGGATTTTTCTTTGCATTTTTCCATTGACCATCAGTCTTTTCTAAATTTGCCAAAACTTTTTGTGGATCCTGATGCCTGGAGTCTTTTCTGACTACATTTATCACTTCTTTTTCCAGTTCAGAAAAATTAAGCAGCCTGCATCCTTCAGGATAAAGTGCTTCAAGACTCTGCCTATCACCCAGTGACATAATTGTTTCTACCATCAACAAAAATGCATAACCCATCTTATTATCAGATTTCCTACGCACGATTCCTGTCTCAGGATCTTTATCAACTGCTGTTGTATAATTTTGGGGAAGAGTAGCTAAAAACTGCATTAAGCTGGTATCCTCGTCATAAAAAGGATCTGTCAAACGATTTTCTGCATAATGCTTAGCTAACAATTCTACATATTGAGCGGGATCTCCACCCCCATTTTGGCGTATATCTACACCGTAGGTACGTATCAAAGTAGCTGCAAATAACTCCTTGGCAATTGCATTTCCCAGGCGGAACAGGCGATCATCCTCCTTGCCATTAACTCTCTTTTTTCCAAACAATTTACCTTGTTTGATAACAGTTTCCACATATAGATTAACCTGACGTGCCCCAACCTGGAAAGAAAGCTTGTCGGGGAAACTCACTTGCGCAGTATATGGAGATTCACTTGCATAAAAGTTTATACGCTCACGTACAAAACGCATCACGTTCTCCTCATTCACAGTAACATCGACTTCTTTACTATTGCCCTTTTTTCTTCTCGGTCGTTTAGATCCATCTCTGGCTATTTCCCACGAATTGACAGTTACTAAAGGGAATGTACCTTCTATATTTTCGTCATTTAAACCTTTACCATTAGACCCCTTAGTTCCATCCTTGGCTCCCCATTTATATACATCTACACCTGTAGATAAGTAGTAAAATAACTCCTCGGCACTATCAAATGATTGCATTTTTTCCTGAGCCTTTAATTGACCTTCTACAATATCTGACTCATTATGCTCTGCTAATGGTATAGTTCCCTGAGATTGATTTTGATCTTTTTGCTGTCTAGCCCTTCGTCGTTGGGTTAATTCATCCACAGGCTCTGAAGGAGTTGAGGTCTCATCTACTTCAGCTGCAGATCCACCTCGACTCGTTAACCGACGTAGCAAGCCTGCAAAAGCTGTCTTGGCTTTTTGCAACTTCTCAACATTCTTACGTCTTCCTGCCCGTTCTTCATCACTTAGTTTTTCCTCAACCTTGGCTAGTAGCGGTTCGATGTCTGAAATCTGTACTTTATCTCTGCTGAGTGCTTTGATACGAATTTTATCAGCCTTTTCTTGAAAATCAATTGGTACCAGATCGGAAAGATCATCTACACCACCTATGCGAAAAAACTCGCTTAAATCAGAATAGCTGATATTTTCTTCTTCCCGCCGGCTACGACGTCTGCGTAAAGTATCAATATCTACTACTTGTCCATTTTGATCATTATCATCCATAAGTTTTCTCTCATTTCCAGCATAACCTACTAGAGAAGAGGGTGTCAAACCGTTTATGATCTCACTTTGTTCTAAAATATACTTTTCTACCATACTAGCCAAATTTTAGGTTTGAAAAATAAGTGAAACTTGATATTCAAGTAACAAGAAGTTATCAGTAGGCTAACAATTGTGTAAATTGCCCAATTAAAAAAGATGTTAATCTATAACAAGTTTGAAGTTTAGTTTTCTAATCTATATCTATTCAAGGAGTAAACTTAAAGCCCCTACCTTTCATGGTCATAATGTGAGTAGGCTGACTGGGATTATCTTCAATTTTTTTACGCAACCTGAGTATTAATTGATCCAAAGCTTGCTCTGTAACTCCTGATATAGATTTGTTTTCTCCCCATACCACCTCAATAATTTTTTCTCTATCCACAATTTGTTCGGGATTTAACAAGAAGTATTTAAGTAATCGCAATTCGGATGCCGTTAAATCATCAGATAGAATTAAACTCCCCTTATGAATTATATTCTTATCAATATCCAATTCTATTTGATCTTTGCTGGCAATTAAAATATTAGAATTTTTACTTAAAAACTCACTAAAAAGCGGTATGGTTAATTTATTTTCTCTAACTAAGCCTATTTTCTCCAAGTACCGTTCAATATTTTGATTTTCCTCATTTCTATTTTTACCCAGTATCCACATTTGTTCCGATGGGCTAAAAACATTCCACAGTTCTTTCAACCCCCCTCTTATAGATGTCTGCTCAAGTAAAAAACTTAGCATTTGGGATTCTTTAAATTGCTCTTCCTTCACTAAATATGCTTCTGCCGCTAAACGGGTCAGCTTGCCATGCCCACTAGTTAAGCCAATAATTTCTTGGCGTACTTTGGAGGGGATGGTTTTCCCGGTAGCTCGTTCGATATAATCTAGGCGGAATTGTAATCCTGAAATATCTTTTAGATTTAAATATACTAGATGACCAGCCAGAAACTCGTGGAAGTCGGAAAAAGTAACTGGCTCTATAAGCTCTTCCAGCGATTTGTTTAAGGAAAAAACTACGGAGAAACGATATTTAGCTCTATTACGTAAAATACGCAGATTGGCAAAAAAAGCTGAAGTTAAATTAGGAATATAATCTTCAAAACGATCGAATAGGAACACAATTGTCATCTCTTCATCAATAGCTAGATAATCAATTGCATGTTTTAAACCCTGAAAGAGTACCATTTCATCATTAAATGACAAACTTTCTTTGAATAGATTATTCACTTCCTCATAAACATCCTCCATTTTACGCTGACGCAAAGATTCAAGTAGACTGAGAAACAAAAGTTTGGTAACTGAGAAAAGATTTTTTCCACGTAATTCAGAAAAATCAACTAATACAAAATTAAACCATTTTTGGTTATCACCTAAATGACGTAGACGAACAAAGCGATTATACACTAATAAATGCAAGACTGTGCTCCTGCCTGCGCCTGGCAAACCTATAAGCTGACAGGAATTACCTTCTTTAATAAAAGAAAGGATTTTCTTGATTTCTTCAAATCTAGTTTCTTCCGGATAAAGCGATTCGAAGTGGGCAAGTTCCATACTAAGATAAGTATATATGATCTCATAATTGGAAGCTAGTAGTTACATATGGACTTGCAATATTAAAAGCGTTTAGTCTACGATGAATATATGAGAAAGTCCCTTTTAAATATTCCTTCTATACTTATTTTCTTTAGCTTGTTAGTTTTAATTCTTATATTGCAAATTCTGCCTATAAAAACCGCGCAGGCTGCAAGCGGCTCTTATGACTATATACCTGCAGGATGCCCTCAAGATCAATGGCATTATGATTCAAGTAAGAAAACCTGGACTAACGACAAAAGTAATAATACAAATATGCCTGATACTTGTTATAGCTATGGATTACAGACACCAGATGAAGGCGGACAGATATGGCCACAAGATGGGAGCAAGCTACCAGATAATACAAGCCTGAATAGAGTAAATGGCACAGTCAATGCTAATGACAGGTATGTGAAAATTATAATTCACGGAAATTTTGTTTTAGGAGATCCCAAAAATGGTCAGTACGAAAGCTCTCTGAACGGTGCTTTCCATAACTTAAATAATGATTATTACTATTCCTTTGCTGTTGAAGATTCTAATGGAGGCATCCAACAAAATATAATCTCCTTATTAAAATTCTGTGCTCCTAACTCTAACTCGGAAACTCTGGTAGATCTCTGTCTATATCACAATCATGGCGTTTCATATAGTGAAGATGGTACCTATCCAGCTGATAATTCCTTTGGACAGCCAATATCAATTGACAAACAAATCCCAGATATCGGTACTGTAGTAAATCTAGTATCAAGTGCAGGCTATAAAACTAATGAACTTGTCTTTTACATACCAATTAAGAGCTCTAATTCCGATCTTACACTGAAAACTGTTCAATTTGCTGTTTGGCAAGGTAGTGACCCCTTAAAAAATATAGATGTATGGTGGAATAATATAATTGCACAAGGAAGTTTTGTAGTTGGAGCACAAGGTAGCGCAAGATTAGGTAGCCCAGGTATAGTTATACAACCACGCGGAGGTGCGGCAACAGGTACTGAATATACTTATCAAACAGGTCAACCTATTACAGTTAATTTAACCAATGTAGATAATTCAGTAGGGTACACACTTGGACTATACGATATTAGTGATCCCAATAATACTCAACATCTAGAAGACTTATGGAGTAATCAAAAATTAGACCAGAATATTAATATATCTAATAATGATAGTACTCTTAGTAGTGGCGGTAAGAGCACGTATAACTCAACTAATCATACTGAAACATTTACTCTTACAGCAAATAACAATTTTACCCAAAACCCTGTAATGTTATGTCTCTTTCAACCAATAAATGGGAGTAGTGATGTGGGTTGTACTACCACTACAAATTTTAATAGTGCTAACGGCACATCTGGTGAAGGTTTTGCAACAAGCCATGGTTTTATTGTAACTACATTATCGCCCGATAAGGTCCAGTCTCCCACCCGAGCTGCCGGTGCGTCCGGAGATGTAAAATGGACTCCCCTGACTACTGCTGTTGGTATGTTCTTACCTTGCAACAATGACCCCAGTCTTTCTGCCGCAAATGCTCCTTCTGTTAAAAACCTCGGCACTAAAGGCGTTGACTCAAATCAATTTCTCTTTTCCGATGCCTGGAGTAATTTCCTTGCGGCAGCAAATTTCTTCTTTACCGGCCAATCGACCACACCACCTAACACAAATAGTAATCAACAGCTAGCTTATAACTCAACATCTTCACCTGAGTTTGCTTTGCAACCAGGCTCGGGAGTCAGTGGAAATGGAGGATTACAAGTCTATCCTAATTCAGTTAAATATATGCAAGATTCATTGACTTTATATTTCACGACACCAACAAATGGAGTCAACGGAACATATAATATAAAAATAGAAAGAAATTCCGATGCTGCATCAGTAGTAGACACCACAGTTAAGGCTTGTTCTAATCTAAAAGTTGGAGATACCTGCAGTATCCAAATACCAGTTAGTGATTTCCACAACATTGTAATTCCATACAATCAAAATGTTCCTTTTATAGTCAACATATTAGATAGTCAAATTGGTTTTGCTCAGTCTTTTCCAATTACAATGACCGGATATATTGCTTGTAATTACCCAGCAAGTACTTCTGACACACAAAATTTAAAATGTTATAACGGACAAACATGTGTAGATAATGTCTCCGGAAGTAGTCAAGGACATACCACCGCAACATCAAGTTGTTCAAGCCCTGCTGCACCTAAATCCCCAGTAGGGACAAATCCTACAATCACTCCCACTATTGGTCCATTAGCTCCTTGTGTTGCTGTAGATACAGCTATGGGGAATATCAACACAGACCCAGTTGGGTTTATTCAGAGTTTATTTGGTATTTTGCTTAGCTTGAGTGGTGGAATAGCACTGTTGATTATCATCTACAATGGTTATCGTCTCATGATTTCCCGCGGCAACCCAGACGCCATCAAAAAAGCGCGTGAAGGTATTACCTCTGGTATCATAGGTATTATCTTTGCTATCCTATCTATAGCCATATTACAAACCATTGGAGTCGATATTTTACATTTACCAGGATTTGGAAACTAACATATGTTAAAAGATACCTTGCTAGCCCTTACTATTCCCGGCCCCAATAGCGGCACTACTAATATTACCCTACCCAATGCTGTAAGTTGCGGCAGCAATGGCTGTTTTAACACCATCATGCAAGGTATTGTTCAATGGCTGTTTGTCTTTGCAATTATACTTTGCCTAGCTTATTTAATCTGGGGAGGTATAGATTGGACCATGTCCTATGGGGATAAAACTAAAATACAGAAAGCTCGATTAAAACTTGTGTATGCCATCATAGGTTTATTTATTGTTTTCTTGTCATTCTTCATTATCAACCTAAGTGGTAAATTATTGGGGCTACCTCTCACCAATGTCAGCACACAAATAAATACTGCCCCATAATTTCCTATATAATATGCCTGTATGAGCAAATCATTATTTTACTGGTTAAGCGGGTCTATCTTGTTTATTTTGGCTGTAATTGCAATTATCGGACCCCGTACTCTCTTTGTCGATGTCAGTGAATATCACTGTTATGCGAGTTTATTTTGGACAGGGCATCTACAAAACAACCACCTCGAACAACAATACTGCAGACTTGACATCACCCACCTTCAACTGCACAAATACTCATTACCCCAAGAATATCCTTTCTTGAGTTTGGTGATTTTCTCGCTTCCTTTGCTTTCACCATTGGGTTACAGTCTTAGTTTTAGATTGCTGATGTTATTCTTTTTATTAACCATTTGGTGGTATTTTTACAAAACCAAACAGTTTACTTCCGGTATAATTTTACTGCTATTTATTACGCTTGGTTTGAGCTCTGTGGCATTCAATCGTTATGACTTAGTTGCTTCGAGTCTAACATTTTTTGCCTTAATCCTGGCGAGTAAGAAAAAGTTTTGGTTAAGCTACATATTACTAGCATTGTCTACTTTCCTGAAAATTTATCCTTTATTTTTTATCCCTTTGGTTTTCATTTTGGAATGGCATAGCTTTAAGTCAAGCAGATTGCAATTAAAAAAATATTATCCTCTCTTATCAGGTCTTGTCGTTTTAACTATCCTTTTTCTGATATCTTTCAACATTAACGGTCCTCAAACTCTATCACCGTTAGCTTATCAGGTAGTACGGCCATTACAAATCGAGTCCACTCCTGCTTCAATATTCTTGTTATTTAGCGCAGGTAAAGTCTGTCTTAATCAATCTTTTGGCTCAATAAACCTAATGTCAGTTACTAACGGCCAGTGTCTGCCTAATTTGCTTAGCAAAAATCTAGAATTTTTTTTTAGTGGGTTAATGTTTATAAGTATCATCACTGTTTATATATCATGGTTTAAACGAAAAGTTATTTTTTGGCAAGCATGTATTCTACTACTCATAAGCTTAATTGTATTCAACAAAGTCTTAAGCCCACAATACTTTCTCTGGCTCGTACCATTCTTGGCCTTAAACCGCAAAGGTTTTTCGTTAAACATATTTGTCTGGCTATTATTGCTTGGTTTGAGTTATATAATTTATCCTGTACTTTATTCTAGTCCACAGTTCCCACTTAGTTATATATTCTCTGTAATATTAATACGGAATATTTTATTATTTTCTCTCTATGTGTATACTTGGAAAGAAGCGGTTAGCACGCATAATAGTAAATAGATAAATAAAATATAATTTACACTTAAATCTTATTCATAATTAGACTCTATGCCAATTATTTTATTCTTTAAAAAGCATTTATATTTTTTATTACTTTTCATTTTTTTTCTTTTATATACCTGCGAAGGAATTTATCTGCTCGATCCTGATTTTGGTTGGCATTTGCGTTTTGGTGAGATAGTACTACAGGCTCACCGCATACCATTCAAAGATATTTTTTCCTATACGATGCCTACTTATAATTTTATCAATCATGAGTGGCTTTCTGATGTCATTATTGCCTCGATTTACTCTTTAGCTGGCTTAGTCGGAGTAGCTATCCTTTTTGCTTTATTTGTCACAGCTGGTTTGGTATTTGCAGTTAAAATTGCCCGTGCTAAAGATCAACTGGGATTTTGGTTGTCACTGTTAACTATGTTGGCCATAACCACGGTGCAGTTTGCCGGTATTCGCCCCCAGGCCTTGAGCTGGACTTTTTTTATCGTCGTCTGGTATTTGCTTGATGTAGTAAAAAACAGATCGCGTTTTATAATCTTGCCCTTAATCTTTCTATTCTGGGCTAATATGCACGCTGCTTTTGCCCTGGGACTATTTCTCTTTTTTGTCAGTGTCGTCAATGCATTAATTAAGCGTGATAAAGATAGCTGGTACTTTTTTCTATCGTTTCTGGTTGCTACAGGAGTTACTTTAATAAATCCCTACGGAATTAAATTATGGCAGGAAGTTATTCTGACTTCCGCATCACCACAAATTTCCCAGGTAGAAGAGTGGACGCCTAGTTTTACGCACATAATATTCCCCATGTGGCTATTTGTTGATTTTTCTTTAATCTTACTTTGGTTTAATCGTGCAGATATATCAAAAAAAAACATTTTCTTAATGGCAGTACTAGGTATACTTTTTGTTACCGGTATTCGCCAAGCTCCCCTATTCATGCTGTTTTTGTTACCTCTTACTATTGAAGCGGTAAAAACATTTATCGATCAGGCAAGAAAGTACCAGTTTGCTCTTAAGCGCTTGCGAATAGCTTCGGTGGTGATAGCCATCATTACTGTTATTTTTTGCATAGTTAGCCTATGGCCTTTGGAGTCCAGTATTTGGCAAAGTCGCTTAAACATCTCAAGAAGCATCAGCTTAATATATCCTTCTGGAGCTGTGGCATATCTCCGATCCCATCCTTTTTTAGGAAATTACTACTCTATTTATAACTGGGGAGGTTACTTAATTTGGCAATTACCAAACAAAAAGGACTTCATCGACGGACGAATGCCTACCTGGATTAATCCTAATGCACCAAAAAATGAGAGTCAGAATGCGTTAAAAGATTTTCTTAAAATTAATAATCCTTCTTCTCTGAATGCAATAATACATAAATATGATATAACCACCTTAATAATATCTCCTTTAAAATTAACTCCTCCTTCATGTTGGTTATTACAAAAGTGGTGCAACCAAGTTGTTGCACAAAAAAATAAACAAAATCTGCCCTTAATCCATTATCTGCGGGTCAATGGCTGGCATCAAGTGACCCATGATAAGGTTTCAATAGTTTTTCAGAAAAAGGACATATAGTCATAGATTTACCCCTTGACAAGTAAGTATAATTTTAACTAGAGTATAAATAGATATGAAATTTGATTTAAGAAAACCGTTTATTTTCGCATCTACCACTGCCGTTATGGGCGCAGCTGCTACATTACCAGCTTTTGCAGGTAATAGTAATTATGTTGGAATCTGTCCAACAGGATCATTTGCAGGAGTATGTAATCCGAATATAAGCACTCTATTGGGCAGTGTTATCAATGTAGTCTTCGTTATAGCTATTCTTATTGCCTTGTTCTTCCTTATCTATGGTGGTATTCGTTGGATCATTTCTCAGGGTAATAAAGAAAAGGTCAATGGAGCTCGAGATATGTTAATAGCTGCTTTGATTGGATTAATTGTCGTCTTCTTATCATATTTTTTGCTTGGTTTGGTTATACAATTATTATTCGGACAATCGACACAGAATTTGATTAATTCAGTAACTTCTAATGGTATTTTTAATCATTAATCTCTAGAAATTTATCCAAATTTCAACAGATAAACGCCAATTTTGTTTATATGTCCCTAACTCTAATTGGTTTGTAAATAAAATCTTGTGTTTTCCCTCAAATAAACCCTTCAATTGCATTTGTAGACAAAATCAGCTAGATTATTGCTATGGATTGGAATAATTGTTTGCAAAATATCACCAATAATGGCAATACGGTCGGACAAGCGGCTACATTAGGCTGTATTCCGGTACTTTTTTCTAACTTAGTAAACTCTGCCTTTATTTTTGCGGGTAGTATTGCTGTTATCTTTATCATCTGGTCAGGCATCCAATATATTATGTCCGGTGGAGACCCAAAAAAGGCCGAGACAGCACGTAAAACCATGACTTGGGCTATCATCGGGCTTTTACTTATTATCTTCTCTGTGGCGATTATAACCATCCTGGGATATATTACAGGAGCTCATTGCATAACTTCTTTCGGTTTTACCAACTGTCAGACAAATATCACAGGTAATTAAAAACTCAACGTTCTTGGTAGAAAACCATCATTAGATCTTAATTCTGGTTGGTGGAGTCAGCTTTTTCATTCTGCAGTACTTCTTCTAACTTCTGCCGGGTTTCTTTCAACTCCTCCTGATCCAAATCCGCGGGTTTCAATTGTTGCATTTCTGCTTCTGTCTTATTTTTTATTCTGATGTAGAAATCTTGATCAATCTTCTCGCCGTTTTCGCTTTCGTCGTCCAAAGCTTTTTGGATATTTCTGTCCAGTCTCAACTTGTACAAAGCATAATAAGCATCCCAAATCAATTCATCCAACTCTGATTTTTTATCCGAAGATATGATATCAATTTGTTCAAGTAATAGCTTCTTGAAATCCTCCGCTATGGGTAATAGTCTAATTAGGTTTTTAGTTGAGAAATCTTTCATTATTTTCTATAAAGGATCTGCCAATTCTCTAATCTCTTTAATAATACTAGCACTCGCTTGGGCAAAATCATATGAAGAAATTACGTGGTTGTTTAACGCAGTGTAAACTTCAGTTAAAGTAGCGGTTAAATTAGGCGGAGTTCTGAAACCTCTAGGATGAGATAAAACAAAGTTATCTAACAAGTCGCAAAGCACATCAGGTGTTAAAGTTCTTGAAAGTAATCTAAAGCTTTCATTGGTATTTTCTCCTCGATATTGAAATAGCATATTCATAACTTCCAAGTAACCATAGGTATAAGCGGGATTGGCTTTTTCACTCGCCGATAATCTGGGATCATCAGCATTTATAACCCCATTATTATCAAAATACTTTTCAGGGTGGATTTCTGAATCCTGACAAGCAATTCTCGCTTTTTCGAATTTACCTCCCAGGTTAAGAGATAACTTAAGAACATCTAATTCATCTTTACTAATTTGAGGCTCTTCAGACATATTAGCGGCTAATTCCTTTACCTCATTAACTTCATCCTGCACCAACTCTCGTCTATTCCTCAGCCGAGCTTGATGCCGAGATCTAGCTTCATCTATAGCAAGAGCCAACCTTGGATCAGGCCCAGGAGCCGGCCATCGACCCTCTGCGACCATCATATCGTTTAATTCTGTCGCATCACGGGTTCTCAACATACGCTGACTTACTCCGAATCCCGTTAGATCTCGCAAAGCATCTTCGCGTGCTGTTCTGACAGCAGCTGGTCTTGTTGCTTCTTCTCTTCTGGCCTTGGCTTCGTTCATTAAATTTATTACCAGCAAACGGTGAGCAGCTGTATTGTTATCACCCTGAGACCACCCCACATTGGGATCCAAATTATGAGCCTCATTTATTCTCGCCAAAATCTGATTAACATTTTCCGATGCTAAGTGAGCCAAGTCTAACTGCACTGCCGGATTTGCGGCTACTGCCCAACCTGTTATTTCCGTAAATTGTCTGCCCATATTATTCATCTGTCTGTCCCCATTCACATTAGCTCCGACTTTATGCATTTCTCTCTCTTTTTCCTCGATTTCCAATTGAATTTGCTGAATATCAGTTATTTCTTTAGCTCGGTCTTTAGCTAATTGATTAATTTCAGCTAATCTATCATTTAGCAACCCTTTATACATATCAATTATGCTCTTCGTTGTTTCGGCCCGAGCAGTAATAACTGAATCTGGTGTCCCAAGAGGAGGAGCAACATCCAATCCCAAATTATGTAAGGTAGTATCCCTTCTGGTATCATTATCTGTCCGAGCAGCTGCACGTTCAGCATCAAGAGCAGCCGGCTGATTTAAGGCCTCTCTCGTGGCAATAGCGGCAGCAATACCAGCTCTGCCTCCAGCTACCATATATGGATGAGCTGATAATTTTCTTATTGCTGCATCGACAGCGGCTTGAGCTTTATCATATTCATCAAACTGTTTCTCTTCATCAGCTAAAATCCCTCCTTCTTTCATTAAATCCTCTTTTTGTGTTTGCAATTTTTTCTTTTCCGCCTCATACACCTTACCGCCTGCTTCTCTATCAGCTATTTTTTGCTTAATAACATCATCTCGTGAAATCTCTTCCTTATTTAAGACATCTATTGCCATCTCCGTTAAATCATCCACCATACTTCGTTCTCTAGCTTGCTCCCATCGTTCTTTATTAACTATAAGATCTCCAGCATCTCCTCCTAAACGGTTAAACCAAGTCAAAACCTCTTCATCCATTTTTGTAGAAAGTTGTTGAATGGACGTTTCTGATCTACCAAAAAGTCCACCTCTTCTACGTCTAGTGTAAGCAGTTCCTCCTTGCAAATATTGTTCTGGTAAGGCTGCAATATCTTTCGGTGGAATCCCTAATTTTTGTAAGGTTTGGAAGCGGGTCAATAAATATTCTACCGTTTGATTTTTTAGATTCTCAGGACTTACTACACTTTCGGCATCTCTGCCTCGTACACGTCTTAACGTTCCCCCTGCTATTCCAAAGTCATCCATGTCCAACCCAGTCATTTGTTTTATAAACTGTCTTTCTATGGCCTTATGTTGCTGAACATCTACTGGATCCGTATCACGGTGCGCAAGACTTTCAAATCCGTTCACACAACTTTCCAAACTGATAGTCAAACCTTTTTTGCGTAAAGAATTAATAGCAGCTCCTAATCCAACCACACCGACACCGGCCGCACCACCCGCCGCGGCCGACCATGGAAAAGCAAGTGGCAAAACTTTACTTCCAATTAGAGCTCCGATGCCTCCTCCTGCACCCGTGATACCTGCTCTACCAATAACTTTGCCAATAGAACCAAGATTTGGCTCTATTTTGTCATGCCAAACTTTATTTAGGACACCTTGATCAACCCCTAAATGAATGTTTTCATTTTGAACCACCTCGTTGCGCCTGAGTTCAGGATTACTTACAACTTGCATACCCAAGGCAAAAAGCCTACGGGCAATATCCTGTTCCATTAACTTCATAGTTAATTTCCAACCTTTAGGATCCTTTAAAAACTCTCTTATCTTATTTTGGTCCGGCTTATACCCTATAATTTGATTGCTATTGCTGCTATCAATAATTGGAGAGCCTAATAGCTCAAATAGCTTTCTATCCGTGGTATGATAATCACTGCGAAGCAGATCGTAATAGGTTCTGCCAGAACCTCTAGTTGGATCGAGTGAATTGGGAATTTCTGTCTTAGCTAAATCACTTAGTCTGGTAAGGTAATTTTCTAAAAAGGCGGCATGCTCATTAGTTAACTCCGTGCCAAAGTCCACTTCTCTACTACCTTTTATTGAAGGATTTATAAGGAATTCTGTTAATTGAAATGTCTGACCGCTTTTTACTTCACCTTTTGATTCCGCAGAACTATTTTTTTTCTCACCCTTTTTGGCTTCTTTCCCTTCTTCTCCTGTGTGAACTTCAGCTAAATCCGGCATACACTTAATTATTACTTGATTATCTTCTAATAATCAAGTAAGCTTTAGCTATAATATGCCTGAAGCAGTAGATACACCACTAACCTCCCTGACTCCAGATACTGTCTTAACCCCAACAGAGCAAACTGTGATACCTTCGTTAGAGCCAGAAGACAGTGATACGGGCTCTTTAGTAAAACCTGCTACAGAAGCCAGCAACATATCTGCCATAGACATCGCAAAAGAGATTGTCCATACTCCAACTAAAGAAAGTATAGGAGCTGATTTAAACACTGTGGCTAATGCCTTAATCAATCGAGCAGCAAGAAAAGCTCAAAAAGATTATCTGAGTACTGAAGACAAAATGGACTTGCCGGAAGGAGAAAGACTCTTGTATTTAATAAATAAGACGTCTGAATTATGTGCTAATGCTAAGGATAAAATTTCTTATGCTGATGATCCAATAACTGACGTCACTTTAAGCACTATTGAACTAATTGACCCAGCAACTAAAGAAAAGGGTCATATTGTTGGAATAATAGAAGTTTCTCCCAAGACGGAGGATTCTCCTCAAAACCTACAACTAGAAATTAAAACAGCAAAGGGAACAACTATTACCATTACATTAACACCTGATGAATTACGTCAACAAATTTTTAAAGAACATGCAGCGAGTATTATAGAATACATGTCTGATTCTGATGACTCAAAATCAATACTAGAAATCTATGGTCAACAATTGCATGATGGGAAAATGCCCGACAAGTTACCAGATAAATTAGCTGATACATTGGAAAATAAAGCAGGGGAAATGGGTTTAGTCATGGCTTCGAGGGCAAGAGAGATTCTGGAACCTATTTTACACAATAAAGATATTCCTATAACCGAGAAGGATTCTATTATTAGAGTTTTGAATGACATTGGTGGAAGAAAAGTAATTGATAAAGATACTATGACTGCAATAGCTGATGTTTTATTTAATCAACGCCTCAAACTCCTGTCCTCAAATCACAATGCACTTCTTGATAGTGGTGAATATGAGAAGGCTGAAAGACTGAATAGAGAAATGGAGGTATGTCGTCAAGTATTAGACAAGGGCGAAAATAGCCTGATTTCTCGTTTTTTCACTAAAGTAGAACAAGGAGACGTACCCGAGGAAGCGTTAGCGGTTATGAACCAGATGCTGGAAACAAATAATCCCCGGGGGTTTATTCAAAACTTAATTTCACAAATCCAACATGATCCTGATTTGAGCCCAGAAGAAAAAGAGGAAAAAATAGCTGCACTTAAGAGTATTCCTTTCTCTGTGGGACCTGGAATATTTGATACACTTTTTGCGGTGGTACTGGGGATAGGCTCAGAAGTTATCCTCAATGGAGTATTGGCGAAAGGCTCACATATTGCTGATTAAAACTTTTCACAAAATCGGCACCACTTAGGCCTATATTTGACCCACTTTGATAATCTTGAACACAGATTTTTCACGTTATACACTTTTTGTAGGAGTGAGATACTATGGAAAGCAATCATCCCATACCACAAGACGTCACAGGATTTCAGTTTAAATTAATCGGCGCTATGACCGTCAAGCAGTTTTTGTATTTGGCTGTGCCCTCAGTTGTGGCCTGGGTACTCTATTCCGCACCGTTCTTGCCCTGGTTTATCAAATTCCCCTTGATTATTATTTTGGCAGTATCAGCTGTAGTCATGGCTTTTTTACCCATTGAAGGAAGACCGGCCGATGTAATGTTAAAGCATTTTTTTGAAGCGTTATTCGCTCCCAATCAGTTTATATATCAAAAAACAGGACAAAAGTTGGCATTTACAACCATTTCACCCCCCCCAATCTCTCAAAAACCAATGGTTAATCCAATTCTGCAGGCAGAACAAATAAAAACTCGGCAGTTGCAGGCTTTGTTGCAATCTTCTCAACATGAAAATATGATGGATGATCGTGAATCGTCTTTTATGCAAAAAGTTTCTTCTCTTATGCCTACACCTACAGTGGTTAACCAAACTGCTACTAGCCCTAGTAGTAAAGGTATTCTGTCCTTTCATCTTCCACAAATTTTTTCTAAACCGTTAGCCTCCAAACCAGTGCTTTCTAACTTCAAAATGGTTGATTTGGGAGACCAATCAGAGCCAGACATGAAACCTGAGGTAAAAGACCAACCTAAAGAGGCAGATTTAGTAACCCCGGTTACAACCCTTCCTCCCGCCCCCGTTATGACCTCTCCAGTGCAGACAACCTCAACTACGAGCATTCCTGCTGTACCTCAAACTATCAACAATCCAATTGCTTCAGTAGGAGAATCTATTTCTGTGCCTATTACTACACCTGTCACACCTCCTTACCCCAAACCGATGACCTCGTCGCCATCTATTCCTCAGCCTACCCCAAATTACGATGCGCAGTTACAACAACTGCAGGCTGAGAAAGAACGTATGGAAAAAGAATTAGCGGAGTTGAAAAAACAAAAAATACAATCTGTTGCGTCTGAACCGCAAATAATAACCCAAGCAGTAAATACCCCTGTAACAAGCAAGCAGCCTGTGATAAGTTCTCCGGCTACTACAGTTGATCCATTGCCAACACCATCAACCACGCCACCAATTAACCAATCCACCCAACAAAGCTCCTCGTCGAATAATTCAACCTCTATCCTTCCTCAAACCTCAGATGGTGTTCAATCACCACATGTGGCAAAGATTCCAGCGGCTATGGCTAAAAATATGGGGCTACCATCAATTCCTGATTCTCCTAACTTAATTACAGGGATTGTGCGTGATCCACGGGGAAATATTCTTCCCAACATTCTGGTTGAAGTTAAAGATAAAGAAGGCAATCCAGTCCGTGCTTTTAAGACCAATCAGCTGGGTCAATTTGCCTCAGCCACTCCGCTACTCAATGGCACGTATACTATAAATTTTGAAGATCTTACAGGTCAGCATAAATTTGATGTTATTGAAATTGTAGCCAAGGGCACAGTCTTATTGCCGATTGGCATAGTCTCTCATGATGCTCGAGAAGAATTACGCAAAGCATTGTTTACTTAAAAACCATGGCTGCCCAAAAAATTCATTCATCAACACAAAAATTTACCGAAATTGTCGATATAGTCGATAACATTGTGGTACTGGAGGGCGGCTATGCTTGTGTGGTTATTGAACTCACAGCTACTAATTTTGCCTTATTGTCTCGACAGGAACAGGATGCCAAGATCTATGCCTATGCGGGTTTACTTAACTCGTTAAATTTCCCTATACAAATTTTAGTACGTAACAAAAGGGTAGATATTACTTCTTATATTAATCAACTTGAAGATGCAGAAAAACGCACAACCAACAATCAGTTAAAAGATCAAATCGAGCAATACAAGAGTTTTGTTAATGAAATGGTGACAGTAAACGTAGTCTTAAATAAGCAGTTTTACATCGTTATTTCATACTCGTCACTTGAAGGCGGTATTGGAGCTATTGCACCAGGTAAAGGCAGTCAGAAAGATGCTTTTGTAGCTGCGGCCAGCAAAACCTTATTAACTAAAGCGGAATCTATTCATGGTCAGCTTAATCAGCTGGCGAGCACGGCAAAACTTCTGGAACGAGAAGAATTAATTAAATTATTTTATGATATTTATAACAACGATATTGTGGAACCAAACCAAATAGTTACAGATATTACAACGCCGATAATTCAGTCGGCAAGTAAGTAGTAGTAAGGTTATTTACTTTTACCCAACTAGGGAAGTCTGAATTAATTTAAATATGGCTTTATTTAACAAAAAAAGAAATCAAAAGACGGAGAACTCTCCGATGGCGGCTGCTCAAGCAGCCGGAGACAAAGCAGTGCAGCAATTGCAAAAAGGCATGGTCTCACTGGTTGATATTATCGCCCCTTCATCGATTGAAGTAGATTTTAAATATATTCGTATCGGCGAGACCTACTATACGACACTATTTGTAGTTGGCTATCCACGCTTTGTTTCCACCAACTGGCTACAACCTCTGGTCGATTTTGATCATACTTTGGATATTTCTATGTTTGCCTATCCAACCTCGGGCGCGGACGTATTGGGAGATTTGAAACGTAAAATTGCGGAGATGGAAGCCACTATTTCTTCGGATATAGAACGTGGCAAACCGGCTGACCCAACCGTTCAGGCAGCCTTGGAAGATGCTCTAGCTTTACAGGAAGAATTGGCCAAGGGTATTGAAAGATTTTTCCAATTTAGCTTTTATATCACTATTTCTGCTGAGAGTTTACCTGATCTAGTTGATACAGAAAAAAGACTGAAAACCACGCTGGCCTCAGTCTTGTTAAGCGCCAAGTCCGCGACATTGCAAATGGAAGATGGCTTTAAAACCACCTTACCGATCGCTCAAGACCGCTTGGCTATCACTCGCAATATGGACACCACCTCTTTGGCTTCCACCTTTCCTTTTACATCGGCTGTATTAACGCAAAACAAAGGAGTATTGTATGGATTAAATCGACAAAATGGCTCATTAATTATCTTTGATCGCTTCTCCTTAGAAAATGCCAATGAAGTCGTATTGGGTAAATCCGGCTCTGGAAAATCTTATACTATCAAACTGGAAATTATGCGCCAGTTTATGTTAGGCGCCGAAGTAATTGTCATTGATCCAGAAGGAGAATATGAGACCCTTACCCAGGCTATGGGAGGAGAAGTTGTCAGTTTCTCTGCCAATGATCCCATTAAGATTAATCCTTTTGACTTATCTGAATTATATGAAGAAGGTGAAAACGAGCTAGGACTAAAAATATTATCTTTGCATGGTCTGTTAAAAATCATCATGGGAAATATTGACGCCGAACATGAGGCTATATTAGATAAGGCCCTGGTTGAGACCTACCGCCAAAAGGGCATTACCCCTGACCCTGCTACACAAAAGAAAGATCCTCCCCTAATGGAAGATTTGTATAAAGTTTTATTGGGTTATGAAAATGCAGCTGCACGAGAATTGGCTTATCGTTTGGAAAAGTTTATCAAGGGCTCAGCTGCTGGGATTTTCAACCAGAAATCAAACTTTGATTTAAAGAACCCTTTAACCGTTTTTAATATCAAACAACTAGAAGAAGACTTACGTCCGATTGCCATGCATATCATTCTGGATTTTGTCTGGACGAAAGTTAAAAAGAGCTTAAAGAAACGTGTTTTAGTATTAGATGAAGCCTGGTACATGATGAAGTACCAAGATTCAGCCTCATTTGTTTACTCAATCGCCAAACGTGCAAGAAAGTATTACTTAGGCATGACGACTGCCACTCAGGATGTAGAAGATTTTCTTTCCACTGACTACGGAAAAGCCGTTTTGACCAATTCTTCTATTCAAGTTTTACTCAAGCAGGGCACGGCAGAAGTTGATATGGTTTCGGAAACTTTTTACCTTACAGAAGGTGAAAAAGAACTACTAGTGTCTGCTGATATCGGGGAAGGATTATTTTTTGCCGGACAGAACCATGTTGCAATCAAAATTATTGCAGCGCCTTACGAGAATGATATGATTACTTCCAACCCAGCCGAATTACTTAAACAACAACAAGACATGCAAGAACAAGCCGCAGTAGAAGATGCAATCGCACAACCTCCTGTAGAGACGACGAATAGTTATGCTAAAAAGACTGATGATTTAATTGGATCTTTAGATGAAAGGGCAAAACAAATTGCAAATCAATTTGCACAACCAACTTCTGCTGCTGTTCCCAATATTTCTCCTATAATAAATACTGAAAATATAACGTCTACACCTATATCTGTTAGCGCTCAGCCGGCACAAACCAACCTTACTGCTCCAGTCCAATCTTTTCAGCCTCCAATACCAACAGCCATACCTACTCAACCAACACCCGCGGATCCCGCCAAACCGTTTTAGACGATTAACACTCTTCAGACTGTATAGTATACTGAGAATATGGCTGCCCTTAATTCGCCCCCCGCATCTAAATTTAGCCTGCTAAGATCTCGTGTAATCTCTGGGATTAGGCATCCTTTTGGACGCCACAATATTGGCAACCCATATCGCAATAATGATTCAAACAACTCCCGCTCCAAAACAACATCTTTGTTTTTAAGTCGAGAAGAGTCAGAGCAACGTAGATTCCAAACCGAAAGAGCTATATCTGATTTACAAAACTTCTTTAGAGAGAACATACCCACGAAAAGAGACTTACAAAATTCTAAGGCATTTTCTTTATGGTTAAGCTCTAATGGTTTGCTTCCGCAATTTAAAAAATTATGGCACGAGAAGATTATTTTTGAAAAAACTTATCATACCTCCTCTTCTCGGTTGTTATCAAATTATTCAAGTGATGACTCCAGGAATATTTTTTCTAGATTCGCTCCGAGATATTTTCAATTGAGATCTAAATACATACAAAAAACTGTTGAATCATTAGCCAATGTTGACATGTTGCTTCCATTACTTAGACAACAATTAAATGCTGTAAATCCAAGTAATAATTCAATTAGTACTAAAACGCCTTCCTCCTCGTTTAGTCTGGATCCAGCGAGTTTAAGATCGACCTTAATGTCTATTGCTACAGCTACAGATCAGATGAGGCCCAACCCAGGCGCCTCATCGCCCACATTAGAGAAGCACCAAGAGACAGCCTCATTAGGAAATGACAGTAAAAAAGCAGAGGTTGTTATGCACCAGGAAGCAGTTAAGAAAGTAGACGAACAAGAGTCAGATAAAAAAAATGATGCGGATAAAACAGACAACCACAAAAAGGATCTTCAGATTCAAGATTTAATAACTCCCGCTCCTTCCGCCAACAATACCAGTGGCTCTCTGACTCACTCAATCAATCCTAAACCATCTATGGGGTTTGAAAAACAATCATTTACCTTTATAGTTCCGCCCCAACCGTCTCTTAAAGAAGAGACTAAGGAAACTCTTCCTACTAAAAAATATTGGTCAAGAGTTTCGAAAAAGTTTTCTGAATTCCCTTTTTTAAGAAGAACTGCTGCCCCAAATCCACTACGACAGCAAGTTGATGCAGTCAGGTGGATTAAATACGCCAACACTTCCTTAAATAACTTACCCGATGCACAATTAGCCCAACATGATCCTAATTTCCCCCGCTATAGAGCGGCTTACAAACAACAAGAAGCTTTTCTGAAGCAAAGAGGATTAAGTAGGTGGAGATCGCCCTCCATGTCAAGCAATCCTAGTATTTCCCAACAGAGAGAAATCAGTTTGCCACCAGAAACTTTACCATTCGCAAAAGAAGCAACCACTGGAAGCGCAATATCTGTAAATCTTCAAGATCGGATTACAAATCCAACTATTATTCCAACCACAGAACCTCTCCACATGCAAGCAAAAAGAGACGCAGCTACTTTGTATAGACAAGCTGGCGAAGTGCCAAATGAATTGTCTTCTAGTGTAAGACAGGCTCTTGTTGCACGAAATTTATCACAACTTAAACAACCATTTTCAAGTTTACAAGGCCAATTACCAAACATCACTTTTGCACAGATTCACCAGGGAGAAATAGAAATTGCCAGATTGCAAGCTAAAATTCAATCCCAAAGGCCAGTTACTAAATTATCGACATTAATTACTCCCACACCTCCATTAAGTTCTGGCCCACAAGATCCCATCAGGCTCACAGTTACACCAACATCTATCACCCCATCTCCTGTTCAGGATGGAAGTAGAATTGACAACACTAATATAACTAAAAAAACAAATGTTCCAACTACAATAACGCAGCCAGGTTTTAATGCAACTTTTAACCTTAATATCCCTAGCAGACAGATTCCAGAAAGTGCTTCATTCAATATTACACATCAGACTAAACCATCCACAATCAAATTTTCCTTTAAGTCTGGGATCCCCGCTTCTAGCAGAAGATCGTTGAGACGGGAAGAAGAAGGTGAAGATTATTCTTATTTGCCAGAAAGAGATAATCCGTCTTTTACTGACAACTATTCTACTCCCAACGATGAACAAGATACTCTAAATTCAACAACCACAGCCACTGAGGAGGATCAGTCTGATCCGCAGAAAAAAAATCGTGGCTTGCTCGATACAAGAAGTTTTATTTCAAAGTATAGACTCGCTATCGGAGTTTCAGGTGGAGCTGTAATGATTTTTTTGCTGGTGTTTGTATTAGGATTGAATGGGGTAGATGCTGGTCCAAGTACTGATAACGGAAGTGGAACAAACGGTGGAGGATCTACTTATAATCAGCAAAATGTAGTCTTACAAAAAACAGTTGACAATACAACTGGAAACTCTATTAAGTCGGGTTCTAAATTAACGTACACGATCACTGTCAATGTGGAAAACGATCCAGTCCAAGAGATTGATGTGACGGACCCAATAACATTTAGCATTAAAGGAGCACCCACCCAGGTAACGGCTCCCTATAGTTATGAAGCTTCAAGTAAGACTTTATCATGGAAGTTGACCAATCCTCCTCAGCCAGGTGGATCCACCACGTTAAGCTTTACAGTAAGTCCAACAGATAATAATACTTCAATTTATAACATAGCTTACGCCAATGTGATAGGTAGTCAATCCGGAACTGGTAGTTTAGTGGGTAGCACTATTCCTTCCAACACCTCCAACTGCAATAATAGGTGGAATATCACCTCAGGGTACCATGATGGAGTAAATTTTGGTGACCCAGCCTGCGTCTTGGCAAAATCGGCTCTAGTACAAAACTATCCAGGTGCACAAAACTACCCCACATGGGAGAACAACCCAGCATGGCCGAAATCGCCAGAACAGGCGTTAGTTGATTTAGTAAATCAAGACGATCCAGCTAATGCAGATTATTGGCTAGGCATATCTGCTTGTGAATCTCAATATGATCCAAATACAGTAGCATCTAACGGTCCGGTCGGTCTTTTCCAAATGGGTCACCCTGGTGTGACAGTAACCAATGGTCAGTATGATAATGGCTACGTACAGTGGCAACAACAAGTAGCAAATGCAGTCATTTATGAAAAAAACCTAAAAACGCTCGGAGCTGCTTGGAAATATTGGGCTTGCGCAAGAGATGTTTTTGGCTTATGGTAAACTTATGAGTACAAAGTTAAAAGTATTATATACTCTAATATTCTTATCGGTATTAATAATGATTGCTATAATTGTTGGCATGTTAGCCTCATATAACAATAAAGACTTATCTAATATTACCCCCCCACCTCTTCCTTCGCCGGTTATATCTATGACTACACCAACACTCCCTCCTCAACAATCAATAGAATCATTGGTTAATAGAGTAAACAATAAAAAGCCACTCGACACGTCTGATGACACGATTAGGAAAAGTTTAATTACTAAAGCCAATCAAAATGGGCTTGTTATACATACTAACGATTACAATATTAATTACTCCAAAGACGCAAATGTTTTTCAAATAGAACTATTAACACAAGATATTACTCCTGCCATAACTAAGGCTATCTCCTGGTTTAGAGACTTAGGTATGAGTAATCAAGGAATGTGCAATCTGCCACTCATAATATATAGAGATCCAAAGGCATTTAATCCAAATCTTAAGGCAGGAATGGAATTCTATTCATTACCCTTTACGTGTCAATAAATCTTATGAAAAGAATACTTTTATTTTTATTATCTTTTACATTTATTTTTATTTCATCAGGATTAGTTTTCGCGCAAGACTCTAACAGCAATTGTGTTATTACCAATATTGGCACTGGTAATCCAAATGCTATACCTCCAAATTGTTCACAGAACTCTAGTAGTGGTACATCAAATATGGCTAGTACGGCCATGGCATTATTCGACGCAGGCAGCCCATGTGGTGACATAAATAAAAGCACGTATAATTGTATGATAAGAAATATTAAATACTCTTCAATGCCATACCCTGAAGCAGCCGCAAGCAACATATCAAATGGGGTAAACAATGTGGTAGATCCTTATCAGTGCATCAACTTTGTAGAATCAACAGTTGCAGGAACTTACGGAAATATCTGGGACTCATGGAACAACGCCAACTGGTACATAGGACAAAGTCCTTCTGTTATAAATAATCCAAGTATCTCATGGCGTTGGATATATGCTAGCTCTGGAACTCCCGTTAGCGGAGATGTCCCCGTATTTACACATAATCATATAGCAGTAATCATTCAAGTTGTTGATGCGAGTAGAGGGGTTGTAAAAATTGTAGAAGCAAACTATGATGAGAATGGTGACGTAAATGAGCGTCAAATATTATTACCACCCGAGAATCCAATTTCTGGAATAAACAATGACGTGGCAGGTTGGTTACATAACAATGGATAATTTTTCTATAAACAATGAGTATAATTACAAGAAAAATAAACTGATTCTATTATACGCTGGGATAGCTGTTTTTATAGCTTTAATTATCGTTTTTATTGGATATTATAACTATAATATACCCACACAGAAATCTAATAACAATAATCAGCCATCTATTACTTCTGTAACATACCCCCCTGTTCAGCCATCTAGCACCTCAGTTAATAAAGTTTTAAACATTATTTCTACAACTCCATCCCAAAATGAAAAAAATATTCCCACAAATTTAGGCAATATTAAGTTGTCGTTTGATCAACCTGTATCTGTGGGAGATGTGCCCTTGTCTATAAGCCCTAATTTGCAATACTCAATAACAGCAAATGATAATTCTATTATTATTACCCCTCAGTCCAGTCTTATACCTGGAATTACCTATTCGGTGGTTTTAAGGCTTTATACTATCCAAGGCGGCATTAATCTTTACACACTTAACTTCACTACAACGGGAAGTACACCTACACCTATGCCAACTGATTCGTTTAATCAACAACAAGACAATAATGCTCAAAGACAGATGGCCCCTGATGTTTATTTATCTAACTATACCCCTTATACAGGAAGTGATTTCACTATCTCATCAAGTTATAACTTATCAGTGCACCACTACCAATTTGCTGTTAGCTTATCAGGTAATAATCAAACTCAAGACAAACAGGATTTTGTTAATTGGTTACATAGCTTGCAGTTCACAGATTCGGAAATACAATCTTTGGATATTACCTATCAGTAATCCTACTCCTGCACCTTAATTGGCATGATTAAATGAAGATAAGAGGCATCATCTGCAGTTTTAAAGACACCAGGATTAAGCGGCCCAGTCATTTCAAAATTTATATTATCAGAAGGCAAATTACTTAAGGCGTCTAATAAATAGCGTGAATTAAAAGCAATCTCATTTTCCTCTCCCTTTATCTTACTATCTACTTCTACAATGTTTTCCCCCGCAGAAACTACAATCTTATTAGTCTGCAAAGAAAACTTAATTACATTAGCAATATCTCTGGCGAAGATTGAACAGATACGCACGGCTTTGAGCATTTCTTCTCTATCAAATGAAGCAACAACCGAAAAATCGACCGGAATAATCTTCTCGTAATTGGGAAAGTCTGCTTCAATTAAGCGACTAATTAGAATCGTTGATCCTTGCTCAAAAATAATCTGATTATGTGTTAGTGAAACATATAAATCAATCGTTCCTGTTTCTTCCTTAATAGCCAAAGCTTCTTTAAAGGCCCTGGCGGGTACAATCATATTTGATTTACCCTCAAGTAAATTGAATTTATCATCCTTGCCTGCTGAGAAGTGCTTAAGAGACAAGCGATATCCATCTGTGGCTACAAGTAAAAAACCATTCTCCTCTTGTTCCACGTAAACTCCTGATAGAGAAGGACGGGCGATATCGATACTTGCAGAGAAAACTACTGCATTTAGTTCTTTTTTTAGCTCCTCAGCATTGATACTAGCCAACAACACACCCCTTTCTTCAAATAGACGTGGGAATTCATTAGCTGACATGGTAGCAAATACACTTTTAGTCTTATTGGTCTTAACTACACAATTGCTTCCATCAGATTCAATCGTCAGAGTATCGGCTGGTAAAGAATTTATAAGTTCAGAAAACGTTTTGGCCGGGACTGTGATCTTACCTGTTTGCTTAACTTCAGCTTTTAATTCAATTTGAATGCCAATCTCTAAATCTGTACTGCTGATGATAAGCTTATGATCTTCCGCTTCAAGTAAAATATTTAGAAGTATAGGTAATTGTTGCTTATTGGAAACTGCGTGGTTGATAAATCCAAGTTTATTTTTTAACTCTTCTGCCTTAAGTGTTACTTGCATAATATATATAATTGTAGTTGTAGTAGTGTATCGGGAAATGTGGAAAAATGCAAGAGTGTAATGCCCTATATAAGAGAGATAAATAAAAATATGAGGCCAGGATTCAGCTTATAATTATATCTCTATCATGACATAATAAACGAAATTGAAATAATCAAACGAGGGTATATAAATGTGGAAAAAATGTTGATAAAAATGGGGAAAACACGTAGATAACTTTACAATTAGGTTATGCACGACTTTTACACATGTAAAAGTTGTTTTATCCCGGAGATATCCTGAGAGATATGCACATCCCCCCCAAGCTGGTGCTCTATTTTATCCACACCGTGCATCACCGTGGTATGATCTCTTCCCCCTAAAATATTACCAATTTCCACTAGTGTCAGCTTAAGCTCTTCTTTAAGCATATACATTGTTATCTGGCGGGCTCTGACCAAAGAGGCATCGCGCTTAGGTCCTTTTAATTGTGTGGGCTTAATACTGTAAAAGTTGCATACTTCCTTGATAATGTCATCAGCATGCAAACTACCTCTTTTTTCTTCAGCCGCTCTACCTAAGGCTTTCATTGCAATTTCCTCAGTAATATCAGTTTGCAATGAGGTTGCTACTGTAATTGCTCTTAGTAATAAACCTTCTAAAGAACGGGTGTCTTGTGCTCCATTGGCTAGTAATTTAGCTACATTAATCGATAGTTCCCAACCATATTTCTCGGCTTTTTTTAAAAGAATGGCTGTCTTTAGTTCAAAATCAGGTGCCTCAATATCCACAGTTAACCCTCCCGCGAAACGTGATGAAAGTCTTTTTTCCAGTTTTTTTATTTCTTGTGGTGGACGATCAGATGAAAGCACAATTTGAGAACCTTGATCTATCAAAATATTAAAGGTATGAAATAACTCTTCCTGTACACGATCCTTGCCTTCAATGAATTGAATATCGTCAATTAATAGTAGGGCGGCGGTGCGAAAACGTCTTTTCATTCGTGAGGTTTCGTTGTTCTTGATTGCCTCTACTACCTCATTAGTAAATTCCTCACTAGTTATGTATATTATTTTGCGATCAGGGTTTTGGGTGTAGATATGATTGGCGATGGCATGTAAAAGATGTGTTTTCCCTACACCTACTGGTCCATATATAAAAAAAGGGTTGTAAGATTGTCCAGGATTCTGTGCTACATTTTGTGAAGAAACAAAGGCCAACTGATTAGTAGAGGAAACAGCAAAAGTAGAAAAATTATACTCCTTGCGTACTCTTGGTAAATGTCCCACCATAGATGGTTGGGAGGACTTAATATCTGTTTTTAGTACTGGGGAGGTTTCTTTATCATGAGTTGCCCGAACTGGTTGATCGGCTGAAAAGAGAGGACCAGACTTTTCCTTTAGAGTAGAATTTTGCTGAAGAGCTTGAACAATAAAAAGCAATTCATTGTCTTGCTTGGTTTGAGTATCCAAAGCAGATTTTACATCTTTATAAAAACGTTTATACAATAAGTCCCTTACTACGGTAGAAGGCGTAGCAATCGTAGCGATGTTGTCAGCCAGGCTTAGTAAGCCAGTATTAGCAAATAAAGTAAAAAAATTTGCCGTAGATACAGTTTTTTTTAAATCTTTAAGTACTTGCTGCCATGTTATATCTAATTGATCATTCATAGTTAAAAAACAAGCAAGGAAGTTTTTGTGTATAAGTCAAAAACTAGACTTCTACTCGGACACCAGAAGAAGCGGAATTTTGTTTGTATAATGTAGTGTACTGCATGTGGATAACTGTCGCAAGAGAAAAAAAGGCGAACATTACTCACTTAAGGTGTACCCAAGAACAAAATAGTAAACGGTAGAATTTACTTATTAACAAGCATTTGCTATAATTGGTCTAATGGAAAAATTAGTTAAGCTCAAAAAAATCAAACGCAAACGTAAGCATGGCTTCTTAGCTCGCTCTAAAAGTCATAATGGACGTAAAGTCTTAAAGCGTCGTCGAGACAATAAGAGATCAAAACTTTCGCTTTAATCCGCATGTTACAACGTCAATTACGTTTACCAGCTAGACAGAAGCTGTTGCGACCTCAATCCCAGTCAAATTACTTTTTTGTTTGTAAATATTCACCCAATGACCTTAGTTACTCGCGATTTGGTTTTGTAGTGAGTAAAAGTATAGATAAACGAGCAGTCATAAGAAATCGAACTAAAAGAGTGTTGAGATCAATAATTGAAGAAAGATTGGGGGAAATAGCATCAGGTTATGACGTGCTCTTCATTCTCAGAAAGCCAATTGTACAACGA
>DAIDHL010000002.1:77563-256128 GCA_027459745.1 Candidatus Levyibacteriota bacterium
GGAGCGCAGTCAAACGTTTAGTAAAATGTTTACTGGTACAAAATCTTATGATGATTTTTAAACAAATCGCCGTGGGATTGGTGATTTTTTACCAATCAGTAATTGCGGTGATATTACAAGCATTAGGCTTAAAAACAGAGTGTAGGTACGAGCAGACTTGCTCTGAGTATACCAAACATGCTATCCTTAAACACGGCGTTTTAAAGGGTTCACTGCTTGGAATAAAACGAATTCTTTCTTGTCAGCCGTATTTTAAATAATGGGTAATCTTTTTCAAGTATTATTAGTTCAACCAATTTTAAACATCCTCGTTGCTGTTTATGATTTACTTGTCTTCTTGCATGTTTCGTATGCCCTGGGATTTTCCATTATCGGTTTGACTATCATCATTCGCTTAATTCTTTACCCTCTTACTACCTCACAGTTGAAAACTTCCAAAAAGATGCAGGAACTGACGCCACACCTAAATCGTTTAAAAGAACAGCACAAGAGTGATGCCAAACGCTTACAAGCTGAAACGATGGCATTATACAAGGAGCATGGAGTAAATCCGGCTGCTGGCTGCTTACCTGTTTTAATCCAGTTACCTGTTATTTGGGGTTTATATTATGTTTTGCAGCATGCGATCGTTTTTAAATTAGCTGATGTAAACAAATTAGTTTACCTTCCGGCTTTGCGCTTGCATCAAATGTGGACAACTGATTTTTTTGGGTTATCTCTCGCACATAGTCCTTCCCAGATAATTACACATACCGGTTATTTAATTTTGTTAATCCCGGTTTTTACAGGCGTGTTTCAATTTATCCAATCCAAGATGATCATGCCCACTCGTCAACCGACTGGCACAGTAAAGAGTGGTCAGGATGACTTCACCGCCGCCTTTCAAGCTCAAACAACCTTCTTGGTTCCTTTGATGATTGGATACTTTTCTTTCTCTTTCCCCATTGGTTTATCTTTGTACTGGAATACTTTGACGATTTTTGGTATCATACAGCAGTACCAAATACATGGACTAGGTGGTTTGAAGGATTTCTTACCAGGTCAACAAGCAAAGATGGCTATCCTTCCTCCTTCTACTCCAAGTAAAAAAAAGAAAAAATAATATGGAAGATAAACAAGTTTTAAATTTAACTACAGAACAAGAGCAAGTCATCAACGATTTGATTACGGACTTTTTTCAACATCTGGATATCAATGGTGAATTTGATTTGATGATAAATGAAGGAAGTGTTGATGTTGTTCTCGACACTCCTGATACAGGAATTGTTATCGGTTATCATGGAGAGATCCTGGATAGTTTACAATTACTTCTCTCAATGATGATTTCAAAGAAGCTTGGGCAATTTGTTCGCTTATCCTTGGAAGTTGGAGACTACAAAAAGAATAGAGCTGCTTATCTGGAAGATTTAGCCGAACAAATTAAGTCTAAAGTTTTAAGTGAAAATCGCGAATATACTCTTCCCTCTCTAAAGCCCTGGGAAAGAAGAATTGTCCATTTACACCTACAAAATGATGACAGTGTGAGTACTGAATCAATTGGCGATGGAAAAGAACGCACTTTGGTTATTCGTCCGAAGGCTTAATCTAGAATCTGTATTGTTCTATCTTTTACTGCTGTTTCTCCCGACACAACTTGGTAAACATTTTTGGCCTAATTTCAGTTACGTTTTAGGCATTCGTTCTGACTTTCTGGCCCCAACGATTTATCTGACCGATGTCTTTGTTGCAGTGCTTTTCATCGTCATTTTTTTAAAAAATATTAGGGTATTTAGAATCTACATTATACTTTTATTGATAGTCCTTAGTTTTTTACTTTTATCTTTTATTTTTTGGCCAGGCAGCAAACTGCTGGAATTATATAGCATAGCAAAGTTGTTAGAGATAACATTGCTAGGATGGTATGTAAGTAAAAGCTTATACCCAAAATATAATTTATTGACAGTAGTATACCTATTGTCTGCATCTACAATCGTCGAATGCATATTAGCCATTCTACAATTTGTAAATCAACATTCAATGGATGGATTATGGTATTGGTTGGGAGAAAGACATTTTACTCCCCAAACAATAGATATTGCCAACATGTCTTTAAATGGCATATTAATTCTTCGTCCGTACGCCACTTTTTCTCATCCCAATGAACTGTCAGGATTTTTGCTAATTGTCTCCACCTTGTTTTTATATATGTTTTTAAAATTAAAAAACAGAAATAAGCTTTATTTCCTCTTTACTTATCTTTTATCTTCTTTAACGCTTTTTTTAACCTATGGTCGGTCTGCGATTGTAGCGTGGGTAGTGGCACTCTTATTTATGATCTGGCAAAATACTCATGTTAAACATAACAAAACCACGCTGGCTATAGTGATTACTGCGGCATTGTTAGTTGGAGGACTTCTACTTTTGACGGGAAATATTTGGAGATTTTTGTCTTTAAGTTGGACTAATGAAACTGTTAGCGAAAGACTTGGATTGTTGTCTGCCAGTTTTTATTTGTTAAGCAAGTATCCTCTATTTGGAGTAGGATGGGGCAACTTTTTGCCTAGTTTATCTATGTTAAGAAATTATGAAATTAATTTTTATTCTTTGCAGCCCGTGCATAATATTTTTGTTTTATCGCTAGTTCAATCTGGAGTGGTAGGTTTTGGGATTTTTATGTCCTTGTTTTTAAAAACCGTAAAACATCTAGCTGACAGTTTTAAAAATAATAAATACTCAGCACTTTTTTTACTGTTATTAATTGAAATTGCTTGGACGGGAAGCATAGATCACTACTGGTTGACATTACAACAAGGACAGTTAATCTTTGCTATTATTTGGGGTAGTTGTTGGTCAAAATACACCAGTTGAGTTAGCTTGATTTGATAGTCTTTCCAAGACCAATCGGATAAAAAAATACGTAATACTTTTTTTGGTGAAAATTTCTTTATGAAAATTCTGCGAACAGGAGTTGAAATACATCCAAGCCTGGGCTATGATTGAGGTGTAGTATGGCCCAATCTACTTTTAATTACCATCGTCCCCTGTTAATTATTGATAGATATGGAACACTCGGTTCTTTAATTATTAATAATTTGCCCCAAAAGCAAGTCGTGATTTTTGTTACTAATAAAAACTTTTCTCCAGAAAAAAATGTAGTAGTCCTTCCCTACGGCCCGAGTGTTCCGCGTATTCCAGACAACACATTCTCAACCATTCTGGCTATTGATTTTATTGACAGGGAAATTAAAGATTATTCGCCTGCACTTTTGGAGAAGGCCAAGAAAGACAATAGCAAGCTCTATTTTATGAATAATGTTTATGAGGTATCCATGAATTTTTTAAATGTATATAAAAAATGCATGTCACATGCATCTCTTATTTTGTATGCCGATATAATTTCTGAGAATATTCCCTTTGCTAATCGAGCTGAATTGTTGTTAACCTCTGCTTATAAACACAATAAAATTATTTTGTTTAATAGTGGCATTGATATTATTTATCCTGTTCTAGAAAAAGACATAAGCACTTGGATGATAGAAATTTTGCTAGAAGATAAACCTCCGCGTATATTGTGTCTATTTACACCACAAGGGGTAACAGAGTTAACTTTTGCTCGCTATATAAAAGAAAAACTAGAAGATCTGATTGTGGTATTAAAAGACAATAATAATGAAAACAAACAGCTGCTATTACCCAAAAATTGTATTTTCATCCCCCCGAATAATTACTCTATAGAGCAGTTTATAAGTAAGATTAATAGTAAAAAAATTGAGCAAATAAAAACTGTTAAAGTAAAAAAGACAATTATCAAAAATAAAAATGAAAATAAACACCTATTAATAATTGCGGGAGTTTTATTGGTAATATTTCTTCTTATCGCTGCTCCTTTATTTTTTATGTTACTAGGCAGATTGTCTTTGCAAAGTAGTATTGGTCAGCTAGGATCTAATCAAATAGCTAACTCATCTTCATTGGCACAAGCTGCAGTAGATAATTTTTCCTTAGCTAAAAAAACCGATATGCCACTACTTTTTGTTTGTTCATTAGTCGGAATTAGAACTTCCTGCAATCAGCTTGTAGATGATATGGACGCTGGTATGGGCTTGGGACAAGCAATGATATATGTTTCTGCTGCAGTTAATGATTTTCAACAATCTAAAAGCAACAGCAATAGAGTCAATGATGGAATTGCCAATATTCGTTATGCCTTGACGATTGTTAATCAACTTCAGGCAGAAAATAAACTAGCAGGATTGCCAACTAACTATCAAAAAGAAATCCAACTATCTTCCAATCTGGCATCTCAAGTGTTAACAATTTTACCTGATTTGTTTGGTTACTCAGGAAGTAGACGATATTTGTTGTTATTTTTAAACAATAATGAATTGCGCCCCGGAGGTGGGTTTATTGGGTCTTATGCAGACTTATCGGTTAAAAATGGCATGATTAGTAAACCAGAAGTGCATGATGTTTATGAAGCTGATGGTCAACTACAAGGTCATGTTGATCCGCCAGTGCCGTTACAAAAATATTTAGGGCTCACCAATTGGTTTTTACGCGATAGTAATTTCTCTGTTGATTCCTATCAAAACGCTAAAACAGAAAGTTATTTTTATAAACTAGAAACAAATAACAACGCAGATGGCGTAGTAACTATTGATTCAACTTTAATACAGGATTTATTGACATTAACTGGACCGATTGCTGTTAATAACTATAATCAAACAGTAACGTCTAATAACTTTTTTCAACTTACAGAAAATCATGCTGAACAAAAATTCTTTCCGGGCTCACATGCTAAGAAGGATTTTTTGTCATCTTTCGGTGCTGCCCTCAGTCAGCAATTGTCCGAGCATCCATTGTCGGTTAGACAGTTGATGGATTTTGTATTTAATGAATTGCAACAAAAGCATTTATCGTTTTATGTCAATAATGACTTAGTAGAAAAAGCTTTAATGCAGACAGTGTTTGGCCAGGACGAAAACAATTTGCAAACAGCGGTTAATCATATAGGAATCAACGACTTTTTCGCCGATAACGAAGCAAATGTGGGAGCTAATAAGGATAATCATTATCTCAAACGAACATTTAGCCATGAGGTAGTAGTTAATGCTGATGGGAGCATCACTCATACGGTGAATATAACATTAAATAATCCAGTACAAAATGGTAATATTTATGCGGGAGATTACAAGGTGTTCATGCGTTTGCTTATCCCCCAGTCTGCTGCCATCAATCAGCTTTCGATTAATAAGCAAATACAAAATATTGTTTCTCCTGATCAATCTACCAATCCTCTTTATAAGGGGCATCAGATTTTATCTCAAACTGGCTTGCCGGTTTTTCAGGAGAATGTTTATGGCAACACCTCTTATGGTTTTTACTTAGATGTTAAATCTGGTACTACATCCACTATTTCACTGACTTATTTGTTGGGAGAGAAGTTGACCGGGACAGATAGTTATTCCTTGATGCTTTATAAACAACCAGGTACCAATAACGATATCACTCAGTTTAGTATTCAAGCGGATTCTGCTTGGAAAATAAATACTACTGACAATCAAGGTATTGTAACCAATAGCTCCCTGACTGAACAATTTCCGCTAGCTTCTGATAAAATGATCCACGTAAGTTTGAATAAATAAAATTAACTATCCTATGCTAAATATTCTAATTACTATATTGGGGCTGTGTATCTTTGAAATTATTAGTAGTGTAGATAATGCTATCGTTAATGCAAGTTTTCTGACCAAAATGAGTGCAAAAGCTCGTAGGTGGTTTTTAATCTGGGGTGTTTTAGTAGCTGTTTTTGTAGTTAGAGGATTACTACCCTGGTTGATTCTCTATCTTGTTTATCCACAAGCTGGATTAGTAGGGTCGTTTTTGGCAGTATTTAACGGAGACACTCATTTACAACAAGCTATCACTTTGGCATCTCCCCGCTTGTTTTTAGCAGGAGGCGTTTTCCTGTTATTTCTTTTTTTACACTGGATATTTTTAGAAGAGAATAATAACCTTTTTAAAATAGAACGATATATCCATCGACAAGGTGTTTGGTTTTTTGCCGTGGTATCGTTTTCTTTAAGTATAATTGTTTGGTTTGCTTTACATAGCGATCCTTTGTTGGCATTTGCAGCGGTGATTGGTTCTAGTGGATATTTTATTGTGCATGGATTTCGTGAACAAGCCGAGAAAAGCGAAAGTGCTATTCGTACGGCAAGTACGACTAGTGAAATAAGTAAATTGCTGTACTTAATCATCATTGATGCCACTTTCTCTCTGGATGGAGTGCTAGGTGCATTTGCTTTTACATTGTCGGTCCCCTTAATTTTAATTGGTAATGGAGTTGGAGCGACTGTAATAGCCTGGTTGACAGTTAATAAAGCTGAACAATTAAAGAAGCTACATTATTTAAAAGATGGAGCCATGTATTCTATTGGAACATTGGGCTTAATAATGTGTTGGGAGGGTTTTGGTTACCATTTCCCCGATTGGTTATCCCCACTTTTGACAATCGTGATTATTGGTTATTTTCTTTGGCGTTCCCTAAATACTAAATAGCTTATTACTTCCCTACTCTTTCAATGCTTCAATTCCCGGCAGTGTTCCCTTTTCAATATATTCCAACATGGCTCCCCCGCCCGTGGAGACATGAGTTATTTTATCTAAAAAGTCTTTATGGTTAATGGCTGCCAGTGTATCCCCTCCCCCAACAATAGATATAGCATCTGAATTTTGTGTAATGGCATAGTAGATATATTCTGTGCCCCGATTAAAACGACTATCCTCAAACATACCAACTGGTCCATTCCATACAATAGTTTTGGCCAGATTAATTTGTCTGCCAAACAGAGCTTGAGTTTCTGAGCCGATGTCTCTGATAGAGTCATGCTTTTTTACGTTTTTAACCGAGGTTTCATGATCTGGGTGATCTTCCACGATGGCATCTACGGGTAAAATCATTTTTTTTCTTGCTCTTCGCGCATCACACATCAACTGATATGCATATTTGACTTCATCTTTTTCCACCAAACTCTCCCCTACTGCATAGTTTTCCGCCAGCAAAAAAGTATTGGCCATCCCCCCACCAATTAAAATTGCATCAGCTAAATCAATCAATTTTTTAATTAATTTTATTTTAGAAGATATTTTACTACCCCCTATAATGGCAATTAAAGGCCTCTGGGGCTGGTGAATTACCTTATCAAGCATTGTTAGTTCCTTTTCCATTAATAACCCCGCATAGGCCGGTAAAAGTTTGGGTAATTGTGTGACTGAAGCATTATTACGATGACTTACGCCAAAGGCATCATTTACGTAGATCTCCCCTAGTGCCGCTAGTTGTTTAGCAAAGTCTAGATCATTGGCTTGCTCACCAGGATAAAACCGAATGTTTTCCAGCATTAAAATCTCGTGCTGAGGTTGTTTAGTAAAAGCTTCCCTCTCCTTCTCAAAATCATCGACTAACTTAATATGATACGCCGGCAGATATTTAGCTAAATCTTTAACCACTCCTTGTAAAGAAAACTTTTTATCTCGCTTAGTAGGTTCTCCTAAATGTGAAATCAAAATAAGTTTGTTTTGTTCTTTAAGCAGTCTTTTTATAGTTGGTAATGCTTGTTGTATTCGCGTGTCATCTGAAATTTTATGCTCGTTGTTAAATGAGACGTTAAAATCTACGCGCAATAAGACGGTTTTGTGACTAAAAGAATGCTTGGACAGAAAAGGAATCATGCTATATTTATAGTAGCATAATTAAGTTGTTCGGTAATCCATCGGAAAATCCTCGGGAATTGAATCTTCTCATTTGATCGGAGTGAAACAGAATAAAACTAGCTTGGGTTTAAGGGAAAAGGCATAGCTTCGTTGCGAGCGTAGGTTTACTCTGATACAATTAGGCTTATGGATAAGGTCTATAACCACCAAGACGTAGAAGAAAAGATTTATGAGCAGTGGGAAAAGGCAGGAACTTTTCAACCAGAGATAAATCCGCAAGGTAAGCCTTATACCATTATTTTGCCTCCGCCAAATGCCAATGGTGATCTTCATTTTGGGCATGCCATGTTTGTAGTCGAAGATATTCTGATTCGTTATCATCGGATGTTGGGTGATAGCGCTTTATGGCTACCAGGCACAGATCATGCGGGGACAGAGACGCAATTTGTGTTTGAGAAAAAGTTACAAGAACAGGGGAAATCTCGTTTTGATTTTACTCGCGAAGATTTATACCACAAAATCTGGGATTATGTACAAGAAAATAGGGGAGGCATTGAAAAACAATTACGCAGATTGGGCTTTTCTTTGGATTGGTCTAGACAAAAATTCACCTTAGATGCGGATATTGTGAGTTTAGTCAAACAATCATTTAAAAAGATGTATGAGGATGGACTGATTTATCGAGATTATCGCTTGGTGAATTATTGTACCCGAGATGGAACTTCATTCTCGGATTTAGAAACCATCAGCGAAGAAAAAGAAGGCATTTTATATCACATTAAATATCCCATTAAAGAAGGTGGATTTATTACGGTAGCTACGACCAGACCGGAAACGATGTTTGGTGATGTGGCGGTAATGGTCCATCCGGAAGATGCCAGATATAAACAATTAATTGGTAAGACCGTGGTTTTACCTTTAACAAATCGAGAAATACCTATTATTGCTGATGAAACAGTCGATAAGGAATTTGGTACTGGTGCAGTTAAAGTTACACCTTCACACGATTTTACTGATTATGAAGTGGGTAGGAAACATGAATTAACTTTCCCGCCAGTAATAGGTTGGAGTGGTAAATTTGAAAAGACCGGGGTGGTGGATGGATTTTATGTTAAACAAGCTAGACAAAAAACATTGGAGTTATTAAAAGAACAAAACTTATTAGAAAAAGAAGAGCCGCATAAAATGGTAGTTAAAATTTGCTACAAATGCAAAACCGTACTTGAGCCGTTGCCTTTGGAACAATGGTATATCAAAGTTAAACCATTAGTGGCTAAGGCCTTAGAGTCAATCGAAAAACAAGAAATTGAGATTTTTCCCAAGAATTTTGCTCAGACCTTAAATTTTTGGTACAACAACTTAAAAGATTGGAATATTTCCCGACAAAATGTGTGGGGGATACAAATTCCCGTGTGGTATGAGGTAACAGATGAAAATTTATTTGCCGTGTCTTTTATTGATAAACAAGGAAATCTAAAACAGGGAATTTTGGCCGATTTACTTAAAGAGGGAAGTGAGTGGGAAGAAATTTTAGCAGGTCTACAAAGAGTTATTGCGCGCATGGAAGCCAAAGTGGTGTTTGAAGACAATAAAATTGAAGATAAAAAATATTTACCCGAAACAGACACTTTTGATACCTGGTTTTCTTCGGGGCAGTGGCCTTATGTGACTTTAAAAACGACCAAAGCAGGCGACTTTGAAAAGTTTTATCCTACCTCAGTTATGGAAACAGGTAGGGATATTTTATTTTTCTGGGTTTCAAGGATGATTATGTTGGGTATGTATTTGACGAATGGGCAAGTGCCATTCAAAAATGTAGTTTTACATGGTTTAGTTAATGATCCACTGGGTAAGAAAATGAGTAAGTCCAAAGGGAATGTAGTGAATCCTCTTGAGGTGGCTGACCAATATGGGGCTGATGCATTGCGTTTCGCTTTGGTATACGGCAATGCCTTGGGTAATGATCAAGCTATGTCTTATCCCAAACTGGAAGCTATGCGTAAATTTACTAATAAACTATGGAATATGGCCAGATTTATTGAATTTCAAGCTAGAAACTTATATCCACAAATAGATTTGAATCAAATTGAACGTAAGGTTGTGGAAGTTAATAATTTGCATGCCAATGATCAAGAATGGTTGAAGAAATTAGATGTCCTGAGCCAAGAGATTAGTAATTATATTGATGCTTATCAGTTTAACTTGGCGGCAGAGCATCTGTATGATTTCATCTGGCATGAGTTTGCCGATAAGTATATTGAGGATGTGAAGACGCGTAATGATGAGGATTCGTTTGGAGCGTTGTGTCAGATGTTTGAAGTTCAACTCAAGTTGTTGCATCCTTTTATGCCGTTTGTGACTGAGGAGATTTACCAAAAAATGCCTGGGCATCAAGGACTATTAATCACGGCCAGATGGCCAGGCGTTCGGGAATAGGTCGGAAAATCCTCGGGAATTAATTTATGACTAAATCTGGCTGGAAACCAGCATTACCACCCTTTAGAAAATACAAAAAAGACATGTATACCAAGCATGGTTTGACCTCAAGTTTTGTCTATCAACTAGGGGAAGGTGACATGATCAGACGCCAGAGTAGAGAAGTGCCCCCGAGTGAGATTCTAACTTCCGATACGCAAGCCAAGATTAAATACCTAAAAAAGTGTTTGTTAAAATATCGCAGATTAACGGGCATGGGGCGGGGGATAGCGGCGGTGCAGGTGGGGATTCCCGAGAGATTTGCCGTGATTTATTTACCAGAAGAAAATAGGAAATTATTGGTGATTATTAACCCCCAAATTATTAATAGGGCAGGGGAGAGTTTAAAATTTCCTGAAGGGTGTATGAGTGAAGGACCGTTATTTGCTCCAGTGGTTAGACCAGCTTGGACCGAATTTAGCTATCTGGATGAGCAGGGGAGAGAGCAGATGTGGACAGAAAAAGATGATACTCTACCCCATCGTATAGCCAATCGTGTTTTCCAACATGAAATTGATCATATGGATGGTATAATCTTTTTAGACAGAGCAATCTTGAGCGAATTAACGCTAGATTCTGATCCAACCTTTTATGAAAAAGCCAGCTTCGAAGAAGTTCTTCCACAAAAAACCAGCACAAAAAAGTAATAAAAACGAGAAATATAAGTTTCCTGTCCTGATTAAAACTAAAGAAAAAAAAGACCAGTCTAAAAAACAGATAATGCAGGGTGAGAATAAATGGCCTCTTTATGTTTATGTTTTTGCTATCTGCTTCATCTGCGGGATTGTCTTGATGGGCATGCTATTAGTAGAGAGATCGATTGCGCAAAATTATAATCAATTGCAAACTGCTAAGGCAGCAAGAGCTTCAATTGAAAAACAAGTTATACAATGGAAAACTATAATTCAAAAATATTCCGATTATCGGGATGGATATTATCATTTAGCCATTCTTGAATATGAATTGGGAAATAAAATGGATGCACAAAAGTACAATAAACAGGCTTTGATTATTGACCCCAACTTTATCCTAGCCCGAGAGCTAGAGAATAAATTAAATAACTAGATTTTATTCTCTCCGTTTAGAGAAGAGGAAACACAAGTAAGACATACAACCTGAGACTTTATTGGAAGCTGAAATAAATTCTTAAATTTTAAGGTTTAAGATTTAGATATGGTTTTGGTTAGCCAAACGAAGTGAGACGCATCCAGAATCTGTGAATCACTCTCGATTCTGGACAATCCAGAATCATACTGGGGGAAATATTATTTCTCTTCTGTAGTAGCGACTGGTTCAGCAGCACCTTCGGCAGGAGCTTCTCCTTCAGTTGGTGTGGCAACTTCTCCTTCAGCAGCGGTAACTACGGGTTCTGGCTCCTTCTCTTCTTTGACTAGCTCAGAGACTTGTGCAACATTCTCTTCGCTCGGAGTTAGAATCGTTACACCTTCAGGAACTTTAATATCGCCTACTTCTAGGATATCGCCGATTTCTTCCAAACTTGATGCGTCTGCTTCAATAAAATCTGGAATTGATTCTGGAAGAGCTTCAATTTCTAATTCGTTTAATAACTGCATTAATAAACCTTGATGGTCAGTTACAGGAGCTGGCTCACCTACTACCTTAACAGGAACGAAAGTTTTAATTTTCTCTTTCAGATTAACTTGATAGAAATCAACATGAATAGGATGTGCACTGTTGAAGTGCATTTGTGGGTTTTTAATCAATACCGGAAGAGTTTTTCCATTTACTTCCAAGTCAATAATACCTGTTTCTCCGACTTCAGTATATACTGGAACAAAGTCCGCATAATTTACTTCTACCGCTAGGCTGGTAATGCCTTTACCATAAACATTGGCTGGCATTTTACCTTCACGACGCAATTGCTTGACCTTTTTACCGTTTATTTCACGTTTGTTAGCGACTAATTTTGTATGTTGCATGAAGGTAATTATAACAAATTTAGTTTTTAGAAGCTAGTAGTTAGTAGTTAAGGCAATTTCTTACTACTGTTTACTAACTATCCACTAGGCCGTTGCATTAATCCCTTCTTCTTGCCATACTGCTTGCATGATAATTTTGGGCATTGATCCGGGTATTGGACGCACGGGCTGGGGTGTGATTGAAGTTCAAAGTTCAAAATTCAAAGTTCAAAGTTTTGGGTGCATAGAAACGGAACCTAATAGCCCGCTTATAGATCGATTAATCATACTTTATGAACAGCTTAGTAAGATTATTAAGGAAGAAAAACCAGATGAGATGGGAGTTGAGCAATTATTTTTTAATACTAATGCCAAAACAGCTTTGATGGTAGGACATGCCAGAGGGGTTGTTTTGCTTGTGGCTGGACTACAACAAATTCCCTTGAATGAATACACTCCTCTGCAGGTAAAAATGGCTTTGACTGGATATGGCAGGGCAGAAAAACCGCAAATTGGGCAGATGGTCAAGACAATTTTAAAGCTGGAATCAATTCCCAAACCAGATGACACAGCCGACGCATTGGCCATAGCTTTAACCCATGCTTTCACTCGTAAATTAAATAATAAAAAAATAGTTTAGCAAGCTCGCATTGAGTAGTTTTTTGTGCTATATTCTTTGTGCTTCTATGATTGGTCTACTAACCGGTAAGGTTGCCTATAAATCAGATCCTTTTGTTATCATTGATGTCCATGGAGTTGGCTATAAAGTAGCAGTCAGTAGTACTACTTTATCTGACTTAAATTTAAAAACTGGAGATGTAGCCGTATTTACACATACTCACGTGCGTGAAGATACCTTAGAGCTTTACGGCTTCCTTGACCCGGCAGATTTAAGATTATTTGAATATTTAATTGGCGTGTCGGGTGTAGGTTGTAAGACAGCGTTGGGAATTTTCTCGATTGGTAAACGAGAGGATATTTTAAATGCCATTTTACGTGCTGATGCTGATTTCTTTACGGCTGTTCCACGGTTAGGTAAAAAAAATGCCCAGAAAATTATTATCGAGTTAAAATCTAAATTAGGCAGTACGGTTGATCTTGATTTATCCGAAGGTGGAAGCGATAATGCCACCGTGATAGAGGCCTTGAGACAATTTGGCTATTCAGGTAGTGAAATTAGTTCGGCTTTGAAATCACTGAAGGATAAAGATATCAGTGAAAATGAAAAAATACGTTTAGCCTTGAAATATTTGGGGAGGACCTAGTCATCCTGACCAAGTGAAACGCGTCGAGGGATCTCGCACGTTATGTGCGATATTTCTCGAACGAGTCGAGAGATTCCTCGACTCACTCCGTTCGTTCGAGATAACAAGATAATATGGATAACAATAAACAAAAGACTATTATTAAAGACGAAAAAACAGAGCCGGAAGAAGAGCAATTAATTACCTCGGTGAGAGCGGCTGACTGGGGAGAATTCCTGGGACAGGAAAATATTAAACAAAGTATCTCTGTGGCTATTCAGGCAGCCAAAAAACGTAAGGAAGCGCTCGAACACGTCTTACTTTATGGGCCTCCGGGTTTGGGTAAAACTACTCTGTCACATATTATTGCCAAAGAAATGGGGAGTAATATTCGCGTGACTTCTGGTCCTGCCATTGAAAGAGCTGGGGACTTGGCTTCCATTCTAACAAATTTAGAAAAAGGCGATGTTTTATTTATTGATGAGATTCATCGTTTAAATAAAGTCGTGGAGGAAACGCTCTATCCTGCTATGGAAGATTATGCTTTAGATATTGTGGTGGGTAAAGGACCTTCGGCTCGAACTTTACGTTTAGATCTACCTCCATTTACCATTGTGGGTGCTACTACCAGAGTTGGTTTGTTATCCGCTCCCTTGCGTGATCGTTTTGGGGTTATTCACCGCTTAAATTTTTATGAACCAAAAGAATTACAAATTATTATTAAAAATGCCGCCAAAAAACTTAAAGTCGAGATTGATGATAAAAGTTTAGTTATTATTGCTTTGCGCAGTCGTGGTACGCCCAGAATTGCCTTAAAACTTTTGAAAAGAGTAAGAGATTATAGTCAGGTGCATGGAGATGGAATTATCACGCTAGAATATACTAACAAAGCTCTAGATATGTTGGAAGTGGATCATATGGGTTTGGATACCTTAGATTTAAGATATTTAGAAGCCATTATAAAAAAACACAGTGGGGGGCCGGTGGGTGTAGAAACAATTGGTTCTACGATCTCGGAAGATATTGGAACACTGGAAGATATGGTAGAGCCCTATTTATTACAAATTGGATTTATCCGCCGCACTTCACGTGGCAGAGTTGCTACTCAGCATGCATATAAACATCTGGGGATAATTTATCCTGCTTCTCAAGAAGCAGCAGATCAACAGAAACTATTGTAGTAGAAATTAACTTCTGGAAATATTATTCACAAATTTCTAACTTTGTTCTTCCATTCTAGGTCTGTATTGCAATGCTTCTGCGATATGTTCGGGTTTTATGTTTTCACTACCAGCTAAATCTGCAATAGTTCGGCTAATTTTTATCACCCTATGATAAGACCGGCCAGAAAGATGAAATTTGTCTATGGCAGTTTTAAGAAGGCTTAAGCAATTGTCAGCTAACTGACAGTAATCACGAATCATTTTATTGGTCATTTCTGCGTTGGAAGTAATATTAGTATTTTTAAATCTAGTGGTCTGTTTATCGCGTGCAGCTTGTACTCTACTACGGATAATTGCTGAAGACTCGGCTTTAATAGTATCTCTTTCTGTAAGTTTCTCCACTTTAACTGCTGGTACGTCTAAATGAATATCTATACGGTCAAGCAAGGGACCGGAAATCTTTTTTTGATAACGCATGATTTGTGCAGGTATACACCGGCAATTGTGATCGGGATCGCCCAAGTAGCCACAGGGACAAGGATTTTGTGCGGCGACCAACATGCATTTAGCAGGAAAAGTTATTTTAGCCGTAGCGCGTGAGATAGTAACAATGCCGTCTTCGATGGGTTGTCTCAGTGCCTCGAGAACTTGGCGGGGATATTCAGGAAATTCATCCAAAAATAATACTCCCCGATGAGCGAGCGTAATTTCTCCCGGACGTGGATTACTGGAGCCTCCGATTAGGCCTACAAGAGAGGTGGTGTGATGAGGACTGCGGAAGGGACGTGTCCTAACGATAGGTTTACCCTGTAACATACCGGAAATACTATAAATTTTAGTTACTTCAATCGATTCTGCAAAAGTTAGTTTGGGTAAAATGGAAGGTAAAGTTCTGGCGAGTAAAGTTTTTCCCGCGCCTGGTGGGCCTTTGAGCAAAATATTATGACCGCCAGCGGCGGCAATTTCCAAAGCACGTTTGGCTTGATGTTGGCCTTTGACATCGGCCATATCTAGGTCGTACTCTTTTTCAACTTCTTCATTAAGATTTTCATTGAAAAGGGGACTAGTTAATTGTTGATTAGTTAAATGATTAAACAGCGAAAGCAAATCTTTAACCGGATAGATTTTAATATCTTGAATGATGGAGGCCTCATGGGCATTCTCTTGGGGGACAAAAATTCCCTCTAGCTTTTTATCTTTGGCCAATAATGTTTGAGGTAAAATACCGTTGGTCGGTCTGACGCGGCCGTCTAAAGATAATTCGCCCGTAAAAAGAAATTTGCTGATGTCGGTTTGGAGCTGTCCAGAAGCCAAGAGAATGCCCAAGGCAATGGGTAAATCATAATAAGGCCCTTCTTTAGGTAAATCAGCAGGTGCAAGGTTGACAGTGATGCGTTTAGCTGGGAAATCAGCTCCCGAATTTCTGATAGCTGATCTGACTCTTTCTTTAGCTTCTTCAACGGCTTTGTCTGGTAAGCCAACCATAAAAAAATTGGGTAAACCTTGAGAGGCAATATCAATTTCTACTTCTATCGGAACAGCATCTAATCCTACGAGTGCTGCCGATAATACTTTAGCCAACATAGAGCCATCATAGCACAGCAGTATTGGCCTGGAAAGAGGGGGGGGGTTAAGAGATATTGAGATCAAGGGAAAAGAGATTGTCATTCCCGCGAAAGCGGGAATCCAGAAATGTCCTAGGTCCCAGATCAAGTCCGGGATGACAGGAAAAGTTGAAAATTGTACTTTTTCTGTCAACTAAAGTTCTCTTACTACAGCCTACTAACTACTTACTGCTCTCCAGATATTCCCTCAGCTTATGCAGTGCCAGGCCGCGCATAGAGATTTTATTTTTTTCTTCAATTGACATCTCGCCAAAAGTTTTGTTCATCCCTTTAGGTTGGAAAATAGCATTAAAACCAAAACTCCTATCTCCTTTAGGTTGGACTAAATTTCCTTCAATAGTTCCTTCAAAGAATATAATATGTTCGGCATTTTTAGCATAACCGATTATAGTGGTACAGCGGGCTTTGGTGTCACCCAGTTTTTCACAGATATCTACTAGTTTCTGATCGCCTAAAACTTTCTCAAACCATTTCCCTAACGGACCAGGTAAACCATTAAGACAGGATAGATAAAGTGAGGTATCTTCAATCATAAAGGGTCCAGAATGATGTTTAAGTGCTTCCTGGAGTTTGGTTTGAATAATCTTTTTGGCATCTACTTCCTGGATCTCGGGTAAATCAATAGCTAATTGTTCTATTTCGGGAAAGAAATGTTTTACCTCTTTAAATTTGAATTGATTACCAGTGATGAAGTAAAGCATAAAGTGGTTTATTTATAACACAATGAGATTAAATTTAAAATTTACAATTACTAATTCTCAATGGATCAAGGTTTCATTATAAATTGATTGAAAATTGGAAACTAAAAATCGAAAATTAACACCGGCGTTGACAAAGTTTTGCCCAAACTGTAAAGTAAATTATGGACAGTGTAAATTCTTCTTTTCCTCTAGGTTTAACATTCGATGATATTCTTCTGGTGCCTGATTATGCTGGTTTTTCCCGCGCCGATGTCTCCTTGGCTACTCATATTACCAAGAAAATAAAACTGGATTTACCTTTTATCTCCTCACCGATGGATACGGTTACGGAAAGCAAATTAGCCGTGGCTCTGGCGCGTAAAGGGGGATTGGGAATTATTCATCGCAATTTGTCAGTGAGTAAGCAAGCGACTGAAGTAGCTAAAGTGAAAAGAGAAAATTTACTCGTAGGTGCGGCTATCGGGGCCAGCAAGGGTTTTGAGGAAAGAGTAGAAGCCTTAGTGAAGGCAGGAGCTGATGTGTTACTAGTTGATTCGGCCCATGGGTATACTAAATCAGTCATTGAAGCGATAAAACTAATCAAGAGGCTTTATCCGCAGCAACAAGTCTTGGCGGGTAATGTGGCTACTTATGCTGGGGCGGCTGCTTTAATTGCAGCAGGGGCAGATGGGATTCGTGTGGGTATGGGGCCGGGGGCAATTTGCACAACAAGAGTTATATCCGGTATGGGTGTGCCGCAAGTTACGGCTCTGCAAGAAACTGTCAGGGCAGCTAAGAAAACTAAAACTCCCATTATTGCTGATGGAGGAATTAAATATTCTGGTGATATGATCAAAGCCTTGGCTTTGGGAGCCAGTGCCGTGATGATGGGTAGTTTTTTTGCCAGTGCTGTAGAGGCGCCGGGTGAGACAGTTGAATTGGATAAAGCGCATGTGCCGCATCGTTTTCAGAGCATTTTTACCAAAGGTCGGCAGACTTTCTTGTTTAAGCAGTATCGTGGCATGGGCTCTATTGGCGCTATGCAGACAGGGGCTAAAGTGAAAGCTGAAGATGAATATCATGGGAAGTCATACAAGGATAGAGTTTTGATTGCAGAAGGGGTTGAGGGTTTGGTGCCGGTCAAAGGAGATGTTGCCCAATTAGTCGACCAAGCATTCGGGGGTATTCAGTCGGGCATGTATTATGTGGGAGCTCAAACTATTCCTGAACTTTGGCAAAAAGCGAAGTTTTTACAAATTACCCAAGCCTCTTTGACTGAAAGTCATCCGCATGATGTGTTAATTACCAATCCAGGAGAAAATTATTAAATAGTGAACAGTTTTTGCTCGAGATATAAATTTATTCTTGGTTCCGTGATTATTTCACTAAATAGTTTGTCATTCTGACCGACAGAGTTTACGAAGGAATGGAAGAATCTCTCGCGAATGTGAGAAAGTTTCCCACATTCGTGGGAGATCCCTCGATTCACTATGTTCGCTCGGGATGACGATTACTTATGATACTTATTATTGATTTTGGCTCACAAACCACCCATCTCATTGGGCGCCGATTAAAAGATATGGGTATTAGCATGCAAATTATTGATCCAGACCACGCAATAGGTGTTATCAAAACACAACCACCGGCGGGGATCATTTTGTCGGGTGGTCCAGCGTCTGTCTATGAGCCAGGAGCTCCTAGTATTGATAAGCAAATCTTCAAAATGGGAATTCCCATTCTAGGTATTTGTTATGGTTGGCAATTGATGGCTCAATTATTAGGCGGCAAAGTAGAATCAGGCAAAAAAGAATATGGGCCCACTAATTTGGTTACGAAGGATTTCCATGATCTTTTTTATGGCTCACCCAAAAGGTCTGTAGTTTTTGAATCTCACGGAGATTCAGTCATGAAATTACCTACTGGTTTTATTGTTCTGGCTTCCACCCCCTCAGTAGAATATGCAGCTGTGGGGTTTCCAATCCCAAAAATGTATGGTGTACAGTTCCATCCCGAAGTTCACCATACGCGTTTTGGCAAACAATTATTGGAGAATTTCTCCACGCGTATTTGTGGGTTGGCCGTTAAGCCAGTGAGATTAGATTTACAGGCGATGATTAGTGAAATTAAGGAAAAAGTAGGCAGTAAGAAAGTTATAGGTGCATTTTCTGGTGGAACAGACTCTTCCGTGGCTGGTGTATTGGTCGCCAGAGCTATTGGTAAGCAATTTATACCAGTTTATATCGATAGTGGTTTAATGCGTGATGAAACACTGCAAAGAATTAAAAATACCTTTCCTAAATTACTGGGCACATCAGTCAGAATTATTCATGCACGTGAACAGTTTTTACAAACACTAAAAGGTGTTACTGATCCAGAACAAAAGCGTAAAGTAATCGGGAAATTATATATTGACCTGTTTCAAGCCGAAGCATCCAAACATCAAGACGTTGAGTTCTTATTACAAGGTACTACCTATGCTGATTTTATTCACTCTCAAGGCACCAAAAGATCAGCTCATATTAAGAGTCACCATAACGTAGGTGGTTTGCCGAAAGACTTAAAATTCAAATTACTCGAACCTTTGCGTTATTTTTATACAGATGAGGTGCGTAAAATAGGATTAAAACTGGGTTTAGCTAAAGAAGTGGTTTTCCAACAACCATTTCCTGGTCCAGGGCATGCCGTAAGAATTATGGGTGAAGTGACGGCTGAGAGATTGGCCAAACAAGTATTAGCTGATTCAATTGTGGTAGAAGAAATGCAAAAATCAGGTCAATATGCCAAGATTTTTCAGTGTTGGTCAATTATGACGGGAGCCAATAGTACAGCCGTAAAAGGTGACGGAAGATTTTACGGCGAAGTCATTGCAATCAGAATCGTTAAAAGTAAAGATCGTATGACGGCTGATTGGGCAAGAGTGCCGTATAAGGTTTTAGCTAAGTTATCTACTCGCTTGGTTAATGAAGTTCCAGGCATTTCTCGTGTGGTTTATGATATTACCACCAAACCACCCGCCACGATGGAATGGGAATGAAGTTATAAAGCTTAAAGTTACAAGTTTATAACATTACAAACCTTATGGATTTTATAGACTTTTTACTCTGTTTGTTTCTTCTGCTACAATGGCGCTGTAATTAATATAATATTTTTGTTTTTAGTTCGTAGTAGATGTTCTATTGTTTAATGGTATGGATGATGTAGCTTTGGTCAGAGAAAAACTAGATTTAGTAGCTTTGATTGGTGAGACAGTGGGTCTGAAAAGAGCTGGCAAAAACTTCAAAGGACTTTGTCCTTTCCACTCTGAGAAATCGCCTTCATTTATGGTTTCGCCGGAGAGGCAGATCTGGCATTGTTTTGGCTGCCAAAAAGGTGGTGATTGTTTTAGTTTCGTCATGGAACAAGAGCATATCGAATTTGTAGAAGCTTTACGTTTTTTGGCCAAGCGAGCTGGGGTAGAATTGCAACAATCGCCTATTGCTACAGGAATTGCAGCAAAAAAAGACAGATTATATGAGGCTAACAAACTAGCAGTAGAGTTTTATCATTATTTATTGCTAGAACACAAGAGTGGAGCAAAAGCTAGAGATTACTTAAACGAAAGGAAAATGGGTGATAAGATATGGCAGACTTTTAAACTTGGCTTTGCGCCAGATCAGCGAGAAGCACTTACCAACTACCTTATTAAACGCAAGCATTTTAAGTTAGAAGAATTATTAGATGCTGGTCTTTCTACTAGTACACGAACTGGAGTAATAGATTTCTTCTGGAATCGTTTAATGTTCCCGTTATATGATCATCGTGACAATGTGGTTGGCTTTGCAGGACGTTTATTAACTGCGTCTGATAGCGGGCCTAAATATATCAACACTAAAGAAACCTTGATTTATCACAAAGGGCAAACTTTTTTTGCTATTCAAGCTACTAAGGATAATTTACGCAAAGCTAATCAGGCAATTTTAGTGGAAGGGGAGTTTGATGCCTTGACTTGTTTCCAGGCTGGAATTACTAATGTTTTAGCGGTAAAAGGCACAGCGCTGACTGAATTACAAGTGACTTTACTTGGTCGATATGTTAACAAAGTCACCATGTGTTTTGATGGAGATAGGGCTGGGCAGGAAGCTATCAAACGCAGTATACCTCTGTTAGAAAAGAAAAACGTGCAGACAACCGTAGTAATCATTCCTGAAGGGAAAGATCCAGATGAGGCTATTAAGAATAACGAATCAGGTTTTAAACAAGCGCTCAAGCATGATATTCCTGCTTACGACTATCTGTTCGAGCAATCCTTAGCTGGACAAGACATTTCTAGCGCACTAGGCAAAAAAAACGTAGTTGATAGCTTCTTGCCCGTCGCTGCAGCTATAGAAAATCTGGTGGTACGAGAGCATTATTTAAAGAAATTGAGCAATGCTCTAAATACATCATATGATAACTTGACTCGAGAAATTGAGCGAATAAGCAGACATCAGCAGACCCAAGAAGGTGTTCTGGCCAAATCTGCTAAACCAAGTCGACAGGAAGTATTAGAAGAGTATCTAGTTTCACTTATAGTTCAGCATGAAGATCCAAAAACAGCTATCGAGCAGGTTGCAGATGCATTGAGCTCTGCTTTAGATAAAGATAGAGCTTACCAGAAAATAATATTTCATTTATTAGAGTTTATTAATACTATTCAGCGGGGAGTATTTGATCATAAAACATTTTTACACCATCTGCCGGAAGAATTGACGCTGGTTTACAACAAATCTTTACTTTTTCCATTACCTAAACTCACGCCCGAAGCTTACTTAGCTGAGATTCATAAAACAGCCACTCAACTTAAGGAGATGTATTTGAGAGAAAGAATTCAACAACTAGGCAAGCAAATAAAACTAAAAGAAATTGCCAATGAAATTGAAGAAGTTGAGAAACTTGAAGCTGAAAGTGGGGCATTGGCAAAACAGCTACAAGGTATAAGTAGTAAGTAGACCTTACTAATCCATTACCCCTTTCTCGGCTGCTTGCATTCTAGGATAAAGATGCTATACTGAACCTATCTTAATAAACCTGGTAGCTGTCCAGGTTTATTGTGTTGTAGAACTTATGACTAAACAGGTAAAACTTCCCAGTATCATGACAGACATTGTAGCAAATGCTAAAAAGCGTGGATATATTACTCAGGATGAAATTATGGGTATTTTTTCTCGTCCAGAAGAACACATTTTGGAATTAGATACTTTATATGATAAATTATTGCGCCAAAATACTGATGTTTATGAAAATATGGCGCAAGAACCAGATGAACAAAAACCAATTGCTGATTTGGAAAAAGAACTCGAAGCTTTAACTGTGTTAGCTGAAGGCACAGTATCTGATCCAGTCAGAATGTATCTCAAAGAAATCGGACGTATTCCCCTGTTGACATTTAATCAAGAAATTGAACTAGCCAAAAAGGTAGAAAAAGGTGACAAAAAAGCTAAACAGACATTGATTAATTCAAATTTGCGTTTAGTAGTTTCCATTGCCAAAAAATATATTGGCCGTGGTTTATCTCTCTTGGATTTAATTCAAGAAGGTAATCAGGGTTTGATCCGTGCAGTGGAGAAATATGACTGGAGAAGAGGCTACAAGTTTTCCACTTATGCAACTTGGTGGATTCGTCAATCAGTTACGCGTGCGATTGCCGATCAAGCTAGAACTATCCGTATTCCTGTGCACATGGTGGAAAATATTAATCGTTTCTTGCGTACATCACGTAAATTGATGCAGGAATTAGGACGCGAGCCAACTCCGGAAGAAGTAGCCAAGACATTGGGTATTGAACCGGATAAAGCTCTAGAAATCATCAAAATCTCTCAGAATCCAGCCAGTTTGGAGTCTCCTGTCGGTGATGAAGAAGACTCACGCTTGGGAGACTTTATTCATGATAGTTCAGCTCCTACATTGTTTGATTCTGCTTCCCGTGAATTATTGAAAGAGCAGGTCGAGCAAGTGCTTGGTACTTTGTCTGATCGTGAAAGAAGAGTCTTGGAAGAAAGATTTGGTTTGAAAGATGGACGTCCAAAGACTTTGGAAGAGGTTGGTCGTATGTTTGCCGTTACTCGTGAGCGTATTCGTCAGATTGAAGCTAAAGCCTTGCGCAAATTGCGTCATCCCTCTCGAGGCAACAAGCTCAAAGATTACCTTATCTAGCTTGTTAATATCTAATTCTACCTGAAGGGTAGGTAGCAAACCCATATCTCTCTAAGATTTGTCTTTTTTGTGATGAAGGCAGTCTGGTTTTAGGAGACTTACCATTATCTTGGGAGAGTTTATGCTTGTAGAGATAGTCCATCGCCATATCATACGCATGACTATAAGGTCCTTCACCTATCCCACAGGCATGATTTATAACCCTAGGGTCTGTGACTCCCATATTTTGGGCTTCTCGATAAATATCTTTATCATGACAGTATGAACGAGGATTTTCAGGCATAAAGATAATAATAACAAAAAAGAACAATAACGTCAATCCTATAGGACTGAGCTTTTGTTTAACTGGAGTAAGGAAGAGGCAAATAATATAATACAAATTGACCAATAACTATAGGACTGATATAATATAGCCATGTTTAGGGAGATAGAACATCCTCAATTTAAGCACGCTTTGGTTACCGGAGGCACCAAAGGTATAGGACGTGAAATCGCCATGGGACTTGCAGCAGCTGGTACTCATGTCATCATTGTGGGAAGAAATGCTGAAACAGGCAGAGAGGCTCAGAAAATTGTTATTGATCAGACTGGTAATCCACACGTAATCTTTTTGGCACACAACATCTCTTCCGCAGCTGGCCGTCGAGAACTAGCCAGCAAAGTAAGAGAAATAACACCTGGTGGGCTAGATTTACTCGTCAATAATGCCGGTTTCACATCTACCAAACTACTGGGTAGAGAGTTTACGGCTGATGGACATGACCTTATCGTTGCGACAAATCTTTTTGGACCGATGGATTTAACTAGACAATTGCATGGTAACCTGGATGAAGCCAGTCAAAGAACTGGCGAGCGAGCGCATGTCTTGGGAATCAGTTCTACTGCGGCCAATCATGCAGAGATAACCACAGCAAGTTTAGAAGATCCAGACTTCCATGGTTTACTAAATAGGTTTTTTGCTAATAAGAGAATTTATGGTTGGTCAAAACGGGCATATAATTTGGCTATAGCAAAACATGCAGAACTTTATCCGGACATTCAGATTAATAATCTTAATCCAGGCGTCACAGACACTACATTTAATCAAGGAGCTGGAGGATTAGTCGGTTTGATCAATAAAAGATTTAATCGAACTATTTCTCGACTTAGAAATGCAGTCCCACCAGAAGTTGTCGCAAACACTCTATTGGCATTAGCAGCAACCCCCGATTTACCAAATGGAGCCTCATTTAATATGGATCTGACTCTCTGGGAACCTAGAGGTAGAGATATAGCAGATCCTCTCTTAAGGCAGGAGTTATGGAGAGTTATATTGCGCACGTCAGGAGTTCACTAAATCCTAAGCAGCCGTGGCATGAGATAATAAAATTTATCAGACTAGCTTCTTGGTATAGGAAACCACTGTTTTTCGAAAAATGAAATAAATGCAGCTACAAACTATCCCCAATAACACTGCCAAACCTAATAAATTAATTGAAGTAACAATATGCATAGCTGCGAAGAAAACTTTTAGTGGATTTGTAAGTACTATATAGGAATTGGTATATCCAGTTCTTCCTAGTACTATGCCAAACCCAATAAAAAAGTTTAAGATAATTATTGCAACAATCTGTGATTTATTAGCAATATGCCAGGTTTTAAATATGTTTTCCAGCGGAAGCATAGCTAAAAGAAATGAAACAAGACCAATCAGTTCCAGAACAAGATATTGCAGTATTAATACACTCTGCATAAATACGTTTAACGAATTCCAGTGAAGAAATATGCGTTCTATGTCAATAAAAATATAAGCACTATTTGGGAGAAGTAGTAACCATAAAATCCCAAAGATTACTTTTAGGTAAATCGATTTTTGCTTTAAGTAAATAAGACCGACTATTACTGCGATTATAGCGGGGGCAATGTGAACCCAAGGAACTCCATGCAGGAATGAATACATAGTATTATTATAACTATTTCTTTTCCGATGTCTCATTCCACTTCATGCGGGCTATTATAAGCTTTTTGATTAGTGAAACTGGTAAGGGTTGATCCAAGCGTAAATGAATAGCAGATTTTGTAGTGGTGTACCCTTGCAAATCTGTCTTGAGCTGTTCAATAATGGGTGGGGGAATATAGAGACCAAGATGGTTTTTCATGGGCGCAAAATATATTAAGCGGCCTTTATAGTGATAATACGGCATGCCATAGCTAATTTTTTCTTCAGCCTCAGGTGCAGTTGATTTGATAATTTTTCGCAGTTCTTGCAGCTTTTCTTGTAATTCTTTGGGACACTTGGCAATATAGAGATCAACGTCATTAGTTGTCATATAGTTAGTATAACAAAGTCCGTGTTCTAGTGAAGCTGTGCAAGATTTGAAGCTAGGAGAAAGTAATCTCTGAAACTAAGTTTTTTTCTCCGCGACATTCGTGCACCACGAACGCATTTTATGGAGACAAATAACAACTATAACTCTTCTATTTTTATTTCAGATTAATATTCTTACTGTGTTTCTTGCTGAGGGAGAATAATTCGATGATTAGCAAGGTAAAGTTTTCCTGCATATCGACGACTGAGATGAATAGGAGGGAAGAATTGTTCTATAGATTCTCTTCCGTAATCATAATATTTATCATGAGGTGCAGGAGGTAATGTTTTTGATCTTGTTGGGGGATTTATTAGTAATGTATTTACGGCATCCTTAAACCATTTGAACCCAGCACCTAATTCAAGTGTTGCTTTTATCAAATCATTTGAATCATGAAGTGTGGATAGAAGATTTTCAACTCCAAATTTCCCAAGCAGAAAAGTGGGAACGCCTATAATAGCTATTATTGCATCTGCGACAAGACTTGCTTCAAGTTGTATGGCTTTTTCACCTGTAAGAATTTGATCTAGTCCTTTTTTCACTGAGCGATCTAATAGAGATAAATAAACGTTTTTATCAATACGATTATTAGTCTTATCCATCATTTGTTGTGTCAAACCATTATCATCGATAAAAATATCACCAGTACCTCTGGCAAAGTTAGTGGTGACTATAACATTATCAGATACTTGATCCTTTCTTGCCATAGAATTTATATCACCTGCATTTACAAAAGCTAATGTGTCTCCTATTGGAGTAGCGTGTCCTCTCATGTTAACTCTACCATCAGAGATTGAAATCTGGGTACGCAATTGAGTAAGGCGACTAAACTGTTCTAACGCAGGTATGTTTAAATGCACGTCTCCATAAAAATTGCCATTATAAGCCCACTGTATATTATGAGGCCTTTTTTTAGGTTCTTCTTGTTGCGGTGAAGATTCGGGAAGTGCCATTTATGAAGTATAGCGAAATAGCCTCAACGTGTCAAACTATAGGGCTATATTCTGTAATTAATTTCTAAAGGGGGAGGCTCGTTTAACTCGCGAGAAGATTCTTGCTAATGCAGAATGCTCTTCTTGAAAAGTCATAAAAAAAGCTGGGATTTGACCTAACTTTTTTATGAACTCCCTCGACTTAGAATCTTTATAAGTCTAGATTTTGAACCTATCATTCAGACAATGCAGGATTTGCGATATATCGGAGAGCTCAGGCAGAGATAGATATAAATTCAAAGGCTGAAATATAATCATCAACAAAAACTCCTGCTATAATTAGTTAACGTAAAACCTATGAAGTCAGTTTTTATCCTCATTTTACTAATTGTAATTGCAGCATCTGCGTTTGTGGGATACAAGGTTTATCACAGACTTCAGGTACGGCATAGTTTGGGACGCAGTGCTGGTGGGCAATCTAGTGGCTTAGGTAATAAACAAGAAGGAACAGTCCCCCAAAGTGGCGATCTTTGTGGGGGCACTGGTGGCAACGGAGAAATTGTGAGCCTGGAAAACAATGCATTTACTCTCAAGCTAAATAACGGCAATAATAGAACTATTCACCTTACAACTCAAGCAACCATCAAAATTTCAGGAGGTTCTTCTTCTGCATCTGAGTCAGATTTGAAAGTTGGTGACAGGGTAACTTTAATGGGTGGATCAAATCCCGATGGCAGTTTTACCGCAAATGGCGTATATGTTTGCAAATAATAGTATGAAAAAATCTCTTTTCATCCTCTCAATTCTTGTTGTAGTTGCCCTCCTTTCCTATGTCGCATTGGTATTTTATGTTGGCAATGTGGCAAAGCAAGATACAAAAATAAAATCAGATGTTATTGTCGTTTTGGGTGAGGGAGCAATTGGAGGTACTTCCTGCTTTGGTCCAATATGCAAACAAAAAGGCTTTATGCCACATCCTCAATACAACCCCTGCTTAGTTGCACGAATAGATCACGCTGTTGATCTTTACAATAACCACTACGCTTCAAAAATTCTCATGTCTGGTGGAACAGACAAGGAAGATAACAAAAATGAAGCAGAAACGATGAAAACAATTGCTATAGCAAAGGGTATCCCAGAAAAGCACATCTTACTGGAAAAAGCATCAACTTCAACCTATGAAAATCTTGCGTTCTCTCAAAAAATACTTGATAAAGCTCACCTTAAGTCAGCAATCATTGTTACTGATCCTGCTGCGAACGCTAGAGCTGGACTTGTGGCTTCAAAATTACATTATCAATACTCTCTGTCTCCTGATATGAATACCCCCTGCTCGCATAGAAGTGATTATGTTGTAAGAGAACCCTTAGCAATAATTGCCTATTTCCTCACTGGCAAAATATAAGTGACTAAAAGTATTGCAAACTAAAATGAAGTTATAATAAACCTCTACCCATTACACTCTGAGGCTCTAAATCTAACCTTTCTCCCTCTAGTTGAATATGTAGAGAACTATTTTTTACTCTTGGATCATACGACAATATGATCTTCTTTTGTCCATCCAGGTTCTGAGTATAGTTCTACTAGACATTCATCATCACTCGTAGCCCAATGAACATCCCCAGGATAGATAGTATATTTATCTCCTGTCTTTAGTGTTATTGTTTTCTCTCCAATATGAAGTTCCATAGTCCCAGAGATTACTGTATACTTCTGTGTCATTTTCAAATGCTTATGTGGTTTACTTTGTATAATTACTTCAATGGCGCGATCATATTCAGGATGGTCAGAAACTGGTTCCAGTTCACAAACAAAATGCATACCCCTTCCATCGAGATCATATGCGGCTTTCCCTGGATATTTACTATTGAGTAGTTTAAGAATACGTGAAGAGCGCTGTTGCGGAGTTTCTTGTTTCATTAGTGTGATTATATCACCAGGTCTAATCCTACTGTGAATAATTTTCAATTGAGACCAAGATACTACGAGTACTGGGGATAAGTTTTTGCTCCCATCAATTAGCGTATTTAGAACGAGCTTTCTGGAATCAGAGGAAGTATATCAACCAACTTTTGTTTAAGTAGTAACTAAAGCTTATGCGATATATAATAAAATGGCTATGCCACTAGATTACATAAAATCAGCAGAAAGATGGCAAAGATATGGCGAAACATATCATGACGAGGCAAGAGTATATTACTCAGATATAAATAAGGCTTGTTTAACAATTGCTACATTTTTAATTGGATTTATAGGCGTCTTCCTACAACTTAAACCTATTAACACAGACTTACTTATTAATAAAATAATCATTTTAATTGCCTTCATTAGTCTTGTAGCTTCTATTGGTTTTGGCATCTACTTAATTTATCGATCCAACAAATTCCTAAATCGTGCAGGAGATTACTATGAAACGCTCTCTGAAAGACTACATTTATGGATAAGCTCTCACAATCAACATACAGGAATGGAATATCCAAAAGAGATATATAAAGGAATTACCCTTAACGAAGGACTAAATGCTACATTATCCTATGTGCAAATAGGATTTCTTGCATTCGGGTTTTTATGTATCTTCTTTTACCTATTTTTACGAATGCTTAGCATAGAGCCTACCGTTGCTACATATCAAGGAAAAACAGCGCAAGAATGGTCAAATCTTTACACATCCACTAGTAGGAAGCTTAATACCACTCTGCTCTGCTTTAATCAGCCTAATGAAAAGAGTTGCAGCAAATACGAAACACCAGGATGGACATGGGGGTATGGAGGTAAACAAAGTTGTGACAGGAGTAAAGTAACAACTGTTGGAGATATTATCTGGTATTGCAATAACTGTAGCATTCCAATACCAACGATTAAATCGCAGTAGAAGAAATACTATTCAAAATTGTGAATGATAATAATGAAATCTTAACGCACAAGGGTAAGCAATATAACTTTCTTCTTGATACAAGCGCTATTATCTATTTTGAAAAGATGTGGCAACAATGCGGAGCAAGTATTTTTACTGCACTTAACGAACTTTCAGATGTCAATTTTTTTGTCTGCAACATGGTTCTTTCTGAATTTATAAGTGGACCAAATAGATTTGATCCTACCCAACTTACCATCTTCTTTGATCATGTACTCAATGCTGAATCAGCAATGAATCCTGATATGAAAGAGAATCGATTTATTGTTGAGGAAGATGGAGAACTAAAATATATTGTACTTAACAGAATTTCCCCAACTGATTACGCTCAAATTTTACTTTGCCAAAATCACCCACAACTCACGCTTGTTACAAATGATCGAAGAATGTTAAGAAGTGGAGCGCATGTAATTCCTGGAAGAATAATAGGAATACCTGCCTTACTTAATCGACTTCTCTCTGTTTATCCAGAAAACCAAAGATTGTTAACATTAAGGGATACTGCAGATCGAATTTTTGACAAAAAACGTGCAATCAAGATTACTTAATTCCAACCTTTATAAACTTCAAATAAATCCACGAAAACTTCTACGACAACTGAAATTGTGAGCAAATCCTGTAAAGCTACCTCTTTGCGAATTATATTATTCTGGATATTCTCAAAATCAACGATAGGATCTGTATAATGAATGGTAGGATTTTTTATAACTTCATATACACTTTGTAACTCAGCATCATTCTTAGGAAAAAGTGGGGGTTTTTTTATTTCTTGTAAAACATCAACATAGTAATCCTTCTTATACTTCTCTTTACTGAATTCTTCTACGAAATAGTCCAATAAGGCTAGCAATGTCTGCATTGCTTCTCGCAATCTTTTGTTGTTCTTCCCATCAATAACCCTTTTGTCAGCGTACAGGAAAAACTTATAACAAAGTCCTGTTAATTTACCCGTATCATCCTGGCTGAGATTTAATACATATTGCAGATTCTTAACGCCACTTTGAGATTTATTTGTTGCTGTTGTTAAACTTTTGACAATTTGGTCATATACCTCCTGAGAGCTAAACAAGGCTATGAGAACCTTTTCATCATCAGCAAACATTTTCTTATACTTTGGTGGCAAAGGGTCAAGATGCTTGTTAATGGCGGAAGTATATACTTGCTTTGCTATATCAATATGTCGTTGCCCTTTATAGAGAAGCCGTGAGCGATCAATTGTTTTACCATGTGTATATTCACTCCTTATCTTATAAAACTCAACAAACCATTCTTTGAGTTTCACCTTTTCACTCTCGCTAGCAAATTTGAAATGCGCATGTCTGGAAAGATTACATCTATGGGCAATAAGACTCCTGACGAGATATTTGAGGAATATAAAATGAAGAAGGAAGTAGAACGCCAAAAGCTACTAGAAGCGCAAAAGAAAATAGAAGGAGGCAGCAGGGACTGGAGGGAGAAAGCTTCGAACTTCTTTTTACTTTGTTGTGATGCGACAAACAAGTTTTTGAGAGCTACAGAAGAACAACAATACCATTTTTTACGAGCTGTATCTTCAGACCTGTTTTTGGATAACAAAAAGGTTGTCGTTACGCACCAATTTCCATTTTCGGAGCTGTTAAAAAAGCATGATCATCCTGGTATGCTCCGCGACTAGGATTCGAACCTAGAACCTTGAAGTTAACAGCTTCCTGCTCTACCGTTGAGCTATCGCGGAATATTAATTGTTAAACATCAGCCTCGTTGTCAATGGCTGAATGTGTGGTTATTTTATCATCAAAGATCGTGGAAATCTACTCCGAGTAATTTATTTTCACGATAATAGAACAATATCCATAAATTATTTACCAGAACGTAGAGCAAGAATAAAGCTAAATACAAAATAGAGTAAAAGCAGCTGCCAAAAAATAATAGAAAAAAGTACAGTTCCCAGGATGACAGAGATCATTTCTCTATGCCAACCAGATGGAGAAACAAAAAGGGCGGCTACCCTGCCTGAAATAAAAAGAATTATTAGCCCAAGAAAGGGTGTAAAAATAACCGGTAAAAGAACTGGTCGTCTTACAATGGTGCGTGAAGAGATAAAAGGATTAAAAGTTAATCCCAACAAGGTTTTTGTCCAAACATAACTTATAAAGATAAAAAAAATGCTTTTTCTCATAAAGTTAAGATTATTAATAAAAGTGCATGAGTCCCAAGCCACCGAAAATCTTCAAGATACTGTCGTCATAAGATTTGCCAAACACAAATTGAAGAATTAACGAGAGCAAAAAAGCCAAGGGAATAAGGATTCTATAGGGACTCTCTCCCAAAGCACTTGCTATCCAGGAGAAGAAATCTGGGAAGGGGACACGCTGCATCAATTGCTCTTGTTCATGTGCTCGCTTTTGCAGCTTTTGTAAAAAATCAGACTCGTTCATAATGTTTTATAAATTGCTGTCTTGCCCGGTAAAGCAGAGATTCTGTTGCTTTGTGAGATAAATCAAATTCAATTGCCAATTTTTTTACTGGCACGTGATCTTCATAGTGTAACTTCAGAATTTTCTGGTGCTTATATGACAAGCATCGTAATGTAGCTTCGATATTATCACGTAGCTTATTTTTTTCGAACTGAAAATCCGGACTATAAATTTCTTCAGCAACTAATTCTAATAAAGGAATCTGTGATAGTAAAAATGTTTTAATTCTTTTTTTACGATAGAAATCAGCTACTTTATGGTGCGCAATTTGAAATAACCAGGCACTCAGCTTTTTTTCATCCTTAAGCATAATTATGGAGTCAATTGCTTCGAAAAAAATGTCATTTGTGATATCCTGAATATCTTCTTCACGACCGAGTTTAGTTCGGAGAAAACGTGCTATTTTAGGTGCGTAAGTATTATGAAAAGTTGTTATAGCTTGGAAATTACCTTGCTTTAAGTTCTCTACTAACGATTTCATGCTGGAAGTAGTATAGCAAAGATAGACAAATAATTACCGCAGAGTGATGATTAGTTCTCGATTCCTAGGACCATCTAGCTCAATTAAGACGATGCGCTGCCATGTTCCCAAAAGCAGTTGAGTATTTTCTACAGGTATATTTACTGAGGGTCCAATCATTGATGACATAATATGATCTGGTGCATGTTCAGGATCATGAGGATGACGATAGTTTAATGTAGGTGCTATAGCTTCTAAAGCCTCAAGTAAATCCAAATCAGTGCCCGGATCCAGATCTGCTGTAGTTATACTCGCAGTGGTATGCAGGACAAAGATGGAACAGATTCCAGTTTGGAAGTTATTTTGCGTGAGGAATGTTTGTAGATGGTCAGTGATGTCGATTACTTGTTTTTTCTTTTGTGAGCTAACCTTTAATTTCAAATGCATAAAATCATTCTAAGACTAGAATGTTACTTTTATGTAAGATTTATTGAGTTATCTGGAATTAATTTTCCTTTGTGCAGATCTTTTTAATCCCGCTTGCTCTGGCCTGCTATAAGGAGTTCTCTTAATACTTAGCTGAAATAATCGTCCAGTTCTTGTACTAGCTTTTTTGTCAATATATGGGTTAAGTTTGTCTGCATTGTTTGAATTGTCATTATTACCATTGGAGGTGATTTTACCTGCTTGATCTTCTAGTTTCACACCTTCTGGGGTTAACGCCTGATACATTCCACTGCTATAAATTCTAGCTGGAAGAGGGATTCTAGTATCTGCTGCTGCTCCACTAGCCGTCACAATTGCAGCCGCAGCTAATGGGCGTACAACTTCTCCGACTCTACGAATAGTTTCTCCTAATACAGCCATAATAAGCTGAATAATACCACCGCTTATAATCTTTTACAATAGAGTAAAACATGGAAGACATAAGCTTCATAATGCTTGAACAATGTAAAGAACCTAACCTGAGGTATCTTAAGTATCGTATTTTATGAAGTTGTAAAATATTACTTACGTAAATTACTTTTTATTGCTTGCGGTAAGTCCCATAGGCGAGAGGCAACGTATTTGGTGCGAAATTTAGCCTCTCCAATGCCGATTCTAGGAATTCTGGTAGCCTCAGAAAATATCATGTTTGGAAAACGTGTAATAACTCTGATTACTAAGTCACTACCTCCTCTTGGAAAGCTTCCTCCCCAAACTTCCTTTATATGCTCCAGTTCACGTGTTTTTCTGCGTTCTTTAAATAATTTATGTCTTTTAATCCTAGGAGTACCTTTTATTAAGTCTATCCATTCTTTGTCCGACATTGGTTGATAGTCAAAACTATATAGATCTCTTTCTGCTCCATTCATACGCAGAGACTATAGTATTAGCTGAATTATTTGTCAAGTAAGTGGGCGATTACATACAAGATGTAGAACTCTGATTGGTAGTTTTTGATCTATTTTGTCTGACTTGACATACGGATGAGCCGACAGCCAATTTAGATACTATTTATTCCCAAGAGGTCTTGGACATTTTTCTAAAACTAAACAAGAATGGACAGACAATCATCATGGTCACTCATGAACCGGAGTATGCCAAACTTGCGCACAGAAGAATCGAGCTATCAGATGGTAAGATAATTTCAGACAAATTGTTGAGAAGTAGTAACTAATAGACAAAGAATCCGATGTTTAAGATTTAATTAACGTATATTAATGCAGAATTAAGTTAAGTCTATTTACTTTCCAATATAAATAAGCATTTCTGGTGACGAGTAGTATAAATACCGGTAACAAAATTTCTACCTGACTGACATTTTGAGCTTTAGTTTCCCCCAAGAGGATTGCAATAATAGCTTTGATAATAAAAGCTACAAGCCACCACAAAAAATAGGTCAGGTTACCTTTAGCCATGGCTTTACCGCTGGAACCTTTATAAACATGCAATTGTCGACAGGCAAATAAACCTAAAACAGCGCTAATGATGCTCGTGATTACGATTTCCATAAGTTTGGTGGAGTCAGGATGAAATGAAGTTATAGATTGTAAAATGAAGAATAAAATAATTAACGGAAAGATAATAAGACCTTTTAAACTTAGTTTGCGTGGCCGGAGTTGTCGATAAATCAAGAAACAGAGTAGTATTAGTACCAATAATATGGGTACAAGTGAGTTCTGTAGAATATTCAACATGATGATTCTAATATTAACAAGTTTTATTTTAGAAAGGCAAGCTGATGGCTTATTCCGGTTTTTTGGTTTTTTTCGATCTAGTTTTACTATAGTTTAGAGCATCCATAATAAATGGTTCAATTCGGGGTAAATCATCTTCTCCATTGATTTCAGTTTCTACCCACGTTTGGCCGAATTCAAATTTAGTGAATTCTTTCTCGATTGAGTCTTTGAACTTGTCAGGTGACAAAATTAAAAATATCAACATTATATTGTCATCAACCACTTTATATCCGCCAATCATCCTTTTATCCACATAAATACATTTCCAACCAAAAGAATGGGAAAATCTAATAAGAGCAAGACTATTGAGGTGATCTATCAAAGTTTCTTCTAGGTTCATACAAACTCATTCTAGCAAAGTAATGCTACATTTTAACTGGAGCATTTTACTACCCTATATTAAAAAGACATGATATAATAAGACATATTATGAGTCAGGAGTTTTATCATCATAATCCTCTATATGACCTAATGGGTAGAGCCGTTATGGTAAGAAGGTTAGTAGAACGGAGCAAGAGCTATAAAGGAGTTAATAGATCATTGGGTGTATTAAATAAATCCTTATTGAGCGGTACAGGTAACGTCTCTCTAACAACTGGACTCGATATAAGTAGGCATACAGTTTTAGGATTGAGCTGGGTTGGAGAAAGAACTGGGAAGATTGTAAGTGAGTATACCGTTGGTGAGACAAGAATGCATACCTCTACTGATCCTTTCTATTTACGGGTAGGCATAATTGTTAATCCAGAAAATGATCAGACAGTGTATCAGGTTAAGGCAAAATATGATGTTAATGAATCCGAAGGACATACGGTGGGTGAAACAAGTACACTTAGTTTACGCGAGCTACATCGTATTCTACGTTTAGAAGTCCAGAATATTTCTATCAGCAGAACAAGATAATTGTTTTTTAGTACCTGGGAATGATATAATAGCGCCATGGCTAAAAGAAATACCGGGCTCAGCAGTCGTCACACTTCACACTCTCACAAAACCAAAAAACGTTTGGAGAAAAAACGCCAACATTTGGCGCAGTTAGCTGCCAAACGCCGCCACAGCCGCTGATTTAATCTAAATTAGATTGTGTGTGCTAAAAAATTACATATGTCGGACAAAATTATACCGGGAGAAAAACATTTTACCGCCTCAGTTTGGATTGTCGCCAAGACTAATCCCAAGAAAATATTGTTAGTTCACCACAAAAAATTAGGGAAGTGGCTGCAGCCGGGTGGTCATGTCGAACAATTTGAAAATCCACTTGAGGCCGCTATTCGGGAAGTGAGAGAAGAAACAGGGTTGGATATTAGCTTTTTGTCTAAAGAAGCACAGGATATCGACAGCGAATCTAGTATGTTGCCTCTACCTACGTTTTTACTTGAGCAAAAAGTTTCGTCCTACCAAGATCAGCCTGAACATTTTCATATAGATATAAATTATGTACTAGAGGTTGCAGAACAACCACTAAAACATCAAATAGAAGAGTCTCATGGTATAGGTTGGTTTAGTAAAGATGAAGCCTTAAATCTACCAATTCATGGAGATACTCGCGTTATCCTCCAGCAACTCCTTTGATTCTTTTATTTCTCTTAAGTGACATTAAAGTATATTAACAATGAAGTGATAGTTTAATATCTCAAGGAGGAAGTTTTTATGCCAGATCCAGCGAGTTTGAAAAGCGAAATAGAATAAAAAAGTCTGATAAAGAGCTCAATGAAAGCTACGAAAAAGACTACAAGAGCAACGAAGAGGAGTACGAAGAATACAAAAAGGAAAAGAAGATAGTGGGAGCCAAAGAGGAAGTCAGTTGAAAATAGAGGTTTTTAATTATATAAACGCTTTTTAATTGTCTTTTACGTTTACGTATGTTACAAACAAGTGGTAGTCTATGCAGAGAACATATCTATTAATTGTATCTTTATTAATTATCGTTCTCTGTGTGGCAGGTTTTGAATACTTTTCCAAACATTTCAACTCACCCCAATCTTCTAGTATTAGGACAAAGCAAAAGGCTAGTTCGGGTAAAATAAGTAATTTGGAGGAAACATTAAAGAGTTTGTTAATGTCCAACAAGGCGGAGAAATGTACTTATTCCACTTCAGCTGATGCTACTCCAATCACTGGTACAGTATACGTGGCCAATCGTAGGATGAAAGGAGATTTTTCTCTTGGTGGTCAACAAATGCATATAAATGGGCATATGCTAGTAAATAAACAATTTGCCTATATGTGGACGGATTTAACTAAACAAGGTTTTAAGTTATCACTGGACGAATTTAGTGCTAGCAATTCTGCCCAAAATAGCAATTCTCAAGCCGTAGATTTAAATCAAAAAATTACTTATGCCTGCAACAACTGGACAGCTGATAATACTATTTTTGCCGTACCAACGGGTATTACATTCTCTCCTTTGACAATACCAACCAGGGTAGTTAGCGGAATACCAAGTGTAAATACTTCTAATACCTCGGCCTGCAGTGCATGTGCTACTTTGCCAACTTCAGCTCAAAATATTTGTCGTACAAAATTTCACTGTTAATAAGATAAAAGTCAAAGTAAAGGTTTAGTCTCTGTTTTGTCTCAACAACACTTCCATCATACCTTCAAGCTTGCCTACTTTTTCTCTGAGTTCCAATAATTCTTTCATAATATGTGGCGGGACTTCATGTGGCCCTGGTTTGGGTGGTGGCGGATGTCCTGGTTCATGTTCTGGCTTTGGTTCTGGCATAAATTCCTCCTTTCTGATGCTTATCTTAACGTTTAAACGTGAGAATCAGGCAAGAATTGGATGTTAGTATATTAAGATAAACAAAGCGGTCATGGTCTTATAGTTTGACAGATAACCTCAAATATTATATAATATCACGATGTTAAAACAGGAAACAGGACTCGATTTTTATAAACCTAAAGCCAGATATTTTACTAATCATCCTCAAGCTATTACTCTCATCCAAACTGGAGATAAAATTAGTAGTACTAGAGTTTCTAGTCGTCCCTATACTGATATAAGTGTCAGCAATAAAGGGCAACAGATTTGGTATAAACATGTTCGATCTTATATAAAACTGTTTGGCAGTGATATTAGTTTTCCTTTATACAAACTTAGAGTGAGAAAAGCCAAGCATAGAGCAGATACAATTGCTGATAGAATGAATTATAGAAATCCAAACTTTTATCCACAACCAAGAATAAGTAAATAATATTTTCCTCTAGAAGTTAATTCTCTGCGAAGGGGCTGTAGCGTTTTAGCAGCATAATCACTAAGTTAAGTAGTACCGCGCAAAATGTCCCCGAACCGATAGCATCCAATTGCACAAAACCAAATTGCAAAGTAGTGGGCAATTGTACAGCGTGGGGTAAGGCCGCATTGATAGCACCATTGGCATTAAAAACTGCTACTAAAGCAGCACACACCGCCACACTGACTCCAAATACTCCAAAGGTATCAATTCCGCTCCAATCAGATTTAGCAGAAGAGATCACTTTAGTCGAAGCACCGGCTATCATGCCAAACAACACTAAGGTAATTCCACCCATGACCGGAGCAGGAATACTTTGTACTAAAGCGCCAAACTTGGGTACAAACCCTAATACAATAGCCGTTCCGGCAGCGAATTGCAGGGGATATTTAGAGAATACTTTGGTTAATGACATCACTCCAATATTCTCTGCATAAGTAGTAGTACCTGTGCCGCCTCCCAGAGCTGCGACCATGGTGGCGAGCGCATCGCCGATAAATGCCCAGCCCATCATATGGTCTAAATCGCGATTCATATAAGCAGAAATTGCTTTAACGTGCCCTACATTTTCTGCGACTAGCATGATAACTACGGGGACAATTAGTGAGATGGCAGTCCAATTAAAAGTTGGAGTAATGAAATGCGGGAAGCCGATCCATCCGGCATTGTTTACTATCGTAAAATCTACCTTACCCATGAATGCAGCTACTAAATATCCCACCACTACAGCAATTAAGACAGGAATTAATTTAGTAAATCCTCTAGTGCCTACGGCGACAATTATTGCTACGTCTAAAGTTATAAAAGCTAAAGTCCAATCTTTGGAGGCGCTACCCCAAGCTACTGGTGCCAAACCAATACCGATAATGCAAATTACCGCAGCAGTTACTTGTGGCGGCATCAATAAGGAAATAACTTTAGTACCAATATTAGTTTTAGCTAATAGTCCAACTAATAAATAGACAATGCCCGCAGCTAAAATTCCACCCAAAGCTCCAGATACTCCCGCAACTGCTTCTGCGGCAAGGACTGGTCCAATGAAAGCAAAAGAACTACCTAGATAACTGGGTATTTTGCCTTTTACAGCCAGCATAAAAATTATTGTTCCTATGCCGGAGAAAAATATAGCCAGGTTAGGATCAAAATGCATAAGCACTGGTCCCAGCACTGTAGCACCGAACATGGCTAAAACGTGTTGGATGCCAAGGCCAAATGTTTTAGCTACAGGTAAAGTTTGTTCTGGATAGATGACACCACTGGAAGTCGTGACAATGGCAACTGGTTTATGGTAACGCGTACGGGTAGTTAGAACTCTTTTTGTCTTTTTCATGCCAGAAAGTTATATGCTTCCTGGAAATATAGTCTATGGTAGATCTTATTTGTTGTCGATGATGTAGATCACAGTTTTTAATAATTTTTTAAGTAAGATAAACCATAGTGATAAACTAACCATGATTAAATATAAATAGTGGAGATATAATATATGCATGTCAAACCATAAACTAAATACTAAATCCTTAAAAGTTGATGTAATTTCCAGTCCCATTGTGGCTTATTGGTTATCGATTTTACGCGATGTAGAAACAGGCTTAGATGAGTTCAAAAAGAATGCTGACGCTATATCTTTTGCGGTGGGAATTCATTTAGCAGACAGACTTCCAACCCTAACCAGAGAAATTCAGACACCAGTAGGTAAGACAGAAGGTGTTTTTGTCGATTCAAGTAAAGTTTTATTGATCTCAATTTTACGCTCCGGTTATCCTATGTGTAAAGGTATTCATGAGGCGATGCCTCAGGCACACCTGGCTTTACTTGATGTCAAACGAGATGAAGCGACAGCGCAGCCGCATTTATATTATGATGGTTTGCCGCATTCATTGGCAGAATTTGAAGAGGTTATTATTCCTGACCCCATGTTGGCCACTGGTGGGTCGGCGGCTTTAGTCATAGAATTGTTGCGTGAGCGAAAGGCCAAAAAGATTCATTTGGTATCCATAGTTTCCGCCCCAGAAGGAATAGCACGTCTTAAACGGGATTATCCAGAAATAGAAATTACTACTTGTGCCATTGATCAAGGTCTCAATGAAATGAAATATATTGTGCCGGGTTTGGGTGATTTTGGTGATCGTTACTTTGGCAGCGGTGCACTATTGATTACTGATTCAAATGGAACTAACCTGTCGTATCGCAATGGTAAACTTGCCAAGTAAAACATCATTTTTACTGGCTGACTCATTATTAAATTTGTGTTATATTAAACACGTTTTATGCAGAAGATTAAATTAAACAGCGGTTACGAGATCCCCGTTCTCGGTTTGGGGACCTGGCAAGCAGAGCCTCACGTAGTGGGAAATGCTGTAGAAGTGGCCTTAACCCAGGCGAATTATCGTCATATTGATTGTGCGGCTATTTATGGTAACGAGCAGGAAATCGGTGCAGTTTTCTCTAAAGTTTTTAAAAGTATCAAACGTGAAGAAGTATTTATTACCAGTAAATTATGGAATACCAATCATCGTCCAGATCATGTAGAAGAAGCTTGTAGAAAAACTTTGGCCGATTTACAACTCGATTATTTAGATCTATATCTTATGCATTGGGGTATTGCGCAAGATCATGATAGTAAAAAGGATAAGGATGGTAAATTGTTAATTGATAAGGTTTCGACTCAAACAACCTGGCGAGCGATGGAAGGATTGGTTAAGAAAGGATTAGTGCTTTCGATTGGAGTAGCTAATTTTAATGCAGTACAAATCTTAGATTTGCTTAGTTATGCTGATATTAAACCCGCTATGGATCAAATAGAATTGCATCCGCACAATGCACAACCAGCGCTAATTGATTATTTACATAAAAATGATATTGCCGTTACAGCTTATTCTCCATTAGGTCGACAGGGAGTGAAAGATATTACCACAGAAAAACGTTTGTTTGATGAGGAAGTGGTAAAGTCTATTGCCCAAACTCATAAGAAATCTATTGGACAAGTTTTACTTCGCTGGGCAATACAGCGTGGTACGATAGCTATTCCCAAAAGTACTTCTCCTGATAGAATTAAAGAAAATATTGATATTTTTGACTTTGAATTAACTACCGACGAGATGGGACAAATCAATGCATTAAATAAAAACCTGCGTTTAGTTGATCCAGGTGAATCTTGGGGTTTTCCTTATTTTGCCTGAGTTTTGTTACAAATTCAGCATATTTTCAGATAGCCACGCACGACCTCTCATGCAATTCTCATTTTTATTCAGTATAGTTAAGTCTCAATATGAAAAAGACCTTAATCGCATTGGCAGCTGTAGTTGTTATTGGGGGATATGTCCTATATCAAAATCAGGGTAGGTTTTTCTTGATTTTACTTGCTCAGCATCGGTTATCTAACCCCTTTCAATCTAGCGGAAATACAGCTCCTGCTACGAATATAAGTTATAAAAACGGTACTTATACAGGTTCGGTAGAAGATGCATTCTATGGCAACGTCCAGGTACAAGCGACTATTACTGGGGGCAAAATAACGGATGTACAATTTTTACAGTATCCTCATGATGCCTTAAGATCGCAAGCTATTAATTCACTTGCCATGCCAAATCTTAGGCAAGAAGCCATTACTGCTCAGATTGCCCAGGTTGATGTCGTTTCAGGTGCCACTGACACGAGTAATGCTTTTGTCCAGTCTTTACAAACAGCACTTTCACAAGCCAAATAATTAATATGAAACAAACAAGATTAATGATGGGAATGCCTATTACGGTAGAGATAGTGAATTGTAAAGTAAAGCTATTTCATTTTCAGGAAATATTCAACTATTTTCAATATATTGATGATACTTTCAGTACATATAAAGAAAATAGTGAGATCAGTAAAATTAATCGTGGCTTATTGACCAAAAGCCAATATAGCCGAGATATGCAGACTATTTTAGATTTAGCTGAAAGAACCAGGCAGGATACACAAGGATATTTTGATATTCATAGGGGAGATAAAATTGACCCCTCAGGTATAGTTAAAGGTTGGGCAATTTATCAGGCAGCCCTTAGCCTAAAACAAAAAGGTTTTACAGATTATTATGTTGATGCAGGTGGAGATATTCAAGTTTCAGGTTTGAATAGTCATCACCAGCCTTGGATTGTGGGTATACGTAATCCATTTAACCGGGAAGAGATTGTCAAAGTCGTATCCTTAAAGGGTAAAGGGATAGCGACTTCGGGCACTTATATTCGGGGTGCTCATATTTATAATCCTCAGGATAAAACTGACAATCTAGCAGAGGTCATCAGTTTTACGGTTATTGGCCCCAATGTTTATGAAGCAGACAGGTTTGCTACCGCTGCTTTTGCTATGGGCAAAAAAGGCATTGAATTCATAGAAAAGTTATCAGGTTTTGAAGGATATATGATAGATAAAAAAAGTATAGCTACTATGACTAGCAAGTTTAGTGAATATGTAGTGAAATCTGTTGAAGAATCAGAAAAAAAAGATCTTAAATCTATACAATAAAATATATGGATACAAAAAAAATTGCTCTTTCATCAATAGTAATAGTTAGTTTTTTAGGCTATTCATTTTATGTCAAGGCAGAAGGTATTAATCAAATGCCAGCTCTTGCTCCAGTCGGTAATAACAATAGGCAGGCGATGATGAATTCGATACCTACGAATACTCCAACTGTGACACTCTTTCCCAGTGCTACTCCCAGTCCAACATCAGCTGGTAGTTCAATTGTTTCGACTCCTACAGCAGTTCTTCCAACTTCAATTCCTACACCAACCCCTAAACCAAATTCGCAATATAAAGATGGTACATATACGGGCTCGGTGGCTGATGCATTTTATGGGAATATTCAAGTGCAGGCAACTATTTCCGGGGGCAAGATAAGCAATATCCAGTTTCTACAAGCCCCAAATGACCGTGGTACATCAATTTATATTAATTCTCAAGCAGATCCCATGTTAGCTCAAGAAGCAATTCAAGCACAAAGCGCGAATGTAAACATTGTGTCCGGTGCGACTGATTCCAGTCAGGCCTTCATGCAATCTCTGCAAGCTGCTCTAGATCAAGCTAAAAGTTAGAACCTATGGAAATGATTGATAACTTTTTGGATAAGATAACCATGTATCGTCTGGTACTGTATTATTTAATTTTATTGCTAGTAATTGCTTTGATTTATACCTTTTTAGGCGTTTTGCCTTTTTCCCCACTCTCTCTAATTATTTCTACTCTTTTTATTGTGGCTGTGTCGTGGGTAACAAATAAGATTTTTGCTATAACGTTTAGAGTGTCGACTAACTTTGAATCTGTCTATATCTCCGCACTTATTTTAGCTTTAATAGCTTCTCCGGCAAAAACGTTTACAGATTATGCTTTCCTTTTTTGGGCGGCTGTATTAGCAATGGCTTCTAAGTATATTTTAGCTATCAATAAAAAGCATTTATTTAACCCGGTGGCAGTGGCGGTGGCAATTACCGCTTTGGCTTCGATTGGTTCAGCCAGTTGGTGGGTAGGAACTGGTTCCATGTTACCGTTTCTACTATTGGGGTTTTTAATTGTACGCAAAATAAGGAGGTTTGATCTTGTATATTATTTCTTTTTAGCGGTATTATTGACCATGTTTGGCTTTACTATTCTGCAAGGAGGAAATCTAGTTAGTTCGCTTAGAGATGTTTTGCTCTCGTCTTCATTGTTTTTCTTTGCTTTTGTCATGCTTACGGAGCCTTTGACAACGCCACCTACCAAAAAACTACAAACTATTTATGGTCTTTTAGTGGGAATAATGTTTGTTCCGCAGTTTCATATTGGGGCTTTTTACACAACTCCAGAATTAGCATTGGTTGTGGGAAATCTTTATGCTTATATTGTCAGTCCAAAATATAAAATTATGACTACCTTAAAACAAAAACTCCAGGTGGCACCCGATATGATTGACTTTCTTTTTGTAACAGGTAAAAACTTCAATTTTGCACCAGGGCAATATATGGAATGGACAGTTCCCCATGCTCATCCGGATAGTCGGGGGAATCGACGCTATTTTACATTAGCCTCCTCACCTACGGAAAATATACAGAGATTAGGTATTAGATTTTATCCCAATGGTAGCAGTTTCAAAAAAGCTATGTTATCTATGGACGTTAGTACCCCTCTGATTGGTTCTCAGTTGAGTGGAGATTTTACTCTACCCGACAATGTAAATACAAAACTTGTGTTTATGGCGGGGGGTATTGGTATTACGCCATTTCGTAGTATGCTTAAATACCTGGTTGATATGAAGCAAAAAAGACCTATTGTGATGTTTTATAGCAATAAGGTTTATAACGAGATTATTTATACGGATGTTTTCAATGATGCGTATACTCAGTTAGGTATTAAAACGGTTTACACTTTGACTGATAAGAATAAATTGCCTGCAAATTGGAAAGGTAAAGTGGGTAGAATTGACGCAGATATGATTGCCCAGGAAGTACCCGATTATAAAGAGCGCACATTTTATTTGTCAGGTCCACATTCTATGGTGGTAGGGTATGAAGAAGTGTTGAAGGGTATGGGTATTCCCGAAAAACAAATTAAGAAAGACTTTTTCCCAGGTTTTGCCTAATTGGCAGAGAGATTAGAACTTTTGTTTCTTTGCCTTCTATTGAATTAAGGGTTATTTTACCATGGTGTAAGTCAACTATTTGCTTAGCAATTGATAACCCTAACCCAGAGCCTTTTTCCGAACGAGAAGGGTCAAGTCGATAAAAGCGATCGAAGACTTTGGCTATCTCATCTGGGGGGATACCCGGGCCACTATTAATGATTATAATATTAGCTTGATTAGTGTCATAATTCACACTGATTTGGATATGGCCTTTTGCAGGACTATATTTAATAGCATTATCGAGCAAATTAGAGAATAGCCTAGTTAATAAATGACTATTTCCTTGAATTAAAATATTTTCTGTTGGAGGTTTGAAAGTAATGGCTTGTTGCTTTATTTTTGCTCTTTTTTGTAATAAAGAGATACGGCCATTTAGTAAGTCGATCAAATCAATGCTTTCCTGTAAAGCTGTTGACTGTTGGTCTTCTCGGTTTATAAAAAGCAGGTTTTCTACCAGGGAAATTAAATCATCTACTTCCTCTTTATTGCTTTTTAAAGTTTTTTCATAGTCAGCCAAAGTTCTTTTTTTGCGTAAGGCAAGCTCTATATCTGCACTGATTATAGATAAAGGAGTTCGTAAATCATGGGATGCATCGGTGAGGAATTGTTTTTCTCTATTGTGGGCTGCCTGTATCGGTGCAAGTGTGCGTCCTGTCAAGAACCAAGTAATTAAAGGAACGCCCGCAAGCAAGCCAAGATCGATTAATAGTATGATATTTTTTAACTCATCCAAAATAATATCCATTGGTGGTTCTCGTTTAGCACACTCTAGATCGAATGATGGTTGATAACTAGAGTCTCGTCTAAAAGAACTATCACCAAAGAACTGATTCATCCAAAAATATATACCTCCACTTAGACTCCAGAATAAAACCAAAAAGATAAGTGAATATAAAACTGTTAATTTGATTCTGGCGGTATGAAACATAATGATTAGCTAAATTAACTGGATTTTGAATTTAAAATATAACCTAATCCTCGTACAGTATGGATAAGATCCGAGGACTTATTATTGATTTTTAGTTTCTGTCGTACGTATTTAATATATGTTTCCACAATATTGGATAGTCCCTCATATTGATAATCCCAAACATGCTCTAATAATTGAGTCTTCGATAAAACCGTATTGGGATTACGCATAAAATATTCCAGTAATGCATATTCTCTAGCCGTCAAAATAATCTTTTTATTGTCTCTAGTAACTTCTTTAGTAGCGGGATTTAGTATTAAATCTGCAATTTGCAAAATAACCGGATCTGTTTTATTGCCACGGCGCAAAAGAGCTCTGATACGAGCCGAAATTTCCGCAAAAGAAAAAGGTTTGGTAACATAATCATCAGCTCCGGTGTCCAGGCCTTCGATTTTATCATCAATCGCATCTCTGGCGGTAAGCATCAGCACAGGAGTGTGAATGTTTTGAGTACGAATTTTCTTACAAAGTGTAAAACCATCTATTTTTGGTAGCATGAGGTCCATAATGATGATATCGTAAGTGTTAATCATGATTTTTTCCCAACCTTCCTCCCCATCTCTGGCAATATCAACACTATATGAATCTTCCATTAGCCCTTGGCGTAGAATGTTGGCAATCTTAACTTCGTCTTCGATTATCAGAATTTGCATAGCTCTATTATAAGCTAAATATGGTCTTGGTTAAAGTTGTATAAGTTGATATAATTTAGCAGTGGAAAATAAACTTAAAATATTGGGTTTTGCCGGTAGTTTACGTGATGGGTCATTAAATAAGAAATTACTTCATGCTGCACAGGAGTTATCTCCTCAAGATGCAGAACTAGAAATATTCGATCTTAAAGATATACCCTTGTTTAATGCTGATATAGAAGCTAAAGGAGATCCTCAGAGTGTTAAAGACTTCAAGATTAAGATTAGTGAAGCTGATGCTGTATTAATAGCAACACCTGAATATAATCATTCGATTCCCGGAGTGCTTAAGAATGCGCTTGATTGGGCTAGTCGGTCACCTGAAAAAGTGTTAAACAAAAAGCCTGTGGCTATGATTGGTACTTCAGATGGGATTACCGGAGCAACACGTTCACAACAACATCTGATTCAAGTCTTAGCAACTATTAATGCTTATACTTTATATAAACCAGAGGTAATTGTGCCTAATGGAGATAAAAAGTTTGATGAGCAGGGGAATTTAATTGATGATAAGACCAAAGCTAAAATAGCTACACTTTTAACAGAATTAATTAAATGGACGAAATTAGTATCAAGAAGTTAGAATTAAGAATTAAGGGAATTGCTTAATACAAAATACCTAATACTTATATCGTCTTGACACTTCTTTCTTAGGGGAGTAGAGTTAAAAATAATATGTGGTATTATCCGCACTATTTGTTTTGGTGGTTCCCCTTATTAATACCTTTGGTAGTAATTGATCTTATCTTAAAAGTAGTAGGAGGATGGAAAGCAGCTCGTAATAATCAACCATTTTGGTTCGTGGCCATTCTCATTATCAATACGGCTGGTATCTTGCCATTAGTTTATATACTTTTCTTCCAATATAAAGCCAAGCATAAGTGACGTAGGTCACATTTCTTACTTGACTCTTCTTACTCTCTTATCATACAATCATTACATTCTTATTACAAGAGATCTGTACTATTAGCAAATAAATTTTATGACCAAAAATATCATCATAATAATCTTATTAATTATTGCCGTTGCTGAAGCTGGTTATATTATTGATAAAAGAAATTCTCCCCAGGGAAGTATGGCCATGACTACTCATCCTAGTGTAACTGGAGCAATGCCTCCCGCCGGTCCAAATGCGAAAGGTAAAGGACCTGTAATTATTTCTAAAGGCATGAATTTGAAAAGCACACCTCTTTTTCAATATGCATATGAAATTTCTCCCAATGTGGCAAATGATGCTAAAGCTGCCATGGTTGGTTTTAGTATGACTTCTGAAAAACAAGCGGATGGTTCTATGATTGTAACATTGGCTCCAAAAGATTCTGATGATCAAAGCCAGCAATACATAGTGAAATCGGGACAAATACTATATTATATAGAACAGACACCATTTGATGACAAAAATGATCAGGATAAGGATTTAAACTATCGTGATGATTATGGCATTATTACAGACTCTAATGGTATTGTTCAATAACCTCTGTAAATATTAATGCCAAAATTTGCGTTCTCCAGTGACTAACATAACTATTCCAGCTTGATCTGCTGCTTCAATTGATAATTTATCATTGATTGATCCCCCTTGTTGTACTATAGCGCTAATTCCGTATTTCACAGCTAATTTTACTGTATCGTCAAAGGGGAAAAAGCTATCACTAGCCAAAATTGCTCCCTGGGCTAGTTTATCAGCTTGTTCCAGGGCAATTTGGGCAGCTCTAATACGTGATGTTTGACCGGACCCAATACCTCTAGTCATGGGTAAATTTTTATCCACGACCAAAATAGTGTTAGATTTAATACGTCCGATAAATTGCCAGGCAATCTGCATTTGCTGTAGCTGCTTTTTAGTAGGATGCTTTTTGCTAACCACTTTCCATTGTTTAAACTTTTTGTCTGAACTATCATCCCAGTCTTGCATTACAAATCCACCATCAAAGAATCTAGTATGCAGATTATTTGAACGTTGAGATGGAATCTGCCCGAAGGTATATATGCCGGTACTTTTGCGTATAGTCTGAATAAACTGTTTGGCATCAGGGTTAATATCAGGCGCAGCTACGATATCCACCAATATGCCATTTTCTTCTTTGAAATTGGCAAAAGTTTTGGCTGTTTTCAAATCTAATGATTTATTTAGAACAATAATTCCTCCGAATGCCGAAACAGGATCTGCTGCAACGGCACGTTTCAGGGCTTGAGCTGTGCTATTTCCTAATGCAATACCAGAAGGACTATTATGTTTAATTACCACTGCGGCTGGAGTTTTAAATATTCGCACAGATTCTAGGCCAGCAACAATATCTGTGAAATTAACATAAGAAAGTTCTCGTCCAGTTAGGCGTTGTAGTTTAATCAATGGTGAGTTAGTTCTGGGTTCAAAATATACTGTCGCAGATTGATGCGGGTTTTCACCATAGCGCAGATTAATAGTTTTTCTTCCTGCTAGTGTGATTTCGTTAGGGAACTTATCAGTATTTAAATAGTTAGCAATTTGACTATCATAAAAAGATAAATGGGCAAAAGCCTTAGCTGCCAATTGTTGTCTAAAAGTAAGAGGAATATTTTTTGTTTTTAGTTTACTAACTGTTTGTTCATAGTCAACCGGGTTTGTGATGACCAGCACGTTCTTAAAGTTTTTAGCAGCAGCTCTAACCATGGCTGGTCCACCGACATCAATATTTTCAACTGCTTCATTTAAGTTAACTTTCGGTTTAGCAACAGTTTGTTCGAAAGGGTAGAGGTTGCATACGACTAAGTCGATAGGCTTTATATTTAACGCGCTAGCTTCTTTAACATGTTTTTTATTAGTACGATCAAATAAGATTCCACTCTCAACCTGAAAGCTAATGGTCTTCATACGACCATCGAAACTTTCGGGGTTACCTGTAATTTCTTGAATTGGTATGATTTTTATTCCTGCTTCGGTTAATGTTTTGGCAGTACCACCGGTAGAGATGATTTGAAAGCCTAATTGAGAGATTTGTTGGGCAAATTCAACGATACCAGTTTTATCAAACACACTGAGCAGGGCATAATAGGAAGGTTTTTTGCCTGTTGGCATAAGCTATCTCTTTATAATTAACACACGAATGAAAGTCAAGAAGTTTATTGACTTTTATATCTATTAGCTTGTTCCTGGACAAGTATATTCAAATGATCATGTAAAGTATGGTAATTATAAGTTATACCGGTATCTAATTTTATTTCCTCAGCTGCTTGTTCTAATTTCTTTTGTACTCCATCTCCACCTGACCAAGCGCTAATATAAGCAGTAAGAACCTTTTGATCAAGTGTTGTGAGAGATGGATCGTTACGCACATCTGTAAAAAATTTATACATAAATTTTGCTTCAAAAGGAGACCAGGTTCCCAAGCTTCTGGGTGATAAATTATCGCCTAATAGCTTATAGAACATTTCAACCGTTGGGGTTTTACACCATTCAGCTGCTATTTTTCTATAAGCGTCTGGCTTGGTACCACGTAAGCTCAGAGAAAAAGTTGCTAAATATTGCTTAACAGATGATTCAAAACTACGTTGTACATTCGTAGAAATTGTGTGTTCTCTTCCAGCATAGATAAGTTCGACTCGCATTGATCTACGGAGACGATCTATACTATCGGCATCCATGTCTATATGTCGAGCTATTTGTTGAGTAAATCCTAAAGACACAAAACGCGAGGGGATCATCGCTTGGGGTTGTCTCACGAGTAGGCCTGTGGCAGCTATATTCCAAAATAAATTATTCTTTAATCTGGATGAGGGAGTTGGCTGTTCTTTTTGTCTAGCTGTAGACATTAAACGTTTGCCAAGTAAATATCCAGTTGGTTCGGGATTATTTCTCATTAGAGCAATGGTGTCTTCATGGATTCTCAAACCAGCCTTAGATAAAGCTTCTTGGACGGGAGATAGTGACGTACCCGGATTTCCAAGTTGGCTCCGAACAATATCACCTAAAGCTGTTCTTAAATCATTGTCTTTATAGATCATAAACGACAATTATATGAATTTATGGCTGGTAACGCAAATATTATTAGGTTGTCCATTGACATAAGAGAAGATTTGATCTAAATTACAGTTATGCTAAGGAGTAACTTATAATGAATAGTCGTGTAATTGTTACAAATAATTTTTCGCCATCCTCTTGTTCCAGTGGAATTAAGGGGAGCGTTTTTGTGGTGTAATATAGTTTATATAGAAGACAAAAATTGATCCCCGCAAGGGGATTTTTTAATGGATTAAAATATGGAAAATAAATATTTAATTATTGATTTTGATAGTACATTTGTACAAGTAGAAGCTCTCGATGAGTTGGCAAAAATTGTACTTAAAAACCATCCGAAACAAAATGAACTCGTCAAACAAATAGAACAAATTACTAATTTAGGAATGGAAGGTAAATTATCGTTTGCGGAATCATTAAAAAGACGGTTGGATTTGTTTCAACCAAGTGAAGAGCAAATAGATAATTTGATTGAATTATTAAATACAAAGATTAGTAAATCTATTTTAGCAAATAGAAATTTTTTTCAACAATATAAACAGCAAATTTATATAATTTCGGGTGGATTCCAGGAATATATTTACCCGGTGGTAAAAGAATCTGGGTTGGCGATGAGTCATATACTAGCCAATCAGTTCTTATTTGACCAGAATGGCAATTATCTGAGTTATGACAAAACCAAACCTTTAAGTCAAACAGGAGGGAAAATCATAGCAGTCAAACAATTGAGATTACCTGGAGAAGTTATCGTGATTGGTGATGGATATACAGATTACGAAATAAAGCAGGCTGGACTGGCTAAGACTTTTTATGCGTTTACCGAAAATATTTCACGCGAAAAAGTGAAAAAATTAGCTGATAAAGTCATGGCATCCTTTGATGAGGTTATAAGCAATATATGAAACAAAATAAAGTTTTATTACTAGAAAATATTCATATAGTGGCAAAAGAATTGTTTGAAAATAATAATTTTGTGGTGGAGCATCTGAAACATGCATTATCTGAGGAAGATTTGATAAGCAAATTAGACGGTGTAAGTATTCTGGGTATTCGTTCCAAAACCCAAATTACTTCTAGAGTTCTAAAACAAGCTAACAAGTTAAAAATGATTGGGGCATATTGTATTGGGACCAATAATATCGATTTACAAACTTGTTTAGATAAAAAAATTAATGTGCAGAATGCACCCTTTCAAAGTACACGAAGTGTTGCCGAATTAATAATCGGCGAAATTATTATGTTAGCAAGGAGAGTATTCGATAAAAGTAATTGTTTACATCAGGGGAGTTGGCTGAAAAGTGCTAAGGATAGTTTCGAGATCAGAGGGAAGAAATTGGGGATTATTGGTTATGGTCAGATTGGCACTCAATTGGGAGTCTTGGCTGAAGCGCTTGGGATGGAAGTTTATTATTACGATATGGTGAAAAAACTTACATTTGGTAATGCAAAAGCAGTGAATTCGTTAGAAGACTTACTAAAATTAGCAGATATTATTTCCATCCATGTAGATGGACGTAAAGAAAATCATGGTTTAATTGGAGAAAAAGAATTTGCTCAAATGAAAGACGGAGTATTATTTCTCAACGCTAGCCGGGGATTTATAGTCGAGATTGAAGCATTAGCCCAAGCTATTAAAATTGGCAAAGTAAGAGGTGCAGCAGTAGATGTCTTCCCCCAAGAGCCACATGCTAACGGAGATAAGTTTATTACGCCTTTACAGAGTTTATCCAACGTTATTTTAACTCCGCATATTGGAGCTGCCACACTGGAGGCTCAAGAGCAAATCGGTCAATTTGTGACAGAGAAGGCGATTGAATATATGAATTTAGCTAAGTTATCCGTCATTGCGAGCATCGATTAGATCGGTGCGTGGCAATCTGTTTTTGACAAGATTGCTTCGTCGTCCTTCGACAAGCTCAGGATTCCTCGCAATGACAATTCAATAAAAATGAAAAAAACATTTTTTACACCAGGACCGTCTCAACTTTATTCAACTGTTCCTCAGCATATGAAAACTGCACTTAAAGAGGATATTCTATCGATGACACATCGGGGTAAAAAGTTTCATGAGATATTAGAACAGTTACAAAATAACTTACGTGAGTTATTGCAAATACCAAAAGATTATCAAATATTTTTTGTGTCTTCGGGTACTGAAGCGATGGAAGTAACGATTAGAAATTGTGTTATGCAGAACAGCTCACATCTTATTAATGGTGCCTTCTCTAAACGTTTTTGGGAAATTTCACAGCAGTTAGGTAAAAATGCTAAAGCAGAAATTATAGAAGCCAACGGCACCATTAATCCTTTAGAGCTGGAAGATAATAGTGAATTAATTTGTCTTACACATAATGAAACAAGTACAGGGGCACAACTTCCTTTAGAATTTATTTACGATCTAAAAAAGAATAATCCTGATGTGTTGCTGGCGGTTGATACAGTCTCATCGATGCCTTATGTTGATTTAGATTTTCGCTTAGTGGATATAGTTTTTTTCTCAGTACAAAAATGTTTTGGTTTGCCATCTGGATTGGGAGTAATAATAGTTAGCCCATCAGCCTTAGCGAAAAGCAAATATTTAGCAGAAAATAATTATGACGTGGGTGCTTCGCATAGTTTTGTTTCGTTACTAAAATCAGCAGAAAAATTTGAAACTGTAGAAACGCCTAATGTTTTGGATTTATATTTGTTAGATAAAGTTACCCAAGATTTTCTTGATAGAGGAATTAAATTATTACGTAAAGCTACAGAAGAGAAAGCAAGAATTTTATATGATTTTTTTGCTAAGCAATCAGGTTTTAACGTTTTTATTAACCATAAAAATTACCGTTCACAAACAGTCATTGTAGTCGACGTCGAGGATGAAAATTGGTCAGAAATAAGACAAATTGAATTAGAAAATAACTTAGTTATAGGTAGAGGATATGGCCAGTATAAAGATAAACAATTACGCATTGCCAATTTTTTTGCTCACTCGGTTAGAGACGTAGAGAGATTGACATCTTTTTTAAGAGTTAGAAATTATTAATTTAAGATTAATAATTGTATATTTTATATTTAATATATTGACAATTAATATTAATGAGAATATATTGAATATATTCTTTATGGATAGTACATCTAAGTTAAAAAACTTTTTAGAAATTCCCTACGACGAACTTGAAGAACTCAATTTAAAAGCTAAATCCAATAGTTTAGATCCGCAAAAAACCATCGCAGAGAGAAGAGCGTATTTAGAAAAAGAGAAAAGAATTAAAGCCATTACACTTTGTTTTACAGATATTGAAGGTCGATTCCATATGCTGGATTACGATAAAAAATTCCTGCTTGCTTCTAGTGATAATTTAACTTTTGATGGATCTTCCATTCGTGGCTTCACCGTTCAGAGCGAATCAGATTTGCGTCTAAGTATTGATTGGAGCAGTTTCACTTGGTTGCCCTCAGATATTTTTGGTCCAGGTAAAGTGATTATGTTTGCCAATATCATGACACGTGATCGTAAACAATATGCTTCCGATTTTCGTGGTTTATTACAAGAATACATCCAGAAACTATTGGAGAAAGAGGATCTGACGGCCAATGTTTCGGCTGAGATAGAAGGTTTTATTGTGGAAGGAACAAATGCCGAACAAGCCTTTGAGGAAAACAGAGGTTTTAGTTTGATATCCACCGGTGGATATTTCCATTCTTTGCCGATGGATAAACTACGTCAATTTATCGATGCCAGTGCTGAAGCACAAAGAGCCATGGGTTTTCAAAATGAAAAGGATCACCCGGAAGTAGCGCCGTCTCAATTCGAAATGAATTTTTCTTACCGTAGCTCCATTGCCGCGTGTGATCAGATTCAGTTATACAAACTAATTTGTCGACAAATTGCCAATAAAATGGGTATGACAGCTACTTTTCTGCCGAAACCAATTATGGGAATTAATGGCAGTGGTATGCATACTAACCTATCCTTGGCCAAAGGTAAAAAGAATATTTTCTATGACAAAGCGGGCAAAGAAAATCTATCTCCTATAGCTTGGGATTTTATCTCTCGTGTGTTAAATCATGCCCCGGAGTTATGTTTGATTCTGAATTCCAGTGTGAACGCTTACCGAAGATTGGATCCCCACTTTGAAGCTCCCAATCAAATTAAAGTTTCCCCAGTAGATCGTGGATCAATGATCAGAATTCCGGTAGGCAATGAAAGATCAGCACGCATTGAAGTACGCTCAGTAGCTCCCGATGCCAATCCTTATTTACTTGTTTATTCTTTGCTGAAAGCTGGTTTAACTGGTAAGAAATTGCAAAGAGATGCTGATAAACGTGAAAGGCTACGATTCTTGCCTGGAACAATCAATGAAGCACTGAGATTCTTCAAGGGTAGTGATTTTATAACTGAAATTTTGGGCGAAGAAAACAAAGAGAAATTCAGTCATTTTAAACAATTAGTAGCCGACCGTAGTCCTAGAGAGCTGGGAACTAAGATTAAGAATTCAGAAATTATTTTTCATCACGAAGTGACCAATCAAGCCCTCTGGAATACTTTTTAAGAAATAAGAATTATTTTGTGGAGAGAATATAGATACCCATAAAGATTAGTAAGATAGAAATTATTTTAATACCTAAAGTCTTTCTAGAAAGATCTTCTTTAATAATATGAGGGAACCAAACTGAAAGTATTATTCCTTCAACTAGAACAAAAAACGGTTGTACATCCGTTACTACCGCAACTAAGGCGACTGGTGCCAGTAAAGAGGCATAGAGATAAACAAAGCCAGCCAACCTATCGAGGATTTCATCGAGAGACAAAAAAAGCCAAACATTCTTTTGAAAAGTACGAATTTCCAAGAAAAAACTACGTCTAAGTCTGGGTACTAATAGAAGAATTATTGCTCCGAACATACCACCTAATTCTTGGTAGGCAAAAGAGAGCCAATAATCATTGGGAACATGGGCATATTTAAATAGAATAGATATTCCTGAGGCAAGTAGGCAGGCAAGCATCATATACCAGAACGACTTCCTTTGTCTAAATATACCTTCGGGACTTTTTTCCAGACTCAGTAAAATACCTCCTGTTAAAATAAAAATAAAAGACAAGAGCTGGAATTGGCTCAATTGTTCATGTAATAAAAAATAAGAGAGAATAAGTACAAAAATTGATAGAAATTGAAAAAGTGGAATTACTCGCGATGCATCATCGAGTGCTAAGGCTTTAAAATAGGGAATTAAATAAAACAATCCTAAAATACCGGAAATTATAAGTATTAGGATTTGAGTTATATTTAGCAATACAAAACCATGTATTAAAAAAATAAGCAAAGATATAAAAAAAGATAATATTCCTCCTAGAATAACCAGATTAAGTGGATTTTTGATTTTTTTGTCAATCAAGAATTTCTCTAAATAATTAGTAAAACTATAAAGAAGAGGAGCTATTAGGGACAACAATATCCAACTCATGCTTAGATTATAGCAGTTAGGTGGTTATTTTTTAAAAGCTTTGCCTGGGAGCCAGGGGGTACCAAGAAGAGGTAGCAAGGCTCGATCAATACCGATCCAGCCGGCTACTCTCCAAGCCAAAATTAACAACAACTCAAGTAAAAAAAGTAAGGGATTGATACTCACAGTGCCAGAAAATAGATAATTCATATTCATAAATGCGCCAAAAAAAGCAGCTACTCCCGTGAAAGCCCCTACCAGTAAACCTACTCCTACCAGTAATTCTCCATACGACACCACATAAGAAAAAATTGCTGTATTTGGCAAAATAAAACCATGAAGAAATCCACCATACCAGCCTGTCACATCAGGGTGGGCACCATTAGTTTTTTGTAGTGCGCCTTGTATAAAACCAGCTAGAGCAGCACCTGCTTTGTCACCTGTCCAGACATTGCTGGTGACTTTTTCATAACCTGCTTCTAGCCACTGCCAGCTTACGTAGAGGCGTATGATTAACCATATCCAGGCAAGTTTGGTATTGGCAAAAATAAATTTGGAAATTGGAGGTTCGGGAATGGTGCTGACAAATTCTTGGGCAGATTTCTTAGCCATATATCTAGCCTAACAGATTAAAATAAAAATACAAGATTACATTTTTGACCTTCAGATTAGCTGTGCTAGAATATATCCCCTATGATAGTTGAAACGAAATTAGGCCAAATAGAACCAAGAAATAAGCTACCAGTAAACCCTGGGAATCAGGTTTTAATGCCAGTAGAGTTTTTACGTAGTCTTTTAACAGATATTAGTCGGACTCGAGTAACTGATCCTGTATGGATAGAAAATTATAACATTGGTACCGGACATGGACCAGGAAGGATATTGCAGGAAGCATTGATAGCTTCTACGTGGGGAGCCGATGTAAGATTGCAACCGAATTGGGCTATGGATCTACCTCTTGAAGAAAGTTCTCACATAGATGATGACATTAACCAGGCCGTTTTGCGTAAATCGTTTGCTGACCTGGAGGATGCGGGAGGCATTGTTATACGTAGAGATCTTCCTTTTGGCCGGTTCACTAGAAGGGTACCTTTTAAATACATGCAACATAATCACAGCAAAGTTATAGTTGCTGGAGAGGTGGGATATATAGGAGGAATTTAATCTATATGATATTGAAGGTTATTCTGGTTTGCATGCAGTAGACTTTATGTTGCGTACGACTAATCAGGGTATAGTAAGAGCTTTGAAGAATCAAGTTATAAAAACAGAAAATACCACAACATTTGCTGATTATATTGAAAAATGTGATGAAAACAATTGGTTGCATGTGGATGGAGGTAGGGTGGGTAGATCTAATATTATGCGACAAGGAATGGAGTTAATAGGAGGGGCACAGGATTCTATACTTTTCTATACGCAATTTCCTCCTTCCCCCATCGTGTCTGAATTGTTACGTCAAAAAGCAAAACAAGGAGTAGATATACAGGTGGTAATGTCTCAACTCGAGGATAGTCATATAGCTGGGAATAAATTCTATAAAAATTTTTATAGGCATTTTATTAACAGAATAAGTGATTATGATAATGTTAAGGTAATTCATTATCCTCAGGGTAAAGTACATGCAAAGTTACTTGCTGTAGATCATAAGGTGGCTCTTGCAGGTTCACACAACTTACATGAAAGTGGTGTAATTATGGGTACTAGAGAAGTAATGTTAAGAAGTAGGGATAAAGAGATAGTGCAGTGTTTGTACGGTTGGTCAAATCAGGTATTAGAATCTATTTCAGACCAGGCAAAAACTGAAGATAGGTATGGGTTGCCTCGCTTAGTTTTTGGCAAAAAATAAATTTTGCTATACTATAAGTAGCTACATCTCACTTAATTTATAAAGTACTTATGAATAAACTATACATTATGTGCGGAATTCCTTTTGCCGGCAAAACAACTCTAGCAAATGAGATTGTAAGATTAAAAAATTTTACTAAAATTGATCTCGACGGAGTTAAAATCGCTCTTTTTGGAGAAAGTGTTGAGGATCAACAGTTGCAAAAAAACGATTGGGATAGAATATATCAGCAAATGTATACTCATATTCAAAATTTTCTCTCTCAAGAGAAAACCGTACTGCATGATACGGGTAATTTTACCCGGCATGAGCGTAGTAACGTGCGTAATATCGCGAATGTATTAGGTATAGAGGCGATAACCATTTATGTCGACACTTCAATTGAGGAGGCGAAGAAAAGGTTAGAAGCCAATCGTTTGAACAAAGAAAGATTCGACATTTCTGACCAGGCTTTTTTAGCAGCGACTGCTGAAATGGAAATTCCAGACGAAAGTGAGAAACCTTTAGTTTACCGTTGGGAATTTCCTACTGAGGAATGGATTAAGGAGCATATAATTTAAGGTCATCTACTTATATCCTCTGGCTTGGATTTCGAACAACTCTGCATATAAGCCTTTTTTCTTCATTAATTGTTCATGGTTCCCTTCTTCGACAATTTTTCCCTCATCTAAGACTAATATTCTGTCAGCATTTCTCACCGTGGAAAAACGATGAGAAATAATAATGACAGTTTTATCAGTTTGTAATTTTTGTACATTTTGAAATATCTCATATTCTGCTTTGGCATCAATGGCAGCCGTGGGTTCGTCCAAAATTAAAATTGGTGCATCACGGAAAAAAGCTCTCGCCAAAGCTAATTTTTGCCATTGTCCGCCGGATAAATCAATGCCTCCTTCAAACATTTTTCCGACTGTTTGTTCAATACCTTTGGGTAAGTTGTCTAGATATTTATCTGCACCGGATTTAGAAATCGCCACTCTTAATAATTTCTCGTTATCTTTTTCGGTGATATTTCCCAGATAAACATTTTCTTTAAAAGTAAATTGGTATTTAATGAAATCCTGAAATAGTGCACCAATATAAGTGTGCCATTCGTCCAAATTTAAATCTTTAATATTTACTCCATTAATTAAAATTTCTCCCGCTATTACATCATAGAAACGGAGTAGGAGTTTAATCAGAGTCGTTTTACCAGCCCCATTTTCTCCGACCAAGGCAATTTTCTCGCCCGGTTTAATGGTCAGATTAAAATTCTGCAAAATATTTCTGTCAGTTTTGGGATAAGCAAAAGAGACGTCTTTAAAGACTATCTCCGGGGGTGTGGGGTTGGAGGTAAGAGGTTTGGGAGACTCAGGGGAAGTAATTACCTTCTTGGTATTGAGAAATTGAAAGAACAGGTCGATATTCTCTGTACGCATGGAGATACTGGAATAACCACTGAGTAGATTTTCTACGCCAGTAGATAGAGACATAATTTGCTGAAAATACACTGTGAATTGGCCAATACTTAACATATTTTTTAGTACTGAGTTAATTAATAAATATAAAGCGTAAACAAACGCGGCAATTTGTAACAGATTAGCTCCAAATTGTTGATGAATTCCGCTTTCTGATGTTTTGTTAAAAGCTTGTATGTATCCAGTACTAGTAGAGTTGGCTTTGTTGCTCATCACATTACCTACTTTGAAAATAGCGGCTTCTTTAGATGTCGAATCAGCAGACAATAAAGTTTCAATATAATTTATAAGTCGAATCACATGAGTCCGTTTGTCAGAAAAAAATGGCCAAAGTTTAACTCTAAATTTGTCAGAGATCAAATAAAGGGGGATAGTAGAAACGATTACCACGGGAACGATAATGGGGAAGAGAGGGACGATAACAATAGTAGCCACCACGACTTTGACGGCAGCATTAATGAGCATACTAACCCGGCTAAGCAGTACTACCATCACTCCAAAGGTACCTGTGACTTGACTAAGTAAAGACTGAAATTTTGCCTTTTCAAAAGTAGCTGGATCGAGTTCTGTTAATTTTTTTATCACTCTGCTATGTAGATATGTTTCTAATTTGCCTTGAAAATAAGCTTCTTTTAAACCCTGATAACTAGCTAGATAATAATTTAACGCACTGGCAAATGCATAAGCCAGTCCGATCCAGACAAAATCAGTTATCTGTAAATGAGTTTGCAGGGCATGAGTTAAAAGATCAATCACTTTGGCGAGTAATAAGAATTGAATTAAAGGGAAAAGGGTACTAGTATAGGCATCCGTAAAGAATAGTATCAGAACATAGACCCCATTAGCATGCCAGCAGATCTTAATAACATTCCAGGTAATATGGATATTTCTTTTCATGTTCTAATTTAACTTTAGCACTTAGGGAGATATTTTTTAAAAATATCACGATAGGTTGGAGCTTGAATAAGTTCTGAAGAGTTTTCGTTGGACATGCAAGTATTATAACAAGAGGAGCTAACTTCCAGCTAGTTTTTGGAGTAAAATAGAGACATGAAAAAGGTTTTATTAACATTGTTTATCTTGATTCTTTTGGCCACCTCTATTGGTGAAGGAATATATATCTGGCATCAGCAAAATGGATTTAATGATTTGCTAATTTTATTACACCAAAAATCACCAGCTCCTCCCACACCGTTGCTAGCTTATTCTTTTGATAATCTCAAAAAGACCAAATTCCCTGTCACACAAATTAAGTTAGGCGACATTGTTACTTCTACCGACACTTATATTTCTCGTAAGTTTTATTATTCCGTACCACTCAAACCAGGTAGTGATAAATTAGAAAAAGTCAGTGGATTGATGAATTTACCAGTTAAAGCTGGCAATTATCCTGTGATCGTGATGTACAGAGGATATGTAGATCAGGATATCTATAAACCGGGCGTTGGAACTGAACCTGTGGCCCAGGTCTTAGCTAAAAATGGATATATTACTTTAGCTCCGGACTTTTTGGGCTATGGGGAATCAGCTAGCCCATCGGCTGATCCGTTTGAAAACCGTTTTCAGACATATACCACTGCTCTAACGATGTTATCCTCACTACCAACTTTAAATTCTGGATTGAACTCTGTTTATAACGGTACTATGAGTGCAGATATGACTAAAATTGGTATATGGGCGCACAGCAATGGAGGGCATATTGCCCTTTCCACCTTAGCCATAAGTGGTGTAACTTATCCAACAGTATTATGGGCGCCGGTTTCGACCTCATTTCCATATGACATTTTGTATTACACTGTGGAGTCAGATGATCAAGGCAAAGGCTTGAGAAAAGTATTAGCCAATTTTGAAATGGTTTATGATACTAATAAATTTTCTCCGCCACTTTATTACAAATGGATAAAAGCGCCCATAGAATTAGATCAGGGTACAGCAGATCACGAAGTTCCGTATTGGTGGTCAGATAATTTGGATGCTACTCTGCAAAAAGACAAAGTTGATATAACATATAATACTTATCCGGGAGCTGACCATAATTTATTGCCCAGTGGGTGGGCCCAAGCAGTGACGAATGATTTAGAGTTCTATACTAAAGAATTCAATAAATAGTGTTGTCATTTCGAGCGAACGTAGTGAGTCGAGGGATCTCTGGCGAATGCCAGGTCTCAAATAAATCGAGAAATTCCTCCAGGCGTTATTTCGTCATGTGGTCGGAATAACATTAATTTCTCTTTATAGTCCTTTGACATTGAAGAATCGACCGATAGAATAAGTCACAATCATTGCCAGTGCCCCTCCGGCTACTACTCTAAATGTAGCTTTGAGCACGTTTGCCCCCCCGATTTTTGCACTAATAGTTCCGGTTATTGCCAGAGCGACAAGTACAGACACAAAAGTAACTGGAGTTTTCAACGTAGGTGGAAGAATTATGATCGTAATCAGTGGAATAATAGCTCCTACCAAAAAAGAAGCCGCAGAAGCAATAGCTGCATGCCATGGATTAGTAAGGTTATTGGGATCAATGCCTAATTCAGCATCAAAATGAGCTTTGACTGGATCATGAGCTGTTAATTCTTTGGCTACTAACTCAGAGGTTTTTTTACTCAAACCTTTACCTTCATATATCCTAGCCAGCTCCTGCATTTCTTCTTCCGGATGATTGGCTAATTCTTCACGTTCTCGCTCCAATAAAGCTCTTTCAGTATCTCTCTGACTACTGACTGACACATATTCACCAGCGGCCATAGAAATAGCACCAGCAATAATGCCTGCGATACCCGATGCAATTATTACAGAAACAGAATCAGTAGCCGCAGCAACTCCGATGACCAGACCGGCAATAGATACAATACCATCATTAGCACCTAATACTGCAGCTCGTAACCAATTCAATTTAGCTGCATGATTAGATTTATCCTGTTGTGTTTTTAAATTATTTTTTTCTTTGGTCATATTTTTTGATAATTGATTGTATAATAATGTATTATTGTAATATTTTACCAAACATTTGTTTAAATTTGTGATTGCAAAAAGCTGCAGCTAACAGCGTTACGATAGGAACTGCTAGAAGTAACCCGGCAGTTCCACCAATAGCTTTAATAATCTCCTCACTAAAAGATTCACTATTAATAATCACCCAGTAAGGCCATTGTTGCGGGTTAAATAAAAAGAAAATTAAAATGGCTAGTCCTGAGCCTGCGAATGCCAAAACAAGCGTATTAATAATAGATATCGCATGTTCACGCCCAATCATAAAACTGCGTGCGAAAAGTTGCTTAAAAGACAAAGTTCTATTTTGGTTGGCTAACTCAAATACTGTATGGGCTTGAGTAACAGTCACATCGTTTAGCGCACCTAAGGTACTGATGATAATGCCTCCTAGTAAAATTCCTTTGAGACTAATAATACTGGTAGTGCCGAAATGTAAGTCTGTAGCATCAGAATTACCATAACCGTTTAGCAAAGTAAATTGTACTACCCAAATTGCGATTAAGTAAGTTATAAGTAAAGAAACTAAAGTAGAAAAAAGAGCTATGGTAGTTTGACGGGATATACCATGTGCAACATAAGTAGTTAAAAATAAAATTATAACCGATCCAATCATCGAAACTGTTAACGCATCAGCTCCGGCAATAATTTGCGGAATAATGTAACCAAAAATAACTGCCAGACTAATAATTAGTCCAAGAATTGACCCTAGTCCTTTCCAGCCCGCAATCAACATAATTAAAATAAAGAAAGCAACCACGGCAATTATTATTTGTGGTAATCGATATTTATCGTTGACATAATATTGTATATGTCCACTAGAATCTGTTTCTTTGTTTAAAATTATAGTTTGTCCTACTTGCATACGTAAATCAGCCACATGTTGAGGATCGTAATTGACTTGGAGCTGTTTGCCTTTGCTTTGTCCATCAATCAATTGTACGGTCATGTTCTGTGTACCGTTTGTGGCATTAGTTATATTTATAACAAGTGCTCTGAGATAAGTAATGTTTGGAGCACTAGCCGCACTTGGAGTAGAGGAAGTCTCTAAAGGTACCACTTGTGGCATGGCAGCTGAAGAAGAGATAGTAGAAGCATTTGCAGATATTGTAAATTTAAAACCTGTAAGTAGAATGAAAATTAAAATAACGATGACTTTTTTCATAACAAAGTACACTGCCTACAAGCTACAAGATCATTGCTAACTAATAGGACAAATACAAAAAAACAGTGGGCGAAGCTTATTATACACTATCCAAACAACTTGGGTTACTCGTCATCTAACAAATAACCCAAGATTGCTTGCATCTATTACTGAGATGGACTAGGTTGATTACCATTCATCATCATACCCCCTCTGGGCCCGCCAAAAGTTGGATTTAGCGCAACATTTTCGGCTGTGACCGAACCATCAGAATTACTTGTGCCTAGAACTATTACTACAGAACCTGTTTTTAAGTCACTAGTTGAACCGGTAGTTTGCTTGGAAATATTAACACTGCTTGGTAATATAACGATTTTACTGCTACCATCAGCTAATTTTACTGTCATAGTGTCATTACTCACACTGAGGATTTGACCACGTACTGCTTGTGTGTTGGAAGTAGGGGAGCCTGCACCGCCCGCAAATTGTCTATACATTCCAGCTCCAGCTCCAGCTCGTCCTGCGAAACCAACTCCTCTCTGGTTTTGTTGATATTTCATACCAGCATAAAAGCCGACTGCTGCCACTATAATGACAAGGATAACTACGAGAATTATGTGGTTATTTTTCAATGTATTCACCCCCTCTCTGAATAAGTTTCTAAATTACAAAATTTTGCCCAGATTTTTTATTCATATCTCAGAGCCTCGATGGGACTCAAACTTGCAGCCTTCTGGGCTGGATACCAACCAAAAAGTATACCTATACCTCCAGATACACCAATGGCTAAAAAGATAGCGGAAGTAGATAGTACAAAGGGTAAACTGACCAAAGAAGAGACAATGGCAGAAACTAGAATGCCTAAAATCATACCCAGAAGTCCACCAATTATAGTAAGTAAAACTGCCTCGACTAAGAATTGGTAAATAATAGTCTTTTTCTTGGCGCCTAAGGCTTTTCTTAAACCGATTTCTCTAATTCTCTCAGTTACCGTGACTAACATTATATTCATAATCCCGATTCCTCCTACAATCAACGATATAGCAGCAATACCAGCTAGTAAACTTGTTAAAGTCCCGGTTACTGAGCTAGCGGCGCTCAAAATTTGTTGTTGGGACAAAATACTAAAATCAGCCTGAGTTGGATCAGTAATATGATGACGAGCTAGCAAAAAATATCCAACTTGATTTTCCGCGGTTGTCATAACATCTTGTGATTTAGCAGAGACAGTAATCGTATTTAAATACGAAGATCCGCTAACTTCCTGCTGATCAGTTAATAGCGGTATATAAACTGTTGCATCAGGATTTTGGAATCCACTTCCTCCTTGTGAGGCAGTTACCCCAATTACCGTAAGGGTAGTGTTATTTATTCGTAGTTTTTGACCAATCGGGTCACCAGTAAACAAATCGGAGGCGACTTGTGCCCCAATGACAGCCACCTTACTAAGTGACTGAGAATTGCTGATAAAAGATCCTTCTTGCATTTGAATATTATGGACAATGGCATAGGAAGGAGTTACACCTAAAATTGAATCATTTTCATTATTACCGTTGGCAATGACTTGTCCTCGAGATGAGACTTCAGGGGATACTGCGCTAATCTCCGTCAATTGGGGAGAGTTAGCCATAGCGGTAGCATCAGCATTGGTAAGTGTTTGATTACTTCCTGCTGCCTGACGGACTCCCCCTGTAGTCTGCGCACCGGGAATAATTGTCAAAGTATTGGCACCTAGTGATTCAATTTGTTTCTGTACTGATTGTTGACTTGCTTGTCCTAATGAAATCAGGGCAATAACCGAGCCGATACCGATGACGATGCCTAATGTGGCTAAGCCAGTTCTTAATTTATTTAAGGTTAATGCTTCTACAGCTGATAAAAATAGTTCTAGTAAATCCATATTTTGAAAAAGTAAAGCTTTAAGGGTAAGGGTAAAGTTATTCTATCTTCGTTTACGTTTAACCCTTAGCCTTTATTTTTCTTGTCGTTTATTAATTGCCCATCTTTAATTGTAATAATCCTTTTGGCATTGGCTGCAATATCCGGTTCGTGTGTAATCATGACGATAGTATGACCTTGTTTATTTAAGTCTTTGAAGATATCCATAATTTCATTAGCTTGAGAAGATGCGAGATTACCAGTAGGTTCATCTGCCAATAAAATTGCTGGATTCATGGCCAGTCCACGTGCTATAGCTACTCTCTGCTGTTGTCCTCCAGAAAGTTGGTTGGTAGTATGTTCAAGACGATCACCTAGTCCAACCAGAGTTAAGTATTTTTTTGCTCGTTCTTCTCGCTCTGCTTTGGGAATACCAGCATACATCATAGGTAACATGACGTTTTTCATAGTACTACGGCGGGGAAGTAGATTGAATGCCTGGAAAACAAAACCAATTTTCCTATTTCTGATATCCGCCAGTTCATCATCAGTTAATTTACTAACATCTTCTCCATCAAGAATATATGTACCAGATGTAGGAGTGTCCAATGCTCCGATCATGTGCATTAAGGTAGACTTACCGCTACCAGATGGTCCCATAATAGCCACAAACTCACCTCTGGCAACGTCAAAAGACACATCAGCTAATGCTATGGTCTCTGTAGTACCGACAAGGTATTTTTTGTATAGATGTGAAACATGAATTAACATACATATAAAAAATCAAAGCTTTTATCCACCCCCGCCTACCCTGACAGCTCCGCCACGGGCTGCTCCTCCACCAAAAATATTACGACTGAAAGGAGAAGATGTGTTACTTGAGGTGGTGGATGTGCTGGTACTGTAACCAATGGCCACGATTTGACCTTCAGCCAGACCACTGACAACTTGAGTTTCTGTATCAGAGGATGCTCCAATTTGTACAGTGGTAGGCGTTACTACACCGTTATTAACCACATTAACTGTAGATACATTTCCGATAGTCTGTACTGCTGCAGATGGAACCAATAAAACATTACTTAACACACCGGTAATGATATTAGCCGTAGCGCTCATGTTTGGCAAAATTTGGTCATTCGGGACATCCAAAACAATTGTGGCAGGATAGGTAGTAACACCGGAAGTCACACTGCCTGTTGTGTTTATACCAATTACTTTTCCGGTGAAAGTTTGATTGGGCAAAGCGTCAAAGGTTATAGTAGCCTTCTGGCCTTCTTTCACTTTAGCTGCATCTACTTCAGATAAACTAACAGAAATAACAGGGGTTCCACTGCTCTTTATACTGGCGATGGTGGTTTGACTGGTACTAGTAGTAGAAGTAGCAGCACTAGTGATCTGCATACCAGGAGCAATTACTAAATCAGTAATTGTTCCACCCGAGGGTGCTGTAATTGTGGCGGATGATGCCTGATAACTAGTCAGCGCATTGCTCTCAGAAGCTTGATCTTGAGCTATAACTATTTGTTGATTTTTATAAGCAGCCTCTGCAGCTAACCAGGCATCCTGGGTTGTAATGAATTGAGGTAATGTTCTATTTAATGTATTTGGTGTACCATCAGAGTTTTGATAAGTTGCGTTAGTTGACAAGTCTAAGTATGTTTGCCAGGCATTAAACATATTTTCTTGTAAGGTATAAAGTTGTGCTTGAGCATTAGCTAAAGCAGATTGAGCCCCTAAATAAGCAGCATACGTCTGAGTTTGTCTCTGCTGGCCTGAATTATCCAGAGTTAAATCAGCTATGGTTTGGCCCGCTGCCACCTGATCTCCATCTTTTACCACGACATCCTTGACGGTTCCACTGGCTTGAGTGGTGACTGCCAATCTGTTGGCAACTAAAACAGAACCTGACTCAGTAACCGAGGTAACCAGCGTACCTTTGGTAACCTTTGTAGTTTGATAGGTAGCTATTTTTTGGCCACTGGGTAAATTCAAGGCTACGATAATTGCAATTATAATTACAATGACTGTAAAAATTGTACGTTTGGTGGTTTTAAATAAGAAATTTTTTAAACCAAGAAGGAATTTTTTCATAACTATTTCAGACTATATCGGTAAATACTGAATACTGGCTGAACTATTGTTTGGGCAGAATAGGCAATAAAACATTAAAAGTTGTACCTTTGCTGTTACTTTTAACAGATATTATTCCACTATGCAAAGTTACTATTTTTTTGGCGATTGATAAGCCGAGTCCATAACCTGAAATCTCCTGTTTAGTTCTGGAACTATCAGCTCGGTAGAAACGTTCGAAAATATGAGGTAAGTCCTTGGTATTAATACCGATGCCTTGATCAGCGACTTTCAGCGAAATTTTATGGTCAATTTTTTCTGCTGTAACTTTGATCAAGGTATTATTATTGCTGTATTTGACTGCATTATCAAGCAAGATTATCATTAGTTGAAGTAAACTATTTTTTTCTCCGAGAACTTGATAATTTTTTACCTCGCTTCTGATGGTTATTTCTTTCTTCTTAGCCTCAGAAGAAATCTTTTTTACGGCTTCTTCAATAACTTGTGAAACTGATACCTGGGTAAAAATATTTTGTCCTTTGGATTTTTCTAATTGAGTAAGCTGTAATAGATTATCTGAGAGTGATTGTAAATTTATTACCTCTTCTAAATTACTTTGTAATAGCTTTTTAGTTTCTTCTACGGACAGATCTTTCGCTCTTAAGTTGACTTCAATTTCTGCTCTTAAAGCGGTGAGGGGTGTTCTTAGTTCGTGTGATGCATCAGTAATGAAGCGATTTTGTTCATCTACCATGACTTGAATTGGTTTTAGTGTTCGGCCTGCTAAAAAATAACCGGCTCCTCCCGCAAGTACGAAAATTCCTAAGTTAAGTAAAATCAAAGCTAGTTTTATTCTATTTTCCTCATCACTGAGTAGTTCGGGGTCAATTTGCAGTTGACTAATATGTGGAGGTGCAGGGATTAACTCAGGGTTGTCAAAGTAGTATAAACGGAACTGCTGTGCGTGCAAACTACGAACTAATTCAGATTTAGCACCATTGTAAATTGCTACGCTAAAGAGAATACTAATACTCATCAAAATGAGCAAATACCAGGCTGTAAGCTTAATACGTGCAGAGTGGAACATGGGTAATTTAAAATTCCTAACTTATAATTACAGTTTAATTCCCCAGAGATTATGTATTTGTAATTTAATTAGAAATTTCTAGACCTCCTTATCACTTATCATATACCCAAATCCTCTTACAGTGCGAATAAGAGCCAATTTATCCGGGAAGATACGATCGACCTTGTTGCGTAGATGGGTCATATAAACTTCTACTGTATTGGGTAAGATATCAGTGTCATAGTTCCAGACATGGTTGATAATTTGATCTTTGGTAATGACTTTATTGGCATGACGCATCAAGTATTCTAATAATGCAAACTCTTTTTGCGATAAAGTAATAGATTTAGTTCCTCTTTCAACCTGAAAAGTAGAGGTGTCTAAAGATAATTCTCCCACCGTCAATTTATTTTCAGCGGTTTTTTGTGGCCGGCGTAGTAGCGCTCTTACTCTTGCCAGTAGTTCCTCAAACGCAAATGGTTTTACTAAATAATCATCGGCTCCGGCATTTAAGCCTTCGACTCTGTCATTTAACTGACCTTTGGCTGTTAATAATAAGATAGGAATATGAATTTGTTTTTTGCGTAAAGTCGTGCAAATGGTCAAGCCATCCATACCTGGCAGCAGGCGATCGAGAATGATAAGGTCATAGTCTTCTCCTACTGCTAAGTCTAATCCTTGAGTCCCATCATAGGCGACATCAGTAACATAGTTTTCTTGTTCTAAGCCTTTTTTGATGGAGTTGGCGATTTTGTGCTCATCTTCGACTATTAGAATTTTCACAGCTTGAGTATAACAGAACCAAGCTGAAAATTAGCTGATGCTGATAACTATCTCTCAAAGAACTTTTTACCTTTGAGTTTGTCGGGTAAATAGGACTGTCCTTCCTCTAATCCTACATGTTTTTCACTCCAAGTATAACCTTGAGAATATTTTAGTTCTTTCATCAGTTTAGTCGGTGCGTTTCTCAAAGCTAGAGGAATGGGCAAAATAGGATCTTGAAAGATGGCTTGCTTAGTTTTCTCAATAGCATTGGGAACGGAGCGTGATTTTTTAGCTGTTGATAAATATAAGCAAGTAGAAGCAAGAATTAATTGCGCTTCAGGTAACCCTATCTTTTCGACAGCTTCAAAACAGCCGTTAGCCTGAATTAAAGCACCTCGGTCTGCCAAACCAATATCTTCGGCGGCAAAAATTAGCATCCTTCTAGCAACAAAGATAGGATCCTCGCCGTTTTCCAGCATACGCAGCATATAATAAAGTGCTGCATCAGGATCAGAACCTCTCATTGATTTGATAAAAGCGCTGATAGTATTGTAGTGTTCATCGGCTTTTTTGTCATAGATCCCGGCTGATTTATGTTGAAATACTTGTTCAATAATTTCCGGAGTAATCGTCTTTTGTTTGTAGTTGGTGACTGCGATTTCCAATCCGTTGAGCATGATTCTGGCATCTCCACCAGAAAATTGTAATAATAGATTCTTTGCTTCCGGTAGCAATGTCTTTTTATATTTTCCCAATCCTCGTTCTACATCAATCAAAGCCGTATCAATTAGTTTTTCTAAATTTTCCAAACTTAAATTTTCCAATACAAAAACTCTACAACGAGAAAGTAGGGCATTATTAACTTCAAAGGAAGGATTGTCGGTAGTCGCGCCGATCAGAATGATGTCACCTTTTTCCACATATGGTAGTAAGGCATCTTGTTGCGATTTGCTCCAACGGTGAATTTCATCTAAAAATAGTATGGGGACTGGTTGTTTTGGATTGACTACTAATGGATGTTCCTCATTTTCGCTAGTATCAATAGCTATTGTAGGAGAATTGTTACCCATAACTTCTTTAATTATTTTCTGTAATTCAGATTTGCCGGCTTCCACTGCGGATAGATGATAGAAATGTGCTTGTGTTTCGTTGGCTACTATCTGGGCGAGAGTGGTCTTGCCAGTTCCAGGTGGTCCCCATAAAATCATAGAAAAGATATTTTTCTCTTCAATCATGCGACGTATGACTTTGCCGGTACCTACCAGGTGTTCCTGGCCGACAAATTCATTCAAGGTGCGTGGACGCAAGCGTGCAGCGAGGTTCATGCCATAATTTTAACATAGTAGAAAGATGGTGTAAACGATTGTTTACTAAAATTTATTAGCTACATTGTAATTAAATTTTAATAAAGAAAGAGAGCCTTCAACAGTATGAATTTTATAGATTGAACTTGGATTACCAAATTGTTTTTGGATGTCTATAAGAGAACAGCCATTTAACTCAGGAGTTAACTTTTTATCAAAATCGATAAGTATAAAACTTTTTTTAATTTGATTGTCAGGCAAATACCATTGCTCAGAACTTACCCATAAATACGGATAAATTTTATGTTGATAACAAGATACTTGTCTAAATTTTATCTTATTTTTTGACAAAAAAGTATTTATTCCGGCATTCCAATAACTAGTATATCCATAATTTAAATTAGTACTGTTAACCTCTGAGATAACTTGAGTATTGTATCTATATTTATTAATCTCACTAAGTGTATAGAATTTTGTATTAATTGTTACTACGTTAACTATTACAACTATTATTAGTAATACTATTAAGACTGATCTAAGTCTATAAAATTTTAAGTTATTCAATACAAATAATAATCCTATTGGGCTGAGAAAAACTATCATTAATAGATAACGACTTGTAAGAATATCTTGTCCAAGATAAGCTATTAAATAAGAAAGAGTGTTAAGCATTACAGATAAAAAGATGAAGATGGGAATTATTGTAGTTTCTTTAAAAAATTTTTTGGTAAACAAAAATATACCCAAAACAGATATTATAAATAAAACCAGTTGTATTAATGAGAGAAATGTGAGGTCATAACTGTTATCTACTAGGTATAAGAAACCCTCTATTAATAAGAACATATTTTTGCCTAAATCTTGTAAAGAAATCATATTTTGACCTAAATTTGATATAAGAAATTGGCCATTTAAATTAAAAATATATTTAATCACGAAGCTTAGGCATGTTATTAGAAAAACAAAGATTAATGGTAGTAAGTATTGCTTTGAGTGTCTATATTGTATGAATATAGTCAATAATAAAGGTATGACAAATAAAAATAAAAAGTATGGATCAGAGATAATTTCTAACAATAAAATAAAATAGATTAACAAACTTAATGGGTTATTTTTTTTAATTTTAAGAGGATTATCAAAATAAATTAGCAAGATAAAACATATTCCAAATTCTATATTTCTAATAAAACTATCAGCAATAAAGTGATAAAAGGCCCACGAAAAAGTTATAAAGAATAATAATGGAAGATGATAAACAAAACCTCTTTTTTTGATATATTTTTTCAGTATAAAATAATAAAAGATTGTAAATAAGGTTAATGTGATGGATAAATTTAGAAAAGAAGTTATAAAAAGAGTATTAAATGAATATCCAAAAGTTTTTAATACTAAAAAAGCTATGGGGTAATGTAAAATGAATGTATCAGGAGCAAGATAGATTGAAGATTTAAGAAAATCACTAAAAAGTAAGTATCCCCACACGCTATCACTTGTATATTGATTTCCAGTTGATGCGTAAAATGAATTAATTAGGATTATTAGTAATGTCAGAAAGAAATAGCGGTAATGCTTTATTATTTTCATGGACGTAAATGTTTTAGCAGTTGTAATATTTATATATAGTATATAATATATAAATACATTTGTTCTATGAGTAAACATAAAAGAATAATTGTTGTTTTACCAGCATATAACGCTGAAAAGACTTTAAAGAGAACAGTAGAAGAGATACCTCAAAATGCTTATGACGAAATTATATTGGTAGATGATGCTTCTTCGGATTACACAATAAATGTAGCAAAAAGAATGAAACTTAACGTCATTAAGCATGAAAAGAATAAAGGTTACGGTGGTAATCAGAAAACATGTTATGATAATGCTTTAAGATTAGGAGCAGATATTGTTGTAATGTTACATCCCGATTATCAATATGACCCTAAAATATTACCTAGCTTAACAGCGCCTTTGATATATGATTATGCAGATATAGTCCTAGCATCAAGAATGCTGGGTGATCCACATAAAGGAGGTGCATTACAAGGGGGTATGCCTGTATATAAATATATATCAAATCGTTTTTTGACTACATTCCAAAATATAATTTTCAGAATGCATCTATCAGAATATCATACAGGGTATAGGGCATACTCTCGTAAATTTCTTCAAACGATTAATTATAAAAGTTTTTCTGATGATTTTATTTTCGACAATGAACTTTTGATTGCAGGCATTCGTAATAGAATGAGATTTATGGAAGTTCCTGTTAAAACACGTTATTTCAAAGAAGCATCTTCAATAAATCTTCTAAGTAGTATCAAGTATGGAATAGCTGTAATTAATAAAACATTAAACTACAAACCTAAACGGAAATTATAGTTTTATATGATTAACATTTTATTTTTAAAGTAACCACTAATTAATGAAAAAAATACAGTATTTGGAAGGATTAAGAGGGGTTGCTGCTTTAATAGTTATTGTACATCATATGGCTTGTGCATTTTTCCCTTCAATAATATTTGGTAATTGGGCTCAAGAGCATTCAGCTTTAGAACAATATATATATACTACTCCTGTAAATATATTATTTGCTGGAAACTTTGCGGTTTGTGTTTTTTTTGTTTTAAGTGGTTTTGTCTTAAGTTATTCTTTCTTAAAGAAATCTTATGTTTTTAGTTTTAAGAAGTTGATTTTCCTTTTTTTCAGAAGATACTTGCGTCTTATGGTTCCTATACTTACTTCTGTATATATCGCATATCTTTTATTGCAGAATAACTTAATACTAAACAACAATGAGGTTATAAAATCTACATATTCATATCTATGGTTAAATCAATACTATAGATTTCATCCTGATTTTTCGAGCATGTTGTATCAAGGTACAATAGGTATATTTATGAGCCCTAATGAAACTAGTTATAACAATGTGCTTTGGGCAATGTATTACGAGTATATTGGCTCATGTTTTGTATATATATTTCTTATGTTATTTAAAAATAATAAATATCGATATATAGCTTATTTATTATTTTTTATTGTTTTTCTTAAAACGTACTATTTAGCTTTTCTTTTAGGAATATTATTATATGACCTTTACAAGCATTCCGATATTTTAATTAGGTTCTTTTCATTTAAATTCAATAACTTAATTATTTTAATTACAATTATTGTATTTGGAGGTTATCCGATCGCAGGGTGGTATGCAATTGATTATCCATTAATCAAATTTTCTAATTTTTCTCTTTCTGAAATGTCAGTTTTATATCACATTTTAGGTGCCGTGTTTCTTATCGGTTATATTCTCTATACAAGAAAGGTTTCATCTTGGCTATCAACCAAATATCTCTCATTTATAGGTAGAATTTCATTTTCTTTATATCTATTACATCCGCTAGTGATATTCTCTTTTTCTTTATTTATTTATTCTTTTATAATCAAGTACTTTAATTATAACATAACAGCATTAATTACTATACTTTTATCTATAATATTAATTATACCAATTGCTTATTTGTTCTATAAATATATTGATCAGAATAATGCTAAGGTATCTTACGCATTATTTAATATTCTATCTAAAACTTAATATTAAGAGGGGTGTATATACTCTTCTTTAACTTTATCTCCGTACTTTTCCAATAATTTGTGGACTTTTGGGCTTATGACAAATTGACAGTAAGGTGCTGATCCATTGCGATTAAAATAATTTTGGTGGTAACCTTCTGCCGGATAAAACTCTTTTAACTCTTCTATTTTTGTCACAATAGGATCAGAGAACTCTTTGGTTTTCTCTAAAGCAGCTTTTGACTCTTCGGCCAACTTTTTTTGTTCTTCATCAGCATAAAAAATTGCTGACCGATACTGTGTACCTACATCGTTACCTTGACGATTCAGAGTCGTGGGATTATGTGTATGCCAAAAAACATCCAACAAAGTTGCATAAGAAATAACTTGTGGATCAAATTCTATTTGTAAAGATTCAGCATGACCTGTTTCACCACTACTTACTTGTTCATAGGTCGGATTGGGGACAGTGCCTCCGCTATAACCAGACTTAACCGAGTTAATGCCTTTTAGTCTTTGGAAGATGGCTTCTGTGCACCAAAAACAGCCATTGGCAAAAGTTGCAGTTTGTAAATTTGTCGACATAAAAAGATTATAACGGATTCTTGATTATTTGTCTCAAAGGTTTTTTCATGAGCTTGCAGAAAAAAATAAACTATGACATTATGTTTTCACTATGTTGAACGTAGGAGAGCTAGCACCAGATTTTTCTTTGACCGATCAAAATGGCGATTTACACCAACTAAATGACTATCAAGGTAAGTGGGTGTTGCTCTATTTTTATCCCAAAGACGATACACCTGGTTGTACAGTCGAGGCATGTGCTTTGCGTGATAACTATGATAAATTAGAAAAACTGGCTGTAGTTCTGGGTGTGAGTGCCGATAGTATAGACAGCCATAAAAAGTTTGTGGAAAAGTATCATCTGCCATTTACATTGCTTGCCGACCCCCCAAAAAAAGTAATTGAAAAATATGGAGCCAAAGGAACTCCTTTTAATAAAAGAATTTCTTATTTGATTAATCCACAAGGCGTGATTACCAAAGTTTATCCTAAGGTAGATCCATCTCAACACGCGGGGGAAATTCTAAAAGATCTCCCAGTTTAGGACGTAAGTATAAAATTTAAGGCAATAACCCTAATTAGTTATTCCTTTAAGCTTTATAGAGCTTTACTCGCGGTCCAGTCTGACTCAAAGGTTTGATTAATTTTGTCTACAATATCTGGTTTACTAATAATAATCCCCAACTCTCGATTTTCATCCAAACTTGCTGTAGTAAAGTTAATTGATCCTACATATACGCGTTGATCGTCTACCATAATCATTTTGGCATGAATATATGGATGTTTAAGGGTGTGAATTTGTACACCTGCATTTTTAAGTAACTGTGCTTGACTTTGGTTACTGGTATCACTATTCATGTCGGGAAGAATTAGCTCTATTGGAATCGTCTTGGCTTTGGTTGTCAAAATTGACTCAATCTGTTTATCATCAATGACTTCCATTTCAATCTCCAACGATTTAGTTGCACTATTCAGCAATGTTTCTAATTTAGGTCGGGAAGTCAGTGGGCTGATAACTAAGTTTGTTTGAGTAGGAGTAAAATTAATTCTTTGCCAATCCGCTATGAAAATATTTTTTATTTCTGCAACATCCTGTGGATTAGTATCTGCAATATCGTATTCGCGATTACTCTTAAAAGAGGCAGCAGTTAGATTTTGGCTTAAGATTAAAGCTTCATTATCATCAATTAATATACATTTTTCATGAGTTAGAGCAAAGGTAGGATTAGCCCATTCAACTTTTACCCCAGCTTGTTCTAGCTCTTGCTTGGTTTTGGGATTTAGAGAGCCCCCGCCAAAAGGATGTTGTTCTAACATTACTTCAACATCTACATTTCTTTTTTGAGCTTGTTCTAGTGCGCTGATGACTGCCTTATCAGAAAGTAGGTAGTCTTCGACTAAAATATCTTTTTTAGCCTGGTTGATGACATTAACAATGGGATCTTCTCCTGCTTCCGGTTGGATAATTAAGGCCAAATTGGAACTACTACCTAACACATCCTGTGATGTATAATGTGGCTTATTATATTGTTGAAACCACATCACACTGGCCAAAACAGCAATAGTTAGAAGATAATAAATAATTTTCTTTAACATGAAGTGCTAATTTATAGTAGAGAGTTTTAGTAATTTAGACAAGTTTGACTGTGAATATGGCGCGTGAGATACTTCAGTTATGAAAGAGTTTATCAAAAATTTGTCTAAATCAGAATCTTTTCCTCAATTGCTAGTGTTGATTAGCTTTTTAGTTACATTTGGTATCACCAGGGCAATTACTCATTTACAAAAGGTTGGGTTATGGCCAAATCAGCATGGCGCCCTACACATACATCATTTAGTGCCGGGAATATTTTTGCTACTGATCAGCGGATATTTGGGTATTTCCTTTTGGTCAAAGGGAAAAATACGTTTAATTGTGGCTATTTTATTTGGCATTGGAGCAGCTTTAACTATTGACGAATTCGCTTTGTGGCTATATTTACAGGATGTCTACTGGGAGAAACAGGGTCGCGATAGCGTAGACGCAATAATCATTGTAGCCACTATTTTTGCTATCGCGTATGTTTTTAGTAGCATGCATAAGCATGCTTTTTTTTGCAAAATAAAAGATTGGATACAAAGCAGAATAAAAGAATAACAACTCTATTAACTTCTTGTTAATTTAAATCACTTTACTTAAGGATTGATAGCGTTGGAGGAGGGTGCTGAAGAACTAGTTGCAGGAGGGTTAGCCATGCTATTTGCTTGTCCTTGCGGCATATGCATGGATGGCATCGCACTGGCACTACTATTATTTTGCGTAGCATTAGGTAAAATTAAAGTTTTAAACAAGGGTCTCATCTGGCTAATATCCGTGCGAATTTTATTTAAGGCAGTTCGAATGGTCGTACTTACATCACTTCTGACTTGAGCGAAGGTCGCCTTGGCAGTTGATTCAGACGAAATAGACACACCTTCAATGGTAGTAGTATCACTAGTTAAGGTAGTACTGATAGTACTCAATTGATTATTGATATCAGTTACTAAGGCTTGTAATTGCATGGTATCCTTACCTTGTCCATAGGTAGTAATTAAATTTTGCAATTGTGGAACTGTAGCCTGTAATTGAGTAACCACAGTGTTCAGGTTATTTAAAACAATTAACATATCTGTTTTGGGTTCATAGACTGCAAAAATATAGTAGTTAGTGATTATTTGTTTGGTATCTGCCAAAGCAGTCGTAGCATCGGTATCAGCATCAATTTTGGTTTTAAGAGTTTGCAGACTGCTAATTTGATTTTGAATATCAGTAGTTAAATTGGTTTTTTCCGTGTCGGTTAGCCGCGAATCATTTTGAACTTTAGTTGATAAAGTTTGTAGAGCAGTTACACGAGTAGTAATCATAGTGTCTGCGCGAGCAACAATCGATGTAAGACGACTTTGCGACACAGCAGCGGCTTTACTTGCCATACGATTAACATCTTGTACCAGTTTTGGAGCACCGAGCGTATAGTTGCCAGCCTGTTCCGTAGAAGTAACGGTAGAGGTGGTTTGAGCCAAAGCTGGAATTACAGATTGAGAAATCAAGCTAAGACCTATAATTAAAGAAATAATTATTTTTTTATTTTGCATATTAATTTACAGAATTAGGATTATCTTGTGAACTGTTAATTTGATCCATACTGTTCATATCTGTCGTCGCTTGTTGCAGGGACTGATCAATATTTGTCTCAGTATTATTTAAGCTTTGATCTGCATTTTGTGGAGTAATGGGAGAAATTACGGGAGTTGGGGAGGGCATTACGGTAGGAGAGATTGGTGCTGTTGTAGGTATAACTTGAGCTGATTGGTTAGCCTGAGGATTGGCTGTCCGGGTTAAAAGTACCCATGCTCCTCCGCCGACTAAAATCAACAGAGCAATGGCAATAACTACATATAACAACCATGAAGAATGACCGGAGTGGTTGGCGACAGCTGGAGTGGCATTAGCTACTGCAGGCATGGGTTGAGTAGTTGGTTGGGTAGGAATTCCAGCTGTAGCAGATGGATTTGTATTCACGGGCGCCTCTGGTGCCATATTCATAGTTGGTACAGTGGGTTGAGAATTTGCCGCATCAGGAGTTTCAGACGCGGGAGCAGTAGGATTATTGTCCATGTATTAAAGGTAACATAAAAATCAAATGTCTGTCAACCTTTTTGGGAGTTAAATTAATGGCGTGAAACCTATTTTGGTTGTATAATCATTCGCAGTATTAAGCCAGGAGAGTGGGCCGGACGGTAAGGCACAGGTTTGCTAAACCTGCAGGGTCTTAAACAATCCTGAGTGGGTTCGACCCCCACACTCTCCGCAGATATTTAATTACTTATGCAGGTTCTGTTACACTAAATATACATGGATCTGCTGAGCTTGTTGTTTCCTAAATATTGTTTGGGTTGCAAAAAAATGGGTGATTACATCTGTGCTAACTGCTTTGCTTCGATAAAATTCCAAGATGAAGACAAGTGTTTGGTTTGCAATAAGCCGTCAATCGACAGTAAAACTCATCCTGGTTGTGTCAGCAACTATAGCATAGACGGCTCAAGTTCAGCTTTAGTTTATAAAAGTATAGTCAAAAAATTAGTCTACTCATTCAAATATGAACCTAATTTGACGAATCTAAGGCAAAATATGATTGATTTGTTGTATGAGGGTTTAATTCAGAAAGAAAGTTTACAAACAGTCTTGCAGCAGGACTGTGTTTTGGTGCCTATACCCTTGCATGCAGTTAAAATGCGTCAACGAGGATATAATCAAGCTAAATTGCTAGCTGAAGGATTGGTTAAATATTGGCACATACCTATAGTGGATTGTTTACGGAGACTTAAAACCACTCATTCTCAGTATCAATTAAGTAGAGTGGAGCGTTTAAACAATCTTAAAGGAGCATTCTCTATTAATTCTAAGCATATTGATAAAATTAAAGATAAAACTATATTGTTGGTTGATGATTTAATCACTTCCGGAGCAACGATGAATGAAGCGACTAAAGTTTTAAAGCATAATGGAGCTCAGGGGGTGTGGGGAATTGCGTTTGCCCATGGGCAGTAGTTAATAGAGAGTAATAAGAATTATGAATTGAGGAGGGAGTTATCATGCTTGGAAGCCAAGTCTGACTTGGCGACTCCAGGATTAAATTGATTCTGGAGTCGCATCCCCGCTAAGCGGGGTCGCTTGCCAAAATGACGACTTCTTTAACGTATTATTAGAACAATTTGCTGGTATAATAGCGTAAAATTAAGAGCTTTTGTTAAATAATGGATAAGCAACAACAATTTCAATTAGCACAACAGAAACGAGATAACGGTCAATTCGACCTAGCCATAGCAGATTATCAACAGATTCGTTTGGCGGCTATGTCGAGTGGCAATGATTGGTTGGCGGGCGAATGCTTGCATATGATTGGTGTAGCTTATTATCAACAAAATGAATTTACTATGGCTGATGATTATTACCAACAGGCTTTGGAAATTTTTCAGCGGACTGATAACAAAGATTTTGTAGCTATTGTTAAAAGAGATTTAGGTTTGTCTGTATATAAACAACAAGATTTTGCTAAAGCCAAAGAGTATTTATTACAAAGTGTATCAAGTTTAAAAGATAGCAAATTGGCAGATCAGTATGCAATTTCTCAAGCCAAGTTAGGCTTTGTACGGGCTATACAGGGAGAAGTTAAAGAGGGGGTTGAGTTAATGCAAGAAGCGATTGGATTACTTGAGCAAAGTGAGGAAAAGTTTTTCCTAGTCATAGCATTCTTTGATTTAGCCAGAATTTATCAGGCTGCCAACATGATTGAGGATGCTAAGCAAGCTGTGGAACGTTCATTAGCAGTCTTAAACTCATTTAGTAAAGAGGATCAATTTGTACAAAAAAGAAAAGACATAGCTGAATTGCAGCAGAGTTTAGCTGAGAAAAAATAGACAGGAAGGAGGTACATGGACGAGGAAAAACAAGCACAAGCCAATATTAATCTTAATCTGGAAAACACGCCTGTTTTATATGCGGACAATATTTTTTGGAATATCAGTCCGGATGGAGTGATGTTGAATTTTGGACAATCTATCATGGGGTCTGGTGGAGTAAAAGTTGTCAGCCGGGTGGGGATGAGTAGGGAATTTGTGAAGAGATTTATCGCCGATCTGGGTAAGAATTTAGCACTCACGGAAGGTCATGGCCAGACAGGCAAAGCCAAGAGTTAAAATTATCTATATAAAGCACGTAATTGGTTACCTGGCATGTACGTTACAACTTCATCAACTAACCTTCCATCAGTTATAGTTTGTTGCATAGCTGGACGAATAGGCAAGCCAAGTTGACGAGCAGTATCAGTAACAATTGTTCTTCCAAGGTTGCCAGCTACCGACATTACCCTGCGATTAGTTGCATTAGAGTAGCCAAAAACTACATCTACATCATCTCTGGCTGCTAATTCACGCAATAGTTGATGTGATAAAGCTGTATAAATACCTCGTCCTTCCATTTCTGGACGAACCTTGGCACCCATGACTTCAAAAGTACTTAATTTTACATTCTTTCCATGTCTGCGAAGTGTATCTGCATCGTTACTAGCGTAAACTGTTCCTATAACCCTTGGTTTACCTCTGTATAAAGTTGTCGCTGCCAGGGCGACAGAATCTTCGTCAGCTATAACCTCTCTAATTTCACTGTCTTCATCTCCAAACGAGCCGGAGATGAGTTTTACAAACTGCTTTTTTATTTTAGGGTCACTTTCCTCAGTTAATCTTTGGATGGTTATACCTTCTGGGACAGGAGTTATAATTCCTGATTCTCTACGTATTTGACCTGCTTGGAAAGCACCTGTGGCCTCTGCTAGTTCTTGTGTAATAACCTCAGGCGGTGTTTGTCGACTATCTGCATTGCGCGAAAATATAGCTTGATAACAATCAGCCAGATCTGCATTGCCAGACTCAGCAAGAGAGATAAGCACTTCCAAATCGGGTAATAGAGGTCTTAGAGCATCAGGGAGATTTCTTAGTAAGTCTGCTGTCATGACTACTCTAGCCATGTTTCTGGTAAGTTCAGATGTAAAAGGTGTGTTGAGGATATCCGAGATAGCAGTTAATTTATGGGGAGATTCTACAACATCACGTACAATGCCTATGCGCCAACTAAAACCGTCATCTGGATATTCATAGCCAGCCACGTCTGGTCGTAGGTGCCAATTTTCATCAGGGTCACGTTCATAAGGTTGTTCAGTTGGATTCAGAAACTCACTCATAAAAGAATTATAACAAAAAAGAATAAATTAATCAACCTATAGTATGGATTTGTTGTTTTTCGTCCTCTTTTAGTGACGCACCTGGTTGACAGGGTTTTTGCTGAGTTATATGATCAGATAGTTGTATGTCAGCACCCAAATTAACGCTTCAACAGGCTCTAGATGACGCCCCTCTGAGCCTCTTTCATTACAAAGCTATGATAACGGCCGGCATCGGTTTTTTCACTGACGCCTATGATTTGTTTGTCATTGGTACAGCGATAACTTTGATCAAAGAACAATGGCATCTGTCTCCAGTACAAGTCGGTTTTTTGGGCAGTAGTACCTTGATCGCGACATTTGCAGGTGCATTTATCTTCGGACACTTGGCTGATAAATTAGGCCGCAAGGCTGTGTATGGTTTGGAAGCGCTAATTATGGCCATTTCTGCTTTTGCTTCGGCGCTAGCACCCAATTTTTTAAGCCTCGTCATTTTGCGTATTATTTTAGGTTTTGGTATTGGCGGTGATTATCCGGTCAGCGGAGTCATCATGAGTGAGTATTCCAACAAAGCTAACAGAGGCAGAATGGTAAGTCTCGTTTTTTCCATGCAAGCTTTAGGATTGATTATTGGGCCGGTCGTGGCACTTACCTTATTGGCTTCAGGTATCAATCATGAATTGGCTTGGCGAATAATGCTAGGTATTGGAGCGTTGCCAGCCTTAGCCATTATTTATTTTAGGCGTCAACTACCTGAGTCGCCGCGGTTTTTGGCGAGTGTAAAGGGTAAAGCTAATTTAGCTGCCGAACACATGCATAAATTAAGTGGAGGTGTGATTCAAGCGAGCACTGTTACGCAGCGAAAAGTAAAACATACCTTTCGCGCATTTATTACCAAGCGTCAGAATCTTCGTTACTTGTTAGGTACGGCTGGTGCCTGGTTTTTGCTTGATTATGCTTACTATGGCAATACGATTTCTACACCTTTGGTATTGAAAACAGTTGCGCCGAGTTCGGCACTTATTCAATCCACCGCCTGGAGCTTGATTATCTTTGCTATTGCGGCTGCACCCGGTTATGTAGCGTCTTTCAGTTTTATCGATAAAATCGGACATCGTAAATTGCAATGGATAGGCTTTGTAGTGATGGGAATTTGTTTTAGTCTGATCGGACTTATTCCTGGTCTCATTCATAGTGTGTTACCTTTTCTGTTGCTGTACGGTTTGAGTTATTTCTTCACCGAATTTGGTCCCAATGTGACAACTTTTGTTATTCCGACGGAAATTTTTGCTGTCAATGGCCGGACAACTGGACATGGAATATCAGCGGGAATTGGGAAAATAGGGGCGTTTATCGGCGTATTTGCCTTCCCTCTATTGACAGCGAATTTAGGTTTGGCCGGCACATTGTTATTATCGGCTGGATTTTCTTTTGCCGGTGCTTTATTAACTTTTATTCTGCCTGAACCAGCCAGAAGGAGCTTGGAAGAAACATATGAAGAAAATGCCTTAGATCGAGCAAGCAAACCAGCATATCTGACAACAAAATAGCAAGGGCGGAGTGTGAACATTGAGAATAAGATTTGAAACCGGCCTGAAGAGTATATTTTGCGATAGCTTACGATACTTCAGAGGAGCTGTGCATTTGTCCACATTATTTTAAAAATAAGGCTAGATATAGGCCACAACGGCTATGTGATCAGAGGACGTAGCATTACGCGGTAACGCTTCAACTGTTGCCTGTTCGAGATCGGGAGTTACCAGAACCCGATCAAATGTCTTTTTCCCAGGATCAGATAATCGCTCCATTATCCCCGGATATTTTTTATATGTAGCCACACCTTGTGGAGGGCCTGCATATCGAAGTCCAGTCTCTTTCTCAACAATGCGAATCTCTTCCGCTGTAAGATAAGGCAGATTCGTATCATAAACCGCTATTCCTGAAGAGTGATGAGCAAAAGCAGCATCTCGGGTAATTTGACCTCCTTCAACCAGTTGTCTCAACCTTCCAGATTTAAGTGCTAAAAGATTTGATGCATGCCCATTTGCGACGACTAACCCCGCTTCACCTTCGGCTGCAGGAAATAATCGTACTTCTAACAGTCGATTTCCTCTAGGGTTAATGGTAAGAAATTCAGTTACTTTCGTTGGAGTCAGGGGATGAGATGATACGCGAGCAGTTCTCCATCTCTGAGGATTATAATAGGTTGCCAACCCAACACGATGATGCCCCAATAACATGGTATGCGCAGCCAAAAGTAACCCTCCAAGAGCATCGGGGATATCTGTACCTGCTTCTTGAAGACATGCTATGTCGATGTTGTGAGCCTTGACTATATGACCTAATTCAGGTGTTGCTTTATTAAACAACACATTATGAGTTAATACCTTGATGTCAAGTCTTCTGGGTGCGAGTTCTTTCATAGGTAATATATGAGCGGCAGGTTTAAAGAGAAAATTTTGTATGAAGAAGTATACCAAAATACAGTATAAATGTAAACTTATAGTAATTGAAGGTGACGTTATTTTTTCAGGAAATGTTTATTACGGAAGGCGAGGCCAGATTGGGTCTTTAGATAATCTTCAAATCTTGCTGCTAACTGCTTACCAGTAAAAGCAGCATAAAACACTAAATTAACAGGTCTGAGATTTTTTTGTAGACAAGACTAGTCCACCTTCATGATCTTTTATCCTAGCTTTTAAATCACTAGAACTCCCATGGTAATATGTTTTATCCCTTAATTGAAGAATGTAGGTGTAGTACACGGCTTTATAATAACAAAAAGTCCCTCTTCGCTCCAATAAATTGGAGTTTCGAAGGGACACTCTTCTTGTTTTGTTTTCAAGCAGATTATTTTTAGAAGTGTGGCTTGCCACTTCGTAGCCAGGTGCAATACTGTACCTGGCGAAGAGTGGAGATGTCGAGCTATGAACTCGAGTCCGAAAAATGTTAATAAAAACGTCTACAAGCGTAGTTTATCTTTGAAATGTCCTTTTATTCTTTTCCGATAAACAGGAAAATAAAAGTAAGAACTCTTTTTAACCAATAATAGGGGAATTCAATCCCTATTATCTGTTTCCCAACTGTGTTATGCCCATATCATCCCGTTGGGGAAGACAATATGAACAGGCTTCTCAAACCTTATGCAGCGAGTGCATATGCAGGAGCGAATCCTGCGTTTGAGCGACCACCGTCAGCCAACACCGAGGTGGTGAACTGGCGGATGCGTTGGCTAATGCCATCAGCATTTATATTTTGATTCTATTTTACGGCTGTGAATCATCGCCGGCTTGCAGTTGTTAAAGAGCACTTAACGTCGAATCAAATCATCCCCCTTCGTCCAGCAAAGCTGGACTTCGGGGGACAGGTCCCCCTGATCTAGCATTGGCTATTAAACACAGGCGAATATTGATTACTAACCTCTAAATTCTTGCTCCAGTTCTCGGTCTAAATCTTGCCTCTTGATAGCCTCACGTTTTTGATATTCTTTTTTACCTTTTCCGAGGCCAAGTTGGACTTTGATGTAGCGTCTTGTAGTATAAAGCGAAAGTGGCACCAAAGTCAAGCTCTGCCCATCCATTTTGGACTTCAAAGCTAGTAGTTGAGCCTTATGCAGGAGGAGCTTACGTGTGCGTGTAGGCTCGTAGTCTTCTGGTCGTGCATACGAATAAGGCAAAATTTTAGCATTGACCAAATAAGCTTCACTGCCAATGATTCGTGCGTAACTACCCTTGAGATCGACATGACCAAGCCTGACAGCCTTGACTTCGGCGCCATTTAAATTGATTCCAGCCTCCAAAGATTCCAGAATTCTATAATCATAAAATGCCCTAGAATTAGTGATTTTCATGAGGTTATGATACTAAATAATAATAGAATAAACAAATAATCTGCTAGTTACTGTTTATTTTAAGTCTATACTCTTAATTCCCTCTGGTGTGAGGAAGAAGATCTTCTTGTTACTCTCCTGTACGTCAATATCCGTGGCTTTATTTAATGCGTCGGCTGCATACTGAGCCTCATAAGTTCCATCTTTACCTAACTGTACAATTCTACTGTTGCCATTATCTAGTACATACACACTGTTCAAGTCAGGGGTGGTAAAAAGGCGCGTAGGATTAGACAGTGGTTTGTCTAGCCCTTTGATATTAAAGCTATCAACCTCACCCTTGGTATATTTAATAACCGTTCCATCTGAAGAAAGAACATAGATAGAACTATCAATGGACATACTGACTGCTTTACTAAAATCTGGGGAGACATCACTTTTTAAATAGGAACTCTTACCATAGCCATCGCTGCCGGCTACATACTTAAGAATATTATTTTTTTTGTCCAATATATACAAGTTACCATAATAGACACTAAAACCAGCTAACTGAGTCCAATCGCCTTTATTGCTTACTAACGCGGTCGAAGAACCATTTTGATATATGCCGGTGTTGTTAATATAATAAATTTTGTTTTGCTCACTGCTCACATACTGCACTCCCTGTTTTTGTTCAGCAGCGAGCAGAGGTGAATCGCTAGCACTGGCATCACTAACAGTTACAGTTTGAATATTCTGAGTCTGCGAGAGTTTCGCATCTACCTGGGTAAGTAAGGTATTGACTTGAGTCGTTTCAGTAGACTTGGCAGGAAGTAATTGTAATGCCTGCTTCAATAAGGAATCCGCTTTTTTAAACGCGCTCTCTGCACTGGGAGATACCGGATTAACAGCAATAATGCCATTACCGCTTTCATATTCTCTCTCAGCGGCGTCGTAATATTGGTGGAAAACTTGTTGATTTTTGGCCTCTTGTCGTTGTGATTTTATGCCTAAAATACTAAAGATGATGAAAATCAAGACGATGAATGCAACCACAATACCAATACGTGATTTAATACTTAAGTTCAATTTGGGTAAAAATGACAGATTGAGATGAGGCAATTTAACTAACTTAAAAGCATTAATTATACTGGGTAAAGAATGAGATTCAGACTTGGGTTGGGAGGAAGTAGAATAAACATCATCAGTATCCCTGGAGGAAATCGCAGTATCTACTTCTGTTTCTGTCTTAGTTAGGTTAACAGAGGGCTGCACGCTTAATTCACTGGGGGTGGCATAGGTGGCTGGAGTTAAAAATCCTTCTACCTTAAGAATTATGCTAGCCGCTCCGCTATTTTCGGTAGACTCTAATTGTCCAGTGATTACTTCCGCCATTTCATTTGGGATACTATCCTTGACAGTTTGTAATTTACTTGGAGTTATATGCTGAGCAAAATCTGCTGTCTCGAGAAAAAACAAGTCATTTGGTTCGATATAGCCGGAAGAGATTTCTATATGATGGGTTCCGTCATTAGCAATATGTATAAGTGGTGCTAGCTTGTCTTGACGCTTTAGCAGTATAGACCCACTATCAGACACAAACAAATAGGCGATATTTTCTTTAATATATGCAGCTGCTAGAGAATGAACGATGCTATCTGGTATTTGTTTTAAAGCCTCTTCGATTACAGTTTTTACGGCAGGCAAAGTCTTGTCCTCCAGAGAAAAGAAATTAGTCTCTAGATTAGCAAAAAGCTCCTTACCTACGGTATGCACATCCTGATTAACGTCGGCAGTGTTAAGAGAAATAACGGCAAAAAAACTTCCAGCAGTATATGTATGTACCGCCATAGTCGCAGTTGGTGGGAAAACAATCTTCGTAAAGCTTAATTGTGGGGTAGGCATTAGCTATAGTATAGCAAGAGTTACAAGAAAAAGAAAAATGGCGAATACTAACTGCACGATGCTCAAGATCTGAATAATTCGAGAAGAGTGAGCTGGCTGAATAAAGAATAATTTATTCAACGAGCTTACTTGATTTACGACTATGATACTAAAGGCAATAAACAAAGCTTCCAAAATTAAGAAAGCAACTTTTAAAATTAGATTGCCGCCATTGGATTGAAAGAAAAAACTTAAATCTATCATTCGTTGAGTACCTCCCTGATTTGTAAGATAATATCAGTAACTTTTCCTGGTTCGGGGATTTTTACAAAATCAATTTTTGGATTAATGCCTTCAGTTTGCACTGACACTGTACCGTAATCAAAAAAAGTTTGAGAAAATCCTTGTTGAGAAAAATCGATATCTGCAACTTCTTGCAGAGGGGTAGTAGAAATATTTTTGTAAGTAACATCAGAAAACTGTACGCCGATAATGTGCTTATTGGTAACGATACCTACATTATAAAACCAGTACATAAAGCTAATAAAAGCATAGCTAAAAACTAGCAGATAGTAAAAATATAAAATGATAAAATTAGCCTGCGGGTTAAGCATAGCAAGAGATAGATTGACCATAGGAGCTAATATAACAAAAAGAATGGGCACGAATACCAAGAATATGGTTGCAAAGATCCAAAAGGTATTAGTGATAAAATCGGCGCGAAAGAATAGGATAACATTTTCATTGGGATCTTGATTAGCAAAGTTTACACCTTGGGGTTTGATGGATAAGGTAGAAAATAAATTCATTGCCGTCTGGGGCATATTAGCAATGTTTTGAGCAGCGATGGAGGCTTTCGTTAGAGGTCCGGCAGGAGTGGAGGAGGTGTTTGAAGGAGTAGGCGTACTCGTATTTTGTACTGCCGGAGTTGAGGTAGTGGAGGCAGTAGTTTTATTAGAGTTAGATTGGAATATGTCAGGCATATGATGTTGGTATCTATGCAATTGTTTTGTCCCAATTGACCATGGCAATTATACAGGATTTACTATGATATTTGAAGTAAAGAAGAGCTGTAGAGGCTAAGTTATATTTTAGGAGTGTTGTTCAATGTTGAATAAGGGGCCTACGATATTGATATTGGAAGGGGCACGTAAATTGAAGTAATTCTTAAAATCACTACCGCTGAATGTCTGTTGTCCACCGTCTCCGTTAACCGTGACACTGGTGGTAACACCATTACCGAAGTCGGCACTGACGGAAACGCTAGAAATGTTTGTAAAGGATTTTATTCCACGGCTTTGTAATTCTTGTTGTACTTTGTTGGCATCCCAGGTATCTGTTCCGTCTGGATTAGGCTTATCAGTTTGCGATAAATGAGTTTGTGTACTGCTGTCCGCTTTTGCAAGCAAAATTACATTTACGATATCCGCTAGCTCGCTTGGCTGCAACCAGGCGGTGTTGTTATATTGACTTCTGCCTCCCCAATCGCAGTAAAACCAGGGAGAATTTTTGTCATAGGCATTGTTTTGCAAGTCTGACCAATTATTAATTTGTCCAGACGCATCTTGGGCATCTTTGGTGAAAGAAGTAGCTGACCAGCCAATAGAAGCTGAAGAATGTACATATCCGCCATGCGTTGAGGAGAACCAGGCTTTCACGACTTGACCGCCTTGAACCATGACCTGGTTGGAGGTTTGACTAACAGCGGAATCCCAATTACCGCCCTTTGGATTTGTCTGAAAAACCTGACAATTTTGATTAGCGCAGATAGACATGGCACCATTATTAGTAGCAGCGACAGCATAGGAGCGGGCAGCAATTGCTTGGGCCTTGAGCGCCTCCATGGGCCAGCTATCAGGGACTTCATAAATCCTTTTAACATAATCATCTAAGCTGCCGCTCCAGATAATATTACCCGTATTAAAACCATTGCCATCGTTTACGTTAATAGTAATATTCTCATTTTGATAACCATCAAAATTATAATATGCGTGTAAGATGGTATCGGAATTTTGCCCAGCCTGGGCTCTACCTAAGGCTCCATATTGATTCAAGCCTACCCGATTAGGTACTCCATAAGTGAAAAAAGCAAATTTTGTCCCTCCAAAACCTGGGTCTTTGTAAGGATTAATATCGCTTGAACAACCTCCTTGGGTGTTATAGGCATACAAAGGAATATCCAAACTGGCTAACTTTGCCGCTAATAACTGCTGTTGTTTAGCTGTCAGTGAAGCAATCTGGTTGTTTAAGTTAGCCTGATAAGCCTGTGCGCCGGCAATGACTTGATTCAATTTAGCAGTTTGTGCATCCAAATTGGCTTTGGTAGCAATTAATTGAGTTTCTTCTGTGTTGAGTTCCTGTCTTTGCTGTTGCAGGTCGGTGATAGCCAATACTAAATTGGTAATAATAGATTTATCTTGATCTTGAGTAGCTTTCTGGTAAGCTAACTGCTGGGTCATATTACTAGCAGTATTGCTGGACAGCAAGATTAATAAAGGTGAATTACTATAACTTTTGATATATAAATCGCGTACAGTCGCATTTAAGATTTGTTCTTTAGTGGTTAGATCAGCAAAGCCTTTATCGATTTGTTGCTTTTTGATAACTAAATCCTGCTCTATAGTTGCCACATTTTGTTTAATCTGTTCAACCTGAGCTTGCATTGATGAGACTTGAGATTGGAGAGGTTTTGTGGCGGCAATAGATTGATTCAAGGCGTTAGTGAGGTCAGAGATCTGTTTATTAACACAATCGAGATTATCTCCGCAGTCGACTGGTTGGGAATCAGCATAAAGTGTTTGTCCCCACATAAGAAAAAATATGCCGACAAACAATGTTAAAAAAAATATGAGCAGTGCTTTCATGGACTCTTTTTATTATAGCAAATGCTAACATTCTGATAAGTTTGCAATTTGAGCGTAGTATGCTAAACTTAAGATGCCTGCCTAAGCATAAATTATGACTTGGCAGAAGAGATATTATATGAAAGATGAAGGAGATTTATTTGCGGTAGATGAAACTCCATCTAATAAGCCTAAAATAATCGCTTTTATAGTGGTATTTCTGTTGCTAATGGTGGCTTTAGGCTTTGCTGCTAATTATTTCTTAAACAAAAAATCTATTTTCAATAAACAGATAGTTATTACTCCTACAGCGACGCAAGCGCCAATTCAAACCCCCACTATTGTTGCCAGTAGTTCTGCAAGTGTTACACCTACTGGCAAGATTACACCTAGTCCTAGTATCTCCAAATCCTCCATTACTATTCAGGTGTTAAATGGTAGTGGTGCTGCCGGAGTGGCAGGTAAAATGGCTGCCTCTCTCAAGGATTTAGGTTACACTGTAAGTAGTACAGGTAATGCCCAGTCATTTGATTATTCTAATATTGTAATTGAAGTTAAAAAATCAGAACCAAATGTATTGTCCGAATTAAAAATTGATCTAAGTAAAGATTATACTCTAGGAACTGCTTCAGCTACCTTAAGTTCTGCTAGTAGCACAGATGCAATTGTTATCGTGGGTAAATAGGTGACTACTATTGACATGTCTAATAAAAATGAGTATGGTGAGAAGAAGAGTTAGTTGGCTAGATATATTATGAGTACGCCAAACTTACGTCCACAAATTTTCCTCGGAGCGGATCACCGTGGTTTCAAACTGGCTGAAGCATTGATGGTCTGGGCAAAAGATAATGATTTACCTATTTTTCATTTAGGAGCGCTATCACTAGACCCAGAAGATGATTATGTGGATTATGCGGTGGCAGTAGCCAATAGGGTACGCGATGAGATTGAATCACAACGTCCAGCTTTAGGTATCTTGGTTTGCGGGAGCGGAGTAGGGGTTGATATTGTGGCTAACAAAACCTTGCATATACGTTCATGTTTAGGTTTCAGCGAAGATCAAGTACGTAGAGCCCGCAGCGATGATGACGTTAACGTGTTATCTTTGGGCGCAGATTATATAGATATTGAATTGGCAAAAAAACTTGTAATGCTTTTTTTAAGTACCCCTTTTAATACCCAAGAAGAAAGATATGGCAGGAGACTAAGAAAGATAGAAGATTTATCTGTCTTATAACTTCTTTAAATATGAATGAAAACGCTCTAATTAATGAAATTATTCCTGGTGTTTTAGAGACTGAGTGGCAAGAAATAGAGAAGAAACTTGAACTACTCAAACCTGTTGCCAAAACGGTACATATCGATCTGATCGATGATAAATTTGCTCATAACCAAACTTTTTTTGATCCTCAGCCATTTAAAAAATATGCAGATTACTTTTTTTTGGAGTTACATATGATGGTGGATGATCCTTTAAAATATATCAAGAGCTGGTCAGAAGTAGGTTTTAAACGTTTTATAGGACAGATTGAACGTATGCCTGACCCTGTTAAGTTTATTGCCGATAGTCAATTGGTGGGTGAAGTTGGCTTGGCTTTGGATACTCAGACTTCTGTAGAGCAGTTCAAAAACTTAAACATAGATACTCTTGATTTGGATTGTATATTAGTTATGACAGTAAAGGCAGGCTTTTCTGGTCAGCAATTTATGCCAGAAATGTTAGATAAAGTGAAAGATTTACGTGCTTTGAGCGATACATTATGTATTGAAGTGGATGGAGGGTTAAATGAACAAACTATAAGGGCAGTTTGGGAAGCAGGTGCAAATAGATTTGTTACGACCAGTAGTCTATTTGAAGCTGAGGACATAAAAAAACAATTTATTACACTTCAAAAAAAGATTACAACTCAGAATGGATAAACGAATATTAGACGTTCTCCAAAGCCAGCATTTATGTACGATATCCACTGTTAACCAGGAGGATAAATCCGAATCTGCTTTGATTGGATTTGCTGAAATGCCAAATTTATCATTAATATTTGGAACAGCTAGCACTTCGCGAAAATACCATAACTTAAGGCAAAATACTTCTGTAGCCTTGGTATTTAATTTGATTAATGGACAACAAAAATTAAGTATTCAATATGAAGGCACAGCTGAACAATTAACAGGAGATGAGTTAGTTAAACTTAAAGAGATATTTTTTGCCAAAAACCCACAGGCTAAAAGTTATGATTTAGATCCGCATCAGGTTTTCTTTAAAGTTACTCCAATCTGGATACGTTATTCCGATTATTCTGTTAATCCACATGAAATATTTGAATTAGCTGCCTTTAGTGATTAGGGGTCGGCGTTGGCGTACCTGAAGGATAAGGAATATAATTACAATTAACGCTATTTTCTGTACCTCTGACAAAAAATTCAGGTTTTCCATAACAAGTTTTTTGTATAACATCTGCAGGTATAGTCGGCAATGGATTGGGTTTACCTTGTAATAGATTGGTCATAATTTGATGCCAAATAGGTGCTGCGCCTGTAATGCCTGATACTAATCCATTATTCATGGGAGAATTATTATTGTTTCCGACCCAGGTTATGACTACATCACTAGGAGTATAACCATCAGTCCAGTTATCCCTGATATCATTAGTTGTTCCAGTTTTTACTGGCACATAATATCCAGGTATATATAGAGGAGAATTGGGGCCGAATTCCATAGAACGGGCATTGTTATCAGCTAGTATGTTGCCAATAATAAAAGCAATGCCAGGATCTAATACAGTTCTTTTACTTATGGTTGCTGAGTTTTTTTGTTCTATGACGTTACCTTTAGAGTCAGTGATTTCTAAGATGGGATTCAGACCTACTTCGGTCCCCTCATTGGCTAAAGTGCCATATACTCTGGCCATATCCAGCATGGTGACATCAGCAGAACCTAAAGTTAAAGATAATCCATACTGACTTGGATCACCCCAACTATGAATCCCCATTTTTTTGGCCATATCGACCATGTTAGATACACCAGTATACTGATTTAAAACTTTAACAGCAGGAATATTTAGTGAATTGGCCAAGGCAGTACGCACTGTCACAGGTCCATGAAATCTGCCGTCGTAATTAACTGGTGTGTAAGAATTTCCCCATTGATCAGTAAAGGTAATAGGAACGTCATTTATTATGCTGGCAGCTGTCAGACCGCGTTCGAAGGCCGCACTATAATTCACTACTTTAATTGATGATCCGGGTTGACGCAGAGAAGTCGTTAAATTTACATTCCCCCCATTGGGATCGTTAAAATCATGACTCCCCACCATGGCTAAAATATCTCCAGTACTTGGATTAGTAATCAATGCCGCTCCATTGGTCAAGTTTAAATAATTATCTCTATCTACTTCACTACTCACGACGTCTTGAGCCATATTTTGTGTGTTTAAATCTAAAGTTGTGCGTACGATGAGTCCTCCTTTTTCAACTTCGGCTACTCCGTACTTTTGTTCCAGCAAATTGATCACATAATTGACAAAATGAGGGGCAAGATAAGGTTCTTTTTGCGGCTCAAAGGTTAGTGTTTCTTTGGCTGCGGCGTCTGCTTGTTGCTGGGTGATAAATTTAGCAATTACCATTTGTTGCAAAACCTCTAGCTGCCTTTTTTTCCAGATAGTTGGATAGGGTCCATATGGTGAATAAGTAGATGGTGAAGATGTTAAACCAGCTAAAAAAGCACACTGTGCCAAGTCTAAATTCTGAACATGTTTATTAAAATATAATTCACTTGCCGCTTCAATACCCCAGGCTGTTCCGCCATATGGTACTTGGTTAAGATACATCTCTAGAATTTGGTTTTTAGTATAGATTCTTTCAGCCCAAAAGGCTAAGATTACCTCCTTAAATTTACGATAAAGAGTTTGCTTAGGAGTAAGTAGAGAGGATTTTATTAATTGCTGGGTTATAGTTGATCCACCCTCTAATGGCTTGCCGCTTAAATCGTTAATAGCAGCCCGTAAAATAGACATAACATCAAAACCAGGATGAGTATAAAAAGTCTTATCTTCAATGGCGATAGTTGCATGTTGTAGACTGAGCGGTACATCCTTAAGAGGAACTAAGGTACGATTTTGTTGAGCATAAAGTTGATATAGTAAATGTCCATTACGATCGTATATTTTTGTGGTTTGGGGTATGGGATTGAGAGTTAATTCATTGGGATTAGGCAGATCTTGAATAAATACAATAGCCACTAAAGGTAAAAAAATAAAAAAGAAAGAAAAAATACAACCGGCGATAACATATTTTAATTTAGCTAAGAACGAAATATAAATAGGACGCTTCTTACGTTGTTTACCAACCTTTTTTTCATATTGACGATAGTTAAATACAGTAGCTTTATGCTTTTTCTTAAAAATACTTTTTCTGCCTTTATTCATTAGATACTGAATATTTCTGGTTAACAGGTTAGCCGTAGAAGATAAGGCTTTGATTACTTGTCGAACTAACTTAACTAAGATTAAAAACAGCCAAATAACTGTATCGCCAATAAAAATTAAAGTTGCAGGGATTAACTGCAAGACGTGATATAAAAACACAAAAAATAACTCAGCATTTTTATGCCGCTTTTGAGAACGGTTAGACTTTTTCATATTTGGAAATTGGTTCCGGCAGGGGATTTCGTTTAGAATTATACAAAAAACAAGGCTAAATTGAAAGAGTAAAATCTACTTTAATGTATTTTAAGAACAAATTTTATGTTCATTTATGTATTTAATTTAGGGGGTAGGCGTTGGGGTAGGAGAAGGATGAGGACAGTCAAGGCAATATTTGTCACCTGTAGGATCCGTAATGACCACATGCGGTTTTAACTCAAGATTATTCGTTTGTCCCTGTGCTGGTAAATCTTGGGTGGTCTTATCAACCCATACATTTTGTTGTCCTGGGTCTGTTTGGGTAGGTGCGGTGCCTTTAAGGAAATATTCATAGCGTGAGCTACAAGTAGGATCAGGGTGAGCTGGAACAAGTAATCCAGATGGATTGCAAATAATTTTACCTATGACATTGTCCGGCATAGCAGGTGGAACGGCTTTTTTGCCATCTAATAGATGACTCATTAAGGAGTGCCAGATAGGGGCTGCACCGGTGATTCCGGAGGCAATACTACTCATCGGTGTATGGTTATTATTACCTACCCATACTGCTACAACATAGGCTGGAGAGGTAGTATATCCTATGGTCCAGTTATCGCGAAAACTGTTGGTCGTACCCGTTTTAGCAGCTACAGCCTGTCCAGGGATTAGCAGTGATGAATCAGAACCAAAATCAATATAACGGGCGCTGTTATCCATGAGCATTTGTGTCATGATATAGCTAACTCCAGAAGGTAGAACGTGAGTACCAAAAATGGGGCTGGAAGGCGGGTTGTATTGCTCCAGGACTTTACCGGTAGAGTCTGTAACCTTAAGTATAGGATGCAAATTAATACGATATCCTTGGTTAGCTAATACACCATATACAGTAGCCATATCGGTCATTTTTACCTCTGCACTTCCTAATGTCAGTGATAAGCCATAAATACTCGGATCATTAAAGGTAGTAATACCTAGAGCAGAAGCAGTAGCTAGGAAGTCGGGAATTGTGTCTAGTTTTAACATTTTTATAGCCGGAATATTGAATGAATTGCCTAAGGCATAACGCATTTGTACCGCTCCATGCCACTTATTGTCGTAATTATGTGGGCAGTAAGGAGGATTACCAGGAAAACAGGTAGCATCATCGATAAACGGAGTGGCAGCTGTATAGCCTTTAGTTAGTCCCAGAGAGTAAGTTATGGGCTTAATAGACGATCCAGGTTGTAACAGAGCGGTAGTCATGTTGACATTTCCATAGCCTGGGGTGCTGTAACCGATGCTACCTACCATAGCTAAAATTTCCCCTGTGTTAGGATCAGTTATTAAGGCAGCTCCATTCGTAACATGATCAGGAATCATAATTCTATTGATCTCGGCTGCCACAGTTGCTTGTGCATAATTTTGTAAATCTAAATCCAGTGAGGTTACGACTTTAAGTCCACCCTGTTCCACGGTCTGTACTCCGTATTTTTGCTCCAAAAGATTTTTGATGTAGAAAACGAAGTGAGGGGCTAAGATATTGTCTGAGATTTTTTTAAATTTCAATTGTTCATTTTCTGCCTGTGTTAACTGCTGCTTATTTATGTATTTTTGACTGTACATCGCATTAAGAACTTCAACTTGTCTTTGTTTGCCTAAGGTAGGATCACTACCATAAGGAGAATATTCACTAGGTGCTTGAGGTAATCCAGCTAAAAATGCAGCTTGAGCTAAATCTAAATTTTGTACATTTTTACCAAAGTATGTTTGACTGGCAGCTTCAACTCCATAAGCTGTACCTCCATAAGGAATTTGGTTTAAATACATTTCTAAAATTTTATTTTTGGGATAAACTGCTTCAGTCAAAAAAGCCAGGATGACTTCCTTAACTTTACGTTGGATAGTACGATCTGGAGTCAATAAGGAATTTTTAACTAATTGCTGTGTCAAAGTAGATCCGCCTTGTAGGTTCTGATGTGATAAATCAGCCAACATAGCTCTAGCAATACCGGTGAAGTCAATAGCACCGTGGGTATAAAAATACCTATCCTCAATAGCGATTGTGGCCTCCTGCATATAGGAGGGAATCTGAGAAAGCGGCACAAAAGATTGGTTTCTGTTAGCATAAATTGTATAAAGCAACTTGCCGTTGCGGTCGAATATTTGGGTTGATTGTGGATAGGAGGTCGAGCTTAGTTCGCTAGGCGAAGGAAGATCATGCAAGATGTATTGATAGAATAAGCCCGCGCCGACTATAATAACTATCAAGACCAGGAGCCAACGGAGCTTAAGAAAGCGTTTGGTTTTTTTATTAACTAATTTTGTAATGAGAGTCTTTTTTACCATATACTTAAATGATAGCTATTATTATTTATGAGCACTAGTTAGTGACTCATTACCATTATATGTTTAATATTGATTTAGTGCAAAAGCTACTTTCTTATAGTTGGTTTGGTATCAATTGGACAGACATAGTAATTTTGATCGTCATGTGGTTCTATGTAGTGGAGGGCTATGATTTGGGTTTCACACTAGCTGCTTTTGATTTTGCAAGCTTTGTTGTCTCCTTCTTATTAGCTTTACGTTTTTATAGTTTAGCGGCTCATCTTTTACTAGTCTTTTTCCCACTTCCTTTGGGTCTAAGTAATGCCATAGGGTTCTTTTTAATTGCTTTGATAACGGAAGTAATAATGAGTATAGCGCTAAGACGGTTTGTTTATCCTCGCTTACCTATACCGCTCACCACAAAAGGAGTAAAAATATATCACGTCACCGATCACGTTTTAGGTATGCTGCCTGGTCTTGCCTCAGGATTGGTGGTAATTGCATTTTTATTAACATTAATTCTTTCCTTGCCTGTGTCACCTTTTTTAAAGGATATGGTAGCAAACTCTCTGCTAGGCTCTCATATTGTGTCATTTACTACTAGTTTTGAAGGTAAGCTAGGAAATATTTTTGACGGAGCATTGCAGGACACCATGAGTTACTTAACGATTGAACCGCAAAGTAATGAATCGATTAAGCTACATTTCACAGTCAACAATGGAGTAGTTGATAAAAATGCAGAACAGACTATGCTGACAGATATTAACCAACAGCGCAAGCTGCATGGAGTTTCGTCTTTACAAGGAGATGAACACTTAACTAAATTGGCCGAAACTTATGCCAACAATATGTTTGAATATGGCTATTTTTCTCATTATGACCAAAATGGTTTATCACCTTTTGAGCGTATGAATAATGCTGGAATTAGCTATACTTCAGCGGGGGAGAACTTGGCGTTGGCTGCAAATGTAGATTTAGCTATGCAGGGTCTAATGAACAGTCCCGGGCATCGAGCCAATATTCTTTCAACCAGTTTCCATAAAGTCGGTGTTGGAGTAGTAGATGGCGGGATTTATGGGGAAATGTTTGTACAAGAGTTTACAAATTAGAGTCTAAAATCTAGAAGTTAGTATTTATAAATTAGAACAAAATCTAATTTCAGGGCATGATCACTTTATTAACATTCCCATTTGGTAGACGTCATGCTCATTGCCATCGCCTAATATCATTTTATAGTGTTTAATAATTTTAAATCCTAAATTTTTATATAGATTCAGAGCTGCATGTTGTTGGGGATTTACATCAACTATTATTTTTTTTATCCAGGAATTCCTTTTTATTCTGTTCAATAAATCACGCATCAAGTCCTTTGAAATGCCATTGCCTCTTGCCTCTGGCACAACATAGACAGAGATTATATGTGCAACATCAGGCTCTTTTTCAGCAAATGCACCGACCATCCCAACTAGGTGATTATCTGATTTGGCAAAAACTAACCATTGAGTTTTTTCTTGTATTGCATCTAATAGTCTCTGTTTCCAAAATTCTTCAGGTTTAGTAGAGTTTTCTGCATAACTAGAGCCATACGCTTGTGGTTCTTCTTTGAGTGCTCGAAGCCGTAAGTTTTTATACTTTGTCCATTCATCAGGCATTATGCTAGTAATAGTAATGTTGTCCATAGAGGGATTATAACAGTGCTGAAGGCATAAACAATATTTAGAGATAACCAGACTGACAGAAAAAATGAAATTATGTCAATTCTTCTTTTGGTTTTTGGGTCTTAAATTTGGCTATAAGTTGATTGGTGGAGCTATCATGTGTTAAGTCTGCATTTTTTGTCTTTAATTCTGTCAAAATATTTTTGGCTAATACTTTACCCAGTTCTACACCCCATTGATCAAATGAATCAACATTCCAAATTACTCCTTGGACGAAGACCTTGTGTTCATAAAGGGCGATTAATTCACCTAAAGAAAAAGGTGTCAGTTGGTCAATTAATATTGTGTTAGTCGGACGATTGCCTAAAAAAGTTTTATGATTAAGTAAATTTGTCGACACATGTTCTGTCTCTAATTGTTCTTTGGTTTTACCAAACGCCAAAGCTTCTGTTTGTGCGAATACGTTAGCTAATAATTTTTCGTGATGATCGCCTAGTGGGTTAAGAGCGTGGATAAAAGCAATAAAGTCACAGGGAATCATCTTCCTGCCTTGGTGAATTAGCTGATAGAAGGCATGTTGACCATTAGTACCAGGTTCTCCCCACAGAATAGGGCCAGTTTGATAGTCAACCCACTCATCATTAAGAGTTACTGATTTACCATTACTTTCCATATCCAATTGTTGTAAATAAGCCGGGAAACGGTGTAAATACTGTTCATAGGGTAAAATAGCGTAGGTTTGTGCTGCATAAAAATTGTTATACCAAATGCCTAATAATGCTAAAATAATGGGCATATTTTTTTCTATAGGAGCTTTAAGAAAGTGCTGGTCCATCGCATTAAAACCAGCTAACAATTGATCAAAATTATCAGGACCAATAGCGATCATCAAAGACAAACCAATGGCACTGGTTAAAGAGTATCTACCTCCCACAAAATCCCAGAATTGGAACATATTACTTTCTGCAATACCAAATTCTTTGACTTTTTCTGTATTGGTAGATAAAGCTACAAAGTGATGGGCAATTGCTTTTTCATCTTTTAATTTTTTTAACAACCATTGCCTGGCTGATAAAGCATTGGTAATAGTTTCTTCGGTAGTAAAAGTTTTAGACGCAATAATGAATAAAGTTTCTTCGGGATTTAAATCCCGTGTTGTTTCTACTAGGTGAGTTGAATCAATGTTTGAGACAAATTTGAAAATTAAGTTCTTATCAGCGTAAGCCTTCAGTGCTTCATAAGCCATCACTGGTCCCAAATCTGAACCACCAATGCCGATATTTATAATATTTTTTATTCTCTTGCCTGTAAAACCTCTCCATTCTCCATTGCGAATTTGGGTGGAAAAAGTGTGCATGTGTTTGCGTACTGCAAGTATTTCCGGCATGATATTTTGTCCATCAAGTTCAACAGGTATATTTTTTATATTGCGTAAAGCAGTGTGCAAAACAGCTCGATTCTCAGTGAGATTTATTTTCTCTCCCTTAAACATTGCTTTAGCTTTAATTTGAACATCAACATTTTTTGCCAGGTTAAAAAGCAAAGCCATAGTTTCTGAGGTTACCAGATTTTTAGAATAATCAAGGAAAATATCGTTAAATTGCAGAGATAAGGTCTTAGCTCGTTGTGGATCTTCTGAAAATAGTTGATAAAGGCTAAATTTCTCCGCTTTCGTCTTATGTTCTTGTAGATTCTTCCATGCAGACGTTTTGCTGATTAGCATATTTATTTCCCGTAGTATGCCACTTTTGTTTTAAATTGGCAAGTTAAAGAGCTTCTTTTATCTTTTGCTTTTTGCTACAGTAATAATATGGACTTAACCTGGAAAGATAAGCTATCGTACTATTCCCAGGAGTGGCGCAATAAATTGCCTTATGCAGGTAATCCTAAAAAGCAAAATGTCTTACTGATTTTTTGTGGAGTGTCTGTGATATTCCTCTTAACGGCAAGTTTGTCATTGCTAGCAAGCAGTAGTGGAAATAAAAAAGATTTTAATAATTCAACTCAAATATCCAATAATAGTGGGAATAAAAACGCCCAGAACGGACAATGGCCTTCTCCAACTACTTCAGCAGTGGGGGACAAGTTAAATGGAGTTGGAAGTGTATTAAAAGGATCTGCACCTTCAAAATATTCCCAAATATTGAAAGGCGCTATTCCTTCTCCCCAAGTTTTATTTCCTAACTTAGCAAGTTCATCTGCAGGAGCAAATAGTGTTAATAGTCCTACTCAAAATGGTTCTGCTTCCTCTGGCTCTATTCAAAATAAACAAAATAGCGGAACTGGATCAAATAAACCCAGTAATACCGATTTGTCAAATGTCACGCTATACTTTCAAGATCCGAATGGTAACTTACAGCCATATGTGGCACCTACTGCTCCGCCTGCTAATTTAAGCTGGGAGACATATGTTAATACCAATGATCATTATACGATTGAGATTCCCGTTGGTTGGCAGGTGGTGAGAACTCTTTATGATGGGCATGAAGGAGTGTCTATCTATCCTCCTGGAATGAATATAAATACCTCATTGCAGGATGGGTTAGTTGCTATAGGATTCGGTGTTTCCCAATATGATTATCAAGTTCCTTATATTAATCAGTCTCAGGCATCTTCTATTGCCCCTATTACGATTGATGGATACTCAGGTACTATCTATACTCAAGGTTCTTTTGGAATGAATACGGTAGCAGCTATTCTCAAGTATGGTAATTACTATTTCGGTATTGGTGGTACAGCCAATTCAATTGATACAATATATATTTTTCAACATATGTTAGAATCCTTACAATTATATGGTTAGGAATGTTTAATTTGTAGAAAAAAATATTTCTCCTCTTGTCTAATTTTTGGTTGATGTATATACTGATAGTATGCTTCGAGTTGCGATAAATGGTTATGGCCGTATTGGCCGCATGGCACATCGTATTATTATTCAGTGGCATAGTGAAGAAATTGAAGTGGTAGCGATCAATGCAGGTTCCTCTACTGATTTAAAAGGGTGGATGTATTTACTTAAATATGATACTGTGTACGGCCCATTGGATACAGACATGAGTATCACTCCTAATACTGACGAGAATAAAAAGGATTTTTTGGGACAATTAATTGTAAGCAATAAATCGATATCAGTCTTTTCTCAAAAAGATCCAACTTTACTTCCCTGGAAAGATTTAAATGTAGATTTAGTTATAGAATCAACGGGACATTTCACTACTAGTGAGAAGATGCAGTCACATATTGCAGCAGGTGCGAAATCAGTAGTTCTTTCCGCTCCGGCTAAGGATAATACGCCAACCTATGTAATCTCTGTTAATGATGATAAGTATCAGGGTGAAAAAATAGTGAATAATGCTTCTTGTACTACTAATTGTATTACACCGGTGGCTAGAATCATTGAGGAAGCATTTGGTATTCAAAAAGCCATGATGACTACGATTCATGGATATACTTCGGATCAACGCTTACAAGATGGTGGACATAAAGATTATCGTCGTGCCAGAGCAGCTACAGAAAATATTGTACCTACTAGTACAGGAGCGACTATTGCTGCGGGGAAGGCCTTACCTGCTTTACAAAATAAATTTGCAGGTTTATCTATAAGAGTGCCTGTACCTGTTGGGTCTTTGTCAGATTTTACTTTCTTATTAAATAAAGATGTTACAGTTGAAGAGGTTAACAATACATTGGAACAGGCAGCTCAACAACCGAACTATCAAGGAGTACTGATGACTACTCACGACCCCATTGTTTCTTCCGATATCATCGGTAATTCACATTCCTCAATCGCTGATTTATCTCTAACCCAGGTTGTAGGAGGAAATATGTTGAAAGTTATTGCCTGGTATGATAATGAGTATGGTTATGCTAATCGTTTAGTAGAATTATGTCTATTAGTGGGCAGTCAACTAAACCCAAGTGAATAAACAAATAGTACTTACAGATTATAGTAAATTATTCTATTTGTTTATTCCTTTTTTTTGTTTAAATCATAATTATGGCAACTGAATTCCCTGATATTCGCAATATTACAGTAACGGGTAGAATTGCTACTGGTGCAACTACATTAGCTAAACAACTAGCGGAAATTTTGCAATGGAAGTTTTTGGATGGGAGCCAATACAACGACGAGTTTTTTAAAAAAATAGGACAGGACGAAACCAATGTCAACCTGCGTCCAGATGATTTGGATAGGGAATTTGATGAACATATGCAGCATATTTTGCGCTATGATCAACATTATGTAGTGCAATCACATCTAGCAGGCTTTAAAGCTCAAGGCATTGAAGGAGTGTATAAAATTTTAACACTTTGTAATGATAAAGAGGGAAAAGATCAGACAGAAATTAGAGTAGACCGCTTAGTGAATCGTAAAAGTATTTCTGTGCATGATGCAAAAAAAGAAATTAAAGAAAGAGAAGCAGGTAATTTACAAAAATGGCGCAGAATGTATGTACCCCATGATCCTGATTGGGTATATTGGGATAAAAGATACTATGATTTGATAGTAAATACCTATTTTCTTAATAGACAGGATAGTTTGGAATATGTTCTACAACATATCGGCTTCCACTCTTAGATATCTTGTGATAAATTATTTTTTGAAGCTGGTTAATAAATGATGAGGTTTGAAATCGTGTCCAGCATATACAAATTCGGCTGCAAAAATTTATATTTATTTAAACAATCCAAATAAATCCTATCTCCTGGATATAAGTCTATATTAGCTAAATTAGCATTATTTACCCAAGTAAAATGACCTTTTCGACCATCTTTAATTGTGCCTTGATAACGATTTGTTATAAATACATACGCCACTTCATCATTTTTATTAATACCGAAATTTCTGAAATAAATAATAGCCCGTAATTCTATGTTTGTGACGATAATATCTGCTTCTTCTTTTACTTCCCGTCTAGCACATTCTTCAATGCTTTCATCATCTTCTACATTACATTGAAATATGTAAGGTTCTAGAGTATACTTGGCTCAGTACTCATGAAATATCTTAGATTAATTATCGCATTGTTTATATTATTTGGGGTGGGAAGTAAGATAACTTTTGCTCAAACTCCTTCAGTGGTAGTTTCTTTACCGATCATGATGACTCCTTCTCCTACCCCAGTAGATTACACATTGCCTTATCCGGGAATATTACCAGATAATCCTTTATATTTTTTAAAGTCTCTAAGAGACAATATTTATAGCCTGATGATCTCAGATCCTCTAAAAAAAACTGAATTTGATCTTTTGATGGCTAATAAAAGATTGCAGATGGGTGTATTCCTGCTACAGGAAAGTAAAAGTAACGCAGTTCTAGCATTATCTACGATTTCCAAAGGGGAGAATTATATGACTGATGCACTCTCTAAAGTGCAGTCAGCTAAATCTCAAGGAGAAAATACTAACGATGTAATAAAGAGTCTTAACTTAGCTACCAGGAAGCACGAAGAGGTATTACATAGTTTAGATCATACAATTCCCCTATCTCAGCAGCAAGAGTTAAAGACTTTAGAACAGAATGTGTCCCAACTTATTCGTCAAGCTAGTTCCCTAACCAAATAATTTTAAGCAAAGAATTAACACCCATAATAATTTTCTTACATTTTTTATTACTTAACTGAAGCTGAATAGTTGGGCATAGATAAAAAAGATACATTCTGATCTATTGACTGTTTACCAGTAGTGCAATATCCTATTTGTGGACACTAAATAGATGAATTCACAATTTGGAGTTCAGGGTTCAAAATAAGGTAGGTAATTTTGAATTCTAAATTACTTATGCACTGCCCATATTGCGGATATATAAAATCTGAGGTGATTGAGACAAGAGATAACGAAGACAACGACACTATTCGACGCAGAAGGCTTTGTTTGCAATGTGACAAGAGATATACAAGTTACGAAAGAGTTGAAAATATTCATTTGACTGTAATTAAGAGAGACGGGAAAAAAGAACCGTATAATATTGAAAAACTACGTTCGGGAATAATTAAAGCCTGTGGTAAGACAACAATCGGTATTGAAGAAATAAACAAGTTGGTGGCAGATGTTACGAGAGAATTAAGAAGTGGAGATAGTGTAGAAATTGATAGCAGATTGATTGGTAAATTAGTAGCAAAGCGTCTTAAAGCATTGGATAAAGTAGCATATATTCGTTTTGCTAGCGTATTCAAACGTTTTGTAGATGCAGAAGATTTTGAAAAAGAATTACAAGTATTTAGTAAAAGGAATAAATTAATTAAAAAAAACTAATATGATAAAACTTGATGGTATCAGAGGAAAAGTATTTTTAGATCGTTATGCTCTTAAAGATAAAGAGGGTAATTTGATAGAACATACTCCAGAAGAAACTTGGAGAAGAGTCGCCAGAGGAATTGCTCAAAGCGAAAAAGCCAAGGATCGAGAGTACTGGGAGGAAGAATTTTATAAAGCCATGGCAGATTTCAAATTTGTGCCAGGTGGTCGTATTCTGTCTGGCGCAGGTACAGGTTTTCAGGTAACATATTTCAATTGTTTTGTTATTCCCTCACCTAAAGATTCTCGCCATGGTATTTTGGAATCACTTGGTCAACTAGTAGAAATTCAGGCACGCTCGGGAGGGGTAGGTTTAAATCTTTCTTCGTTACGTCCTAAGGGTGCTCGTGTAAAAAAGGTCAATGGTACTTCTTCTGGGCCCGTTAATTGGGCTACGCTTTTCTCAGTCGCTACTCATGATATTGTGCAGCAAGGTGGATCACGTCGTGGTGCAACCATGTTGATGTTAAATGACTGGCATCCAGATATTGAAGAATTTATTACCGTCAAAGAAGATTTGACAAAAATCAGTGGTGCTAATTTATCAGTCTGTATTTCAGATGCGTTTATGGAGGCTGTGAAAGCAGATAAAAGTTGGGAGTTAGTTTATCCTGATACTAGTGATCCAGATTACGATGAAAAATGGAATGGTGAATTGGACCAATGGAAAGCCTTGGGTAAAGAAGTTAAAGTATTCAAGACTGTAAAAGCGCGTGAATTGTGGGATCTTATCTGCACAGCTGCTTGGAGATCAGCCGAGCCAGGTCTACATTTCCTAGAGAGATCCAATAAGCGTTCTAATACTTGGTATTTCGAAAGATTGGTCGCTACTAACCCTTGCGGAGAACAACCTCTCAGTGGTTGGGCTGTTTGTAATCTAGGAGCTATGAATTTGTCAGCATATGTTAAAGATGCAGATTTAGCTAATGAGAAAGCTGGTTGGTTTGATTACAAGTCTTTTGCTCAGGATGTAAAAGTCGCCATGCGTTTTATGGATAATGTCATTGACCAGACACACTACTTTTTCCCAGAAAATGAGAAGGTTGCTAAGGATATTCGCAGAACTGGTCTGGGTATCATGGGGTTAGGAGATACTTTAATCAAAATGCACATTCGTTATGGTTCTGAGGAATCAATCCCCGTAGTAGAAAAGATCTTTCAAACCTTGCGTGATAGTGCATACGAAGCTTCTAGTGATATAGCTGCAGAGAAGGGTAGTTTCCCCAAATTTGATAAAGATAAATATTTACAAGGTTACTTTATAAAAGCTTTGCCCAAGAAGTTACGTGACAAGATTCGTGATCAAGGAATTCGCAATGGAGTATTGCTTACTGTAGCTCCCACTGGTACCACAAGTTTAGTGGCTGGCGTATCGTCGGGTATTGAGCCTGTCTATGAGTTTTCTTTTTTGCGCAAATGGAGAGGTGGAGAAGAAGTGATGTATCATCCGCTTTATGACGCCTGGATCAAAAATCATCCAACAGCAGCTAAACCAGATTATTTTTGTAGTACCAATGATTTAACTCCTTTAGAACATGCCAAGGTGCAGGCTGTGGCCCAAGAATATATTGATTCTAGTATCTCAAAAACGGTTAATGCTCCTAAAAATCATACAGTCGATGATGTGAAGACACTCTATATGTTGGCCTATGATATGGGTTTGAAAGGTATTACTTATATGCGGGATGGTTCACGCCAAGGTGTGTTGGAAAGAATAGAAGAGAAAAAAGAAGAAAAGAAAGAAGAAGTTAAACCTGCTATTCCAGCTACTCCGCGGGTAGCTCGTCCGATGATGCTGATGGGTACCACTTACAAAACTGAAAGTCCAGTTGGTAATACTTACATTACCATCAATCACGATGAGAAGAGTGATCCATTTGAAGTATTTATTAGTAATGGAAAATCTGGATCAGATGTTTCAGCTATGGCAGATGCTTTAGGTAGAATGATTTCCTTTATTCTGCGTATTCATAGTTCTGTGCCTCAACGTGAACGTGTACGCGAAATAGTGTCTGAATTGACAGGTATTGGCGGAGCACGTACTGTTGGCTTTGGACCTAATCGTGTACGCTCATTACCTGATGCAGTAGCCAAGATTTTGGCTCGACATTTTGAGTTTAGAGTTAACGGAAAAGTAGAAGATAAAGAAGTCATTGCCGCGGTAAAAGCCGAGCCCATTCTGGCTGCTTCGGCTAGCTTAACTAATGGACATGCTGCAGTAATAACTCAGCCAGTAGATATGCCAGCTACACCAGTAGCTCAACAATTGACTTTGACGGCTGATGCTCCAGTACAAATGGAACATAGTACAACTAATTTATTTGATATGTGTCCTGAATGTCAGACATATAGTTTTGCTTACGAAGAAGGTTGCAAAAAATGCTATAGCTGTGGCTATAGTGAGTGTTAAGTAAATGAGAATTTATTAATAATTAGAAATTGTAAATTAAAAATTAAATGGTTATCTAGGTAATAGAGGTGTAATTCCTCATCAGTGCCGCTACTGTGACCCCACTTCGCGTAAAGTTACGCGGAGCAGGGAAGACAGAAAACTAGGTAATTTTATCTTTATCCCGAGCAGGAATTTTTGTTTCTCATCAGATAAAAGTTCTCGCTTAGGAGAACTTTTTTTATGAGAATATTACTTCGAGCAAAGCAGTTAATAAATAACGTAATAAAACTAAACCCACTGTTATATGTTGGATTATTTGTAGCTGCTCGTTTATTGCCACATCCGGCTAATCTGTCGCCAGTTGATGCCATGGTACTATTTGCCGGGGTCTATTTAAATAGACGTTATGCGTTAATAGCTCCTTTGGTAGCCTTATTTATCTCCGATATGTTTTTAGGGTTTTACTGGCAAATGCCCTTCGTTTACGGGAGCTTTATCATTACTGGTTTATTGGGTTTATGGCTTAGACATCATAAGTCTATTACTAATATCTTAGGTTTTTGTTTATTGTCGTCAGTACAATTTTTTGTTATTTCTAATTTTGGTGTTTGGTTAACTACTAGTTTTTATATTCATACTTTGAGTGGTCTAATTAATTGCTATGTGATGGCATTACCATTTTTCCGCAATAGTCTGATAGGTGATCTGGTTTATACAAGCTTATTCTTTGGAAGTTATGAGTTTATAGTTTTTAAGCTGATTAAGTACAAGCAAGTCTTAAATAAGGAATGACGTAATAGGTATAAGGGTTAAGAGAATTTCCTTATACCCTTACTACTAACTACTTAGACCTATTTTTATGAAAACCAAGATTTATACCAAAACAGGAGATAAAGGTAAAACATCATTAGTCGGTGGTAAAAGAGTAAACAAATTCGATTTACGAGTGGAAACCTATGGCACGGTGGATGAGCTTAATTGTGCTACTGGAATCGTTATCGCTCAAATTAAAAATTCAAAATTAAAAATTAAAAATGAAAAATCATTAATTATAAGTTATTTGGAAGAGATTCAGAATGATTTATTTACTATTGGATCAACATTAGCAAATCCCAATAATCCAGCATTACCACAATTAGAAAAGCGCATTAAAGAATTGGAAAAGATAATTGATCAAATGACTGAACATTTACCCGAATTAAAAAATTTTATTTTACCTGGGGGTAGTCTGACTGGTGCACAATTACATTTGGCTAGAACTATTTGTCGAAGAGCTGAACGCAGGGTTGTTGAATTAAAACAGACAGAAGAAATTGATGATTTAATTGTAAGTTATTTCAATCGTTTATCAGATTTTCTATTTACCGCTGCCAGATATGCCAATCATCTGAAAAATAAAAAAGAAACAATTTGGAGAACTTAAGATATGCTGCAAGCAGTTGAGATGGGGCGACAGTTGCCTCAAAATATTGAGATTCAAAAAAATAATCATTTATCGTTCAATCTATCCCATGAGAGAGATCGTGCCTTGGAAGCAAGTCGTACAGGCAATAGAGAACAAATGAAATTAGCTCGTGATGGCTTTATACAAAACACGCAATATTGGGCCAAAGAATATATAGGTGGCATACAAACTACACATTATCTTTGGCACATTGTTGATGATGGAGGTAAGACTCGTTTATATCATCCCTCTTTCGGTTATGCGGATGATGCTTCGCAGCGCGCTTTAGAACAGAATGTACCTGAGTATGAAAAAAAGAGAAGGCAAGTTGAACATAACGTGACTAAGCAGTTTTCTCAAGTATTAAAAGATGCCCACAAAGGCGATGTTTTCGTCTGGACTAGTCCTCCTCCTGAAGTAAAGGGAATTGAAAAAGGAGTATATGGTGGATATACTATGACTCACTTATATGAGGTCGATGAGGTTACACTTAATGAAGGCGGAAAAACAAAATCTGTCAAGATTCTCAAAGGTAGAGATGTAAAAAATTACTTAAAAAATGAAGAACATAAAGAGTTACTCGAGACTTTAGGTGAACAAAAAATTTTTGAAGGTATACCATCTTCTCTGGATCTTTTAGCAACTTTAGTAAAAGTTAAATATGGAACTTCCAGTCGTGATGTAGAAACAAAAATAAAACAAATAGAAAAATATTTAGGACCGTCAGAAAATGAAACAAAAGTTAAAGAATTTGAAAAAATTTTGCAGGATAATGAATGGATGTTAGAACGTATATTCCAAATGTTGATTTTGGAAGATGTTAATATTTCACAAGCTTTTATAACTAATTATTTTAAACAATACGCACAAGCAATTGAGCTGGCACAAAGCAAAGGTTCAGATAAAACATTGGACGCACTGGGTTTTGTAGCACATGTCGCGGCAGGTGGCAGTTGTGGCGCAGGTGTGGGATTTGGAGATGCAGCTAAAAATGCTTTTGGTTATCAGCCCACTGCGCTGGCCGCAAGCTTAAGTGGTGAAAGAACCTTAAAGTGTAAAGAATGTCCCTTATGTAAGAGCAAAGATATAGAGGCAGTTATTAAAGATGGTAAAATTCAATGTCCTTCTTGTATGGGTTCTGCCGAATATGCTTGTTAGGTTGGCGATAATTATTTGTTGTTTACTTTTCTACATGTTAAGATAAATATATGGACGATAGTACACAACAAAATAATAATTCACAGCAGGCTGCCAATGGTTCATCTGATGATCAGGTAACTCTAGTCCCTGTAGCAGATAATGCACAACATACAAGAGAACAAGTTCTCTTAGAACAGAGAGATGAAGATGCAGCTACTCAACCATCTTCTACTACAGTAAGCCAAGATGATCGTATTAAGCAACTTAATATAGCACAATCTCAAGCCAAACCTGCGCAATCTTATCATCCAGTGAGTTCGTTGCATAAAGAACAAGCACCAGTTCGTGCAAACGAGACAATGCGTTCCTCAGAGCCAGGAGAAAGTCAACCAGAAATAAGCGCTGAGTTGAAGGAAATTGGTATAGAAGAATCACAGGATGAAGAACAGCTCAAACTATCTGCAGAGCAAGAATTAGCCGGTTTGGAACCTGCTAAAGAATCTGTTCCTATGAACTCGCATATAACAGCTAATATGAAGTTCCCTCAACAGCCATTTACAGCCAATGAGGCGGATGATATAATCAAAACCACTTCACCCGATGAGTCGAAACACTGGCTGGCTGTATTGGTGCTATCGATTCTACACAAACTTCATATTAAAGAATTGCGTAAAAAGGAAGAATCAAAGTTGTCCTTAGTAGAAAAAGCTGCTTGATTAAATTATGGATGTGGTAAGTTCATTTCTAGCTGGAGATCCGACAGGACTATTAATAGGTCTAGTGGTTTTTTCTGTGGTTTTTTTATTGTTTTTCGCTTTAGTAGCCGTTTTGGGTTATATATTTTTCTTATGGTATAAATATAGACATCGAGAAGAAGAAGCTTTAAATTCAACTTTACTTCAGGTAGCAGTCCCACGCGATAATGAGATTAAAATAGATGCAGCAGAACAGCTTTTTTCTAGTTTGTCAGCTATAAAAAAAAGTGGGAGATTGCATTTTCTACATCCTCAACCGCATATATCTTTCGAAATAGTAGGTATGCCGGGTGATATACGTTACTATATTCATGTTCCCAATAAAATTCGTGATTTTGTAGAAAAACAGATTAATGGTTCTTATCCCGATGCGCAAATTGTTGAAGTTGGAGACTCAGCTGCACATCAGAGAACAGATTCTGTTTTAGGCGGTGAGTACAATATTTTTTCTGAAACTGGTAAAGTCGCTTATGCGTCTTTGAAGCTCAAAGCTGCATCCTATTATCCAATTAAAGTATTTAAAGATTTCCCGGTAGATCCGATGGCATCGATTACTTCTACATTAGCTAAAATGGGTGAGGGTGAAGGAGTAGCTATACAAGTCTTAATAAGTCCGGCGGACAAGCATTGGAAATCGCAAGGAAAAGCTTATATTTCTAAAACTAAAAAAAGTGAGTCTAATCCTGAGACAGCTAAGTATTCAGTAGATAGTAAAGAGTTAGAAGGGATTGAAAATAAGATTTCTAAACCAGGTTTTGATACAACGATTAGAGTAGTTGTATCTTCTAGCTCTACAGAAGCTGCCAATATGCATTTGTCCAATATTATCAATGGTTTTAGTCAATATAGTGGCTCAAATGAATTTAAGAAACTTAAAATACGTATGAAAGGTGCATTTATTACAGATTTTGTTTATCGCTATTGGCCGCTTTGGGATCATACTTCTGTGCTATCTAGTGAAGAGCTGGCAACGATTTTCCATTTTCCCAATAAAGGCGTAGCAACTCCTGGAATTCATTGGGTTAATTCTAAAAGAGCTCCTGCGCCTTCTAATTTGCCGCCTAGTGGTTTGTTTATTGGGAAAAGTGTATTTAGAGGTATCAGCAGACCAATTTATATGAGTAAGTTTGATCGTCAGCGGCATATGTATATTATTGGTAAAACAGGTACTGGAAAATCTGAGTTTTTGAAAGAAATGATTATGCAGGATATTCGAGCAGGAGAGGGATTAGCCGTGGTGGATCCGCATGGGGATTTAGTCGAAGATATTTTGCAGCTTATACCTCCGCAAAGAGCTGAAGATGTGATTTTATTTGATCCCTCAGATATTGAGCGGCCGATGGGTATGAATATGTTAGAAGCGCAATCGGAAGATCAGAAACATATGGTAGTTACGTCAATTATTGGTTTGATGTATAAATTATTTGATCCGAACAAAACTGGTATTATTGGCCCCAGATTTGAGCATGCTGTACGTAACGCTATGTTGACAGTGATGGCTGAACCTGGGAATACATTTATTGAAGTTATGCGTGTATTGACTGACCCTTCATTTGTGCAGGAATTATTGCCTAAAGTTGATGATCCGATTGTTCGTCGTTATTGGACAGATCAGATTGCGCAGACTAGTGATTTTCACAAATCTGAAGTTTTGGATTATATTACTTCTAAGTTTGGACGTTTCGTTACTAACAAGATGATTCGCAATATAATAGGACAGTCGTACAGTGCTTTTCAATTTAGAGATGTGATGGATAACAGAAAGATTTTATTAATTAATCTTTCTAAGGGACGCATTGGCGAAGAGAATTCTAGTTTCTTGGGTTTAATCATTGTGCCCAAGATTCTGGTAGCCGCGATGAGTCGACAGGATATACCTAAAGAACAACGTAAAGATTTTTATTTATATGTTGATGAGTTCCAAAATTTTGCTACACCTGATTTTGCGCAAATTTTATCAGAGGCAAGAAAGTATAAACTTAATTTGACAGTTGCCAATCAGTTTATTGGACAGATGGATGAAGAAATTAAGAACGCTATCTTTGGTAATGTGGGAACTATTGTATCTTTCCGTGTGGGCGTAACTGATGCCAATTATTTACAGCATGAATTTACACCCACTTTTACTGAAGCTGATTTAATTAATATCGATCGATTCAATGCATATATTAGGACCGGTGTAGATGGTGAACCTGCCCCACCATTTTCTTTAGACTTAACAAAAGATACTTCACAAGAAGAGAAAATGAAGAACTCTCGTGTAGCTGAATTAGTTAAAGAACTTTCACGACTTAAATATGGTAGAGATGTGAAAATTGTAGAGTCGGAGATTTCCCAAAGAGCCAAGCTTTAGTAGTCTTTTTCTTTCATACTTACCGTATGCTATACTTACTTCGCATGCGTCTGTAGTTCAGCGGCTAGAACAGATGTCTTATACACATCACGTCGGAGGTCCGAGTCCTCCCAGACGCACTATTTTTTGATTCCCAACCGAGTACGATATTAAGTTTAGTAATCCTCGCTTCTTACAATTTTGCTACGTAATTATCTTTTGTTTCTAAGGATAAATACATACGATAGATCTATCGAGGGCAGAAAGGGGGTGAGCAAAGATGGCGAAATTGACAAACCATACGGATAGACGACACCAAGACAATCTAACGTCCGATCAGCGTTCTATGATTGGCAGCAAGGGCGGTTTAGCAGTTAGCAAGAATAGAGAACATATGGCAGAAATAGGACGAAAAGGTGGAAAGAATTCCCATAGAAAAAAATAAGGATCACTAAATATATTACCTCTCTTTACATAAAACACAAGATAGTAAGTTTGATGTAATAGAGAGGTAATTTTTATTTAGCCTCAGTCAATAACTGCGAGACATACTCCCAGTTTACAATATTCCACCAGGCAGCAATATAATCTGCACGTTTATTATAATACTGTAAATAATAGGCATGTTCCCAAACATCTAAACCCAAAATAGGTATTTTCCCTTGAGATAAAGGAGAGTCTTGATTAGGAGTACTCATAAGTTTGAGTTCTCCGTTATCCCTTACCAGCCATTGCCAACCACTACCAAAGATTTTAGTTGCTCCTTGTGAGAATTGATCTTTGAAAGTTTCAAATTCTCCGAAAGCATGTTGAATTTTATCTAAGGTGGTTCCTGTTGGTTTACCTTGTCCTTTGGGTGTCATCATTTTCCAAAACATCGAATGGTTGTAATGACCACCGCCGTTGTTTCTGACAGTAGTTTTTATATCATCAGGTAATTTGTCTAAAGATGTAATAATATCTTCAATAGTTCTATCTTGCCATTCAGGATGTTTCTCTAAGGCAGCATTAAGATTTTTCACGTAAGTTGCATGATGAGCTGAATGATGAAGATGTTGAATGTCAGCACTAACATACGGTGCTAATGCGTCATAACTATATGGAAGATCAGGAAGATTAAACATAATTTCTCACCCCCTTTCTTTAAGTAGATTTAATTATATACAGAGTTTCTATTCTTGCAAGCAAGATTACTAAGTATTGTCATTTACTTACATAACTCGTACAATAGTGGCCACATGAGACCATTATTTAATCGGGTAAAAACCATAGAAAATCAAAAATTTGTGGCTAATTATTTAAATAAATTTCAATCGATATATACTTTTTCTCCAGAAAGTTTTATTAAGAGTTTAAGGACATTTTCTCGACTCTGTGGGACAATAACCATTTTTATTGGAATATTATCTTTGGCAGAATGGGAGTATAAATTCCCCCTGCTGATTGGTAGTGGTTTAATAAATATAAATCCACAAAGTTCAATAGCCTTTATTTTGGCTAGTATTGCCTTGATGCTAGTTCAAACTTATAGCAGTAATATATATATCAATTTATTATTAAGATTTATTCGGGACACATGCGCATTAGTAGTCTTTGGGATTGGATTATTAAATTTAATTGAGAGATTCGTACATATTAATTTGGGGTTAGATAAGATGTTTGCAATTCTAAATTTTTCTGTCGGTAACTCTTTTAATAATATTCCTTCAGTTTCTTCATTGTTATTTGTTTTAGTAAGTGCTGCGTTACTTACGTTAAATATAAAGATTTTAAACCATCGTGTAAGTCAATTTTTCATTTTAATGGGGGGTATAATTTTAAGTCCGACCATTATCGGGTATGTCTATAACATGCAATTTGTCTACAAAAGTTATATGGAGCCATCTCTGCTTAGTGCGAGTTCTTTTTTATTACTGCTGATAGGACTATTTTTTGTGTTGCCCGAAAAGGGAGTAATGAGAATTGTCATAAGTGAAAGTGCAGGAGGTCTAATGGCGAGAAGACTCTTGTTTTTAACTACTCTGACACCCTTATTACTTGGAGCAATAATTTTAGCTGGTTATAGAGTTGGTTGGTACGATACGGATTATCGATATTTATTATTAATAATGACCACTATTATTGTATATACACTTTTGATTTGGAGGAATGCAACAGATTTAGATAAAATAGATATTGAAAGACGACGTTCGGTAAAACATATGATTTTTTTGGCCGCGGTAAGCCAAGTTCTTTCAACGTCTCTAAATTATCGTACTACTCTAAGAAACGTTGCTCAATTAGCAATTGGACATATTGCTAATTGGTGCATAATCGATATTATAAATTCTAATAATGCAATAGAAACTGTTACTATTGCGCACGCCGATGCTAAAAAAATTGCTTGGGCGGAAAGGATGCGCAATGCATTTCCTTCAATCTTAAAGAATGAACAAATTATAAGAAGAGTAACAAAAGCTCGTAAATCAGAGTTGTATCCTTTTATAACGAGTCAAATGTTGGCAGAAGGAATTAAAGATAAAAAAACATTAAAGATCGTAACCGAACTCAATCTGCAATCGGTTATGATTGTGCCTCTTTTTTCTCAAAAAAAAGCGTTAGGGACTATGACTTTTTTAAGTACGAATCCTAATATGCGCTATACAGAAATGGAGTTAGCAATTGCAGAGGAGCTATCTGCACGCGCGTCATTGGCGATAGAAAATGCTCGACTTTATCGCCAAGCCCAGAATGCAACTAAACTTAGAGACGAATTTATAAGTATTGCTTCTCATGAATTAAAAACCCCTCTGACCAGTTTGAAGGTTTATGTCCAAGTAATTAATAAACAATTACAGAAAAAAGACTTGTTGATAGAAAATAACTATCTTCAACGCATGGATACGCAAATAGATAAATTGAGCAAGTTGATAGAAGATTTACTCAATATTTCACGCATTAGAGTAGGGAAAATGATGTTTGAATATAAAAACTTTTCTCTAGCAGATCTTACAAAAGAAATTATAGAAATGATACAACCAACCTTAGAAAAACATAAATTATCATTTAATATAGTTAGCGATTCTATTGTTAATGGGGATAAGGATAGGATTGGACAAATAATTATTAATTTAATTACCAATGCTATTAAGTACTCTCCTAATGCGGATAAGGTAAAAGTGACTGTAGCTGCCTTAGAAAAAAATAAATGTATTGTTTCTGTAGAGGATTTCGGAATCGGTATAGATAAAAAACACATTTCCAAAATATTTAATCGTTTTTATCAGATCAAGGATAAAGAAGCTAGAGGAATACCGGGTTTGGGTATTGGTCTTTATTTGTCTCATGAAATTGCACAACGCCATGATGGAGAGATACGCATTCAAAGTAAGAAAGGTAAAGGATCAATCTTTTCTTTGATATTACCTTGTCAACAAAATTTAAAGCTGACTAAATAATCTGTCTTACTTTATCCTTACCTTATTTATACTCGCTTTTAGAATACCTGTTTTAACATTATTTATATGAGAAAGGAGGTGGGATATGGGTTTAATAGCTTGGATAATTTTAGGAGCGATAGCTGGCTATCTGGCTTCTGTTATCATGAAGTCTGGTCATGGCATCTTGGCTGATATAATTCTAGGAATAATCGGTGGATTAGTGGGGGGATTCCTCATGAACCTATTGGGACAGCCAGGAGTGAGTGGTTTTAATTTATACAGTTTGATTGTTGCCTTAGTCGGAGCAATCGTTCTGATTTGGATAGGAAGAGTAGTCTATCATTAAGTTAATTAGTTTTTCTGATAAAAGAGGAATGTGAAGTCATATTCCTCTTTTTTTGCCTCATCTGTTCTTACTCGTTACTTACTCAATTTTAATTGCTTTTAAACGGTAGTAATTTAGAATTAAATTAATGGTAGGTGCATTAATCATAATTTTGGCTATTCTGTGGTTCTTGGGTTATATTCATATTGGTGGGGTAGCAGTGCCCAATATACCTCTTTTTACACTTAATAGTCAGGTAATCACACTCTGGGATGTGTTGATTTTGCTGGTTTTGGCTACAATCGTAGGAGTATTACCATCTCCTTTTAGACAGATTGCAGGAGTAATTTTAATCTTCTGGATTCTGTCTGTATTAGGAATTCTGGTATTTGCCGGATTATCAAGTCTGTTAGTATTAGCTGTTGTTGTAGGATTAATATTTTACGCTCTTGGGGGCGCATTTCTATAATTAATATTCTTAATTGGTGCTTTATAAAATTGTCAAAAGTTTTTGCATATCTTCCATTAAGGTTTTCTTTAAACTGCCGGTATATAAAGCAGCAGCAGGATGGTAAAGGGGAAAAATTATGACTTCTCCATACTCTGTTTTAGCTTTTATCGATCTGCCATGTAGTCTAGTAATAGTTTGTCCGGATTCGGGTAGATTAAATTTATCCAAAATATACTGCATAGAAAATCTACCTAGGGTAGCTATGATTTTAGGTTGAATAATATTAATTTGTTCATCCAAAAAAGGTGAATAAAGCTTTATTTCTTCTGGAGACGGATCTCGATTTTTGGGTGGACGATCCTTTACGATATTAGAAATATATACATCTGCTCTTTTTAGATTTATTGATTCTAGGAGTTGATCTAATAATTTACCTGCAGCCCCGCAAAATGGTCTACCTGTTTGTGCTTCTTTTTCTCCCGGAGCTTCACCGATAAACATAATTTTTGCATCATGAGCGCCTTCACCAATTACAGGATAGTAGTGATTTTCCGTTCGGTAGGAGTAAAGTGGGGATTCTTTAAGAATCCAAATTCTACCCAAAATATTTTTAAGTTTTTTATCTCGCTTTAAAAGCTCTGCGTTATTAACCATTTGCAATTAATTCATATACTGTATATCATTTGAAGTAATTTATGCAACATAAATATTTTTATACGATTGAAGCCAAAGACGAGGCTGATTTGGGCCGACAGAAAGGAGAGCTATTTGGGGATGTTGCTAGGGAGACTTTGCACAAACGGCAAGCAGAAAGGAACTGGTCTAAAAAAGTAGAATTGGCCAAACATTATTATGATTTCACATTGGCTCATTTTCCACAGTATATTGAAGAAATAAAAGCTTATGCCAAAGCGTCTAATATCTCACTTGCCGACTTTTGGCTATTGAGCTTAGAAATAGAGTTAGATTATATGGATAGCGAAAAATGCTCAACTATTGTTACCAATGGAGGTAAGTTGCTCTCACATAACGAGGATTGGGAAAGAGGTTCGGAGGACAAAATTTGTATCGTTAAAAAAACTATTCATGGATTAACTACTTTAGAATTTTTTTATTACAATACCTTAGGTAATGCGTCAGTATGTATTAGCTCGAATGGCTATGTGATGACTTTGAATGACTTAGAATCCACAGACCGACAAATTGGTATTCCCCGTAATGTTATTGCTCGTTGGTTATCAGAAACAAAAGATCTAAAATCTGATTTTAACAAGATGCAGACTTTAAAGAGGGCTTCAGGGTATAATCATATTTTTATAACCACACATGGCCAAACATGGAATTTGGAAAGCAGCGCCACGCAGTCTGTTCTCTATCAACCAGAATTACCTTATGCCCATACAAATCATTTTATAACAAAGGAGTTAGTTAAATATGAAGCACCCGGTGATCCAGGTAGCACCTATAATCGCCTGGATTCTGCCTGTAAGTTAATGAAGTCTCAGATGTCAGTTGAAGAAATAAAGAAATTAAATAGTGATAATAGTTTAGGTGAAGACCAAAGCTTATTTAATGAAAGAACAATAGGCAGATTTATTGTAGATTTAGAGAAAAAGAATGCGTATATCTGGCTAAAAAGAGAAGCAGAAAAAGACTGGATAGCATACCCACTAGATTTTATCTAACTTTTATATTTCAGCCACTTATTTTGTACAGCTTTTTCAATGTCGATATTATGATACCTTGCTATTAGCAGTGTTTGTGAAAAGACATCAGCAATCTCATCAGCTAAATCTTTACGTAATTCTAAGGTAGATTTATCTTTAATTCTACTTTGTTTTTGTAAACTTAAATAGGCTTTGGTTAGTTCTCCTACTTCTTCTTGTAATTTTAAAATGTACCAATCTTTATTACGTGTGATAGAAAATCTTTCAGTATAAATTCTAGAAATATATTCAACTTCCTCGGAGATTTTTGCGAGTGTAACTTTCATATTAATGATATTTACGAATCACACTAATGACGACTCCACCAATCATTAGGTCTCCTTTAGGAAAAATCAGAGGATAGTTTGGATTTGCAGGAACCAAGTGTACACCAGCATTATTTTTACGATAATATTTAATAGTCCATTCATTATCAACACAAGCGGCTACCACATCGCCATTTTGTGGAGTTCGGTATTTATCAACAATTACCACATCTCCCTCATTGATGCCTTCCTCAATCATTGAATCACCTTTTACAATAAGTGAAAAAATTGCTCCGGGAAGATTGAGCAAATATTCATATAGGTCGACGCTGTCATCGGCAAGCGCTTCCCCTGGGGTGGGATATCCTGCCTTGATAATTCCCAATTGAGGAATTGAGAATAAGCGCTTGGGAGAAAGTTTACCCTTGCTGTCTTTCTCCAACAGACCAGCTTCAATTAATTTATTGACCAAGTCGAAAACTGCCTTTTTCGAAGCAAAACCAAATATTATACACATTTCAGCATAAGAGGGGAGACGTCTTTGCTGAATAAAGAATTTTTTAAGTTTATTACTAGCAGATTCGATTGTCATCAAAAATAATATACAGTAAACAATCGTTCACTGTCAATAGACAAAATTAATACCTACTAGTTGTGGAGTTGCAATGAAAACCCACAGTTGGTAAAATACTTTTCCTATGAAATTACCTATAAAAGATGAATTGAGGTATTGGTCTGAACCGCGCAAAGAAGGTTTAAGATTAGCCCAAAGAGATTTGGAGATTGCCGCTCATGTAAAAAGACTTAATATTTCCAGCTCTGCACGTCCAGAACCCCGGAGTGTTGGTTTATACAAAAATTTAGAGACAACAGTGTTTCAAAGACCTGTAAGTATAAAACCTTTTGATAGAACAAGCTACACAGAGGTATTAGTAAGAGCACATCAGCTTAGCAAAAAACAAAATGATAGCGGAACTGGGAAATAAGAGGGCAGTGTTTACTCTTTCATTCCCCATTTCTCCATATCATCAATTACGGTTTTCAGTGATGTGCCTCTCTTGGTTAAAGAATATTCTACATGTAAAGGTATTTCTGCAAATACTTTTTTGTGCACGATGCCATGCTTCTCTAATTGTTGCAACCTAAGGGATAAAGTTTTAGGGCTTATTCCATTCAATGACCTTTGTAGTTCTCCGAAGCGTTTAGTACCCGAACACAATTGATGCAAAATCAAAATAGTCCATTTACTGCCGATAATTTTTAATGTCTTAGTTACGCCACAATGTTTTCTCATAAAAATATTTAATCATACTATACAAAATGTAACTACTTTACAAAAGGAAGTATAGATGATATTCTATCACAAGTTATGAAAGATTGGAAACAAATACCAGACGATAAAACGTTAGAAACAACTGCGGAAAAACTCACAGCTAATGGATTCAATAGTATCATCGTAAAAAATGGGGAAGAGGCAAAGAAAAAAGCTTTAGAATTAATTCCTGAAGGTTCAGAAGTCATGACTATGACTTCAATTACACTTGCAACATTGGGTTTAAATGAAGTGTTTGACGAGTCGGGTAAGTACGAATCAGTTAAAGCTCGATTGAATAAAATGGATCGCAGTACCCAGGGTTTAGAAATGCAAAAATTAGGTGCGGCACCAGAATACTCTATTGGCAGTGTGCATGCGGTAACTCAGGATGGCAAAGTTTTAATTGCTTCAAACTCAGGTAGTCAGTTGCCAGGGTATGTATATGGATCGTCTCATGTAGTGTGGATAGTAGGAGCGCAGAAGATAGTCAAAGACATTGCAGAAGGAGAGCAAAGGATCAAAGAATATATAGTTCCTATTGAATCTGTAAGAGCACGCAAGGCTTATGGATTGCCTGAAGATTGGAACACTTTCGTTAGTAAATTAGTTATATATAATAGAGAGGTAAATCCTTCTCGTATTAATTTAATTATCGTTAAAGAAATCTTAGGCTTCTAAAGATATTAGTTTTCACGGGCAGCTGTTTCTTATTTAATTCTTACAATCTTCCAACATTACTTTGTTTTAACGCTTGTAATAATATTCATATTAAATCCTCTACTAGCTTAACTAAACTAAATATAGTGATTAATATGCAACATATTGAAAATGATTCTAATAGTAGTTTGTTTATCGGTTTGATTGTTCTGATAATTGCAATAGCTTTTTTAATGATTTATGGATTATCCCACCTAAACAACAGTACATCGTTAACTGGATTAGGATTGAATTCTCAAGTTTTTTTCTCCTGATTTCTTTCATCTTCCTTACAGAAAATTAGTTTATTTATCATATACAGGGTTTATTATTGTTTCATAATAATAATTAACATATTTAAGAATGTTAATTATATTACTGAGACATCTGCATTCCAAAACGACCCAACATTAACGTTTGGTTAATGCAAGTCCAGTAATAATGAATCAGGCAGGTTTATTATTACAATAATATAATTTAGTTATTATATGACACAATTTATTGAATGGGTAAATAAACAGGTATATCAGATCTTAAGTGCATTTATTACAGTATTTTCAGCACCAATACAATAAGCGAGTGCTACAATTCGTTAGTAATAAACGGAGGAGAGAAGGGGGGCAGCTTCTCTCCTTTTTTGTAATCAATTATCTAGATAGCACTTGACACCTCATACTGCTAATGCAATAATAGGGAATATGGATAATAATCAAATTTCTGATTTTCTTAAACCTGTTTCGCCACACGATGCATTAAAAAAATTTACTATTAATTTAACTGAAGATGCGAAACAAAATAAAACCGATCCGGTTATCGGCCGTGAAGTGGAAATTCGTCGTGTAATGGAGATTTTATCTCGTCGTACTAAAAATAATCCTATTTTAATTGGTGATCCAGGAGTGGGAAAGACAGCCATCGTGGAAGGACTAGCGCAAAAGATTGTAGATGGTACAGTCCCGACGACCTTAAAAGACAAAGAATTGTTAGTATTGGATTTTTCCCTACTTCTGGCGGGGGCTAAGTTTCGAGGTGAGTTTGAAGAAAGATTAAAAGGTATAATTAAAGGTGTCGAAGAGTCCAATGGTAAATATATTATTTTTATCGACGAGATGCATACTTTGGTAGGAGGAGGAGCTGCAGAAGGATCTTCGGATGCTGCCAATATTTTAAAACCATCCTTGGCTCGTGGAACCATGAGAATGATTGGTGCTACCACACTTAACGAATATCGCAAATATATTGAAAAAGATCCCGCTCTCGCCCGTCGTTTTCAACCAGTTACAGTTGATGAACCTTCAATTGCCGATACAATATCTATTCTTCGAGGAATAAAAGAAAAATATGAACTACACCACGGCATTCGTATTACTGATAACGCAATTATTGCGGCAGCTAAGCTTTCAGTGCAGTATATCCCCCATCGTTTCCTACCAGACAAAGCGATTGATTTGATAGATGAGGCTGCGGCTGCAATTAAGATCGAAACGGAAAGTATGCCGGCTGAATTGGATAGTTTAAAGCGTAATATAACTCAGATCGAAATTGAATTAGCAGCGTTGAAGAAAGAAAAAAATGAATTAATAAGGGCTCGTAAAATACAGCAAGAAATGGAATTAAAGAGACTGAAAGACCAAGCAGCAGCTATTGAGGCTCATTGGAATGAGCAGAAGGATTTAATTCAAAAGATTCAAGAGGTTAGAGCACAAGGTGACGCTTTGCGCATTGAATTGGAACAAGCGGAAAGAGATGTGAATTTGCAGAAAGCAGCAGAGATAAAATATGGGAAATTACCGGAACTTGAGAAAAAGCTACATGAGCAAATGGGACAATGGGAAAAAATTTCTCCTGAAGATAGAGTATTACGCGTGGAAGTGGATGAGGATGATATTGCCAGAGTTGTATCGCGTTGGACAGGTATCCCCGCTCAACGTATGTTGGCGTCTGAAGCTGAAAGAATCAGTTCATTGGATAAAGATTTGAAAGAGCAGATCATTGGTCAGGATGAAGCAGTAGACGTTGTTAGTCGCGCAATCAAAAGAAACCGATCCGGTTTGGGAGAAAAAAATAAACCAATTGGGACCTTTCTATTTTTAGGCCCAACTGGAGTTGGCAAAACCGAAACGGCTAAAACTATCGCCAGACAATTATTTAGTGATGAACACGCACTGATTCGCATTGATATGAGCGAATATTCACAACCTCATTCCGTTGCTCGTTTGATCGGTTCACCTCCGGGTTATATCGGTTATGACGAAGGGGGTCAGTTGACAGAAGCAGTCCGGCGAAAACCTTATTCTGTTATACTTTTTGACGAGGTAGAAAAGGCGCATCCGGAAGTGTTCAATATTTTCTTACAGCTGTTTGACGAAGGACGTCTAACGGATGGTAAAGGTGTAACAGTAGATTTTCGTAATACTATTATTATTATGACCAGTAATATTGCAAGTGAGGTTATTGCAGAAGCTAAAGATGAAAAAGATAAAAAGAGTCTTGATGATAAAGTATGGGAAATTCTAAAACATAGTTTCCGTCCGGAGTTTTTGAATCGTTTGGATGCAGTTGTTATATATAATTCTCTCTCAGCGAAAGACATAGTCAGAATAGCTGAACAACAGTTAGAAAATGTTAAGATCCGTATGAATGAGAATAATATCGATATGCGAACTAATGATGATGTAGCATTATGGTTTGCAGAAAAAGGTTATGATCCAGTATTTGGAGCAAGACCATTGAGGCGTTTAATCGAAGAGAAATTAGTAGACCAGATAGCTGAGAAGATTTTGGATGGAGAGATTAAGGCAGGAGATACAATTAAACCTAGGGTAGAAGATGATAGAATAGTGGTTTGATAATTAAATAAATAAACACGTAAAGTTTAATAGTGCAAACTTTGATAGAATAAGTAATGAATATTTATGAAGACTTGTAAACATTGTGGAGAGGAACTAATTATCAAACAAACTCAGACAAAGTCATCCCAATTGCAACAGCTGTATTACTACAAAGCATATTATTTTTGTTTAAATTGTCGACGTATTTATCATGATGACAAGTTTAAGGTTATAAATCACTCTCAAGCTATGTTTAATGACCAGAATAATTTATCTGTCTCCCCTGCTGATGTTGAAATTTGGACTGACGGTGCATGTACTGGTAATGGTACGTTAGATGCTAAGGCAGCCTGGGCTTTTGTTTCCGGGAATGAAGAGCAAGCTGGTTTAGTATTAGGTAAACAAACTAATAATCGAGCAGAAGCATATGCTATTTTATATGCGTTACAGTGGGCAGCAAAAAAAGGATATAGAAATATAATTATTTACACTGATAGTCAGATATCTATATTTGGTGTTAATAAACATTTTTCTAAGGTAAAAGTAAACCAGGATATCTTCAAAGAAATCGCTGATGTGATTAATACAAGTAAATTATTAGTTACTTATAAAAAAGTTTTAGGACATAGCGGGGATGTAAATAACGAAAGAGTAGATAAATTAGCTAATAACTTAGCTTCTCATTAAAAGCAACAAACCCCATAGTGCAAAAGCTATTCTTGTGGTAAAATTTGTTTTATGATAAAAGAAAACCTATTAAGAATAAAATTAGCTAATAGATTTAAGTTAACAGGCATCATGGATAACGGTATTAAAAGCAGAGTAGTTCGGGAAAGAAGTTTAGTTGACAATATGAGTAGAGATGTTTTCAATACTGCACGGCAGATGGCAATTTATGCATATTCTAGTAATTCCTTATCACAAATAGCTGAGAGTTTGCCTAAATCTCCGAAAAATCCTACTATAGCAACTTTTATTCGCCATATGCGAAAAGGTAGACCTTTAGATGAAGGTTATATTGAAAAAATAGCACAAGCAGCATTATCTGATATTGATCGTTATACAGAAAGGATTAGAGGTAGACATAGTGATGCTTTATTTTATAGAGGTATAAATACTTTTCTTTTATTATTAAGTGTGGATATCATCAATAATGAGTCAAAATTAAGGATTCATAATCAGGAATTAAAGCTCTATAAAGCTTTAACAAAAGTCTTAGCAGAGCGTATGCATCAATCCTCTGCTATAGGACAGGAGAGACTTGCTAAAATTATCTTTTCAAGCTAGGATAAAAACATGACTGCGTTTTTATTAACCCAAGGAATTTTGTTGATTATTATTATTTTCTTGCTGTATCTTCTTTCTTGGTTTTGGCCGCCAGATAGTCCATGGGCTCCTTGGTGGAGTACCGATAAAAAAACTGCCTTGATCATGTGTAAAATGGCGAAAGTGAAAAAGAGTGACATGATATACGATTTAGGTTGCGGTGAAGGCACAGCCTTGATATCTGCAGCTAAAGAATATGGAATCAAAGGAGTGGGAGTAGAAATCGATCCGTTGAGAGTATGGTACGCCAAAACAGCTGTTAGTTTTTCAGGCTTAAAAGATCGAATAACAATTCTTCGTAAGGATATGTTTAAAGTTAAGATTGAGGAAGCAAGCGTTGTATTTATTTATCTAGTTCCCAAAGCTATTCAAAAATTAAAACGTAAAATTCTATCTGAACTCAAGCCTGGTACGCGTTTAATTTGTTATCGTTACAAAATTCCCTATTTAAATTTGATTGCGGAGGATAAAGAAAGATTAATCTATGTTTATGAAATTCCCAAAAAAGCCAAAAGTAGGAGCAGAATTAAATAGAAATTATTCTTAAACAAGTAAATAGTAAGGGAAATAATTTATTTCCTCATCCTTAAGTATATCCACCTCAATTTGTCTGCGGCTTTTAATATTGGATACAGAAAAGGATTAATGACCAGATCATAACTTCCGATAAACTCTGTTAACTGTGGACCATATCCTTGTTTGAATCGGTGAAATCCATACCAAGGATCTTTAATATCTGGATTTGGTCCCATTGATCCCCACATATCAAACTTTTTTAAATCTTGTTGCTTGCCAAATCTTATAGCTTCCCACATCAGTAGATTACTGGCCATGGTTTCACGATTCTCACTACTGGAAGATCCATAAGGATAATAAAGAGTACCATGAAAAGTAAAAAGTACCCAAGCTGCTAAGGTTTTATTTTGGTAGTTAGCTAAAAATAGGTGATAGTTTAAATGGTTTGATGCAGATGATTTACTTGATTTTTTATTGGGAGAAAAAATAGACCACTGTAAGTGATGATATTTTTTAGTATGAGCATAAAATTTTTGTCTATTAGTTGTTTCCTGCATGATCTGCCAATACTTCTCGAATGCATCGGCTGAATTATCTTCCACAATCTTTACCCCGTGTTTTTGAGCAACTCTAATATTATACCTGGTTTTATGATGCATGTTTTTTAATAGTTCTTCTTCTGTTTTTGTCAAATCCAAAATGAATGTATATTTTGTAAATAAGGGATGAAAAGAAGGTTGTAGAGTAGAGGTTAAAGCAGGTAGGTTATAATCTTGCAGAACATTTGGCTCTAGTTGAATATATATACATTTGTTTTCCCGGCCAATCTTGCGTAGTTCTTCTAGCATTTCCTTACTAGGTAATTCGCCTTTTGGTAAATAACCAATAGTAAAGTTGGTATGAGGAATCTTATGGATGGTAAGTTGAAAAGCAGAAGCGAGGTGCTCATTCTCAAACAGCCCTTTTCTGACAATTTTTATCCCTTGTGCGGCTCTAAATTCTCCCCATTCGTATGATTGCAAAGGATGCGAGACAACTGAATTGTATACATCTCGATCTTGTGATTTTATATCTTTAAAGGTCATAAAAGTATTATAGCAGGATAGGTCGGATTATCAGTTATGAATAAAATTATTTATAAATAATCAGGTAGCTCGTCTTTCTTGCGAAGTTTAACGAATTCTTCAGAAATAACGTGCTCAGGTAACTCTAAAATAAAACGCGAAACTGTATTATTGGATCGTTGACCAAAAAACATACGCCTTCGGGCGTAGGTTAAATAAAGTTTCTTTTTAGCTCGCGTAATACCTACGTAAGCTAGTCTACGCTCCTCTTCTAACTCATCTTTATCCATCAGACTGCGACTATGTGGAAATATCCCTTCTTCCATCCCTATCATAAACACATTTTCAAACTCTAATCCCTTAGCTGCGTGTAGTGTCATTAGGGTTACTGCATTTTGTTTTCCTGTTTTTTGTGGCTCACTAGAGTATTCTTGTTCAACTAAGGCTATATTTTCTAAAAAATCTGTAATATTAGGAAAAGTGATAGCAACGGAGCGTAATTCTTTAATGTTTTCTAGGCGCATAGCATCTTCCTCGATATTCTTATCATAAAAGTTGAGATATTCGGTGGCTCTTAATGTATCATCTAGTAAATCAATAGTCGTAAGTTTATCTTGTGGATCTTTAGCTTCTGGTACTTTTTCTTCTAACCACGCTACTGATTCCTCAAAACTAACCGACGAAGTATCATTATTGAAGACAGGTTTTTCTAGGATTTGCTTTTGAAACTCCAAGAATTTTTTTAGTCTAGTCTTGCCAAGTTTTTCGATTCGTTTGTAGGCTACTAAATCATTGGGGTTTATCAAATAACGTAAATACGATATAACATCCTTGATTTCTTTTCTTTCATAGAATCTAGTACCTCCGATTAATAAATATGGAATTGCATGATGTAGGAATGCCTCCTCGATCACGCGTGATTGAGCATTAGTACGATATAGTACTGCAATCGAATGTAGGTTTTTTTCTCCGATTTCTTGAATTGTTTGCACAATAAAATCTGCTTCTTCCTGTTCATTCAACCCCTCATAAATAATAATCTCTTCACCCTGTGGATTTTCCGTCCATAGTTTGAGCACTGGGTGAGATTTGTTATGACTGATAATGGTAGATGCTGCATCGAGGATCATTTGTGTGGACCGATAATTTTGATCTAGAGAAAATGTTTTGGAATGTGGATAATCTGATTGGAACCGCATTAAATTACGATAATCTGCTCCTCGCCAGGAGTAAATGCTTTGTGAAAAATCCCCAACTACGCAAATGTTTTTCCATTTCTCAGATAAAAGCTTAGTTAATACATATTGTGCACGGTTAGTATCCTGATATTCGTCAACTAAAATATATTTAAATTTATTTTGATATTTTTCCAACAAGGATGGATTGGTTTTAAATAAGTCTACGGTTTTAAAAATTAAGTCGTCAAAGTCTACGGCATCAGCTTCTTTAAGAATTTGTTGATATAGGGGGTAAATTTGGCCTACTTTATTTTGAAAAATACCCCTAGCAAAATTAGCATAATCCTGAGGTCCTAGTAGCTCGTTTTTTGCCTGAGAGATGGCCCATAAGACTGAATTGGGTTTAAAATCTTTTTGAGAAATATCCAAGCGTTGCATAGCTTCTTTTACTGCTTCCAGACGATCTTGATCATCATAGATGACATATGTATTTGACAAACCAACATATTTTCCTTCAATACGCAGAATACGTGCACAAAAAGAATGAAAAGTTGAAACAAAAGGGATACGTCTGGTGGTTTTAAGGGTTTTATTTTGTGTAAAATATTTGATAATTCTTTCCTTCATCTCTTTTGCTGCCTTGTTGGTAAAAGTAATCATCAAAATGTCTTCGGGGGAGACTTGTTTTTCCAATATTAAGTACATGACTTTATAGGTAAGAACCCGGGTTTTACCTGAACCAGCGCCGGCGAGAATTATCATCGGTCCGTCTGTTTGTATGACGGCTTTTTGTTGCGCTGGGTTTAGTTCCTTGAGCAGGTCATTAGTCATGATATAATAAAATTATCAAAGGAGGCAAAGATATCAAATGTACCAAAGAAAAATTATTTTTGATACTGCTGATACCTTCACTGTCTTTTGTTGTTGTATTTTATCATAATGAAACAAATTTTTATTGTTGCGAATTGGAAAGCCAATAATATATTAGTCAAGGAGTGGGTAGAACGGTTTGAAGTTCAAATTGCAAACCTAGACTCTCTAAACAATAAAAAGGTAATTATTTGTCCTCCGTTTACTTTATTATCAGAATTAAGATTTTTAATTCACCAAAGAAATCTGGAATTGCAGTTAGGAGCACAAAATATTTCAAGCTTCACTCCAGGTCCCTACACGGGTGAAGAGACAGCTGAGATGATTAAAGAGTTTGTCCAATATGTTATCATCGGTCATTCAGAAAGAAGGGCGATGGGGGAAACCGAGAAAGGAATAGATGCTAAATTAAAAGAAGCAAAAAAAGCTAATATAATTCCTATGTTATGTGTATCAAAGCTAGAGGAGATTGAAGCACAACATACAAATCTTCAAAATGACAAGAGAATATTAGTAGCATTTGAGCCATTGCAAGCTATTGGCTCAGGCAATCCCGATACTCCTGAACACGCTAATGATTTTGCAATTTCAGTAAGAAAAATAGTAGGCGATGAGAGAAATGTCTTATATGGTGGAAGTGTGAAGGGTGACAATGTAAATTTGTTTACTGCTCAGGAAAATATTAATGGTGTTTTGGTCGGAGGTGCAAGCTTGAAAGCAGACAGCTTCATAGAGATAATTAAAAACTCTTAAAAATATTAATTTAATTGTTAATTATTTATTAATCATTTATACTAAATACTTATTATCTGCATATGCGTCGTCGTCGTAATCGTGTTGCTAAATTTTTAGGATTGATTATTATATTAGTTTTTTTTGCTGTTATTGCACTTGTCGTAGGTTATATATTGCCCTTTTTTGTCCAATACGGTAAGCCAGGAATTCATATTCCCAAAACCACTCCCGATAATAGAATAACCTTCTTATTTCTAGGTATCGGAGGAGGAAACCATGATGGGCCACTATTAACAGACACTATTCAATTTGCCAGTGTGGATGTCAAACATAATACGATCGATTTAATTTCTGTCCCAAGGGACTTGTGGAACCCTGCTATAAGTCAAAAGATAAATGCTACTTATGCTTTGGCTGAACAAAATCAGACAGGTAGTGGTTTAGCTGCCGCTAAATCAATAATAAGTAACGTTTTAGGTCAGTCAATAGATTATGGTTTTCGTATTGATTTTAATGGGTTTGTGAAAGCAGTCGATGAGATGGGAGGAATTGACGTGCATGTGGCTAGGACTTTGGATGACTATGCGTATCCAATTGATTCTATGACTGACGCTACATGTGGACATACCTCACAGGAAGTGATTGATTTAACGGCCCAGGAAGCTACAGGTAGTGCTACAGATCCTCAAGCTTTTCCTTGTCGATATATGCACTTGCATGTTCCGGTGGGATTAGTACATATGGATGGACAACTCGCTCTGGAATTTGCCCGGTCTCGTCACGCTATGGGTGTTGAAGGAACTGATTTTGCTCGTTCAGCCCGTCAGCAAGAGATCATTGAAGCTATTAGGGCTAAGTTACTTTCTACGGGCATGCTTCTAAATCCAGGCAAAATGATAGCATTATTTAATATTGTGAGATCCAGTATTGATACAGATATTAATACCAACGAAATTCCTGATTTTATTAAGCTTGCACAACAACTAAAATCTGCTACGATTCATAGCTATGTTATTGATTATTCCGATGACCCTAATGATCCGGGTAACTTATTAATCCAAGGTAATGCTAATGATTTTGGTGGTGCTTATGCACTTGAGCCTAGAGCTGGTTTTGGAAACTATTCGCAAATCCACTCATTTGTGTTATGTAAAGTCCAGAACATTGACTGTCCCACTCCTACACCCAATCCAACCCTTGTTGCAAAAAATAAATTAACTCCAACTATAAGTATCAAGCAGTAATGTTATTAATTAAATATAGTTAGAATAATTTAGAGTGTAGTTTCTAACTTGTAAATGCGAGTATTCCCATCTTGATAAACGACCTTTCCTAATTGTTTGAAGACAGATTCAGTCATAGTAGGATATTTCTGTCTTTCCAGATCTCCGACGAAAACATAGCTAATATTATATTCTTGTAATAACTGTTTTACCTGACTTACATTAGTCGATTCATACATAGTTTGAACATCAGTGATTCTAGGTGCTGGGATACTATAGCTTCCTCTCCAAAGCCATTCGTGAACAGTCCATCCAAGTACTGTGGGAAGTCCGGTATTGGCTGATACTCTGGCGTAATCTGTGTAAGAATCCCCTTGTGCTTCTAATATTACGGGCTGACCTTTAATGTTTTTATTGATCCATTGAATAGCTGCATAATCGGTAGGATACAAGGGTTTTAAATATGCTGTTCCATCTAATCCATGGTATGTTTGCAAATTGTTATAATATGAATTAGTTGCTAGATAAGGATAAAGAGACACCACACCTACGAAAAAGAGTGCTATAACCATCCATATTGTTAGAACTAGACTTGATTTAAGTAGATGTTTTTTGATAACGTAACGGAACCATTGAGAAAAACGGTATAAAATATATCCACTAGAAAGTGAAAGCATAATAAATGCTTGAAAAACTAATTTAAACATAGTATTGGCCCGATAGTAAGTGGGATAAATATCTTTAAGATACACAAATTCAGGAAGCAGTATTAAGATAATAGAGAGAATAATTACGGAGACAATAAACCAATCAGTGCGTGATCTGTCGATTTTTTTTATTAAAAGTATGATGAAAGATAATGCGAAAAATAAAAATAATCCATAAAGTATTAACAATTGCCACCAAGGTGACCTTTCACAATGATTCGCCTCAAATAAGAATGGCCCTATTTTGCCGATTTTAGTCAAAAAAGTCGGGGCACAAATAATACCGATACCAGAAGCGAAAGGTTTAAAAAATACAGAATAAGGAATGGTTATGAGGAATGCAAGTATCCCCGTGGCCAGTAAGGGGTTTATTGTGTCTGTAATCAAAGACGACTCTTTAATTTTTTCATATAAAGTTAAAAAACTAAAATTAGAGATATTATTTAATAATGAAAGAAGTTGAGTTATTAATATTACTAAACCAGCAAGTAAGAAGTAAATTAGTCCGTCCCACGCGTTGGTCATATACATGACGGCCAGTAAGAATCCAATAAGTATTAAATCCTGAAAATTTAAAAACTTATTTGTAAAAGTATTAATGATAAATACAGGAATCTTTGTCCATAAAGAAGAATCGGAGTTTTTTTTGACTACAGATTTAGTCGGTTTTCCACGATAAAAAATAGTTAAAAGAACAGCTATGGTAGTTAAGACAAAAGGTATATCTAGCACATGACCATGTAGATCGGAAACAACCCAAGAGTATATAGGAAACTCATGTATTGTATGATAGATAAAGCGTGTTGCATTTGGATACCAATAATTGTTGGGGAAAAGTAAAGGTTGGAAAGTTAACTGCCAGGGAGGTACGGGACTATCATTAGGATAAGGACTAAAAAAAGCATATATTATATGCAGATTACCGCCTAAAGTTACTAAAAATGCACTTAATAAACCGCCTATAATTACCAACTTACTGAAAACTTCTTTACGGCTAAGATAAATTAAATTCCCCCCAATAGAAAATGCTGCACTAAAACTAACAGCAAAAAGTGTAGCAATCATAAGATTAAATGTAATATTGGAAGGGATAGCAGTTAACTTAGTTAATACTGCAGTCACTAAATGGCCAAAATAGTAATAATTTATGGGTAATGGAGTAAACCAAATATCTCGAGGTGGGAAGTAAGATGATCTTAAAATGGAATTTACGAAGCCAAAATCCATAAACTTTTCTAAGCCGTGTATGTCTGGATTGGTCGCTCTTATGTATGACCAACTATACAAACCTATAAAGAAAATAATTTCTTCGAATAATGCACTCTTCCAACGACCAGCATTGAGGAGAAAAATATTTTTATGTATAACTAATTTAGCCTCTTTTTTTTTCCAACTAATTCTTAACAATACAAACACTACTACTAAGACTATCCAACTATTAATACCCGAGAATGGCAATAAATGTATAATGCCTAAAACAAAAATTATATAACTAAGAATAGCAAAACCAAGAATTTTACTAAAAATATAACCCTTATCAAAGAAATTGATAAAAATCCTTTGAGTAATTGGTAAAAATGTGATACCTATCACAAAGATGATAAACCACCATGATAAAAAGTTAGTAAAATCAGAAAAAGACATAGTTATTCTTACTTAAGCATGTCTGCTAAACTAGATATAGCAGTAATGTTTCGAGTCAACATGTGTGTTTTTCTTTGCGGATTCAACCAGAAAAATTTAGTGTTTTTATTTTGTTTGGCAACGTATTTTAATAAATGAAAGTCGTCATCAACATATCGATCAATTTTCAGCTTTTTTAAAATATTATCTTTAAACAAGTGTGGTTGTTGGTTAGAAAAATTAAAATACATCTCGTCAAATATCTTATCGAAGCCGTGTTTTTTTGTTAGTTTGTGGGTGGTTTGTTCCAAAAAACTAAACCTACTAGAGATCAAGTAGAGCTTGTGTTCTTTCTTTGAAATTGATTCAAGAAATTCAATATTTTTTTTGATTTTTGGTCTGAGAAATGGGAGATGAATAAGGCTACGCAGGATTTGTTCAGGTCTTGAAGGAATTCTATAGATTAGCACACCGTTGGCTTTTTTCTTATATAGATGATTGAGCACACTGTCTGGTATGAGTGGTGGATAGTCCACAAATACTTTGTCTAGATCGAAGCCTAAGTTCATAATTTAATATTAAGTATAAAGTATTCGACGTTATACAAACAAGCGATAAATGGCAGTTTTTATAATTTAGAAATCAGATCAAGAATCTTAAAGTTCCAGTTAACACGATGAGTATTGCCTTTACGATTTACTATTTCGTTTCTATGTTCTTTATACCAATTATAACTTTCTAAAAATAACTCTTTGTTGGACTTCTTGGGATGCCAATTAAGTAATTTTTCAGCTTTGGCTATAGAGACATAAGAATTTACGGGCATGGTTTTATAATGCCAGGCTGCAATTGGAGAAAGGTTTAAAATTTCTAAAATGCCAAGTATAAATTGGGATAGTAACACAGGAAGACCGGTAATTTTAGCTTTAGACCTACTTTGTTTGATAACATAACCTAGATCACTTTTCCATGATCCATATTGTTTTGCACCAATATTAAATATCTGATTGTGTGTTTTGCTTATAAGAGCCTTATAAATCGCCTCTACCACATCTGTCACGGCTAATAATTGATATTTGTTGTCGCCATTACCAAGAATATATAATCGTCTATTATTATAAATTGCTTCAAACCAAAGAGCAAAAACTCCCAATCTTTCAATACCCAAGAAGGTTTTTGGTCGAATAATGTTTATCTCCAACCCTTTTTTCATATAATCTTTGCATAATCTTTCCCCTTCAATCTTAGAAATTCCATACCATCCGATAGGATCTAAAGGGCTTTCTTCTGTTTCTGGTAAATGCTTTGGTACCCCATAAACAGCTGTAGAAGAAATGAAGACAAGTCTTTTTATTTTGTTTTTCAATGCAGATTCAAGTGTGTTTTGTGTGCCGTCGATATTAACATGAAAAATTACATCTTTCTTGACTTGGATAGGAAGTGCAGCAGCTGTGTGAACTACATAACTATGATTTCTGAGGGATTTTAACAGTAGTTTCTTATTGCTGACGTCACCTTTAATAAATTTGACTTTTCCAACTAAATCTTTTGCATCAAGATCTGCGATGTCATATAAAGTAACATCCCAATGAGCTTTTAAAAATCTTCTAGCCAGATGTACTCCTAGAAAACCTGTACCACCTGTAATAAAAACTCTCTTTTTTTGCATAACTTTTGAATTAAGACTTATAAAGAAGATATTGGGCAGAAAATATTTTCTATTTATTAATTATTCTATTGTACAATTTTACCTATTTCAAAAGCAAGAGTAATTGTATAAATAGATGCATTGAAGGTATAATAAATTTAAATGATGAGTTTAGATTATAAAAAATATTACTTAAGAATAATTGAATTAATGCTGTTATTTACAATATTGATTTTGGGTTTAGTAATTAGATGGCAAGGTATAGACACGGTTCCTTACTCCATTGAACAGGATGAATATCAGTGGTCTATAACAGCTTTTCTAAACTCCTATAACATAAACTCAAGTGACAAAGGGGCATGGACAGTTAACTATGAGCTTTCTCAGTACTATCCTGTTACTTTTGTGTTTGATAGAATTTCTTTTTATATCTTTGGACCAGATTTAGTCTCCCCTAGGAAGATGTTAATAGTTATTAGCACATTATCACTATTAGCATTCTACTTATTTATACGTAGACTATTTCCTGCATGGACATCCTTAATAACTTTAACCTTATATAGTTTTTCTACCTACAAACTAATTACCAGTCGTATTGTGGAAGCATCCGCCTATATAGATCTTTTTACTTTTGTTGCAGCTTATATATTAATAGCAGTGCCGTTCGTTGAAGGATATGAGGGTTTTTCTTTGATGTTTCTAGGAGGCTTATCAGTAGTTTTGGCAATGCTTACTTATAATCAAGGATTTTTATTACCTTTGGTTTTCTTTATGATATTTGTATTTAAAGTATTTATTAATAGATGCTCAATAAAAGTAGTTAGATTCTATTTTATTGCTTTCTTCTTGCCGATTATAGTAGCTCTTCCAAGATTGATATATATTGCCCATCAAGAAGCACTGTCACAAAACTATGCATTAACTTCTCTAGCGGTTTCATTAAATGGAATAGATCTGCATAAGTTATATGGAAATTTACAGACTGTATTTATAATACTATTCCTACATTCAAGTTATGACATGATAGTAAATTATTCTGGGCCAATAGTAAATACTTTAGTTGTTGTTTTAGCATTGATCGGTATTGTGATAGGGTTATTACAGATTAAAAGATATTATCCAATACTATGTTTCTTCATTTTTATGTCCGTACCGTATCAGTTATTTTTTGGAATTAATGCTCCAAGGTGGTGGTATTTAAGCATAAGTGTAATTTACATCTTAGCAGGAGTAGTACTATTTAATCTCGAGAGAATATTAAAATGGTTATACATACGCAAAAAAAGAGGATTTCTATACGTATTAATAATTTTATTATTTATTACTATTAGTTATATTATTCAAGGAGAGGTTTGTAGATACTATTATCAAGCTTTATACAATCCATCCTTTAGGTCTACTGCGGATAGAGAAATGTTTGAAATAACTTATAAATATAGAAGTGATTTAGGTAAAAATATTGCGTTCATTTTTTACAATGACGATTGGTATGAGCGAGATTTAATTACGAACCTAGCAGCATCATCATATAATTATGTCTTAGCAAATTCAAATAACGCAAATAACATAAGAAATCAATCTAGATTAGCGTTAAACATAATGAATTTAGAAGAGTTTTATGACTATAAACAAATCTCAAAAATTAACAAGGTAGTAGTACCATATGTTTTATACCCTAAAATAAGAACTTACTTGCTAAGCAAAAAATATAAAATTAAAACTACGTATTTTGGGAAAAACTTTGACATAATTTTTGATTAAAGACTGTATTAAATTTTTTTAAAGATCATGATTTTGGGATGGTCATATACAGTAAATGATTCGTCTGCTGATTGGTCATTAATTGGTATATTCATAAGAGGAATTTGCGGACTAATAGAAAACTGTTTAATTTTTTTAAAAATTAAATGTCTTGCACCGGGCAAATTGGCGAAAGAGGTACCTTGCAATATTGGTCTACCCGCGAACAAATTTTTGTAATACATACTTGCTATGGGATAGCAGCGTGGAAAAGGATATTTTTGGCAGTTTGCTAATTTTTGTATAGGTACATACAGACGATTTGAGGCAATGATTATATATTGAACTTGTTCTAGTTGATTTACTATTCCCTCCCATTTTTGTTGTGTATCCGGATCATATAAAGGTAAAGTTTGCATTTCATAATTTGGAGCTGTACCTAAAGGTAATTCATCATCCCAATGCTCAACGGCAATACCCGTTCCTGAAGGTAGATTTTGATTAATATATTCTGTCGCCTGAACTCTAGTATTCGGTTGAGAATAAATATGTATGAAACTGAGTGGCCATATAAGAAGTAGAATGACAAATGACGGATAGATCGCATATTTTAATAAGTTTTGGGATTTTGACTTATGGATTTGGAATATCGTTAGTGAATTAAGATAAATTATAAATTTATAAATCAGTAATGCACCAAAAAGACAGAGTAAAGGATATAGAGGTAACATATAACGCATAAAGCCAATTGCAAACTTACCAACAATAAAAAAATATATCCAAAAGAAAACGACTAATATAAATTCGTCTGCCCAAAGTGTTCTCTTATAAATATCCTTATCGGGTTTGTCTTTTAAAGTAGTAGTGCCAGAAAATATTTTACGAATTGAATTTAGAGTGATATAAATCGATCCGCTGAACGTAATAATTGCAAGCAATGGCCCTAGTCCCCATAAGAATATATTTTCTATCTCATACCAGTATGGTATTATTCCTACATATTGAAGGGTATAAGGAAACGTGAAAGCATTTGTGGTCATAGCGTCTTGTTGTAATGTCTGAGTCATAAATTCATTAAAATCAATAAATGCATAAGGTTCTAAAACAAAATACGCTGCAGTCAGGGTAATTAAGATGAATAAACTATTACGTAATAATCCTACAATAAATCGTGGCAAATGATTTAACCATTTCTTTGGATGAATGGAATGACTTAATAGCAATAATAAAAAATCTGCAGTTAATGCAATTACTACAGAAATACCTATAACTGTTGCACTAATTTTGGTCGCTAAGGCAAAAGCAATAGTTAAACCAATCAGAATAGCCTTACCAATGGAAGGTTTGTTATAAAACTTTATTAAAAGATAGAGAGTTATAGTCATAAAGCAAGTAAGTAGAGTATCTACGGCGTAAAAATGAGAAGTTTGAATAGCAAAAACGCTTATTGAATAGAAAAAAGCGGCAATTAGACCTGCCTTTTTATCTTTTAAATTCTTCCCCAATAAATAGACAAAAATAATAGTGCCTAAATCAAATGTGGCAGAGATTATTCTCCCCAATAAATTAATTCCATCATAAGTTGATAACGTGGGTTCTATATGAATAAACAACATACTCATTAACTTAAGTAAATATAAGGGAAAAGAACCGTAAGCAAAGAAATGAGGATTCCAAGGACTTTGTATTGAAAGGAATTGATTAAGATTACTGGGTAACTGGAGTTGTAAAGTATACAATACGATTGCTCTCTCATCAGGGTGTAAGTGATTGCCTTGATCCCAATCAATATCATGCAAGCGAAAAATTGCTGCTAATATAATAATTAAAAATAGAATGATTTTAGATCTCATAATTATTTAGTTCGTCTAAAAATAAATATCGTAGGTCGATCAAATACACTTGCTGTCTCTTCATAAGAGAAGACAGGATTTCCTAAATATGTAATTTGACAAAAAATATCACAAGGAGTCTCATAAACAACTTTAAAGTTTAGTTTATCAGACAATAACTGCGTATAGAAATTATGTCCTTGTGGAAATTGTTTTTCATTATCTAACCGTACTTTCATGATTCGTTGGCTTGGTAAAATTATCGCCTGTGACTGACTTAATGCTGAATGTAAGGTGTTAGGGTTAGTCTGGTCAGAAGGATTATCTAAATCATAAAAATTGTATAATCTTATATTAGAAAAATAAGAATTAAAGGGCACAATACCTAAGTCATATACCTCACTGAGAATCTTAGTATTAGAAGATAAAACATTCCTAGCTGCTTGTAGTGCTTGCAAGCGAGTATCGGTTTCTATATAAGCACTAATTAAAAAACTTAAGGCAAAAATAATTGTGTAAAGTATTGCTAAAATATAAGATGAATTTACCAATTTTATTGTCAGCTTTTTTTTGGCATTTTCATAAAGTTTAATTAAAGTAAATGAAATCATTAAATAAATAAACGGCAAAGTTGGTACCATATATCTAGTCCATTTAACAAAGAAAAAAGCTTGTGACAAAAATATTAATAAGAAAAAAAACACAAGTAGAAAAAGATCAAACGTCACTTGTTTATTTTTTTCAGAAGTGGATTTTAAACGCGGAAAAGAATTGCTCAGATAAAACTTAAAGATGACAAAACAAGTATAAAAAAAGGAAAAAACAAAGAATATAGTCAGAAGGGGATTGATTAAAAAGGGAAAAACATGTAAAAGTTGGAAAATAATGGGAGCAGTATTGTAAAACTCTCCAGTGTAGAAAACGGGTTGTGTACCGAGTGCTACACCAGACTCATAATGCATGCTATTTAAAAATGAAACTTTATCTAAAAAGGTATAAGGATTAGTTAAAATATAAATATCGGCTACAATAAATAAAAAAATAAATACTTTTAACAACACAAACAAAACATGAAAAAGTCTACTGAAGTTAGTCTTATGTTGTGCGAAATCTTGTATGGAAGACTTAATAATAAGTAAAATTGGTATCGGTAATAGTACGAAGGAAGTAACTTTACTTGCACAGAGTATAGCAGTTGTCAGAATCATTAAAACAAAAGGAAGAAATTTATTAGTTCTGTAATACCATAGGGCTGAGCCAAACATTAAAGTAGAAAAGAGGGTGAGCCACATTTCATATGTACCAAAATGGGCGAATTGTATAAACCCTACACTAAAAGTAGTCAAAATAGCCGAAAGAACTCCAGTCCAGGCGTTTTTTATATATTTACCAAGTAAAAATGACAATGGAATTAATATTAAACTACTAATTGCAGCTATTATTCTCAAACCAAGGATTGCCTGTGTGAAGTTTACTTGAGTACAGTTAGTCCACGATAAATGACAACTAGTAAAAAAGTTTAATACAAGGCTACTAAAGTAAACTAGATAAATAGGTAAGGAGCCATAGGCAAAAAAATGTGGATCCATTTGGCTGGCAAATTGTAGCCCTACGATAGATGAAGCAATGTTTCTTTCATCGGGATGAAAATAAAAAGGTGCCCCCCAATTAAGATTATAAAACCTTAGAACAATACCTAAGGCCATCAAAATAATAATAATTGAAGAGGTGCTACTTTTATTTAACAATTTATGCATGATTCAATTGTACTTAAAAAAATATATGAATGTAAAACTATTGGTGATTAGTAACAAATTGAGCTATTCTCTCTCCCAGCTCAACTGCATAGTTGGTTCCTCTATCCCATGGGTAAACTTGTTGCATATTAGCTAAATAAACGTTCTCTAGTGGTGTGGTGAAAGGAGGTATCATTTTACCGTAGTTTTTAAAGAAAATAGGCTGAGCAAAGGGTGTAGAGAATTTTCTGACGGCAATAAGATCTTTTTTATAATCTGGGTTAATTGTTTTTAAAAAACTATCAAACTCTGACAGAATTTGTTTTTCATTCATAGAGAAATACCGGTGATTATTAGGTAAGTAGTTACCCAAATAAATAATGTGTTCATTGTTATAATGTTTTTTATCCATAAAATTAGTATGCTCAACTACAGCTAATACAGGTGCTTTGGTGTCACAAACATTTAACCAGTATGTATCATCAACAAAGAATTTTTTCTTTAAACGCATTACTAGTACAACTGCTCCGATACCTTTTAAATTGATTAACGACTGTTGATAATCTTCAGGTAGTTGGGGAGCAACTTTAATAAAAGCGAAAGACGGTAAAGTTACAATGACTTTGTCAAAACTCTCGGCCCTAGATTCGGAATGGAGGGTATAAGTTATTAATGGTTTGCCTTCAGTTTTAATTTCATTTAATTCGGTTTGGAAATATATTTTTCCGCCTTTACTTAATATAGCTTTTGCAAGGAATTCTGCGAAGTGCAGGAATCCTCCCTGAGGATAGGCTAGATATGTAGTACGTTTTTTTATACGAGACCAGAACCATGTCAATGCAATTTTATCAGCATATTTGCCGAACTTACTTACTAATAATGGCTGCCAAAGAATCTGATAGGCTTTTTTGCCGATTGTTTTGCTCAAAAATGCTGATGCTGTTATATTTTCAAACATCTTCCAATAGGGATTGTAACGCAGAAATGCTAGCACCAATCCCATTTGAAATCTCTCAAACATCGAAAGTTTGGGGAAAGTAAGTAGTGTTAGTGGTGAATCAAGTTGATAAATTCGGTTATTTATCAAAGAAGATGTTTTTGGCCTTTTAATTAAGACAGGATATTTCAACTCTTTAGCTAAGTTAAGTATTGAGTCATCATTTGTGAACCAATGATGATAAAAATATTCCAGACTCCAATCCCAGTCTTTTTCTTGATAGCCGAGTGCTAAGCCACCAGGTTTATGATCTTTTTCAAAGACTGTAACAGTATGGCCGGCGCATGTCAGACGGTAAGCAGCAGCCAATCCAGTGAAACCTGCTCCAATAATAGCTATTTTCATAATTTATTTATATTATATGGAATTTGAATTACCTAATAACCCCCTTGGACAGGTAGATGAGCAGCCCGCCAAGTATAACAGGAATTAGCGCAATTATCATACTGGTTGTAGCAGAATCACTTCCAGTCACAGGTGTGCCTGTGAGGTGCGGAGTGTTTGTAATACTTGCTTGAGCAATAACATTGCTTGGGACAATGGTGGTAGTAGGAGTAAGGGTTGGTTTAAGGGTAGGGGTGGCTGTAGGCACAATAGTGGCCGTAGGAGTAGGACTAGTTGATGGATTAGGAGTAGCAGATACTATGGTCGGCGAAATCGTTGGAGTATTCGTAATAGTTAGAGTTGGGGTTATAGTTGGTGATACTTCCACAGATGGAACCAAAAATTGTCCGCCCGACGCATATACATAAAAGGTTGAAGACACAGTATGAGAGAGTCCTAAATTGTCTAATGCGGTAATTGTGATGGTATGTTGTCCAGGAGCCAAATTCGTAGAAGGAATATATTGCCAATTACCATATTTGTCTGTAGTTACGGAAGTAGAGATTGCATTAGAAGAATGAATAGATATAGTTACGTCTGTACCAGGAGCAGCAGTTCCTGCAAAAGTTGGCTGTTGGTCGGCAAAAGCCTGACCTTGGGTGGGACTTGTTATGCTAACATTTTTCTGTACAGTTTTGCTAAAAGTGGTAGTTGGTAAACCAGAGGAGGAAGCAATATTTGTGCCAGTAGGGATAGTGGCGGAAAAGTCATAATTGTTGCCTAGGACGATGGTGGGCACTGTTTGGGTCAACCCATTAGGAATAGTAAGCGTGGTTTGTTGGCCGTCAGCTTGGACAAGTAGATAAATTTTAGCAAGAGAAAGGTTTAGATTGTTATTTGTTGAATTAAGGAAATTAGAACTATCTAAACTGTAACTACCATCATTTGCCACTAAGACAGATAAATCCTCTACTCCAGAAGCAGTAGCATAAACAATAGCTTCCTGATCTAAAGCTGCAGGAATTATAACTTTCCCCTTTAATTCTTGAGAAGATAGTTTATTTTCTGGAGGCGAAAGGGTCTTTATAGAATAAGGGTGTCCACCATTCTCATATGTATTCCCGCCGGATAAGATATTAAAGAGGTAATTTGTATCTGGCTGTAGATTTTTTAATGTAAAGTAATGTAATTTATGGTTATTTGATGTGTTGGTATTATCACGATCATCAAAAACGACAGTGTTTGCTTGACCTGCTTGTTGATAAGAAATAGTTCCGCTAGTAGATTCTGTCGTTGTGTAGCTAATAGTAAAACTAGTAGAGCTTAAGTTAGTTATGCGTATGTTCTCAGGTTGTCCACTGCCTGACGCTTGGCTAAAAGGATTTACCTTGTTTTGCGTAACAAAAGAGACAGTAAAAAAACCTAGTATTAATAAAAAGACTATAGATAGCCCTGGTATTCTTCTTTCTAAGAATGATTGTTTCATGGTAATGGTCCTGATGGTGTTATAACGACTGGTGTTTGGGTAGGCGTCGGATTGGCTGAGGTGGTTGCATTATTTTCTACTGTGTTCAAATCTTTGAGAAGACTAGAAGAAGATGCTGAAATAGGAAGTGTCGCTGATAAGTTGGCGGAGATAGTGGCGGAAGGATTATTAATTGAATATATTGGGGTGACTTGTTTTCTGTTTTGTATCAGTCGTATTACCGATTGATTAAAAGAGTCAGGAATGGGTTGTACAATTAATTGTAAATCAGGGTTAATAGTAGATGTAGAAAAGATATGATAAATGCTAGAAACAATCCAGGCAATCACAAAAAAAAGAGTAGAGTAAAGTAGGAATATTATATTTTTTTGTATTTTCATAAGTAATTAATTCTCTGAATATCCATATAATAATACAGTTAAAGTTAGCGCGTTATCTGCAGGATTTTTAGATATTTCCAAAGAATGAATAGTCACAATCCTTTGTATTTGTACAATTTGACTTAGAAAATTCTGCATATCTTGATAGCTTCCTTCAAAAGAGATAGACACAGCAAAAGTAGAAACATTGGCTGGTAGGTTCGATTCAGTACTATTCTTAACTGGTGAAATTGAAAGAGATTTTTGTACGAGGTTGTTAGCCTGACCTGTCGCTTGGATATCAGCTGCTAAGCCTTCTATCTCTGATGACTTGGGAATAGCATAGAATATCTCATTAAACACAGGCTGTGTCAGTAAATTTGTATATTGAGTTTGTAAGGAATGTAGAGCAGCTTTTTTTGTTTGTAATTGTTGAAATATTTGTTCTGCGTCACTAAGCTGTTTTTGTAAATCTACGACAGTCGATAAGGTGGGATAAATCGCAAAGATTGCTGCTAAAATTAAAGCTGACAGAGTCAAAAGAGTTTCTAAATAATCTTGTGTTTTTTTCTTGCGTAAATCGGGCAAAATATGGATAGTAGAGAGGTACCTCCTTCTGTGAATAGATTCAAGGTTTTTCTCGTGTTGTGTCTTAGATTTATCTGTGTCTGGATTTATTGGCTTTATATCTGGCATATTAATTTTTAGTTTGTTGATATATTTAAAATCGCACTTACCTGTCCAGTTGAAATTTTGTTCTGAATATTTTCGATATTTATATCTGTAACATATCTAAGCTGTTTAATACTTGTAACAAAAGCATTAAGCTGCCCAATTGAATTGGTTGAAATAACAGCCAATTCTGATTTGTCAGAGATAGAAATATCAGTAAATGTAATGTTACCTTTTGCTACATCAATCAAGTCTTTTAATCGAGTTATACCGGTAGAAGAAGTATTGCTTATTTGCCCAATAAGTTGAAGTCTTGCCTGCAAGTTGCGAAATAGAGTTTCAGAGTCAGACATTGCTTTAACAATAATCTTATCGTTTTGTATTTGATCGTGTAAGTTAGTAAGCCTGTAATCAACAGTAAATCTATACAAAAATGCAACTAATGCTACAGAATATGTAAGCATGATAACCATACGCCCATATGTGAGCGTCCATTGTACTATGCGGTCTATAACATTACTTTGTTGTTCTTGAAAGAAATTTATTGAACTCATATGGTATTAATTTAGTCTAGGAAGTTTGGGTGAGTTTGTCAAAGCTCAAAGCGTGTTTAGAGAAATAAAAATCTTGCTAACAATAGGCGTCTGGGCTGTATAGCGTAGCTATTAGAAATATGATATACTATTTATGTCAAAAGATAGATAAATCATAAATCTGACTTTTGGCGTTTTTTATGGCAGATGACAAATCACGTATCTATCCTTTAGACAAAATTCGCAACATTGGCATTATTGCTCATATTGACGCGGGTAAAACTACCACTACTGAACGCATTCTTTTTTATACAGGAAAATCTTACAAAATTGGAGATATTGACGAAGGTAATACCCAAATGGATTGGATGGAACAAGAAAAAGAACGTGGAATTACAATTGTGTCTGCTGCCACGACTACTTTTTGGAAAGGCAATCGTATTAATATCATTGATACTCCTGGTCACGTAGATTTTACGGCTGAAGTCGAACGCTCGTTGCGTGTGTTAGATGGGGGCATTACTGTTTTAGACGCAGAAGAAGGCGTACAATCTCAATCTGAAACAGTGTGGCGTCAAGCGGATAAATATAAAGTTCCACGTATTTGTTTTGTAAATAAAATGGACAAGTTAGGAGCAGACTTTTTAGCTACAGTTAAAAGCATAGAAGTACGTTTGGGTGCCAATCCAGCTATTATGGTTTTACCAATTGGTGCAGAAAGTACATATGTGGGTAATATTGATTTATTAACACGTCAAGCAATTGTTTGGAATTCTGAAGATTTAGGAGCCAAGTTTGATGTTTCTGACAACATCCCAGAAGACATGAAAGCCCAAGTTGAAGAATATAGAGCGAAATTAATTGAAAAAATATCTGAAACTGATGATGCATTACTTGAGAAATATTTAGCCGGTGAAGAACCTTCCATTGAAGAATTAAAAATTGCTTTGCGTAAAGCGGTTATCGCTTATAAACTAGTGCCAATTTATGCTGGTACCAGCTTGCGTAATAAAGGGGTACAACCGTTGTTAGATGCTGTTATTGATTATCTTCCATCGCCTCAAGATTTGGACCATGTTACAGGTATTAATCCCAAGACTAACGAGCCAGAAACTCGCCAATTAGTTCCAGATGAATCATTAGCTGGCTTGGCTTTCAAAATTCAAAATGATCCACATGTCGGTAAATTGACTTATTTCCGTGTTTATTCGGGTAAAATTGTGGCTGGTTCTTATATCTACAACACTACTAAAAATGTCCGAGAGCGCGTTGGCCGTTTATTATTAATGCATGCTAATCAACGTGAAGAAATCAAAGAAGCTTATGCTGGAGAAATCGTCGGTATTGTGGGTCTTAAGGATACTATTACGGGAGACACCTTATGTGATGAAGAGCATCCAATCGTTTTAGAAAAAATTACCTTCCCAGAACCAGTTATTTCTTTGGCTATTGAGCCTAAAACTAAATCAGATCAAGAAAAACTTGGCTATGCCTTGAAACATTTAATGGATGAAGATCCAACCTTTAGAGTAAAAACTAACCATGAAACAGGTCAAACCATTATTTCCGGTATTGGTGAATTGCAGTTGGAAGTTATGGTTGATCGCATGAAGCGTGAATTTAATGTGTTGGCCAATGTTGGTGCCCCACAAGTAGCTTATAAAGAAACAGTCGAAAAAGAAGGTCAAGCTGAAGGCAAGTATATTCGCCAGTCAGGTGGACGTGGACAATATGGACATTGTTATCTGAGAGTGGAACCAAAACCTCGTGGTGAAGGTTATGAATTCGTCGATGCCATCAAAGGTGGAGCTATTCCTGCAGAATTCGTGACAGCTGTTGAAAAAGGTGTTAAAGAGTCTTTAGACACAGGTGTCTTGCTTGGCTATCCTTTAGTAGATTTGAAGGTAACCTGTTATGACGGATCTTTTCACGAAGTTGATTCGAATGAAATGGCCTTTAAGATCGCTGCATCGATGGCTTTGCGTGAAGCATGCAAAAAGGCCAACTTGATGTTGCTTGAGCCTATTATGAAAGTTGAAGTAACTACCCCCTCTGAATTTATGGGAGATATTATCGGTGACCTTTCTTCAAAAAGAGCACAAATCATGGGCACGGAAGAACACAACCGTGCAACTATTGTGAATGCGACTGTACCATTGTCTGAATTATCAGGGTATGCTACTCAATTACGTAGTATGTCTCAGGGACGTGCATCTTATTACATGGAGCCAAGTCACTATGAACAGGTTCCCAACAATTTAGTTCAACAAATGTTGGCTAAATCCACTTTCACCGGTAGAGTAGAGTAATTGACAAATACCCAACTTCAGCTATACACTTAAAACAATGAGTACATTGAATCCACCTACATATAGATATATCTTCTTCAAGAACATGATTTTATACGTTGTGATGGCTTGTATCATTTGGGGAATTTATATCTTAGCTTTTAGCACTAGTAGACAAGGAACCTCTACTAGTGACTTATTGCTTTCTGGGGGTATTTTTGGTGGTATAGGTTTAGCTATTATTTTGATTGGTTTGCTTTGGAGTTGGTTATATGTAGTTTTACTTGCTAAAAATTACTCTTATGACTTACAAGACAATGCTTTAATTATTCGTAAAGGCCTTCTATCTGTATCAACGATATCGATACCATTTGCAAGAATTATTAATGCCACCTATAGCCAATCTATTTTTCAGCGCATATTTGCCGTTGGTACAATAAAAATCGATCAAGAGGATACATCATATTCTTGGAATGACATTGATATGCAAAGTTCAGATAAAATCATGAATGCAGTTTCGCATAAGAGCAATATTCAACCTATCTCCACCAATATTAAAAAGTAAACTTCTCTTTAAAAATAATTTATAGTCTTTTATATGCAGCTATTATTCTTTGTACAAAAGTGAAAGCAGAGAGAAGAATTAGCATAACAAATACTGCTTCAAGCAAATTTAAGTTTAAAACTTTAAAATTAGGCCAGAGTATATAAGCAATGAGTGAAAAAAAGATGATAGCCAAGCGTTCGGTTCTTTCTATTAATCCAACAGCAAACACTTGTTTGGCTCCGCTAGCTAGTTCTGCTCGTGATCGGGAATAACTGACTAGATAAGAAATGGCAATTAAGAATACACAAATTTGCCAGCTTACAATATTGGCAAAAGCAAAGCTCATAATCAGGAAAAAATCAGCGATTCTATCAAATGTTGAATCCATAAAGCCGCCAAAGGCAGTCTTTTTATTAAATCTTTTGGCTACTGCACCATCCAAAGTATCAAAAGCGTTGCCCAGAAATGCCACTAAAGCCCAGCCATACTGATGATTTAAAATTAAAATAAAGAACAGAATTGATGGTACAATACCAATGAGAGTTAAGAGGTTGGGAGAAACTGAGGCAAGAGGAGAGACAAGTTTTTGGGTAGTTTTATCGATGGTTGGTTTAAAAATTGATAACATAAAAATATTAGTTGTTTTAGCGACAAAGTAGATCTTGATGGGGTCCTTCGACTCCTTCGTAAACTCGGTCGCTCAGGATGACAAAAAGAATTTAAAGATTATAATTCTTTCTGTCAATTGCTTATGCTTATATGAATACTATAAAGATAGATCTGCATACTCATTCTATTTTATCACCTGACGGTGGTTTAAGCGAGAATGACTATCAGAGCTTATTAAATAAAGGAATATTGGATTATATTGCCATAACTGATCACAATCGGATCGATTTCGCACAAAAAATGCACACACTTTTAGGTGATAAAATAATTGTCGGTGAAGAGATTAGCACAAGTGATGGGGAAATAATTGGTTTATTTTTAAATAAATCAATCGACAAAGGTTTAACTACGTTTCAAACTATACAACAAATAAAAAAACAACAGGGATTAGTTTGTATACCACACCCATTTGAAACTATGCGTAAGGGTTTGCCGGAAAAAATCTTAAAGGAAATAATTAAAGAGGTGGATTTAATGGAAGTATTTAATGGACGTAGCTTGCAACCCGCGACGCGTAAATTGGCATTAGAGTTTATTGATAAATACAATAAAGTCGGAGTTGCTAATAGTGATGCACATTGTAGAGTGGGAATTGGTAAAACATATAATTCAATTGATAAAAAACCGCTTAAACAAACGTTGGTAAGCTTATTAAAACAAGGAAACAGGCATGAAATAGCTTCTCCTTGGCTGGCTTATTTATGTCCCAAAGTTAATAGATTTAGAAATGTCATTCTGAACGTGTTTCAGAATCTTAATTTAAAAGAAATGCTGAAATGAATTCAGTATGACAGTTTGGTTTATTTTATGAAAAAAGTTATTTACTTACTCAATCCAAAATCTAGTGATGGGAGAGCGCTAGAATCTTGGCAAAAAGCCAGAGAAAAATTTCATGGGTTGCCAGAACATCCCCATTTAATTACAGAAATCGCAAATGTGCAAGACTTTATCGAAAAAGAAAGACCAGACATTATTGCCATAGGTGGTGGAGATGGCACTATCAATAAGGTTTGTCAGGCTGTTTTATCCTCTAAAACCAAACCATGTTTATCTATTTTACCTCTAGGGACGGGTAACGCACTATCGTTCTGCCTGGGAGTAGAAACGTTGGAAAAGGCAATATTTGTGTTGGAAAAACAACCCAAATCTATAACCATCGATATTATGCATACTAATATTCCGGAATTTCCATTAGGAGTATTCAATATTAGTGTCGGATTTGATGCACGTATAGTATTTAATAGGGTAAATTATCGTTATATTGGTTTGAAATCATATATTTTTTCTGGCATCAGGAGTTTTTTTGGCCACCCAGAACGTGAAATTACATTTACTATTGATAAAAAAGTGACTTTAAAAGCTACGGCTAGTTCCTTGGTGGTAGCCAATTCACCGGTTTTAGGACAAAATCTTCTAATTTCTCCGCGGGCTAGGCTAAATGATGGTTTGTTAGATTGTACGTTATTTTCCACTAAATATGCCTATATGCAGAATCTGCGCTTGCGTGGTTTTAAGCATCCCTTTTATACGGAATTGGGTAAAGTGCATTTCAAAGCGTCACATCTTTCTATTCAAGGTGAGCCCTATGTACAAATTGATGGAGATCCGGTGGTTAGGCAGGAAGGAATTGAAGTGTCGGTTCTGCCAAGTAAAATTACTTTTTTGCGTAACTTTGATGATCATATAGAGCAGAATTATAAGTCGTTTGTAGTATAGTTAGTAGGAAGGTCGAGTCATGACCTAAGTGGAAATTAGAAATTTTGTTCCGGCTCGCTTGAACTAGGTTAAGGATTATTAATACGAATCTATGAATTATTTAATTTATGCTTTTTTGTTTTTTCTACCAGCTGGGATTGCCAATATGGCGCCGGTGTTAGTTAGTAAAATGCCGGGTTTGCGAGACTGGAATTACCCACTGGACAATTACACAAAGTTTAACGGTAAGCGATTATTAGGTGATCATAAAACCTGGCGGGGATTATTGTCAGGAGTGATAGTGGGAATGTTAGTTGCCTGGGTGGAGGTAAGGATAATTGGGGGCATCGGGGTATTTAGGGAAGTAAATCCATTAGTTTTGGGAGGTTTGATGGGTTTGGGGGCATTGGTGGGAGATAGTGTCAAGAGTTTTTTCAAACGACAGCTGGGAATTAAGTCGGGCCAAAGCTGGTTTCCTTTTGATCAAATAGATTATATAATAGGCGGAATTATATTTATTTTGCCGATTATTGTTTTATCCTGGCATATTTATTTAACGATTTTTATTATCTATTTTTTACTGCATCTTCTGGTTTCTTTCCTTGGTTATCTTTTAAAGTTTAAATCGTCGCCTATCTAGTCAATCAGTTATTGCTGCTATAATGTGAGGATGAAACATTTTGCCGTTATATGGTTTTTGATTGTCATAGCGGCATTAATTGCTTGGCGCATGTTGAGTACACCTATAACCTCACCCATACTTAGAGAGGTTACTGACACCCCTACTCCGGCTATACGTGTAGCAAAATATAATCAGTACACTATATTCGTTCCTTATTGGAGTATATCTAACTCATCTTCTAAGATTGATCCAAAATATTCAGAGGTTGTTTATTTTGGACTTGCAGCTGATTCATCAGGAGTTGAGAAATCAGAAGATGGATACCTAAACATCGCTGAATTTAACGCCATGGTTAATCCTAATCAGCAAAAAATATTAGCATTACGCATGCTAGATAGCAACGAAAATAGTAAAATACTAGCCAATACACTAGAACAGAAGCATCTTATTAGTCAAACTATTAGTATTGCAAAAGAAAATGGATTTAAAGGTGTGATGCTGGATTTAGAATTACAAGCTCTACCTTTTAGCTCGATAGTGAATCAAATAGATAAATTTTATGATATATTCTATCAGCAAACAAAACAGAATAATTTAAATTTTTCTACTACGATGTATGGAGATTTATTCTATCGCCCAAGGCCGTTTGATTTAACATATCTGACGAAAGATGTTGATAAAGTGTACATTATGGCTTATGACCTACACAAGGCTAGTGGTCAGCCGGGTCCTAATTTCCCTTTACAAACAGTAAGTAATGATAGGAGTGATTATAATTTAGAAAAAATGATTAGCGATTATGAGCTAGTAGTACCTACAAACAAACTAGTGGTAGTTTTTGGTATGTTTGGTTACGACTGGACAGTAGACCCCAAAGGGCAGACTGTTGGAAGTGGAACCGCTTTGAGTGATTTACAAATTCAACAGCAGTTTTTGAGCCATTGTTATAAATTAAATTGTCTTATCTCTAGAGATAGTAATTCTCAAGAAACAGTAATTCATTTTACTGACAATAACCAAGATCATGTTCTATGGTTTGAGGATAAAGTATCTTCTGATGCAAAGATGATTTATTTACATCAAAAAGGCATAGCTAATTTTGGGTACTGGGCCTTCTCTTATTTTTAGACTATTACTTAACTCTTATGTTTTTATGATTCATTTATGATTTTTTTATGATCTACTTATCTTGTATAGTCGTCGCATTTTTTTGCTATGTGCTATTCAGACTATGCAAGCTGTTGATAGATATGATCAGTATAACATTTGGAGCAACTCATTGGCTTTAGAGGCAGAGAAAATACTGTTTTTACAACGTAAACATTGGTTTGTGCTCCTGCCGGTACTATTTTCAGTAAGTGTAACGATTATTCTAGGGTTTATTGCATTGGACTATTTAATTTTAGGTTTCTCAGTTGATTTCTTAACTTCTATCGTGCTGTTGTTATCTCTACTAACTCTATCTTCATCGATATTAATAAAAGCCCTAACAGAATGGTATTTTACGGTCTATATCCTAACTTCACGAAGGTTGTTAGAAATTTGCTATACTCCCTTAGCTTCTTACGTTCTAAACAATGTACTTTTGGAACAAGTACGGTGTACTGAAATAGATACGGCGACCAATGGATGGCTCTATAAATATTTAAACATAGGGGATATCATTATTACATTTGATAGACCTACTCACAGAGATGCTTTTATTCTGCAATCTATTAAGAATTTCCATGTTCTGAGTCGTCAGTTATGTAGTCTTTTGCTACCAGTACAATCACCACAACAAAATTTATTAAAAGAGAGATCTAATTCTAATTTGCCCGCTAAAGTAATTTGGTTTAAACAAAAAGATCCTAAAAAAAAGCTTAATTCATTTGAAGAAATCCTGCCTAAGCGAAACATCTTTAATTACCCAGTCATTAAATATGGACTATAGATATCTAGTAGGAGGGATCTGTCTGGTGTTAAATGTCGTTTTGTATGTTTATAATCGTTTTTATTTTCAAGAGGCGTTAAAAGCCAACCAACAAATTGGAATACCTTTACATTCGAGGTTAGAAAAGCTACTAAAAATAAATTCTGTGTTTATAAGTGCTGTTTTTATTTTTACCTTTACATATGTACTTTATCTATTAATTGTACGCTGAAAGTATATTTACCTATTGACGTAGAAAAAAAAATATCGTAGAATCTTTTCAGACTCATTAAAAAAGTGAGTTTTATTTTTGGGTAATTTAATTATAAATTAACTATTGAATTACTCAAGAATATTTAGTATAATAATATTACAAATATATGGCAGATAAATATACTCGTTCAAAACCACATGTTAATATCGGTACTATTGGTCACGTCGATCATGGTAAGACTACAACTACAGCTGCTATTGCTACCTATCTTGCTAAAAAAGGTATGGCTCAAGCTAAGAAATATGAAGATATCGATAACGCTCCCGAAGAAAAAGCTCGTGGCGTCACGATTAATATTGCTCATATTGAATATGAGACAGAGAAAAGGCATTATGCTCACATTGACGCTCCTGGTCATGCTGATTACATTAAGAACATGATTACAGGTGCAGCTCAAATGGACGGGGCAATTTTAGTTGTATCTGCTCCGGATGGTCCTATGCCACAAACTCGTGAACATATCTTGTTAGCTTATCAAGTCGGCGTTCCAGCTATCGTGGTTTACCTTAACAAATGTGATATGGTTCAAGATGAAGAACTTTTGGATTTGGTCGAAATGGAAGTACGTGAATTGCTTACTAAATATCATTATCCAGGAGACACTGTGCCAATTATTCGTGGCTCTTCTTTGAAAGCTTTGGAAGGCGATCCAGCTTATGAAGCTAAAATTCAAGAATTATTAGATGCAGTTGATTCTTATATTCCTACACCAGTTCGTGCTCTAGATAAACCATTCTTGATGCCAGTTGAAGATGTTTTCTCAATCAAGGGTCGTGGTACAGTGGTTACTGGAAGAATTGAGAGAGGTATTGTTAAAGTTAATGAAACAGTTGAAATTGTGGGTATTCGTGATACTAAAAATACTGTTGTCACCGGAGTAGAAATGTTCCGCAAACAATTGGATGAAGGTCAAGCAGGAGATAATGTAGGTTTATTGCTTCGTGGTATTGAAAAAGCTGATGTAGAGAGAGGTCAGGTGGTTGCCAAACCTGGAAGTATTACTCCTCATACTGATTTTGAAGCTGAAGTTTATATTTTGACTAAAGAAGAAGGAGGACGTCATACTCCATTCTTCTCAGGTTACCGTCCACAGTTTTATATTAGAACTACTGACGTAACTGGAACAGCTACTTTACCAACTGGTGTAGAAATGGTTATGCCAGGTGATAATGCTAAAATGACTGTTCAATTGATTGTTCCAGTTGCTTTGGAAGAGGGAATGAGATTTGCTATTCGCGAAGGCGGTCACACCGTCGGAGCAGGAGTTATTTCCAAAATTATTAAATAATTTGGAACCATGTACAAACAAACAAATCCCTGAAAGGGATTTTTTTGTGAGATAAAACTTATTTGCTGAAATAAAGTGTAATAGACGAAGGACCATAATAAGTATTGTCGCTTAATTGGAGTACTTTTTGTAAATCTGTTACAAGTGATGAAGAACCATCTGCCATCCTTATAAATCCATTATCAAAGTAAATATATTCACAGTTGTTAGGATTAAAGATGACATGCATAATCAATTGATTTTTTTGATAGAAGTTCATGGAATAACGTACGTTTCCATACCCGAGTAAAGAACAGTAATTATTATCAACTATCTCTGCTTGTAATATATCAGAGTACAGCTTTTTTACAGTCGATAATTTTGAAATATTTTTTGAAAAATTCGGCAGAGTAGAATTGTCAATATTTACTGACCTGACTCTTAAATAATCAGGTGAAGAAAATGAAGCAAGAAAATTATAATAATAGGTCAACCCTAAATCTTTTAATGCTATACCTAATGCTGTTTCATAAAACATTATATATAGAACAAAAAGGAAGATGATTAACAATAAGGAGAATTTTCTTATAAAAGTAGGTTGTTTTAAACGCTTCATGATCCAGTTATTTGTCTTGGTTTAACTTCCTTCAGGTAAAATACTCAATAAAATACAATATGATTCCCGATAATACGGATATTGACCAGAAAATTAGAAAGATTGTTGTAATATTCTTGTGTAATTTAAAATAATTAACTTCTTTTTTATAATTTCTCCAGGCTAAAAGCATAAATATTATCAATGAAACAAACATTAAGAGTGATAAGATTCCATGAAATGCAGCCAGAACCACGTGCCAAGGAATTTCTATTTTCTCAGTATTTGCTTTTACACGTGTTGCCATATAAGAAATATTAAAAATGATTTCATACAGTAAAGCGAAAGCAGCCAGTTTAGTAGGGAATTTATGGTATTTATAACTGCGGTAGAAAGTATAGAAGATGATACAGGAAATGATAATTTCGGCAACTAAGGTAATGGTGCTGTAGAGAGGAATATGCATATAAAACAATAATATCAGGATATTTATTTATATGCCACTTCAAAATTTTAATAGTCTTATAGTTTGTAAATTTAATCGTTTTATGTTAAACTTGACCATATGGCAATACCAGAAAGTAGGCATGGAATACACTCAAAAATAATAGGTGGTATTAAAGTAGTGGCTGAGACAGACTTGCCTTATAATATACACATTTCGGCAGCTAATTTATCAGAAATGTATACAATGGTTGGTTTATCCCCGACCGAAATTACAAGTCAAGTGTTATCGCTAAAAAGAAAGCATATTTTCACTAATGGAGAAACGCATGATCTGGCTGGTGAATCTCATCCTAGCAAACCAATTGTGACTTTATATACTGACTGGGCTTGGGAAGAACGTCAAGCTGATATAAAAGAAATTAGAGGTCATATTGAGGCCAATATGCAAAATAAACAAATCAGGAAGGTACCTAATTTATCTTCATTTTACTCTCCTCGCAGAGTAGAAGCGTATTTAAATACCGCACCTCCAGAAAGAGCGATAAAATTCATGGAAAAATTGATCAATAAGATTTGGGATAATAATTTGAATTCAGCTCTGATACACGAATTAAAACACCAGGCTGATACAAGAAAATCTATGAGTAAAATAGCTGCATTATTAAGTCTATATGGCGGAGATATCGTTGCACTTTTAATAGGGGTTAGAACGGGTATATGGAGTCAGAAGAACTTGCCTCGACTAGGAGGTTTATATACGCCTGGTTTAGATGTTTTTTTGACTTCCATGACTATACTACAACCACTATTGAGTAGATTGTCTACTGTGGCAAATGTTTTTGAAGATAGAGCTTTGGCTACACAAAGACGTTTAAACAGGAATTTACCTAATGCTATCTCTTTGGTAGATAAGATTTAGATGTGTAATGACTTATTTAATTTCCACTAACTGTAACATTTAGACTATTAGTGCTGGTTGAGCTACTGTTAGTTGAATTGCTATTGTTAGTTGAATTGCTATTAGAAGTTGAACTTGTGGTTGAATTATTAGTTGTAGCATTAGTGTTGCTAGAGCTTGTGTTAGTCGATGCATTAGTTCCAATACTGCCATTGCTTTGCGAGTTAGAATTAAGGGTATTTGATTGTGAATTTGAACTATTTTGAGAACTGACAATACAGCAGTAATCCGGGTGACTAGCGTTATTTTCCGTGGGACAGTCAACATAGGGATCAGAACTAGCTAGCTGATGGCCACTTGGACAGGAATTCCTTGCCCAGCTATAGCATTTACCCCCATATTGTTGAGCACAAAGTTGTCCGTTTGTAGGGGGAGGTGTCGTTGTTGGAGTAGCTACAAGACAACAACGTGAACCATTGGCTGCACATTGTGCTCCACAAGCATAAGCGTTATTCGCGTAAGGATTATGACAAGCGGTTCCATCGGTACACGTAGCATAAGCACAACCAAAAGATGTACCTAAATTTTGACATGTTTGACCATTATTACATAACCCGTTAGGATTACTATTACTACAGTCCGTTGAAGTAGGGTAACTTGCAGTTGCTTGGCTTGAATTAATTATTTGGATTGTCGTTGCCTCAGTGGGGATTGGAATAAGCGTTGGAGATGGAGTCGGAGTAGGTGTAGTAGATGAAGAAGGAGAATTGGGTGATAAAACTATAGTTGGGATAGGGGTTAAGGTCTGATTATTTCCAATATTATTGTTATTATTATTAGAGGATGTTTGTACTGATGAGGAAGTAGTTGAATTAGTGTTACTTACCGAATTACCAGCATAGGAAGGAGATTGTATGGCTACTGCAGCGTGATTGACTGAGGAAGTTAGGTTGGTGGTACTGGCGATATAACTTTGATTGTTTGGTAGATCTGTTTTGGTCGAATTAAGAAGGTTTTTTGTATCATCAGCAGTCTGCTTAAAACTAAGAATAAGAGGAATAATATATACTGATGACTGTTTTTCAGCTACAAATTGATTGATGGTATTTTTGTCGATATTCATTTGAGAAATATAGAAGTTTACGGCTTCTGGTACAGACAAACCAGTTACACTCGTAACCACACTTTGCAAAGACGAAGCGTTCAGAGGAAGAATATTACTAATAACAGCTGCAATAGCTGGAGTCGATGTATCATTTATTTTTAATTGGTCAGGCACTAATATTAACGATGATAAGAATTGTTTTTTAAGTTGCGTATTTGTAGTGTTTGAATTAGGTAAATTACCGATTAAAGAGGAATTATTTGTTACATCTTTCATGTAAAGCTGCATTAAATCTTCAGTCTGCTGTACAGTTTGACTGGTTTGCGGAACTAATAAAGTATTATGTACAATATTAGCCAAATTATGTATGTCGTTAACAGTAAAAGTACTTGCAATGGGAATATTATATTGAGCTAACCTACTAATTCCTTGAGTTGAGGTGTCATGAGAGGTGAGCAGGCTTGCTTCCATTGGTTGCAAAATCTCTAAAGCTTGTTGAGGTATGGGAGATTTATTTTTAAATATGCTTGATATTTCTCCTGTGACGTCGTCTGACAGAAGCTTTTGTTGGGTATTGGCTCTTGTTATATTTTCTGCTAATAATTGGGTATCATTTATTTTATTTATCTCCGATTGAACTTGTTGTTGAAGTAATGAATAATCAGAAAGTGCGGTTGGGATGTTTGCTAAGATATTTTGCGAAATAGGAAGAGAATAAGGTAGCGTTGGAAAGGTATAAAGAGCATCTGAAGGGTTACTAGAATTATTGAGAGCTAGTGGTATCACCTGATACGCAGAACTAGAAGCATCAGAGGGTTGTGTAGTATTTAGGTTAAGTGAGGTATCAGTATAGTTTCCTAGACATTGATTAGCCATTTGCGCCACTCTTTTGGAACTATCTAAATCGATATTTAGTAAAAGATAGTCATGATTTACGAGATCGGTATTGTTTGTATTTATCTCATTATTTAGATCGTTTACCCTCGCTTGAATGTTTGCGTAAACTATTTTAAGTTGGGATATTTTATCTGCTAAACAATATGTTGTGGTTAAATCTTTATTCTTTTGGGCTTCTAATAAATTGTTCTGAATAGCCAATTGCTGTAACTGGGTGAAAGTCTCATATTCGTCTGCCTTTTGTTGTAATTGAGTTGTCATTGCCGAACTAGAGCTATTAAGATAGTTTGTTTGTGCGTAGGCTTGAAAGACAGAGCCTATTATGTTAGGAGAATTAGTCTCGGATTGTTCGGATAGAAGTAATAACCTATGCACTTCTGCTATGCGTTCATTGGACAAATGCATATTGAAGCTAATTTTATCGGTGTTATCAGAGAATAACAATACAAAATTATCTTCAATGAATATCTTTATTGGATAAAGCGGGTTGTTCGGCAAAATACCAGGGCTCAGAAGAGTTTGGTTGAGTGTGTCATTGCGATGAATATAAGTTAGCGCGAAAATACTACAAACAAACACTATGCAAGGTATAAGCAAAGCAGATAATATAAAGAGAAAAACTTTTAGTTGTCTGGGAGTAATGAAATAATTGTAATCCACAGAAGGTAAAATAGCTTTTACTTTCTGCTCTGATTGTGGATCTGGTTGTTTATTATCAGTTGGCTCCATATACTAATCATGCAGAACTCATGGTTATATTGTCAATGATATATTAAGAAAAGTTTCGTTTGAGATGATTAAATGATGTAAAATACAGCTAGAATTATGGAAACTAATGGACCAGTTCCAGCTGATATCTTAAACAAGAATAGTCTGTATTTAGAGTCTTTGCGTAAACAGGGCATTCAGATGACTGAATTAAGAGCGCAAGATAGTCCATTTAATGCCGTGGTGTTTAATAATGAGCAATTAGTTAATACTATTGGCCTCGAGTCTAAATCTTCAGAGATGGTAGTACAACAGCCCAAAAGTAACATGCTAATGTTATACGCTGTACAGGGTGAAGCAGGTCTAGCTCAGATTGGTGGTTCATTTGCAATAGAACTAAAAAGCAAAGTAAATAATGTTGTTAATCTTAATGCACCTATCTCTCCCACTGCACTTGAATCAGCAGTCTATAATGCTGATTTGCAAAAGCAGGCTAGGCAAATGGCAGAATTATATATTCACGCTATTCCTGAGTCACAACGACACCAACCAATCAAGATTGTGGGACACTCGATGGGTGGTACATCTGCTCCCTTAGTCGCCAAGGAATTAATAAGTATGGGCTATAACGTCAGTGATATCGTAATGATTGCTCCTCCTGGCATGGTAGAACGATCGGGAGTACAGATGTTAAACGATTTCACTAAATTGGGCAGTAAAGAAAATCTACGTCCTGATGTACCCAATATTTATCCTAGTCCAGCTGATATTGCCAGTTTTAAGGAGCGTTATAAAGAGCTGTCAGAAAAAAAGAAACTTACCTCAGAAGAAAGAGAAGAAAAGGCTATGTACGAATTGGCTATCTCGCGCCAAGTTGATCCAGATAAATTAACTCTTAGCAATATGACACGTGCAGAACGTGATGCGGTAATTAAAATTGATGTAGAAATGTTATCTTTGCTAGAAGCCACAGATGATATTTCCCAAAAGCGCCTGAAAAAATTACAAGAACAAAGATTTAATATTCTAAAAAATAATACTTGGAAGGTTATTCCGGGAAAAGTTAATAATCAACCAAGTCAACGCAGTTTGGCGGGTGGGGAAAAATTGTACCTGACGGGTAATTTAGTGCGCAGTCTTGGCGGATTTAAACGTACAGTAACAGATTTGGCTAGTGAAATAACCGTGGGTAATACGCAGGATTTGATTGATTTCAATAATACGCTGCCTGATCATAAATTAAGAATTACCCTTATTGCTGGGAAAGATGATCCTATTGCTGGTCAGTATGAAGTTGGACACGTGAAGCACATAAAAGTTGGACCTAATACTAGCTATGGAGAAATACAAATGCCGGAGTTTAGTCATTACTCTTTATCAGTTGATCCTGTTCGGGTCGCTCAAGCTGTAGGCAGAATAATTGAAGCTGCATAATCATTTACCATCGGTGGTGGACCGTGGGTTTAATTTTTTCTTCATAGATATCTTGGATATGTTGCATATCGGTGCGTGGTAAAGGTGGTAGGTCGCTAGTGCCTGCATTTTCGCTCACCTGAGTTGAGGATTTTCCACCAGCAATCACAGTTGAGACTTCTTTGTGCATAAGAATCCACTTCAAAGCTATCTGAGCCAAGCTAAATTTAGGTGGCAGCATGGTTTTTAATTCATCCACTGCCTTTAAACCGGTAGCAAAATCTACCCCGGCAAAAGTTTCTCCCACATCAAATGCCTCGCCATGACGGTTAAATTGGCGATGATCTGTACTGGCAAATTTAGTTTGTTTAGTCATCTTGCCTGTTAATAAACCGCTAGCCAAAGGAACTCTGACAATAATGCCAATATTTTTTTTGGCAGCTTGTTTGAAAAAAAGCTCTTTTGGTCGTTGACGTAAAATATTGAAGATGATTTGTATCGTAGACAGATTGGGATATTCTATGGCTTTGAGAGCTTCTTCCACTTTTTCCACACTGACTCCATAATGTCGGATCATTTTCTTCTCGACCATTTCATCCAGCGCAGTAAAAATTTCTGGACGATAATAAACTTCAGTAGGAGGACAATGGAGTTGTAATAAGTCTAAAGTGTCGACCTGTAGGTTCTTCAAACTTCTCTGAACAAATTTAAATAGATTATCTCTATTATATCCTTCACTAATATGAGGGTTTAATCTTCTTCCAGCTTTGGTAGCAACATAAAATTTAGCTTTCGAGTTTTGTCTGAATTTACTTATTAGTTTTTCACTTCGTCCATCTCCATAGACATCAGCCGTGTCGATAAAGTTGATCTTGTTTTCCTCGACCGCTTTGAGAGTTTCCAAAGCTTGTTCTTCCGACACATCTCCCCAATCAGCGCCCAACGACCAGGAGCCATAGCCAATCTCTGAAACTTTAAAGCCAGTTTTACCCAATGTGCGAAATTTCATAAATATTTTTTTGTCAGTACAAGGCCTACTTTAGAGAAACTAAGCAATAAATTTAATTTTAACCTGAACTTGATAATGCACAGATTCTGGACAAGCCAGAATCAGGTTATTATATACCCCATCTATAAGAAGCGTGTAAGAAGCTAATATAAGATGTATAATTTTTTATATTATGAGTGAATCTAATAGTGAGTTTGTTTCAGTTTTTACTCCTGAGGGGAGAGAGACGCTGAAAGGTCAGTCACGCAAGAGCATTTTTAAGCAAGTCGCAGGTCTATGGGAAAATCGAAGTTTTGGAAGTGCAGTCTGGGATCTATATGTAAAAAAATTTAACAGAGAAGAACTTTCAGCTGCTGAGCAGGACATGGTAGAGATTCTCTATGGGACTGAGGCTAGACCATTGGGAAGTAAAATAGAATTTCCTCATTTAATGAAAGAGCTTGGTTATACTGCTCCAGAAAGTTTGTTGGTAAAAGCAAACACACCGCCTGAAGATAGAATGGAGAAGGTAAAAGAATATTTTTCTGCTAAGGGGATTGAAAAAATGTTTTGTAAACCCTTAAATAGCGCTCGTCAACGTAATCTTAGAGGTCTTAAAGAGGATTTATTACTCGATTCAGAACAATTTAAACAGAATATAGATAACATTACCGAAGATACCGTAGTTCAAGAAAAAATGTCGATTAATGGGAATATCAGATATATTCGTTATCGAGATACACAAGGCAGAATTTATGTAGCAGCTTTTGATTATAAAGAGTTAGGGGTGGATCAAGAAGAAAAATGGGATGGTAAAAGACTTAGGCGAAGAGTACAAATACCTTTTGCTAGCAAAAAAGATAATAAAAAGTCTGCCTCAGGAGAGGGAAGATTAGCCATGGGAGAAAGCATGATCAATACCTGGGCTTTGCCTCTAGCAAATAATGATATGGAATTAGGTAATCTAAATCGCTTTATATCAGAAGCAACTACTGATTTGGAGGATAAATTAGGTGTAAAACTGCCTTTCTTTTCATGTGATATTGGTGTTAAAGATCCCAAAGCCTTAGGCGGTGAATATGATGTACCAAGGTTGAAAGAAAATGTGGTCTTTATCGAAACACAAGGTTTCCCCAATCCATGGGGAGGATATCGATGGGCTGATCGTAAGGCATTAAGAGATTATATGCGGATTTGGAATCTCTATTTAAGAGAACATGGAGACGAGATTCTCCCTAGGGCGCGAGCTATGTTACAAAAAGGTAATCAAGCAGCCTGAGTAGATTGAAACAGCAGATTTTATTTCACAAATTCAGCTAGTTCGGCGGTGATGGAGTCTTGCATATCTTTTTCTCTAGGAGCATGGCCGGCAAATACAAATTTGAGTTTCGAATTCTTAATTTTCTTATGTAGATTCCAGGCATTGGCGGGTGGACAAACAAAATCATAGCGTCCATGCAGAATAGTTACAGGAATATCTGAAAGTTTGTCAGCATTGTCGAGAATATAATTATCCGGCATAAAACATAAATTCTTCATATAAGTAGCTTCAATGGGAGCAAAAGAACGATATGAACCGTCAGACATGCCTTCTTCAATTTCTTCCTCAGTTACCTGCATGGCCAGAAAAGCTGATTCATAATAATCAAATTCATAACAATATTTCTCTTTCTCCTCCTCTGTCCCATGTAGCATTTTACTCAAATAATATTCTAAAGCCTGGTCTTTTTTATCCTCTGGCACCAAATTCATAAACCTTTCCCAATTATCAGGGAAATTGTATTTAATAGGGCCATTAATCAGATGATCATTATCTGCACTGCTGCCCAAATAAATACCCCGGATTAACATACCTGTAATCCGTAGTGGGTTTTGCAGTGCATAAAACAGCGAAAGAGCAGAACCCCATGATCCTCCATAGAGAAAAATTTTACCTAGATTAAAAAGCTTAAGAATCTGATCAATATCATCAAGCATTTTTTGTGTGGTGTTATTTTTTACACTGGCGAAGGGAGTACTTTTACCAGCTCCGCGCTGATCAAAAGTGATAATATTCCATTTGGTGAGGTCAAAAAAAACTAAATTAGAGTATTCTATGCCACCGCCACCGGGGCCGCCATGCAAAAAGAGGACTGGTTTGCCACTTGGATTGCCATGCTGCTCATACCAGAGTTTATATCCATCACTGACCTCCAAAAAACCTGATTTAAGGGGAGTATATGTTTTCTCCAGCATATAAATTATCTTAACATATACCAGCTGAAATTTATATGAATTATTATTAGCTTGCTAAATAAAATATCTGAGGCTTAATCTTATAGACATTTTTTTTCGTTTAATGTATAATTACTTTTACCTTTAAGTAAGAACTTTGAAAGAAGGAGAAAATAGCTATGCCAAAAGGAAGAATTCGTGTACGTTTAAAAAGTTATGATTCTCGTGTCATTGATGCGTGTTGTCAACAAATTTTAGATACGGCAATTAGAACCGGAGCCAAGATCGTGGGACCAGTTCCACTTCCTACACAGCGTAGCGTATATGCAATCAATAAGTCTCCTTTCGTCGAGAAGAATCATCGAGATCATTTTCAAATCTGTGTGCATAAGAGATTAGTTGATATTATTTCTCCAACCGACAAAACTATAGATAGTCTTACTCATTTGGAATTACCGGCTGGAGTTGATGTTGAGATTAAAATGTAATCTGAAAAGATGACATTTGATAGATATTGATGCCCAACAATGATATATAGTATAATATTAACTGTATAATGCTTGTTCAGGTTCTATCGTCAACAACAGATAGCCGAGAGGCTGTCTTTTTTTTGAAAATGATAAAAAATATTAAAAAGAGGATTATATATGCAGACAATAATTGGTCAAAAATCAGAACAAACACAAAGATTTTTAGAAAACGGAACTAGAATTCCGGTTACGGTCGTGTCTGTTACCCCAAATAGTGTTATAACCACTAAATCTCTAGCTAAAGACGGGTATACTGCAGTCCAAATTGGCGCAGGTTCTCGTAAGAACTCAACCCGCAGTCAACTTGGTACAGCCAAAAAAGCTAATCTCGCTGCCGCACCCAAAATTATTAAAGAGGTGCGGTTTTTTGATGATAGTGATGTTATGCCTGAAGTTGGCACAGCTATTAATTTGAGTGATGTATTGCAACCAGGAGATATTGTAAATGCTACCGGCACATCTAAAGGCAAAGGATGGGCTGGTGTAGTCAAAAGACACAATTTCCGTGGAGGTCCTCGTACCCATGGTCAGTCAGATCGAGAACGTGCTCCTGGCTCATTAGGACAGACCACTACTCCTGGACGTGTATATAAAGGTAAAAGAATGGCTGGTCGTATGGGGTCAGAGACTGTGACAATTCAAAATTTGTTTGTAGCTGATGTTATTGGTGATAAGGTATATGTGGCTGGTCTCGTTCCTGGACACGTAAATTCATTTATTGTTCTTAAAAAGACTGGTAAAATGGCTGATAAGAAATTTAGTCCGATGTTACGTATGGAGAATATGGATATCGAGCCAGTGGCTGTATTAGTTTCGGAAGATGTTTCTGCTGAAGAACCAAAAGTAGCAGAAGCAGAAAATGAGACAACTGAAGAAAAGTCCACTTCCATTGAAAATGCCAATGAGTCGAAGGAGGAAGCTAAATAATATGGCAGAAGTAATCAAAAAACAAAAAACTACAGCTAAAAAAGCAACTAGCGCTAAAACGATAGCTTCTAAAACAGTGAAAAAAGAAACAGGTTTGGTCATTGATGTATTTGATGTCAGTGGTAAAGTTGCCGGACAATTAACTCTGGCCGAAAAAGTTTTTGGTGTAGCGATTAATAGAACGTTACTAGCACAAGCAATACGTGTTTACTTGGCCAATCAACGTCAAGGTACACGTTCTACCAAAACTCGTGGGGAAGTTTCTGCATCTACACGCAAAATCTATCGTCAAAAAGGTACAGGTCGGGCTCGTCATGGTTCCTTAAAAGCACCACTGTTCGTCCATTATGGAGGCGTTTCGCATGGACCACGTCCAGTGGATTTCAGCATGACTATGCCTCAAAAGATGCGTCAAAAAGCTTTGACCAGTGCATTGTCAGCTAAGTTGAAGGATCAAGAGATTAAAGTCGTATCTGGCTTGGTCAAACTAGAAGCAAAAACTAAAGTTATGGCCGGAATATTAAAAAATTTAGGACTTACAAACCATAAGGTGCTGATCGTTATCAATGATGGTACAGATAATATTGTAAGAGCAGCTAGAAATTTAGAAGGCGTTACTTTGACTTCAGCCGCTAGATTAAATACTTATGATGTCCTAACAGCTAAACAAATTGTATTTGCCCAAGAAGCAGTTGAAAGTTTACAAAAAAGATTGGAGAAATAAGTATGAATCCTATTTATAAACCATTAATCACTGAAAAAACCATGTCTGAGGCTGAAAAAGGTAAATATTCGTTTGTTGTGGCTCAATCAGCAGGTAAAAAAGTTATCAGAAGAGCGATTGAATCTAATTTTTCTGTTAATGTGGTTAGTATTATGACTACTGTATCCAAAGGTAAGAGAAAGCGAGTTGGTCGTAATCGCCAAAAAGTAAGCGCCTCTACTATTAAAAAGGCAGTTGTTGAACTTAAATCAGGACAGAAAATTAGCTTATTTGAGTTAGGTGCTTAGACTTTGCGGCTATTGTATGCTACAATTAGCCTCATAGTTTATGAAGTATTTATATGAAGAAACTAAAACATATTCGCAAAAAACATGCAGGTCGCAATCTGGCTGGACAGGTAACTGTCAGGCATCAGGGTGGGGAGCATAAACGCTTTTATCGAGTAGTCGATTTTAAGCGCAATAAGGTAGATATATCGGGAGAAGTTGTAGCTATTGAATATGATCCAAATAGGACATGTGATATTGCTTTAATTCATTATGCAGATGGTGAAAAACGCTATATCTTGGCTCCTGAGGGGCTTAAAGTAGGAGATAGTGTTGTAACTTCCCCTACTGCAGATATCAAGCCTGGTAATGCTTTGCCTTTAGCCAATATTCCGGTGGGTACTGTCGTTCACAATGTAGAATTGACGCCTGGTAAAGGTGGACAAATTGCTCGTGGTGCAGGTACAAGTGTAACTGTAAACGCAAGTGAGGCAGGTTTGGTTTTCTTGAAGATGCCTTCCACGGAAATTCGTAAAGTTGACGCTACCGGCTATGCTACAATTGGTCAGGTTGGTAAAGTCAACTGGAAGAATGAAGTTCTTGGTAAAGCAGGTCGGTCTAGACATATGGGTATAAGACCAAGTGTTCGAGGCGTTGCCATGAATCCCCGATCCCATCCTCATGGAGGAGGAGAAGGGCGTTCAGGTATTGGTATGTCTTCACCAAAAAATTATGCTGGTAATACAGCCGTAGGTAAAAGACGCCGACCGAATAAATACTCTGATAAATACATCGTACAGAGAAGAAAAGGAGGAGCTCACAAGTAAAGATCAAAATTCAAAAATCTAAGATCAAAACTATAAACATTTGATCTTAAATATACATTTTGAACTTTAACTTTTGAATTATTTACATTATGGCAAGAAGTAGTAAAAAAGGTCCTTATATAGATGACAGGTTAATGAAAAAAATCCAGAAGCAAAAGCAGACTGGGGAGCATACTGCGATCAAGACTTGGTCCAGATCTTGTCAGATTCCTCCAGAGTTTGTGGGGCATACTATTGCTGTACATAATGGGAGAATTTTTATTAACGTGTTGATCTCTGAGAGTATGGTAGGTCGCAGGTTGGGTGAATTCGCTGCTACTAGAACCTTTAGAAGTCATGGAAGAGTTGTCGCACGTGAGATTAGTAAGACGTAGTAAGTAATAAACAAGAAGTTATTTTTAGCTTTTAAATAAATATGAAAGTACATGCAACAGCAAAACAAGTTAAAGTCAGTCCAAGAAAGGTTCGCTTGGTAGCTGATGCTGTGCGTAATTTACCACTGGAACAGGCCTTAGGCCAACTACCACTATTACGCAAGAGAGCAGCTAATGCTTTGGTGGAAGTAATGCAAAGTGCAGTAGCTAATGCTGTAAATAATGCCAAATTACAGCGTGATCAATTGCGTATTGCTGAAATTATTGTTAACGAAGGACAAGCATTGAAAAGATATCACGCTTCAACTAGAGGGAGAATTCATCCCTATAAAAAAAGAAGTAGTAATATCACAGTAGTTTTAGAAGATAAAGGAGGAAAAAGTCTGTAGCAGGGTTAGCATGTAGAATTTAAAATCTACAAGATCTGGACTATAAACTAAGATAAATAATATGGGACAAAAAATTAATCCAACATTGTTAAGATTACAAGTAACTGATACCTGGAGAAGTCGTTGGTTTGATGATAAAAAATACAAAGATGTTGTGTTAGAAGATTATCATTTGCGCAATATTTTATTCAAAAAGCTTGAAAAAGCTGGAGTGGCTTCGGTGGAAATAGAGCGTTCTATTAATAGTTTGCAAATTATTCTTTCAGTTTCCAAGCCCGGTATGGTTATAGGTCGTTCAGGTGCTGGTATTGAGGAGTTAAAGAAAACCTTAAATGCCTTCTTGAAAAAACAACATGGTAAACAAGCTCCTAAGTTAGAGTTGAGAGTTGAACCAGTAAAAGAACCCAACTTGGATGCCTATTTAGTTGCTAAGAATATTGCAGATATGTTAGTTAGACGTTTGCCTTATAAACGTGTTTTGGTACAGATCTCTGATCGTGTGATGAGTAGTGGTGCCAAAGGTGTCCGCATCGTGCTCTCTGGGCGTATTGCAGGGGCTGAAATACATCGTACAGAAAAGATTCAGGTTGGTACAGTACCCCTGTCTACCATACGTGAAGATATAGAATATGCTTCTGTACCTGCTTTGACCACCAAAGGTTATATTGGTGTCAAGGTTTGGATCCATAAAGTTGAAGGAGGTAATAAATAATGTTAGCACCGAGAAGAGTAAAATACCGTAAACAAATGCGCGGTATGATGAAAGGTGATGCCTATAATGGTACCTCGCTTACTTATGGGGAATATGGACTTACAGCCTTGGATATGGGTTGGATAAGTAGTCGACAAATTGAGGCAGCTCGTCGTGCGATTACTCACTTTACGGCTCGAGGTGGTCGTGTTTGGATTAGAATTTTTCCAGATAAGCCTATTACTAAAAAACCACCAGAAGTACGTATGGGAAGTGGTAAAGGTGATGTACATGAGTATGTTGCACCCGTAAAACCAGGCAGAATTTTATTTGAGATGACTGGTGTTAGTGTTGAGGTTGCATCCGAAGCCTTAAGGTTAGCAGCTCATAAATTACCTGTTAGAACCAGATTTGTGACAAAAGGAGAATAAAGTATGAAACTTAGAGAACAAAAAGATTTAAAGAATAAAGCAACAACTGAATTGAGACAGATGCTTAAAGAAGCAAGGAAGAGTTTATTTGATCTTCAGATGGATAAAGCTTTGGGTAAAAATAAAAATACCCGTTTGAAATTCTGGAAGAGAAAAGAGATTGCTTATCTTTTAACTCACCTTGCAAGAAAGGAGCAAACAAATGGCTAAAACGATTACAGGAACAGTTGTTTCGACTGGTATGCAGAATACAATTGTGATAGAAGTAACACGTCGTGTTCCTCATCCATTGTACAAAAAATTATTGAAGCAAACTAGTCGTTTCAAAGCCGATACAGCTGGTAAAACCGTGAAGAATGGGGATACCGTAGTCATTGTGGAAACCAAACCAATTTCTAAAGACAAACACTTTGCTTTGCAAACAGTTATAGAAAATAAGGAGGAAAAGAAATAATATGATTCAATTGAGATCAATGTTAACAGCAGCAGATAATTCAGGTGCCAGAATTTTACAGGTGGTACATATCTTTGGTGGCTCTAATCGCAAAAGCGGTCAAATTGGCGATATTGTCAATTGTGTTGTAAAATTAGCCACTCCGCATGGTGCTGTGGCGGATGGAGAAATGGTTAAGGCGGTAGTCGTGCGCACGAGGAAAGAACATCGTCGCTCAGATGGTTCGTACGTTCGTTTTTCGGATAATGCTGCTGTACTGATTGATAATCCCAACGACAAGAATCCACGTGGGACGCGTATTTTTGGGCCTATTGCTCGAGAAGTACGTGATGCAGGCTTTACCAAAATTGCTAGCATGGCACCGGAGGTAGTTTAGTAGATTGACTTAGGTTAGATCTAGAGGAGAAAAATTATGAAATTAAGGAAAAATGATGAAGTAAAAATTATAAGAGGAAAAGATGGTGGTAAGACTGGTAAGGTCGAGCGTGTTTTTGCCAAAGACCATAAAGTTTTAGTCGAAGGTGTAAATCAATTTAAGCGTCATGTCAAAGCGCGTGCTCAAGGACAGAGATCAGAAATTATCTCAATCACGAAGCCTTTAGCCTTGGCTAATGTACAATTGATTTGTCCGAAATGCAAGAAACCAACGAGAGTAGGTTTCTCTATTAATAAAGATACAAAAGAGAGAATTTGCAAGAAATGTGGAGAAGCTATATAAAATTTATTAATTATTAAAATATGGATACATTAGAAAAACGATATAAAGAAAAGATAGCTAAAGAACTACAGACCAAACTGGGAGTGACTAATGTCATGGCTATACCAGCTATGAAAAAAATTGTAGTCAATATGGGTGTCAAAGATGCTGTTTTGGATAAAAAGCACGTTACCAAAGCAGTTGATGTAATGACTCAGATTACTGGCCAAAAACCTAAGGTAGTGAAATCCAAAAAATCAATCGCGACCTTTAAATTAAGAGAGGGAGATCCCATTGGTGTTGTGGTTACTTTACATGGCAAAAGAATGTATGAATTTTTGGAAAAAATTATTGATATTGTTTTGCCGCGTATTAAAGATTTCCGTGGAGTTAGTAGAACCAGCTTCGATGGCCATGGTAACTATGCATTAGGTTTTCCAGAGTATGCTGTCTTTCCTGAAATTGATTTATCAACTGTAGATCGAATCCAAGGGCTGGAAGTAATTGTCGTAACTAATGCAGGAACTGACGAAAAAGGATTCGCTTTAATGGAAGCTTTGGGTATACCATTTATGAAGGAGAAGTAATATTTAATGACCTGGTTTGGAGAATTGAGCGAGATTTGTTATAATTCCGAAGCTAGATAAAATTTATAATAATATTATGGCAAAAACATCAAATGTTGTTCGTTATGACAGAAAATTAAAATATCCTACCCGATATGTTAACATCTGTGGTATTTGTGGCCGTTCCAGAGGCTATCTAAGACGGTTTGGTTTGTGCCGTTTATGTTTTCGTGAGCGTGCATCGAAAGGAGAATTGCCAGGTGTGGTTAAAGCCACTTGGTAAGCTAGAATTATGAATTATCATGTATCAGATTTTTTAATCAGAATAAAAAATGCATCTTATGCACATCGCAAGGAGGTTTATATGCCCTATTCTAAGCTCAGTGAAGCGATTGCTAAAGTCTTAGTGAAGGAAGGTTTCTTGGCAGAAGTCAAAGCAGAAACGGTAGAAGCAAAAAAACAATTATTGGTCAGTCTGCGTTATGTTAATCGTCGTCCTGTCGTAGAAGGAGTGAAAATTATTTCCAAACCTTCTTTGCGTACATATGCCACTAATAAAAAGATCTCAGCTGCACACAATGGTTCTATGGTCTCAGTCTTGTCTACAAGTAAAGGTGTAATGTCAGGACGTGAGGCTAATAAGAAAGGAGTAGGAGGAGAATTACTTTTTCAAATTTGGTAATTTGCAAAAGTTTCTACTGCTAATAATATATGTCAAAAATTGGAAGAATGCCTATTAAAATTCAGTCAGGAGTAACGGTAAGTTTGGATAATAGCAAGGTTGTTGTAAAAGGTACTAAAGGTGAACTCAATTTTATTATACCAAATGATATTAATGTCGCTATAGCAGATGATCAGATTGTAGTAAGTCAGAAAAATCCAAATGACGTTACTAAGCGTGCCTTGTTTGGATTAACAAGAGCTTCTTTAGCTAACTTGCTAACAGGCGTTAACCAAGGGTTTGAAAAAAAATTAGAATTATCAGGGGTTGGATATCGTGCACAGATGCAGGGTAGTGATTTGCAGTTATCTTTAGGCTTTTCTCACCCTGTAAAAATTAAAGCTAAGCCTGGAATTAATTTCTCCGTAGCAGATAATGTGATTACTGTAGCGGGAATTGATAAAATGATAGTTGGGGAAATGGCAGCCGAGATTAGAAGTATACGTCCGCCCGAACCATATAAAGGTAAGGGTATCAAGTATGTTGGAGAATATATTAGACGTAAGGCTGGTAAAGCAGCCAAGGCTGTAGGAGCAGCTAAATGACGCTTTGCGTGGTCCTGAGCTGCAGTAAAAGCAACGAAGGATATAGTTTGATTCTGGTCCAAGCTAGAATGACAATAAAATTATGAAAAAAAATAAATTACAAAGACAAAGAAGAATTAGAGCAAAAATATTTGGTACGGCTGATCGTCCCCGTTTGAGTGTATATCGTTCAAATAAGGGAATTGCTGTACAATTGATTGACGATTCAAAACAGATAACCTTATTAGCAAAGCGTGATGCCAAAGGTAGTGGTAATAAAACAGGCAAAGCTAAAACTTTGGGAATGGAAATTGCCAAATTAGCTTTAGAAAAGAAAATTAAAACTGTAATTTTTGATAAAGGCAGCTATGCTTATCATGGTAGAGTCAAAGCTGTTGCTGAAGGAGCCAGAGAAGGAGGTCTAACGTTCTAGTTTAGAGCGTAGAGTGTATGGTTATATAACCATACACAATAAACTTTATACTGTTCACTTATTGATATGGATAATAGAAACAATAGACAATTTAATCAAAATAGAAATCGAGATCGTCAAAATAATGCGCCTCGTATAGAAAGTGAGTTTGATGAAAAGATAGTACGTATCAGTCGTACCTCTAAGAAAACTCAAGGTGGAAATAAAATTGGTTTTACAGCTTTGGCTGTAGTGGGAGATAAAAAAGGTAAGGTTGGAGTAGGTCTTGGTAAAGCTCCTGACGTTGCAAATGCCATTCGGAAGGGTATTATCTTGGCCAAAAAACATATGGTTGAAGTTCCTATTGTCAATGGAACAATTCCTTTTCGCGTGGATGTTAAAGTTGGTGCAGCTCAGGTCATGTTAAAACCAGCTCCTATAGGAAGTGGAGTTATAGCTGGGGGAGCTATTCGTAGTGTGGTTTCTGCAGCTGGAATTAAGAATATCTCTTCTAAAGTGATGGGTACAAAAAATCAAGCTAATAACGTAGTCGCCACCTTGGAAGCTTTGAGAATTTTGAGTGAACGTAGTGCCAAAAAGGCAGCCTTGAAGAAATAATATGAATATTCATAGTTTACCATCGATTATAAGTAAAAAGAGACGTCGTTTAGGTCAAGGACATGGTTCGGGTAGAGTAAAAACTTCCGGCCGTGGTACAAAGGGACAAAATGCGCGCAGTTCTCGTGGGTTAAAATTTGAAGGAGGAGCATTACCGTTAACCAAAAGATTACCATATTTACGTGGTAAAGGACGTAACAAAGCTAACGTTAAGCCGGTTGTAATTAATTTAGCAGATTTAAACAATTTTGCTGCAAAAAGTACTGTCACGCTTGACAGTTTAGTAGAAAAAAAACTAATCAGGTTAGACGATGCGCAGGATAGAGGAGTTAAAATTTTAGGAGATGGAGAATTAAAAGTTGCCTTGACTATTAGTTTACCCATTTCCAAAAAAGCACAAACAAAAGTTGAAAAAGCCGGTGGTACAGTCAGTCTGTAGTCTTTGGTCATTTGTCTTTAGTGAAATAGAATGGTTATTTAGCTAGAGACGAACGACTAAAAAACCAAAGACCAAATACATGAACAGTATAACTTCAATTTTTAAAACAGCCTTTAGTACTCCAGAAATTCGTAATAAAATTCTTTTTACAGCACTGATTTTTTTAGTCTTTCGTATTTTCGCTCATGTTCCTGTGGCAGGTGTTAATGTCGCTCAACTAAAAAGTCTTTTCGCACAAAATCAGTTTTTAGGTTTATTAGACATTTTTTCTGGAGGGACGTTAGCTAACTTTTCCATCATGGCTTTAGGATTGAATCCTTATATCAACGCTTCGATTATTCTACAACTACTAATGATGGTGATGCCCAAACTAGAAGAGTTACAAAAAGAAGGTGAAAGCGGACGTAGAAAAATTAATCAATATACTCGTATGCTGACTGTACCATTAGCCGTTTTACAGTCGATTGGTATGTATGCATTACTAAGATCTCAGAGCATTATTATTACTCTTAGTCCTGTGCAAGTAATTGTATTTATCCTGACGATGACCGCAGGTACCATGTTATTAGTTTGGTTAGGTGAACTAATTACAGAACGTGGAGTGGGGAATGGTATTTCTTTATTGATTTTTGCCGGAATTGTAGGCAGATTGCCCATAGCTTTGACCCAGACTGCTTCTACGGCTTCTACACAGTCAGTCGTAAGTTATTTAACCTTTGGCGTGCTAGGATTAATTGTAGTAATTTCCATTATTATCATCAACGAGGCGACCAGACAAATTACAGTTTATTACGCTCGCCGTTCTAGAGGAAATAATATTGCCAGCGGCAGCGACACTACTCACCTACCTTTACGGTTGAATCAGGCAGGTGTGATTCCGATTATTTTTGCTGTATCTTTGGTCTTATTGCCTTCAGTGGTCGGTAATTATTTGCTTACCTCCAAGAATGCGGCTCTGTATGCTATTGGCACTAATTTAACTCAATGGTTTAGTACCACAAGTATTTCATACAATGTTATTTATTTTCTACTCGTTTTAGCCTTTACTTTCTTCTATACGGCTGTGGTTTTCAATCCCAAGAAAATTGCAGAAGAAATGCAGAAGGCAGGTGGCTTTATCCCTGGTGTCCGTCCCGGTAAGCCCACAAGCCAGTATTTGAATTACATTATGACGCGTATTACCTTAGTTGGGGCAGTATTTTTAGGTATCATAGCCGTCTTCCCTACTGTTGTTAGTTCTGCTACAGGAATTTCAACTTTAACTTTGGGTGGTACTGGTATTTTGATCGTAGTAAGTGTGGTATTAGATACATATAAGTCAATTGAGGCTAATCTTGTTATGCGAAATTATGAAGGATTTTTAGAAAGGTAGATCTATGAAAATTATTCTAATTGGTATTCAAGGTGCTGGAAAGTCAACTCAGGGTAATATGCTCTCTAAAAAGTTTAAAATTCCTTATTTGTCGACTGGACATATTTTTCGTCAAATTTCTAAAGAGCATTCCCCCCTGGGTCGTTATATTAAAGAAGTGATGAATGCCGGTTACCTTATTCCGGATGACAAAACCTTGGAAATTGTTAGTGAGTATTTGAGTAGGCCAGAATATGAAGAAGGTTATATCCTAGACGGTTTTCCTCGCACGATTCAACAGGCAGAAAAATTCTCCAATGGTATCACGAAGGCAGTTTATTTGAAAGTGTCTGACAAAGAGGCGTTATGGCGCTTAGCTGGGCGATCTGTTACAGAAAAAGAGACACGCGATGATGATACATTAAAAGCAATTTTCAAAAGAATTGAGCTTTTTCATAAATTTACTGAGCCGGTTTTGGCACATTACCGCCATCATCATAAATTAGTGGAAGTAGATGGGGAGAAACCTATTGCGGAAGTATTCCAAGAAATCGTCGAAAAGTTAGCTTAAATTTTTACTTTATAAAACCTCTTGAGTTTGATATGCAACAAAACAAAATTTATGTTTTTATTGGACCGGAAGGAGCCGGCAAATCCACTCAAGCTAAATTATTAGCAGAAGCTATTAATTTACCTTACGTTTCAACCGGCAAAATGATTCGTATCTTCGCAGACAATGATGTGGGAGAATTAGGAGACGCAGCCAGAGAGATGTTTGCAAAGAACAGTTATTTAGAAGCCAAATATTTGAGCAGTATTTTTGTTCAAACCTTAAGCAATAATAAATATCAGCAAGGTGTTGTTCTAGACGGAAGTTTGCGCACCTTTGAAGAAACTAAGCAATTTGATGATTTATTACAGCGAGCCAATTTGACACTACCTATATTGGTTGTATATATTAATATTCCTGAAGAGGAGAGTATTAAACGTTTGATACTCCATCGTAAGCGCAATGATGATACAATAGAGGGCATAAAATTGCGGCTAGCACATTTCAACGACCAGTTGTCTGAGCGCTTACAGATTATAAAAAGTAGATATAAATTATTATCGTTTGATGGAATGATGTCAATTGAAGATGTGCATGAGCAAGTGATGAAGGTAATTTATGAATAAAGGATATATTATTGCGATTGATGGGCCGGTGGCATCCGGCAAGGGAACAATTGCTAAGGGTCTGGCTAGCAGATTAAATGCTTTTTTTCTGACGACAGGTATGTTTTATCGTGCAGTTACTTACTATTGCCTACAACATAATATCAGTCTTGAGGATAGTGAGGCTGTAAAGAGAATCTTGCCGGACATAAAAGTAAGTGTAAGTGGTGATACTACTATATTGAATGGCGAGAATGTCACAGATAAACTTAAACATTCGGAGGTAGATAAGAATGTTACTGTTGTGGCTAACTATCCTTTTGTAAGAGAATACTTGATTCCTATACAAAGAGCAATTGGGGTTAAAGTTGCACAAGAAAAGATTGTCATTGCTGAGGGTAGAGATATGGCGACCAAAGTTTTTCCCAATGCCGAGGTTAAAATATATCTTACAGCTGAATTAGAAACTCGTGCAAAGAGAAGGTATATACAGCAAAATTTAGAGACCAATGAAAGCTTGCAGCAGGTTCTGGAAGAGACCAGAGAAAGGGATGAAAACGATATGTTTGGTGAATTACAATATTTGGTATCTGAGCCGGAAAGATATGGATACACGGTTATTGATGACACGAATTTGACAGAAGAGCAAACTATTGAGAGAATATTAAGAGTTATTGATGAGGTAAGAGGATATAAGAATTTATGATTGATATAAAAACACCAGAAGAAATTAAGGTCATGCAGCATGGAGGAAAGATTCTCTCGGAGGTGATGTGGGAAGTTTGTAGAGCTGCCAAACCAGGAGTTTCTGAACTAGAACTAGACGAAATGGCCGAGAAGTTAATACGGCAAAAGGGGGGAGAGCCAGGTTTTATGAAAGTACCAGGTTACCACCATACTATTTGTGCATGTACAAACGATGTTGTGGTACATGGTATTCCTACCAATTATCGTCTTAAGGAGGGAGATATTATTGATATTGATATGGGTGTCTTTTATGGAGGTTTTCATACTGATATGTGTGAAACAGTCAAAATCAAAAGTCAAAACGCAAAAATTAAAAACGAAATTCAGATTGATGATTTTTTGGCAGCTGGTAAAAGAGCTCTAAATGCAGGTATTAAACAAGCGAAGGCTGGCAATCGTATAGGGCATATCTCACAGGTAATTCAGCAAATTGTGGAAAAAGAAAATGACTATTCAGTCGTTCGTAGTCTAATTGGACATGGGGTAGGTCGTGAATTGCACGAAGAGCCAGAAGTTCCTGGGTATTTGGAAGGCTCCATTGAGAAGACTCAGCTATTGAAGCCAGGCATGACAATTGCCATAGAAGTGATTTATAATATGGGAAAACAAGCTGTTGTCTATTTAGGCACAGATGAGTGGACAATAGTAAGTAAAGATGGGTCTTTATCAGCCGTGTTTGAGCGTAGTGTAGCGATCACAGAGGGTGAACCTTTAATACTTACTCCCTAGCCTTGCGCTTGCGTAGTGGGTTTGCTATAATATCCTAAGTTCAAATGCAAAATTCAAAAGGCAAAATTGCAAGTCAAAATTAAAAGTTTGCTCGCAGTATTCTAGCGAATTACATTTTGATCTTTGCATTTTGAGTATTGAATTTTTTTTATGGCTCACCAAGGTTCATTTGAGAAAGATGGAATAGTTCGAGAGTCTCTGCCTAATACATTGTTTAGAGTAGAGTTAGAGGATGGGACGATTGTTTTATGCCATTTATCTGGAAAATTACGAATGAATTTTATTAAAATTCTTCCAGGTGATAAAGTCAGAATTGAAATGACGCCATATGATTTAAACAAAGGACGTATTATATTGCGTTATAGATAGAGGAGATTAATTATGAAAGTACAAGCTAGTGTAAAAAAACGATGTATGAAATGTAAAATAATTCGACGTAAAGGTGTGGTTCGGGTGATTTGCTCCACTCCGAAGCATAAACAACGTCAAGGATAATTTATTTAATATGAGATTTTTAGGGACTAACATACCAGATAACAAAAGAATTGATATTGCTTTAACCTATCTGTACGGTATAGGTAGAAGTAATGTTAAGAAAGTCTTAACTGCTGCTGGTGTTCAAGATAGTATTAGAGCCAAAACATTGTCCGAAGATGACATTAAGAAGTTAACTAATGTTCTGGAAAGTTACAAGCTTGAGGGTGATTTAAGAGCAGAAGTAAGTGGGAATATTAGAACTTTACGTGATATTGGTGCTTATCGTGGTATGCGTCATGCTAGAAACTTACCGGCACGGGGGCAAAGGACTCGATCCAATGCTAGAACTAAGCGTGGTAAAAGAATGACTATTGGTGCAATTAAAAAAGAAGTAGCAGCAAAGATAGAAGCAGCTGCTACAGCTAAAACAAAATAACTAAGAATATAAATCTATAATTTAAGGATATGGCAACTAAAAAAACGACAAAATTAACAACAAGCAAAAAGAACACAGTTGATACTGTGTCTAAACATGGCAGATTGTTTGTAACAGCTACCTTTAATAATACTCTAGTTACCATAACAGATGATAGAGGTAATGCTATATCTTGGAGTTCAGCTGGTAATGCGGGTTTTCGTGGAACACGCAAATCTACTCCTTTTGCTGCTTCAACAGCCGTCGAGATTGCTGCCAAAAAGGCGGTCGAGAGAGGTATGGAAACGGTTGATGTCTTTGTAAAAGGCCCTGGATCAGGTAGAGATTCATCCTTAAGAGCGGTAAAAGCAGCAGGTTTATCAATTAATTCGATTGCGGATATTACACCAATTCCGCATAATGGACCACGTCCACCTGTTCGTCGACGTGTTTAATATTTAATCATATGGCAAGATATACTGGACCAAAACATAAGTTAGCAAGAAGAGAAGGTATAAATGTATTGGATAAAACTTCCAATAGTTTACTTCGACGTTTATCTGTTCCGCCAGGCGTACATGGAAAAAAACGTAAGAAAAAAATGTCTGAGTATGGTTTACAGATGCGAGAAAAACAAAAAGCCAAGGCTATTTATGGACTTTTAGAAAAGCAATTTAAAGGCTTGGTTGACAGAGTATCTACCCAAACAGGCGATACTGGTGAATTATTACTCTCTTTATTGGAAACCAGATTAGATAATGTAGTTTATCGTTTAGGATTTTCCTCCAGTCGTTTTATGTCTCGTCAATTAGTTTCGCATGGACATATCTTAGTTAATGGTAAAAAAATGTCTATTCCTTCTTATCAAGTTAAGGTTGATGAAGTAGTCAGTTTAAGTCCAAAGTTGCAAAAAAATTCACAAATTGCTAAACTATTAGAGGACACTCCCAATATCTTGCCGTTTTTGGAGCGACAAGCAACCACTGGCAAATTATTACGCATGCCAAAAGGAGCAGATATTGAAGTGCCATTCAATACTCAACAGATTATTGAATATTATTCAAGATAGTGATACAATACAGGATATGGAAGACTTAAAGTTTACAGTAAAAGAATTAACAGCTACCCAAGATTTTGGAGAGTTTGTAATAGAACCACTACAACCAGGTTATGGACATACTCTGGGGAATGCCTTACGACGAGTATTATATATTTCCATTCCGGGTGCAGCTGTTACCTCGGTAAAGATTTCTGGTGTTAAACATCGTTTTTCTACTATTCCAGGGTTGAAAGAAAATGTTATTGACTTATTACTTAATGTTAAGCAATTGCAAGTACGTTTGTCTGATAATAAAGAAATGGGAACCGTAACTTTATCTGTTAAAGGTCCTAAAGAAGTTACATCAGCTGATCTTAGTACTACAGATGGCGTAGAAGTTGTAAACAAAGAACAATATCTCGGCTCCTTGGCTAATGAAAAATCTAAGTTAGAATTAGAAATGACTATTGAAAGAGGATATGGTTTCTCTCCTGCTGACGAACGTAAAATTTCTTCAGTTGGAGTGATCCCTACTGATGCTATTTTTTCTCCTGTTAAAAGAGTAACTTACAGTGTTGAATCAACTCGTGTAGGTCGTCAGACGAATCTTGATAAGTTGGTTATGAAAATTTGGACCAATGGTAGTGTAACTCCAAGAGAAGCTCTTGATTTCGCAGCTAAAACACTTAGTAAATTGTTTACACAAGTCTATTCACCTGATACAGATTCTAGTATAGAAGCTGTATCTACAGTTTCTAATTCTCAGCCATCGTTGAACATGACAATAGATGAATTAGATTTACCTACAAGAATATATAATAGTTTACGT
>DAIDHL010000003.1 GCA_027459745.1 Candidatus Levyibacteriota bacterium
GACCTACCTGACCTGGGGCGCCGGCCCGCGCGCCTGCCAGGCGATGCTCCTGGGCGCCAAGGCGCACGGCAACAATCTAGAGCAATATCTCCCTCTAGTACAAGACCATATGCTCCCCAATTAAAGAATACTTTTCTCTTGCTTTATTCTGGATAATTCAACTATACTAATTATGTTCTGTTTTTATGAATTATATCTTCATCACTTTCGGCGGAATGTGTCTCCCCATAGCAGAAAAATTACAAAAAGAAGGCCATGAGGTAATTGTTGGAATCATAGACGATATTAAGGATTACGTAATGGAGGAAGAGATGAGAGGGGCTAAAGAAAATGATATTGATAGAAAAAGACGACTAAGTTTATATAGAAATATTTTAGATATTCAACCAGCGGATAAAGTAGTGGAAAAAATGAAAACTATCAAGAACCCGCATGAATATTTTGTCTTCTTTGAAGAAAACGATTTATACCGTTGGTCAGCCAAAGTTATTGATATGGGTTTTGAAGGAAATTTTCCTACCAAAGAAGACTATCTTTTTGAAACTGACAGAGATAATGCCAAAGAATTTGTCCGCAAACATTATCCTAAACTTAATATCCCCGAAGTTAAAGAATTTACCAAAGCAGCTGATGCAATTAAATTTCTAGAAAAAACTGAGGATATTTGGGTGCTAAAGGGTAGAGATGTTACGGCCAATACATTTGTACCTGACATTTCTGATATTGAATTAGCCAAAAGACAGGTAATTGAAATGCTTAACAATTTCCCTAAGATTTATGAAGAAATGGGATTTATTTTAGAGTTGTTTATTCCTAACGCAATTGAGCTAACTCCGGAAAAACTTTATTATGATGGTGTCCCCATCGCAACCACACTAGATATTGAAAATAAATCTTTTGGCAGCGGGAATAAGTCGATACAGACAGGTTGTGCTGAAGATCTGGTATTCCCCACAAACATGGAGGACCGCATAAATAAATTAGCCTTCCCTGAAATTGTGGATGAAATGGCCAGAGAACATAAGGGGCTTTTCATTTGGGATGCCTCATTACTAATCAATAAACGCGACGGGAAAATATATTTTGGGGAATTTTGTTCTAATCGCCCAGGTTACAATGCGTTGTTTACTGAATTAGCTCAATGTTCTTCTATAGATACCTATTTTGATAATATCGTACACAAGAAAAGTCCATTTAATCCAGGGACTGTTGCGAGTAGTGTGAGAATTTTTAATATGAATGAAGATCCTAAATCTGACAATGTAGCATCTGATATGACAGTTGATTATAAACCAGAAATTGAAAAGGATTTATGGTTGTGGGATGTAAAAAAGAATGATAGGGGAACACTGGTTACTGTTGGCCTTGACTGGAATCTAGCAGTTATCACAGGTTCTGGAAAATCAGTTGAGGAAGCAGTAAGCCGGATGTATAGAAATATTGACGGACTGAGTTTTGTTGGAGCTTATTATCGACCCAAGGATGATTATGTCTCACTTGATTATCAAACCTCTATTATAAACAGGTTAAATTATGGGGTTGAAAGAGGACTTTATCAGCTTCCATTTACTGTTATAGTAGGAGAAATCAAATAACCCCAAACCCTTTCTTTATTCATCTATCTATTTCTCATAGATTGTTAAAATACCTTTTACGTTTATCAATCTTCAGGTGATCTACATCACATAATATTTAATCTGATGATATTAGGATAATTGTATATACATATGAATAATAAAATATCCACTTGGGGAGGAGTAGAATTGTTAAAACTTATCTGGCTGGAAAATATTCCCTCTTATGCCAATAAAATCTATTACTCACTAGGTTTTCTCTCAATGATCTGCATGGTTCTGTTAGTTATTTCAGGAATAATTTTAGTTTTTGAAGGAGCTAATTGGTGGCTAACTAATCCGCTTGGTATATTTGTGCGAAGTGTTCATTTATGGTCAGTTCAGGCTTTTGTAGTTTTTGTCATTTTTCACGGTCTGATCGTACTAATTACTGGAGGATATCGAAACCCGCGCAGATTTGTCTGGGTAATAGGATCTTTAATGTTTTTTTTAGCCTTAATTGAAGCAGAATTTGGTTATGTCCTACGTGATGACTTTTCTTCACAATGGAGAAGCCTTCAGGGAGCAGATTTGTATAACGGAAGTGGACTTGGGATATTTATTAACAATTTAAATTATGCCCAGATCTATGGAATTCACATAGTCATCATCCCCTTACTTATTTTATTTCTTTTATCTTTGCATTACGCTTTAGTAAGACTAAGAGGTATTGCTATACCATACAAAAAATCTGTTGGATACAAAATTGTGAAAGCAAATCATTTGTTACTCTTTTCACGGGGTATCGCTTTAGTCTTATTAATCTTTTTGTTAGCAAAAATCTTCCCTTCACCTATGTTAGCACCGGTTACTATTAAACAAATTGCGTTACAAGATCCAAAACTTATGGCTGCAACACTCCTAGATGAGCTGATCTCCAATTCAGGTACTGCGACATATCTTGATAATATCGATCCGTATCAGTTTGATACTAAAAAAATATATGTTGAACAACCATATTTACTTTGGCTAGGTACTCAGACTGATAAACTTGATATGCTGTATTTTTTTAATACAGAAAATAATCAAACCCAGGCTTTAAATATAAAGCTGGCAGAAAAATATTTTTCCGCGAATAAACCACTTAATACCATACCCGATACTCTTAATCCAGTAATTCCCCTAATAAGTACACTTGTTTTAATGGGTCAAAGCGGATTGTATGAATCAGTTTTAAATAATACCTCACTTACTCCAAACAATCCAACCTATACATTACGATTTTTATCTGACACTGGAGTATTAGAAGATAAAGCCACTAATCTTGATATTACAACACCCCAATATGGAATGCTTCGCGAGGAAAAGGGAGTTATCCCTCCAGGCGCCTGGTGGCTGGCCCCATTGGGTTTTATGGATAATACCTTTTTACAAACTGATAACAATCAGGATCAACATGGGGCATATATTCTAGGCACCTTGATGCTACTGTTTATGGCATTTCCATATATTCCTGTTTTAAACCAGCTGCCTGATAAATTGGGTCTGGCTAAATTTATATGGAAAGATAAAAATACAGATTCAAAAGAAGATAGAGCAGCTAAAACATAATAACTATTAACGACTGAGGTGAATGTGAACAAAACTCTCAGCATATTCCACGTTTATTTCTTTACCGATACGTCGTGCTCTTTCTTCCATAGTAGACCTGAATCCTTTGACATCATCGATTTGACTTTTATGCTCCATCAAAGCTTTAATCTTTAGATCAAAAGTGTATGTAATGTCTACTACATGATTTGCTCTTTTGCTGTTAAAACTAGTCAAAAGAACGTCATGAACGACATGAGATTTCAAACCCTGCTCCCATAAATCAGGGAAAGTTCTCGCGTTGCGGGCAAATGGAAAAACACTATCGAGTGCAGCATGTCCGGCCGCACGATGGTCAGGATGATTTATAAAGCCGATTTCTTCGTTATACAAAACGTCTGGGTCAGTACTAATAACCACCGCAGGTTTTAAAGTACGAATATAACGCACTATCAAATGCCGCACTTCTGAAGAGTTAACCAGTTCACCGTCCGTGAACCCACCAAAGTAAACGTGTTGAACTCCTAGAACTTTAGCCGCATTTTTTTGCTCTTCTTCCCTCATTGTGACTAACTTCTCATCACTAATCGATAAATCTTCAGATCCTTTACTACCATCAGTCAAAATTAAATAGTACACTTTTGCACCTTGTTGAACAAATGCAGCAATTGAGCCGGCACAACCAAAATCGATATCATCTGCATGAGCTACAACAGCCAAAATTGTTCTGTCCTTAACTTCTAAGATCATCCTCTAAATATAGCAAACAAGCTTAAGAATTTTGTAAGAATTACCTCGTTGAGTGTGATTTAGCTCACTGTTGTAGTCCGATTAATATGTTAGAGTGATTTCAGAGTGCGCTCCCCTTCAATCGCCCTCTTTCCAATTGACTTCCAGGGGAGCGCGCCTATTTCAATTTCTCCGCTTTCTAATTTTTTTTCTCTTGTATATACTTAATTTAGTAACAATATTATTATATATTTACCAATGTATTGACTATTATCTTTACATTTATTCCATTTATCTTGTTTACAATTGTATTTACATATAACTTGACAAATAGCACTATCTTAACTATAATCTAAATATGTTCCAGCCTAAATTCAGCCTGACTTTTCCAATGCTTAATACCCTAAGCACCATTGAGCGGTTATATGGACATTTACTAGGAGAAAAGCTCATACCCTCACTGGCGCTAAGGTTAAACCAGGAAAATCAGGTTTTAGCTACCCATTACTCCACCAGTATTGAGGGTAATCCGCTTTCCCCTCAGGACGTGACAAATGTAGTACTGGGGGATAAGATACCAACCACTAAATCAGAAAAAGAAGTTAAAAACTATTTTCATACCCTTAATCATTTATTCGTATTAGCCAAAGAAGATCCTCATATCACAACTGATTTAACTTTAACCATACATAAACAACTTATGGAAGGATTGCTTGATCATGGAGTGGGGGAGTTTCGTGATGGATCGGTTTTTGTAGGACATAAAGACGGAGTCGAATACGTTGTGAAACATAATCCCCCTTTTCATACAAGCAAGGAAATTAGTCACGCGTTAGAAGAAATTTATGAGTGGGCTAATAAGAAAGACGAGCTACATCCTCTACTCAAAGCTGGTATTTTGCATCATCAATTTGCCTATATCCATCCTTTTTTTGATGGTAACGGACGTAGTGCCCGCTTATTAACAACCTTTTATCTTCTTATACAACACTATGAGGTAGTTAAATACTTTATTCTGGATGATTATTATGATATTGACCGTCATCTGTATTCGGACACTTTACATACGGCAGATAAGGGGGATGAGACAAAGTGGTTGGAATATTTCTTAGAGGGAATTGCTAACTCATTGCAAGGCGCAATATCACGTATTGATGAATTGAATAAAGTCAACTTGGAAGAAATAACCGGGGAGAAAAGAGTTTTAGTTTCTCAACGTGAGGAAGAGGCTCTACAAATAGTGATTGATAAAAAAGCAGTTAAATCCTCAGACCTAGAACAAGCTTTTGATGTTACCCGTCAACAAGCTCACGCATTACTTTCTTCGTTGGTTAAAAAAGGGTTGTTAACCAAATACGGAAAAACTAAAACAAGTTATTACCGATTACAAGGCAGTCCTGAGGTGAAATAATTTATTACATTTCAATTGGCTCATTATGACGAGCATGAATATCAGCTGCATGCTGTCTATAATCAGCTACAAATAATGCAGAAATTCCACCCGCAAAGGTAATGATAGATGCCCAGAAAAACACTACAGTATAGGCCGATACGTTAGCTTGCACTTCCATTAAACTCGCTACAGTTTGTAAGGTGGTTGGAACTGTTGTATTGATCTGGGAGAAATGCATAATATTATACATCTGTGAATAGACGCTATTTGTCAAAATAGTCGCAAAGATTGCTGTACCAAAAGCTGCAGAAATATTACGTGCTAGGGCTAAAACTGAAGATGCGACACCAACTTCTTCAATGGGAACAGTACTAGTAGCGGCTTGGGTCAAAGTAGGCAAGCCGGCACCTAAACCTGCTGCTAATAAAAATAAAAGTCCTGCTATATGCCAGAAACTCCAACGGATATCCAAGCCAGTAAATTGATACATCACAAATGCAGCCCAAAACATACCAACAGCAGTTAAGTATTTACCAGGCATTACCTGTGATAATCTTGCACCCATTTGGGCTGAGATCATCATACCAAAAGCCATTGGTATAAAAACATAACCCGATTTGGTCACTGAATATCCTAAATAAGTCTGAACGAAAAGTGGAATAAGAAAAATTCCACCAATCATACCCATGAATGAAATAAAAGAGGTGATAATAGCAGCGGTAAATGAGGGAATTTTAAAAAACTTTAGATCAACCACGGGTTCTTTTTGTCTTCTTTCATACCAGATAAATAAGTACCCAGATACTGCAGTAACAATGTAGCTCAAAACGCTGGCTTCGCTGCCCCAACCCCAGGTCTGGCCCTGATCCAGCACCAAAACCATAGTACCCAAACAAATACCTAATAATATAGACCCCTCATAGTCAAAATGATGTAGACCTTTAAATTCCTTGACAGTTTCTTTTATAAAGCGCATCGCCATAAAAGTACCCAGGGCGCCTAAGGGGACATTGACATAAAAAACAGACCGCCAGCCAAAAGTATCGATCAAAGGACCACCTAATAATGGACCAAAAATAATAGCGGCAGCAAAAATGGCAGACCACATGCCCATGGCCATAGCGCGTTGCTTGGGTTGGGGGAAATTATACGCAATGATTGATAGTGCAATAGGGTAGTCGATTGAAACTGTTATTGCCTGTAAAACGCGGAAGAAAATAATGGCAGGAAAATTCCAAGCCAGACCAGCAAGCATAGAAGTCAAAGTAAAACCGATAATACCTGCAAGATATAGTTTTTTACGCCCAATCATGTCACCCAGCTTACCAAATACTGGTACAAAAACTGCGTTAGCGATTATATATGCTGTGGAAATCCAGCTAGCTTGTGAAATAGTGATACCAAAATCAGAGATAATTTTGGGCAACGCTAAATTCACAATACTACCATCCAGGCGACCCAAAAAACTAGAGATCATGACCGTTGCCAAAATCATCCATTGAAGAGAAGTAAAACCTTGTTTGGCTTCTTCTTTGACGGGAACTTGAGTTGTAGGTATTTTTTTCTTAGCCATAGGGAATTTAAGATAAAAGGGGAAGGACTAAAGTTTAAGGGATATTCTTCCTTAAACCCATCTACTTACACCTTATACCTGTCTTAATGTGTATTTGTAAAGACAGTCAGCTTGGCCGACATTCCATTCTTGATGGCCGTATATGCGGCAGCGTTGAAGCGAGCGTAAACAACAAACTGTTGTGTAGGACGCTCTGTTGAGATAGAGAACGCTAGCTGAGTTTGTTTAGCTGTTGGAGAAACTTCATCAACATAACCCCAGAAAGTTTTCCCTGGCAACGCATCCACTGTGAAAGAAACAACCTGCCCGACTCGAACATCGCTTAATCCTTTATTTTCATCAATAGTACCAGCAACTCTTAGTTCAGAGGGTTGTATCATCTCAATAACTGGGTCGGCAGCTGATACGGTACTACCAATCTGGGTATTTGCCATGACTATCTCACCATCAGTCTGAGCTGTTAGAGTCTGAGTTGAAGTAACTGCAAGTTGATCGCCTTTCTTAACATATTCACCTTCATACACATCAGTCTCTAGTAATTGGGATGGTTGATCAGGGGCAATACTAATTATTGGAGCCTGTATTAATGAATTGTCTATAAAGACACGATTGCCAAGAAGTTCATATGCTAACCAACCTCCGACGACAAGAATGACAGCCAGGATAATAAATAGTATTCTTCTGACTTTTTTATCTTTTAATTTAGAAAATAGTTTATTCATAATATTTCTCCTGAATTTTAGTCTTATAATAATTGATATTTTTTACTGGCAATCTGCGCAGGGTTAATAATCAATTGATCATTACTGTTTAAGCCGTGCAGAATTTCTGTCATAGACCCATGTTGTTTACCAATTACAACTTTTTTTAATACTGTCTGACCACTTTCTTCTACCCAGACATATTGATTACCCAAGATTGTCCAAGTTGGAACTAACATAACATCACTACTTTCAGAACTAGTAATAGTCGCTACTCCTGTTTGATCCATTTTGGCAAGGTTAGGCAAATTATTAACAGTGATATCTACTTGATAAACCGCTTGGCCATTAGACAATGTTTGCTTGTTGGGATAAATTTTGCTCACAATTCCTGAAAGAGGGTATGACAAACCTGTAATTTGAATTGAAGCTGGAGATCCAACTGCCACAAAATCAATATCAGTCTCGTTTACATTTGCTCGAAATATCAAGGAAGATAAATCTGCGACGGTAAAACCAGTAGCTGGAGTGACATTTTGACCAGCAACATTGACATCTTCATGTGTTATCACACCTGATATGGGTGTAGTCAGCGTTGACATTTGAAGGGCATAGTTAGCCAGCTGAACTTGGATTACAGAATTGTTAAGATTACTCTGATTTTCATCAACAATTCTTTTAGCTACGTCATTTAGATAATTGGTGGCTGAGTTATCCGTATTATATGTGGCTATACCACCACCATAAAAATTATCCTGTCCGGCTGTAGTTCTTTGCGTGACACCTTTATCAGCATTTTGTTGTGCTTGATCAAATTGATCACGAGTACTTTTATAGTTATTCAAAGCTTGTTGTAGTTGCTGCTGTAATTGATAGGTGTCAAGTTGGGCAATAGTCTGCCCGGCTGAGACTTTATCTCCTTGCTGGAAGGGAACAGAGACTAATTTACCACCTGTTTGAAAATGCAGAGTAGCTTGGGTTTGTGCTGTTACTGCACCATTAGCTACTATTTGGGAAGAAACGTTTTTAATAGCCACACTATCAATCTTAGGAGTAGTCATGGCTGCTGTTTGTTGTACCAACGCCAGCGCTCCTGCTCCACAAAGGATACCAAATACTGCAATTATAATGAGTAATATTGTTTTTTTATTTTTCATACTCTTTTTCCAATTTAGCCACTAATGTTTCCATTATGGTGGTAAAATCTTTTCTTTGTTTATCTGATAATAAGCTTAGCATTTCTGACATTTTTTTGCGACGTTTTTCTATCGCTTCCACAACCAAATGTTCACCGTCTTTAGTTAATGTTATATATACTAAACGACGATCCTTTTTATCATTTTGACGCTTAACTAGTTTTGATGCAACTAGTTTATCAATCATACTGGTAGCTGTGGGAGTTTCAATTTGTAGATAGTCCGCCAAATTCTTCATATGTGTCTCTTTATTCTGAGATAAGTAAAAAAGTACATGCATTTGATGCATAGTCAAATCACAAGAGAGCTTTTCATAGCTCAAACGATGCTTCATCAAGCGGAAAAGTCTAAAAAATAGTTCATCTACTGTATTATTAGTATTCATAATAGTTAGATTATCTAATGATTAGATTATATAATCTAATCAGTGGTCTGTCAAGTGCTAGACCTAATTAATTTTCATTACCTAAGTTCCCAATTCTGTATTCGCTCTTCTTGCCTGGTGTTCAAAATTCAGATAGAATTAGCCTATGAAGTGGCTAATTTCTCTCATAATAATTGTAGTTGTTGTAGTAGCCTTATTAATACCGGGGAGTAGAGATTACTTAAATAATCTAACCTCAGTTTCTCCCTGTGATTCGCCACTAACATATAAAATAGGCAGTATTGACTCACGTTTCGGCCTTTCCAATACAGAAGTAAGTAACGACATCGATGAGGCGACATCTTTATGGTCCAATGCCGAAGGTAAAAATCTCTTTGAAGAAAGCCCCAAATCTCAAATGACGGTTAACTTTATCTACGATCAAAGACAACAACTCGATACCCAAATTCAAAATTTACAGTCACAACTTAACAGTAAAAATCAGAACCTTCAACAACAAATAAGTGCCTATTATCAGCAATCTGCCCAACTAAAACAGCAAATTGCCCAACTCAATGCACAAATCCAATCTTGGAATGATAAAGGAGGCGCTCCAGCAAGTGTTTATGATCAACTGATCCAGCAACAGAAAAATTTGCAAAATGAGGCTAATCAACTTAATCAAACAGCCAAGCAGCTTAATCTTTCTACCAATGATTACAATTCCCAAGTTCATAATCTTAATCAGGATGTAAATCAATTTAATGCAACTTTGAGTATAAAACCAGAAGAGGGACTTTACGATCCAAATAACGATACTATTACTATCTACTTTGCTTCCAATCACGATGAGCTTATACATACTTTAACTCACGAATTTGGACATTATCTTGGTATGGGTCATGTCCAGGATCCCAATGCCATTATGTATGCTTACTCAACATCAAATCTTAAAATTACACAGGATGACATAAATGAATTACACTATGTTTGTAGAAAGCAGGATGTATTTGTTCTGTGGCTTTATGATTTTAGAGTATATTTACATCAAACTATTCAAAATCTGCAAAATCAAACTTCCACTACCAATTAAGAATTAATTTTATATTAAAATGATGAATTTAGTTCTAAATAATTCTTCTCATCTAGGTCTTTTAGTTTTTACTCAAATTAATAAGTGAATTGGCCGCCTGTGCATCAGTATACAGATGTCAGTACGGCCAAACTCCTAATTCCACAACCATCTTGTATGACTTTTATCACCGCTGGAACAGAATATGCCATGATATGGTTTACCACCTTTGGTGGTACCTTTCTTTTCTGATGCTTGAGCACCACAGACTTCACATGTCACTCTTTCTACTTCTGGTGTGATGTCAATTTTAGGAGAATTTGCACGGAACATCTCGTCCGCTGAAGCTATTCCTTCAATGACCCCATATCCAGCAAATCCCAAAGCTCGACCAACTGCAGAGGTCTCTGCTACCTCATAAGGATTCTCTTTTTCAATTACTCGCGAAGAATCAAGATTTACTGAACTGATGCCAGTAAAAACTTTACCTCTTATCGTAACTTTGGCTTTAATGACCACTGGATTGTGCGAGAGAACTTCGGTTTCTACACTTTCCAAAGCTTTTTCCTCATGACCTAATTCAATTCTTTTGGCCACTGTCATATAATCTTTCCCATGTATTTGTACAATTCCACTGTTATTCATACTCTTCACCTCCTCTCTGTCCCAAACTATCTCTCTTACCATGTGAGGATTTAAACCTCTTAAGCAAACTAGAATAGTTTGGATCGTCTTCTGTCAAATAAAATCAATGCAATTATCGAGATATGAAGCTTGCTTATGGGGAAGAGTAGTTATTTCCAGACCCAATCTACTTATTCTTATCGCAAGAAAAATGTAGTTATACCTTCCCAATCTGATAGCAAAACTTGCGATATTCGTTAAATTCTTTCCTAAGATATCACTAATTATTTACTATTGCAAGCAGATCATTATAACTATACTATACGGACTCCATCAGGCACTTAATTATAATTTTCATATTACATATCGTAGCACTATATTTTTATATAAAAGACTATTTTGTATTAATTACTGTAACTAAAACAAAAATTTATCATATTTTGCTAAACTTAATAAACATTTACAACTCTCACACACAAACCCTAATATTTAACCCATATAATCTGCAACGTATTATGGCTGAAAGAATTAAACGAAGTATGGGAATATTAACTTTATCCCAAGGTCAAAAATTAAAATACTACGAAGGATATTTTGGCGCAGATCCCAGAACCATTGATTTTAAAATACGAATAGATCCACAATATAAAAGAAAATTAACAGCAGAAGTACTGATGGCGCTAAGACATGCGAAAAAGGGAAACTACATTCTTCGTGAACCTTGGATTAAGAGTGAGAATGATAATTTTAAAGATAATTCAGAATTACATATGGTATTTTATCCCAGAAACTCCGAATATGGGCAAAAAGTACTGGCTAATCGTAGTAGAAATAATTCAAGTAATTCTGCTCTACTTTATGGAGAAAAACTTTTTTCAAAAGAGGATATAGGTACTTCAGATGAGGCTGATTTGGTCTTCAGAAGATAGTTATTTTCTTAAATTTCGTAGAATTTTTCAAAATATTCCAAGTCGAGAAAAATGTTTATTTTTGGATCTTTTCTCAATCGAACCTTTGAAAGAGTAACTAACAAATTAAGCAAAATCAGGTTGGTTTTGTGTCAAAGATAATATTTTTAATCTAAAATCTATGAATTTACTGTACCAATATTCTTAAGGTGTGAGTGATACTGTGGTTGAGATAGATTTTCCTTGCTCCATTGGAGCTGATACAACGATTGATTTACTGACTCCACTGCTAATTAACTCAACGTCATAACCTGTTTGATAATGATATTGACAGGTATTTAGAGGCTGACCATTATAAATTTCTGGATCAACCGGAAATAGAGTTAAATACTTGGGTAATAAAATACTACATAAGTCCAGCCCACCAGTCTGAATTTGTTGATTAGAATTTGTTATCTGAGGAGGTAGCTGATGATTAGTATCATAATAAGCTTTAATTGCCTGAGCAATGGTATTCACATCTGCTTGTCGCTGTTGAGTACTGGCAGTACTTGAAATGGAATTTTCTTGATTTTGTGTTTGAGAACTTTTGACTACTTTATTAAACAGAAAGCTTCCCAGCCATATCAGCAAAGCAAAAATTAATAAGACAACTAAGATAATCCCCACTACCTTAGCAGTTTTTTTGCCTACATTATTTATATTAATCCCTTCCGATTTATTGACTACCGAAACATTGGGGCTTTGTGTTTGTTGTGTGGGTTCAGCAGTAGGCAAGGGAGGCAGTTGATCGTCCATACATCTATGCTAAAGAGGTAAACAATAAATGTCAAATAAAATTTATTATTAGTTGATTACTAATAACATTTAGACTTAACTTTTTCTATTAAAAAATGCCTGAACAAATTGAGATAAAAAAAATATCGGGTGCCGAGACTCAGAGTCGAACTGAGATAGCGTGTTCTTCAGACACGTGCCTTGACCACCTTGGCTACCTCGGCATTAAGTATTACAATAACAAAGTCTATTTTACCATTCATACCGCCTCTGTTCAAGCTAATAAATTAAAAAATTAAGCAAAATATAATTAAGGAGTGATATAATCTCATCTATTATCCTATGATACTGACAGAATTGCGAGAAAGATCCCGAAGGATAAAATCACCCACAGAAGCAACCCCTCTTCAATTAAGTGCCTCCAAAGCAAAAACATATTTTGCCCAGGAAAAATTCTTAAACCAAAGTGCAGAAAAATTAGCTGGACTACGAAGATCATACAGCTCGGAATTTACCCAAGAATCTTTCTACCAAGGTTTAAAAGATGCTTTGAATGGCAGCTTACCTACTGCTGAATGGGGAGAGCAAGGAGAAGTCATTTTCAGCTTCCTGGCAGCAAATAAGCAAGAAATGCAAGCTCGTGAAAACAATATCCATAAGAGTGCATATAAAATCAGTGGACCAGAGGCTTATTTCCTAACCAATAAAGTGATTTGGAAAATGCAGCACTCTGATGACTCCGAAAAGGTTAAGTTATTGGCCTTAAATGGGGGAGAGGACATTAATGTATTTGAGGAAACAAAAAAACTAAATACATCTTTTAAATTGAGTGCAATTGCGAGTCTGTCTTCACTAGTTTTAAACGCCGTCACAGGTATTGCAGGAGCATTCGGATCTATGGCCAGGGCAGAACCTAAAGAGATGGCCTTATATTTGTCGACAAGTTATGGTCTTAATTTGTTCTCCAATGTCATTTTGGCCAAATCACATAATGACTTACTAAATCAACCAGATATCGGTACTTGCTCAAATGTTTTTGCTAAAATTTTTCACTCAATAAAGAAAGCCAGCTCACCCACGGACATCAAGGGTCTACAAAACGAAGTTATCAAGGGTACATTATATTCCAATATATTTACGGAAACATTACCCCTACTGCTGGGAGCATTATCTCCAGCAGCTATATTTACTTCCAATCTAACTCAAACAGGATATAACTTCACATTAACTGGAATCAATAAGTTATGGCTACATAAAAGTAGAACGAATCATTACAAATAACCTTATAAATTTAACATACGACCATAAATGTTGTATTATAAATATGAGATGTATGTTGGTTTAACTTCTTCCGAAGTAGAAAAACTTCTAAAAGCAAACGGATTTAACGAAATACCAGAAAAGCATGTCAGCATTATTACGAAAGTATTAAAAAATATATTTTCTCCTATTGGCATAATGCTGATTTTAGCCTCGACACTGTCTTTTTTTCTTAACAAAACTTTTGACGGCTATTTTATTTTGATATTACTAGCCATCAATATCGTCATCACACTTTGGCAGGAAAATAAAGCCGACAATGCAATAAAAAAACTAAATGAGAATCTGCAACAAAAGATTAAAACTTTTCGAGATAATAAATGGTCATATATTCAGTCTAGAGAACTAGTACCTGGAGATATTATTCAATTAGCATCAGGAGAAATAATACCTTCAGATGGCGTAACAATCGAAGCACAGCATGTTAGTGTAAATGAATCTGCACTAACTGGAGAATCATTACCAAAAGATAAAAAAGAGAATGATAAAGTATTTTCCGGATCATTTATCGCCAATGGAATTATAGTTATTAAAGTAACAGCTACTGGAGCTAAAACAAATTTTGGCAAAACTATTTTTTCAGTTGAGAAAGTTAAGAAAAAAAGCTTATTAGAAAAGGATATAATCAACATTTCCAAATTCTTGACGATATTAAGTCTATTAGCGGTTGTAATACTATCTATTATTTTCATATTTAAAAGAACCTCTATTCTCGAACTATTAACCTTGGACTTAAGCTTAATTATCGCTGGGGTACCAATAAGTCTACCCACAGTTATGACTTTAATTATTGAGTTTGGGGTTTTGAATTTAGCTCAAAAAAACGTGATTGTCAGAAGGCTGTCAGCTCTTGAAGATTTAGCCAATGTAAATTTTTTACTTACAGATAAAACCGGCACTTTGACACAAAATAAGATAACGGTTCAAGATATCTATGCATATGATGGTTTTACGCATAATGATGTTCTGACATTTGCTTCAATTATTGCTAGATTCGAAAGTGATAATCCCATAGACCAAGCAATATTGGAAAGATATCACAATCTAAAACTCACAACACCCATTATTCAAAAAACAGATTTTATACCCGCCGACTCAAAACGTAAACGAAGTACCCTTTTCTCGAAACAAGAAGGGCATGATTTGGTATTTTGTTTAGGAGCTCCACAGGTAGTGGCAAGTTTTTGTAGATTAGATGCTAACACGTCTGAGAAATTTAACAGAGAAGTTCAAACTCTTGCTAATAATGGATATCGCACTTTAGCATTAGCTAAAGGTCAAGGGACAACCGAAGAAAATCTGCAATTAGTAGGCTTAATTGCACTCTCTGATACACTCAGAGATGATGCGAAATCTGTGGTAAACTTCCTGAAAAAGAACGGCATTGGTGTGGCAATGGTGACCGGAGATAATAGAGCAATTGCCTCCCAAATAGCCAAAGAACTTGATCTGTCGGAAAATGGCATAATTACCAAAGAATATCTTACTAAAAATAAATGGGGGAATTTAAACGCGAAATTCTTTCAAAATACATCAGCGTTCGCAGAAATATTACCTGAGGATAAATTCCATCTGGTACAAAAAGCTAAAGAGTTTTTTACCGTTGCGTCAAATGGTGATGGAGTAAATGATTTACCAGCAGTGAAGGCAGCAAACGTAGGAATAGCGGTAAAAAATGCTGTAACAGCATTAAAATCTACAGCTGATATTGTTTTATTATCCAATGGAATAAGCGTTATCAAAGATGCAATTATTGAAAGTCGCAAAATTTTTGAGAGAATCTACACTTATTCTCTCTATAGGATTTCTGAAAGTCTAAGATTAATCCTAACAATTGCAATCCTTGGGATAATATTCGGTGCTTATCCTATGACAGCATTGCAAATAATACTATTAGCATTACTTAACGACATTCCGATCATTTCCCTTGCTTCAGATAGAGTCCAAATTACATTAAGTCCAGCTAAAATTAATATTAAACTTCGCTATCTTCTCAGCTCAACCTATGGCTTCATTGGAGTAGTTGAAAGTTTGATATTATTTTTAGTGATGAATAATCTCCTACATTTACCATGGTCGGTGATACAAACTATGTATTTTCTAAAACTTACAGTATCGGGACATATGTTAATATATGTGGCCCATACTAAAGAAAGATGGTGGAAATTTTTACCCAGCAAGCAGGTAATTTGGGCCACTTCATTGACCCAGCTATTTGCGACTATATTAACTTTCATAGGCTTTTTGATGCCAAGTAAATTAATGTTATGGGAAATTGCGTTGGTTTGGGGATGGGCGTTTATCTGGACCCAATTTAATGAAATCGCCAAGGCCATTATTCTAAAAAAATAGTATAAAATTGAATAATAATCAGTAATACCTGATTTTTTTTATTCCTTGTGAGTCAGATCCGCTATCATTAAGATAAGCGTAGCCATTAAAGCTGCAGCAAATGCATAAAAATAGGAGTAAAACTGGCTAAAAGAAAATAGTAATCCCATGATAAGATTGGATAAAAATTGCCCTATACTCCTTGAAACAGATAACCAACCCATACCTGAGGATAGATTAGTAGAACGAACCAGCTGGGATGTAGCTGTTGGCTCATAGGTTTCCACTGCACCCATTCCTAGCCCTAATCCAGCGATAAAAATATAGAATGCAAATGTCGTATAGTGAAATAGTATACTTAAGCCAATCAGAAGTGATGCTAAGGCTGAGGGAACATAACCCAACGACCAAAGCGCACGAATTGGTGTCAAATTTTGCGCTCCTAGCACATATCCGCTTATCGCTGATACACCCAGATAAATGCCATAAGTTAGAATTCCTAGAACATAATTGTAGTTATGTGACAAGGCAGCTGTCAAAATCGGGAAACCGAGATTATAGAAGCTAAAACCATAGAATGTAGCAGAAACTAATAGTGCGATAAACAAGACATTATTCCGTTTCTCTTTTTGAACTGAAGCTTTAACCTTCTCTTTTGCAACAGTAATATAGTTTTTATTTCGCTTAACTAGAATTAATAATAGAGTTGAGATTAACAATGGAATAGCAGAAAGTAAAATTATTAAACTAATTGAAAAATGGAAAACGATGACTAAAAGTAGTGCTATCGCAATAGATATCATTCCTCCTCCTATATCCAAAGCATGTAACAAACCAAAAACATTCGAACGGTAATTTGGATCAGAAACGTTAACCAGTAAAGCCCGACGAGCTGGAGAACGAAAATATCTAGCCCACCAACCCAGAATAAATAAAATACCACTTAACCACAAAATATGAGTAAGCGCACTTAAAGACATAAGAGGAATAAAAATATTGCCCATGATAGCAATGGTTTTTTTATCGATCCTATCTCCTAGCTTTCCTCCCAAATAAGCGAAAAATGAACCTATGCCAAAACTAAGCGCAGTAATGATGCCATACACAAATACTGGTTGATGAAGTTGAATCACCAGAAAAAGAGGAAATAAGGCTGTAACACCTTGATATCCCATATCCGCAAAAAAAGCGGAGAAACAAATCAACAGTATATCTTTAGTAATAAATGTTTTTTTCATATCCATAAATAGACGATTTCTCTAGTATATCAATAAATTTTATAGTAAAGTATGATTTTTGAATGAATTTATTAATAAAATCCTCAAAAAATATCATATTTTGTTATACCTCAATGTTACCCTCGCTTTCTGATATAATTTCTTAATGGATCTGGATAGAAACATAATAAACCAGAATAGAGAGAAAGTTGCAAATTTACTCAAAATTTATGGGGAGGATACCTTATCATATTTTCACCTTCAGGAAGATAGGAACTATTTCTTTTCCCCATCAGGTAAATCATTTTTGTCATTTAAAACTTTAAATGGAGTAGCTATAGTTGCATCTGATCCAGTAGGTGAAGTATCTGAGTTTAGTACATTAATTTCTTCGTTTTTAGCTTATACAAGGAGTTGGAAAATAAAGCCTTGTTTTATTAGTTTAAGCTCCAATTACCTTAAAATATTACAAACACACGGTTTCAAAACCTCTAAAATCGGTGAGGAAGCAATTATTAATTTAGATACATTTGAGCTACAGTCATTAAAGAAAAAAGTAAGACGGGCAGTTAAACATATTGAGTCATTAGATATAGAAATATTCTTTTATTCTCCTAAAAACCTTCCTAACTTTATAAAATTACAGATTGAAGACATATCGAACAATTGGCTCAAAAAAAACGGCCGTAAAGAAAGAGGATTTTCGATGACGCTAAGAAGGTTGCCCAATGAATTTGATACAGATTGTGTGTTTGCCGTAGCAGTTAATGATGCCAAAGTTGAAGGATATCTTTGTTTTGTACCAGTATATAAATACTCTATGCTATCTTTAGATCATGCTAGAAGAAAAGATAATGCACCAAATGGACTTAATGAATTTTTGATCATTAAATCTGCCGAATATTTTAAATCTAAAGGTATAAAAAAGATAAGTCTTAATTTTGCAATCTTTTCAAATATTTTAGCAGAGAAGTCTATTCTCTTAGCCAATCTTAATAGTATTCTAGAAAGATTATATAAAAGTCACACCCTCAGAACTTTTAACGAAAAATTTGCTCCTACTTGGGAAACAAGATACGTAGCATTCGCGAGTCTAAGACATATGCCACTTTATTTATTAGCTATTTTGCGGGCAGAAAGATAAACAAACCAAAAACCAAGAAGTATACTACTCAATAAGTCCAGATATGTGGACGATAAGGGACTCGAACCCCTGACATCTTCAGTGTAAATGAAGCGCTCTACCAACTGAGCTAATCGTCCGCTCTTATGAATTATAGATTATTTACCACGCACGATCAAGAAGTCGAAACTACTGGTAGTAAATTGTCTGAGGATAAAAGGCTGACCAGGAATACCAATAAGCTGATTCATATGCAGGAGTAGATAAATGAGCACCTTGCATCGACCCACTGATAGCCAAGCCGGTTAAATCCCAGGTGGAGCCAGTTTGCTTATCGTGGAGATACTGTCCATCAAAACTAAAACTCAAATCTCTACCATTTAAATAACTACGAAACATTCTCTGATCACCAAAAAAAGGATCATTAACAATGATTAAATGCCAACCGGCTACATCATCAGCAATCAAACCATGTTTGACAACTTCATCAGAGGGATAGAATTTGGCTACATTATGAATAAAAACTCCATAACCAAATCGACCAGGTGCAAAACGTGAATCAGGCTTTTGCTGCATCATCGATGTCAAACCAATATTCACCCGGACATCCTGGTTATTCTCACCCTCATTTTGCCGATATACTCCCACATCCTCTACGGGTTTGAGCACCTTTAAATTACTGAGATTTTTAATTTTGTTCCAGGTAGTATTCTCTACCACCATGACCTGATGTAAACGTTGACCTTTTAATTTTCCTGCGAAAGATACACCTGTCAACTCATTCCAGTAGGAATTAGTCAATTTGTCATACATTACCTGATTGCCGTACATCAAAGGTCCTAGTGACTGAAAAGAATCCACTTGTCCCTGCAATTTTCGCTCATAGGCTAGGGGGGTATTAGATAAAATACAATAAGTGATAGCAACTGGCTGTCCATTAATCACCTGATTCACTACTTCATGAAATCTCACTATCATTTGGGGATAGACAAAAATAGTCTGCTTAGTACGAATAAAATAAACTAAATCTGTGGACTTAAGGAACTTATCAGCCTGTTCCGGCAAAACAAATTCAGGATTTGAAATATCCATGAACATTTCTTTATCGATACTTCCCCAAAGCTGGCTCAAAGGCCTTATTTCGCTTGAGGATGAGATAAACTGTGGCTCATTTTCCAAACTGATTAACTTATATTCTTGATATAAAACATAAATACCGGTAAGAACCAGTACCAGAGCAAAAAGGAAGACAAAGCTCCAAATATAATTAAAACGAAGCTTAACCGATTTAATTCGCTTCTTTTTTTGGCTATTCATCAATTAATATTGTAATCGTCTTTTAGTCGAAGAAGTGTGATCTAGATTACAGTTAAATAAAACAATAAATTCTTTTTCTTTCAGGCTAATTCCGGGTTGTTAGAGACTTCATATTATATGAGTTCTGAAAATTTGCAATTACAATGCATTTAAAACACCCGATCAAGAAATAACCCTAGATTCACCTCACGTTATTCTTCTAACCTTGACAAAATAGTTGAAATGGGCATCATGCAAAGTCCTGTGCTGGCTGTGAATGGCAAACCTGTAATGGTTGGATTTACACCCGATAAAGAAACAGTGAAGGCAAAATTACTGGAAGCGATACATATTAGCCATAGGAATAATATTCACCGGATATCTATTTAATATGATATTAAACTGACCACTTTTAAACTCTATTAAATTTGCTTGAAAGAAAATAGACCCCTTGTCTGTATTACTAGTAGATACCAACTATTACACATAAATTGAAAGGAGGTGAATACATATGAACAAAACATCTATACTTCTTGGATTGTCTGCTCTCGTTATCGGAGGAGCAGCATTTATTCCACAAAGCGTACTTGCCTATAGAGGTGACCCAACTGTTAAAGGTCCCAACTATACCCAAGAACGACATACAGCGATGGAAAAAGCATTTGAGAATAAAGATTACAATGCCTGGAAAACGCTTATGGCAGGACGAGGTAGAGTATCTCAAGTTATTAATGAGCAAAACTTTGCCCAATTTTCCCAAGCCCACGTTTTAATGGAGCAAGGCAAAACTGCTGAGGCAAATAAAATACTTGCACAACTCGGACTAGGTCTGCACGATGGGAGCGGAATGAATCAGGTGGGTTATGGAAGAATGAACCATTAACCTTTTTTATATACATAAGCTGATACCTCACTTATATACCATGAGTGGGGTTTCAGCAGTTTATAATGTATGCATATATGTACCATCATGCAACCATATATACTAAATTAAATAGTTATGAACGATATATCCAACTTGTCAGACGAAGAAGTGATCGCCATAGTCAGAAGTCAAGACAAGGAAGCATATGCTGAAATTATCAGACGATATCAGGCAAAACTTATACGGTATGCTCATTACATACTTGGAGATGAACAAATGGGAGCAGATGCAGTACAGGAAGGATTTATCAAAGCCTATATCAATCTCCAGGGATTTGATACAAAAAAGAAATTTTCCAGTTGGATCTATCGCATCGTCCATAATGAAGCGATGAACGTACTGAGCAAACATAAGAAACAACGACCCATGGATAATCAGGTTGAGTTGGCTAGCGGAGTCAATTTAGAGGATGAATTTATTAAAAACGAACTCGTTAATCATGCACATCAGTGTCTTGAGCAAATGCCGATCATTTATAAAGAGCCGTTGTCACTTTTTTATTTAGAAGAAAAATCATATGAAGAGATTAGCGATATATTACGAATACCTATAGGTACGGTTGGCACACGAATCAACCGAGCTCGGGGAATCATGAAAAAACTATGTCAAAAACACTAAAAACATCAACTGATTTGGAAAAGATTATCATGGCTAAAGTAAAATCTAATGAGATTGCCATGAAACCAAAGTGGTATTTTGTTGTAGGGTCACTAATCGCAATTGCTGGACTGGTAGGTTTGAGCATCTTAGCGGTTTTCTTAACCAACTTAACATTTTTTTTACTCTTCAGACACGGACCAATGGTGCAGTGGAGATTGCAACAATTAGTAACTAGTTTTCCCTTGTGGATTCCGATTCTTGCGGTGTTGGGTATCGTAATGGGAATATGGATACTGCGAAAATACGAATTCTCTTACAAGAAAAACTTTGGGCTTATTATTATTGGGTTTATCTTCTCAGTGATCATTGCAGCTATCGTTATTGACCAACTCGGTTTAAATGATATTTGGTCTCATCAAGGCCCAATGAGACAGTTCTATCAACAAGTTGAAGGCAAAAATCCAACTTTGCAACGAGGAGCAGGACAGGGGAAAGGACAATTACAAAATAGGTTTTACCAACAAGGTCAATAATTTCAAATTACGTAACCGCCCAGGAGTTTCCAAAGAAAACGTCATTGCGAGCAAAGTCTCGCTGAGCGGGACGTAGCGAAGCAATCTACTGCAAAAGATCGCCACGCCTTTCGGACTCGCGATGACGTGGTTTTACCAAATTGACCCCTTGACAACATATTAGCATATGCTAATATATCTTTATGACATACGATATTTATTCAGCATTAGGAAATCAAATCAGAGCCAAACTAATTCTCTGTTTGGCCAAACAATCGAAAAATGTGACCGAGATGATCAATACTTGCGGTCTTTCTCAGTCGGCTGTATCACAACATTTAAGCAAATTAAAACAGTCAGGTATTGTCGAAGCGAAGAAAGAAGGCAAAGAAGTAATATACACGTTAAAGTACAAAAAAGCCGCAGACATCAGTAACTTATTATTATCACTAGAACAAGAAGTATTATGAATTTAGCTTATTTTAGAAAAAGTACATTTGATCAACATAAAACAGTTTATAACGTAAAAAAGGAAGCAAAGAAACTTGGTTTATCCATTATGGGAACTACCGAGTTGCCAAACAATAAAGGAACTATCCTTCAAGTATGTAATCCTTTATGGATAGGCAATCTTATAGCAACAGATATGAACTTAATTGGACTTTTACCTTGCACTATTGCTGTTATTTCGAAAAAAGATGACGTGTTAGTCGGTGTTGGCAGCCCTGCAATATTAGGTAATATTTCACAAAGTCCGGCAATTTTACAACTTGCCATCCAAGTTGAAAAAAAATTAAAAGAACTTATTCATACATCAGCTGGAGTTGGCCCATTAAAACCGTCAGGCATCACACTTTACTCAACCACAACTTGTCCTTACTGCAAAATGGAAGCAGCCTGGCTTGATCAACGAAAAATCAAATATGAAGAAATTCATGTTGACCTAGATCAAAAAGCCGCTGAGGAGATGGTCCAAAAAACCGGTCAAATGGGTGTACCCGTTACTGCAATACAATACGCTGGCGGAGAAGAAGAATATATCGTGGGATTTGATAGACCACAATTAGCACAAATCTTGGGGGTATCACAATGAGTTTTGTTTGTCCTTTAATGAAACGCAATGAAGGAACACTTGACCGCATATTACGTATTGGTGTAGGGTTCATGGCTCTATCACTCGGTTTTGCATTCTTTACTGGCATTGCTCAAATCATAGCTTATGCCGTTGCCATTGTAGCGCTTGCTACCGGCACGGTCGGCTTTTGTGGTTTGTATGCAATTTTAGGTATTTCCACACGTCATAGTAAACAAGAAAATAAATAATATGTTTCCGAATTTACCAAACATTTCAGCCGAAAAAGTTAAAATGGCCATTGATGCCAAAACGGATGTCCTTTTGCTTGATGTCCGAACGACCAGTGAATATGCACGAGGTAAAATTGCAGGGGCAATTAATGTACCAGTTGATGAAGTTGCAAATAAAATTGCATCCGTGCTTCCAGATAAAACGAAAACTATTTATGTGTATTGTTTAAGTGGTTCACGAAGTGTCTTTGCAGTAGATGCAATGTTAAAACTTGGGTACAAAAATGTTTTTAATATGACAAGCGGACTTCTGGCCTGGCGCGTTAAAGGTTATACTACACAATAGTTGCCTTTAAATTTCTTTAACCCAATAAAGAAAGAAAAATATTCTATATAAGATTGCTAGATTCAGTCGTAGAACGAGCATACTAAATAATGTATAATCAATAACTAGTCATGCCACAACACAGAGCTGTTTTTAATGCTGCAATAAGTCTTCTTATAATAAAATGCAATAAAAATTTTTCTCTCCTTAATGCTAATTCTTTACGATAATATGCTTCGTAGTAGATAAGTTCTAAAGGTCTGCGGTTTCTTGTTGATACTACTTCACCATCTTGATGCTGCGATAATCTTTGCTTTAAATTAGAAGAATAACCTGTATATAGTTTCTTATCAAGATGACTACGTAGGATATATACGAAGTACATAGCGTTATCTTGTCATATTATTCGCTTCCTTTGACTCATTCATTTCGTCAAAGAGTGCTCCAATATGACCAATATTCGTTTACACGTACAGACTACTCAGTGCTTGCAACGAAGAAGTGCACCTTAGCGAACTGAAAGAAGCCAAGGTAAACGACTATTGGTGCGGATGAGAGGACTTGAACCTCCACGCCTTACGGCACAGCCACCTCAAGACTGCGTGTATACCATTTCACCACATCCGCGTTTAACGAATAACTAACTCTAAACTAAAGCTATGGCTATTATACGAAAAAAAACTATCAAAAGGAATATTCGAGAATATTGGGGAATTTATATGTTTTTATCTTCTAATTTTTCATTCCCATTAACCTACTTGAGCAATTTGCTATACTTTAGCTAATGAATAAAGAGTTTAAAGAGATCCTGGTAGGCATAAAACGTGCAGTTCAGTTACTGGATAAACGTGAAAAAAATAGTCTTTATCTGGCCACCGTGATTATGCTTATGATAGGTATTCTTACTAATCTCCCTGCGGTAATTCTGGGAAAATTAGTTGATACACTTACCAATACAAAATCAATTCAGTTTAGTCAAGTAACGCCTTTCGTTATTCTAATTATTGCCATAATTATTTTCAGAGAAGCGCTCAATGTAATCAGAAAATACTTAATCGAGAATATCGCGACGCAAATTGATAAAGAACAGACAATTAATCTCATAAGCAGGCTCCTCAAAACAGATATTAAAGACTTTTTACAACACCAACAGATAGGATCATTACATGGAAGAATTTTTCGCTCGATGCAGGGACTTATCTGGATTATTAAACTTACTTTCAATGACTTTGCACCTATCTTCTTTAGCGCGATTGCCGCAATTGTGATCGCTTTATATCAGAAACCTCTTATCGCCACCATCATGGTGTTGGTCATCCCTAGCGGACTATACCTTATAGTCAAACAGGTATCTTCACAAAAAGGTATCAGAGTTGCGCTATTACGCGGGAAAGAAAAAGTTGATGGCAAGGTAGTAGAAATGCTGTCTGGAATAGAAACTATTCGAGTTTTAGATACAGTAGATTATGAAATGCAAAAAGTTGAGACAATTGCAGAGAATCAAAGAAGAATTGAAATAAAGCACCATATTTATATGGCCTTATTTGATGCAGCAAAATATTTAAATGAAGGTTTTTTCTACATAGTTGTAGTTGTGCTATCAATTTATCTTGCATCTATAGGCATTATCACCAAAGGTGACATTCTAGTTTATTCAATTTTATTCTTAAGTATTACGAGTCCTCTACGTGAAATACATCGTATTCTGGATCAAACTCATGAAAATTCCATTCGTGTAAATGACCTCTACGCCTTACTTCATGAACCACTTGACATAGCTTACCAAACAGAAAGTACTAAGCATTTAAAAGAAATTTCATCAATTGTAAAAACAAAAGATCTGTCCTTCTCTTATGGGAACAATACCTGTGGCCTGCTGGATAAAATAAACATTAACTTTGAGAAGGGACAACGAATTGGTATCGCAGGAGCATCCGGCTGCGGAAAAACTACTTTTATTCATATTCTACTCAAGCTTATACATGGATATCAGGGTGAAGTTTGGTTGTTGGGAGAAAACTTAACTGAGATAGGAAGAAAACAGATTGCTGAAAAAGTTGCATACGTACCTCAGAGTCCTTTTATTTTCTCTGGTACGATTAGAGAGAATTTAACATACGGCATCGAAAGAAAATTAACTGACGAAGAAATTATTTATGCTGCCAAACAAGCTCATATTTACGATGAAATTGTAAATAACCTCGATGGTCTCTCCGGCAAAGTCAGTGAGGCGGGAGGCAATTTGAGTGGGGGACAACGCCAGAGACTGGCTATTGCTAGAGTAATGCTTTCTCAAGCCGATTTGTTAATTTTTGATGAAGCCACTTCAGCTTTGGATAATACCAATGAAGCAATTATCCAACAAAATATTGAAAAGGAATTCAAAGGAAAAACTATTATAACTATTGCGCACAGACTAACCACTTTAAAAAATTCGGATAATATATTGGTTTTTGACAAAGGAAAAATTGTTCAAGAAGGAACTTTTAAAACACTTTCACAAACAAAAGGTCTATTCCAAGACTTCTTAGAACAGAAAACTTAGAGCGTAAGATAAGGTTTAATCTCACCTTTATTTATCTCAAAAGTTTTAACAATACCATTGTAATCACATTTTTTATAAGAATTTAATATTACATTCCTATTCTGACAAGGCATTTGACACATTTAGCGTCTTATAGTATAATTTTCGAATGACTGAAGTAAATTTTCAAATGCAACTATCTCCGGCAGATCTACAATGGCAAGCGTTACACAAGGTTGCAGATATTGTAGGAATTACAACTGAACAATTTAAAAGGCAATATCCTCCTCAACGCCTTAGAAATCTTCATCGGGCCTCTCATACACCAAATGATCAGACACTAGGAGATTACACCGCTATCATTCCTACTTCAGCAACCGCTCGTGAAAAAGCTGAAAAAAACCAAACCCTAGGCCAACGACTGGATGGAGTAGTACCTGATGCTTATGGGCAATTTGCATCTTTTGGTATCCATTTTCCTACAATATTAGATGCAGTAGCCAACTATAGTAAAATCATACCTGAACAAAAGGATAACCCTGATGTACTCGTTGCCGGAGCCTTGACGGCTGACACAGTATCTGAAGCTTATGCGATAGCTCAACATTGTTATCCTAAATTAAATTTTAACGTTGTAGACAAAAGTGGCATAATGACTAAAGAACGCGCTAATTTAGTCGGCAAATTCCATGAAGGAGACTTATTAGACCTGCCATTTGAGGCTAGTTCTTATGATATCGTTATGGGAGATTTTATTTTATCCCAATTAAGATCAGCAAATCGCTCTGTTTCTCTGCAGCAAAGAATCTATAGATTCTTTATTAATATCTCAAGAATTTTACGACCTGGTGGAGCTATAATTCTAACTGAGGAGGCTATTCCATTAGAAATAATTGAATCTTTTTTAAACGAAGATCGAAGTATAGGAGCAGATATATATCGCGAATTAGTACATCTTTATCATCAAAAAATTAAAGATTTAATTCAGCCTTTTGGTTTAAGACTATTTATTGGAAAAGGTAAGTCAATACGAAGACAACACTTAGCAGACGTAATGGTAGGAAATTCTTGGAATATTCCAAAAGATCGAATAAAAACTGAAGACCAACAAATTGGTTTACTGGCAATCAAGGGCTAATTCATTACTATAGAAAAAGAACTAAAACCTAACTTCTCTAGTGCGGATGAGAGGACTTGAACCTCCATGCCTTACGGCACAGCGTCCTGAACACTGCGTGTATACCATTTCACCACATCCGCCTGTTGTCTACTGTCATCAATTATACCATCGTATTCAGTCGAATGAAACCTGATTCATGCCTGTCAACTTGACAACAGTTGCTCCAGTTCTACATAATGAAAGATAGCGCATACATGAATAAACTGTCCCTGGTTTTCAGCTATTTCATCATTACCCCCGCTATCATTTTTTTGGCGCTGATTTTTACTCTCTTTATTGACTATCAACATGGCCCCAAAGCTACCACCTTTCCCGTGACACCCCAATCTACCGCTTATGCAGCTCTGCCAGCTACCGACAATTCGGATAATATTCAAACCAGCATTGCTACTGCCGACGGCAGGGTAGAAATTATTCGAGAATTCCTGGCTCAATATAACTCGCCACTTGAGCCTTATGCAAGCGACATAGTTGCCGCCTCTGATGCCTATAAAATAGACTACCGCTTAATTCCAGCTATAGCCATGCAAGAATCTCATCTTTGTAAGATTATTCCCGTCGACTCCTACAATTGCTACGGCTATGGCATCTACACTGGGCATGTGACTAGATTTCCAGATTATCCAACTGGCATCTGGCAGGTAGCCAAGACCCTTGGCACTAAATATAAAGACGATGGCTTGACTACACCTACAGAAATTATGACTCATTGGACACCTTCAAGTAACGGTAGCTGGGCTCACGGTGTACAAACATTCATGGACAAGCTGCAATAGTAGAGAGGTGAGGATAAGATAAGCATAAAATCCTCAGTTTTCTTGTTTTTTAACCACATTTTAAGCCCACAAACACCAGCATTAAAAACTTCTAATACGCCACGCATGTTTATGGGATGAGTAATATTAGCCTTAAATTAACCCTTTACCTATAGTAAAACCCTTGACAAACCTATAGTGACATGATAATATCCCCCATAGTAGGGAAGGGCTGGGACTTCCAAGTCCCGGCTCGCCCTAACTTTGCTTCCCAATTATGAGAAACAAGGTAAGTGTGTTTCTCATCGCAACCTTCCTCCTGGCGATGAGATTCCCTCTAGAAGCATTCGCTTCAAATGACGCATCAGGCTCTTCTGCAACCCTCGCAATCGCAACTGTTTCAGCACAACAGGTTGTGGATTATCGTGGTCAAGCCCTAAAAAGCTATCTTGAGCTTAAAAACTCTCCTTTAGCCAGTGAGGCTGATTACATCATTCAGGAAGCTGACAAATATAATTTGGACTGGAAATTAGTCCCTTCTATTGCTGGTTTGGAATCAAGCTATTGTTTGGCAATCCCGATAAACTCATACAATTGCTACGGTTATGGCATCTATGGAAACAACGTGCGCTACTTCAATTCTTGGGAAGATGGTATTGCCACAGTTTCCGCTGCCTTAAAAACCAACTATATAGATAAAGGCGCCATAACGGTAGCTCAGATCGGCAGTATATATGCTGCCTCACCTACCTGGGCAGTAAGAGTGGAAGCCAATATGAAAAATCTTCAGGACTACTCAACGACGTTTGAGACAGAATCCCTTCCAATTTCCCTCTAATCATAGTATAATTCACCTATAAATAAGTGCGGCAGGCCAAGCGGACGTGGTGGAATGGTAGACACGCAAGGTTTAGGACCTTGTGCCGTAAGGCGTGGGGGTTCAACTCCCTTCGTCCGCACAAAACTTAAAAAGTAAACGCGTTTATATATATTTATGGCTAATACAAAGACAGAAAAGAAATCAATTATTAAAAGAGAGGACAATGGTAATATAGTTCTAACAGTAGAAATCCCCTGGGAGACTGTCCAGAAGGCCCAGGATGCTGTAGTAGAGGGTTTGGTAAAGCATGCCAATATCCAAGGCTTTCGACCTGGCAAAGCACCTAAAAAGGTGGTATTAGAGCACACAGACTCTCAGAAGCTGCAAGAAGAAACTTTAAGAGAACTTTTACCAGCTGCATATAGTGAAGCTATACGTGAACACGAGGTGCGTCCTATGTCCAATCCCCAAATCCATGTGGATAAACTAGAACATGGTAAAGCATGGATCTTTACAGCCACTACTTGTGAAATGCCTGAAGTTAAATTGGGCGACTATAAAGACAAAGTTAAAAGTCTAACTGCTAAAAGCAAAATAGCCGTGCCTGGTAAAGAGCAAAAAGAACCATCTTTTGATGAAATGATGGAAATAGTCACACAGACAGCAGAAGTCAAAATACCACAAATGCTAGTCGAACAAGAAGTAGATCGTTTTTTGGCTCAAACTTTGGATGAAATTAAGCGTTTGGGATTAACCTTAGAGCAATATCTATCTTCTACCAAAAAGACGCCTGAGCTGCTTAAACAGGAATATACAGCTAAGGCTACAAACGATATAAAGGTGGAATTGGTGCTACAAAAGATTTCGGAAGATGAGAACATCACGGTAGATGACAAAGAAATCGAAGAGGCAGTTAACAAGGCTAAATCCCCAGAAGAAAAGGCTTATTTGGAGCAAAATCGCTATATGCTAGCGAGTATCCTAAGACAACAAAAGACGCTTGATTTTTTGAAGAATCTATGATACTCTCGGCCTTATCATGGCTTCCAAGAAGAACAAACATCAAGTAAAGAATCCTCTGGAATTGGAAGAAAGCTCTTCTGATTCGATATTACGCGGTTTAAGTGAAGAAACTAAACAATGGAGTAAGGGTTTTCTAGAACAGATTATAGGCTCAGAGGAAATTACTTCTCATCCCAAATCGGGTGATTTACAACCAGGTCAAGAATTGCACCTTGGCAAGAGTAAAGCTACCATCAAACAAGAAAATTCATGGACTGACTTTTTGTTTGGCAATGGCGGCGAACAATCAGCCAAAGAAGCAAAACATAAGAAAGAAGCTGCTCCTGGGATGGATTATCATCGCGAAATTGCGACTGTAGAGTCACGCATGCATGCCAAAGAAAAAGGAGAGCTCAAGCAAGCTATTCAGGAAATCCAGATGGAACTACAAAAGTTAGTTGCATCATCCAGTATGCTGCAAGTTGAATTTAGCCAAGTCAGTATGTCACAAGCACCTAAAGACCCGGGTAAATACCACGTTAATTTCTTCCAGTGGGTATTGACTGTTATTAGACAGGCTCGCATGAAAGTAGAAGATGCTGGCGCATGGCAGGCAGCTATCAAAGGTAAAAAGAAAAACGGATTCTGGCAAAGAGCCAAAAACGAAGGTACAACTTTCTTATTGCATCATGACCGCAATGTGGCCACACAGGCTGGATAAAATTAATTTAGTTCTTGCATTTTCAAATAAAATACGACTATAATAATCACATGATAAGAAATCAAAACGTTATTATTGCTCTCATTATTACCCGTTAACGCGGTGTATTTGTGTTGAGCAAAACAAGTACCCCGCCAAGCGGGGTTTTTTTATGACAAAAATATGAAAAGCAAAAATATAAGCGGAGCCAAAGCAGTAATGGAATCTTTAATAGCCGAGCAGGTTGATACGATCTTTGGTTATCCAGGGGGAGCGATCATGCCAATTTATGATGCTTTATATGATTATAAAGATCAGATCAAACATATTTTGGTCAGACATGAACAAGGTGCTGCCCATGCAGCTGAAGGATATGCCAGAACTAGTGGCAAAACAGGCGTATGCTTTGCCACATCTGGACCTGGAGCAACTAATCTCATTACCGGAATTGCCGACGCCATGCTCGATTCAGTTCCACTCGTGTGTATAACTGGTCAAGTTGCATCTCATCTGGTAGGCACTGATGCGTTTCAGGAAGTTGACGTCATTGGTATAACCTCTTCTATAACCAAATGGAACTACCAAATTACCAAAAGGGAAGAAATTGACTCGATCATCCACCAGGCCTTTAACATAGCTCAAAGCGGAAGGCCTGGACCGGTAGTAATCGACGTTACTAAAGATGCGCAGCTTAATTTGTTCTCCTATCAGGAAAAAAGGACAAAAAAATTTAATCACTCTAAAAAACGATTAAATAAAAGCACTTTGGACTCAATTGCGAGATTGATAAATCAAGCAGAGCGACCATTAATTCTGGCGGGTCATGGAATTTTAATTGCTAACGCGGAAACTGAACTAAAAAAATTTGTCGAAAAAACAGATATCCCTGTTGCTTGTACTTTACATGGTTTAACATCTATACCAGTTGATCATCCGAATTATGTGGGTATGCTGGGTATGCACGGCAATTATGCGCCCAATGTCTTAACCAATCAGGCAGATGTGATTATAGCTATTGGCATGCGCTTTGATGATAGAGTCACTAGTGATACCCAAACTTACGCCAAACAAGCCAAAATTATACATATAGACATCGATGCCAGCGAATTTGATAAAAATGTAAAAACTAAACTAACTCTCCAAGCAGATGCTAAAGAGGCTCTAACAAACTTATTTCCGCTGATAAATAAAGCACAACACAGTGCTTGGTTGGAAAAATTTCGTCAACTTTATGACCAAGAGCACCTACAAGTTATAACTTCTGATATCAATCGACCGGATACCCAAACTGTCTCCATGGCTGAGGTTATTCACCAACTGTCAGAAATTACCCAAGGTAATGCTATTATTGTGGCTGACGTGGGGCAGCATCAAATGGTCACTGCTAGATATTTTAAGCATACATACCCTAATCACTACTTAACATCAGGCGGTGCTGGCACAATGGGTTTTGCTTTACCGGCAGCAATAGGCGCGAAAGTAGCCAATCCTGACAAAGAAGTTATTGCAGTCATCGGAGATGGAAGTTTTCAAATGACACTACAGGAATTGGGAACGATTATGCAAGAAAATATTCCGGTAAAAATTATTATTCTTAACAATCATTACCTGGGTATGGTACGTCAGTGGCAGGAGTTATTCTTCACCAAACGTTATTCTTTTGTAAATATTGACAGTCCCGATTTCGTTGCTCTGGCGAAATCATATGGCATCATGGGCAATACAGTAATACACAAGTCTGATCTGAAAAAGTCACTGCAACTTCTATGGAAAAGTAAACAAGCTTATTTGCTAGAGGTAAAAGTGGTCAAAGAAACCAATGTTTTTCCTATGATACCAACAGGAGCAGCTGTCGATGAAATGCGTCTTGAATAATCTATGGAGAAAAAAATATTTACTATTACTATTGTTTCCCAAAATACACCTGGCGTTTTATACCGCATAGCGGGTATGTTTTTACGACGAAAAATTAATATCGAGTCATTGCATGTTAAAGCAACCTCACTTAAAACAAAAGCTAAATTTATTATAAAAGTCACTTCAAAGTTGGATATCGTAAAGGTTATGTGCAAACAAATGGAGAAAATCGTGGAAGTAGAGGAGGTTGTTTTGAAATGACAATAACTATTCAACAAATCGACCAGGCAGCGAAAACTTTGGAGAAAGTTGTACAGCAAACACCATTACTGTATTCGAAACGTTTGTCTAAGCAGTATAAAGCCAATATCTACCTCAAGCGTGAAGACTTACAGGAGGTGCGCTCGTTTAAAATTCGCGGTGCATATAATAAGATCGCATCATTAACTGCTGATGAGAAGAGACGAGGAGTTGTTTGTGCCAGTGCAGGAAATCATGCGCAAGGTGTGGCTCTGGGATGTTTTCTGCAGAAAATAAAAGGGGTTATTTTTATGCCCCGCGTTACGCCAAATCAAAAAATTGAAAAAGTAAAACAATTTGGCCAGAAGTATGTGGAGGTCAAATTGGTAGGCCAGACTTTTGATGATGCAAGTGCAGAATCGAAAATTTACACCCAACAGAATAATATGGTATACGTTCATCCTTTCGATGATCCTCTGGTTATTGCCGGACAGGGAACTGTAGGTAAAGAAATTTTCGAACAATCCGCAGGTAATGTAGACATAGTTATTTCTCCTATCGGTGGGGGTGGTTTGACCTCGGGGATTTCCAGCTATCTAAAACAGAAAAATTCAAAAATAACAATCATCGGAACCGAACCCCAGGGGGCAGCCGGCATGCACTCTTCAGTAAGTAATGGCTCAGTGACATCATTGGAAACAATTGATACTTTTGTGGATGGCGCAGCAGTAAAAACTGTCGGGAATATGACTTTTGCCATATGCCAAAAATACGTTTCTAAAATCGTGACTATTCCTGAAGGTATGGACTGTACGACCATGATAGAACTTTATCAAAAAGACGGCATCATCGCTGAACCCGCAGGAGCGTTAAGTATCTCGACTTTAGAAAAAATTAAAGATGAAATAAGAGGAAAAACTGTGGTTTGTGTGCTAAGTGGGGGAAACAATGATTTACTGCGCTATCCAGAAATTTTAGAACGAAGTCTGATCTATCTAGGCAGGAAGCATTATTTCATCATCGAATTTGCCCAAAAGCCAGGTCAGTTACGTCAATTTGTAGACCAGGCGCTTGGCCCTACTGATGATATTGTGAGGTTTGAATATATTAAAAAAACAAACAAGGAAAAAGGTCCAGCTCTAGTGGGAGTAGAGTTACAAAACGCTAAAGATTACAATTCATTACTCAAACGTATGGATAAGATTGGTTTACAATATAGAATTTTACAACAGGATGATTTACTGTATCAATATTTGGTATAAATAAGATATGCAACAGATTCAAACCAAGAAAGCACCTCAAGCCATTGGCCCTTACTCACAAGCTATCATGTTGGAAAATGGAACCATATATTGCTCAGGACAAATAGGGTTGAACCCACAAACCGGAGAATTAGCTTCGGGAATAGAGGCACAAACCAAACAAATTATGCAAAATATTCAAGCTCTACTGGAAGAGTTAGGTTATTCACTGGAAAATATCTGCAAAACCACTATCTTCTTGACTGATATGAACGACTTTACAAAAGTGAATGAAATTTATGGCTCATTTTTCTCTACACACAAACCTGCCCGGTCAACCGTAGGGGTGGCTCAGTTACCAAAACATGCATTAGTAGAAATCGAAGTGATTGCCTATAATAAAATTTGACAGTATGGTATATATTTTTGTAAAATACAAAATATGATAAATAGAACTCAAGTTGTTGTTGCTCTCCTTCTTATCCGTTCTTAGCGGGTTAGATTTGGTGCAATAAACACACAAAATCATATCCCGCGAAAGCGGGTTTTTTTATGGTAAATTTAGCAGAGATAGAACCATCAATAAGATCATTTTCTACACCTTCAATAACTGAAGGAGGATTAGTAGTACCTCAAGCATTACCTATTCATGCTAGAGATAGATCGTTCTCAGATTTACGCAGAGTCCGATTTATAGACGCTGTAGATGAGGATCGTGGATACCCAATCTTAAAATACCTACCTCATTCTTCACAGCCAGTAATGTTTGGGATACCACGAGGAGATCAACCAATCTATGGTGGAATATTGCGTAACATGGATCGTCATAATGTTGCATTATATGCACTAAACAAACAAATGGGTGGAGCAGAAAGAATAAGAACATATCTACGAGGATATTATGAAGTTAATAGACAAAAAAATGACCATTCGCGTCACATGGTTATCTTTGAAATGCATCCAGATGAGAAAGGCAAATTTGATCCAAAGGACTTACAGCCGGAAGAGTGGGGTTTTTTTGACCCTAACCAATATTTAACACAACAAAATATTCAAAGTATTATGTCTGCTGCAGCTGCTGATACATTAAGAGTTCAATATAGTAGAATATCTACGACAGCGTTTGAACAAAAAGCTCTTCAAGCCGAAAGAGCAGCTCGCAAGAAACATTCTTATTATGATCATCAAAGTGACTAAAGATCTGTGCAGGAATTTTAGTTTTGTATTATAATCTGCCCATGGAAAGAAGACCTTTCTCAGTTTATATACACTCCACTCCCAAGACGGAAGTGTTGAGTAGCAGTTTGGAATATGCTGATAAGCAACCAGATCCTCATTCATCTATCAGTATTTTTGTCAAAGAAAGAAGATTAAATAGCCAACCAAGAGGACTCCGAGCAGCTGTACTTAGAAGAAGATTAAAAACACAAAATAAAAAGTAGAGTGTGGGCCCTACAGGGCTCGAACCTGTGACCTTTACAATGTCAATGTAACGCTCTAGCCAACTGAGCTAAGAGCCCAAACTGACTCCAATTATAGCATAAAATTTCTCACACTCAGTAGAACTATTTATTTACAAATAAAATAGCATTGGGAATATTGCGGCCAGGTCCTAATTTATAACCTCCATACCAAAGAGCAGTAGATCCACCTTCGTCTAAATTAAGTGCATTATTCATACCCATCGCTTTCATTACATTCGCACTATCTTGCATCGTCGCGCCTAAGACATCGCCGATATAAATGGTACTACCAATATTTGCGATAAAACCCCGTGTACCAACGCTATTATACTTTCCATCCCCGCTGCCTCCATAGACAATTTGATTATTTAGAACTAACAACGGCTGCATCGCCAAGACCATATCTGGACTAGTATCACGACCCCATTGCTCAGAAGCGGATACAAAACGCACATTAGTTCCGGAAATAATTACAGCAGGGACTATGCTATATACATTATTAGCAGAGTTGAAATAAGTTTTATTTTTATTCATTAATAAAGTATCAAATGATCCTGTTTTACCTGCACAGCTGGGATAATCTGCTGGACAAAAAAATGTACCATTTATGCCCGCCCATGCACCGTTACGCGAAACATAATCTGACAGAGGTAGTACAGGACAATTATTACCACAATCAGAGCCAGAAGCAGTATCGACAATTATGCGGGTCGAATTTAAATCAGCAGCAATAATATCGACTAAAAAAATTCCATTGCTAGTGCTAACATACTGCTGATTAAAACCATTCTTGGGAGGTATGTTTGATGTGGTCGCATTGGCAGGTGCTAAACTACCTCCTGGTGTGCTCATTGCTGCAATCGTGTCTTGTGCTTGGGTAATTTGTGATTTTAAGACGCTTAAACTTGCCGATGCTGATGCGTAGTTCATTTCTCCCAAATCACTCACAGTCGTAACATACAGTGGAATCAATTTATCAATTTTTTGATTTTGATCCTGTAGATCCAGCATATCTTGATAAGCACTGATTGAAGATTTATAAGTTGATTGAATATTTTTTTCTAGATTCTCTAACGCTTGATTACGTTTATATTGATCCTGGTTTTTTAATGCTAAATAATTTTTATCAAGTATAGCTAAATTAATTGACAAAGCTGAAGTCTGTTGTTGTTGAGAAACTAAAGAATCATCAGTAAAAAAAATATAGATCAAAAGAGCAATACATGATAATAACAGAATTACAATTATTATCCCTTCTTCGACCGGCAACCAAGTGATAAATTTTTTATAAATCCTTTTTATGTACATAAAATAATGTTAGCATGAAGACTCTTGCAATTAAAAGCTTTATTATCTAAAATTTTATCTCATGTCCAAAGCGTTTGTTGATAATCTAATCCACAATATGAAACTCGCCGGAGTTATAACCAAAGTCACACCTTGGTCAGTTGAGGGATTCGGAGATAAAGCTCTCAATGTCCGATATCTGGGAATTAAACTCCCCGAAGACTGGCAGGAAATTTTTTCCGATAAAAATAATTTGTTATTAAAATTTGTGATTGATCGCTCAACTGCGGTGGTTGAATTTTATCTGGCCAACAAACCACCCTTTGTAAAAATAATTACACGTGATTTTAATGACGGCGATAAATGGGAGAATGTCTTGGGTGAAGTGAAGAATAGATTAAAACGTGACAAAGCAGATTTTCAAAATCACAATGAACAAGTAGGAAATATTTATAGCCGAATAAATGCTGCGCTCAAGAAGTAAGAATTATATTTAGTTTTAAATAGACTTAGTCACTATTTACCACACCTACGTAATCAATTTTTGGGAAGCGCATCCTAATTTCTTTCCAAAAATTTTCAGATAGACTCTGTGAGAATTTACCATATTTACCTGACTCAGTTTTGGAGCATAGCATATTTTCCCAGCGTTGAATGATACGCACGGCTTTTTGTCCAATTTGATTAAATTCTTCTTGAAATACCTGTGGTTCATCGACGTATTTAGCGTGAATCAGCGAGAAGGATTCAAATAATTCCTTGTTCGCCTCAAGCATGTCCAAAACTTGTTGTTTGTACTTAACCATAAAGATCTATGCTAATAAAATAAACACTTTTCGTCAAGATATATTTGGTGTTATACTATTTTCCATGACTCACGAACAGGCATATATACTACTGACTAAATATTTAAAAAACAAGAATCTAATCAAGCATTGCCGATCTTGTGAAGTCGCCATGCAAGCTTTGTGCAAACACTTACACCCCGATGCAACAGAAGAAGAAATACAAACCTGGGGCATCACTGGACTATTACATGATGTTGATTATGAGATAGCCCAAGAAAAAAATATGTTGGATAAACACGGCTTGTTAATTTTTGATAAAACCCTCATCGGTATTGAAGAGACTACTTTTCCTGAGAGAATTAAACATGCTATTCAAGCCCACAATTATGAGCATACGCAAGTTATGCCAGCCAGTGATTTAGATTGGGGAATAGCCTGTATAGATCAGCTAACTGGCCTAATCATTGCTGCTGCTTTGGTACGACCTGATAAACAACTAAGTTCGGTAGACACAACAACCGTTTTAAAAAGATTTAAAGAAAAAAGTTTTGCCAAAGGTGCGAGTAGAGAGTCTATCCAAAATTGTGAAGAAAAACTCGGCATTCCACTTGATCAGTTTATTACTATTACTCTGCAAGCCATGCAGGAAATCCACCAAGAATTAGGTTTATAAGCTCCAAAGTTTAAATTATATATCTCAGAAAACTTGGAAAACTCAGTTAATCAGTCTGATAACCTTACTGGGCTGATTCTCTGAGTGTCCTGAAAATTGTGATTAATTTGAGGATCTATGGTCTTACAATGTGCCAGACGCCACCGACGCCATCACCATTTATATCACCAGGTTTTTTATCCTGAATATAGTAGTACAAAGGCATACCTTTCCAAGCAAATTGTTTGGAACCATCACTGCGTGTAATCACGGAGATGTTGGCAGGAAAAGTCTTCTGCGCGGTCGCGCCCGATGTATAAATCGGCCAGACAGCCAAACATTGTCCTGCACAATTACTTACACCATTATTATCCTTACTATAGGTATAAAGTGTATTCCCAGCAAAATCAGTCAAATATTGTCCTTTGGTTTTGTCTGTTTTAATCAAATAAATGTTGTCCGAAGGAACCATGGCAGTAGTTGTTTTATTTGAAGTCACCGTAGTATTCATCATAACCGGAGTGGGCTGGGACATACCCAACATAGCTTTAAGCTGATGTCTCTCGAAATAACCACCAATTGCAGCTAATACAATTATTACTATTACTATCCACAACCATGTTTTCATATACTAATGTGAGAATAATCACTTTTTAATTCGTTGTCAATATCTAAATAACAAATACTAAAATTTCCTACTATCATAGGCCCAGTGCAATAGGGCTTGTCTTTGAACAGGACGGCACAAGAGATCCTCTGGACGGCAATTTTTATTTATTTGTGCAATATGTCGTCGCATATTCTTCCATCTTTTAACTTGCCTAAGATCTTCACTTGGGATACGTCTACCCATGTAATAGCGACAATACCACTGAAACCAACCCCTAGGATCATCCCTATAAATCCATCCCTTATTTTGCCAAATCTTTAGTGGCTGACTGGCATTTACTTTAAAATAATTCAATTGTGCATCATGAAACTCGTGATTTAACTTAGCGTATTCAAACCAATCAGAAGGAAATTCTGTAAGACAATCTGTCATGTATTTACCACCAAAGACACCCATTCGTAGCATCTCTTTAGGAGTAAGATCAGGTTTAAATTCAGAAGCAAAGTTTTTACCAACTGGCTCAATCAGAAAGTAGGTATAGTTTTTCTGCATTAAGTCATTTACCACTACTTTTCTCATCGATTCATCACCCACACACTATAGTTTAAATAACCAGCAAACGTCACCCATAACAAGTACGGTATTAAGATATAACCCGCAGCTTTTGAAATTCTAGCAAATATTAACATGCACGCCAAGATAGTCATCCATAAAACACCCATTTCCCATAAAGCAAAAAATGGCTGTTGCCAACCAAAAAAAATCACCGACCAAAAGAAATTTAACACTAATTGCAGAACGAACATTTGTATACCCAGTAATTTGGTCACTGCTAACCTGCCCTGATTTTTTTTATTCCACACCAAAAATAGTGCAATTCCCATTAGAAAATATAACGTTGTCCACACGGGTCCAAATACCCACGCTGGGGGATTTAAACTGGCTTTATGTAATCCTGCATACCAAGTAGGGATAGCTGTAAGTGTAAACGGGATGCTTAACAATCCAACTGACTCACAAATAACAATAGCACCAAGTACTTTGCTTATAAACTTGAAATTTAACTTCATTATTTTCAGTATGTATCAGTACATTAAGTATGTCAATAAATAATAAAACAGATTAAGAGAGCGACTTTTTAAGTTTACAAAACAATATCTGGCAACATTTGGCAATATCTGGTAATATTCGGTAATATCTGGCAATCTTTCGACAATTTCAGGACTATAGTTTAAATAATAATATGGATATACCTCCACTATTTCAAATCACCAACAACATGTTAACCACTATTGCCCAAATAGAAGGATTGCGATCCTCATTGGAGATTACTCGAGTTCCTGATCTTATATTATCCCATTTACGTTCTGAAAGTTTGCTCAAAAGTTCTGTTTTTTCAGCTCAGATCGAAGGCAATACATTATCCGTTCAAGATATTCAAAATAGAGAATCAGAAAAAAATGAAACTGATTACCAGCATCAAGAAGTTGAAAATATTATTAATGCTTTATCACTAATGCGAGAAAATGAACTTCCGCAAATTATTGATTTGGACTTCATATTAACATTACATAAACAAGTCATGCATAACTTGGTACATTCATCTCAAGCCGGAAAATTAAGACGGGAACCTAGTGCTATTTTTGATCAATCAGGCAATGTCGTTTATATGACACCTCCTCCTTCACAATTAGAACCGCTGCTTTCAGATCTACTGCGTTTGATTAATCAATCTGATAATATCTTTCCTCTGATTAAAATTGCGCTTGTGCATCTCTGTTTTGAAAAAATTCATCCTTTCTTAGATGGCAATGGTAGGGTAGGTAGATTGATTATTCAAGCTTTGCTCGCCAAACATAATTATCATTTTCAGTGGTTACTTTCCATTGAAGAAGGCTTACAAGAGAAAAAACAAACCTATTATGTTTTGCTTGATAGAAATGATGCCAGTGAATTTATCGAATTCTTTTTGTCTGTGATTTTAGATGAAGCGGAAAAGTTAAAAGCTAATTTAAGTAATATTAACAATCCACAACCGCAAGATTTTCTTTTACCTCGGAGGAAAGAGATTTTAAATATTATTACAGAGCAAAATATAGTGTCTTTTGATCAATTACACCGTAGATTTTTAAAAATTCCTGATCGTACTCTGCGTTATGATCTACAACAGTTAGAAAAGGCTGGCTTTATACAAAAAGTCGGCACGACCAGAGGAGCAATGTATCAAGTTATCAAACATTAAGTATTATTTGACAAAGCTATTATGTTTTGTTAGCATAAACCAACTATGTGCAAACTACTTAATATTTTTATGACCGGTACAACTACCTCTGTTTAGCGGGGTTGTATTGATGTGCAATAGATACCCCGCAAAGCGGGGTTTTTTTATGGTTTGATACCTAAAGAAAGGAGGAAAAAATGGCAAAAGAAATAAAACTTGATGATTTTCATTTTGTCTCACCAGATGTGAGAGGACAGATTGTACCTGATTTTTATGAAAGACTAATTATCAGACAACCTGATCCACGTTTCAATCTTGATAGCCAAAATTATTTTGGAGCTCAAAGAAAAGATAAATTACCCAAAGCTTGTTTGGCAAAAGATAGGGCAAGAATCGATTCTATAAGAGCTCAACTAAAAATAGTTGCTAGACAATAATGATGAAAGCAGTAGAATGGTGGACGCTAGCTACCATTGTCTGCTTTATAAAAGCTCGAGTTTTTGCTATATTACAAACATGAACACATCAGATAATTTACAAAATCTACGTCACACCAGTGCACATCTATTAGCTGCTGCTGTGCAAAAGCTTTATCCCGATGCTAAAAGAGCGATTGGTCCAGCCATTGAATCTGGTTTTTATTACGATTTTGAGTTTAATAAACCACTTACGGAAGAAGATTTACCCAAAATTGAGGAAGAGATGAAAACGATTCTCAAGACTTGGACAAAAACTGACCATCGAGAAGTAACAAACAATGAAGCAATGAAACAATTTAACAATGAGCCTTATAAACTTGAACTAATTGAGGAATTTGCTAAAGAAGGAAAAACATTAACGATCTATAAAAATGGCGAGTACGAAGACTTATGCAAAGGCGGCCATGCAGAGAATCCTGCCAAAGAAATTGGCGCTTTCAAACTTTTATCTCTGGCCGGCGCCTATTGGCGAGGCAGTGAAAAAAATAAAATGTTGACCAGAATTTATGGTACAGCTTTTTCTACTCAAGCTCAACTTGATGAATATTTATTGATGCAAGAAGAAGCCAAAAAAAGAGATCACAAAAAACTTGCTTCACAACTTGAACTATTCTTCTTTGATGATACTGCTCCTGGTATGGCTTATTGGTTACCCAAAGGGCTAACTCTATATAACACCTTGTATTCTTTTGCTCGAGAAATGTATAGAAAATATGGCTATCAGGAAGTTGCAACTCCTCAGCTCAATAAAAAAGAATTGTATGAAACTTCTGGTCATTGGGCACATTATCGAGATGATATGTTTTTATCACCCATGAGTTATTTGAGAGATGAATCAGACAATCCCATGGAGGGCAGCGAAGTATTTGGTGTAAAACCTATGAACTGTCCCAATCACATGCGTATATTTGCACATAAAACACGTTCATATCATGATTTGCCTTTGCGCTTAGCAGAAACGACGAGCCTACATAGATTTGAACTCTCTGGCACATTAAATGGTTTGTTTAGAATCAGACAATTTCGCCAGGATGATGCCCACATCTTTATTTATCCTGAGCAGGCTAAACAAGAATTTGAGAGTTTACTAAAAATGATTGAAGAAATGTATTCGCCATTTAATTTAACTTACCGCTTCAGATTTGGTACCAGACCAGACAGTCATTTGGGAGAAGCTTCTGACTGGGATATTGCAGAGGATGTATTACGAAAAGTTCTGAACGCGTCAGGTAAAGAATATTTTGAATTAGCGGGAGAAGGAGCATTTTATGGCCCTAAAGTCGATATTTTAATGAAAGATTCACTAGGTCGTGAATGGCAGACAGGCACAATTCAGTTGGATATTCAACAACCCAAACGCTTTGGGCTGCACTATATAGACAGTGAAGGAAGTGAAAAAATGCCATTTGTCTTTCACAGAGCTATAGTAGGATCATTTGAACGCTTCTTAGGTATCTTAATTGAACACTTCGCCGGAGTGTTTCCATTATGGATGGCACCTATCCAAGTTGCGCTTCTTCCGATAGCAGATAGGCACGTCGAATACGCGCAGAAAGTCAAGAAGCAGCTTGAGCAACATGATATCCGAGTAGAAGTATCCGATAATGCTGATACCCTCCAGGCCAAGATACGCAACGCTACTTTACAAAAAGTACCACTTATGGGTATAATAGGGGATAAGGAAATAGCTGCAGAAGCTATTTCTGTCCGTTCAAGAGCCGGAGAAAACTTGGGTAGCCAAGCAATCAACGACTTTTTGCAGAAAGTTAAACAAGACATTGATAAAAAGATTTAATCGAAATCAAGATCAAAGAAAGCAATACCATATCAATGACCGCATTTATTCGGTAACATTGAGGGTACTTGATGCCGAAGGTAAACAGATCGGTATCATGGGGAAACATGAAGCACTGAGACTGGCAGCAGAACAAAATGTTGATGTAGTCGAAATTGTACCTAATGCAAATCCGCCCGTAGCCAAACTGATTGATTTCCAGAAATTTTTGTATCAAGAACAGAAAAAGAAGCAAGAGGAAAAACGCAAAGCTAAGACAACTGAGACAAAAGAAGTAAGATTGGGACCTTTTATGTCTGATAATGACTTACAAGTCATGATGAGACGAGCAAGAGAGTTCCTAAATAACGGTGATAAAGTAAGAATGGTTTTGAGATTTCGCGGCCGTCAGATTACTCATCCAGAATTTGGATACAAGATGATGAGTAAAATGATTGAAGGCTTAGATGACATTTCAAAAGTAGACCGTGAACCTCACTTAGAGGGTCACCAAATGGTTGGATTATTATCTGTAGAAAGGAATAAAAAAAATGAAAAAGAAGAAAATAAGCAAAGCAGCGGCCAGACGGTTTAAAATTACCAAAACAGGTAAGGTCATGTTTGCCCACCAATATGGCAGTCACAAAAAGTTAACTAAATCTAAACGTAGAATTCGTCGCCAAAAAGAACCAGCCCAGTTGCACGGAAGATTTGCATTTAAGATTAAAAAGATTTTAGGAGCAGCATAATATGGCAAGAGTAAAACGCGGGATGGTCTCCCGAAGAAAACATAATAAATTACTTAAATTAGCTAAAGGCTATACGGGTACTAAGGGTCGTTTGGTCAGAACAGCAAAGCAAGCTGTTTTGCATGCAGGAGCTTATGCCTTCCATGGCCGCAAACTTCGCAAAAGAGATTTCCGTTCATTATGGATCACTCGCATCAGTGGTGCAGTCAAACAACAAGGTCTTTCTTATAGTGTTTTTATGAATAAGTTACAAAAGTCTAATATCGTTCTTGACCGCAAGATTTTGAGTGATTTGGTCGTCAATGATCCAGCTGCCTTCAAACATATAGTTGACACAGTTAAAGCAAAATAATATTATAAATGCATGAACTCACGTATTAACAATTCTTTTTGGTTTTACTTTACTTCCCCAACCGGGAGGCTTGTTAGTGCTTAAGCACTAACATTGGAGTAATCCAACTTAGACCTCCCGAAAGGGAGGTTTTTTTGTACTTATTTTTCAAAACATATTAACAAATATGAGAAAGGAGGTGAAATACATGTCAGTTGAAATAAACTCGAGTAAAGGATTAGATGTTGTACGCAAAATTGCAGCAAAAAGAAGGAGTGGCTTTATTATTAGTAATGATTCACTATCTCAAGCAGAAGTTACATTAGGCCAACGACATTCAAATGCAAACAGAAGAACTCGTTATGATGCTAGTTTACTACAACAAGCATCTGAACACGTTCCAGCTAGTTTGATGACCGATGTTGTTAACAATGGATTAGCCATTTTGGTTGATTATACTGGAAATCTCTCGTTAAGAAGAGAACAGTAGAGAGAAATAAATAAGAAAGGAGGTGAGAATATTATGTCACCAGAAATAAAAAAAGATGGAATTATAATTGCGAATGTTCCTGACAAAACAGGAACCTACGTAACTATAAACGGAATCAGCTTATATGTGAACACCGATCAAATCGATGCTCATAATAACAAACAACAAATCGCTCTTGATTGTGCTGAAATAGGGGGTAAACGCGTTATTGGCTTAACTCAAGAGGGTAAAGGGAAAAGTTCTGATCTTAAACGAGGAGATGGTAAACTACCGGAGATTGATGTGGTTTTAAACGACCGGCCAATTCGTGTGTCATATACTAGAGTTCAGCATGAAAGATATAGACCGCATGGATGGGGACTTTGGGGAGAACCGAGCCGAACTATAAAAACAGTACGAAAAGAGACTTACCGTAATCCAAATTGGCGAAATGGATACAGGGGTAGGTAAAACTGTTATACTGGGGTTAATTAATAGCGCACCCCAGCCTAAACAGTGAAAAATGTGTTAAATTATGTTACTCTTTTAGCTGAAACGTATGTATTTTAAAACCGCCAAACGCTTAGAATTATTTTCAGAATATGTCTTTGCTAAAATTGGCAGGGAAGTGGCCAAAATCGAGAAAGAGGCTGGTAAAAAGGTACTCAATTTCGGCATTGGTTCTCCTGACGTGCCGACCAGTGAAATTTATTTAGACAAATTGGAAGAATATTTGCATGATGGCAAAATGCATTTGTATCCGGGTTTTCGTGCATGTAAGGAATTGTCTGAAGCCTTAATCAGTTGGTATCAACAAAGATTTAATGTTGATTTAAATTCAGATGAATTATTGCCATTGTTGGGCGCTAAAGAAGGAATCGCCCATTTGCCTTTGGCTTTATTAAATGAAGGAGATGAGATATTAATTCCCAATCCAGGTTATCCAGCCTACACCGATCCGGCCTTAATGATCGGGGCTAAACCGATTTATTATGATTTAACGGATAACGAAACAAATCCGATTGATTTAACATCCCTATCAAAATTAATAACACCTAAAACTAAATGTATGTGGGTAAATTTTCCGTCTAACCCGACTGGAAAAATAATAACTCTATCAGCTTTGGAGGAATTAGTAGAGTTTGCTAAAAAGCACAATTTAATAATTCTTTATGACAATGCTTATGCCGAAATTACCTTTGATGGGAATAAAGCACCCAGTATTTTACAAATTAAAGGAGCCAAAGACATTGCCATTGAGATAGGTTCATTTTCTAAAACGTATTCGTTCGCTGGTTTACGTATGGGTTGGATTGTGGGGAATAAACAAATTGTCGATGCTCTGGCCAAAGTAAAATCACAAGTTGATTCAGGCATGTGGTTACCTTTACAAAAACTTGGTGCTTATGCACTGACTAATCCTGATCTGGTTTGGCAGAAACAAATGTTAGAAAGTTATCAACTCAGAAGAGATATTATAGCTAAAAAGCTTAAAACACTTGGTCTGATATTTGAATTACCACGCGGAGCTTTATATATTTGGGCCAAAATTCCGGATACATATAAAAATTCAGAAGAATATTCCATGCACATTCTACACGAGAAAAAAATTCTTTTGACACCAGGTACCGCCTTCGGTTCCAATGGAGAACGCTTTGTCAGAGTAAGTTATTGTGTAAATATAGAGGGGATAGAGAGGTATTTTTAATAGTTATTGTCATCCCGAGCGAACGTAGTGAGTCGAGGGATCTCTCGTGGATGCGAGAAACTTCACACATAAAATGTGAGATTCCTCCACTCCTTCACTTTGCTCAGTAGGTCGGAATGACAATTTATCAAAATTAAAAATTGGAAATTATTCAATATAGTATTATAATTAACACATTATGGAAGAGGAATTATTGAGAATTAAAAACAACGCCATTTCACTCATCCTGGAAGCTAAAAGCAAACAAGAATTAAATGAAATCAAACTTCAATTTGTCGGACGTAGTGGTGAACTAACTAAAATATTTAAAGAAATAACCAAACTCTCTCCAGATAAGAAAGCTGAAGTAGGTAAAAAAATCAACGAAACCAAACAAATTGTCGAAAATTTAATCAACCAAACCGAGGCCAAACTTGGTGAAAAAGCCAGACAGCGAGTCGCCCATAATATTGACGTTACTGATCCGGCCGTCCTTCCTCCACTTGGACATTTACATCCAGTCACTCAGGTCATCGAAGAGATAACCAACATTTTCGAGCGTATCGGTTTTACCCGTGAACGTTATCCTGAAATTGATTTTGATTGGTTTGCATTTGAAGCACTAAATTTTCCCCAAGATCATCCAGCAAGAGATGACTGGGAAACGTTTTTTATAAGACAACAACCTGATCCCAAACATGGACCGGTTGTATTAATACCGCATACTTCAAACGGACAAATCCGAGAAATGTTAAATAAAGAACTACCTATCAAAATGTTAAATATTGCCAAGACTTATCGACGACAATCTGATGTTTCACACGCTGCGATGTTCCATCAGTTTGAAACTCTAGTCGTAGGCAAGAATATCTCCATAGTCCATTTAAAAGGTACTTTGGATTATTTTGTAAAATCATATTTCGGTGCCGATAGAAAAACTAGAATTAGACCATATCATTTTCAATTTACCGAACCTTCATTTGAAGTTGATATTTCTTGTGGAGTGTGTGATGGAAAGGGCTGTAAACTTTGCAAAGCTGGTTGGCTCGAATTGGGTGGGGCAGGGATGGTCCATCCAAATGTTCTAAAAGCATGTAATATCGATCCCAACGAATATTCAGGTTTTGCCTCAGGATTTGGTGTGGAACGAGTTCTAATGATGCGTGAGGGTTTGCAGATAGATGATCTACGAACGTTGTATGGAAATAAGCTAGAGTTTCTAGAACAGTTTTAACGCATTGTGATCCCGACCGACTGAGCAAAGTGAAGGAGTGGAGGAATCTCTCGCGAATGCGAGAAAAATTGCACATAAAGTGCGAAATCCCTCGGCTCACTCCGTTCGCTCGAGATGACAGATCAACAAATAAAACATATGAACATAAAAATACTTGATTCTTGGTTAAGAGAATATTTACAAACAGATGCTACTGCATACGAAGTGGCCAAGCAGATCTCGCTGACAAGTGTCTCAATTGAAAGAGTAGAGAAGCACAAAGATGACTTTATTTACGATATTGAAGTAACGACCAATCGTCCCGACTTGGCTAGCGTTAACGGCTTGGCACGAGAAGCGGGAACTGTATTACCACAGAATGGGATAAGAGCCATTTATAAACCCCTTGTCCTTATGCACGAAGAGAAACAATCTAGTACAAACAATGAGATTGCTTCGTCGTCTTTAACTCCTGTCCATGACTTATTAAAAATTGAACTTGCTATCAAAGCCGTCAACCGTGTATGTGCGGTTGTAATGGACGTAAAAATTGACAAATCGCCTGAGCAAGTTATTGAAAGACTCGAGACTAGTGGGATTCGAAGTTTAAATAACTTGATAGATATTACCAACTATGTCATGCGGGTAACCGGACAACCAACGCATGTGTTTGACTACGACCGCTTAGGGGGAACAGAACTAACTATTCGAGAAGCCAAAACCGGAGAAGAAATCACCACACTTGATAATAAAACATACACACTTAATGGGGGAGAAGTAATAGCAGAAAACGAAAAGGGCGAAATAGTTGATTTATTAGCTATCATGGGTCTAAAAAACAGTGTAGTGACCGAACAAACCAAGCGTATCGTTTTCTTTGTCAATAATATTGACTCAAACAAAATTAGAAAAGCTTCCATGAATCTAGGTATCCGAACTGAAGCAGCTCAATTAAATGAAAAACATTTAGATCCCAACCTTTGTGAAGTAGCACTACAATATGGAATTCAACTTTATCAAGAATTAGCCGAGGGTAAAGTTGTCAGTCCTATCATAGACCTTTATCCGCATGCATCTGAAGAAAAACAGGTCGTCGTCAGTTTGGCTAAGATAAACAGCGTAATCGGCATCGACATATCCGCAGAAAAATCGATTGATATTTTGACTAAATTAGGTTTCCAGGTCCAGCAAGAAGAAGACAACTTATATGTAACTGTGCCTACTATTCGCGCTTATGATGTTACTCTTCCCGAAGATATTATCGAAGAAATCGCTCGTGTCTATGGCTATCACAATTTACCAGTAGAGCTTCCTTCACTAAATACACAACAAGCTATACAACAGGAAAAAAATCCTTTTTACTGGGAACAAAGAATCAAAAATACCTTAAAATATTGGGGATTTACCGAAACTTACACCTATTCCATGATACCCGAGAACCTCTATGAAGGTCCTCTGAATGAAGCGGTTACCATTTCCAACCCCCTCAATGAAGAGTTCGTTTATATGCGCAATACCTTGATACCAAGCTTATTGCGTGTAGTTAGTGAGAACAAAAGTTATGAACAAGTCAAGATTTTTGAGATTGCCAACGTTTATCAGAAAAGACAAAATAAATTGCCGGAAGAAATCAGAATGCTAGCGGGAGTAATTAAGCAAAAACAAATCTCATTTTTTGTAGTTAAAGGTTACTTACAACAGCTATTTAATGATCTGGGAGTTAATAATTATGAGTTTAAACCGTCAGATCAAGGCGGAGATGGCACAAAAATCTATGTTGCGGAAAAATATCTTGGAGATATAGAAATTTTAGATGAAAATTTAATTGACTTCGAACTTAATTTTGAATTGTTAATAGCCCATGCCTCCCTGAGAAAAACCTATATTCCTGCCAGTAAATTCCCTCCTGTCCTTGAAGATATTTCTTTGGTGATCCCGGCAGATATTTTGACTCAGGAGGTTATAGATTTAATTAAAAAACAAAGTTCTTTAATCGTTAATGTTGAATTAATAGACCGCTATGAAAATAACCGAACTTTCCATGTTATATATAGGGATAATGAAAAGAATTTAACACAAGATGAAATAAAGACTCTGCATGAAAAAATCCTTTCTTCCCTCAAAAAGAAATGGCAAATTAAGGAAGAGTAAATGTTAGAAAAAGATATTTGTATTCTGGAGCCTGACTGCTACTAAACAACTAGTTAACCGTTAAAGTCATTAACTTCTTAACCCCTTTCTACTGACTACTAACTAGTGTGGAGTTGGCGTTGGAGTATCTGTCGGTTGAGGAGTAGGAGTAGCTCCATTAGGTGTAGGCGTAGGAGTTCCGGGTGCGGAGGTAATCTGATTTGCATTTTGACTAGCAGGAGCCCAAGTAGTAGTATCAGCCGTAGAATTGACTAAATCTGCTGGCGGATTCCACAATTGATCGGTTTTATGATTTTGCTGTATCCATGCATTTATGCCATCCTGCCAGCGATTCTTACCATCGGTAGAAATTGGGTCAGATTCTTTGAAAACTACATAATCTTTTCCATCTTTAGATTCATAAACAGGCGATTGAGCTTTAGGTTCAGTCCCTTTTATAAAGTATTCAACTCTGGTGGGTTGGCCTGGATGAGGTAACCCTCCAGCAAATGCATCAATGGTCATTGCAATAACGTCATCTGGCTTTTGTGGAGGTTCATCAGCTTTACCTTTAAGAATTTGTGACATAATATCATTCCAAATTGGAGCAGCACCGGTAATACCGGAAGCAATGGCTTGATTCATAGGAGAATCGTCATTGTTGCCTACCCATACACCTACAACATAAGACGGTGTATAACCCATGGTCCAATTATCACGCTTATCGTCAGTGGTACCTGTCTTGACTGAGACTGTTTTGCCAGGAACAACTAATTTTGAATACGCACCAAATTCCATAATTCTTGCGTTATTATCAAGCAAAATATGAGAAATCAAGAAACTAACATCAGCGGGGAGTACACGCTGACCACTGTTAGTTTGATGCTGATATAAAACATTGCCTTTATCATCAGTTACTTTCTCAATAGCATATGGGTCAATCTTCACCCCAGCATTCGCAAATACTCCATAAGCAGTCACTTCTTGTAACAAGGTAGTCTCACGACCCCCTAGGACTAGAGAATAACCTACACTATTTAAATTGGCTGTCGTTGGCTGCCAATTGGTAATGCCCATATTGTAGGCTTGCTGCATCACTGGCTGAATACCGACTCTGGCCAACATCTTTACAGCCGGCACATTTATGGAGTTACCAAGAGCAAAACGAAGCTGAATTGGGCCACGATACTTACCATCATAATTAACAGGAATATAATCAGGCTCAGAATCATCTTGTTTGAAATTAGTAGCCACGTCCATTACAGTAGTAGCAGGGGTGTACCCATGTTCAAAGGCAACTGAGTACATAATTGGCTTTAACGATGATCCAGGTTGACGATAGGCTAAAGCAGCGTTGAAATTACCGTCGTTTGCACTATCAAAATAATCCTTACTCCCATCCATAGCTAGAATCGCCCCAGTTTTAGGATCAGTTACAATCGCTGCCCCATTAGTCACATGATAGCCATTCAATTTATCTAATTCAGTTGAGATATCACTTTCAACTTCTTTCTCAACGTTGTAGTCCAGGGTGGTAGTAACCTGTAATCCTCCCGTCTCTACAGCCTGTTCTCCAAACTGATTAGCCAACAATTGCTTTACATACATCACAAAATGAGGTGCTTTAATTCCTCCTTCATGCTGAGTAAATTGATAACTAGCAATCTCTTTCTCACCAGCTGTCATCTGACTTTGCGTAATATACCCATCATCATACATTTGGGTTAAAACAGCATTAGTACGGTCAATATAATATTTATTGCCGCTAAATGGGGAATAGACAGACGGACTTTGCGGCAAACCTGAAATGAACGCACTCTGGGCAATATCCAGATCTTTAGCATCTTTACCAAAATATTGCTGTGCAGCTGCTTCTACACCTATAGCTGTACCTCCATAAGGAATATTGTTTAAGTACATTTCCAATATCTGGTCTTTAGTGTACATCTGATTGACCTGAATAGACAAAATAAGCTCTTTAATCTTACGTGTCAAAGTCCTTTGATTGTTTAATAAAACATTTTTAACTAACTGTTGGGTAATAGTGGAAGCACCGCCTAAACCATCTCCTTTGACATAGTGATATAACGCACGCACATAACCAATAGGAGAAAAGCCAGAGTTGTTATAAAAATTCTTATCTTCTATGGCAATCGTTCCCTCTCTAATGTATTTAGAAATTTCTGGTAAACTTACATATGTACGATTCTCATTTTGATATACCGAATAAAGCAAAGTACCATTGCGGTCATAAATACGAGTTGCGTCTCCATATTTTGCATTTACCAATGTGCCGGGCGAAGGTAAATCACGGCTAAAATACCAGAAAGTAAGAGGCACAACAATAATCATCAGTAATAGTCCAATAAAAATCAGTCTGACTACTACACTCCAAAAATTTAAATTGGAAAATGAAAGAAAACCTGGAATGTGGAATAAAGGTTTGACCCGTCGATGCCGGCGGGGAGCAAAATCGACCATATTTAGTGTATTATACCATTTGGAAAATTTTCCTGCTGAAAAACCGTGACTATTTATCGACCTTCTGAACCTGTTTTTCAGCCAGTCCTTAATTTCCCTTCCTTTCCACCTGATAAACTTCATAACATACAAAACACCTTTTTCTCTAGGTTGATTAAATTCAATATGTTTTATTTCATTTTCCATATTTATACATTGCTTTATTTTTTGTTTATTTAATTATTGTGGTTTATTTCCCTTATCTCACTCTACTCTTTACCCTTCATCATAATTATTATATACTCAGCATATGGAAATTATCGAAGACATATTAACTCGTGGTGTTGTTAATATTATACCAAATAAAGATATTCTGGCACAAAAACTTACTAGCGGGGAAAAGATAAATATTTATCTTGGAATCGATCCTACCGCTACTCATATCCACCTTGGCCATGCCGTAGCACTACGCAAGCTAGAACAATTTGCCAAATTAGGACATCATGTAACTTTCCTTATAGGCGATTTTACTGCATTAATTGGAGACACTTCTGACAAAGACGGTGAGAGACCAATATTAACTAGCGAAGAAATTACCAACAATTTTAAGACATACCAACAACAAGCCGAAAAAGTGCTAGATTTTTCCAAAATTAAAGTTCGTCTTAATTCAGAGTGGTTAAAAAAATTGTCTTTTGAAGAGATAGTTAAACTTGCTCAAAATTTTTCTGCTAACGATTTTCTCTCACGTGAATTAATTGCCAAACGTCTTAAAGAAGGAAAACGAATTGGCCTACATGAACTGCTATATCCAGTTATGCAAGGATATGACAGTTATTTCATGGACACTGACATTCAAATTGGTGGAGCAGATCAAACTTTTAACATGCAAGCAGGAAGAACGTTACAGAAAATTTTACGCAACAAAGAATCGTTCGTGATTTCTCTTGATTATTTATTGGGGACAGATGGCCGAAAAATGAGTAAAAGCTGGAGTAATGCAATTTGGCTCGATGATACACCCGAAGATATCTATGCCAAAGTAATGGCCATCAACGATGATTTAATTTCCCAATACTATCGTCTTGCCACAAGCATACCTTTAAAGGATATACAAGCTATTGAAAATGAGTTACAAAGTGGGGCTCACCCTATGAATATGAAGAAAAATCTCGCCCGCCAAATTGTCTTGGAATTATATAATTTATCTATGGCTGAGCATGCTGAACAAGCATTTTCAAGTCGTGTACAGAAAAAAGAGACTCCAGACGAGATCCCCACTATTACTATGTCACGTAGTGAGTTACAAACTTTACCTGTTACCGAAGTTTTAATAAAATTAGATTTATCAACCAGCATTTCTGAAGCTAAGAGATTGATTCAGCAGGGTGGAGTTAGAATTAATACACAAGTCGTTAATAACCCACATCAGACACTAGTAGATCCTACTACTGGAAAAGAAATTTTTATCCAAGTGGGTAAATTTACATTTCGCAAAATTATAATTATAGACTAGATTATTAAATATTTTCCTGTCTTTACTATATTTTTGTGTTTTAGATTGTAAAATAAAATATGAACTTTGTCGAAAAACATAAAAAACTTTGGACCATTATCATCATAATAGCTTCTTTAGCATTAATTTTGATGTCATTTTTGCCATACATTTCACTCTTATAGCATCTATACTCGTATTTAAATCATATCAACCAATCTAATGAGAATTCTGGACAACCCAGAATGACTAGAGTAGAATCACTACAGCATGCAGCTTCAACAGTCTATTGTCACCGCCGGAGGAATATATAAACGGTACTCTGCACTTCTAGAAAAGTTAGGTATAAATACCTTTCAAGACTTCCTTTATCACTTTCCTCATCGCTATGATGACTTTTCACAAATTAAAATGATTTCCGCCCTAATACCCGGAGAAACTATAACTGTAAAAGGAACTGTCTTAAGTATAAAAAATTCTTATACCAAGTCTCACAAGACCTTACAAAAAGCCGTAGTAACAGACGGTACCGGGACGTTGGAGGTAACATGGTTTAATCAACCTTATCTAACTAAATCCATAAAAACTAATACAGAAATTGTCTTAGCGGGACAAACTGAAAGGAGTGGTAGTAGAACAACCATGCTTTCACCTGAGTATGAAGTTTTAAGTTCTTCCAACACTGAGACTCTTCATACCGGACGACTGGTGCCAGTTTATCCGGAAACCAGAGGTATCTCATCTAAATGGCTACGTCGACAAATTTTTAAATTACTGGAGCAATATAAATTCATCTTGTCAGATACTCTACCCTCTGAAATCAAACAACAATATAATTTCTTGCATCTAGCAGATGCACTAAACCTCATTCATTTCCCTAATAATTATGAGGACGTAGAACAGGCTCGAAAAAGGCTTGCTTTTGATGAGCTATTTTATTTACAACTAAAAGCCTTACATCGTAAACAGATGTGGAAACAGCGAAAATTAACCTCACCGTTGAAAGTAGATGAATACAGAACCAAAATCAATACCTTAATAAATTCTCTTCCTTTTCCTCTCACTAAAGCTCAAAGTAGGGAATTGAATAGTATTTTTTCCGACTTACAAAGTGATCAGCCCATGAATAGATTACTCCAGGGTGATGTGGGTAGCGGAAAAACCATTGTGGCTGCTCTTTCTATTTACGTCGCTATATTAAATGGGAAACAGGGAGTTATCATGGCCCCAACCGAAATTCTAGCTGAACAACATCATAAATCTCTAACAGAACTTTTCTCACCTCTAGGAATTCAAGTCGATTTAATTACCGGCTCAACTAAAAGTATTAAGAATAAAGAACTAAGATTAAAGAATATAGAAGGGGAAAGTGCTAAATCATTAATCCTAAATCCTAAATCTAATATTCTCGTCGGTACCCATGCCTTGCTCTATGACAAAGCTGATTTCTCCAATGCTGGAGTGGTAGTAATCGATGAGCAACATCGTTTTGGCGTCGAACAACGTGCTTTGATGCGCGAAAAAGGCAATAATCCACATGTTTTAACTATGACTGCCACGCCAATTCCTAGAACTATGGCCTTAACTGTCTATGCAGACTTAGATGTCTCATATCTGGATGAAATGCCCGTGGGTAGAAAGCCGATTAAGACCTGGCTTGTTCCTACCGAAAAAAGGAAAGGAGCTTATCAGTGGATTGAAAAACAAATAAAAGACACCAGATCCCAGGCCTTTATAATCTGTCCTTTCATTGAGGAATCAGAAAATATGCAATCGGTTAAGGCAGCCAGTGTAGAATTTACCAGATTAAAAACGGAAGTTTTCCCTAATTTAAAACTGGGTTTATTACATGGACGTATGAAAGCCAAAGAAAAAGACCAGGTATTGCGGGATTTTAAAGATAAAAAATTTGATATTTTAGTTGCGACACCGGTAGTAGAAGTGGGCATAGATATTCCCAATGCAACGATTATAGTCATCGAAGCCAGTGAAAGATTCGGCCTCAGCCAGTTACATCAACTTAGAGGCAGAGTGGGCAGGGGAGACAAACAATCTTATTGTTTGCTTTTTGCACAAGCCAAAAATGAACAAACCACCACTCGTTTAAAAGCCATGGAAATAACTCATTCGGGATCTAAATTAGCAGAACTTGATTTACAGCTTAGAGGTTCTGGGGATCTATATGGAACCAGACAAAGTGGATATAAAATGCTAAAAATTGCTTCTTTTTCCGATAAAGATCTACTCATGAAGGCTAGAACTGCTGCAAAAATGATCTATTCTAAGATTGAGAATTATCCACAACTTAGCGCACAACTGCTGGAGCTAAACGCACAGAAGATCTCCCAGGATTAAAGATCCAAATTAATAATCTAATCATAAATCACCTCCTTCAATCCGTTTGAACTGAGTATAAAATTAGTTAATTCTATACTTTTTTCTAAGGCAGGTTCAACAAAATTTCGCTCTTCCCAGGCTATATCTATAATAATATGAAATGTACCCAACGGCTCTTCTTTCCAGTTCCAATTTGTAACCCCCTTAAAAGTCGCATCAGAATAGCCCTTATTTAATTTTTCCATACATAAATACTCCAACAAAATATGCTCAAATAAATGTCCAATTTCTGTATTCTTGACTTCATCTACAAAAGAATTATTATTATCATTAAAGCAAGTAGAAGAAAAAATTGAGGGCAGTAGTTTTTGTAATATGTCTGATGTGTGAGGCAAAGAAGAGGTGTGTAAAACCTTGGTAGACATGCTCATAATCAAATCTATGCTCTTCTCTGACGGCATTAAAGCCAAACTAAAATAAGGATTAAGGGAATTTATTTCCTGATATAATAAAGCTACATTTCTCATTGATCTCATACCTCTTACATTTGTCTTACTAAAAGCTTACATATTGTAAGCGAGGGCTGTCAAGCTGATCATCCTTTCCCACATAGGCACTAGTTGCAGAAAACGGCTAAATAAAGTAAAATATAAGCTAATATGTCACACGAACCAAAGAAACGTCATTCCAGACAACGTCAGGGTAAAAGGAGAGCTAGCATTAAACTTGGCTTAGCTAAGTTTGCTATCTGTCCAAATTGCCAAGCTAAGCATGCTCCTCACATTGTTTGTCCAGAATGTGGATACTATAAAGGTAGTCAAGTAGTGGTTAAAAAATCTAAGACCTCTTTGACTCAAACTGCATGAGAACAGCACTCGATCCTAGACATAAAAAACGCCAGGATCTACTAAAAGAACTATTTAAAATCGATTTTCACCAACAAAAAATCAGTCCCGAAGCTCAGGAAATTATGAGTCATCAGTCTGATCTTGACGCTAATATTCAAGAAGCTGCCAAAGAATTTCCCATAGAAAAAATTAACAAGGTTGATTTGGCCATTTTACGCCTAGCAATTTATGAGCTTAATTTCGTGAAAAAGGAACCAACAAATGTTATTATAGATGAAGCTATTGAATTAGCCAAAGAATTTTCTGGCCCTACTAGTCCAGGCTTTATAAACGGTGTACTGGGCAATATTCTTAAAAAAGAGACCCATGAATAATAAACTTACTTATCCACCATATAAAAATCCCGAATTATTTGAACAAGCATTCACTCATCGTTCTTATCTAAATGAATCAAAGAAAAAGATTGAATCCAATGAACGTTTAGAATTTTTGGGGGATAGTATATTATCTTTCGTAATTTCAGAGTATCTGTACAAAAACTACCCTGAGTATAATGAAGGTATATTAACTAATCTCAGATCACTGGTTGTTAATACTAAAAGTTTAGCTCAACAAGCTAAAGAATTACAATTCGGCCAATTATTAAAGCTGTCACATGGGGAAGAAGAGTCAGGAGGAAGGGATAATGAATCACTGCTAGCCAATTGTTTTGAGGCATATATTGGCGGTTTATTCTTAGATCAGGACATTGAAGTGGTCAAAACCTTCATCGGAGAGCAATTATTCCCTAAAATTGCCTATTTTGTATCAAGAAGGGCTTTCAAAGACCCTAAAAGCCTTCTGCAAGAGCACGTTCAGGCCAAGAAGTATAATTCGCCAATTTATAAGGTATTACATGATGAAGGACCTCCTCACGCCAAGATTTTCACCATAGGTGTATTTGTAAACGAAGAATTACTGGCTGAAGGGACAGGGAAGTCCAAGCAAGAGGCAGAAGAAGCAGCAGCTAAAGCTGCTCTTGAGAAAATACAGGAAAAATGATAAAATTGTCTTTGCTTGTTACAATAATAAACAAGTAAAGTTATCCTAAGCAACTGATTTATATGTAACAGTTAAAGGATATCGTTTTTTCTGAATTAAACCAGAATCAAAAAAATAAACATTATGTCACTAGTTATTAGATTATCAAGAACAGGCAAAAAAGGAGAAAGAAAATTCCGTATTGTCGTAAAAGAGAAGCGTAGCCGACGTGATGGCGATAATGTTGAAGTCCTGGGTTGGTACGAAAAAGGTAAAGAAAATCAAAAACAACTTAACGTAGAGCGATATGAATATTGGCTTAGCAAAGGTGCACAACCAAGTTTAACCGTTTCTCAAATCGCTAAATAATCATGAAAAATACACTCGAATTTGTTGTTACCGCCATCGTAGATAATCCTCAAGATGTAGTAATTGAAGAACAAGAGGCAGAAGGAATCGACAATTTAACCATACATGTGCATAAAGATGATATGGGTAAAATCATTGGTAAGGAAGGCAAAATAATCAGAGCTATCCGTAATATTATGAAAATAGTCGCTATGAAGAATAACCGCCGCATAAACGTAATTATTGCTGACAACAAATAGTTTATATCGAAGTCTCTAAATCCCTGACTTTATTCTGTTAATTTTCCTGTCTATACTAATTGTATGCTTATTTCTATACTTACTCTTTTCCCAGAAATGTTCCTGGGTCCTTTTGATCATTCAATTATCAAACAGGCACAAATTAAAAACCTTGTTAATATCGAGTTTGTAAACCTTCGTAAGTTTGGAGTTGGTAAACACCATCAAGTTGACGACACCCCTTATGGCGGAGGAATAGGTATGGTTATGAGAGTTGATGTGGTTAACTCCGCCATTCAAAGCACCATTCGACCTGATCTTACACAACGTAAAATAATTCTCACTAGCGCAAAAGGTAAGTTATACAAACAAGCAAAAGCCCGAGAATATTCAAAACTGGAGCACTTAATTATAATCTGTGGACACTATGAAGGAATTGATGAACGAATATTAAACTACATTGATGAAGAAGTTTCAATCGGAGAGTTCGTGTTAACCGGAGGAGAAATCCCGGCCATGTTGATTGCAGACAGCGTGACCAGATTATTAGACGGTGTGTTAAAAAAAGATGCCACAGAGCTAGAATCTTTTTCTTTGTGTGAAAAAGATTCGAATCAAATGCTGCTTGAGTATCCCCATTACACAAGACCTGCTATTTATGAAGGCCTTGAAGTACCTAAAATCCTCACGGAAGGTAATCACAAAAAAATTAAGAGCTGGAGAATGATACAGGCCAAGATAAATTCCTCAAAACACCACCCTGATAAAGATATTAATTAGATGGAAAAGTAGGCAAATTTCCCGTAGTAGTGGTATTTACTAAGGGAGACAAGTTACTGGTGTTCCAACTTGCTAATTGATTTAAAGTCGATTGATCTGTAGGATTTAAAGACAAATTATAAGTGGTCAAATCTACAGTGTGTTGTTGATACGGCACATAATAAACTTGAAGGGCAATCGTTGCTTGGGCTTGGGAAATAGAAATACTTTCTACACTCATTAGGGGAAGACTATTTTTAATTTTTGTTAGAAAATTTACAATTCCGGAAGGACTACCGTCAATGTCGATATCCAGAGTAAAGTCTTGTGTAGAAGACGATCCAGGCGTATTAGATTTAGAAGCATAATCACCGACTTTCACTGTAAAATCATTAAGTATGACATTAGATTGAATCGCCACTGATGAAATATCTTGAATCGCTCCCGAAAAATCTTTATCTACCGGCACAGCGTTATTGACTAAATTGAAGTTAGTCTGCAAGTCACTGTCGTTAAGTCCGCTAATATTGTTTATGTTATTCTGCAAGGTAGAGATTTGAGTCTTTAATTGAGTAACCTGTGCATCAATATTGAGAAAGTTTTGTATTTCAGGATAAATTACAAACATAATCAATAAAATACAAGCCACGATAATCGTGGAGTAAACGGTTGGCAAGTAGTACTTGGAATCTTTGAACAAGAATAAGTAATATTTATAAGGATGTCTTAGTTTCATTGTATTTTGGCATCTATATTCAAACTATAATTACCATTAGTACCCGCATTAGATAATGAAGTAGTTTTAAAATTCGTTAAATGTACCACTGTAATATTCTTTAAATTAGCCTCAAAATCTTGTAATGACAAAAGAGAAGAACTCCCAGCCTGTATAATTATATTATTATCCTTAATACTTAAACTAATGATATTCACATCAGAGGTGGTTTGGGCATATATACTTTGAATTATCTTGTCATACACATTCCTCTGTGCGATAAATTTAGTTGCATTTCTAGTTCTATCAATGATAAATTGCATTTTGGCTATTTTATTAGATAGTCCCTGAGACGATGCAATCAAATTTTTTTCCGTATTTTGATACTGAGTTAGCGGAGAAAAAAAAGTAAGTAAAAAGAAAATTATAGATACTACCGGCACAATAAATACAAAAAAAAGAGCCAATATTCTTAGCCATTTAACACTTTTGGATAAATTATCTTGCCTAACTAATTGTTTAGGGAGAAAATTAATTTCATTTTTCATAATCAACCAATGCTAGTCCTACCGCAGTGGCATAATCTGTATCGGTGTCTAGAATCTGTTTAGGCACTTTTTCAATAGCATGCATCTTCCATGGATTGGCAATCACTGTTTCCATACCCAAATTTTTAACAAAAAATACATCTATACCCGATAATGAACTTAGCTGTCCTGAAAGAATAATTTGGCCTACCGTTGAAGCTTGTTTGTTTTTTTCCGAATAATATGCGAGTGCTTTCCTGACTTCCGTTAATAGGGACTGTAGAATAGGCTGGATAACATTGGCAATCTTTTCACCAGTTTGTTGATTGGAGACACCATACACTTTTATATATTGATCAGCCTGCTCTTCAGCTAAATTAAATTGTGTCATCACCGCTCTTGAAATCGCCACACTACCCAAAGGAATGGAGTATATAAAACTAATAATTCCTTGTTCTACAACAACAATACTGGTATTAAATCTCCCTACATTCATTATTAAAGTAGTTGGGGATTTAGAAGTCAGATTTATCCCTCTAATAACAGAAATTATTTCTGTTTCCAGTGTCTGAGGCTTCAAACCGGCCATTTCAAGCACATTACGATACTTTTTTACCATGGACGACTGAGCTCCTACTATTAACACTTCTAACATAGTATCTCCATTTACTTCACGTTTCCTTAATTGTTGGTAAGAGAGATTAAGAGTGGCCAGTGGAGCAGGAATATTTTGCTCAGCTTCCCAATATATAGCATTACTTAAATCTTTAGTTGACATTTCAGGAATAAATACAACTTTACTATAGACTGCACTATCGGGTAGAGCAGCATTAACAATGCTAGTTGATATATTGGCATCTTTCACTAGCTGCCTTATAGTTTCTGCTATCTCTTCCAAATCAAAAGAAGATTCCGATAACATACCAGGACCTGGCATATCAACAGACATGCAGGATTTTAGAGACTGCCGGTTTTGGTCACCCTGCAGCATTACCACTTTAATTTTTTTTGTACCTATATCAATCCCAAATGAACTGGCCATAGTAAATTCCTTATTATCTTGAATATAATGAGTAAACCATTGGTAGCTGAGGGAAGCCATGAAAGTAGCTAATTGTGCGTTGGGTATCCCCAGAGGTACCCGTTGAAATATATAAGTCTCCTTGCGAGGGTAAAGTAGATGTTGAATGACTTTCAACACCCATAATCGAAGAATTAAATAATGGGATAAACTCAATTAAATAAGTCTTATAAGTTGGGTTTGAACTATCTGTAGTAGAAATCGTCACACTATAATTGAATTTCAAATTTTGATATTGAGTTATATAACTATCATTGAAGTAAGATTGACTGGCATCAGTTATACCAGTGGAGGTTGCCGGATTACCTGAAATTCTACTACAAGGATCAAACACATAGCGATGAGACAGAGCAGAAGTAATTTTATTCTTAGCATCTTTGGTATTACCCATATAAGTTATTATCTCTAAAGCTGGTACTATTGCACCCGAACTGCAACTATAATTTGTGGGGTTACCACTTAAATCATTTAAAGGAGCCCAATAAACTGTCAAATTGCCCGAATAAGGAGTTTTAGTAAAATCAGGGGCATTATTAGTATGATCTACCAACCAAATATCTGCACCCTGATCAGCTACTACAGAATTACCACCGCTTATAAGAAATTCAGGATTGATAGGACAACTAGATGAACAAGAACTACCACCGACGCTATATTTATTGACGTTTTGAATGTTACCTGATTGAAAAGTTTGAGAAGAAATACTCTTATTCTGATTAATAGCCAGCTGTACACCTGCCTCTGCCGCTGCTAAAGCCTGTTGGGAATTTTGTTGTGCCACTGCCGCCCTAGAATCTGTTATGCTGCGTGAGACGAAAGCTAAGCCAACAGATAAAGCTATAACTCCAACTAGAATTATCAACAAAGATATTTGTCCTTTTTCAGATATAAAATTGATTCTTTTTCTCATCCGCAATTTTATCGTAGCAAGGGGACCACCATCTGTCAATGGAAGTTTTAGTTGCGCATCAGCACATTAGTTTGAAAAGTCTGAGCGCTCTGTTGATTTTCAGTAGCTCCTGTACTATTGGCAGACCCTAATGTGAAAGAAATACCTATAACTGGTGGTTGATTAGCAGCTAATTGTGAGCAAGTAATCTTACAACTTTTTACACCAACAGCTGAACTTACCCAAGGCTGGATAGTTGGGGTAGCTGGGATCGGACTTGTGTCAAAAGTTAAAAAATTAGGAGTGGGAGGAGTACCAGAACATGATATGGCTGATACATTACCACTGGTATCTACATACTCTACCATAGCATATCCAGCCGTACTACTACACAAATTACCAGATAGATCTCCATCGGAATATATACATCCCGCTACCTTCTGATTTCCAGATTGTTCGCGACAATCGCTGGAGGGATTAACAGACACCGCAATAAAGCTTTGCGCATTTCTAACGGAATTAGAAAATTGAGTGATGATATAGTCTCCTGTTTTTTGCACTTGAGCAGAGATAGATGATTTGTTATCTGCTCGGAGTACAATACTTATGATGTTACCGGCAACTCCGCTTACCAACCCAATCAATACTAATACGATCAATAACTCAACTAAAGTAAATCCTCCCATGTAACTAATCTTTTTCATAGACATCTTTAAAAGCCTGCAGTTGGCAAAGCATCAGTATTTGAAATACAGGTATCCAACTTAGTTAACCGACAGAAGTAACTTGAGGAGGAAGAAGAGGAAGAAGAACACTTATTATCATGCCAGCCAACAGTTACTTCGATCAAATAATTTGTATACGATGACCCTGAAAGACAGGGATTTCCTCCTGTCGTAACATTAACTTGTCTTAGGTATAATTGACCTATTGAATCAACCAACAAATATGCAGAAGGAATAGAGTTGGAAGCACATTGTTGCAGGGGATTTATACTTCCATTAGAGTCAGGGGTGGGAGTTGGGCCATGAGTACTTTCTGTTGTGGAGGTCGACCCCAAACAGAAGTTTGCCCCTTGAGTAACTAAATTATTTAAAAAAGTCGGGTTTTGTTGTGCTTGGGTTTTGATATATTCCATACCAGTCTGAGCAAATTGTAATGCTGTAGAACCATTTTGGTTATTGTTAATGTTTGTAAAAGTAGCCAGAATTATTGACGTTATCGCTACCAGTAAAAAAGAAGCCACTACAATAGCCAAAAGCATTTCAATTAAAGTTTGTCCTCCTTGATATTTCATAGACTAATTCATACTTATTACTCCAGCTGCTGAAACTGAAATTGTTTTTGTTAGCGGGGGAGTTTGGTTATTTTGTAAAGTTATAGTACCCGAAAGTGGGGTTTTATTTAAAAATGGGAAAAATATATGTGATGAAGAACCAGTAGTAAAGGAGATATTTTGTCCAGAAGGTAAAGATTTTACCCATTTAATATTATCTACTGGGTAATATTGATAACTGCCTCCACCATTAGGGCAGGTAAAAACAATATCTAAAGAGTATGTCGTATTACCAGAGGATCCGTTTGAAGCAGGTATCGAAACTCCATATCCGACAAAATCGGCCGTTTGAGATAGACATCCAGCCGAATTAAGTTCTCTTTGAGCGGCAGGGTTTGTAGGATCAACATTGGATGCAGCATAATTACGAGCTACACTTAGTGTTTCTTCTACATCCATAGCCGCCTGGTCAAAAGTCTGCGAGGAACGATAATTTTGAAACGCCGGCACTGCGATGCCAAAAACCAGTCCTATAATTACTATGACAATCAAAAGTTCTATAAGCGTAAATCCGCGCATATTCATTGAAGCTTTAAGGGTTTTGTACAATATAATATCTACCTGACGTACATTTTGGATTAGTGTTTACAATATTTGCACTAATATCAGGGAAATTTGTACTTAAATCAGTGCTACTGTACGTATTTATTCCAGTATCTGAAGAATTTTCAAGACAAGCAATCAAACCATAACTGAGACAAGGTGTAGTGGAATTGTCGCAACTATAAGACGGAGAGTTGGATGAATTATATGAAAGGTAAAGATACTCACCTCCATTAAATACAGAACTTGCAGATAAGCCAAGAGGGTCACAAGGAATAGCTTGTAAATAAGTAACCGTTCCACTACTGGTAGTGCCCTGAAAAGCATCACTTGTACAATTAGTCATAGAAGATGGGTAAAGACCTGTAGAGATGGGGTAGTAACCAAAATCATGCCTATATAGCTCAAGCGCGGATTGTATGCTGGCGAAATTTGATTTACGCTGTGTATCACGGCCTCTCTGTATCTGAGCAACAGGGTTTATAGCTATAATTAACACTGAGGACAAGATTCCCAACATAGCTATAACTATAAGAAGCTCTACAAGCGTAAAACCCGACTGTAATTTATGTAGCATAATTCTACTATAGCATGCCAAGCAAGTAATTCAAATGTGTGTAATAAAAAATCAGATAAATGAAGTGCATTGGTAAACTAAGAGCTATGTAAGTCCCTAAAACGAGAAATGGACCGAAAGGAATGGCTGATCCTCTTAGTTGTTTCTTTTTAATGAATATGTATATTAAGCCTATTACTGCTCCCAAAACAAATGATATATATAATCCTATTATAATTCTGGGAAAACCAAGCAGGCTACCCATAAAAAATGCAAACACTACATCGCCAAAACCCAGGCCCTTTCCCCGTGTTACAAGAAATAAAACCAGAAAAAATACTGCAGCCCCCAAAGCTGCAAATAAATAATTTAAAAACAATACTGGTGTGAACCAAAAATTATAAATCACTACTATTACTGTAACGGGTAATAGAATGACAAAAGGAATTATCTCATGAAATAAATCAATAAAAAATATTACCAATAAAGCGCTAACTATAATAAGGTAAAATGTTAAACTAACTATAGAAGTGGCTGGGAACAAATAATAAGTTAAAGCAAAAACTGCTGCTGTAAATAATTCAAAGGCCGGATATAAAAATGATAGTCTATTATGACAGTATCTGCACTTACCTTTTGTTAAAATGTAAGATAAAACAGGGAACAAATCAAACCAATCTAAATTGTGATTACAAAAATCACACTTTGATCTTCCAACTAAAAATTGCTCATTCTTAGGAAGACGCTGTATAACAAGAAACAAAAAACTACCAACAAAAATTCCTAAAAAAGAGAAGAAAAACAATTCTAAGGGGTTCAATGTTATGGATTTACGCCACTAATAGTTTCATTCATAGGATCATCGTCTACAGTAGTTAAGCAAGCAATTTGTGTCTGCTGAGAAGTAGAACTATAATATACTATTCCTTTACCAATCGCACAATTACTAATCTTTGATAACTCATTACTAGACTCTAAATTAGTCCAAATATAAAATTTAGTTGGTGTAGTATTATTATCAATAGAATAACACAAACCATTTTGATAATCAGCAGTCTTACCATTAACCCACACTGTACCATTCAAACACAATCCATTAGTTTGAGAAAGCGTCGGAACAGTAACGACATTATTAATATCTTGACTAGTCTTTAAAGAGGACTGCCATGAACCACCAGAAGTAAGAACAGGGGGTTGATTACTGTGATTAGTCATATAACTTGTCATTGCACTACCTAACTGTTCAACAGATGATATTCTTCCTGCATCTCTTGCGCGAGCCAATTGTTCTACCGGATTGATAGCTACTAATACAACAGCAGCCAATATTCCAAGTACTGCAATGACTATAAGCAGTTCAATTAGAGTAAAACCTGAAGACAAAGATTTTTTTATATTAGATGTTACTAAATGGGCAGATGTCATATGTATATATTTATTTATTGATCTGTATATATTTAGACAAATTCTATTTATTCTGTCAATATATCATAGTATAGCAAAATTGCAGAGCCAAAATCAGACTTGAGAATGTACCAAACCAACTGCTGAACCATTGCCGACTTTGCTATATTTCTCCACATCCGCTTGGTCAAATACTTTAAGAGTAAAAGTAAATGTTGCCCCCTTACCATGTCCTTCTGAAAACGCATTGATAGTACCCTGATGTAGTTCAATCAAAGATTTACATATGTAAAGACCAAGGCCGGTACCCTGTATCGGCTGGTTTGCAGTATAAGATCCCTCCAACATAGCGAACTTTTGGAAAAGCTTCGGAATATCCGTTGGATCAATTCCATTTCCATTATCTATAACTCTTACTTCTACCATTTTATCTTTTTGGACTAATTCTACTTTCACAAATCCACCCTTCTGGGTAAACTTCATTGAATTACCAACTAGGTTAATTAGAACTTCTTTGATCTTATCTGAATCCGCCAAAACTTGCGGTAGAGGAACAGCAGGAGGTGTAACAGAAACACTCACTCCCAGCTCATCAGCTTTTGGCTTCACTTCATCCATCACTTCCTGACATAGCTTCAAGATATCTAGAGACTTCATGGTAACAGTCAGACGTCCGGACTCAATTCGCGAGATATTCAACATATCATTGACCAGATTAATCAGACGGTTGGTTGACATATATGATCTGGTCAAATAATATTTTAATTTTTCGCTCAATTCTCCACCTCGACCGTCCAGCGCCATCCAGATGTAAGATTTAATGGCTGTCATAGGAGTACGTAACTCGTGAGAAGCAAGAGATACAAACTCATCCTTCATCTTATCTACCTGCTTCAACCTTTCATTGGCATCTTGAAGTTCTTTGGTCGCTTTTGTAATTTCCTCACGCAATGTAATATTAAAACGCTTAATTTCTTCGTATTCTAAAGAGTTTTCTATAGCAACAGCCAAAGCTGGAGCCAAAATTTGCAGAACATTCAAATCTTTGGTCGTATATGTAGCACCAGAAGATTTGTTGGTAAAAACCATCACTCCAATTTTCTTTTGCTGAATCACTAAAGGAACTATCAACGAAATCTGTAAATCTCGCATTAAAATCTTGGTAGGTCCTTCAGCTTCTTCGTCAAAGTTAATCAAAGAGTCACGTGAGGCGAATACATCTAATACGTCGCGGGTAATTTTATTTGCATTTGTAAAACCATCGGCTTCTATGTAAGCAATAGAACGAACATCGTCTTTCTTAAAAACCAATAAGGAACCTGAATCTATTTGCAAAGTACTAAGAATAATTGAAAAAGTCTTCTTGGTCAAAATGTTTAATTCGATAGTAGATCCCATAACTGAGGACAAAGACTCCAAAAATCTTTGGGGATCATAAAAACCTTTAAAAAACACTCTTACAGTCAAGGATTCAAATACTCTACGTGCTGGATTAAAAATTAAAATGCTTAATAATACAATTATTTCATCAAATATTAACTCTTTAATTGTAAATTTAACACCTAGCAACCTAGCACTAGAAATAAAGAATATAAACACGAATGCCAAGCTCATTAAAGCCAAAATAAGTGTGTACACTACACTTCTCGTAAGAATCATGCTTATATCTAAAAACTTATGACGGATAATAGCATAGAAAGTAAAAACAATAAAAATAAGCATATATAATGGGGCAAATTGTATAAAAGATACTTCTTGAAGAAAAATTACAAAAAAGAAATTTGTTAATAATGTAAGTAAGAACATCAAAACAGTGCCTGTAAGTATAAATATAAGTTGATTTTTTAATACTCCCGAGGCAGCCCTGTATTTTCTAACAAGTTGAAAAATACCTAAGCCGATCGATATTATAACCGTAAAAGCAAATACTGGCATTAAAAGTCCAGGGACCGGGATATAAGAAGATCCAGATTTTTGTATGCTTGTAAACAAGTAGGGAGATAAAGACGTAATTGCCGAAAACGCCACCAGCAATAGATACGGCCATAATAACGATTTACGAACAACAAATTTATCCTTTGGAAAAACCTGAATGAAAAGTAAGAAAAACGAACTTAAAAGTACTGCAAAAAACATAACTAATCTAATCCAAATTAATAGCGTGAGGGGTGAAGGATTATAAACAGAAAAAAAATTACAAAATGCCCAAAAGCTGATGGAAATATTTAGTAATAGAAATAGTATATTCGTTGCACTTTTAGTGTTTCTTAAGAAGACAAAAAGACCTAATATTACGTTACAAAAGATTGCAACTATTGTAATAGGCAGAATAAACATATTTTAATTATAACTTAATTGCTTAATCAAGCAATAGCTCAAGAGGAATTCTTGGACTATGAGGAACCTTAGTTTGTTTACTGAATCCGATCCTAAAGAAGCAAACAGGAGTCTTCTCTGTGTGAAGAATCGTTTTCATTTTTTCTGTTAATGGAGGTAGTTCTACTGGGGCGGCTAATGTCCCACTTCTTAAATTATATTTAGTCGCCAATAATAGTATTTCTTCATATAATTTCCCTGCTTTAACCCAATATTCAGGCGTATCTTGGTCAACGCAAATTGTTACTCCTGCTGCTGAACTTTCAATTACTTCTTGATCATGTTTGGCGTGTCCTTTACCTAAATTGAAGTTAAACATTAAGAATGGTCCTAATACAGAAGACATATCATCCAAATTAAGAGTATTTCCAGGCATACCATCATATAAATTTGTATAATTATGCCTAATCCAACCAGCTAACTCTTTTCTAAAACTTTCGTTCTCCAACGCCAACTCAGTCCCATTGGCAGCTAATTCTGCAACTTCAGATTTAGATTTCTTATCGTTGCTAAGATGAACTTCTAAACCTATATATTCAGTTTCTAATCTTTTAAGATCTTGCACAAAATTTTCTGGTAAAGGTTGCCCATTATAAAACCCTCGATCTGAACTACGGTTCGTAATTAAGTCAATTGATGAGTCAACCTCTTTTTGTGCTTTTCCTTCAAAAATAATTTTAGCTACAGTCTTTTTATCTGAATTCGGGAAATATTCTAAATTACTTTTAAAACCGAATGCTTCAGCTGCAAATATTAAATTAGCTAAACAGGCGCCCAAACTCACAAAATATTCTCTGCCTGTTGGATCTGAAAATTCTAATTGTCGCTTTTCATCTCCCAAAAGATAGATATTATCGCCTTCGATATGAAATCTCCATGGTTGGGTATTGTGTGATGAAGGAGCCAAAATAGCATAATTTAATAAAAATCTAAGTTGTTCTTTGATTGATCCATGATAAGGAAAATCACTCGCTTTAACATTCCACGAACGATAATTTTCTTTTTGTAGATAATGATCCTCAGTTATATAATTAGCAATTGCATCTTTCATTTTTTGACGATATGTCAATTTCTCATCTGACTGTTCACCTGCCAATAATAGTTGATCTAAAGAGATAAAAGATTTTCCATCTTTGACTTCTTCACCCAAAGCCAACCTTCTAGTCAAATAAGCTATTACTGCGCCTCCTAAAAATGCTGCTGTCCCTAATTGAGGCCAAGAAGCCAAGGTGCTACCAACTTCCATTAAAGATTCTTGCATGCGTGGAACGATAGCGTCGGGACCAACTAATTTAGTCGCAAATTTAGCTCTTTCACGGTCTGATAAACTGAATGGTTCACCAAACATCAATCCTTCAGTTACAGCTTTCAATTCCACAGGAGGAAGGGTCTTATATGGAGGCTTGTCTGGCATAACATCAAATCGATCTACATCTATGATTGCATCATCTCCATTGTCAGTAGTCATCAAAACAGGTATTCCTGCATTACGAGCGGCCAGGCGTATAAATAATTTCATTTTCAAACTATCCATTTCTTCAATGAGTACTTGCAGGGGATGTTCACCAAATAAAAAGTCATGTAAATTTTCCGAAGTTATACCATTTTCATATAAAATCAATTTTGCAAAGGGATTTATTTCATAAATCTGCTGCGCTGCTACATACACTTTCTTTATACCAACATAATATGCAGGAATACGAACACGATTTAAGTTAGACGCAGAAAATACATCCGGATCAGCTAACTTCATGATCTCACAACCAGAGCTGTAAGCAATACTAAGAGCCACACTATTACCAATACTTAATCCACAAACTCCTGCTACAAAATTTCTAAACTTTTTCTCTTCTTCGGAAGTGATTAGCAATTTATTACGTGCTGTGCGTATCTCTTGATACATCTCTTTCTCTAAAAAATGGACTAAATATTTAGTCCAAGGATAATAAACCCATACTCCACATTCTTCCAAAGATTTAGCCTTATCTAGATGTTTTCGCTTAAACTCGACAAAATTAGATTCTGCTTCTCCAGACTCTTCTTTTATATGAGGGAAGCGTATATGAAACAATTCCAGAAGCTGACTTTCATAAGTATCTATAACTTTAACTATTTGTGTATTTTGCAAAAATGACTCAAATTCCGCAGTAAAACCCTCGTCATGAGTATTAAAAAGACGGGGCGTAGGAGGTAAAGAAAAACGATCTTTTTCTCCGTGATTAACTTTTGTTCTAAGACTATTTATATGTTCCTTTATATTACTCATTATTTTTTTACCCACCTTTGCTTTGCTCCTGGTCTAAAGTATTCCTCATGTCCTTGAGGCATAAAATGCAAAATTGGTATTGCTCTTTTTCGCAAAGCTTTATATAGAGCACCATACTCGCTATTTATATGAATTAGGCGTCTTAATATTATTTTTTCAATCCTCTGTTTAATCGTCGAGTTAACTTTTTTATCTTTGTGAAGTTCTATATAAACAACTAGATAAGGATCTTGTTTTTTATCATGTTGAATAGTCATTACAAACTTACCTGTTGTGTATTTCTGACAATAAGCATTCTCTAAACAGTATTTAAAATGTTCGGGATAAATAAGCAGGCCATAAAAACTTACAGTTAAGTTCTTTCTCCCAAAAACATATACATACGGAAGTCTCCATTGATATTTATCTAATTTATTTTTCTTAACCTCTTTATCTAAATTGACATTATTTTCTGCTAATTTGTCGTTCATCTCTTCGTAACTATATACTCCTCCAGAATCCCCAATGCTATATCTTATTAAAGGAATACCAGACAAAGTTGTAAAAATAAGATTCCCATCTACAGATTCAAAATACTTTAATCTCGGATCATATTGAGCTAGAGTAGGTAACCTACTATCGTTGAATATTTTGTGCCCCAAACTCGGATCTTTTGTAACCATTTTACGAATAAGAGTAGTAATAGGAGTTTCATGAGCTAAAATTGCTGCATCTGCAGAACCGAATAAATTGATTGATGTGGTAAAATGCTCTTTACTTCCTACTTCATTATGTAAATATTCTCTCCAATACTCACTAAAACCCTCAGCAGCAAATAAGAATCTAATTCTATACTTCTTCCAATCAATTCCTTCTTTTTTGCCCGAATCAATGACATCTTTAACCAGTGGGGGATAACCACTAAAAACAATCTGCTGAAAATAAGGTGCTAATTTCTTAAATAAAGTGAGAGTTATCTCTTTTTCAATACCAGGAGTTACAGTTAGGATTTTATATCCTTTCCGAGTTAAATTTTCAGCACAAGATAGAACAAATGGTCCAGAAATCCAGGTTCCCATAGAAAAACAATTAATATACAAAGTAGAATATTTGTTTAACTCGAAAAATTGGGAGAAAATTAATTCAAAAGTTAATGTTCCTTCTCGTTCTTGCAATTCTCCACGAGGCCATAAAAAAGGCTCCCCTGTAGAGCCTGAACTTGAAGAGAGAATAAACATATTTTCAAGTTTACCATCAATACATAACTCATTAAGTGAGTAAACTTTCAAGTAGTTTTCTTTATCTACAATGGGAACTCTTTTAAAATCATCTAGAGTTTGAATCTCTGATGCTTTAACATTACGTTTTTTGAGAAAATCAGCATATGCAGGCACATGTTTGGCTGCAAAATGAAAAATTTCTAGAGCATCTTTAAACCCTAGTGCTTCTAAACGTGCAGGACTGGCAGATTTATAATCATTGTCATTTTTTTCGGCATTAAAAGAAGGCAGGTTGTCCCCGGCTGCAGGTGAAGATACTTGATTGAACGTATCAATTGTCATAATTTGTAAATGCCATCTTTACAAGAAAACAAATGTCAGTTATACTATCATTATTATATCCTATAACAATGTAACATTATTATATACTAGTATTTTTTATTTGACAATATGCAAATTAAAACTGCTTTATTATTAGGGGGAGGGGGATTAGTAGGCAAAGCTGTCGCCAGGCAATTGTTAGATCGTGGAATATCAAAAATAATTATTAACTCTCTCCATATAAATCAAGAATTACATAAAGAACTTTCTCAAAAATATCCTCACGCAGAAATAATCTTTTCTACAGGAAATATAATTTTCCCCACAGCACTTAAAGATTTATCAATACCGCAATTAGAAAAAGATTTAGCAAATAAAGATCATCTTCAAAAATTTTTATATTCTCCTCTTAATAAAGAATTAGTCCACCAATCATTTATTTACGAATTAATTAATACCTACAAACCAGATTTGATTGTAGACTCAATAAATATTGCCAGTCAACTCTCTTATGTTAACTTATTTAATAATAGTAATCCTTTACTTGCTTTAACGAAATATATGCAAATACTTTTCTTAACTCTACAAGAATATACTGATACAGTAAAATTTTATGTAAAAGTTGGCACATCTGGTACTGGAGGGATGGGATTAAATATTCCATACACTCATGGTGAGGAACAACCATCCCAACAATTACTAATGAAGTCTGCAATTGCTGGTGCTCAAACACAACTATTATATCTATTTTCTAGAACCCCCAATATGCCTAATATAATAGAGGTAAAACCAGCAGCGGCTATAGCGTGGGGAGACATTGCATACGGTCCGCTTAGAAAAGGCAGTAAAGCCCTAAAAAAAGATCAAACCTATATAACTATAAAACTTTCTGAAGATAACAATGAACAATTGGACTTAAAACCAGAGCTTTCTTCAGATGAGATAATTTCCGCACCATATATTGATACAGGAGAGAATGGTATTTTTGGCTTGGAAGAATTTAGAACTATTACACATTTAGGTCAGATGGAATTTGTTACTCCAAACGAGATAGCTACTATTATTACACAAGAGTTAGAGGGTAAAGCAACAGGCCACAATATGATGAGCGGTTTCGCACAAAATGTGCTAGGACCAACATATGAAGCTGGTTATCTTCGTTCATCCACTATTCAAAAACTTGCAAAAATTGTGGAAGAAACAAAAACTGACAGTATAGCCTTCGAATTCTTAGGTCCACCACGTCTTACAAAATTACTTTTTGAAGCACATCTAATTTTAAAGGTATCGCATGAAAAAGAAGATATAAAAGATCCACATCAACTGCAAGTAGACTTGAGAGAGTATTTATTACAAAATAAAGACTTGCTTATGACACTTCTTTCTACTGGTATTCCGGTATTACTTGATGAGGATTTAAATTTACTCAGAGGGAGTAAAGTATTGGTTAAATCAAGTACTACTGAAAAATCTCAACTTGAAAATGTAGTTCAGAGTGGTTGGGTTGACTTAAGAAAGTCAAATATAGAGGTATGGTTGGAGAGATTAAAAGCATTTACCTCCAATAAACCAGAAGAAGAGCTATTACCTGGTAATCTAGCTGCTTATATTTTTGAAACTGAACAAAACGGAAACAGGATATTTAGATAAAACAAATTTAACCTTCTGGAAATATTTTTCCTGGGTTTAATATCCACCTAGGATCTAGTAGATTTTTGATCGATTCCATTACCTTCATACTCGTAGGATGTTCTAGAGGTAGAAATTTACTTTTTTCAATACCTAATCCATGCTCACCAGTAGATGTCCCATGTAACATAAGTGCATATTTAGTTAATTCCTCGTTTAACTCAATTGCATTATTACGCGATTGATTATTGCCATATTCATATAATGCCCAACCATGAAAATTACCATCACCCATATGACCAAACATTATTGTTTTAACCTGATGTTTATGTGCAAGTAAGTTAACTTGATCTAAAAAATTTTTAATTTGAGATAAAGGGACCCCTACTTCAGCAGATAATACTGCCATATTTGGTAGTACAGATCGTAAGACATCCCGTGCTGCTCTGCGATAATCCCATACTGAGTTTAATTCTTTTTTTGAAGTGAATTCTTTATACTCTATTGTGCTATTACGCTTACAGATCTCATTTACTTTTTTTAGTCGTAATAAAATAATTTCTCTATCTCCTTGCAATTCAATAAGCATGGTAGGTTTTTCTTTTAAATGAAGTCCTTTAGACTTGTTAACTAACTCAATAAAAGCATCGTCCATAAATTCGATAGCCGCAGGGTCAATATTTGATTTCAATAATTCTATATTCACCTTTGCTACTTCATCATTATTCAAAAAGGAAGCTAGTACAGCAACTTTACATTTGGGTAGGGAAGCAAGTTTAAGAACAGCTTCTGTAATAACTCCCAGCGTCCCTTCTGAGCCAATAAATAATCTCTTAATATCATAACCAGCAACGGATTTAAAAGATCTACTTCCCACCCTAATAATCTTCCCATCCGCCATCACAATCTCTAACTCTAATACCCAATCCCCAACTACCCCATACTTTACTGCATGCATACCTCCTGCGTTATTCACAATCATGCCACCAATTGTTGCCACAAACTTACTACCCGGTGCCGAAGGAAACCACAGGCCATAAGATAAAAGATAATTATCCAACTCTTGTCCTATAATTCCTGGTTGTACTTTTACTTGAAAATCATTAGGTATAACTTCAATAACTTTATTCATTTTAGACATGTCTAAAACTATCCCACCTTTAATTGGTACAGGATTACCTTCCAAGCTGGAGCCAGCTCCCCAGACTGTGATTGGAATTAAATTCCGATTAGATATTGTTATAATTTTACTTATCTCTTGGGCTGTATAAGGCCAGATAATAACTTCTGGCAAAGAGATGAAATTATATGATCGATCTTTAGAGTGGTTTTGCAGATCTTCTTGTGCAAATGAAATTCTATCATGATCAATAACTTTAGCTAATTCTTCAAAGATTAATTGTGATATCTTATTATAAATCATCAGTTATACTGACAAGATAGCAAAATACATTATTGCTGTCTGTGATTAATATCTCCATTAATCTTTGACTTTTATTCTAATTGATTTGAGGTTAATTAGTGCGATTGTCATAGTAGCGTAAGATAATAAATATAACCAATCAATATAATTTCTAGGGTAATACGTATTATAAGTATAAGCGAAAGAATAATCTGCAACAAATTCTAATATAAGAGCTAATAATATGAGCATAACCTTGCTATGTAATATTCCATCAAGAATCTTTCGAGAAAATATAAACGTTATACTAGCTAATGACATACAAAGAGCATCTCCCAAAGGATAACCAAAATCTAAAAAAACCTTAATCGGATTAGACCAATCAAACACATGTCCCTTCAAAAAAAGAAAATGTCCAGTAAATACAAGGTAATACTAACCCTCCATTAATTTATGCTGAATGCAATTTCTTGTCTAGATCTGACAGAGCGGCAAATGGCGCCTGCCTTTCAGTACCTCCAAGAAAAGAAACTAATGCATCTCAAATACTTAGACAACATGTCGGCGTAAATGATGGAAATCCTGGATTGTTGAGAGATTTTACGGTAATGTGGCTCTCTAAGGATTCTATAAATCGTTTTTATAGCCCTCTGCAAACCAGAAGAATATTAAATTTTATAAACCCTTAAGATCTTGCTTCTTTCATTATCTATTAAATATAAGAGTCTTCAAAATTGCTCTTGATCTATAGTATAATATATACTCAAGATTAATTCATTCATATATGAAAATAATTCATTCTAATATTCATGCCAAACATAATCCTAAGTATGAAATATACGACGGCAAAAAAGAACCTTATGCTGAAAAAAAAGCGCGAATTGAATCAATCATCACAGCATTAAGAAATAACAACTTTAATGAGATTGTTAAGCCAAAAGAATTTTCTGCTTCACATATTACATCTTTGCATCACTCAGCATATTTTAATTTTATTGAATATCGGACAAGACATTTAAATGATGAAGAAGATTTTTATCCATCTTATTTCATAATGGACACATATACTCCTTTGACGAAGTATACATTTATCGCTGCAAAAGAGGCTGTAGATATAGCGCTGACAGGAGCTGAGCTTATCAAGAATGGCGAGAAGTATATCTATTCGTTATGTCGTCCACCTGGACATCATGCTGAAAAGAAATCATCAGGTGGATATTGTTATTTTAATAATGCAGCCATAGCAGCTGACTATTTATCTAGTTTTGGGAAAGTTGCTATTCTTGATATAGATTTTCACCATGGCAATGGAACTCAAAACTTTTTCTATGAGCGATCTGATGTATATTACATATCCATACATGCAGATCCATCTGTACGTTTTCCTTATATATCTGGATTTAAGAATGAAATGGGAACTGGGAAAGGAAAAGGATATACAAAAAACTATCCATTGCCCTTAAAAACGTCCGATGATGAATATAAAAAAACACTACTTAAAGCACTAAAGAATATTGACAGTTATAGTCCAAAATTTCTGCTAGTCTCAGCGGGCTTTGATACGTATGAAAAAGATCCAATAGGAGGTTTTGCGCTCACAAAAGGATTCTATAAGGAAATTGGAGAATTAATTTCTAAGTTAGAATTGCCCACGTTGGTTATACAAGAAGGTGGATATCATGTTAATGATTTGGGTTATATTGTAGTAAACTTTCTTCAGGGACTTAATTCAAACTTATAAAACTTTTATACCAATCATCTTTTTAAAAGAACAATCGGAATGTGTTCAAAAATACCATTAGTACTACGTTTAGGGCTTGTAATACTTTCAAATCTACCGCCAGACCACAAAAGACCTACCTTATTCATTCAAGAAGGTATATACAACATTGGCACTATAGAAATAACTACTTAATGAGAAATGATATTTTAGAATAGAGGCTCTTTATAAGTTTTGCTATTTTTGATTTTTTCTAAAAGTGTACTCAATTCAATATTATTTGGTTCATATTTATCTACTGTCAAAACCTTAGGAACAATTGAGTCATATTTTTCATCGAAGCGTAAAAGATGTATATTTTCTTTAAAATATTTCGTTACTTTTGAGATACATATCGTATAATCGGGAAAAAATGTATATTCACGTATTTTAGAGAGATATACAGATATACTATTTGAACTAAAATTACCCACATATTCAAGAATATCATCGTGAATTTCTGGATAAGCTACTTGTGATTTTTGCCCTTCTTTGAACTTCCGAGCAGAAAACATGGTAACTAAGTTTATCGGTCGATCGTTATAAATGTAATAGTTATTCAAGCTTGGTTGTAATCTAGAAGAATAAGAATCTTTCAATATGTTACTTATGATAAATTTTAAACTGCTTCTAGTTAGCTCTGTTTCACTTCTTTCTTCTGGATTAAGCAAAGCTACTGGCATTTCTTGTATGTGAAGTGATCGCAATTTACTTAATTTATCAGTCGGAAACTCATTTCCCTGAAACTGTTCAACCATATTTGAAAGCAGTAACTTACTATCTCATAAGATTACGGGTTAAACCATGACAGTAATGTCAAAATATCTGACATACAAATCAATGAATAATGGGCACTAATTGAAAATCTAATAAAGAGTTTTATAAAAACAAAAAAACATTTAGATAAATGCAATGACAAAATTGTTCTATTCGAATAAAATACAATTTTTTTTCTATTCTCTATAGATCTTATGCGTCTTGGGTACTGTCTAATTATTTTTATTAAGATATTTTCTCCAACTTATTAAAAAAATATTATCAACCATAAAGATATAAGAAAACTTCTATGTCAACCTTGTAAAAAAAGACAAACTATACAAAATCAAAATAAAGTATTTAACGAACTTAAAATTTACTATGGTCAATTAAATAAACATTTAAAACATATCCATTTTCCTGACATGTTTGTCATGTACTAGGATAGTTTTATTAAATATAGTGATAACATGCATGCGTTAAAGACTGCCAATAACTCTGTTTGGGAACCGAAAACTATTCGTCAAATCGAAATCTTCAGTGATAAAAAAGAAAAGTTGGTACTAGAAAGTTTTCGTTTACCAAATGGAGAAGAGGTTGATACTATCGTGTCATATGTTACTCCTTATGTGGTAGTAATTCCTATCATTGACAAAAAAAGAATTATGCTTCGAGAAAGGTATGCTATGGGTGTAAGGTCTACAGTTTATAGCTTTATATCAGGATTTATGGAAAAAAATGAGAACATATATGATACTGCAAAAAGAATCTTATTAAACAAAATTGGCTTAAAAAATAAAAATCTAATATATTTAACTTCAATTTACGAAAACGCAAATACCTCTCGGAATCCTTACCATGTATTTATTGCAGATATTACCAGTCAGGATTTTGAAAATAAGAGAATTATTAAATATCAAATTAACGAGAAAATATTAGATATAAATACATTGTTATCTGACACAATATTGGATAAGTTCAAAAGTTCGGCCACTATAGGAATAATTCCCTTTGTTTTGAATTATTATCAAAACATGCGTAAAATAACCAACTACACTCTTATTTAAAGCAAGAATCGTGAATGAATTCCTAGAACTTAGTGTATTGAAGACAACAGCCCATAAATAGGTGTAATAATAGAAATAATTAGAAAACCTACTGACACGCCCAAGACAACTAATATAATTGGTTCAATAGCTGAAGTCAAAGCTTTAACTGAATGGCTTACTTCTCGTTCGTAATATTCTGAAACACGCAACAATGATTCTTCAAGTTTACCAGACTGTTCTCCAATCTTAGTCATTTCTACCAACATAGAAGGAAAAACTTCATTTGCGTCCATAGCATCACCAATTGTAACCCCTTTTTCTACTCTTTTAGCTACATCTAGCACCGCATCTTTATAATATGCATTTCCCACTGTCTCAGCACATTGCTTCAAAGAGTCAATAACTAGCCCCCCTGTACCAACTAACAAACCAAATGTCCTGGCAAATTCAATTAACACAGATTGTGACATTAACTTGCCAATCAAAGGAATTTTAATAATATTTTGATCAATTAATAATCTTCCTCGAACTGTGCTGTACCAACGTCTATATAAAAATATTCCAAAAACTAAAGCTAAAATTATTACAGGTAAACCAGATATAAATCCGTTAGATAACGCAATCACAAATTGAGTCATGATGGGTAACTGAATATTCATGCTCGCATAAAGCGTAGAAAGTTGTGGAACGACAAAAACAAGCATAACTGAAATAACCACAATCATTAAGATGATGATAATAACTGGATAAATAAGAGCAGCACGAATATCATCTTTGATTTGTTTGGATTTTTCTAAGTTACTTGCCAAGCGAGTTAAAACCTTGTCGAGCAGACCTGATTTTTCTCCCGCTCTAACCATCGAAACATAAATTGACGAAAACATTTTAGGATAGTTCGACAATGCCTGAGCGAACGAATGTCCATCTTGGACTTCGCTTACAATACCTTGAATCACTTCTGACATATATTGATTGCGTGTCTGATTGCGCAGCACTTGTAATGCTTGCATTAAATTTAAGCCAGACTCCAACATAGAAGACATTTGCGTAGTAAAAAAAATTAAGTCTCCTGTTGAGCTCCTACTAAAAAAGGGTAAAAAAGTGGAAAATTGACTCTTACCTTCTTCTTCAATCCTAATGGGATAAATATCATGTATACGTAAATATCTAGCTGCTTCAGCCTTATCATTGGCAACCACGCGGCCATGGACAACATCACCTTTTAAATTAATTGCTTTGTAATAGAGCTCCATATTCTTATCCGACCATTCTCACAAGCTCATCCTGTCGAAGGGCAAAACCTCTTGCGACGTCCAGCGTAACAATACCGGACAAAACTAATTTGGCCAAAGAATCTTCCATAGTTACCATACCTTTATCGCGGGAAGTTTGGATTACGGAATCAATTAAGTGCGCTTTTCCTTCACGAATATTACTAGCTACAGCGTCTGTGTTAAAGAGTATTTCAATCGCCGGAACACGGCCGCTATTAATTCTGGGCACTAATCGTTGCGATACAATTCCCTGTAAGGTTGCAGCTAATTGGGTACGAACCTGAGTACGCTGAAACTCAGAAAAAGAATCTACAATTCGGTCAATAGTCTGAGAGGCTGAATTAGTATGTAAAGTTGCAAAGACCAAATGCCCTGTTTCTGCTACCGTCATAGCAGCTTGCATAGTTTCTGGATCACGCATCTCTCCAATTAAAACGACATCAGGATCTTCACGCAAGGATGCACGTAAAGCCATAGCCCAAGAATGAGTATCAACTGCAATTTCGCGCTGAGAAATCAAACTTGCTCCTTTGGGATAGACATACTCAATCGGATCTTCAATAGTCAAAATATGACATGCTCTTTGCATATTAATCATATTAATCAATGATGCCAAAGTAGTTGATTTACCCTGACCGGTGGGTCCTACAACTAAAACAAAACCCTGACGCATTTTGGTAAAAGCTTCCAGTGAATTAGGTAAATTCAAATCCTTTAATGATTTAATCATGGGGGGCAAGAACCTAAAAGCAGCTGACAAATATCCCCGTTGAAAATAGGCATTGATACGAAATCTACCCAGCAAGCCATAGGCACCACCACCAAAGCCAAATGAAAAATCCAATTCCTTGTTAGTATTCAATAACTCTTTCTGTTCGGGAGTCAACACTGAGTAAACCATAGATTCTATGTCGGTATATGTAAGGGCCTGATAGTTAGTAAGATGTCTAAGAGTGCCGTCAATACGAATCACAGGAGGAACATCTACCAACAGATGTAGATCAGAAGCATTAGCTTTAATCACTATCTCTAATAATTCTTTTAATTCCATATTTATTATTTATTCCATAAATACTACTCTTGCGCAACACGTAGTACCTCTTCTATTGTCGTCAAACCAGCCAAAACTTTTAAGTACCCATCTTGTTTCATAGTTATCATGCCATCTTTTATGGCTTGCCGCTCGACTTCGGAAGTCACAGCTTTTTGCATGACTAAACGAATAATTGCATCAGTAGCAATAAGGACTTCGTAGATACCAATTCGGCCTAGATATCCAGACATTCCGCATTGAGTACATCCTTTGCCCTTGGATAACATAACTTCGCCAGTCTTTTGTGGATATAAATTACCTAAAACAGACTTCATTTCTTCTACTAACTGAACCGGAGGAGTGTACTGCATTTTACAGATATTGCAAATTTTTCTTACAATACGCTGGCCAATTATGGCATTTATAGTCGAACCTAAAAGAAAAGTTTCGGCGCCTAAATCTGTTAAACGCGGCAATGCACCTGCAGCATTTGAAGTATGTAAGGTAGAGAAGACTAGATGGCCAGTTAAAGCCGCCTGCATGGCCAAATCAGTGGTTTCTTGATCACGAATTTCTCCCACTAAGATAATGTTGGGATCCTGACGTAAAAATGATCGCAAACCGGATGAGAAGGTAAGTCCGGCAGCAGGATTAATTTGTACCTGATTGACGCCCGGAATTTGATATTCAACCGGATCTTCCAATGACATAATATTAACTCTCGTGCTATTTAATCTGGCCAAAACTGAATAGAGCGTCGTCGTTTTCCCCGAACCAGTAGGACCGCAAACCAATACTATACCATGAGGTTTCATCATGGCTGATTCTAAATTTCGCAAAGAACTGCCTGTCAAACCCAATTCAGGCAATGTGGGAATCCCTCCTGACTTACGCAACAAACGCATAACAATTTTTTCACCCCAAACGGTGGGTACAGTGCTTATACGTAAATCAACTTCTTGAGAACCGGTTTTAAAGTTAAATCTACCATCCTGAGGTGTACGATGTTCATCAATTTTCATTTCCGACAAAATCTTAATGCGCGAAATTAAAGACTCCTGGACATTTTTAGGTAAAGAGAGCTTGTCATATAAGATTCCATCAATGCGATAACGAACACGCAAACGATCTTCTAAGGGCTCAATATGTACATCCGAAGCTCGACTTGTTACAGCATATTCCAGAATAGTAGATACAATTTTGGCAATCGGCGCTTCCTTAATAATTTGAGCGATTTGACTAGAATCAACTGTTTTTTTATTGGAATACTGCTCCGACTCCTTAATTGCTTCTCCTACTTCACCAACCAATTGTTGTCTATACTGTTCTTCAATTGCATCATCAACTTCCGACGGAACAGAAGCAAAAGTTTTAATGTTTAAGCCAGTTTTTTGCCTAATGAAGGATACAGCATCTAAATCTATGGGGTTTGCCATGGCAACAGACAACGTTTTAGTTTTATCTTCATATAGAAAAGGAATTAGGTGAAATTTTTCCACAACAGCTCTAGACAAAAAACTTATAGCTTGGGGAGAAAAGGATGTACTTGTTAACGAAATAAATGGCACTCCAAGCAGCTTTGCCTTGGCTTCAGATATTTTTTCTTCATTAGCCAGATGACTATCTAGTAGAATAACATCGGCTGATGTGTTTGAAGAAAGGCTTTTAATTCTTACTTCTTCCGCTTGTTGAGGGTTTATAACGCCTTCTTGCAGCAACACATTCAACAGTCCAGCCGCATCATTACTTAATTGTGAATTAGCTTGTCTTGGTTGATCTGTCACTACTGTCTGATTATCTGTTGTACTGTTAAAATTAGCTACTATATCGGGCATTATATTTATGATACTTTAGTCCAGCTTTAGTGTCAATTAAATCAAGATAAATCTAGAGGCATTTGAGGTACGCCACAATTCGAAGCTAATAGATGCAAGGCGTATACAACCAAGTACCATTTTTATATATTCTAGAAGGAGCACAGGTTGGTCTGCGATAATATATTACAGAAGGTGTTGGAGGAGGCATAGTTGGGGTAAACATCATACTTGGGGTAGGTGTTTGGTTGGCAAGCATTTTAGATTTCACCTTCCAAGAAGTAGGAAGGACATTTTGAGACCAACTACCAGAACTATATACACTAATAGTGTATCCGACTGCATTAGAAATTACAAAATCATTTTGAAAAGGATGCTGCAAAGTATATTTTGTATAGACAGGAGTATCACCAGTCCCATCAATTAATTCATCTACTTCAGCTGATTTTACATTAAATCCTGATTGATATAGACTATACATAATATCGCTAGCTTTTGTACCAGGCTCTACTACGGGTAAACCAATTAAATTATAACCTGCTACCAATTTTTCTACTATTGGTGCTTCATCTAAAATACCCGATACTTCAATCGTACCTGAAACATCTGATTTAAAAGCATAACCATAACCGGGAACTAATGGAAAATTTTTGCCAGAATACCCTATTTGGTCTACATTATCCAGCATTGCTGAAGGAGCCCACTGACTACCAATTAATCCAATAATCTCGCTATATCCGCTATTATTATTCACATGATTTGATGCCAAGATGTCATAAGCCATCATATTAATAGGCTTACCGATTTTAGCAGCAATATCAGCTGGTAAGGCAAAAGGAAATGAATACATGTTCCAACCTTTTTTGACCATATAGTTGATAGTTATATTTTTATAAACTGGTTGTGTAGAGGCATGACTTTGAGTGTTAAGTTGCATATTCGAACTGAAAACGTAGGCTATACCCGACACACCCATTACTAATGCCAATAACAGCATCAGAGATAGAGAAACTAAAGGAGCTCGAGATTTATTTCTAGCCATATATTTTTATATTAGATCAGCTTGTAAATTATTGTCAACGATCTCTTTATGTATCAATGGAAGCTGAAGTTGAATCTTACATTTCGTTAATTAGATCTCTTGGAGGCTTACTTATTTGAGATAAATTTTGCAAATATTAAAGCTTGTTTTATTACCTCTGTTATAATTGTTTCGAATATGGTCAGCTATATTTACATTAGTACAATGTTACAAACAGGTATAGATAGAATAAAGGAGCAGACCAATCAACTGAATATTGCTCCCATTGATCTAGTGAATCTGGAATTGGAAACAGGCGACAAAGCAACAACTTCGATTGGAATTGCAGAAATAAAAAGATTAATGCAAAAAATTTATTTAAAACCTTTGCAGAGTCCAGATAAGGCAATCATTATTAAAGACGCTCAAACGCTCACTCCAGAAGCCCAAAACGCTTTGCTCAAAGTACTTGAAGAACCTCCAGCTCATACATATATATATCTATTAACTACCAACCTAAATTCTATTTTATCGACCATTCAATCCCGCTGTTCAATCATTAATTTAGAACTAGAGCGACGACCACAAGAAGACACAAGGATTATTATTCCAGACGCCATAGGAGACAAACTAGTGTTGGCAGAAAAGTATGGCAAACAAAAAGCCACAGCAATATCTTTTTTACAAAACTTATTAATTACTTACCATCACAGGCTACATACAGAAGCTAAGAAAAAACATATACTAGGGGCAATCCTGGAAACAGAAAAAAGCTTGAAGCTTTTGCAGTCCACAAATGTCAATCCAAGATTAACTCTGGAACATGTATTACTTACCTGCATAACTGAATAACATTCCTCAATATCCAAAAAATTGTTTCTTTAGCGCCAACCATGTTTTACCCCAAAATCCAGAACTCTTGAATTTATATTGAAATTCACGATACTTTTTTCGTTTTTTTGCATCTTCAGTCCCTGGTAATGGAGGATCAATCCAACATGACAAAACTATCCATTCTTGCTTTTCATTTTTTTTGGCGATGACGGTCACTTGAGATTTACCAAACCTACGACGATATTCTATGGTTCCTTTTTGTTTACCCGGCAAAGAGAACTCAGGCGATGAAAAAGTTTTTCCCGCCATTTCTTGTGTAAATCCACGTTGACTTAGTCGTTGAAGTGCATGATTTGTCCAAACTGCTCCGGCAAATATTCGTTGCGTGTTCATGACGATATTGTATCACTATAGATACATAATTGATTAATATTTAACTGATGGTTTATTTAAAATGGCAATTTAGGGACTTGAGGTAAGTCATATGCAAAAATAACATCTATAGCTTTTCGAACAACTCTTAATTCTGCTGTTTTAACTCTCTTTACAGATGTATCTAGCATTTCTGCAATTTGTGGATAACTAAAGGGCCTTCCGCTATCTGATAATGGTACATTATGATCTAAAAATCTAAACCTAAATGCTGCCACCTCTGGATCACAATTTGTTCTAGGGTTGTTTTTTCTTTTAAGGTTTGTAAAAATAATGAATATCCATCTTCATTTTCATCGTAAATACTAGCAGCATGGTAAACTATTCCCATTTTAAACTCATGAAGAAGAGTTCTTATGCCTCTTGGTTTGTCTGTATCTGGAGAGAAAACTTCAATTTCTTCAGCTGTATCAAATTCTTTAGATTTCATAAAAGCATTACATTCTATCATAAACCTATAATAATTTCTGATCCATTTATTTACTACGGCTTGAAAATGCGAAAAATACTCGCTATAATGAACTCTTAGATGGCTAATAATCCTGCTAAACCTACATCAAATAACTCTGAATATTCTGCTAACCAAATTCAAGTTTTAGAAGGACTTGAACCTGTTAGGAAACGTCCCGGCATGTATATCGGTTCTACCGATCTAATTGGTCTACATGAAGCTTTACGAGAAATTATCGATAATTCGGTAGACGAGGCACTTGCTGGTTTTGCTAAAAACTTATGGATTTTTCTCAATCCTGATGGATCAGCCACGATTGCCGATGATGGGCGTGGTATCCCTGTAGATGTGGTCAAGGCCTACAATCAATCAGCCCTGGAACTTGTTATGACCAAGTTACACGCAGGAGGAAAATTTGGCGGTAGTGCCTATAAAGTTTCTGGTGGTCTCCATGGTGTTGGCGCATCAGTGGTAAATGCCTTATCCAAATGGGTGTGGGTGGAGGTATCAAGAGATAATAAATTATATCGTCAAGAATACGCTGTAGGCAAACCTACCACTAAAGTCGAGGTCGTAAAAGAATCCAAACTTGATATTCCAATTCCCCGTAAAACAGGCAACACCACCACATTCTTCCCGGACAATTCTATTTTTCCCAATATTGAATTTGATTTTGATATTGTCAAAAAACAGATTCGCGAACGTGCATACCTAGTACCAAAACTCTATATCCACTTTATTGATAGGCGCAAAGAAGAAATTAAAGAAGTTAATTATTACTTCGAGGGTGGAATTAAATCATTGGTAGAAAAAATTAACGAAAACAAGGACCCGCTACATAAAGTTATTTACATTAATAAATCAGTTGATGATGTTCAACTCGAAGTTGCATTGCAGTACAATAATTCCTATTCAGAAAATGTTGAATCCTATGTAAATGTTATTAACACCGTCAATGGTGGTACACATTTAACAGGTTTCCGCATGGCTTTGACCCGAGCGGTGAATGACTATGGTAAAAAAATTGGGAGTTTTAAACAAGAAGATGAAGGTGTGATTGGTGACGACACTCGTGAAGGATTGACCGCGGTCGTCTTCCTCAAAATGTCTCAAGATAACGTACAATTCGAAGGACAAACTAAAGGGAAACTAGGTAATTCTGAGATTCAGCCTATTGCCAATCAAATTGTCCGCGAAGGCTTGAGTACTTATTTTGAAGAAAACCCTTCAGATGCAAAGAGAATTTTGGAGAAAGTTTATCTAGCTGCCAAAGCTAGAATGGCTGCCAAAGCTGCTAAAGAGGCGGTTATCCGCAAGGGTGCACTTGAAGGCTCCACACTTCCGGGCAAATTAGCCGACTGCCAAGAAAAAGATCCAAGCGTATCAGAACTTTATTTGGTTGAAGGCGACTCCGCCGGAGGAAGTGCCAAACAGGGGAGAGATAGAAAGTTTCAAGCAATTTTACCTTTAAGAGGAAAGATTTTAAATACCGAACGAGCACGTTTGGATAAGATGATTGAACATGAAGAAATTAAAGCTCTGATTATTGCGCTGGGGACAGGCATAGGGGATATGATCAACATGGATAAAATACGCTATCATCGTGTCATCATTATGACGGATGCTGATGTCGATGGAGAGCACATAGAAACGTTAATTTTAACTTTCTTTTATCGTCATTTGCCGGAAGTAATAAAACAAGGTTACCTGTATGTCGCGATGCCTCCACTTTTCAAGATAGCTAAGGGGAAAGAAACACGCTGGGCCTATACAGAAGATGAACGTGAAATATATATCAAAGAATTAAAGACACTCAGTAGTAATGCCAATATTTCTATCCAGCGCTACAAGGGTTTGGGAGAAATGAATCCAGAACAGCTTTGGGAAACCACTATGAACCCTAAAAACCGCATGTTGAAAAAAGTTTCTATTAATGATGCAGAAGAAGCTGATGAGGTATTTACTATGTTAATGGGTGATGAAGTACCACCGAGAAAATCATTTATTCAAACAAACGCGATAAATGCCACACTAGATCTATAGTGTGATATATACAGTAATTTTAATTTTAAATTAAAAATTACTGTGCTATAATCAAAAAAATAGACAACTATGCCAGATTTTAATAAATTACTCAAGCCAGGCAATATTGGAGAAGGATGGATCAACGCCATTGTTGATATCCCTGAAGGATCATCTCTGAAAATAGAATATGATCGTGAGCATGGCATCTTTAAACTGGATAGAGTAGAGCCGAACGTTTTTCCCAAACCAGTAAATTATGGTTTTATCCCCTCCACCAAAGATACTGATGGTGATGAGTTGGATGTACTTATCGTTTGTCATGAACCAATCCCAACCGGAGTTTTAGTAAAAAGTAAGATTATTGGTATTTTTAATTTTGAAGATGATGGCGAAATGGATTATAAAATTGTTTGTGTACCTGATGATGATCGAAATACAGGTGACCAAATAAAAACACTCGATGATTTAGGCGAAAGATGGAAGCAAAAAATTGAATTTCATTTTGCCCATTATAAAGACTTGAAAAAACCGGGAACAACCAAGGTATTAGGATGGGGGGATGTTGAAGAAGCAAAAAAAATCATCCACGAGTGTATTGAACGCTTCGAAAAAGAAGGCTTCTCCAAATAAAGACGATGCCTAATTCCTTAATACTTTATACTTAATACTGAACTATGGCTGATATAGGAAAACTAAAACCAATTGATATTTCATCTGAAATGAAGAAAGCGTATCTTAATTACGCTATGTCTGTTATCGTACAGCGTGCTTTACCGGATGTGCATGATGGGCTTAAACCGGTACATCGCCGCATATTGTACGCTATGCATGAAATTGGTTTGACGCATAGCTCTAAATACAAAAAAAGTGCAACTGTAGTGGGAGAAGTTTTAGGTAAATATCATCCACATGGAGATATTCCGGTTTATGATGCATTGGTACGTTTAGCGCAAAACTTTGCAATGCGTTATACGTTGGTGGATGGACAAGGAAACTTTGGTTCTATCGATGGAGACCCACCCGCTGCTATGCGTTATACCGAATGTCGAATGGCAAGTATTGCTTCGGAGTTATTGACTGATATTGATAAAGAAACTGTTGATTTCCTGCCTAATTTCGACGCCAGTTTGAATGAACCAATTGTCTTACCTGCAAAGCTTCCCAATCTGTTATTAATGGGTGCGGAAGGTATTGCCGTAGGTATGGCAACCAAGATTCCTCCACACAATTTAGGAGAGGTAGTAGACGCGATCTTGTACATAATTGGTAAAAGTAAAATTGCAGAAGAGAATGATAAAACCAAGCAAAGTACTTATGAAACTTCGGATACTTCCAGGGTAGAGCTTAATTCTGATGTAACAGTTGACGAATTGTTAGACTTTATTAAAGGACCGGATTTCCCAACGGCTGGCAATATCTATGATATTAACGAAATTCGTAATGCTTATGTCACAGGACGTGGTAAAGTCATGATACGTGGTAAAGCTGAAATAGAAGAAATTGGTAATGGTAAATCGGCAATTATTATCACTGAACTCCCATATCAGGTAAATAAAGCTCAACTGGTCGCCAGGATTGCTGATTTGGCCAAAGAAAAAAAGATTGAAGGAATCTCTGACCTTCGTGATGAATCAGACCGTCGTGGCCTGAGAATTTATGTAGAGTTAAAACGCGATGCTATCGCCAAAAAGGTTTTAAATAATCTTTTCAAACATACCGCTTTGCAAACAAGTTTCCCCGTGAATATGGTAGCTTTAGTAAACGGAACCCCACAAACTTTGAATCTTAAAACAATTTTGGAAGAATATCTCAAACACCGCTACATCGTTATTCGCCGTCGTTCAGAATTTGAGTTGAAACAAGCTAAGGCGCGTGAACATATTTTGGAGGGTTTGAAAATCGCTGTTGATAATATCGACGCCGTCATAAGAACTATCCGTGAATCGGCAACCCAGGATGATGCCAAGAAGAATTTGATGACTAAATTTAAATTGACAGAGATTCAATCTACAGCAATTTTGGATATGCAATTACGTCGCTTAGCTGCACTTGAGAGGCAAAAAATCGAAGATGAATTACAATTAGTCAGAGAAACTATTGCTTATTTGGAAGATTTGTTGGCTCATTCACAAAAGATTCTGCATGTAGTTCAAGACGAATTACAAAATCTACGACAAAAGTTTGCCGACCCACGCCGTACTAAAGTCTATAAAGGCAAAGTAGGGGAGTTCTCTGAAGAAGATTTGATACCGAATGAAGCAACAGTTATTACTATCACTGACACTGGATATATCAAACGTCAATCGTTAAATAGTTTCCAAACTCAGCAAAGAGGAGGCAAAGGCATTCGTGGTATGACCACCAAAGAAGAAGACGGCATTGCGCACATAAGATATGCTCAAACACATGATAATATTTTATTCTTTACTAACAAAGGTAAAGCTTATCAACTCAAGGCTTATGAGATTTCAGAAAGTAGTCGAGTTAGTAAAGGCACCGCAATTATAAATTTATTAAATATTGCCGCTGATGAAAAAGTGGAATCTTTCCTCACTTACGGCAAAACTGATCGTAGTACATATGTTTTCTTGACTACTAAAAAGGGTACGGTCAAAAAATCTCAAATTGCTGAATTTGAAAACATCCGTAAAGGGGGTATGATCGCTATTAAACTCGATGCAGGTGATGAACTAGCCTGGAGTGATTTGACCGATGGTAAAAATGACGTCATGCTCGTAACTCGTGAAGGAAAAGCTATCAGATTTTCAGAAAGCTCAGTCAGGCCGATGGGTCGCGCAACTATGGGAGTAAGAGGTATTAAGATTGCTCCCAATGATCAAGTGGTTGGGATGGATATTATTTCAACAGGAGAAAAACGAGAATTGTTAACTATTATGGAAAATGGCTTGGGCAAACGTACTGATGCCGCTTTATTCCGAGGACAAAGTAGGGGAGGCCAGGGTGTAAAAGTTGCTAATGTTACAGACAAGACTGGTAAAGTAGTAGTAGCAGAAATTATTCCCCCAAACACTGAAGAAATTATTATGACATCCAAAAAAGGACAGATTGTAAAATTGGCGATAAATTCAGTTCCTCGCTTGGGTCGAGATACACAAGGTGTAATTCTTATGCGCTTTACTGATAAGACAGAAAAAGTAGCATCAGCTACATGTATTGAAAAAGCCGCCTAAATACTCTAACATTTTAAAAGTGCCAGACTTAGCTCAATATCACCAGCAATATAAACAGAAAGATGACTTGGAAATCAAAAAAAGAGCATTTGTGAAAACGCAAGAGTTGGCGGAAGTCATTAAACAAATCCCACTACAAACACATAACTCTTTTCTGAAAATCGCCGTTTTAGGGTGCGGAGATCGGCGATTCATTCGCTATCATCTAGAAATGTTTGAAAATATCTTTGATCTACCTGTGGAGATGCTAACATTAGACATTACATTGGATCATTTAGCAGGAGTCAACAATGTTTTTCAACATGATTGCACGCAACAACTTCCATATGGCCCATTTGATACAATCTATTCACACGTTTTGTTAAGATTTATCCAAACAGATAATCAGTGGGAAGTTTTAGAAAACTCTTACGCGGCCCTTAAACCAGGTGGCCTGGCAATTCATGTTCTCGACACCATCGACTATACAATTAAAGATAAACTCTTACCTGACGGATATTTCTCAGTACCTTTGCGGCGATGGGAAGAGAAGTTAAAAGCAGAAAATATAATATATAAGACAATCCCTCTAGTACATGGTGTGGGTCTGGTCTTAATAAAACCTTACTAATTACTATTTGTATCCTTTTGCTTGTAGTTCAAACAGTTCAGAATACAAACCTTTTTTCTGCATTAATTCTGCATGAGAACCCTGCTCGATAATCTTACCCTCATCTAAAACTAATATCCTATCAGCCTGACGTACAGTAGAAAAACGATGAGAAATAATAATAACTGTTTTATCTCGTGAAAGTTTTTCGACTCGATCAAAAATTTCCGCCTCTGCTTTGGCATCTATAGAAGCTGTCGGTTCATCTAAAACCAAAATAGGTGCATTGCGGTAAAAGGCTCTAGCTAAAGCTATTTTTTGCCACTGCCCTGTAGATAAATCAATACCTTCTTTGAATGTCTTACCCAACATTTGTTCATATCTTTTTTCCAAGGAGTCAACCACATCAGAAGCTCCGCTTGATTTTACGGCTTCATTTAGTAAATTGTCATCTGTCGCTGAGTCAATTTTACCAAACTGAATATTTTCTTTAACAGTATACTCATAACGATTAAAGTCCTGAAATAGTACTCCAATATTTTTATGCCAATCTGTAATGTCTAAATCCTTTAGATTAATATCATTTATTAAAACTTCACCTTCTTCGGGATCATAAAATCTTACTAAGAGTTTTATTAACGTAGATTTTCCCGCCCCGTTTTCTCCCACCAGGGCAATTTTTTCGCCTGGTTTTATAGTCAAAGAGAAATTTTGTAGAATTGCACTTTTGCTTCCCTTATAACGAAAAGTTATATTTTTAAACTCAATGACTGGTGGTTTGCTTAACTCTAATCGTTGTGCAGTAGGAGAGTTGACCAGACGCGGTTGAAGATCAAATAAGTCAAAAATACTGGATACATACAAACTATTATCGTAGACTTGATTGATACTGCGAAAAAAGCCACCCAGTCCATTCTGAAAATTGTTAATAACAGTAGTATAGAATCCTATATCACCAACTGTAATACGTTTTAAAAGAGTTTGTGAGATGACGTATATTTCAATCCCTACAAAGACAAATGTAGAAAGGATATTTACTCCTGTATCCAGAATTAAATATTTATTGGCGACCTGCTTGTTCTCCTTATAAAATTGCTTTTGTAAGTTTACCAGTGAATTTACAAACCATGAACCCAAACCAAAAATTTTAATCTCTTTGACTTGCATATCGTCCTGGAGCATGTTAGAAATGTTAAAAAACCGTTTACGCATTGTGCTACTCCAACCCCAGATATTCCAAGTTATCTTGGATTCTCTTACTTGTAGGAAAAAATCAGGAATAGTAACCAGCAGTATGGGAAAAATCAGCCACCAATTTAATTCTAAGACTGCAACTATAGCAATTATAACTTGTATGAAACTTTGTATTGAATAAAACATATTATTGAATAAACTTTGAGGACGATAATTGTAAGATTCACGGACTTTACTCAGTAAGTCTTTAAATTGGATGTCTTCAAAATACTGTACATCTAAGGAAGCGAGTTTAGTAAAGAGTAGATTATTGAATACGATAGGAAATTTAGTCCAAAGTAAATTATCAACATATGTTTGAAAAATGAAACTAAGTTGCTGAATAAAATAAGTCAAAAAACGTAGTGCGAAAAGGAAAAATAAAGCGTTTAAGTTGACCGAACTGATTCTAATTGCATTTACAACATAATCAATAATCAATTTATAAATATAAGCATTGATAAAGGGTACTACACCGGGAATAATGACCAAGATAAGAAATAAAATAAAAAGCATTTTATCAACCTGCCAAACCAATCCCATCGTACGATATACGATAATTACAGATTTTTTAAAATTGACAGATTGTTTGCGATCATCTTTTTCCATGCTCAAATAATAACATACACTTTGCTATTTGTTTATTGGCTTATAGACTTATTCCTTCTATAATGTATTTAATGAAAATAGATGGACGACAGATTGCTGAGGATATGTATACTAATCTGGCGGTTAGGGTAGGGGAGTTACAAAAAAATAAAGGCGTCACACCTCACCTGGCAGTAATATTGGTAGGAGATAATCCCAGCTCCTTAGCTTATATCAGACAAAAAGAGAAAGGTGCGCAGAAAACAGGAGCGAAGGTGACAATAATTAAATTCCCCCAAACAGCGACTACAGAGGAAATATTAGCCAAGATAAAGTACCTGAATGGAGACAAAGACATACAGGGCATCATAGTACAAAAACCATTGCCGAAACAAATTGATACCGAAAAAATTGATCAGTCAGTTGCTCCTGAAAAAGACATAGACGGATTTAATCATGAGTCACAATATACCTTGGCTTTACCCCTGGCTGTACTAGAAATACTTAAATACATTTACAAACAAGAAAAACACGATTTTTCTGAAACAACATTTATCAAGTGGCTAAGATCCCAAACCGTTGTCATAAGTGGTAAAGGTCCCACGGGTGGTGGCCCGACTATCGAATACTTCAAAAAATTAGGGATTGAAACAACACTTATCGATAGAAAAACTTCGGATCCCTCAAGTATTTTTAAGGATGCTGATATTATCATTGCATCTACAGGTTATAAAAATGTTTTACATGCAAAAGATATCAAACAAGGTGCCATACTAATCGGTGTAGGAGTATATAGAGGAGATGATGGAAAGTTACATGGTGATTATGATGAAAGTGAAATTGCAAAAATTGCGAGTTATTATACTCCCACCCCAGGAGGCGTAGGACCAGTCAACGTTGCCTGTCTGATAAATAATTTAATTACCGCCACAGAAATCTGCAACTAACACTACGCATATTGACAGTACCTCTACTTTTTGCGATAGTGAGAATAATGAAAGAAGTTATAAGATTTCTATCGTTCGTTCTAGTATTTGGTTTTATTTTTATTATTTACACTTCAAAATCCTTTGCTATAACATGTGCACAATCAGGAGGGAAATGTATCAGTTATGCAAATAATTGTCAGACTTACGTTGGTCCTGCTTCTGATTGTACATCTGGGCCAGCGTCTAGTGGTAATGTATGTTGTGGAGATTCTAAGTACGTGGGTGCCACATGTAGAGCAAGTGGAGGATCATGTTATAGCTATGCACATTCTTCATGCCTGGATGTAAATGCAATTCCATATTCTACTACAAATATACATATGGATTGTGCTGGTGCTGGAGATGGGGTATTTTCTCCCAACAACGGTGTAAACTTATGCTGTATTCCTTGTCCTGCTGGAACGAAGGCTGTATTCGATCCCGGCTCAGATTCAGATATTTGTCAACAAGTTGCATCTATCACAACTCCCACTCCGACTCCAACAACTCCCGTGTCACAAACATGTGCGAATCACGGAGGAAGCTGTTATTATCCTTGGTTACAGACGTGTAGCAATCCTTCCTCATCAGCTTATGATTGTTCTAGTTTAGCAACCCAAAATGGAGTAACAGGACAGTGTTGTCTTTCAACTCCTGTGTTAAAACCTACAAATACCCCAACACCAACTACAGCTCCTGGTGTACCTACTGATACCGGCACTCAGAATGTCTGTACTAACCCATGTTATATTGTCGCCGGTGCGAACAATTCCTGCTATGCCTCAACTTGTTTGTCCAACAACCCAGCTGATTGTGCTTATCCTATGTCTTCAATGTGTGCACAAAATTATTCTGCATGTGGAGTAAATCCTGTGGACCCTTCCAATTGTCAGGTAAGCTCTAGTTACACCGTGAGTACAGACCTTCCATCAGGGGATAGTTGCGTAGCTTCTTTACCAAGTTCAATTACCATCTCCACCACTGGTTTTCCCTCTGGTAAATCACTCTACTTATTCTGGAATCCCGGCAACAATCAATTAGTAGCCATGGGCCATGGGACAACGCCTTCATTCACAACTCCTTTTGCCTCTGCCATACCTTCAAGCGGTTTAACTCCCGGCACATACGCATTAGACATTTTTGTTGACCCTATTCAAAGCCCAAATGGAAATATAGGAGGCACATACGCTCAAATTCCTTACACAATTGACTCGAGTTGTGGGGGGGGTAGTCCTACAACTATTCCTACTAGCGTCGTTACAACCATACCAACAGGCGTAACCGGAACTGTCCCTACCGATACTCCAACGCTAACTCCTACAGCCACCGTGACTGGCATTCCTGGGACAACCCCAACAGATACACCCACTATTACTCCAACTGGAACTTCTCCAACTGGAACAAATAATCCAACCAAAACACCTACTATTACTCCTTCATATGCACCAACTGATACAATCTTATCCTTGACTATTGGACTTACCGGCATCGGAGCAATAGGTGACCAGGTAAACCCAAATGATTCTTCTCTAAGTAACCAAAATCCAGTTGATACAACTAGAACAGTGCATGTTTATGCTATTAACAATGCAGGTCAGACGACATATATGGACGGCACAGTAAATTATGACAGCAGCGGAGATAGCAGTAATGGTTACTATACTGGCACAGTAGATATGGGTAATCTTCCTACAGGCAACTACCAAATTATGGCCAAGATGGACGGCTACCTTAGAAAAGCTGTGCCTTCTTTGGTACAAGTTACAGCACAGTCTACAACTGACGTACCAAAAATAACTCTGGTAGCAGGCGATATAAATAACGATAATGCAATAAGTATCTTGGATTACGGTCAGTTGATGGCCTGTGTGACTGCTTATTATGTAGACGGAGGACCTGATGCCGGTTGTCCACAGAGCCAATATACCTTATCTGATTTAAATGACGATGGTGTGGTAGATTTGTCAGATTACAATTTGTGGTTACGTAATTCATCTGTAGAATACGGAGATTAGATAACTTATGGGAAATATACTATCGAACATATTTGCAAAAACTAAATTTAATTTCCTCAAACATAAAACTTATTATGAGGGAGGAATTGTAGTAATATTGGTAATAATAATAGGACTATTATTATTAATTTCTCAGACTAATGAGATGAATAATAATCATGTAGTTATGCCTACACCGACTCCTCAGCCGAGACAAACTCTGCTTTATTTTTCACCTCCCAATTTGACCATAAATACACAATCTCCATCTTTAGAAAAATTAAATTTGGTTATTCAGACTAACGACAACAGTATTTACGGGGCTGATATTGAATTAAGTTATGATCCCAATATTATAAGCAATTTACAAATCAGCTCTGGCAGTTTTATACCTAAAGTAGAGAATCTGCCTACTCCCAAAGCTAAATCTGGAACACTCTCATATATTATGGTGGTTCCTTTCAAGGCTAAGCCCATAAAAGGTACAGGGATATTAGCACAGGTGAGTTTTGCTATTAATAAATCTGCCCTTCAGAAGGCCAAATCAACACAAATATCTTTCTTGCCAGCTACCAGTATCAGTGGACTTAATCAAAAATTTTCTGTCTTAAATTTCGCTCTTTCGGAACATATTACTTACTCGCAGTAAGAGCACACCTACTCATCTTTACTTTTCTTAATATAAGTACTATTATTGACCTTGCATGCTTATGTTTTTATTTATTTTAATAGTTCTTATTATTCTATTTTTCATTAGTGTACGTGTAGTTAATGAATACGAAAGAGGAGTTATATTCTTCCTGGGACGCTTTACAGGAGTTCGTGGACCTGGATTAATTTTGTTAATTCCCATTTTTGAACGAATGGTAAAAGTTACTCTTCGTACCATTACCATGGAAATTCCTTCACAAAAGATTATCACCAAAGACAATGTGTCTATCGATATTGCAGCAGTAGCCTATTATAATGTAGTGGATGCAGGAAAATCGGTCGTAGCTATTGAAGATGTCTATAAGGCAATTAACCAAATCAGTCAAACCACTGTACGCAATGTAATTGGTCAATTTGAACTGGATCAATTACTTTCACAAACTGCCAAAATAAATTCTCAAATCAAAGATGTAATTGATAAACATACTGAGCCGTGGGGAGTGCAGGTTACAGCTGTTGAAATCAAAGATATTACTCTACCCGATAATATGCAAAGAGCTATGGCCAAAGAGGCCGAAGCTGAACGTGAAAGAAGAGCTAAAATTGTGGCCGCTGAAGGAGAATTTCAAGCTGCCGCCAAACTAGCCGAGGCTTCAGATGTAATCTCGAAACATCCCATTGCTCTACAATTGAGAACTTTGCAGACCATGGCAGAAATCAGTACTGAGAAAAATTCTACTATTATTTTCCCAGCACAATTTATGACAACTGTTCAAGATGTCCTCAAAACAGTAGCTAAAGACAGTATAAAGGGATAATATATATAAATGGAGAACCCGGAGAACTCTGGTGTATCAATTCCCAATATTCCCGAAAATCTATCAAACCGGAATAAGGTGGTTAGGATATCAAAACCTTGGAAACGCCTTACAGGAATTGCTGCTGCTGCACTAGTTGCTGCTTCAACAGGATATGGACCAAACCCCATTGTGGAAGCTCAAAGTTCAAACACTCATACTTTTACCACAGTTATAAATAATTCAGAAGCTCAAGTAAGCTTACCTTTCCAAGTTCTAAAGGAGAAAATGCCTACTTTAATTGATTCCAAGCGTGCCCCTAGTGATATGTCTGGTATAGAAAATAACATGCCATTGACAGGGGTATTCCAGGAAGGACATACACTTAAATTTATTCAAGAATCCGCAGTAAATAAGACAATTAACAATTCAGGATACGAGATGCAATTACCTTCCAGTTATATAGCTGAGCAAATTTATCAAGTAAATGATTCTTTAACACTTGTCAGTGGTAAACAGGGTAAATCCACAAGATCTTTACTTTTTTATAATCAAACCGGCATAGCTAAAATATTAGAGGGTAGGGGAATAGCATTAGGTGGAAAAGTATATCTAGAAAAAACAAATGGCTTATATCAGCTAAACCTGGATAATAATAATCTTGGTCCTCGGATCCTAGAGGGAGATATAAAAGTAGTGGGTAGCACATTAAACGAGAATTCTAACCAACTTTATGTCATTCATAATAACCATTTATTAAAGTTAACACAAGAACCATCAGGTTCCCTGAAAATTACTACTGTAAATAATAATACAAGTAATCTTATTGATGCTTCAGTTAACGGTATTAATGGGAATCTGATTAATACCCTTCAGGAAGGCTCTGATGAACCTTATATAATTAATATCGGAAATAACAATGTAGATTTTCGCTCACTTGAAGATAAAGCACTTGAATTACTTCCTCAAGCTAACAACGGAGAAACCCCACCTCTTCTCAAATTAAATCATGCACCCATTATGCTTGATAATAATGCACTAGGTGTTGGGATCATGGAGAATGATGTATATTTATATGCCTTACCTGCAGAGAATAATTTTAACTATCCACAAATGACTCAAGTTAAATGTCCTCTAGTCGAGATGAAGGGTTATCGAATTCAGGATGCTCAAATTATAAATATTAATGGGAGTAATATAGCAACTCTGACAGTGTTATATGTAAATAATAAAAATAATATTCGTAAGATTAGCTATGGAGTTTATGTTACACCTTATGGCGGCATGGCTTATGCTCCTTTAGTGCTAGATCATGATACAAACAAGCACAGTTGACAATTAAGTACAGCATATTTATTATAAATACGTATTATGAAATTTGCTGAGCTGCTAAAAGTAGCTATTGTGGTTATCGTTTTTTTCTTCTTATGTCTCTTCCTCTACACCAAACTATTTGGACCGATCTTTATCGCTAATATCTCTAATGATTCTAATCTTTTCACTGTTGATGGAACAGGTAGCGCCTCGGCAGTTCCTACAGCTGCCACTGTTACAGTTGGTATCACGAAATCTGCGTCATCAATTCAAGAGGCACAACAACAAGTTAATACTATTGCCAATCAACTAACGGCAGACTTTGTTAAGTTGGGTGTAAATAAGACTGATATCAAAACCACTAATTATTCTGCCACACCTATTCCAACCGGGATTATATATCCTATGGACTCAAATACCAATGGGGGAGTTGCCTCAGACATTGCCCTCCCTGTTCGTCCTCCAATAGCAGGCGGCAACTATCAAGTTTCAGAAGATTTAGTTGTAAAAACTAATACTACAGATTTGGCCAATAAAGTGGTAGATACCGCTACTAAAGATGGCGCAAATGTGATCGGAGGGGTACAGTTCACTTTCTCAGACAATGAACAGACACAATTGGAAGATCAAGCCCGTGCTAAGGCCATCACCGATGCTAAATCTAAAGCTGAAAAAATTGCCCAAGAGTCAGGTTTGAATTTAGGTAAATTGGTAAACGTGTCAGAAAATGGAGGCCCTCAGCCAGTGGTATTTAATTCCATGGCCAAAACATCAACTGCACCTGCTACAACTCAATTATTACCTGGGCAAAATCAGGTCACTGTTAACGTCACCCTCTCATACCAAACTTGGTAAAAAATAAAAACCTGCTGCTCAGGATGACAGAAAAAATGAATAATTATATTTTTTCTGTCACTTTCTCTTTGTTTCCTGAGTGAAAGGCTCTGTGGACCTCGCGCAGTTGTTTGTTGGTAATGTGAGTGTAAATCTGCGTAGTTGCGATATTTTTGTGCCCCAGCATTTCTTGAACTGAGCGAATATCGGCTCCATTGGTTAACAAATCTGTGGCAAATGAATGACGTAACGTGTGAACTGATGCATCAACTGGCAAACGAGCAGCCTTGACGTATTTCTTAACCAAACGCTCAATACTTCGTGGAGTTAAACGCATTTTTTCACCTTCATCATCAGAAATAATCTGTCCAGAATAGCGAATAAATAACGGCTTAAAACCATCAATGCGAATTTTTAGATATCTTTGCAGCCATTCACTGGCACGATCGGATAAAAACACAATCCGTTGCTTGCGACCTTTACCAATGATCCCAAATTCAGCTCGTTCAAAATTGATCGAATTAACATTCAGAGAAACCAACTCAGAAACGCGTAAACCTGTAGAAAATAACAGCTCCATTACGGCTCGATCACGCAAACCCTCATCAGTAGACGTATCTGGTTGAGTCACTAATTGATCAACTTGTTCACGCTCCAGGAATTTTAAACTGCGACTTTCAGTTTTGGGTAAATCAATCTTGGATGGCTCAAGAGTATTAACATCATTTTTTAACAGAAAACGTAAAAATGAGCGCAAAGCAATGACGTAATAATTTTGTGTAACTTTTTTAATCGGCTGGCCATTCTCATCTGTTTTATTACTTAAAAAAACTCTATAGCGACGGATAATAAATAAATCCAAGTCCCCTATTTTTTTATGCGGCAGGGTAGAGGAGAACCAAGTTTCAAAGGTCTGTAAGTAGTGTCTATAATCACGAATAGTTAACTTAGAAGAATTTTTTTCAATCGACAAATATTCTAAATAATTCTCAATCAAATTGCTGATAGGTTCATCCTGCATATGACAACATACATCTTAACTAATATCTAAAATAAGTTCAACTTGACGAAAATCAACCTATAAGATATAATCCTATATTAATATGTCTAGGGTAGAAACAGGTTTAGGCAAACCAATAAAAAGAAAACTTAGAACTCCGCAAGGACGAAGATCTGTACATAGTCTTTCAGATAGTGGACTAACAGATCATATAACTCGACTCTTTAGAGGTAGAAAACATTCTTCATTGAGACAAGTTAGTGACGAAGAGTTACAGGCAAGATTAGAAGCCGAAAGAAAGGGAAAAGTATCTACAGATGCTGCTATTCAAAATCCAAGCAGATCAACAAGTGCTACAGAATATGCAATTGCAGCACTAAGTATAGCTGGAGTTATAGGTTTTGGAGCCGTTGTCGAAAAATTTAACAATCATGGAGCCGCTCAAGAAATTAATTTTGGTACTGGTCTTGTGGGAGCAAATGCAACTATAACAGAGGATAGTTTTAATGGCCAAAAAGTTTCTAGAAAGGACATCAGTATTCCCGGAGTAAATATGCAAGAAGGGCACAAAGTCCTTTTTAGAAATCCCTTGGTAGATGTGCAAGATGCACAAATTTATCTTGAATTTCAAGGAAAATTAGACGGCCGTTTACATAACTTCTATGCTCATATCGATGGCACAAATGCAGGATTTTTGTCTTTAAATGTAGCTGACGTCACCGGAACAAACAGAGTAGGGGACCAAACAATTTTTACTTATAAAGGAAGTGGCGGCAATACTAATCAAATTCAGAGAAGATTCGTAAGTGTGGCTTATAATCAAGCAACTAAATAATTTAATTTCCCTAAACCTCGTGAAATAAACAACCTCCGTGAAAAATTATTTTCACAATAACTAAATTTTCACATTTGTACATACATGTCATCCTGGAGAAGCTGCAAGCTTGGAGAGGATCTCATAGATCTTAGATTCTATCGTGGCCGTTAGCCACTCCAGAATGACAAATTTATATCTTTACAAACTGCATTCATGTCACGCTGAGTCACTGACTCTACAGATTTTCTGACATACTGATTTTACCGATTTTACCGAACCACTGATACACTGATTATACCGACTCACAGACTCTCTTATACTCTCACTTCTAAATATATTAAACCTTCGGTACCTTCGATACTTTCGACCCCTTTGATACCTCAAAAAATGACCCCCTAGGATGCCCTAGGACGCGTTTAAATTACAAAGATGACCAAGTATACCTTTTATAATATCTGTCGTTAAACTTATGGTATAAACCATGCCATTGTAGAGTTAAAAACTAGACAATAAATGACCAAGAAAAAGTTGAAAAAAATACATAAGGAAATTCAGCAGGAAATCCGTAGAGAATTAAGCATAACTAGTATCTGACAATAATATTTAGACCGCAATTAGTGTCCCTAAAGGTGCACCAGCTGAAGGCCTCCCCCCAGGCTAATGTTCAAAATTGCGTCGCAAAAGTATTATTGTGCGACGTGATATATTTTAACCTCGCTCCTGGGAAGAGAAGCTAAAAATAGAATTTAATTAATCTAATAATTAATGACCTCCTTAATTACCTAGAACATTAACTACCACCTTTGACATACCCCTCCTCCGGTACCTCTCCACGGCTAGCTCCAGTGGGTCGTGAAAAGTCTTTTCGTATTTTTTTCAAAATAATTAGCACTCACTGTTTGCAGGAGATAAAGGCCGTTAATTCCCGTATACAAAAGTATGCACTACCCCAAGTACATATACCCTTAAATTAGGCACACTGAACATATTTTGTAAGAGTTTTTAATACTTATCCACATCCGTGAAAATTCACCTTCATCTTTTTCACACTATATCAAACTATATCATCATACTACAGGATTATTATAGGCTTCTCTCTTCCCTGCCTCAACTTTGGTTTGTAGTTACTGATTATCTCCCCCACGTCGTGAATAAGAATAGAAATAAAAATGCCACCACTAATATCCAACTAAATTCCCACATAACATTTCTAAAAAGCCTTCTCTCTATCCATACATGCGAAAGCCCCATGAATAAATAAAAGATACTACCTAAAAATAATGCCAATACTGTTGGGCTACTGGGCCAGAATAACAAAACAGTCGCAATCTCAAGCAAACAGAACGTAACTCCCCCGCTCCAAACGGAAAGTCTAAATGGAGCTTTTTGTAAAACATAAATCCACAATGAATGATAAGTCAAAGGATAAATACAAAGTAATAATAAAGCCAAAATTACCGGCAGGGCAAAATGCAAGGAAATAACAATATTAACTAAAAAAACAAAACACACAAGTGCGATCATAAAAGACACAATTCTGGCACCCGTGAGCAACTGGATAGTGCGAATTGCCCCAACAACAAAAATATTTTGACTGAGGAATAACGAATATAACCCAAGTCCGTAAATAAAAGTTAAAATAAGACGGAAAATAATGCGGGTTGGAATAAGTAGATAAAATAAACCAAAAGCCAGACTATAGAAGAAAGGCAAAATAAAAATTGTATACATCATGTTATCTTTTAAGTCACGTCTCATGGCCCAATATAAAAAAACATTGGTCAATATAGCTAGTGCAAATACGATAAAAATATCTTGCTGACCAATGTTAAATTGAATAGATAAAAAAATTAAGGATAAAATAAAGATCCCAATGATAAATTTTTGACGTTTATCAAAAAAACCTTGAGAACTTTCAGAATGACGTTGGTCTGATCTTACGATGGCAGGCCGCTCTTCCCTATTTTCTGTCGTAGAAACACGTTTACGGCGAAATATAAACGGGTTAGAAAATCTCATTTGACTATTATACATCAAGCAAGGAAGTTTATAATGCAACTCTATCATTCTGGCAAATGAAGCTCGACCAGAATAAATCAAATTTCCCTTCTTTAAAGAATCTATAGAACCAATAGCCGAAGAACAATTGAAAAGGAGCATTGATCCATATCCCCCACGGCCAATGAAAAAATGGTGAAAATAACAGTAACACTAATCCAAATCCCCCATTGTCGATAATTGCAAACAAAATAAAATATTTTACCAGTTTAGTATGAGGCTTTTTATAAATATATAAATACAAAAATGTGTCGAGTAAAACGACTATTCCCCATATCCGCATGATAAAAATTTGATAGGCATTTAAATGCAAACCAAGAACAGGAACTAAATTGACAGGAATAAGCAGTGGTATTAATCCCCAGATACAAATTACCATGAAGAACTTAAAATACATCACCCTTTTAAATGTTTGCGAATTCAAAATATTTTTATTTTCCAACCTCATGAATGAATTATATAATAATTAAAAAACTCGGAGTATGAGATTTGTTTATTTATTCAAACAGTAGCTTCGGCAGCAAATGAGGCATTGTGGAAGACATTCTGGACATCCTGGTGATCTTCTATTTTTTCTATAAAATTAGTAAATTTATCAGCTTCTTCTTGAGTAGCTAATTCCTTAAATGTCGTAGGTTTTTGAATAATAGCGCTTTCAGAAATAGTCAAATTATTTTTCATTAAAACATCACTCACCTTGGCCAAATCTTCAGGTCTTGTATACACCACAATATCCTCTCCATCCTGAGTTACATCCTCTGCACCTGCATCAGCTGCGAGCATAAAAATATCATCTAAGATCTTGGAAGGCTTTTCCAAAATAATCTGACCCACCTGTTGGAACATATAACCAACTGTCCCTGGATTGCCGAGAACTCCTCCGTTTTTATCAAATAAACTTTTAATTTCGGGTGTAGTACGCTGCTTCTTGTCAGTAATCGCTTCTACCATGACACTAACTCCGCCGGGTCCAAACCCTTCATAATGTACTTCTTCCATCTCATCTTGCTGCTTGCCCGAAGCTCGTTCAATTGCTCTCTCAATCGTGTCTTTAGGCATATTAACAGCACGGGCTGCATCGACTGCTAACCTAAGTTTAAAATTTTTATTCGGATCTCCGATACCACCCCCCTGTTTTACAGCCAGGGTAATAGCCATAGATAACTTGGTAAACGCCTGTCCGCGTTTAGCATCATTGGCACCTTTTTGTCTTTTAATTGTTTTCCATTTTGAATGACCACTCATATTTATAACTTGTAACTGACCTATTATACCTCTCGACTATTGACTTTTGCAACCGAATTGCCTACAATTTGAAGCTATCAGTCCAACTATACAAACTTCTATGACCGCATCAAAAACACTAGCCATTCAAACCGCCCTGGCAGGAGACTGGGATGGGGCTATCAAAATAAATGAAGAGCTACTTGTAGAAAATCCTAATGACATTGATACCATGAATCGTTTGGCCTTTGCCTGGAGCAGCATGGGAAATATCAAAAAAGCTAAAGCAGTATACCAACAAGTTTTGGATATCGATGAACATAACCCCATAGCTACACGTAATATTAAAAGACTGAATGGATCTGATGGTAAACAGTTTACATCCGCTGCTCCCCTCACTTTTTCGAACCTTTTTATTGAAGAACCAGGTAAAACCAAAGTTGTAGAATTAATAAACTTAGCCGATAAGAAAACCTTGACTATGTTTCGCAGCGGAGAAAAAGTAGAGCTGCAGACTAAACGGATGAAAATTTTTGTTATGTCACAACAAAAACACTTCATCGGTATGCTTCCGGATGATTTAGGGAAAAGATTGATCAAGTTGATAGAAGCTGGTAATCAGTATGAAACTTTTATCAAAAGCAGTCAGGAAAACAAAGTGATAATTTTTATCCGCGAAGTCAAAAGAGTCAGTAAATTTAAAAATCAGCCTTCTTTTATCACGCTGGAAAAAACAAAATTTACCTTCAAAACCATTCGTGATGAGGACAACGATTCTTCAGAACATTCTGATGAAGAAAACTGATTTATAACTCTCAAATCTGTTTCTCTTCATGTTCGTTTTGTTTTCCCGGTGCATAGAAAATCACTCTCCCCTTGTTAAGATCTTTTTTTACTTCATTCAATCTTTCATGCTTTTTATTTTGCTTCAATGACCAGTAAGCCCAGCCAATTGAAACGAGAGCAATTACCAGAATAATTAATATAGTCATATAGTTAAATACTCATCTACCGAATAACGTTTAATATTTTAATGTTAACTTCCTTGATACTGTAAATCTCCTCATGTAACTTTTAGAATGTTTTAGGATAAGCATTATCTGCCCCTATAATGATCTGAATGTCAGCAATTCCCTGTTCATCACTTAAGGCTGATGGCATCTGCAAAATCCGTTCAAGTCTGGTCACAGTATATGAAATTTTATCATAATTGATTACTGAACGTTTAACTTCAGTGGGAGCAGAGCGAACATCAATCACATCAGCACCCATATTGGTTAACTCCGAAGCTAGACGTGTCCCCAATCCGGGTTGAGAAGTCGTGTTGATCACCTGAATTGTCTGATTATCTTTTTGAATTCCCGTATCGATAAAAAGTTGCATCCCCATAGTTCCTAAAATATTGTCTTTAGGTAAGTTGTCTACAGGCATAAATGCATACGATGCGGTATTCGCTACTAGCCACAACCTAGCTAGGTCCAACCAATTCACATGACTTGTAGAATGTTGAGCATGAAAAATAGAATCGAAAATAATCGATTTTACATCATCTTTATTGGTAACCTTATCAATACTGGCAGTTATATTTCCATCGACTCCCAAATGTAAATCAGCTGAGACATTTTGTCCATTTATATTTTCCAATGGCACAATAATCACAGAAGCTGATGGAGTAGGCTGGAAAAGCGCCAGCATACCTTTGTTGTTGTCTGAACGAACCAAGAGCACAAATTGGTGTTGGCCATCAAAAGTACTATTTTTTAATGCAAAAACAAACTTAATTGCTAATGCAATTAATATTATGACAAGGACTATACCAATAAACAGCCATGCGGTTTTGATTCCAGAACCGTGATGAAGTCCCACATTTCTTCTCATTAGCATGTTTTACTCAGACTTTCTTTTCTTTTCAATTAATCTAGGCAAGACAAAAGTTGGAGCATCGTTTCCATATGATTGCTTATTCAATGACTCTTTTTTCTTTTTCTTCTTCTCGCCTTTAAAAAATCCACTGTTACCAGCCATAATCTCACCTCCATTTACTGTATTTTTAGATAATAATACTCTATTATTATAGCTAACTTAATCAATAAAACCAAACCCATACAAACTCTAAATAAAAAATCTACACTTTAATATAGATTTATTCTGCAGACTCTAACTATCTTTTAGTTGTCGATTCTTATCAATTTCACAGTATTTAGCTATATCTATTTATAAAATTAGTTAACCTCTACTTCTAGCTCACTTGATATAAATTCCTGCAATTCTGTCGTCAATTCACTTTTAAATTCGATATCCTCTCCTGTTTTGGGATGTTTAAATTTTATTCCAGCAGCATGCAGAAATACCCTGCTCAAGACCCTACGATCATCTCTACTGGTCTTTCTACCTGCATACAGCATATCAGAGATAATGGGATGATTGAGATATTTTAAATGGACTCTAATCTGATGAGTTCTGCCGGTTTTAGGATATAATTCCACCAAAGATAATTTTTCTTGTTTTCTCTTTTTCCAAACATATAACTTCAATGTTTGGTAAATAGTTACTGAAGGTCTACCCCCGGGCACCACACCAAACCGGTGTCTATCCCAAGGTAAGCGATCCACAGGTATCGCGATTTCTCCCTCCCTTGGTGTCAAAACACCATGCACCAAAGCTAAATATGTCTTTTCAACTACTCTATCGTGAAATTGCGCTTGTAAATTCTTGAACGTCTGCCAGTTTTTAGCCACTAACAATATACCTGAAGTCTCTTTATCCAAACGATGAACAATGCCTCCACGTTGTAAAAATGTCTGTTGAAAATATTCATCACTAGTATAGTCTTCTATTTTATCCTGAGGTATGGATAACTTATCATTGGAGATTTGTAACTTTTCATCTGTCCAATCCTGAATTGTAGGTTCTTTGGTAGTTTCAGATCTATTAACTGTAATACCTGCAGGCTTGTCCAATACCAATAAATCTTCATCTTCAAAAATAATTTTAATTGGTTCCATATTAACGAGATCGTTTGCTGGGAAGGAATTCACGTCTTACCACAACGAAAAGTATAAAAAAGATCACCAAAAGATAAAAAATATCTTCTAGGCGTAAAAAGTAAAAAATTCCTTTATGGAGCAAAAAACTATCCTGTAAAAAAGAGATGACACATAAAATTGCTAAAAATATTTGCCCAATAGTGCCATCTTTAATTTCTCCCCTTCCGACTTTGGGTAATAAAATATAATTGAAAAAAAAGAATACTATCAAATAAATAACGGCCAATATAACTTGCAGCCAAAACACTTGATTGGGCAACAAAAATAACTCACTCAACATAATCAATGGCATTATCATAAGCAATGAGGTAGCATAGAAGTCTATTAATCTACCACTAGGTACTTTTTTCCCTTTATGCATAAACCATAAATAAACAAAAGCGCCAGCTATTCCTCCTGGAAGAATCAAACCTGGGAAGTAAGGAATGACTAAAAACTTTAATGGGTTTAAATAGCTAGTATTGCCATAAAAAATTACATAGGATAAACGACCGAAAAAAATAGCTACTAACGTAGTTATAAAAGTAAAATTGAACAGCCTTTCCAATGGCACATCTTTTCTGTCTAAAACAAAATCACCTTTGCCTAAACGATAGACATAATAAAGAAAAACAAAATAACAAAAAATTAAACAAAGTATAAACCAAGTCATAAATTTATTTTATCCTCTTTTTTGCAGAACATATTCGTAAAGGCCAATAATCAACAAGCATACACCAATGCCTACTACTACATTGTTCACTCCCAATAAATCTGACAAACCTCCAACAGCAATAATTGGCAATAAAGAAAAAATACCAACTATCGAATTAAGCAAACCATATAGTTTGCCTCTGGTATCATCTGTCGCACTTTCCTGCAGCATGGTATTGGCGGGAACAAAAACTAAAGAATTTGCCAAGCCAAGTATAAAAGCTAATACTACCACAATATGCAAGTCACTGATGATCAAAAAATGAGGCAACATACGATTAACATCCAGCACAAATTCTTTGGAAGTGATTAAGGAACCAAAAGGTAGTAAAACCATACAAATACCCGATAAAAATAATCCTGAAATAATAATTTTTTCTTTAGCAACGTCGTGAAATTTGTTGATAAGTACCAACGCTCCTAGAAACATTCCTATAGCCGCCGGAGTAACAAAAATAATGGGAAATTTGCTGATGTCTACATGTAATACGTCTGTAGCGTATCCAGGAGTAATAGTAGCTAAAATTAAAATTAAAGTTTGGGTCAAAGCCAGTAAAAATAAAGCACTATACGCTTTTTTTGTTTTGACCAATAAAATAAATGCTTTATGTAACTCTTTCTGCCAATTTAATTTAGCCACTTCTGGTGTAAGCTTATCTTCTTTGACTTGATATTTAACAAAAAAGATGCTCATTGAACCTAAGAGTAATAACAGTGCAAAAGAAAATAGTGATCCTTGTGGACCAAAGGCTACTAATACTGCTCCTGAAATAACATAGGCTAATAACATAGAGCCATTAATAGCCAAGCCGAACAAGGCGTTAGCTGAATACAAATGATCGGATTTAACTATCTGGGGTATAAGAGGAGTCTCAGCCGGGATAAAAAATTGAGTGAGCAAAGACACAATCAAAGAAACAGCATAAATTACTATTAGATTTGTATTAACGAAAGCTAAAATCAGGATCGCTAATGCGCGCAAAATATTGGTAATAACTAAGACATTTTTTTTATTCCACCGATCTACGAGCGTACCGGCCAATACGCCGAATATTATCGCTGGTAGGGTAAAAGTTAAAACTACTCCCGAAACTGCTGTGTTAGATTTAGTCAGCGGAAAAGTGGTTAACACCAGATAAATTGTGAATAGATTCCCTGCAACTTGCGTAAATACTTCTCCGATCCACAAAAACACAAATGATCGTTCTTTGAAGGCTAAAAAGATATGATTCTTCATCTTAAATCCAAGCTTCTCTATTATAACATCATTTTCAGTCTCATCAGCAGAACTATTGTAAATTACAATCTCTTAACCGCAAAGATCACTTCTCCACTAGTAACTGTTAACAAGTTAAATTACTTAAAAGAAGAAAGCAAAATAACACATCAAACTAGATTGAGAACAAGGAGTTATTCAGCTATTAGCTGTTATGAAGATATCTTAGGCTTTCTCCGTATATGCTCCAGTACGTGTATCAATACGAATTGCTTCTCCGATATTAATAAATAAAGGAACTTTGGTTTTGATGCCATTTTCCAACTCTGCATCTTTGAAAACGTTAGTAGCAGAATTTCCCTTAATACCAGGCGCTGTATCTATTACTTTAAAAACCATTTTGGGAGGAAATAATACCGATAATGCTTCATCATCTAAGAAACTTACAGTAAAACTCTCCCCTTCTTTCAAATACTCACTACCATCGATTCTTTTTAAATTAACAATTATCTGTTCATATGTGTTTGGGTCCATAAAGTAAGCATTATCTTCATCTTTGTACAAAAATTGTAGATCTTTTTTGATAACCATCACATCATCTACTTTTGCCCCGTTAATATAACTTTTTTCAATAGTTGAGCCATTATTTAAGTTTTTAACTTTAACTTTAATATTGGCAGAACCACGACCCATCTTTATATGTTCGTAAGAAACAACTTGATATAAATTACCATCTTCTTTAAATGTTGTACCTGCTCGCAAATCTGTAACTCCAATCATATGTTTTGAATACTCATTCTGACTTGTCCAGGATCTGTAAGATCTCCTTTGTTCTCCAACAATTTTAGCACAGTACGCACGCCAAATCCAGTTCCTCCCTTTGGATGCAGACCTGATGGCTTCTCTGCAAATGCTGGTCCGGCAATATCAAAATGTATCCAAGGAGTATTTCCTACGAATTCTTGCAGAAATAACGCCGCGGTGATCGTCCCTCCATATCGGCTGCTAGGAATATTGGCAATATCTGCTACATCACTTTTGTTTAGTTTTTTATAGTCCCTTTCCAATGGCAATTCCCATACTTTCTCCCCTGCAGAAAATGCTGCAGATTTTACTTTTGAGGCCAAATCTTGATTATTAGCAAACATAGCTGCTACATCACTACCCAAAGCAACCAAGGCTGCACCAGTCAAAGTAGCAAAGTCAATAATTTCTGTTGCGCCTTGGGCAACTGCATAAGACAAACTATCTGCCATTGTAACCCGACCTTCAGCATCTGTATTTAAAATCTCTATAGTTTTACCATTATAGGCTTTTACCACATCACCTGGCACAATAGAGGTAGCGGAAACTAAATTGGGCGTCGCGGCAATGCATCCGATTACGGTAAAATCTGGTTTTATTTTCGCAATAACTGAGAATACCCCCAAAACACTTGCTGCACCTGCCATGTCCATTTTCATATCTTGCATATGGTCTCCCGGCTTGACATTAATTCCCCCGCTGTCAAAGGTAATACCTTTACCGATTAAAGCCAGCTTTCTCTTACTTTTATTACCTTTAGGTTTAAATTCTAAGAATATAAATTTTGGTTCAATTGTAGCAGCCCGAGCGATGCCTAAGAATCCCCCCATACCGAGCTTTTCCGCTTGAGCACGATTGAAGATCTTGCAAGTTATTTCCGGGTTACTTTTGGCGATATTTTGTGCTAAGTTAGCCAAATATGTAGGAGTAGCCACTGTTGGCTGTTCGTTGACTAAATCTCTAGCTAAAATGGTAGCCTGAGAATACAATTGGGAATGAACAATATGTTTGTTCAAGAAGGATAAATTTTCTGTTTTATTTACTTGTAAAACCACAGACGATAATTTAATTTGTTCATCCCTTTGAGTATGATATTTACCAAATTCATAATTGGCTAATTCAACACTTTGGACTATTACATCAAGTAAATCTGCCGTTTCTTCATCAGCTCCGCACGGAAGTGAAATACAGATAGCCCTCGCTTTTTTATTGATTGACTTAATAAATTTGCCCGTGGTCTGGCGCAGATCATCCAAAACAAATTCGCTCTTTTTCCCTAGTCCAATCACTGCAACTTTGGTAGGGACAATTTTTTCAAAACTAAATAAGCTTACTACACTACCTGATTTACCTTGAAAGCTTTCACTGTTGCAAACTGCTGTTAATTGACCATTCAAAGCTTTATCTACTTGTGCAAAAAATTCATTGGAGACAAACTCCGCTTTCTGCCCTTCTGCTTGGAAAACATAAATGGCTAAAACTTCAGAGGATATTTGTTGTGGAGCTTTTTGTGAGAGTTCAAACTTCATATTTGCCATTCTAACACTTAATATCGAGAAAATAAAGATAATTTTCCTTCTTCTGTTGAATATGCGCCTCAAATAACGTAAAATATAAGACGTTAGTAAGAGAAATTCGTTCTAAGTTGATTGTTTTAATGTGATCAGCCGGGATGGCGGAATGGTATACGCGGTAGTCTCAAAAACTACTGGCTATAATGGCTGTGTGGGTTCGAGTCCCTCTCCCGGCACTTAATAGATCTTATTATAATAATAATCGCTAATAACTTGCGTTTGTTAAAAGAAGGTATTATAATCCTCCCATGTCAGCAGAAAGAAGAAAATGGCTTATCCCAGTGTCTTCAGTAGCCTGTGCTGTAGGTATAATTACCGGCGTATCAGCCATAGACCACAAATACTACCAAGGCAAAGGTAGTTCTTGGTTACTGGACCAACTCCATCCCACACCAGAACCAACCAGTACATCTTTACCCACAGAAACACCTCAACCAACTCAATCCCCTTTACCTTATAGTACTTACACTAGAAGTTATAAATTTATTATTCATTATACTGATACTACATATGCAGAGAGCGTAGAATTGTTTACTAATAAAAGACCTAATTTGGTGGGCAAAAATGGAATTATAAAGTTAGCAGCCGCAGATGTCTTCTGCCCCCCTAATCAAGGCTCCCCAACATTTAGTGGCGCTCCAGATCCAGTCATTCGAGCATCAGGGTGTGTTCAGGAATTTAGTCCAGATTTACAAATTGCCACTCGTAATACTATTACTTATCAAACTCAATACCCACGGAAGTAAGGTTATTTTTTCTTTCCATAGTATATAATAGATTTACTCAAGTATATTTATGGATAACGCAAAAATAGAGTTACTGAAGAGAACATCTTTTTTTAGAATACGCACTACCTCAGGAAAAATTGAACAGTTTTCTTCTGTAATTTTTATCTTATGCAGTATTGAATCATTACTGACGTTGGGATTTGTTTTCCTGGTAGTACCACAACTCACCTCTCTGGATAAATCATTAAATAATCACACTAATTGGCTCAGCTGGATTTATCTATGTCTCTTAGGAATAATAATCTTTGTGCAAGTAACTTATGGTGTTTATTTACGCCACAAGCGCGAACAGGGAAATGAAATTTCTAATATTTATAAAATAATAGCCGTAATTGGAATGATTCTTGGCTTGATCTTATTTAGTTTTTTTATGGGACAGCTTATAAGCAGTCTCATTTCTCCTCTCTATCAATCGATTTCACGTTAGACTATATTTCCGTTAACTTGTATCCTCGTGTACGAACGGTGGTAATTCTGTAATTTGACTTTTGTGTTTTCAACTTACTTCGTAATCGAGAAACTAATCTATCAATCGCCCAGTCTGTCACATCAAATGGTTCTACCTCCGGCCACACTATGTCAATGATCAGCTCCCTGTCAACTACATTATTCTTATATTTTAAAAGTAAATTTAACAATTCATGTTCTTTTTTTGAGAATTCAGTTTCATCTTTATTTTGCACATCATGCTGACTCTTTAATATTTCAATATATCCCTTAAACAACGGGCTGAAGACTTTAATAGTTGTAGAATCTTTTTTAACAATACCAGTTTCAAATAAATACTTTGCCTCGTCTATGTCTTGCTCAATTATATCTTTACCCTGGACTATTTTACGCAAGACATCTCGTTCTATAGTTGACAGACTTTCCCAAATCTCTTCTGATTGCAAGGAAAACCTCTCATCATTCAACAATAACTCATATAATTCATCTGCAGTAATTTCGGGGTAATTTCTTTCATGTAGAACAATCAAACCAAGCTGCAAAAATTGCACATACCCATCTGTCAAACCAAGCAGTTCTTTTTTTATCTTATTTAAACTTTCTTTATCATACCTACTACAGTAGGTTTGATAAATCGCTTCAATATCTTTTTCTTCAGCCGGTTGTAAATGTACATTTTTTGCAAAAACATTCAAAGCCTGTTTATTAAAAATATCTGGAAATAATACATCAAGACTTTTAAAACTGGTAAATACATAAGCCAAACGCTGATGCGTCGCATCTCGCAAACCTTGAATGTTGGCGAAGAATTCTTGATTCATGATATCCTCCATACGATCAAAACGAATGAAGAAAATAGTCGGCAAATAGCCAGCTTCACATAATTTTATAATTACGCTACGCAAAGAATCAAAAACGAGAAAAGTATCGTGGGTTTGAATACTATTTAAAAACAGTGACTCTATCTGTCTTTTCGTTCTTTCTTCTAAAGATAAATCCATAGCGACATCACATACTCGCTTGAGTGTAAGTACCCAAAAAGGAAAAAGTTCCCGTTCAATCAAATCATGTAAATCTACCGGAATAAAAAGGTGCTTTTCTTTTGATCCAATATATTCTGGTATTATATCTTTGTGATAAAGAAAAAAGCGTAGAAAATTACTGATGCCCACTCTTTTCATGCCAATTAAAACGACTGACTGGCGATTTTTGATCTGTTCTCCTAAAATTGCAGCATCTTTTTTGCGAAAATCGACCGGATATGTAGATTCAATAATCATGTGATGATCAATTTTATCTAAGTTAGAAAAAACTTACAAGACATGTCAGCTTCATGTCAGGATCAGAAAAATGTCAAAAAAATGTTTATTTATGCGTCAAGCTAGAAATTCATTTTTAAATTATAACTTCTGAATGACATCAGCAGATAGAACAATATTTACTCCCCTGGAAGCAACTCATCATCTGCCAACAAATTTACAACCAATAGAACAACATCTACATCTGAATGGAAATGTAAGAGGAACTCAGCTTTTAACCGCTGGTATGTCTGACGGAGTTGTGATGAGGATTGATACCGACATGGAGAGTATGGTAGTTAAATATAATCCCAATGCACCACACAAGGTCAGACATGAGATTGCTGGATTTCAAAAACTGCAGGATACCCCATTAGGTAGAAAGATGGTAACTCCAACCTATCATTCAGAGGAGTTAGGAGTAGTAGTTATGCCGTATTTTGAAGGACAACAATTACGAGACGCTATACGCAATGGTACTATTGACTCTAAGCAGGCAAATTCCATTATTGACGAGCTTATGCAAATAAAAAAAGACTGGTGGTCAAAACAAGAAAAAGTACCTGGAGCACATGAGGGTAATTCTATGCAACGTAATGAATGGACAGATACAACTCGAAACATGCAAGGAGTCCTAAATAATTTAGCGCAGAAATATGGACTCTCACCTAAAGAGATGTGGACTAGTCCTATTGTATTTCAAGATCAAGAATATCCATCCTTATTACAAACAGCAGGACGCGTACATGAAGCTCTCCAGAGACGTCCACCTTACTTAGTTATGACCCATGGAGATGCAACTGGAGCAAATATTTTGTTTGATCCAAAAAGTCAAAACTGGAAAATGATTGACGCTGAATGGGCTGGCTTAGCGGATCCGGCTGAAGCCTTTGTAAGGATGACCAAGTATATTTCTACAACTACAGCCTCTAATAGAGAACAGTTAAATGCGAGGATACAAAAAAACAGACTACATTTAGATCTGAATATCTCATTTCCTCCTGCGGCAGTAACTATTCAAAAAGAAGGGATAAAGAGAAGCCCACTCTTTAGTCATGCACTACAAGATCCAAATTTTATTGGACGTTCTCAGGAGTATTTAGCCGGATCATATCTACGTGAATTAGCTTTGGCAGACAAAAGAGGATATCCAGAAATGGGACTATTTGCTATGCTCAAGGCAGCAGAAGCAGTGAGGAATTGATATGAGAGCCATAATTTTTGATGTAGACGGAGTTTTAGTTGATAGTGTAGAGTTGCATTTTAGTGCTTGGAAACAAACCTTTGCAAATCAAGGTATAAGGCTGACTTATACTGATTATTTAAAAAAAATCAATGGTTTGCCCAGGGATCAGGCAATTAAAAATGTACTTCCACATTTAAGCGTAGATAAACAGTCTGAGATTGCTCGACAAAAGCAACTTCTTTTTTTACAAACTTTAAACTCTTCACAATTATCCCCCAAGCCGGGTGTAATAAGTTTTATAAAAAAACTAAAAAAACTTAACTACCGACTTGCTGCCTCTTCTTCCAGCCGCAATGCTAGATTGTTGCTAAACCTAGCTAAAATTTCGCCGCATTTAGACTTGATCATAACTGGGGATGAAATCAAACATCCAAAACCACACCCTGAAACATTTGTTTTGGCTAGTAAGCGGCTCGGCATTAATCCTACAAGTTGTGTGGTTGTTGAAGACGCATCTGTCGGTATCCAAGCAGCAAAAAAAGGTGGCATGCGAACTATTGGTATAGCTTCTTCTCAAGACGATGAACTAAACAAATATGCTGATTTATTAGTAAATTCACTAAAAGAACAACGAAAAATAATATCATTTTTATCAGCTAATGTAGATTGAATTAAGCTGGTTGTTGTCTTTCAACACTATAAAATTTGATGCGGTCTCCACGAAATAGCAAATCAATCTCACCTGTAGCGCCATTACGATGTTTGGCTATAAGTAATTTAGTGGGAATATTAATTGGATTACCTTCTGTATCAGGACGATAAATAAACATGACAACATCCGCATCCTGTTCTATAGTGCCAGACTCACGTAAATCAGCAAGTTGAGGCTTTCGATCACCTCTTTGCTCAACAGCACGTGATAACTGAGAAGCTGCGAGAACAGGGACATTCAATTCGCGAGCCAAATTTTTCAAGGACTTAGAAATATGTGCAACCTCCTGGACACGTCCTTCAAATTTTTGACCTGGATCAACCAATTGTAAGTAATCAACAATAATTAAACCTAAATCTTTATGCTCTAACTGCAAACGACGTGCTTTACTGCGCATCTCGGCAATGGAAATACCTGGTGTATCATCAATAAAAATCGGTGCTTCGGCCAACTCCCCCATTGCGTTAGATAGCTTAGTCCAATCTTCTTCATTTAAACGCCCGGTTTTTTGTTTCCATGCGTCAATATCAGCCTGTCCAACCATCAAGCGGTCTACAAGTTCTTCCTTGCTCATTTCCAAAGAAAAAATTGCCACCGCCTTTTTATCCATTACACCTATGAACTGGGCAATGTTTACTACTAAAGCTGTTTTACCTTGGCCTGGACGTGCTGCTAAAATTAGCAAATTTGACTTTTGCATACCTGACAAGATGCGATCTAAGTCAGTAAAACCTGTTTTAGTACCACGTAAACCCTCACCTAAACGGTGCAATTCATCTAAACGATCAAAGCTTTCGGTCAAAGTATCTTTAATGGCAATAAAATCTCGTTTGATACTACTTTGTGAAATAGTAAAAATACTTGATTCTGCCTTGTCGAGTAAATCTTTCACTTCTTTATCTTCTTCAAAACCAAGTTCTGCTATCTCGGACGCAGCATGAATGAGTGCTCTTTTGGTAGCTAAATCTTTAACTAGATGGGAGTATTCTTCAACATTGGCAGCAGTAGGAACAGTATTCACTAAATCGTTTAAATAAGAACTACGTACAATCTTACCCTTATCATGTTTTTTTATTTGCGCCGAAACCGTCAAGACATCAATAGCTTTTCGCTCCTCATGAATCTCTAGCATCGAGTCATAAATAATAGCATGTAAATCACTATAAAAATGCTCTGGCTTCAAAATTCCTGAAACTACCGAAATAGCTTCTTTATCAATTAAGATTGCACCCAAAACACTCTGTTCTGCTTCTTCGTTATGTGGAGGAACCTTGATTGTCGCCATATAATTGAATTTATAGTTGACAGAAACAATATAATTTGCCCTTTGTTTCTGTCATCCCGAGCGACCGAGTCTTACGAGGGAGTCGAGGGATCCCATGGGGCTCAGTACAATCCCAAGACAAGAAACAAAATTCTACACTAATAATATTTGCTGTACTTCAGTTGGCAGTTTGTCTTTAGTAACTGTATATTTGTTTGACTTGCTAACCCCTTCTTTGATGTATTTATTAATTACTTCTTCTGCTTTGTCTCCCATATATAGAACTGCTGAATTCGCCACATTGGTAGAGATTGATAAATCGTCTTCAGAAGTGACCATAACCACTAACACATTAACATCAGGAAGTTTGGCATGAAATTTGGCCAATGTTTTGTTGTCGATTAAACCAATACGTACCTCATCTACTATAAAAGTATAGGTTACTGAATCCTCATATCGCACACCTGTTATTTTTAAACCGCCTATTTCATATTCTCCTGGTCCATCAATGGTAAGAATATCAGGTTTAAGTTTTAGGCTCGAGCTAGAGGTATTAAAAATCACAGCTGCTTCAAAAGTAACAACTTTATCCTGAGGGTTGACTACCACTGAGGTTTGTTTGCCTCTTATTTTTAATGAATTTATTGATAATTTTGTTATTTCCACTGCACCATACTAACACACATTTATGTTTCTTGACAAGATATGTCTGATAACGTATCATCTGATCACCCGTATTGTTACTACTTATGAAAGCCGAACGTGTCATACTTTCTTTTATAGCTGTATTAGTTGGCCTTATGGTCGCTGGTGGAACTTTTTATGTGTATGATCATTACTTAAAGACCTCGCCCAAACCATTAACTCAAGTTATAACCATAAAACCAACTACTGTTCCTTCACCTACGTCGGCTCCAAAAGGTGATTTCTTTACTATCAATGAGCCCAACGACGAAAGCGTCTTGACTACACATGCCATTAGTGTAAGTGGTAAAGCTACTAAAGGAAGTATTATTGTTGTCTCAACTACCAGCACAGATCAAGTTGGAGTTGCGTCCAATGATGGTACCTATTCTTTAAGTACTACTATTGACAACGACACCAATCCTTTGTATATTACGGCGATTTTCCCTGACGGTACAGAACAAACAATGGTCAAGACATTAACTTATTCAACACAACAATTCTAAATATGAACATCAATTTTAAAATTTATATTACCGTATTTACTGTTTTATTTGGTCTTTTGATTTTTGTATTTCCTCATCCTATTCACGCCCAATCAAGTGCTTCTTCTAGTGCATCACTTAGCCCGACTACCCCTCCCAATGAACAATCAATTTTAAATAAAATTAAAAAAGAAGTTTCCCAAATGAATCTGGTAGAAAAGAGAGGCATCATGGGCACAGTTGTCAGTATTGGTAGCACTTCGATCACCATCAATGATTTACAAAATAACACACGGTTTATTGATGCTGACGAAATTACTAAATTTTATGATCTAAATGGTAATACTATCGGAATTTCCGATCTACCTAAAGGCTCGGTCATCACCGCTCTTGGACTATGGAACAAAGACTCTGAACATTTACTCGCACGTTACATCAATGTTTATGCTATGCCAACATATTTGAGTGGAGAAATCGCTTCCATTGACCGTATTAACGGAACTTTTATGTTGGCAGTCAATGGTGATAAGCAAGATAAAATTGATGTTGAAGCTTTTACAAACACTTACTCTTCAGCCCAGGGTGCTGAGATTACCAAATCAGGTTTTTCAAAATTAGTTGAAGGAGATAGAGTAATTATTTATGGATATCCAAGCAAGACAGATAAAACTATGACAGTCGCTAATCGAATTATACAATTTGAAGGAGCACCCAAAAACCCTACTATTAATCTATCAGTTTCACCTACTGCCGGCCCTTCCGCCACCGTCACCCCCAAAGCAAGTAAGTAGTATAAAAGCATTAAAATTGACAGGAAAAATATAATATTACATTTTTTCTGTCATCCTGAGCGACCGAGTTATATGAGGGAGTCGAAGGATCCCCTAGATTTTGTACCCAAACAGCAATATTATGTCTAAACCTACTATTTGACTTTATTTAGATAAAGTGCTATACTTTATTTTGCTAAAGTATGAAATTAAATATAAAAACCAAACAACTATATAAAGCTATTCTTAATTTGCAGACTGAAAACGAATGTCAGAAGTTTTTTCGCGACCTGCTGACTGAAGCGGAAATTAAGGAATTTTCCAATCGTTGGAGAGTAGCTCAAATGCTGAATGAGAAAGTCGCTTATGAACTAATCACACAAGAAACTGGTATGAGTTCTACTACTATCGCCCGCACTAATAAGTGGTTAACAGACGGCATGGGTGGCTACAAACTTATGTTAAAAAGATTAAAAGATATGAACCATCATCACTCCCCTCTCGTGGCGGAGTGATTGTCTTGGTTTAGAGTAATAAACTCAAATTAAACAAAAATAATCACCCCGCCAAGCGGGGTTTTTTAGTGGGAGAGCTTAGCTTCCCCATAACAAGCTAAGCTTGGTGGAAAGGAAAATTATGAATAAAGAAAACATGAATTCAAATGAAAATATATTTGGTAGAGATACCAGTTTGAAATTTAAAATATTTCGCCCAGGTGGAAATGATACTTGTTTAATTGAAGGTCTAGAACCAAATCCAAATAAACGAGGACTCATAAATTCTATTATGCTTGATACCTATAAAAATGTAGAGCAAGTAGGATTTATTAATTCGTCTCCCACTAACCCTGAACTTGTGATGGCAGGTGGAGAATTTTGCGGTAATGCTACTAGAAGTGCAGCTTGGCAGATTTTAAACGGCCAACCTGGTCAAATTGAAATTAAAGTTTCTGGCGCCGAGCAAAAATTAAAAGCCGGTGTAACCGAAGCTGGAGAAGCATTTGCTCAAATGCCAGTTTATGAGGATCCCCAATATATTACTGAAGATCCAAACAATCCTGGCAATTACACCGTAAAGATGCAAGGTATTACACACTATCTTGATTTTAATTCTGAACAGTTAGCAGGATTAACTGAAGAAGAAATAAAAGTTAAAGGCATGGAACAAATAAGACAAGCCAAACTCGATACTGAGCCAGCAGCTGGCACAATTTATGTAAAACAAACGAAGGGGAAATACGAAATTAGTCCTGTTGTTTATGTCAGAGACACAAAATGTTTATATTATGAAACTGCCTGCGGTAGTGGGACAACGGCTCTTGGCTTATCTTTAGCTTTAAAGGCTGGCAAATCAATTAATAATGTACAAATCATGCAACCATCTGGTTTACCAATTGCTGTGAGTGTAGATTTTGATGGAAATAAATTTGGCTATACACAAATTCAAGGACCGATAAATAAGTTAGCCAAAGGAGAGTTAGAAATTAAAGCAAATAAAAATATTTATACTGTTGAAGATATCGAATATGGCGCCCAATTAGATCAAGCCTTGGATGATGGCCTTATCTCGCTTTACCAAGAAGCGTTTGGAGAATTCCCTTATGATGAAAAATTTAAACCAGAAGATGTAAAAGAATATTTTATAAACTATTTACTCAGTGGAAATATCTCAATTGCTAGAGACGCCCAACAAGTTGTTGCCTTTGAAGCTTCTGTCCCACTTTGGAGTTCAGAATCTCCTGATCTGTTGAAAAGAAGATATGGTGCTAATTCTGATATTTGGTATTTTGCTGAATTAGGCGTAAGTAAAAATAGTAGAAGAAAAGGTTTAGGAAAAAGATTAGCCGAAAGACGCATCCAAGCTTTAACTAACTCAACCATGATTCTTAGAACAAGTATAAATAATACGAGAGCAATCCCTTTATATGAACAATTAGGATTTACTCGTTTAAAAGATCTGGGAGAATTTGTAATTAATCTTCGAACCGATGGGACGACACGTACGGATGAAAGAATCTATATGTTAAAGAAAGGAAAAAATGAAAAGAAATTATAAAAAATTAGAGGCAAAACTAGTTAAATACCAAGACTTAATTTCTATTGTGATACAAGATAATAAAGAACCTTTTGTCAAGATTACTGATATCCCCAATGGTTATCAAGTGGAGTTAAATGATATGCAAAAATTGACTAACAATTCTATTTTTGTCAGAAAATCAGTCTTTGAAATGCTTACTAAAGCTCAACAGATTTTACACACTAGGTATCCTACTCTATCTTTATTTGTTACATATGGATTTAGAGATTTGGACATACAAACTAAAAATTTTGTTAAAGAAATCCAACGCATTAATCAATTTTTTAGTAATCCGACTGATCTTTATGAAGAAGCACACCGTTTTATCGCCGTCCCTACTGTGGCTGGTCATGCTACCGGAGGAGCTATTGATATTTCCATCATCGATGTCAATACTAAAAAAATTATTGATTTTGGCTCCAAACAATATGATCTAGGTAACAAAGATTGTTATACCTTTAGTCCTTATATATCAAAGACAGGTAAAACAAATAGAACCATTCTAAGAGATTGCTTGATGTCTGTAGGTTTTGCTCCCTTTGATGGTGAATGGTGGCACTTTTCATATGGTGACCGTGAATGGGCATATTATTATAAGAAACCGTTTGCTATTTATAAACAAAAAGTCATCGATGTAATAACGATTAATCAACTAATAAAAACATATGAATAAAGAAATTGATTTAAAATATTTAAGTTCAGGTGAATTTGGAGATACTGCCACAACTCAAATTCGACCTTATAAACAATATGCTAAAGAAAGAACAAGAATCGCTATTCCTGGTGGTGAATTAACCGGAGAAGTGATGCAGTTTTTACAGAATATTGGACTCGATCTGGGAAATCCCGGTAGGAAATTGAAGATTTCTGTTGGCAATATGCCCTTGGATTTAATAGTAATTCGGGCTAGCACAGTTCCAGAAATGGTCGAGCGCGATGATTCACTCATCAAAGCCGGGATAACTGGAAGTGATATTTTGTGGGAAGCAGGTATGGGCAAAGATGCAGGAGAGAAACTTCCTGTGGGAGAAATTAATGATGAACCTGAAGATACATGGCAATTATATATCGGTATGTCACAAAAACTTAGTCGACAAATAGCACAAGTGAAAGATAGAAGACCAACTATACTAGATCTAAATGGACAAACTATAGTCTCAAAATTTCCTAGAATTACAACCGAAATTCTACAAGAAAGGATTGGTAAATTTGATGTTTTTTATACTCCCGGAAAGGTAGAGGCAATACAGTATTGCCTTCCTTACAATGGTGTTATGGATGTTGTAGCTTCTGGTGCGACTGCAAAAGCTAATGGGATACAAATTCTGGATAGATTTTATGATGTTACGACTCGTATGATTACTTCCTCTGATAATAAATTAAATGCAACTGATAGAGCTGTTCTTAACGAGTTTAAAAATTGCATCTACGTTGCACAACAAAGTAGAAGAATGCTATGATTAGTTCAATAAAATATGAATAATGTACAAAACCTTAAAGGATTTAGAGATTTTTTGCCAACAGAAGCTAGGAAACGACAGTATATGATCGAAAAGATCAAATCTGCCTTCTCATCCTTTGGCTTTGAACCATTGGAAACCCCAGCCTTGGAATATGAAGAACTGCTCATGGGTAAATATGGCACTGAAGGCGACAAATTGATGTACCGTTTCACTGACAACGGAGATCGTCGTGTGGCCATGCGTTATGACCAAACTGTTCCCTTAGCCCGCGTGGTAGCTCAATATGGCGACAAACTTATCATGCCTTTCAAACGTTACCAAATCCAGCCAGTCTGGCGGGCAGAAAACACCCAAAAAGGTCGTTTTAGAGAATTTCTGCAATGTGATGTAGATATCGTCGGAGTTGATAATCCCCTGTCTGATGTCGAAACGATCGTGGCAGCAGGCAAAGCTGTGGAAGCTTTAGGTTTCCCCAATTTCAAAATCCTCATTAATGACCGTAATATCTTTAAAGAACTGACCTACAACGAACAATTCAAAATTGATGAATCTCAATTGTCCATGATTATCCGAGCCATTGATAAATTGAAAAAAATCGGTGAAGAAAAAGTTATAGAAGAAATGGTAACTAATGGTCTAAAAAAAGACAAAGCCGAATTTATTCTCAAAACTTTACAAAACCAACAGCCAACCATGCGCCTGAAAATTATCTTTCACCTGCTAAAAAGAATGGGTCTAAGAGCCGAACAATTTGTTTTCTTACCCACACTCGCCCGCGGTTTGGATTATTATACCGGTCTAATATTTGAGATTGAAATCGACGGTTATACCGCAGGTTCAGTTGCTGGCGGAGGAAGATACAACAACCTAATTGGCATGTTCTCTGGGAAACCAGTACCAGCAGTGGGATTTGCCTTGGGTTTTGATCGTTTACTCGATGCCATGGAAGAAAAAAATCTTTTCCCAACTAACTTACAAAAGACCAAAGTTATGATCAGCATTTTTAATATGGATTTTGAAGACAATGCTGTTGAGATTAGTTCTCGCTTACGCTCGAACAATATTGATTGTGAGTTATATTCTGATAGCAATGCCAAAATGGAAAAACAACTCAAATATGCTGATCAGAAAGGGATTCCATATGTCATTATCCAGGGCCCAAATGAAGTAGAAAAACAGGTGGTGGTTTTAAAAAATTTACAAAGCCGCGAACAACAAACTCTCACCCTTGAAGAAGCTATAAGTATACTAAAATAAATTTGTTAAGGTTTTCGTTTGTATACTACCTTGGGTATTTTCCCTACTTCTTTGATTAAAGAATCTACACCTTCATTAACTTGACCTAATCTAGTTATAAAATCTTTATTACCTAATAACGGATTGTTAGCTACTATTTCATTTGCCCAGGCAGTACCAGCTGAGTAGACCTCCTGAATACTCACTGTTTTATCATCATTAACCTCAGTGGCTAAAGGAAATAATTTACTATCTGCAATTTGACCGACTACCACCGCCGCGGCAAATCTTTGCTCATCAATTTGTTGCTGATCACTACCTGTCAAACTAGCCTTAAAAAATATATTTTCTAAGTTAAGCTGCGGATATACGCCTCTATAACGTGCCAAAACACTAAAGGGATCTTGAGAAATTACTTGTCCTAAATGATCACGATGTATTCTAGCCTTCTGATCTCTTTTGAGCATAAATAGTCTAGCTTTTCTGGTGGCTTCTAAATCTGGAGACTTTGAACGAGCAACTACGAGGTACTGATTGCCATCTGAACCCGGCTTTAAGGTGGCGTCATTCACACCTGGCTCATTACTAGATGATCTGGCTTCCGCGGGAATCATTCCTCACCAATTTACCTAAACACTGTTTATTTGTCAATATTTTTCAGCTATTTCTTACCCAATTTTAATATTCTGTGCTCAAGATTCTGATTTTATGTGCCAAACCCTTTAACTCTTTAACCCATTAACGCGTTAATCTTCCTACCTAAATGAGGCTAAATTAGGCACAATAGTAATTGCAATAATGATAGGAAATGTTGTATAATGACAAGACTATGAAAGCAGCTATCCATCCAAAATACAATCATCAGGCACAAGTTATCTGTGTTTGCGGTAACAAATTTACCGTAGGCTCAACTAAAGACGTTATTCACGTTGAATTGTGCTATCAATGCCATCCATTCTATACTGGACAGGATCGTTTCGTCGATACTGGTTCTAGGATCAGTAGATTCCAAGAAAAACGTGATCAAGCTCAGGTACACAAAGCTCAGGTTACTAAAAAGAAAGAAGAAAAGCGCAAACAACAGGAAGGCCCCAAGACTCTTCGGGAGATGCTTCAATCGTTAAAGTAGCAAAGCTACTCTTTAGTTCGTAATGTTCATCAAGTAATAAAGTTTATAATATATAATCTTATAAATCCTTTTCTTTACAAACTTTATTGACTTTATAACTTTATAAACTTTTATATGGACTACCGATTAATTCAAATTCAAGATTTAGAGCAAAAAATTGCTGAAACTAAACCGCTTTTGGAAGATTCAGCTTTGGCTGATATGGCACTGGAAGAAATTCACAAGCTTGAAGCTGAAAAAAAAGCTATTGAAGATACTATGCAGCCAGAAGATCCCAATGATTCGCTTGATCAAAGAAATGTCATTTTAGAAACCAAAGGAGCAGCCGGTGGAGATGAAGCCAAGTTGTGGTCTGAAGAACTACTGCGCATGTACTCCCGATCTGCTCAATTGAGAGGCTACAAAGTTGAAGTGCTAGACGACCATGTCATTAAAATTTCTGGCCGTGACGCATTTAAAGTTTTTAAATATGAAGCCGGTGTGCATCGCGTGCAAAGAGTGCCAGAAACAGAAAAACGCGGACGTGTTCATACCTCCACTGCTACTGTTTCTGTGCTACCTGAATTGGAAGATATTGATTTACACATTAGTCCCGATGATATCGAATTTGAGGCTTTCCGCGCTGGCGGACACGGTGGACAAAATGTCAATAAAGTTTCCACAGCTGTGCGTTTAGTACACAAACCAACCGGCATAACTGTAGTCTGTCGAACTGAACGCTTCCAGGGACAAAATCGTGAAATCGCCATGACAATGTTGCGCGCTAAATTATGGGAAATTGAAGTAGAAAAACAACAGAAAGAAATTTCTTCTTTACGATTAACCCAAGTAGGCCGTGGTATGCGCAGTGAGAAAATTAAGACTTATAATTTCCCCCAAGACCGTCTTACGGATCATCGTATCAAACAATCATGGAGTAATTTACCGGTTATAATGGAAGGTGAAATACCACAAGCCGATTATTCCCAGCTCGACAACAACTCGATAGACAACTCTGCCGATGAGGAAGAGTGATCATTCATTACTTTTGTAAGTTGCCTCTATTTATATTAATAGTAACGCAGTTGGTATTCCTCCACTTCTAGTCCTGGAGAGAATGTTTTGACTATCAAGCGCTTATAATGTGTATCCATATAATGCTGAATATCTTTCTGATAACCCTGGTCGTAGGATAAAACAACAAAGATATTGTTATATTCTTCTTGGTACGACTGCAAATTCTTTTGAAAAGTTGAGAGGTTAAATGCAGGCATCGCTCCATGACTATAAAGATCCCATTTGGGAATAGTCACTATTCCCGCTTCTCCTTTGTATGTATAAGCAACTGGATAGATAGTAAAAGGCGCACTGACGGCAATTAAATCAGAAGCCGTAGCTTTCTCATCTAAGAATTGTGATACGCCCAAATAATTTTCCTTCACAGGAGTAAATGGTGAAAGATTTTGATAAAATAACAAGCTTAACAATAAACTTAAAAAAATGGCAATTAAAATATAAGAAGTTCTTTTTGAATAGCTTAAGAGTATCCATGCAATGATAAAAAACAGGGATGGGGTCACAAAAATCAAATAACGAGACAAAAAAATGGGTTTAAAAAATGAAAGTAGAAAAATTAATAGAATTGGAAAGAAGGCTGTTAGCAAAAAATACCCTTTATACAAAACATGATTAGATTTGCGTCTGGTAAAAATAAAAAATAACACCAGAACAATAAGAGGCCATAAAGATACCATTAAAGTCTGTACATCTGAGCTTTGAAAACCGAATAAAAAATTTATAAACGTCGCAAAAATATCGTAGGATGTTGGTATAGGAATTAGGGGCTGGGTACTAGAAGCAATACCTTGAAAGATAAAATAGATGGCCCAAGGAAGAAAAAATATACCATCTAAAAATAATAACGAGATATAACGTATAAGAAATCGTCTTTTAGCCCATAACTTTGCCTTTATACTCTCCGAACCAACATTAAAAAAAGTATTAAATGCAACGTAAATAAATTGGGTAAAAAGGAAAAAAATAAAGAAATAATGAGAAAACATGCCAAATAGTGTTGAAAGAAAGTATCCTAATTTACCCTTCTCCCCTTTTGACTTATATAATTGCAAAAAAAACAAATGATCTAGACTAGTTGCCAGTGCAAACATAGTATACATACGTGCTTCATTGCTATACCACAGTATAAAAGGTGATAGAGAGAATATTGTTACTCCTAGTAGACTCATCGATCTCCCCGCTACTTGTCTATAAACCTTATACAAAACAGGCAATGTCAAAATAAAGAAAATAAATGAAAGCCCTCTTACAATTGCAATATTTGTACCAAAAATTTGTATCCAAAAATGCAATAATAATTCATATAAAGGCACCTGTACGTCCTGAGAAATGTAATTTATAATACCAGGAACTGATTTTGTGGCCGCCCATAGAGATTGAGATTCATCCAGGCGAATTGATTGATCTGTTACTGTCAATAAGTTTACCCCGATAGAAATCGCTATTAGTAGACATAGGGTTAAATAGAATATTTTTTTGCTGGGTGATACTAGAGAAATTTTGTCTTTGTCGTCCATAATTGTTTAAGTTAATGAGGGTTGAAATGATTTGGTTGGACTCACAGATTTACCCCAATTTATACTGGATAAAATAAACGGAACAAACAGCACTGAGTTGAATAGCACCCAGGCCACATTGGCAATATAGGCAGGATTTAACCCCCTATTAAAATATCCCCAGGTAATTGCTACCAGAGCTACTACAATATAAGTCAAGTGAGGAAGGCATAAACCTAGATAATTACCTGCTTTTTGCTCTTTATCTGTTACAACAAAACCCATTTTTTTACCTGTCAGGATTGACCAGAGAGCAACTAACTGTAGATAGAAACTAGCTTGGGAAAAAGAAAAAGACCTGAAAGTAATTGTGTGATCGGATACTTGAAAAATGTTATACAAGCTAAGCAAAATATAAGGAATAAAATATAAAGAAAACTGGGTAGTGGACACTCCTACGGGTTGCAAGCCAAAAAATAAAAATATCAGGGGAATCATCATATCTATAACGACTATTACCCCATTGAAATAGAATAAAGCGGAAGAAAAATATTGCAGCTTCTGAGCCGCTGTCAAATTACGCATAAATAAGGGGTTATGTAACAATAATACTTCTAAAGAACCACGTGCCCAACGCAGCTGTTGTTTATAATATGCTCCTAAATCAAAAGGCGCATAGCCGCTAGCTAACACTTCTGGTACATACACACTTCTCCAACCTTGTTGGTGAATTTTTAAAGAAGTAATGAAATCTTCTGCTATGTTTTTCTCGTTAAATCCTCCAATGTCTTCTAAGGTGTTTTTTCTAATGACAAAATTTGTTCCACACAAGAATGATGCATTATAATGATTTTTACCCACCATAATAGGTCCAAAGAAAAAATCTTGTTGTTCCCATGCTCCCATAGTCACTTGATTGTCAGAATAATTTTCATAATATTGTGGAGTTTGCACAAAAGCAACATTTTTATCTGCGAAATACAGCATAGTTTTTTCAAGAAAATCCTCCCTTGGTTTCATGTCAGCATCAAAAATCGCTAGGTATTCTTCTTTCAATTTCGTTAATGCATGGTTGATATTTCCTGCCTTTGCACCACCTGATAACCTACGAGTAATTATTTTTATATTCAATCGCTCTGCTAATATTTCATAATCCTGCCAGTTTATATTACCTGCCACATAACCATCGTTTAAGATGTAAATATTTTTGTTTTTATAGTTGACTGCTTTGGCATGTAAAATAGTCTGTTCAACTACACTTACCGGCTCAGAAACAACAGGAATCAAAATTGCAACTGTGGCCTGCCCTGATGAATATGCTGATAGACTGACGGGTTTACTTCTATTTCTTTTTGGCCAAACAGTATGCCAAAAAAGAAAAGCCATCAAAATATGATAAGTCTCCCCTAAAAATAATAGAGAATATAAGAATAAATTGCCGGCATTATAAAACTGGAACCACCAACTATAATAGATAATTCCCCATGCCATGGTTAATATCAATATGTTTTTCTGCAAACGTGAGTAATTAACTTTATATTTTTCCATATTAGTAATAAGGCAAAGCTTTGTTATACATGGCTGCTCCAAACCATAACCAATTTTGCTCGTAATATCCTAAATCAGAGTTAAAACTATTGTTGTCGTTGGAGTATAACTTGATAATCTTATTGTTATATATGTCCTGAGCCACTTGTGTATCTGCAATCATAAAATAACCAATGCTAGTTGCATACATGTCAGGATTTTGATTATTATCCAGAGGCTTTCCATCATGAGTATACCCGGAAACTAACTGTTTATTCAGCTGATATTGCTTTAATAAGAAAATATAATCTGTCAATAAATATTGTTTAGCAGCATTGTTATTGTTCCAGAAATAATCAAGTGCTACTCGGAAAGGAACACGCATCGCATCAAATGAATAATTACTATCAGCATTAGGTATAGAAGCGACTTTAATAGTGCCATTATCTTTCTGCATCGTAAACCAGTCCGGCGGTAGACCAACACCAGAACCAGTATTAAAAGCTGCACTACCCACGGCATCTAACATGCTATAGCCAGGCGCGATTAGAGAATTCCAATCGTCTTTAGTATCTATTTTGGCAAATATTCTATATTCATAAGGAGCAAAGTAAGAAGGGTTCATGACTACTTCATTGCCGCTGTTAGCCCAGTTACCTGCTGTTACATAGCGCTTACCATTGGCCTGAGTAGTTTCATATTTCCAAATGTCCGGAATAATCTGAGCTGCCTGATCCAGATAAATTTTATTATTCCATCGATGACCAGCTAAAATCAAAGCAAAAGCTATATCCTCATCAGCATCGGTAGCGCTATTATTACCTCCTCCTGATAGCGCACCATAACTACCATCGCTGCGTTTACCCCAACGCCATTCAAACAAATGATCACCGTTTTTATGTTGCAGATCGTTTTTTGTCCAGTTCCATACAGTTGCAAAGGTAGTACTATCGTTTGTCCAAACAGCTCTTAACAATGCATAGCTTTGTCCTTCTGAAGTCGTGATAGAACCCTGAGAATAATCTATTACTCTACCATCTGAATTTATAAACTGCGCTTTATATTTTTGAAAAGCCGAGTCCAACAAAGTATAAGAAGAAAAAGTTCTAGTCGTTGAGCTATAAGGAGAATTAATATACCAGACTCCGACTATAATAATAATAGCGATAATAATTAAAGCAACACCTATATATTTTCTCATCTTTATTTATTAAAAGGAAAAACAATTTGCTGTAAAGGATTGTTCTCCCCAAAAGAAGACATTTTCCTATGTATCCAACCTATAAACATTTCCCATTTTTCGTAATAGAAAAAATAAATTCCAGTAACTAATAATAGAATTGCTATGAATAAAATAATTTTCGTTTCCCGAGGTGTAAATCCTGTTTGCTGGTAAAAGTCAGTATTATTCCCATAATTTAGTAAATTCATAAGTTTAGGTAATGTCCTTTGTAAAATTGGTGCTGTAGTGGGGGTGGGAGTAATCTGAGGCTTAGGTGTAGGAGTTATTCTAGTAGCAGTACCTAATACAACTGGACTGGGAGTAACAGTAACTACAGATTCCGGATAAATTACTGGCGCAATAGGAGTAGGCGTATTCATTACTATAGTAGGAGTCGGAGTCGATCTGGATGGCGTTGGGCTAGCCGTGGGATGTGTAGAAGGCGTGGGTGTAGTTGAGAGAGATGAGGTTGGAGATGGTGAAACTGTAGGATTTGTACTTGGTGATGGTTGTGTTGAAGGAGAAGGAGAAATAGATGGATTACCTGAGGGTGAAGGTAAGGAGTTCGTCGGACTAGGAGAAACATCTTCTGAAGGAGACGGTGAAGAGGAAATAGTTAATGTAATAAATTTGTTACTTTGCCCTTTTCTAGATTGTGCAAGTATCGAGGAGGGAAACAATAAAATTACGACGAGTAATGCTATGAGTGCTAGATATAATGTAGATATATTTAATTTCACGTGTGTATATTAATCTTTAGACCTTATATTGAAGTGTGGGATGTGTAAAATATATGTAAGAAGCAGCAGGAATCTTCTAGATTTTAAAATATTCTAGGTCCTTATTTTTATATTTCTCAAATTCGCTTAAATCTTCATTTTTTAGTACTTTGGCCAAATGTCTACCCCCGGCCAAATGAGGTAAAACCACATAATCAGCTCCTGCCTTATATAAACGTTTAGCATCATCAATTTCATAGCACATAACCACAATTTTGGCTCGTTTGTTTTCTTTATTTAATCTTTCAATAAGTAGCAAATTATCCTCAACATCAGGTACCGTAGAGATGACTAAACGCGCTCTATCCAATCCTACTCTATCTTGTATTTCCGGATCGGCGATGTCTCCAAAAAAAGCTTTTATACCCTTCTGACGGAGTCTTCTTACTACATCTGGATCAAAGTCCACTATCACCACCTCTTCATCTTTTTCTAAAGATTCTAATACACTATTTCCCATTTGATGACCTCCGATAATAACTAGATGCTTTTTTAAATTAAATAGGTCATCTTCATTTTCTCCATCTTGTAAATGATGAATATGTGAGCTTTCTAAAAAAGTAAGTTTATCTCCCACTAATTTATAAAAGAAGTTACTATTTTGTGTGACATAAGATGAGACGGCAAAAGAGATTAAACCTGCTAAGACAATAGTTGTAACGACATCGGGTGTAAGTAAATTACTAACTAGAAATATGACTAGTAAGCTAAACTCAGAAATCTGTCCCAAACTGACACTTACCAAAAAGGATGTCCTTTTACGAAAACCAAATGCACTAGCGAGTAATAATAAAATGACTGGTTTCACCAACAAAGCTATTACCGATAAGACTAATACCATCGGTAAAATAGATAGAACGTGAGCAAAACTCATTTGTAATCCCAGCATGACAAAAAATATGGTGATAAAGAAATCACGGAGTGGTTTCATTCTACCGACTATCTGGTACGTTTCGTTGGTATTCGCAAGAGCTAAACCCGCTAAAAAACCCCCAATTTCTATAGAAAACCCTATCCATGGTGAGGATAGAATAGCAGTAAGCAAGAATACCCAGGCCAAACTAAATAAAAACAAAGATTCTGTAGAGCGAGCCACATAACGGGTAATTTTGGGGAAAATACTGTAGCTTAAGAAAGTAATGATGGCAAAGACGATAATAATTTTTATGAGTAAAGCTCCAACTTCCTCGGTAAGAGATATGGGAGAAAAAGAAATCTGATTATTGGACAGAAATACCAAGAGGATAATTGCTGCTAAATCTTGAGTTAGAGAGATACCAATAGCCAGCTTACCATGCAGGCTATTTAAATCTTTTTTATCAGAAAAGATTTTTACTAGAATAACTGTGCTGGAGAAAGTTAAAGCAACTGCTGTAAAGAATGCAGGTGTAATAGCATAACTTAATACGCGCATAACGATAAATGAAATAGCAAAAGTAAACCACATTTGTAAAAATGCAATAACTATAGCTGTCTTCCCTATTGATGCTAATTCTTTTAGACGCAATTCCAAGCCCAACATGAATAACAACAACGTAATTCCGACGTAACCAAAAGATTGCAGATCGGTGGTGCTGGCAATATGGAAAAGCCCTAATGGTCCGAGTAGCACTCCAGTGAGAATATATGCCAAAATAGCAGGTTGATTAAGAAGGCGAAATAATAGTGACAACCCAGCCGCTACACAAATTATAACTGTAATATCTAAAAAAATAGTCCCCATATTTTCAGTATATAGTATCTAGTATTTGGTAGCTAGTATTAGTAGTTTGTTGTTTATATATTTAAGCAGCTTTATATTTATCTTGAGTATAATAAGCAGCAGCCGTGCTGTTCAAGTAATCATCAATATTAAAATCTTTAATTACCCTTTCTACAAGATCATAGTTTAAGCTTCTAACTGTAATAGAGTTGGGATCTATAATAGAAAAATCAGTGGGCATAAGATTTTCACCTTCAGCTAAAAGTGTACTCACATTATCTTTTAGGTTAGGTATAACAGCTAAAATTACAGTTGGAATAATATTCTGCAATAACTTCCTTATTTTTTTCTCCACGGCTTCTTTTCTATAATTCTCAAACATTTCTTTGTATTCTTGATCTGTCATCAATAAATGTTCTCCTTCTTCCGACTGGACAACTTTCCCTTCTTGTATTAATCTCTGTCTTAAAGCAATTTCACTTTGTTCATCCATTTTAGAGAAAAGTTCTACACTGGAAAAAAAACTGACTATTGTTAATAGAGTATGAGCTATATCATCTTCATATTTAGCCATCTGAACTTTATCATCCACTTCTTCATCAGCTTTTGTATAGGCAGTCTTTAGCTCAACTAAATTTAATCTTATTCCATCCTCCTCCATAGCCTTTGTTAACTCTTCAAAGAAAACACTGTATCTCATGGAGGATCCATCCTGTAGGGTAATTTCATCTTCTACAACTCTAGATAAATTCAATAAATTAAATTTCCCTCCTCGTGAATGCTCTATTTCTTTCCAAACCTCAGCCAAATAAGCATATTGAGGTTTAAGGACTTGCAAACCGATAATATCCGGTTCTGCTGCCGGAGCAATAAGAGATTCACTTTCTGGATGATATACTAAGCCATGCAAAGATAATGCATTATCCATTTGTTCAAGATCTGCTTGTATATTTAGCATATTTTTCCCTTCCATAAAGTCGATTAATTTATTATCGTCTATTTCCCCTTCCATGCGTTTTTTGTTCGTCAGACGAAGATCATCCATCTGACCTTTAGAATAATAAAACCTCGGTTTTGACAACCAAGTTGATAATTTATTAGGGTCAATCATTTCAGGAATATTTGCAGCAAGAAAATCTACAATTTTTAGCCAATTTTGTTCCAATTCATGATTATTTACTAGGTATTTTTTAATACCTTCTAATGAATAGGGTTTTTTACCACCATCATCCACTCCATTTCGAGCTGTCATAGCGCTTCCAATGGTATGATGTATCAATCCTCCCAATAAAGGGAGCGCCCAGCCTTTTCCAGTCTCTTGCGTTGTTCTTTTTGTGATCTTTCTATTTGCCGGTGTTTCTCCTTCTTTTGTTACTAATCCAACAGTCTTTAACCTACTTCCTCGCCTACGCTCATTTGCTTGTCCTTTCAGTACTCTTCGTTCAATCTTTTGCTCCTGTTGAACTTCAGAACTCTCGCTGCTATCAACAACTTCATGATCTTCTGGCATAGATATTTCCGATTTATTATCCATATTATTATTTAGTATAAATTAAATTCTAAATTTAACACAAGGGTGGGTTTCAGAATATCAAACAAGAAAAGACGATAGCATTATACTTTCAGCTTAACGCTTTACCCTTACCCCTACAGTCTGATAGACAGATTACCCAAAAGTGAAGGCGAAAACTTGTGTACCCGAGCTTTCAAATTCCAATCTCAATAAATGGTTTTCTGTACTACCATGTAAATTAACTAAATCATACAATCTATCTGTATCGACATTCACTACCCCACTCTTCACATCATTTCCAGCCACAGTTGGATCAATAGGTTTATTATCTAAGAAAACTTTCACTGTGGCTGATTTATTTAAGTTAGGTGACATAACTAAATAGACATGCTGGGCTAAGAAGTTGTAGTTCAACTCTGTCTTACCGATTGTTTGACCAAATTGAGACTGAATATCCCAAGTCCCTCCCAGACTAAAAGCATTCATATCTGGTGTTTGCAGAGTAAAATGATTTTGGCCTCCTGGATACGAACCATTGGGAAAATAATAACTCACCCGATCTGAGCCAATATAAGTTTCTGGAGAAATCTGAGTTTGAGGTGTTTTATCTGGTAAAGATGATAAACGCACGTTCACTTTTTTACCAGCATCTTTTAACAATAACTGAATTGCCTCTTCCATCTGAGTATATTGTCCTTCACCAAAATCAGTTCGACGCACGTTCCCATTAGAATCAATCAGATATTCAGCCGGCCAATACTCATTGTTGTAATTATTCCATATGTTATAGTTATTATCCTGAACAACTGGATAGTGAATATTAAACATCTTAATCGCATTTATCACGTTGTATGCATCATGTTCAAAGGCAAATTCAGGGGTATGTACACCAATAACTACCAAACCATCTTTTTGATACTTATCATACCACCTCGTAACGTGGGGTAAAGTACGGATACAATTAATACAAGTATAGGTCCAAAAGTCTACTAATACTACTTTACCTTTTAATTGTTTAATACTTAAAGGTTTACTACTAGTGCCGGTTCCTACGGGATTGTTGAGCCATTGTGTCCCACCCGATAAAGCAGGCGCTGCATAATTTGTATTAAACAGGCTAGAATTGTCTACTTGCGGATTAGCATTCTTTTGACCTGGATGTTTGAGATTATTCAACTGGTTTATAACAGCTTGATTATTATCAATATTCTCTACCCCGTTGGTCAGACTGGGAAAAAGATTCAATAAATAATTTTCTACTACTTTATCGTAATTAGTAGCAATAGCCAGAGAAATAAAAATTACCAAAATTCCAAAGACGCGTTGCACATTCAAAGTATATTTGGAAAATGAACGTGTCTTGGCCAGTAATATACTTCCCCCATACGCCAGAATGAACAATGGAATACCGACTCCCAAAACATAAAACAATGTGATGAAAATCAAAGTTACAGATATATTTCCGACCGCTGCTAAAGTAGCAACAGTTGCAAATACCGGCCCGGCACAAGGCGTCCAGACAATACCCAGAGATAGTCCAAGCAAAAAACCTGCCCAGAATTCATTTTGATTGGAACCAGGAGCTACTGCAAACTTGCCGCTAAATCGACTGACTAATCCTTCGAGAAGACGTGAAATAGCTGGAACTACCATTGATAAACCCAGAATCAATAATATGACTACCGCTAACCAACGTAAAATATTGGGGTTCAGATGAAAAAGACTAATTAACCAAGTGATTGCCAAAGTAAAAAAGGCAAAACTGATCATCAAACCTAAAGTAACTCCTAACGGACGCCAATGCCCTTTACTTTGTGTTGATGAAGCTAAAATAATTGGTAGTAAAGGCCAAATACAAGGAGCAAATATCGTCACCAAACCCGATATAAATGCAAAAAAGAATAGTAATACCATATCCCAACAGCATTACATAATGCAGAGTAAAGTTCAAACTCATCTGTTGGTATCGACTCAAAGATTATATCTTATTTTCTTACATTAAAATCATTGTTATTGGAACTCTCTTTTGTTAATATGTATCCACTTTTCTACAAGATCATAATTTTTGTTTTGAATTTTAATTTTAATCTATGTTGCCTGCCAAACTTGCATTTGTAGACTTAGAAACTACCGGGACGAGATTTCCATATGATAGAGTCATCGAAATTGGAATTGTCCGTGTCGAAAACAATGAAATAGTTGAAACCTACAATCAACTGCTTAATCCGCAGCGTTATTTGCCACCGGAAATAGAATTACTCACAGGCATAACCTCTAAGGATTTGGACAACCAACCAACTTTTCATGATGTCAAAGATAAAGTTTACGAATTACTAAAAGACGCGGTATTTTGCGCACATAATGCCAGATTTGATTATGGATTTATTAAGCACGAATTCAACCGCGAAGAACTACCTTTTACAGCTAAGCAATGTTGTACGGTTAAATTGTCTCGCAATTTATTTCCTGATGAACGACACCATAACCTGGATGCAGTTATGAATCGCATGCAGCTATCCTGCGATCATCGACATAGGGCTTATTCGGATGCTTTTTTAATTTATCAATTTTATCAAAAAGTACAATATCTTTTCCCTACAGAAAGATTTGTTTCGGCTTTAAAAGTAGCCATGAACAGACCATCTCTACCTTCTCAATTAAAACAAACTGATGTTGATAATCTACCGGAGTTACCGGGAGTTTACATTTTTTACGGTCAGGAAAATATTCCTTTATATGTAGGAAAAAGTAAAAATATTCACGAACGAGTTCTTTCTCATTTTAATGCTGACATTCGTTCTAGTACTGAAATGCAGATGAGTCAACAAGTAAAGAATATCGAAACAATTACAACAGCCGGTGAATTGGGTGCCTTATTTACTGAGTCAAAACTGATAAAAAAACTTTTGCCTTTGTACAATCGTCAGCTACGAAGACAAACAGAATTAATTGGATTATATCGAGAAACAGATTCCAATGGTTATCCTATTGTTGCGTTGAAAACACTAACCAAACTTGAGCCTTCGGGATTAGAGAGATTTATAGGATTTTTCCGTTCTAGACGACAAGCTAAAAACTACTTGGCTCGCATGGTAAAAGAATACAATCTTTGTGAGAAATTGCTTGGTCTGGAAAAGACCCCTGGCAGCTGCTTTGCACATCGTTTAGGTATCTGTAAAGGAGCTTGTATGAAAAAAGAATCAGTGGTGAAATACTTACTAAGATTCACCACCGCCTTTTCTGGATTGAAAGTAAAGCCATGGCCGTTTAATGGACCTATTGCTATTGAAGAAAAGAATTTATTCACCAATAAACTTGAGTATTTTCTGGTAGATAAATGGTGCTATTTCGGTGATGTTCATGTAGATGAACACGGCAATGTGAAAGATGTTATAAAAGATGTCGAATTCGACTTAGATGTGTATAATATACTACGCAGATTTTTTAACGAAGAGAAGAATTTAAGTTCAATAAAACTTTTATCTCAGCTAGGTTTTAAGGACGTTGCAATGAATCTTTAACAGGAGAGGGCATACTGCTTTCTTGATTTACCTGATAATGCATATTATTGTCAAACATTTGATTTCCGGACATAAATTGATGTCCACCAAATTGATTTACTTTCATTACACCTAATAAATATAAGCAGAGAATTATTACTACCCCACCGGCAAGAATTAATAACAAAGAATTAGTCTCGTGATAATGATGATTTGTATAAGAAGAAGTTCCTACTTTTTTTTTAACCGATTTTTTAACTACTGCTCTCTTTTTCGCCATATCCTATTTATCATAAAGGGTTAAAAGATATGTTGTCAAGAGATATAAATTATATCAAAGAGGAATTCTAAGCTACACCTTCCAAACTTTATACACTGTTGTGCTATCCCGAATAGTAGTTTACCCAAGAAGTAATATGGGCATGGGTCTGTAAATTAGTAACAAATTGTTGTTCTTTTTGTTGCAGTTCTTGTTGCTGTAACTGTTGTTTTACTTGTGCTGTTGTAGTACCGGCTGGTAGAGAACCTTTATTTTGATCCATATAATCTTTGACCTGTTGATCACTGACAGCTATATTACCGACCATTTTTTGAATTTCCTGTTGCAAAACAATTTGGTCAGTCAATTGTTGCTTGGTCATATGCTGTTGTTGTAAAGCAGCATCTAATGTCTCTCCCTGTTTTTTCAAATTGTTTTCAATAGTTGACATTTGAGAGTTAATTTCTTGCTGAGTAACTGTTATATGTCTCTTGTTTGCTTCTTGTTTTATCAAGGCTTGTGTTACCAAAGACTGCATTTCTTGATCTCCATATTGTTGTTCTAGTTGATTTACAACATCCCAACGATAAATTGGTTGACCATTTACTAATGCAGCGATGAACCAACTTCTAATAGAATAAACAACTACTAGCACGATAATTGCTGCTAATACAGCGATTATATATGAACGTTTAATCTGCATACCACCCAATCTAGTAGACATACTTGACTGAGAAACTGACATTACGCCAACTGGTTGTTCATTTAAAGATTCATTTTTGTGAGATGATTTTGTCGTCTTTTTTGCAGATGTCATTGTAACAGATTTAGAGGAAATACTTTTCTTTGCTGCAGTTTTTTTATTTTTTGCTGATGAAGATTTTGTCGCCATATTTTTGAATATGGTCGTATTGTAAAACAAAGAAGAAAAATTTGCAAATAGTAATTTACTAATTAATTATAACTAATTAAAATCAAATTATTAAATCTTAAATTAAACGTAATCTTAATTTAATAATTTGTTTGTAATTTTATTTTGGACCATAAATCATACTCTTGGTTTTGTTTTCATTAGTGACAAGAGTATAATCATTCTATGATTAATGAGCTCTCTATCATTATTCCTACATATAATGAAGAACATTACTTAGCTAAAACACTTCGTTCAATACAAAGACAAAAATTGCCTTCTCTCTTTGAAACAATAATTGTAGATGGATATTCAGAAGATAAAACTTTGCAAGTTGCGAAATCTTTTCAAAACAAAATACATCATCTTTCAATTGTAAATACAAAACGCGGTACGGGACACCAAAGAAATGTTGGCGCACATAAAGCAAAATATAAATATGTACTTTTTTTAGATGCAGACATTATATTAAGTAAAAATCTTATTCCCCGTTTAATGCACGAAGCCAAATCAGATGAAGATTTTATCTCCATGGTCACTGTATGGACAACAAGTAAAAATTTTTCAGACAATTTATTACTTGCTTTATGTTATCCGTTTATAATTTTGTTTTATCTTCTTAATCCTACTCCAGGCGCTGGTTTTATTTTCACTACCAAACATAACCATAAAAAAATTAATGGTTTTAACGAAAAAGCTATTTTAGGTGAAGATGCTGATTATGGCACCAGATCATTAAAAGCAGGCGCTAAACCTCATTTTTATTTTTCTTTTCTAGTTTTCCATTCCGCTCGTAGAGCTGAAGAAATGGGTTTTTTGCAAATGTTATTTTTTTGGGCCAAAACTTATTTGTATATCAAAAAATATGGCCCTGTAATTGATAACAAAAAATTTAACTATCCTTACGGTCATTATAAAGGCATAAGTAGTTAAGATTCGATAAGCAGAATGATTTAGCACAAAATTGGATTTGGATTTAAATCAGATTTACTGATTAGGAGCACTAGCCAAGGTAGCATTTAAAGTAGACGTATTCCCACTTCTCCAATAAGTTATATTAATAGTCTGACCAACTTTCTTTTTGGAAATAATATCTGAAAGTGCATTGGTTGTATTAAGAGTTTGACCATCAATTTTTGTGATAATATCGCCCTGTTGTAGCCCTGCTGAATCAGCCGGAGAGCCAGACACTACTTGAGCGATATAGGCACCTTGTGGAACATTATCTAAAATAGCCTGATTACGATCGATCATTTTGTATTGCACACCTAGATAAGGATAGGTAAATTTACCACCATTTTGGTTAAAATTATTTAATGCATCCTTTACCGTATTTATAGGCAATGCAAAACCAATATTTTGTCCACTTTGTGCAACAGCAGTATTAATACCAATAACCTGATTAGAATCATTAATTAAAGGCCCACCTGAGTTACCGGGATTAATCGCAGCACTAGTCTGAATAACATCACTTAAGTTTTCTGTTTCACCCGCAAATTGATCACCAGCTGTTATACCTCTCCCCAAACCAGAAATGACACCAGTTGTGACTGTATTTCTGAATTCTCCTAGTGCTGTTCCAATGGCAACAACAAATTGACCAACCTGTAAGTTGTTGGAATTCCCTAAGGTTACCGGTTTTAGAGTTTGACCTGGATTATCGGAAGGATTAATTTTAATGACCGCAATATCATTTTGTGGATCTTGATAAATCTGCTGAACTTTGTATGTCTTATCATTGCTAGTGATAACTACATAAGTACCCGGATCCGAAACAACATGCTTATTGGTTACCACTAAACCATCTGAGGAAATAATAAAACCTGAGCCAATTGCTACGGGTGTATTGCCGCTGCCGCCCGAACTATTTCCACCATTATTACTACTGCCTCCTCCACTACCAAAAGGAGAACCGAACATACCTCCAAATGGATCGAAAAGCGGATTTAACTGTTGCTGATTTTGACTATTTGAAGAAGTTTCTTCTATCGTTACAACTGACGGACCGACTTTCTTGACTGCATTAATAGTAACTGACTCTTCACTTACAACTCTTACTGTCTGAGTTGATCCAGAGGAAGAATTGTTACTGACATTTTGTCCCGAGATATAATTTCCAACTTGCGGCAAATAGACTTGTACTCCACTATATACCCCCAGTATAACAACTAAAACTACTATTAGAATTATCAATTTTCTCATATTCATGTAGGTCTAAAAAATAATAATCCCTCAACCTTAAATATTCCTGAAAGAAACCCCTATTCTTGTAACAAGGTCTCAATACCTGCTTCCAATTGAGTATCATGTGTTGGATCTTTAGGATTTAAAGCTGCAGTTACATCTGGATGAAGACCTGTACCATTTTTACCATTACCAACCCAAGTACCATTTGGTGTAAGCCATTTGGCGATCGTAACATGTAATCCTGCCCCATTACCCAAATCTTCTGCATCCTGCACAGTTCCTTTCCCAAAGGATTTTTCACCTACCAATTTCGCACGATTGTTATCACGTAATGCTCCCGAAACAATTTCACTAGCAGAAGCAGACCCGCCATCAATTAATACGACCATAGGAACATTTTGCAATACACCAGCTCTATCCACAGTTAATGCTTTTATGTTTCCATAAGCATCTTCTTGCTTCACAACTGTGGCACCCTGCGGAAGGAATTCTGAAGCTATATAAAGCGCATCTGTTAATAATCCACCAGGATTTTCACGTAAATCTAACACTACGCCTTTAATATTGGAGTTCTTTTTAAGCTGTAAAGCCAAATTATTAACCACGGGACTCCACTCCTGATCTGTCTGTTCGCCAAATTCTGATAATCTAATATATGCAATTTGCTCATTTTTCTGATTTAGCAAAGCGCTCGCAGATGCGTTAATAGTAGGTATATCTTTTATTGCCTTCACCCATGAGCTAACAGTTTTTACATTTATATTGTCGCGCGTGATAATTATATCTTTGGCATTATTACTACCTTTAGGTAAAATAGTTAAGGTAACTTGTGTACCTTTGGGACCTTTAATCATATTCACAACTGTGTTCAAATCCATCCCCGTAATATCTTGTCCATTAACTTTTTCAATAATATCCCCAGACTTCAATCCAGCTTTTTGAGCAGGACTACCATCTAGAGGTGCCATAATTAGGACTTGTTTGTTATTTGTCGTTAATTCCGCTCCAATACCTTGAAATTGTCCAGAGATTTGTTGTTTGAATGCGGTATTATTAGTAGGAGGTAAATACATCGTGAAAGGATCATTCAGGGTACTTATCATACCCGAGATTGCTCCATTGACCATATTTTGTCCATTGATAGCTTTACGGTCATAAAAGTTAGTTTCAATTGCCTGAGCTACGGTCCAAAATGGAGCCATATCCATAGTCTGCATGCCGGCAGGAGGTTCTTGATTTACGATGGATAGCTGAGGATGATAATTTTGCCAATCAAGTGTAATCTTATATATACCCCATAAATACCCCACTATACCAGCAATAATGACAAAAAGAATAACTCTAAGTGATGAAGATTTCATATTGATTTTAACTTCGTGAAAACTGTTCCAACTGGATGTTATTCCAAGAACAAAATAGTACTAGTTGATCCTTCAAGATAAGCATTTTTACCTGATTTTTTACTTAATTTTACTAACTGGTCTTCTTCTATCAAAACGATTGGCACCAGCATATTACGCTGAATTAAATATTCAATATCCTCGGGTAAAATTGTTGTAGCAATGATTCCCAAACTCTCCAGTCCAATCGCCTTAATCAGAGCATCTCTATGCAAAGACCTTGCCAAGACAACCTTGTTGGTAATCGAACTGTTGAGCTGGATCATCAACTGTTGCGAGTCTGCAGGAGTAAGAACACTAGGTAAAACATATATTGGGCCCTGAGCGTTTTTACCAAAACCACTTATCCCCTGTACAATACTCTCATTGGTATCAATGACAATTTGCTCATTATTGCACATTTGCACAACACCATCAATAGGACTTATTATTTCTTTGGTTTCGCCAATTTCCCCTCCTACAGTTAAATCCCCAGTCTCCGAATCAAGTCGTGTAATCATGCCAGAAATATTACTGAGGAGTTTAACTTTGGAAAATCCCATACTCTTTTTCTTAGTGGCAATGACATCCCCCTTTTCCAAACTATCTCCTGGCCGTCTTAAAAGCAAACCTTCTACTTTATGAGGGGCTACGTGCAAAACTTGAGCGACATGTATTACATGCTCATCTGAAGCTTCTTGTTTGGCAAGCAATTGTCCTTTGTTAACAGCCTCACCCTGTTTTACAAAAACAGTTGCATCTTTAGGTAAGGGGATGGGCAAGGAAACCATATAGTTTATTGTATTTAGTATAAAGTATTATGTATAGTCTAGCAAGCCAATATCATAAGTTATTATTGAGCTACCTAGCTGAAGAAGATTTGAAATATTATTAACGAGATAAGAGTGTAGATAGCTGAGGAACGGCTCGTTTACAGGCATTAAAGACTTCTTTTCTTAAAGCTTGGGGTGTTTTGGTAAAATAAATTCCTCCACGATCTTCATAAATACCACCTAAATTAGTACTGGCAAGTAAATGAAAATCTCCTGTTAAACGTTGAAAGCGTTCTTTATTTGCAATCATACATTATCCTCGAGAGAGGAAAGGAAGAAGAGCTAAATGACGCGCATATTTAATGGCCTTAGTTAAGGCTCTCTGATTTTTGGCATTTAGACCACTGCGACTTCGTGGTAAAATCTTCCCGCGTTCAGTTAAAAACATTTTTAAAGTGTTTACATCTCCATAATATGGAGTTTTTTTATTGTCCACAAAATAATCTGTACGTGGAGTTTGTACTTTTTGTATTCTTCTTTTGGTTACTTGTTTTTTCATATATTTTGTTTTTTATCTTATTGCTTCTCTTTATCTGTTAAAAAGGAATATCATCCGGTGATATTTCTTCTTCTCCACCTGCCTGAGATTCAACTCTTTCTTCTTTTTCTTCATGCTTGACAGGTGCTTTAGCCTTACGTGCTGGAGCAGCCTCTTCATGAACTGATTCACTTGCACCTGCACTTTGACCTTTGTTATCCAATAAAATCATATCATCGATCACAATTTCGGTCGTAGTGCGTTGTTGATTGTCTTGTGTTGTCCAACTTCGTGTCGATAGTCTACCTTCAACATACACTTTTCGTCCTTTGACCAAGAACTGACTACAAAGTTCTCCCAACTTATTCCAGGCTACTATACGATGATATTCTGTTTCTTCATGTTTTTCACCCGTATCAGTTGTCCAAGAACGATTGGTAGCCAAGCTAAATGAACAAACAGCCGTTCCGCTAGGCGTATAACGCAATTCAGGATCGCGTGTCAAATTACCAATCAATTGTACTCGATTCAAACTTCTTGCCATATCTGTTAGTTATAAAGTTTGTAAAGTTCATAAAGTTATAAAATTACCTCCCCTTTATAAACTTTATAAACTTTTAACTTTATAAACTATTTAGTTCTTATTAATAAATGTCTCAAAACTTCGTCTGTTTGTAATAATCTTCTTTCTACATCAGAAGGGAGACTTTCGCCTTCCAATTGTAGCATAACAAAATAACCTGCTTGTTCTTTCTTGATAGGATAAGCCAAAGGCTTTTGTCCCCATTCTTCCTCTTTGCTTACTTTTACGTCTTTCAACCAATCTTTAACTGTTTCCAAAAGCTTTTTTCTAGCTTTATCATCAAGCTTTGGCCGAAAAACTATAGTTAATTCATACTTTCGCATAACTAGCTGTAATTTTACTATACTCACGCTCTCGAGGCAAGTAGTAGATTCTAAATAACCTAACGCCTGTTCTCTACCTCATATTTCACAAATCGAAAGAGTTCGAAGCAGAAAGCCATACGCTAAAGGCCTATTTAATTCTTTTATGGTAATTAATTATAGGCTTTGTTATAATCCATTTTAATATGTCTTACACAGAAAGATTCACTCCATCTCGTGAAAACTTACGTAATCCTGAAAGATTACCTTCAACTAATTTACGCTTTGCTGAATATGTACCCAGCACGATATTAACTAATGATCATATCGTTGGTTGGAATATTCCCACACGAAACGGTACCTTAACCGCGGAAGAAATAAAAAGCAGAACTGGTGTAGAGCGCCGTTTTATCGCTGATCCAGAAGAGACGCAGTTAACCATGGCTACTATGGCTTTGGACCGCTTAGGTTTGCGACCAAGTCAGATAGATGCACTTTTTGTTTCTACGAGTCATGCTACCCTCATAAATCTAGCTCAGTCTTTACGTGATGAATTCGGTATGTCATCTCGTACACAAGTTATGGACGTTCACGCTGCTTGTTCCGGTACCGTCCGTGCTCTAGGAGAGATTAAAGAAAATGAAGCCGAATTTCAAGGTAAAAATGTTGTGTTGTTGGCCAGTGAATTATATTCGCGAAGTTTGGTAGATTTATCTAAACCGGATGGGATAACAAAAGATCCTTCCTTAGCCCAAACTCTATTCACGGACGGGGCAGTTGCTATGTCTGGTATATATGGCCAAGACTTTCGCGTTTTAGCTGCTCAACATAAATATTTGGGTGAAGAATATCGAGATCTTATTCGCATGCCTCAACAAACTGGATTTACACAACCAGCTATTGTAGAACCTGTTCCCCAATCAGAAACTGGTCGTTTTATACAAAATGGGAATGGAGTCTATAAATTAGTTCGACGATTAATTCCGCCCATGGTACGACAATTAGTAAGTGACTCCGGATTAACACCTGAGGATATTCAATTGATTATCCCCCACCAAGGCAGCGGCCGCATGGTCGAAGGTTTAGCTCAGGATTTTGAAGCTGACTTCGCAGGCAAAACCATGGCTGACTATCGCGATGGAAATTTGTCCTCTGGATCGGTTTTGCGTGCAATGAAACGAGCTTTTGGCAATGGACAATTACAATTTGGCCAAAACGTCGTGTTACAACAATTTGGAGCGGGTATGTTTGCTGCGGGAGCCGTAGTAAATTTTCCTCGCGTGGCTTAGATCTGTAATTATTTTTTACTAACTGATTAAAAATACTTCTGACTTTTTCCAACTGGTTTTTGTAGTCCATTCATCACCATGAATCCCCCATTGTAATTTAGTCCCGCGCCAAAGCTGGTCCACAAAACTTTATGATTTCTTTGCATTCTGCCATCTACATAAGCCTCATACATCGCTACTGGCACAGTCGAAGTCGAAGTATTACCATACTTGTCTATCGTTACGACGACTTTTTTCATCGGAATTCCCAACGCCTCCGCAGTGTCTCTCATAATTGCCAGATTAGCTTGATGCGGGACAAATAGATCCACTTCTTCAATCGGCATCTTTGCTTTTTTTAAAGCTTGCTCTGCGACTTGTTTCATTCGGAGAACTGCTTGTTCATGAATTACTGGCCCATTCATCGTCAAGGCATGTTCATCATTTTGGACTGTTTCTAAAGAAGTAGGCCTTCTGCTTCCTCCTGCTTTCACGCCCAAATCATCAGCGAATTTCCCATCCAAACCAAACGCAAAACCCATATTAATTGGTACTCCTGGATCTGGAGTTACCATGGTTACCAAAGCAGCACCAGCAGCATCGCCAAAAAGAAGACTATCGCGAACACGAGGGCTTAAATTGGTACTAATTACTTCTGCACCTACAGCTGCCTGCACTCCTCCTCTCCCATAAGGGCTACTTAAATCAGTAACTGTATTATAAAAAGTATAGGTCCAACCAGGACATGCATCAGCGTTATTACTTCCCATAACATCATTAGGCAAGTTTAATTTATCCTGAACTATAGCTACGGTAGATACCCCTGGCATATCAGGAGAAGTAGATCCTAAACGAATAGCGGTTAAGGCTTCCTTATCAATACCTGTAAGTGCTAAGCTCTCTTGAATGGCTCGTACGGCTAAATCAGATGTGGCTTCTTCTCCAACTCTGACCCAATATCTTTGACCCATACCAGCCCCACTTGCTCTCATGGCTCTATCAGTAAAACCAACTTTTTTACCTAAGTAAGCATCTAAATCTGCATTTGTCATCAAGCGTGAGGGTACTGCATGACCAAAACCAACAATTGCGGGAATTTGTCCTGTCAATTGCTCTCTATTTCTCATTACAGGAGAATACTAAACAAGAGTTATTAAGTCAACGACCATTTGTCATTGTTAATTTATCATTGGCCATTTATTTTACGCTCCTATTTTGTACTCGACCGATCATCTTTTACTTGATTAACCTGTAAACGGTCCTTCATCTTCACTCTCAACTTCATTCAATTTCGGAGGTGGCGGATATTTTTCAGGATTTATTCTCTCTAGCAACTCATGAACTCCAGCCGCCATTATCTCAATATCTGGTTCTATTGCTGTCACTGATTGAGAAAATCGATTATTACTAGACCAAACAATTACTTTTTTAACTAACTCTCCTTGTGAATCGATTTCGTAACTAGTACGATTTGTTAATATTTTAGCATGATCATGCACAAACTCCTGGGGCTGTTGATCATAATCTTTATCTACAATAACAGGCATCTTTAATTCAAATGAATCTTCGCTATCACCTACTTCGTGACAGGTGAAACTTACAAATGGATTCCGTTCGATAAATCTTTGTGACTTAATTGTAAACATTCGAGTTGATCCATCTTTAGAGTTAGGAGTAAATATACAATCAATTCTTTCGTCACCATTCACAGAAGGAAGGTAAACAATATTTTGTCCATCGTTTTTATATCTCTGCAACATCTCTTGTTTTAATGCTTCCATTTCTCTTCGAATAAGCATCACTGCTTTTCTATCTCTTTCTGTTTGTGCTGGATTGTCAGGAGGAAATAATTCACGTGGGGGTTGAGCTGGCAATAATTCTCTACGAGGAGGTGTGGGATCATTCCCTGTAAATGGGTTTATTTCTTGTGATCCATCTGTTGCCATAGCATTTAGTCTACCAGGTTTTTAAAAACAACTATACACTATTCCCAATATCCTATACCCAAACTAAGCTCCTATTTTAAACTCGACAACGTCTCCATCTTGCATGATGTAATCTTTACCCTCTAATCTGGCTTTGCCATGTTCGCGGGCACCTTTCCAGCCATTAACAGCCACAAAATCGGCATAACTAACTACTTCCGCTTTGATAAATTTCTTAGTGAAATCGGTATGGATGACTCCGGCTGCATCTGGAGCGACAGAACCTTTTTCTATCATCCAAGCTTTGACTTCTTTTTCTCCACAAGTTAAAAAAGAAATTAAACCCAATCGCTCATAAGCTTTTCGAATCAAACGTTCCAAACCAGAACCAGAAAAACCCAGATCAGCGATATACATATGTTGTTCACTTTCTTCCAATGCCACCAATTCTGATTCTATTTTGGCGCAAATAACGACAATTCTTTCGCGCGAAACTTGTAACATATCAGCATAATGCTCAATCATCTTGAGAGCATTTTCGGCAGTATATTCATCTTCATTTACATTCAAGACCAATATTTCTGGTTTGGCGGTCAATAAAAATAACGGCGTTAAGACTGCCAGTTCTTCCTCACTAAATTTAATCTCGCGAGCTGGAATTCCAGCATTGAGGTTGTCGATTAATTTATCAATGGCTATTTTAACCATGGGATCATCATTTCTTTTGATGCGCGACTGTACATTTTGAGCCGTGGTTAAATCTGCCAAAATAAGTTCGGTTTGGATAGTGGCATAGTCATTTTCCGGATCACTACTTCCCTCGCGAATGATATTTTCATCCGTAAAGCCGCGCACCACATGACAAATGACACTGACTTCACGAATATGAGATAAAAATTTATTACCCAATCCTGCTCCCTCAGCTGCTCCTTTGACCAAACCTGCGATATCGACAAATTTAACCGTCGCTGGTTTGAGTGGTGGCAAGCTAGACATTTTTTCTTCTTCTTTGGTGATCTGCGCAAGTTTATTCAATCTGCTATCTGGTACGGCTACAATGCCAATATTTGGCTCGATGGTCGCAAAAGGATAATTGGCAGCCAGAGCCAATTGTTTTTTCAACAAAGCATTAAATAAAGTGCTCTTGCCAACGTTCGGCAAACCTACTATTCCGACACTTAAATTCATACGATCAGATTATAGCACGATTTAAATCTTATCTAAGTTTGCGTGCAATAATTTGTATTTTTTGATCAACCGTCTCTACTGCATTTGAAAGATAGTCCAACTTTTTCTCCAATTTATGTATCAAGCTACCCGTGTGATTATAATCAACTACTCCTACGGGAACTCCACATGAAGAGCATTGAATAAAATAGAATTTAAAATTTGATTTATTTGGAGAGACTTCTTCTAGCGAAAAGGAGAAGTTACCACAATTTCCACATTTTGACATTTTTTCTCACCTCCTTCAATAAGTATTTTCTAAACAAGCTGATGTCTTTCACCATAAGAATCCCATATAAATAAACTGTCATGGGATATCAACCAAATAGCTTCATAAAAATACTCCCACTTCTTTGACCATTTAAATATTGCATTTAGTGCATTAATTATTTCATCTTGAGTAGGATTTGAAGATTCTATACCAATGATTCCAGGACAATTAATTAAATTCTCGCGTTCTTTATGTACTCGCCGAATATCTTTTGTAACAAATATTCTAAACTGTTTTTTAGCCCTCAAAAGATGTTCGTGATCATGCACATCGACACCCTCTTGAAGTTCTGCTGTGACCGTATCAAACCCTAACTTATTAAGATATATGGAAACATCAGGCATTCCCACATCGAGATAAAATCTTAAGGAAAGATTTCTTCTTTTTAATTTGGTGAACTTACGCTTAGTAAGCTTAATTTTCATAAAACTTTAATTCCGTGGGTGTGGCTCTACTGTAGACTTTGAGGAAGGCAGTTAGTCTCTTCGCGTTTTATCCCGCCTAGGACAATAATTACTATATACAAAATAAGCGAGGAAATCAAGAGATTATTGATTGATTCTGGACAAGCCAGAATGACGAAATTTTTAGCACCCTATTTTCAATGTTTGTCCGGCGCGAATTAAAGAAGAATTTAACCCATTTTGCTGCATGAGAGTACCAAACTTCGTACCATTTCCCAACTTCAAACTTGCTATTCCCCACAACGTGTCTCCAGCTTGTACAGTGTAATTCGTGCATTTAGTAACCAAACCACTCCTGCTTGTTTCTAAACCTAATACCTTACTACTTACTACTGACCCTTGACTACTAACTTTTACACTCATTACCCCCGACCACTCCCCCGGCATACAACCGTTTTGACCTCGCACTTTAAAATACCATGTACCTGGAAATAAATAGTTGATCGTGTATGGTACTGCACCCCCTTTATCTGTGTAATTAAAACTGGTGGTGTAACTGTCTGCATTATTATTTATCCCGTAACTAATCGTATACCCACTGTCTTGTCCTGATACTGGGGCAAAGTATACTGTCACTGTATTGTCTGAGGCAGAAACTTGAAACAAATTAGGTAAACCAGTAGGTGCCGAATTGGAACACTCTTGTGGTTTGGGAGTTGATGGCCCTGGATTATAATTGGGATCTGTAGTCTGTGTATATCTGACTGGATTTATAGGTGCTGGTGAACTAAACCCCTTCAACGTAGGATATCCTCCGCTATTTGTTTGCCATGTATTAACAAAATCCCAACTACTCATCGGTGCATTCGTATTATTCCCTTTGAAATAATTTGGTGTCGCATTCCCCGAATTAACAGCTGTACAAGTCGTTGCACCGGCGCCTGCACATGAATTTGTAGTCGCCAAATATTCGTCAAAATATACACCGGTTGCAGTTGCTCCTCCATTACCAATGACAGCAGCTACATCAGTGCCCGTAGCGGAGATAACAGATACACTAAATGAGTCAGTAACTGTGCCTGTTTCATCAACTCCTACCAATCCCCCCACATTTTGTAATAATGAACCCGATAATGTAAAATTTGCATAACTATTGCTGATCTGAGAAGTGCCACCGATAGAAGTAAATCCTATCAATCCTCCTACATTGTTTGAACCCGCTGTTCCGACAGCATAACTATCGCTAATCACACTTGAATTGCCCTGCATAGCACCAACCAATCCTCCTGTATTCAAGCCTCCATTCAGATTACCGTTATAAAAACTTTTTTCGATAGCCAAGCTTCCATTACTAACACCGACCAATCCCCCCGAATAAGCAGTTCCCGAGACATCGATCTGTGACGAGCTATGGGTAACAGTAGTCCCCGTACTTGCATCCCCTATCAAGCTCCCAACATACCAACCTGCATCTGTAACCGAACCGCTGACTACTCTGACATTTTCTATACTCGCTCCGGTTGTATAACCGAATAAGCCCGAATAGTTGGCTGACATATTAATGGTAAAGTTAGAAATTGCAAAATTTTTCCCGTCAAATGTGCCGGTGAAAGGATTGGTAGAAGAACCGATCGGAGTGATGGTTATACCACTACAATCAATATCATTATCTTGTTGGTAGTACGCACTCAGATTATTGGCCATTTCTTCCAGCTGTGAACAAGTAGTAATTTGATAGGGATAATCACTCGTGCCGTTTCCATAACCTGAAAAAGCCAAGACAGGAGAAGTCAAAAAAAGGCTTAGTAAAAAAATAAATAAAGTGCTGAAGCTGAATTGGAATACGATTTTTTTCATTCTATTATTAGATTAGTGATCTACTTCACACTATGCAAGAGGTTATTTCCTTCCCCAACTTATATGTGCCCAAATTCGCTCATGAACATAGTACAAAATCGAGCTGGCTAGATTAGTAAATACAACAAAACCAATGGTAATGTCATATCTATGAGTAATGGCAAAAGTAATCACAGCATCGGAGACCACTACCAGAAATCTAAAAGTCATAGATTTAGTAAATGATCTCTGAGCCTTTTCACCTGTATATCTTTTCATAATATTTCTAGTCTCTTTCTACTTTAAGGAATTTATCTCAGATAAAACAAGTGGCTTAAAAAATCTGTGAGCTAAATCACTGTTTTTCTTACTAAACTCTTGCATAACAATCTTGACTCGCTCATTTCAAACAGTTATAAACAAAACATGCCAAATCGTGTAGTTCATTTTGAAATTGAAGCCCAAGACAAAAAAAGAGCCAGTAAATTTTATAGTGATGCTTTTGGCTGGGAAATGGTTACTCAACCGGAAGAATACGGCGGATATATCATGGTGAAAACAGGTGATCCGATGGCAGCCGGTGGAATCAACGGCGGAATTTTTCAGAGGGGAGAAAAAGAACTTAATGCCTATTCGTGTGTAATTGGGGTTGATGATATTAAAAAATCAATTGAGGATGTACGCACAGCAGGCGGAAAAGTAATCGAGCATAATACGAATGATGAAGGTAAAGATATGGGTGAAGTTGTTGATATCCCAGGAGTGGGGTTATATGCCAAATGCGAAGACACTGAAGGCAATCATTTTACACTACTTCAACCAATTCCCGAAAGAGTATCGAAATAATAAATATAAAAAAATGAGATGCATCCTTTTATAGAATGCACCTCATATATGTTTATAATCATTATCTCAACTGAACATTAGATAGCCGCACGTGTAGATCGACTACTACTGCTCGAGCCTGCCGCGCTATTCCAAATTGCGACCGCCGCTACAATTATCCCCAGTATAATATCATTTATTCTGGGCCCTATATTGGCATAACCCAAAACGAATGGCGCAATGATCAGCCAAATGCCGGCGACAATATTAATCCAACTCAACCAGACAGTACTTGTAGGCGTGAAAGCCCGAATAAGCGCTAAGACTCCAACAATAATTCCCAGCCAAATATCATTTGTGCGGGGTGCATTATTTACATATCCAAGCACGAAAGGTGCAATAATCAGCCATATTCCTGCTACTACGTTTATCCAACTTGCAGTTACCGATTGATTTCTGTTTTCCATCTTATCTTCACCTCCTTTCATGTGTGTTACAGTCTAGTTTTACCATATTACGATCGGGTGAAAGTTATGCAAGATTAAGATAAGAATAAAGTAATTTACTAAAATATATAATCTATGGGTGTTTTAAGAATCGAAAGAAGAATTTTTCTTCCTACTAAGAAAGAAAATAATAACTAACAATATTAAGACTACTAAAATCCTATAATGCAAGCATGGCCGATAGAGAACAAGAGGTATAATCCAGTCTGTATAATAAATATGCTAGAATTAACTATAATGTCATCTTTAGCCAAAAAAACTTTATCAAATACCTTGCTCTTCTTCCTTGGCTTAGCTTTATTAATTTTTCTACCTTCCATGACATTAAATTTTTGGCAAGGATGGGTTTATTTGTCAGTATTTTACATTTGCGTTGTATTAATAACCATATACTTTCTTAAAACAGATCCAAAATTAATGGAAAGCCGTTTAAAAGCCGGCCCCACAGCTGAAAAAGAAATTGAACAAAAGAAAATTCAAACATTTACAGCGATCTGTCTTTTACTCCTATTTGTTTCTTGTGGTCTTAACCAACTATATCAGTGGAACTCTCTTAACCCAATTATTAATTTATTTGCCAACCTGTTTCTAATCGTAGGTTTTGCAATTGTATTCTTGACTTTTAAAATTAACAGCCACACTTCTGCTGTGATAGAGGTCGACAAAAATCAGAAAGTCATCTCTACTGGTGTTTATAGTCTGGTTCGCCATCCAATGTATCTTGGAGCTGTCCTGATTTTAGTCGCCACTCCTTTGGCTCTAAATTCATTATATTCACTATTCTTCTCTTTTGCAGGAATTTATGGGGTGATTCTTCGATTAATCGCTGAAGAAAAATATCTTACTAAAAACTTATCAGGGTATCAGGGATTTTGCAAAAAAACTCGTTATCATCTCATACCCTTTGTTTGGTGATAAAAAACCAAATACGTTTTATTGAAATCAGTTCTTTTATAACTATAATTTATGCAAGGTATCCCCAAAATTCCCTATTTCATCACATCACGTTACCGTGTAGCCACAATGGTGGAATTGGCCAATGTAAAACCTACAGATATTGCTGCTGATCTTGGAAGTGGAGATGGAAGGATTTCTATTTCATTAGCTAAAGCTGGCATTAAATATGTTGATGCATATGAAATAGATGATAACTTACGTTTAATAGCTACAAATTTAATCAAAAAAGATAATATCTACAATATCAATCTTCTAAATCAAGATTTTTGGACGGTTAGTTTGTCCAAATATAATATAATCTGCTGTTATCCAATGCCAACCATAATGGGCCGTTTAGAAAGAAAATTAAAAGAAGAGTTACAGCCTGGTACAAGAGTACTCTTAAATTACTTCCCTTTCCTACACTGGAAAGAAGAAATAATCAAAGATAATATTTACTTATACCTAAAAAAGTAACTCCTCTTGTATATTGATTAACGCCTATTATTTAATTAATACCAACTCAATCGCCAAGGTTCTATTTAGCTAAATTAATCTTAAATTGTAAGCAAATAAAAGTTCCCCTCTCTCATTTGGGAGAGCTTTTAACTCGACTTTTTGCGGACTTACTATCCAGGATCTTATCCTGAATTTGATCTTTTTTTTCCATCGCGGTCTCCCGCGCATCATGTAAAGTTTCACTCGCCTGATCTTTGACCTTAGTCAACATATCTTTGACTTTGGCTCTATTCTTTTCGTCTCTTAGTGCAGCAGCTCCTGCAATTGCCACTCCTGCACCTATCACAGCTCCTGCAGCACCCGCTACAACGGGATTAATTACATCTTTATCATGGACTCTTTTTTTATGATCTCCCTTATGATCATGATTATGATTATGATTTTGATCTGCCATTAACATCACCTCCTTCTATAAATAAACTCTATTGAATCTAATTATCATCATTCAAATTAAGTTGTTTGGCTTGATGTCTGGGGTACCACAAAGCAGGAAACTGTTCTGCTGAGATAATGCTTTCATAAATCATTTCATACTCACTTGTCATTCTCTTAGCACTGAATCTATTCAATGCATAAGACCTGCAATAATGCCTATTTACCTCCTTAGCGTTATCTTTAATAAGTTGGGCTAATTCGTCCACTGTATCAGCAATCCAGCCGGTTTTTCCCTGCTGAATAATCTCAGGCATTGATCCCCGATTAAAAGCCGCAACAGGGGTTCCACACGCCATTGATTCAATCAGAGTTAATCCGAAAGGTTCTTCCCAGTCTAGAGTGTGCATAAAACATAAGGCGTTCGCCATCAGATCATTTCTTTCTTCTTGCGTTACTTCACCTATCCAGCATATTTGCTCACCATCAATAAACGGTTTTACTTTCTCTTCATAATATGGTTTATCAACCTCGTCCAGTTTAGCTGCGATGATCAAGGGCAAATTCAATTTTTTAGCAATAGCTATAGCATGATGCACTCCTTTGATAGAAGCGATTCTCCCCACGTGTAATAAATAACTGCCCGGCCTGGCGGCAAAAGGATACTCATGCATTTCCAGTCCATTGTGAACTGTGGCAATGTAATTTAAATTTGGTGCAGGTTTTTTCTGTGCCTCCGAAATGGCCACTAGATAGGCGCGATTTAGTTTTTCATAATTCTGTATGTTATGTTCAGTCAAAACACTATGCAACGTAGAAATCACTGGGACTTTAGAATATTGACCAAATGTTAAGCCCAAAGGCAGACTACGTAAAGTCGTATGATCATGAATAATGTCAAATTCCGCTGCCATTTTATAAGCTTTTACCAAATGTTGTACAAATGCCATGGTTCTTTGTGCATCGTCAAAAGGACTCATATCCCGTGGGAATTGTTCCCTAATTCCTTTTGGAAAAGTCGATATTAACCTTGCGGAAGTCTTGGAGTCACCACTAGCAAATAGTGTCACATCATGCCCACGATGTACTAATTCTTCGGTAAGAGCATAAACCACCCTTTCGGTCCCACCGTATTTTTTAGGTGGTACACTTTCATAGGGTGGAGCAATTTGTGCAATTTTCATAAACATCAGCAGTATACTTTTGAGGCTTAAGATTTAAAACATAACCAAGTAAGAATAACGCAAGAGGGATTTGAAGCTATTTGATCATGGATATGAGTAAATCGTAGGCAGATGCTGCCGACCATGCTTGATTCATACAACTCTGCTGCCCACTGAAAGGATTTTTATAAGTTAAATATCGCCCCTGGCTTTCTATATATAACTCAATTGGCAAACCAAAATGTTGCAAAGCACTCAAGGTAGCCCTACTTAACATGGCTGCCTCAGAAAAATAATCAAAATTATGCAAGCCCTCTATGATCAAACCATTAAGCATTGGCCAAAAACTACCATTGTGATATGAAGCCTCAGTCGGATCAAAAGTTAACGATTTTGAACTCATGGTACGCATCCCAGCTCCTGGTACAAATAAATCATCGGCAAATGCCCTCTGTACAAGCGAATCCAAATAATTATTATCAACTATACATTCAACTTGTTCCCCCACCTCATAAGCAGCCCATAAACAAATCAAAGGATGGGATGTGACTGTTTTAATTTGTGTTTTATGCCCATCCAGTGCCTGAGCCAGATATAACCCATCGGCTGTACTCATTAAGAACATACGATTAAATCTTTTTTTCATTTTTGCAGCAAAACGCTCTAATTTTTGACTGAATTTATGGTTTTTAGTTTCAGGATAAGCATCAGTAAAATAATCCGCCCATAGCTTTAACGCCAACCAGGCTATTCCTTGTACCTCAACAGGAGCAATCGGATAGTCAGGCAATTTACCTTCTTTATCAGCCAAAGATGGGATTGAATCTGCCCATGATTGAACTGCTAAGCCTCCATGTTCGCGCTCTATAGGTAAGGAATATTCTAATAAGTAATCATGATCCATATCTCCATATGACATTATCCACTTTAGGCCTAGCTCAACCGCTGGCAAAACAGTTAGCATAAAATTAGCGTCTTTAGTTAATTCCCAATAACGATAGATAGCAATCAAACCTAGAGGTGTAGCATCAATACTGTCATAATTGCGCAATTTTTTATCAGGGTAAACATACCAAGGTCTTTTTCGTCCAGTCAGTCGTTCATAATTGTCTACTCTATATTCATGAATGAATTTACCTGGCTGTTCTCCGCTTTCAATATTTGAGTTTTTTCCTTGTAGTTCTATATGTTTAAGTAAACTTTTCTTACATGTGGATAATAACTTCTCATCTGGACGTAGTTTAATGGTATGAAGAATTTTGAGAATTGTTATGAAACTATCACGTCCGAAGATGCATCCATAAACCTCACTTTTACCCGAGGCATTGAAACCTTCTTCATGTGATAATTCATTTAGACAAAAATAAATTTTCTTTTCTAATTCTTCTATTGGCATGAGCACAAAAATAAATACTGTTTTACTAACTTATCTCTCACGGAGAACAGTGTCAAGCAGAACCGTAGTTAAAAGGGTCAATTATTGCTCTAAATAATCTCTCAATGGACCTAAATAATATTCTCCCCACCCATCGCTTATACCTTTAGCATATTCATCAGGCACATCTACTTGCAGTAAGTCTACCTGCGTACCTTCTTTTTCCGGACTTAACATAAAATTTACGATTGAAGGTTTATCCCAAGGTTTGTCTTCCATGCTATACCATTCCTGAATCAACTGTTTTTGATGCACTACTTTTATATTTTTCCCCCAGATATTTCCGCCCCACAAAGAAAATTCTGTACCGGTTCTTTCATCCATACGCGCAGGGGCTGCACTCCAGTTCTGAATGTCTTTAGCATTAGTTAAAGCTGTCCAAACCTCTTCAGGAGAAGCTTTTATATGATATGTTTGTTTAATTGTTTTCATTTGAAGCTTACTTAAGATAATCGCCCTCGTTATTAGTCTAGCTGGTATATAGATGAGCTGTCAATTTATTTTTTTTGCACAATTATATACGTTAACACATCTATTATGACATTGCAAGACAATAGTTTCAGTACTTGAGAATCAAGGGAAAATTAGCTAGTATTGTAATAAATATGAATTTAAACGATTTTAAAAACAATAAGATGTTGTGGCTGGTTGCCGCTATTCTTGCCGCAGTCGCATTGTTCTTTGGCATTGTTAGATAGTACACTTCAAAACTATCCTTGGTAGTATTTATAAGATCAAATTTTAGTAATCCTTTCCTTGTCATCCGCGGTAAGACAAAGATAATTTTAAGCTTTCTGCTCATGCTCATTAGCGTAAATTGCTAGCGCATCACGCATGAAAACAGCCAAGCCATTAGCGCGTTTCTCATAAAAGTCTCTAAAGCTAGGGTCATCGACATACATTTGGCCGAGATTTTTAAACATTTTATAACTAAGATCATAAAAGTTACGCAAATGTTGGTAAAAACGTTCGACTTGAACTTGTACTCCACTACTATCTGTAGATACACCACTTTTAAACTGCGCTGTAAATTGTTTGTAAATATCTTCAGATTCATTCTTGATCCTTTCCCAGTCAGCTTTAGTCATTTTATTTGCTCTCTCTTTTGACTGTTTATAAGCTTGAGTTTGACCCCATCTTTGTTCTACTTCATCTTTGTATTTTTGATAAGTCGGATCATTAAAGACAGAAAATTTATCATCATTACTCATACTTTCACCCCCTTTCAAGGAATTAATCGTTTTATCTATGGTCAATAACAAGTGTTCCAATCTCTTTTTCTTCAGTTCTAATAAACTTCTCTGATCATTCAATGCCTGTAAAGAATCAAATTCTGTGGCTTGCATAATCTGCTTAATTTTTTCCAAAGGAAATTCTAATTCACGAAAAAACAAGATTTGTTGTAGTTTTGTTAGTTCTTGATCACTATAAACTCGATAACCATTTTCCTTTATAGCCGATGGCTTTAGTAAACCAATTTCATCATAATAGTGAATTGCCCGCACACTGATACCTGCTAAATTGGATAATTTTTTAACCGTGTAGTTCATATATAGGCATTATAAACTATTACGTAACGGAAGGGTCAAGAGTTTATTAAAAACTATTTAATTAATTTTAGTTTTGAATCTCAGGAGCTTTTAGCCGGCTGCGTATTTCATTCAACTCTTATAGTGCTAAATTGTTATAAGCATTCAACAATTTAATAATTTAACAATATAACAATCATTTTATTACTACTAGGATTGTTACTTTCATTCACTGACCTACTAAAATAAGATTATACCTGGATCCAATATCTCATCTTACTTGGCTGGCCAGCAGATTCTCCCTCGATAATATTTTCTAATACTCCCCCATTAGCTTCGATGATCTTGCGGGAACCGATATTTGTCTCATCACACGTGACTAAAACCTTTTTTAAACCTAATTTCCCTGCCTCGATCAATCCTAAACTCAATGCTTCTTTACCATAACCCATTCTCCTTTTACTTGGTTTGATGTAATAACCAATATGACCACCATATTTTAGTAAATGTTCATTTAACTCATGACGTATTTGCAATCTGCCGATTACTTCTTCTCCAACTATCAGCCAAAAAGTAGAAGCAGGCACATAACCTGGCGGCAGACTTAAACCATACACGTTATCTTTTAATCGCTTTACGAAATCGGCAAAAGATTCCTTCTCTGCTGGTTTTTCCAAGATGGTAATGCTTCTTTCATGTTTGGAATCCACCAAAGCATCCATATATGCTTGTTTATATTTTAACGAAGGTGTAATTAATTTCATAATCTATGATTATGGCTCAGTCCAGAATCTTTTTATTATGAAGTTCCCAGATTCTGGAGTCATCACTCTGAGCGGGATTCCCCAAAATCACTAATTGCTTACTACTCACTAGTTAATACCAACAACCCTGTACTTCAACAAAATCGTGCCCTGTTCATTCAATTTTTCTATACTCAACAACTGTAAATCTACCTCCATCCTCTCTATCACCAGAGCGTTGCCTGCACCAAAAATTTTTGGCTCAATAGTCAACCAAACTTCAGTAATTAAATTTTCCTTGAAAAACTCAGTCGTTACTTTCTGTCCTGCCACCAATAACATTTGTTCATACCCTAAGTCTTCCAGTCTCTCAACGAGCTCTGCGGGAGATTCTTTACTAAACTCTATTTGTCCGGGTACCATCTCATTTGCATATCTTTCTGGCTTACTAGTTAATACTATCCTCAACCTAGCTTTTTCTGCCAAGGGTTTTACTATGTCATAAGTACCACTGCCCATGACAATCAAACTATGTTCATTACGTGTTTGTAAAAAATGAAATGCATCTTCATCAGAAGACCATTCATGAACCAGTGGACTGTCGCCTCTCGTCATTTTGCCGTCCAGCGAAGTGACCGCAACGAAGATTATTTTCATGCATTAGATTTTTCGTTTTTTAACCATTTTACACCTAAATACACTAAAGGTGTTTCGATAATTGACATGCAACAGCGGAGTAACCAATAAGGGATGGACAAACCAGCGATAAAATTGAAATTTGTTCCTAAGGGTAAATTTAAAGCATAAAAAGCCAGGGTCATAAATAATGCTGTATCAAAAAATTCACTCACGAAGTTGGAGACGTTCGTGCGCAACCATAATTTCTTTTTACCCAATTTTTGACGCATACGTGCAAAGATATAAACATCAAGAAATTCGCTGACTGCAAAAGCAATTAAACTAGCCGCTGAGAAACGAATGGAAATGCCAAAAATGTCATTATACTCTTTATTTTGTGGAGAAAAACGTGCATCGGGGGGAAGTAAAGTAGCTAAGATGGAAAACAAAAATAAGAAGAAAATCATCATCAAACTTGATCTGACTACACTTTGTGCCCTCGCTTTGCCGAAAACTTCCACAATTATGTCATTGGCCGCATAAACAAAAGGCAAAACAAAAATGACGACAGTGGCACTGAGATGAAAACCTGCGATAGTCGCAACAGGAAAAGTCTTGGCTCCCATCAACTCCGAGATCATAACGCATGTGACATAGAAAGCAATTAGAAAATCTAATTTTTGTATTTTAAACATGTTCGTAATTTTAACTGATCTTTTGCAAAAAGTGAATAAGCAAGTGTGAAAAGGAAAGATTCACTATTGAAAAAATGACTGAAAATTATATAAAAACCTATCACGATATAAGCAAAATAAAGATTTGATAAAATTGACTCCTACTTTAAAATAATATGTATTCTAGATTGAACTAAATTAGCAGGCGCTTGTAATTGAGTTTGCATTTGTACTTGATATAGTTTTAAACCAAAATCATAACTTATAGGCCCCGAAATTAGATAGTTGTTGTTGCTGCTGGTACTGGTTACTTGCGAATACCAAACAGGATGATTATCAGTTACGTTATATAACCTTACAGCTACTGTTTCATTCGTATTGGGAATAAGTACTGATGCCTCAAAGTGTATCTCCTTTATATTTTGATACTTTCCGAAGTCAATTTCCGCTTCCGCACCAGGAATATTTGTCCAATCCTTGGCTTGTGTATTACCTGATCCAAGAGGAATATATAAATCTTTTACTCCACCGGTTTGTTGAGTAGCTATCGTGGTTACTAAATTATTATTGGAACCAACATTAGGTTCTGAAGTCGGAGATACACCTGTTGGAGTAATTTTTTCTGGTAAAGGAGTAACGACAATTGTTTTAACATTGGTCATGTTGGCATAATTATTACGATCAAAAAATAATACGTTTAAATAAATAAGATTAATTACAATCGCTGTGCAAATTATACCTAAGATAAAAAATGCCAATCTGACATATCTTTCATCTCTAGATAGTTTGATAAACAGTAAACGATCACGAAAATTATTTAACACAATAACAGCTTACAAAAGTATACACACAAAGTAAACCTTTTATAGTTCTGCGAGAAATCTGACTTATCTACCCTCTTTTACCATGCTATACTTAATTTGTAGCATGAAATATTTTATCAGACTGATTATTGCTGCATTTATTATCTCGGATATCATAATTGTAGGCTGGATCGGCTTACATAACTACAATTTCGCCGTATTAAATCCGCAAGGAATAATTGCCAGTCAAGAAAAACAATTAATGGAAATTGCCCTCATAATGATGTCAATTGTCATCGTGCCCGTGTTTATATTTGCCATTTTTGTGGCTATAACATACCGTGCATCCAATACAAAAGCAAATTATATGCCAGATTGGGATCATAATCATGTTATTCAAATTTTCTGGTGGACATTTACTATTTTTATGGTCAGTACCATGGGCTTTATCAACTGGAATTTCACTCATCATTTAGATCCCAGTCAGGCAATTGCTTCCACTACTCCCCAGTTGACTGTGCAGGTAATTGCCTTACGTTGGAAATGGTTATTTATATACCCTCAACAAGGTGTCGCCTCGGTTAATTTACTGGAAATACCCGAGCAGACGCCAATTCATTTTGAGCTAACAGCCGATCAATCCCCTATGACATCTTTTTGGATTCCCCAATTGGGTGGACAAATCTATGCTATGTCTGGTATGTCTACACAGACCCACCTGCTTGCAAATAGCCTAGGACAATATTACGGCACCAACACCGAAATTAATGGTCAGGGATTTGCAGAAATGAAATTTATCGCCAAATCAGTATCTCACTCTGACTTTGAGAACTGGGTCAGTAATATTAAGCGAGATTCTAAGCCTCTAAATCAGACTCTATATAATCAGTTAACCCAACCAACTGAAGATGTGCCAGTGGTAACTTATGCTTCTCCGGTGAATAATCTATTTACATCGGTTATAATGAGATATATGGCCCCTAGTTCTACTCCACAGATGAAGTCAGATAATTCCCAATCCAATATGCAAATGTAATCTAAATATGAACTGGCAATCTTTTATTTTTGGTCAACTTAGCTGGTCTGATCTTCCTCATCAATGGTTCACCATTGGTGGTACCGGTGCTATCTTCACCATGCTGGCAGCCGTGGCTCTTTTTCTGACTATAACAAAACGCTGGCAGTGGTTGTGGACCAATTGGTTAACTTCAACAGATCCCAAAAAAATAGGTGTAATGTATCTGGTGATAGCTTTCTTAATGTTCATTCGGGGGGGATTGGATGCGCTGATGATTTTCGCTCAGCAAGTCGTAACAGTCGGTCCTGGTTATCTAGGTGCTCAACATGGCTATCTGGATGCCAATCATTTCCAGCAAATTTTTACCGCCCATGGCGATATTATGGTATTTTTTGTCACCATGGGCTTTTTGTTTGGTTTAATCAATCTAATTGTTCCCCTGCAAATTGGGGCACGCGACCTCGCCTTTCCTTTTCTTAACTCGCTAGGTTTTTGGCTATATGTGGCTGGTGCAATATTAATTAATATGTTCTTTGTTTTAGGAGGAGAATTTGCCGCCACTGGTTGGCTGGCCGTCGCACCATTGTCTGAATTACAATTTCAGCCTGGTGTGGGAGTTAACTATTGGATCTGGAGCCTGCAGATTTCTGGTCTAGGAACTCTTATTGGTGGAATTAACTTTGTAGTAACCATATTAAAAATGCGCGCACCAGGCATGACATTAATGCGCATGCCAATGTTTACCTGGACTTCACTGATGAGTATGCTGCTGGTAATTTCTATCTTCCCTATTTTGGCCATGACTATCGCTCTTTTGACCCTTGACCGCTATTTGGGTATGCATTTCTTCACTCTCAACAATGCCGGCAATCAGATGATGTACTGGAATCTGATCTGGATGTGGGGTCATCCTGAAGTTTATGTCCTGATTATTCCAGCTTTTGGTATTTACTCAGAAGTTGTTTCGACTTTCGCACAAAAAAAAGTCTTTGGTTATCCCTCACTAGTTGCCGCCGCTGGATTAATCACTCTCTTATCATTCACAGTCTGGCTGCATCATTTTTTTACCATGGGAGCCGGAGCTGATGTAAATGCATTTTTTGGCATTATGACCATGTATATTGGTATACCAACGGGTGTACAGATTGTTAACTGGCTGTTGACCATGTTTCGCGGACGTATCAGATTCTATTCGCCGATTTATTGGTTTTTTGGTTTTATCAGTACTTTTACTTTCGGTGGTATGGCCGGTATGCTTATGGCTCTACCTCCGGTTGATTTCCAAATTCACAACAGTCTGTTTCTGGTCGCACATTTTCATACTATGATCGTCGGAGGTGCTTTGTTTGGTATTTTTGCCGGATTTACTTATTGGTTCCCTAAGATTACCGGATTTAAACTGAATGAAAAATTGGGTAAGTATGTTTTTTGGACTTGGCTAGTAGGTTTTTTTGTCTCTTTCGTACCTTTATATATTCTTGGCATGATGGGTGCAACTCGCCGTATGGATCATTATTCTCCTTCTACCGGCTGGCAATATCTATTTTTAGTGTCGCTTATCGGAGCCTTAATTATTGTGGTAGCTGTAATTTTACAGGTTGTGCAACTGGTAGTAAGTATCAAACAACGCAAGCAACTGCGTGATACTACCGGAGATCCCTGGAACGGTCGCTCACTCGAATGGTCTACGCCATCACCTGTACCATTTTACAATTTTGTGGTTATTCCCCAGGTTAATAGTCGAGATGCCTTTTGGGAGATGAAGCAACAAAAAAATAAGATACCTGTCAGATATGAAGACATTGTTTTACCTAAAAATACGGCTTTAGGAATATACCTGGCTAGTTTTCTTTTCTTATTTGGTCTAGCTATGGTTTGGCAGGCAATCTTATTTGCTATCATCGGGCTTGTAGGTGCTGTTGTATGTGTAATAAAACGCACATTTGCAGAAGATACGGAATATGTTTTACCAGCCGCTGAGGTAGCCAAACTGGATAGACAATATCGTCTAGCAGTATAAATAAGCATATGAGGAATATACAAAGTGGTAGTTTACAATCAGAAATCGATAATAATGATAAAACCACTCTCGGCTTTTGGATCTATCTGATGACCGATTTGGTGATGTTTGGTGTATTGTTTGCTACTTATACAGTCTTACGGGGCAATACTTTTGGCGGTCCCTTGGATCGCCAGGTATTTAATTTACCTTTTGCTTTAGTTGAGACATTAATATTATTAACCAGCAGTTTTACCTGTGGTCTGGCAATCCTGGCAATGCAGACAAAGAATAAGACACAGGTATTGATGTGGTTTGTCATCACTTTTCTACTTGGTCTGTCCTTTTTAGGACTGGAGTTAAATGAATTTAATAAGCTAATAAGTGAAGGTAACAGTTGGCAGCGCAGTGGATTTTTATCTGCCTATTTTTCCCTTGTCGGAACTCATGGGTTACATATTACTGCCGGACTAGTGTGGATGGGGATTTGTTTGGTAAAAGTCTGGAAGGAAGGATTAAATTCCAGTTTGTCACGTAAGTTAACTTTACTTAGTCTGTTTTGGCATTTTCTCGATATTGTTTGGATCTTTATTTTTACAATAGTATATTTACTAAGTGGAATTTAATATGACAAAAATCAAGCAATCAAATAACAATTTAGAAGAAAGGCCTGTGAAAAATTTAAAAACTTATATCATAGGCTTTGTTAGTTCAATTGTTTTGACTTTAATTCCTTATTTTTTAATTATTAATCACTTTACTACTTCCTATGTTTTACTTACTGTCATTCTTGTTTTCGCTCTATTGCAGATGCTAGTGCAATTAATATTTTTTTTACATTTGGGCCGAGAGACTAAACCACGTTGGAAACTTGCCGTACTAATTTCTTTTGTTGGTATTATTTTAATCATTGTAGGTGGCTCTATTTGGATCATGCAGCACCTTAATTACAGTATGAGCCTTTTGCAGTTAAATAATTTAATGCAGTATGGTGAAGGATTCTAGTCTCCACCTGCTTAACTAATTAATTTAAAATATTACTAAAATCATGTTTAAACATTACTATCTTCTAGCCAAACCAGGCATGGTGTATGGTAATACTATTTCGGCCATAGCTGGTTTTTTATTTGCCTCCAAAGGAAATTTCAATTTAATCCTATTTGTTACCACCATTTTGGGTATTTCCTTGGTCATCGCTTCTGCCTGTGTTTTTAATAATTATCTTGATCGTGAAATCGACAAAAAAATGTTGCGAACAAGTAAACGCCCCCTGGTTATGGGCTCGATATCTCCACTTCATGCTTTAATTTACGGTACAATTCTGGCAATCTTAGGTTTTGGTTTATTATTAATTTTTACTAACCTACTTACTCTTGCCTTGGGCTTTATAGGTTGGTTTTTTTATGTAGCAATTTATGGATTTGTCAAAAGACGCTCAACTTTTGGAACCTTAGTTGGAAGTGTTTCTGGATCTATGCCTCTAGTAGGCGGCTATTGTGCCGTGACAAATCAGTTTGATACCGCAGCTTTGCTTTTATTTATAATTATGACAATCTGGCAAATGCCTCATTTTTATGCAATTGCCATTTATCGTTTGGCAGATTATAAAAAAGCTGGTTTACCAGTATTGCCGGTTGTTAAGGGTACTAATATTACCAAAGTAGACATAATTATTTATGTTCTCGCATTTTTAGTCGCCAGCTATTTATTATTTTTTTATCACTATGCTGGCTATATATACCTTATAATTATGCTTGGTTTAGGCTTATATTGGCTAAGGCTGAGTACAATTGGACTTCATACTAGCAATGATGAACTATGGGGACGTTCTGTATTTAAATTCTCCTTAATAATTTTGTTAGTTTTTTGTGTTCTACTATCTTTTTCTTATTGGCTGCCATAAAAATATAAAGTTAACTTGCGTATCTGTATTTTTTTATTTACAATAATTATTGCTATGAGTTTATTTTTAATCTTTCATATTATAATTGCCCTTTTAAGTATTATTTTCACAGCTTTACTTTTCCTTAAACCAAGTATAAAAAAGATATATATCAATTATTTTCTCATCGGCCTAACTGTAGTAAGTGGTACCTATCTTATTTTTAAATACTCCTCTCATTTGACTGAAATTTGCTTTACAGGTATTGTATATCTATGTTTTGTTACAGCGGGGATGGTTGCTTCGCATCATAGACTTTCCAAATTAGAAAAAATGTATCATTAATAGCTTTTATTTCCGATATCGTAAATATTTAAAACATTTCCACTACTAAACTCACGAGTGTTGGATAATTTCATCTCTAACTTTTGAGTTAATCCATGAAACACCGTTGTACCTTGTCCAAGTATGACTGGGTTAATCATCAATCTAACTTCATCTAATAGCCCCATTTTTAATAAAGTTACACATAAAGTAGAACTACCCAAAACAACGATGTCTTTTCCTGGCTGGGATTTTAATTCTTGTATAAACTCATTATCTACTGCGTGTTTTAGAGTTACATTCTTCCATAGTTCTGTTTCTTTTACTTCGTTTAAACTCTTAGAGAAAACTATTTTCTTTAAACTATTCATCCTTTTGGCCGTTTCAGGATCTTCTTTTAATCCTGTCTCAGAAGGCCAGAAACTTTCCATTAATTCATATGTTCGTCGGCCATACAACACAGTATCTATCTCATCTAACTGTTGATTGGCAAACTGATTAAACTCCTCATCAACATTATGCCAAGATAAATCATGACCAGGAGCTTCAAAATATCCATCCAGGGATCTCATCATGAATAGAAATATTTTCCTCATATGTTTCGTTTGCTATAATTTATATAAAGATGAGTAAAATTTATATCTTGAGATTTTTTCATGGTATTTTTGCCTTATATTTTATATGTTGTATAATTTATCTCTATTATGCCGCAATTACAGCTAATTTTAATTTCTTACTTATACTAGCACTTATTAGCTTATCTTTGGAAGGAATTGCTGTTTTTATTTTAAATAAAGGAGATTGTCCTCTTATTTATATTCAAAATAAACTAGGTGATAATATACCTTTCTTTGAACTCTTCCTTCCTAAAAAAGCTGCAAAACAAGCAGTTCCTTTTTTTTCAATATTAACTTGGCTAGCTGTTATCTTACTTTCTATTCGATTTATTGTTATGGTTTATAAATTATTTTATTCACTCCAGTAGCAAATGACGTGAATTCTACTAATTTTAATTTCTCCATTTCAGCTCCCTCAAACAATTTCTTCCCCGTTCCTAGAACGATTGGAAAAAGCAATATATTTATTTGGTCAATCAATTTATTATTCAACAAAAACCTTACTAGTTGTCCACTCCCGGCAACGAGGATATCTCCTCCTTCTTCTGCTTTAATTTTCTGAATTTCATCGACAACATTATCTTTGATGATATGTGAATTAGTCCAACTGGCTTCGGTCAAACTTTTGGACACCACATATTTTTTCATGCTATTAAACTTATCGGAAAACTTATCTCCCCTTCTTTTAGGCCAAGCTTTAGCAAAACCATCATAAGTAATTCGTCCTAATAACTGCACCTCGGCCGCTTCTATCTCAGATAGTTTAAACTTCATGAATTCCTCATTCCCATAAGGCATCGTCCAGCCTTCATATTTAAAACCTGATCCATCTGGACCAGGTGCTTCAAATACACCATCCAAAGATAAAAATTCTGTTACAACCAATTTCCTCATACAGAAATATATATTAACACTTTTACTTTATTTTGCAATTGAACAAAGGTAATTATTTTGCTGGGGGGATTTCTTCTATCCACAATCTTGTCTTATCATCTGGTCTGCCATGATTATAATTTACTGTTATTTCCTCATCTGTCTTGATATTTTTTATTGCAATAAATTCAATTATTTCTTCTTTAATTAATTTCCGATATGTAGCATTCGGTGAATATGAGTGATTGTACATTGAACCAAATCCCAAGCAGATCGCTCCTTTATGATACCTCTCATCATTACCCCACATAAAATAATAATTATGTAATTTGGTTTTTCTGATTTCTAAAATATCCGGTTCATCCAATAAAATGATGGGACATCTTTCAATTATTTCCCCCATTTTAATATCTCTAGCGGTAAACACTCCCAATCCCGCATTCTCAATCTTTGATTGTGCAATATAAATATTATCTGCTGGAAGCAACTTTTTGCTTGGCATATGTTTAATAAATTTTTCTTAAATCTCCATTTATAAATTCAACCCCAAATGCTAATAATTCCTCTTTATAGGTAGAATTTTCACCTATTAGGTTCCAAATATAAATCTTTAAACCTAAATAAAAAGCCAAACCTATTTCCATTAAAACATTTGCTCCAATATATCCGTTGATTCCATTCTTCTCCCCATTCACAACTAAAATACTATCCCCTTCTGCAATTTTTTTAAAATTTGTTAAAATAAATTTACCTCTCTCTTTTGGTGTATAAACTCCTTTAAAATGACTTACTTCGAAATCATTATTTTTTTTCATTACTTGAGTAGAAATCGGAATATTTACTTTAAAACTTTTTTCTTTTAATTTTTTTTCAATCTCAACTAATTCTTTATAACAAGACATGCTAGCACATAAAAAAATTGTTTTGTTCATACTTCTTGCATCCTAACAAAAAACACCAGCTTTCGCTAGTGCTTTTGTATAGCATTTCAGAAAATTTTTTACCTTACTTTCCTGCTATATTTACCCTCCAGTGAATGCCGAATTTATCAGTCAACATACCAAAAGTATCTTCCCAAAATTGTTTGCCTAAAGGCATATCAACTTTGCCTCCTTCAGCTAAAAGGAGGGCAGCATCTCTCTTTAATTTTCTGGCTCCCAAGGAGTCATCAGCTGGAAATAATTTCCATCTGGATCCGCAAAAGTAGCAATCCATGTATCGCCCTCACCCATTTGATATGGCTGTGCGATGACTTTTGCCCCGAGTCCCTTAATACGTTCAGCTTCCTCTTTCACATTTTTTGTTTCAAAGTTGAACAATATACGCTCAGGTTGTGGATTTACACCTTTGATTTTATCGTGCGGTCCGATTCCCATAAATGTTTTACCTGCTACGAAACCTTGAAAATCTCCATCCGACATATCCGGTTGTTTTTCAAATACTTTCCCGTAAAATTCAACCAATTGTTGTGGATTTTCTGATCCAATTAAAATTGATCCAAAATTCAACATAATTATTTTTCACCCCCTTTCATTTTAAATGTTAGACCTTTTTCTGTAAGTGTTTTTTATTGCAGATATTGAGTGTGGACCGAATCCATGTAATGCTAGTAACTCTTCTTCCGAAACGTTGTTTAGATCTTTCAGTTTGGTTATTCCGGAGTTTTGCAATGCCCTTGAAGCTGGTGTAGAAAGTTTAGAGAAATTAGTTTGTGTCTTATCTCTATAGCATTTTGGCCAGCAAATAGGACAAATTGGACAATCACTACTTTTGTTAAATTTATGACCACGATTACACATTTTTAATTTACTTTTCATAATTAGTTGAAAGCCGATTCTTTTACACCTGGCTTAAATGCCCGAAAAGATAGTGCAAAACATATAACTGTCAACACCGCTCCTACAAAAAAAGTTAAGGGAATCTGAATTGTAGCGATAACCCCTCCTATAATCGGCCCAACGATCATACCCATACTCTGGTAAGAAGAATTTAAACCCATAATCGAACCCTGCGATTTTTCATCTGTTTCCTGAGAGAGAATTGTGGGAATAAGCGTCTGCACAATACTATTAAATAAGCCTAGAACAAGTGCTATTACTACAAAAATAATCAGGGTATGCGACAACCACATACCAGCCAAAGCCATGCCAGACAGCAAAATAGAATACTTGAAGGAATGCTCTATGCCGAATTTTTTGGAGAATAAAGATACTAAAAATGTTTGGGTTATTAAACCTACAATGCCAAATAAGGTAAAAATTAGGGCATTTTCCATCGGAGAAATTTTCAAGATATTAACAGTAAATGGCTGAAAACCGTAGATAATCGCACAAGAAAAAGCCAACATAAAAATAAATGATATTAAAAATGTTACACCAACATTGGGATCAAATAGTGTATGCCATAATTTAGACAAATCAAACAATTTTCCTGATTGCACTTCCCCCATATGCTTGTTGGTTTCTGGTAGATATATGGCAGTCAAAATTACGGCAATAGTGGTAATTATACCAGCTATGATAAAAGGTACTCCGGAACCAAAGCCTACAGTTAAGGCAGCAATTGCCGGTCCGAATATAAACCCGAAGTTAAAAGCTGCACCTATTAACCCAAAAGCCTGTGGACGTTCTTCAGGTTTGGTCGAGTCGGAAATAACAGCAAAAGCCACAGGTATATTCCCGGCTGTTAATCCATCCAACATTCGTGCAAAAAACAGAAAAGCTGCGTTGGGAGCAAATGCTGTTAAGAAAAAGGAAATAGCAGTACCAATAATGGAAATCAGCAATAATGGCCGCCTGCCATATTTATCTGACATACGTCCAATAAGAGGTGTCGACAAAAACTGGCAAATCGAGTAGCTGGCAAACAAAAGTCCATTCTGAAAGTCACTCAATCCATACTTCTTCGAATAGGCATACAAAATCGGAATGATGATTCCATATCCTAGCATATTGACTAAAACTATAAGGGCAATGATAGCGAAATTTCTATTTCTGAGCATGAGTTTTTATTTTAGTTAATAGTGACTCAAATCACAATAACAAGTATAACCATCAGCCCAAAAGGCTTAGTTTGACTAGATTTTCCTTCATGTTTTCACTAAGCCTTTTATCAAAATCTTTATTAGTCTTTTTCCACAAATTTAACTAATTTGTCCAATTGCTGATTCCAGCCCATCTCCATACCTTGCAGTGGACCTGCAGCTTCTGGTGTAGTTTTGGTGACTGAGATATGAATTGTTAATTTGGTCTTATCACCTTCTTGGACTAAATTAACTGTTACTAAATTCTCTAGAACCGGCTCGTCATTTACGATCGCTTGTCCCGTAAACACCAATTTATTGGGAGCTTCTACTTCTTTCACTTCACCTTTCATTGGCCATCGCTGTCCTTTCATAGGCCCCAATTCTTCCCCCGCTAACATCACGATGTCTATTTTCCCCCCCGGCTTTACTTCAAATACGCAGGTTGGATTGGTAACACCGTTGGGTCCCCACCATTGTTGGAGCAAGCTGGTGTCAGTCCAATATTTCCACACTTTTTGTATTGGAGCGTCAAAATTTCGGGTTAAAGTTAATTCTCTTTTTGCTTCTTGCATTATTTCACCCCCTTTCCTTATTATTTGTCTTTTTCGGTTGCTAATAATTTATCTAATTTATCAAAGCTTTTTTCCCAATGTGTTTGGAACTGCTTCAACCAATTATCCAATTCGCTGATGCGCTCAGGATTTACCTTATATAACCGCTGCTGTGCTTTCTTCTCTACTCTTACTAAATCAGTTTCACGCAGAACTTTTAAATGCTGGGAAACGGCTGGATGAGACATGCTAAATTCACCATAAATGTCTGTAGCTGACAACTGACCTTTATCCGACAGTAACTCCAAAATTTCTCGTCGTGTTGGCTCTGATAATGCATAAAATATTTTTGAAACCGAAAAACTATCCATAGTTATATATTAAAGTTTTGGCTTAATTAAGTCAATACTTAATAATATATGCTTGAAGGTTTGAAAATTGTTTAATTTTCTGTAGCCAGAAGAATTTTTTGGGTGGTATGCCAAAAACGAGTGGTGGTCGCTACCCCGATTTTCTTTTCCATCAGGCCATAAGAATTTGTAGGTCTACCGTTTTTTAAATGCCAAACCACAAACAGCTCCGTATCTGTCTTTGCCACTAATTTGTATCCTCCATCCGGGGTAGTAAAAGGCACTGGTAAATCTACTTTGGTTGGCTCTGCAAGAAATACGATAGATAAACGTATATCATCAGTTACCTTAACTTTGGCAAAAGGATCTATGGACATAATTTTTTTTAATTGTTCTAAAGTCCTCAGAAACACCGGCACATTAAAACCTAACTCAGCTGCCAAATATTTTTGTATTTTTTGGCGTAATAAACTTTGATCTTTTTCTTCTGACTCAAAAAATATATTTCCTGACTGAATAAATGAACGAACATTCTCTAGGTTCAAATTAGTAAACAAACCACGTAATTTGTCCATTTTCACATTATGACCACCTACATTTATTCCTCTGAGTAAAGCAATATAAATCATATTAATTTGTTATAATTTCGACTGGAAGGTTTATAAACTGTCCATATTTTTTTGCTGCTAACTGCAAGGCTTTGTTTTGCTCTTCAGTAATCTTAACCAATATCTTAAGCTTAATCACGACTTTCGTCGCTTGAATAACTCTTCTCCAACTTCCCGCCATTTTACCATTTATCAAAACTACACCCATTATCATTCCCGAACCAATATTCAAATATTTTACATGTTCATTGTCTAAAACGTCTAACCTATCTTTATAGGCAATAAAATATTCATCAAAACCTGGCAATAAATAAACTGAAGGTGAAAAACTTAGCTGTTGTGTGCTAGCAAAAAAATAATAATCTTTGACCCCAATTTGTTGTTTATTTATTTTATTACCAAGTAAGTTTAGACCTTTTTGTGTCTCTACTTTCGTCAAGCCTGACCACCACACAAAATCACTAATCTGAGCAGGTCCATGACTTTGGAAATAACGTTTAATTAATTCGACTAATGCTTCCTCATGGGTTAATTTTTTATATTTCTTCACTCTGTCTTCCAATAACATATATGTAAACTGTTTGCCTTTTCTCGGACCACTACAAATTAATCCTTCCAATTCAGCTTGCATAAGCACAAAAGCCAAACGAATATCTTGCGTAGGAATTTTTGCTTCTTTAAGATAAATATTTAATTCTTCACGTGTCAGTTGTTTGCCACCTTTTAATACTTGGTGAAGTATCTTATTACTTTTCTGAAAAATCTCATTATCAAAACCTAATTTACGGTAATAGGAATTATTGAAAGCATGTACTCTGGCTGAGGTGAGATCTTGTAACCAGACAATATCTTCTGGGGTAACAAAATGCCAGGTTGGACGCATAGTGTGAGTACGTAAAATTAAACCTTCGTTAAAAGCTCTTTCAACTTGTGCATCGGTCTGTTCATGGGTACGTAGACTAACTGCACACTTCGCAGCAGCAAAATCTTGTGCCTGCATAGCACCCAACCAATGAACTATTTCTTGTGGAGTACTAAAATTTGGGTTGATTAATTTCTGGTTAACTAATCTTAAGTTTATAACGTCTAAACTGTTCATGATAGAAATAAGTATATCACCTACGTAACTTCATCCAGCTAAGGTCAAGGCACCGAAAAAGTAAAAAGCACCAAATGTGCCGAAGGTTAATAACCTCCGGCACATTTGGGACATCACGAACCTTCGATGCCCTTTAATATTGTGTTACAGATCACCACACCTTTACAAACCTTTATGATGTCTCTAGTATAGATATAGACATGGCAAAATTTATTAAGAACTACGAGACTTTAGCTACGACTGAAGAAAGGAAATTAGTATTAGATCTCATAGACACCGCAATTACGGCTATTCAACCACAAGAAGTCATAAATTCTCACTTTACAATTGTAGATGAAGTCCTGCACGTACAAGATCAACAATTTAATTTACACAATTTTAGTCGTATTTTTCTCATCGGTTTTGGTAAAGGTTCCGGCGAAATTTCTTTTCTAATAGAAAAAGTTTTAGGCGAGAAACTTACGACAGGTTATGTAATCGACGCCAAGCAACAAACGTTTAATAAGGCCCAATTTACCTTAGGTACTCATCCCCTCCCTTCATTAGCCAACCTGGATTTCACACAAAATGTTTTGGAACAACTTAGCGGCTTAACAGAAAGTGATTTGGTAATCATGGTAACGTGCGGCGGCGGCTCAGTAATGTTTGAGAAGCCACATAGTTTGAGTCTGGAAAAATTAATTGACTTTAATAAAGCTCTTTTACATGCCGGTGCCAATATCCACGATATGAATGTCATGCGCAAACACGTCTCCAAAGTTAAAGGCGGCGGACTGGCAGAACATTTATATCCTGCGACCGTAGTAAATCTGGTTTTCTCTGACGTGCCGGGAGATGATTTATCGGTTATTGCTTCCGGCCCACTTATTAAAGATGAATCAACAGTCGGCGAAGCTTGGGATTTATATATAAAATTTAAAATTAACCAAACGATTAAATTAAAAGAGCGAGATTTTTTTGAAACGCCTAAGGATGATAAGTTTTTTACCCATACACATAATATTTTGATGGATACGAATATGACCGCTATGAGCAAAATGCAAGATCTGGCCAAGCAACGCAATATAAATGTGCAAATTTATTCTAATTCTTTTCAGTCTGACGCCGACTCGGCTGGCAAAAAGCTTATAGATAAAACACCCGATAATACATTGCTGTTGGCGGGAGGAGAAACTACGGTAAAAGTAAGTGGCAAGGGTGGTGAAGGCGGCAGAAATCAGGAACTAGTCTTGGCTGCTCTACCCTATTTGGGAGACAAAATTACTATCGCGGCTTTTGATTCAGACGGATGGGATAATTCACCTATCGCCGGTGCAATTGGTGATAAACAAACCTTAACCACAGCTAAAGAGAAGAATCTTGACCCTCACACTTATTTAAAAGCGCACAATAGCTCTCCATTTTTCCGAGCTGTAAACGATGCCATCATTACAGATAAGCTTTCTTCCAACGTCTCCGATTTAATGATAGTATATAAGAAAGCATAGATAACATTGGAAAGAGGAATGATTTTTTCACTGTATTAAGCAATGTTATTCACGTCTTTGCGAGGAGCATAGCGACGAAGCAATCTAGATTGCTTCGCTCCATTTCATTTCGCTCGCAATGACAATCATCTATGATTGCAGAGTTGAACGATTTACAATTAAAACATTTACAAGAAAAAGCTGTCGAGATGCGTGAGCATATTATTGAAATGCTACTGGAAGCCAAATCGGGACATTCGGCCGGTCCGTTGGGTATGGCCGATATTTTTACCGCCTTTTATTTCCATATTCTCAACCATGATCCACGCAACCCCGATTGGGATGACCGTGATCGTTTGGTTCTTTCCAATGGACATATATGCCCGGTACAATATGCTGCTCTGGCTATGTCGGGCTATTTCCCGATTGAAGAATTGAAAACTCTGCGCAAAATTAACTCTCGTTTGCAGGGACATCCTCACCGAGGAACATTACCCGGTATTGAGACCACATCGGGCCCTTTAGGTGAGGGACTTTCGCAAGCTATAGGTATGGCTTTAGCCCTCAAACTGGATAATAAAGTTGCTCATGTCTATTGTTTGGGCTCTGATGGTGAATTACAGGAAGGCAATCCTTGGGAAGCAGCAATGTTTGCGGGCAAAAATAGATTATCAAATCTAACCTTAGTAATCGATCGTAACAATATTCAGATTGATGGTTTTACAGAAGATGTCATGCCTATTGAACCCCTCAAAGATAAATTTGCTGCGTTTAACTGGCATGTGTTAGAAATTGATGGACATAATATGCAAATGTTAGTGGATGCTGTCAACGAAGCCAAAGCTATTCATCAACAGCCCACTGTGATTATCGCTCACACTATCCCTGGCAAAGGCGTCGACTTCATGGAAAACAAATTTGAATGGCACGGCATGCCGCCTGATAAAGATCAAGCCAAAAAAGCACTCGATGAATTAAGGACTTTACAAGGAAAGATAGAAAATGAAAGTCAGTAAGATAGTAAGATAAAATATAATAGCGAGGAATAATTTTTTCGCGGTAAACCTAGAAGGGATGAACAACCGGATAAGTTCAAACCAAGATAGTCCGACGGGTGCACAAGAAAAAATTCGTTCCTAGCGACAAAGAAAAATATGTTAAATCCAAATTTAAAACTTAACGATAAAATGTTTGACCAAGATGCTAACAAAAAAGCTACGCGTGACGGCTTTGGCGAAGGTTTGGTAGAATTGGGCAATTCAAATCCCAATGTAGTGGTGCTCACAGCCGATTTATCTGACTCCACTCGTACCGATAAATTTGCTAAGGCACATCCTGAGAGATTTTTTGAAGTCGGAGTGGCTGAACAAAATATGGCTGCTATTGCTGCTGGCTTGGCCGAAGCTGGGAAAATAGCTTTCATCTCTTCTTACGCTACTTTCTCCCCTGGTAAAAACTGGGAAACAATTCGCACTACTGCTGTTTATAATCGAGCTAACGTGAAAATTGCTGGCCACCACAGCGGAGTGATGACGGGACCTGATGGAGCAACTCATCAAGCCACCGAAGATATCGCAATCACCCGTTGCTGGCCGGATATCCAGATCTATGTCCCCTGTGACAGTGTTGAAGGTAAAAAAGCCACCCTCGCTAGTGCTAATATCCCCACTGCTGTCTATTTAAGATTTACCAGAGATAAATCAGCCGTCATGACTACAGAAGAAACATCTTTTGAGGTGGGTAAAATTCAGGACTTCTGGATTTCTGATAATCCTCAAGTAACCATTTTTGCTACCGGTTATTTACTTTATCAAGCTTTATTAGCAGCTAAGCAATTAGAAGAGGAAGGTATTCAAACCATAGTCGCTAACGTTTCAACTATCAAACCACTTGACGGCGAGGGCATTTTAAGATTAACTGATAAGACCCGTGCAGTCATTACAGTCGAAGATCACCAAATCATGGGCGGATTAGGCGGAGCAATTGCCGAATTTCTAGCTAAGAATCAGCCTTTGCCAATGGAGTTTATTGGTTTGCAAGATACTTTTGCACAGTCAGGAACACCGGATGAGTTGCTGGCTAAATATAAAATGGATGCACCCGCCATCAAAGAAGCTGTTAAGAAGGTAATAGGAAGAAAAACCTAAAACAAAGAGCGAGAAATGATTTTTCGCAGTAAACCTAGGAGGGATGAAAAACCGGATAAGTTCAAACCAAGATAGTCCGACGGGTGCACAAGAAAAAATTATTTCAAGCGAAAATACAAAAATATATGAATGAACAACTTTTAAATGAACTAAAATCAATTATTAAAGGCGAAGTCCACACCGATGACGATACACTCGTCGAATACAGCCATTGTGCCTCTCTTTTTGAAATCAAACCCAAAGTAGTGGTTTTCCCTCGTGATGAAGAAGATGTAAAAAACTTGGTCAAATTTGTGGATAAATATAAAACGGAACATTCGGAACTATCTTTGACAGCCCGTTCGGCTGGAACTGATATGGGTGGGGGGCCACTCAGTGAATCAATCGTAGTCGGATTTCAGAAGTTCTTTAATCATCTACCCACGGTAGTTGAGCAAACAGCTACTACTCAACCCGGAGTTTTTTATCGCGATTTTGAAAAAGAAACACTCAAGCATGGTTTGATTTTCCCTTCTTATCCAGCATCGCGTGAACTCTGTGCCATGGGTGGCATAGTCAACAATAATTCCGGTGGAGAAAAATCCTTACAATACGGCAAAACAGAAAGATATGTAGAAAGTCTGCAAGTTGTTTTATCCGATGGCAACCAATATGAATTCAAACCCTTAAATGAAGAAGAATTAAATAAAAAAATGGCCCAAAATGATTTCGAAGGAGAATTGTACAAAAAAATGTTTAATTTAATCAATGATAATTATGACTTGTTACAGCAACATAAACCTAAAGTTTCTAAAAATTCTGCAGGATACTATTTGTGGAATGTTTATGATCGTGAGAAAAAAGTGTTCGATCTATCCAAATTATTTGTCGGAGCACAAGGAACTTTGGGATTTTTGACCAGTGCGAACATAAAACTTGTTCCCGTCAAAAAGCATGCTGAGATGATGATTTTGTTTTTACACAACATCGATCATTTAGGAGAAATTATTAATCTGGTGTTGCCTTTGCAGCCAGATACATTTGAAACTTATGATGATAATACTCTTAAGCTTGCTCTCAAATTTTTCCCCGAATTTGCTAAATTCCTGGGAACCAAGGGTATTATTCAAACTGGTTTACAGTTTATTCCAGAATTTATGATGGTCTTGACCGGCGGCTTGCCCAAATTAATTTTGCAGATTGATTTCCAGTCTGATGATCGTGCACAACTGGACAAAGACATTGCGCAGTTAAAAGAAAAATTAAAACCTTTACATCCTGAAACTCGTATTGCCCACAATGAAGATCAGGAAAAGAAATATTGGATGATCAGACGTGAAAGTTTCAATTTGTTACGCAATAAAGTCAAAGATATGCACACTGCTCCTTTTATCGATGATTTTGCTGTCGAGCCGAAATATCTGTCTGAATTTTTGCCTAAATTAAATGCCATTTTTGTCAAATATCCCAAATTAATCTATACGGTTGCAGGTCATGTTGGAGATGGTAATTTCCACATCATTCCTTTGATGAAAATTGAAGATCCCAAACAGCGCGAAATCATCCCGGTATTAGGCAAAGAGGTTTATGACCTGGTGTTGCAATATCATGGAACTATTACCGCCGAACACAATGACGGGATTATCAGAACTCCCTATCTGAAACAAATGTATGGTGAAGAAGTATATAAATTATTTGAGCAAACGAAGCAGATTTTTGATCCGCAGAATATATTTAACCCCGGTAAAAAAGTGGGAGGAACTATGGATTATGCCATGTCTCACATCCGCCAAAGCTGGTAAAGGTAATTTAAAATTTAGAATTATTCCTGATTCTCTAAAATTTGATTCTGGAGTCACTACGTTCCGAATGACTATGAAGTCTCGTCATTGCAAGGGTTTGAAAAACCCAAAGCAATCTAGATTGCAACGTCGTTCGCTTCGCTCACTCCTAGCAATGACAATCTAAATTTTTAAAAAAGGCCAAGGAACGTGTTTTTTTCGCAGTAAACCTAGTAGGGTTTAACAACCGGATAAGTTCAAACCAAGATAGTCCGACGGGTATACAAGAAAAAAAATATTCTCGGCAAATTATTTGTCAGTGAACACCTGATAATAGTGGAAGAAATTTGTGGAGATTTTTTCAATTGTTTCTTCTCTACTCGCTTTTTTATTATAGAAATCTGAGATCGCATCCCAAAAAATTGTTCTTCCCACGGCAAACCCAATCACTCCCGGCACTTGCGAACCTAATTTAATCCAGTTATCCACTGTAGCATCATCCGCCCCTCTTCCTAATACCACAATCCCCACACCTTGCCTCTCATCAATCTGCGCTTGATGCACACAATTTTTATATGCTCCCTCTGATTCCATCCCTTCCAGCTTCCACACATCCGGCTCTACGCCGGCATCTTGTAATTCTTTGATCATTTGCACGGTCAAACCGGGACGAATTGTTTTATCATATTCTTTCTTATCCCCATTGGCTTTGGCTAACTGTTCCTCATTTGCCCCCACCAACACTTCTAACAAAAATTTATGTCCATGTTCATGACAATAATTGCTAATTTTTTTCAAAGTAACTTGTTGTCGTTGACGCGAATCGGCTGCATCGGCTGGATTATATTTAATTAATACTTTAGCAAATGTAGGTTTATACTTTTCAATATGTTCGGCAAAATGTTCTCCGTATTCAAAAGCAAATTCTTCCTGACCACTTTTTTCTACTGTCAAGATTGTGACAAAACCCTGCTGCTTGGCAGTCTTTAGTACTTCATCGCCATATTCTTCGTCAACCAAAATACCGGCCATTTCTTTGGGAAGGCCTTTATTTATGGATGATTGGAAACCAGCAAAAATAATATTTTTGAAATCTCTAATTGCTTCTTTTTGTTCCTCTGTCATTTCCTCCATCTTCACATTAAACAAATGCTGAGCAAACGTATTGCGATGATCAAATGGCAAAATATATAAATTTTTATCGTAACCGAGTTTTAATTTGGTCATAGAAAATCCACCCTCTGCTGCTTTTTTATCCGCTAATTTACTCACTATTTTATCTTGCGTTAACAATCCAACTTGTGCGCCCACTTGACCGATCACAGATATGGCATTCTGTGTCCCCCATTCCATGGCATCATCTATCGAGCGATTCATTTGCCAAGCCGCTAAAAATCCGGCTGTATAGGCATCACCGGCACCTGTTTTCTCGACAATTTCTACTTCTGGCGTGAAATGATAATAAAAACTGCCTTCATCATCCCGGACATATGAACCATGTACCCCATTAGTTATAACACAAACTTTAACTCCTAACTCCGCAAGTTTGTCCATTAATCCTTGAATATATTCTTTACTATCATTAGCTTGTTGTGGTTCTTGACCAAACAATAATTGCTCGGCTTCTTCTTTATTCACAAAAAGTATTTGTGTGCGCTTTAAAACTTCTTTGCTTAACTCCATGTCTTCATGTAGTTGTAACGACCCAGGATTAAAAGCGAGAGGGATTTGTGTCTTATCAATAAAATCAATCGTTTGTTGATAAACTTTTTTCCATTCATTACCCAAACTCGTCAGAAAAATTAACTTGGCTTTTTTCATTTTGCTAAAGTTGAATGCATGTTCTCTCACTGGTCTATCAGTAAACAAAGTCCGATCTCCTTGATAATTCATACCTACGGTTAAAGAAGAAGATTTAGTAGGAGTTTTAATCAATAAACTTTCATCTATTTGCTCTTTGTTTAATCCATCCAAAATCAAGCCAGATAAACTATCATCGCCCAACTCAGCGGCTAGAGCTGTACTCACACCCAAACGACATAAACCAACGGCCACATTGGCTGCATTACCACCAACCGAAGTGGCACAATGATCCACATCAATTTTCTCACCATATTTGAAGCAAAATTCACGTGTACCTGAATTCAAACGAATTTCTTTATTTTCAGGCAAAAAACTTAAAAAAATATCTACTGTGGTATCACCTATAGTCACTACCTCAAACTCGGGCATAGATTTATCATAAAGAATTTTTGCCGGTGCTACAAGTACTATCGTAATTGCGAGCGAAATGAAATGTAACGAAGCAATCTAGATTGCTTCGTCGCTACGCTCCTCGCAATAACAATTATCTATTTATCCTTTCCTCTGATAACTAGCGAGAAATATTTTTTAGCTGTAAACCTAGAAGGGTTTAACAACCAGATAAGATCAAACCAAGATAGTCCGACAGATGCACAAGAAAAAATTGTTTCAAGCAATAAAGCAGAGATTGTATTACCGAGAGAATACTAGTAACATAATTAGAGTCAATGGAAAACAAACTTAACATCGTGGTTCTTGGTGGTGGATTCGCAGGCGTAGCGGCTATCAAAGAATTACTCAAATACCAATCAGAAATTAAAGCTAACATTACTCTAGTCGATCGCAATAACTATCATCTATTTACTCCCTCCTTGTATGAGGTAGCCACTTCAGAAGAACCCATGAAAAATATTGCCATACCCTTCGTAGAAATCTTTGGCCAAAAAATTAATTATTTAACTGGCAGCATTGAAAAAATTGATCAAGCTAATCATAGCATTCAAATTAATCAACAAACTATAAATTATGATTATTTAATTGTTTGTCTGGGCAGTGAACCAGCTTATTACCATATCCCTGGACTGCAAGAACATAGTTTGGCTCTCAAATCTTTACAGGAAGCCGTTGATATAAAAGAAAAAATTAAGTCAGCCTGTTGTAAAGAAAATGAATGCCACAAAAAAGCGCAGATCATCGTGGGAGGAGGCGGTTTTGCCGGCACTGAACTGGCAGCTGAATTACTTACTTATAAAGATCGTCTGGCCACACAAAATAAATTGGATAAAGATTGTCTGGAAGTCACCATTATTCAAGGCTCAGATCGGCTATTAAAGGAGTTAGATAATCATGTTTCTGATCTGGCCAGTAAAAGACTAGCTACTCCCATGGTACATTTGGCTTTCGGTGGTCATATCAAAGAAGTAACTGACACAAATGTAGTGACTGATGATGGAAAAACTTATAATTATGACGTTTTATTGTGGACCGGCGGAGTGAAAGCTAATTCGTTAGTGGAAAAAAATGGTTTTGAGGTTAATAAACGTGGACAGATTAATGTTAACAATTTCCTGCAGACTAAAGATGCAAAAATCTTTGCGGCGGGAGATATTGCTGGATATATAGATACTAAAACCCAAAGTCCTGTCCCTAATGTTGCCCAAGTAGCCGAAGATCAAGGCAGGATTGCGGCCTTTAATGTTTACAATTTAATCACTAAGAAAACTTTATTGGAGTATAAATTTAGACATTGGGGCTATGTCGTACCACTAAAAGGTAGATTTGCAGCCGCAGAATTAGAAGGCAATTTACATTTTGATGGATTTTTAGGTTGGGTCTTACAACAACTCGTTTTTCTCTACTATTTATTAGGCATTGTTAGTATCTTGAAAGCCTTTAAAAGATGGGATGAAGTTCTGATGGATTATGATAAAAATATTTCCAATTAGAATTAATTCACGCTTCTAAAAAAATTTGTTTATTTTTAACCCTACCAACTCCCTCCTCCACCACCCCCACCGCCGCCACCAGAAAATCCTCCACTGCTAAAGCCTGATGAAGATGCAGGCGCGGCATATTGCACGCTATTCCGAAAAGAAGAGGCAAAGGCTGGATACATCAAATAGAAACTTCTGTTCCCAGTATAGAATGTTGGTTGATATTGTGGATTTAAGATCTGCAATTGCTGCATAAATTTATCGATATAACCTAAAGAAATAGCATAAGGAATCATTTGTTCTACCACATAAACTTTATCGGCTTGCCATTGATATTCAGGCTTCATATTTTTCAGGAAAAGTTCTAGTCCTTTAATTTTCCAACTCTGTAAATCTCCTTCTGCTGTTCTATTGGTGAACTTACGAGCCATGATTATTAAAACTATCCCTAGCACGAAATTTAAACTAATAAATGACAAAATAGCAAAGATTATAACGGGAATTTTATGTGGATCAGAAGATTTATTATACAAACCTTTATCAACTAACTGATTATAATTTGTGGTCTGCAAATTATTAAATTGTGTATATGTAAGTTTTTCATCAGATAAATATACTTCACTTTTGTCTCCAAACATATCACTGGTCAAAGTCTTTTCAAAATCATTTAAATCAGCAAATGTTTTTAATTTAGTTAATTTATAATCGGTGCTTTTTCCCAAACCTAAAATCCCCCCCTTAGTATTAATTTCCTCAATTTTTAGATAATGTCTGACGCCTAAATCAAAAATTGTGGCTGATATACAATTACTATCAATTAATGGCTGATCAATTGTAGCGGCTTGAGCTGGAGAGATACGTGCTCCCGAAGAAGTTTTGGGCAGATCAAAATTCACGGTTACTGGCCCAAATCTTTTCTGATGTTTGGTCTTTCGATACCATACTATGGCTAGCACTGATCCTAAAATATTTATTATTAACCAACCATAGAAAAGATAACTTAAAACTTTATACGAACCTGAATAATCTACGGGTTGGATTTGTTGAACTACACTTTTGGGAAAAGTTCCCAGTGGAAAAGCAAGCGCAAAACTAAATCCTTCGTTGGGATTTAAAGGAACATTCGTACTAATTACTTTGGCATCAGTCGAGTCACTAATTACACAATTAGTTGCTTTTGAACCATAAACACCTGTGTAACAAACCGAGTTTGAGGGTGTCAAACCAAGATCATTTTTGACATTTGCTGATGCTTCCATAATGGGCACACTCCAACCAGTACCCGTCACATTCCAGTAAAATTCATCATGATCGGCATAATTGCCAATTCCATTACTTACACTATAGGAAACAACATAATCATGTGTACCCGTCATCGTATAACCTGGATTACCAATCTTGATTTCCAAGTTATTATCTGCAGTATTACTCACAGCATATTGTTCGGGCTGTCCATCACGCAAAACCGAACCCACATTAATATTTAGTACACGATATAAATTATTTCCTAATGACGTATCTAGAGGTATATCTCTGGTTATGCCGTGGTGTTGTACGTCACCAAAATCATATTGAATGTTTTCTGTAACATCAGTGGTTCCATCTTTATGTATGACAATGGTATCGTCGAAACTCTTGATACTTTCCGCAAAAACACTTGTGGTAGAAGCTAAAGAAGATAAGCCTAGAAATAAACTCAGAAACAAAACAAATTTTAAGATCTTTTTTCTAATCAATTAACTTTATTATAGTGAATAACGGAGAAATAGTTAATAAGGATATTTAGTTATCTAAAAGACTACGCAGACTGACCATGATCCTTCCATTCTGCTGATAAATCACTTCAAATTCTCCATGTTCCTTCTCAATCCTTTCAATATATTTTTTATTCTTATTATCTTTAAATATCTCTTCCAACGCATCTCTGGCGTGTTCAAAAATTAAAATTTCTATCGAAATATGTTCTGCTCTAGCTCTTTCATGCAAGTTCCTGACTATCAACTCATTCATGACAATCTTTTTCTCCAATTCATGAATATCAAAAATCTCGTTTGTACCCTTAAGCACGTAATAAATCTTAACCGGAACCATTATTTCATAAAAAGTATCCATATTGACTTTCATAAAGGGTATTTTAGCAAGAATTGTCAAAATGACAAAGAGTAAATAAAAATCCAGGTACTTAATATTCTTTAAATACCCCTCTCCTTTTAGGAGAGGTCCTGGGTGAGGTTTGCTAAAATCTAAAAAATACTTTAAAAACAAACCTCATCCTATCCTTCTCCTAATAGGAGAAGGGATAATATGCAACAATTATTTGAAATTTATTATTTGATTTTTGGAATTTTACTTCGTGGCTATTCCGTAGATTTCTGAATACTTTTTAATAATATACTCAGTGAAATAAGTATAATCCAAAGGCTTACCTGTTACTTTTTTAATTAATTCACTTGGAAAATATAAACTCCCATATTGATGTAAATTTTCATCCAACCAATTCTTAACTGGCAATAAATTTCCTCGCAATAATTCTTTATCCACATTAACTTTTTTCTGCATCACGGATAAAACTTGTGCACCATATAGATTTCCCATAGCATAAGCTGGAAAATAACCCAAATTACCATATGCCCAATGCACATCTTGCAATACTCCTTCACTATCTGTTTTTGGCTCTACTCCCAATAATTTCTTAGACTTTTCTCTCCAAGCTTCCGGGGCATCTTTGACGGCAATTTTACCATTAATAATTTCATTTTCCATTTCAAAACGCAATACAATATGCAAAGAATAAGTCACTTCATCAGCATGAATACGGATCAAACTTGGCTTGACCAAATCAAAGGCTTTGATCAATTCTGCTTCATCTACCCCAGCTAGTTGTTTGTCATAAAATGATTTAAATATTGGCGTTACAAAACGTAAGAAATTAGGATTTTTACCAACCATGTTTTCCCAAAATCTAGACATTCCTTCATGCACTCCCAAAGATACTCCGCCTTCTAACGGTGTCGAGGCAAAGTCTGAATTGATGCCTAATTCATATAGTGCATGCCCTGTTTCATGCACTGAAGATGTAAATGATTCACGAAAATCAGTTTCACTATAAAAAGTGGTAGTACGAATATCATGTGGACCCAACGTGGTGGTAAAAGGATGAGCTGAAATATCTACTCTACCCCGAGAGAAATCAAAACCCATTTTTTCGACCGTATAATTTAAAATCTTTTCCTGATCTGCTTTGGGATAATGCGTTAATCCGTTGATAAACTTAATCTGATCTGTATAATCTTTACTCTTAGTAATTTTTTTGATAAATGGTACCAATTCTTTTTTGATACCATTAAATAATCTGGTACATTCGGCCGCAGTCAGCTCTGGTTCATACAAATCTAGCAATGCATCATAAGGATTACTCTTATAACCTAAATGTTCGGCTATCTGCTTATCTATTTCTACAATTTTAGTGAGATGTGGTTGAAACTTTTTAAAGTTATTTTCTTCTTTGGCCGTTCGCCAATCTATAAAAGCACCCGAAGTAACTTTTTCATTTTCGATGATTAATTCTTTGGGAACTTTGTAGTAAATCTTGGCAGTAAAATTTAAATTACGTACTATGGCTTTTTCTTCGAGGGTTAAGTCTTTTTCGCTGTTGGCTTTTTCCAATAACGAACGAAACTTGCTATCAAGCCATTTATCTGTGATTACTTCTGCGATATATGCGGATTGCTCGGAACGAAAGGCTGAAGCTTGTCTAGGCAAATTTACATTCAAATCCCAACCCAATAAAGCATTCACTTTCCCCAATAAGGAAATCTCTTTATATTTCTCAAGTAACTTTTTAATAGTGGGATTATTTACATTCTTCATAGAGGTCATTATATACAAATCTAATAGAAATTTACAATTAGATATCTAATCTATAAAAACTACCATCGCTATCATGTGCCCTTCTAAATCCATATCTACTTAGAAACTTTGGTTGAAATGTATGATTATAATTTTGTATCTCTACTCTTTGTGCTCCATATTCTCTTGCCATCTCAATTCTTCTATCAATCATTTCTCTATAAAGACCTCTTTTTCTAAAATCTGGACTGATATAGGCATATGCTAAGTCAAGTGTAGGAAATCTCCTTTTTGCGGATGAATGCGCCAATGCACTAAAGCCCACAAGTTCTTCATTTACGTCTATTATAATGATTGCTCCTACCCATGATTTAGTTTGAATCTTTAAATTGGCAATTGTTGATTCTAAGGTCATTTTGGGATTGGACTGCTCATATCCATTTTCAACGAATATTGCTTCCTGCATGAAAGCTAGTTCACGTGTATAAGGATCCACATTCATTATTCCCCTATCACCTGGATAAATATATTCACATCTATAGTCTTGTTCTGACATGGAAAAGATTATACATCTAAATAAAGATTTCAAACTAAAAAAACAAGAATGGTTTGAGACCGAATTGATAAACTCGATAGGGTTTGGGGCCGACAAATGCTTTTCCATTAATAAAGAGAGTCGGCGTACCATAAACTCCTGTCCCTACTAATTGATCAATCTGTTTATTAACCAAAGTTTTAGTGGCCTGACTATTCACACACGCCTTGATCTTCCCTACATCATAACCTTCCTTGCCTAACAAACTTTGCACATATTCCGGTTTAAATAAATCTTCTTTACTCGAGGCGAACATCTTATCATTCCATTCCCAGAATTTATCTTTATTTTGTTGATATGCGCAATCAACATATGCAGTTAAATAGGAAGAAGCAGACTTAGTGGGATAATGGGCAAAAGTATATTGCACGTTATTCTCAGTTACAAATTTTTTAATTAAAGGATAGGCTTTACGCGTATAATCACACAAATAACAACCTATCAGCACAACTTTATTTTTGGCTTGAGTATTTTTAGTGGGAAATAAACTTACATTGACATTTTTTAATGTCAGATCGGATTCTGTTGGCGGCTTCAAAGAACAAGGTCTGGTCGAGATAGTAGAAACAGCACTATTATTCCCCTTGGGATCAAAGGCGCAAAACCCAGTTGAATTCAAACCATTACAATTACCATAAACATAAAAGTCATACACTCCCTTGGCTACCCAGACTGTACTGACTATGGATAAAATAAAAAATATCCAGGCCAATAATTCAAAACGATGACTAACAAATTTGGCTACCCGTGACGAACGATTTATTAATTTCCCCAAAATCTTAGCCTGCATTTTTTCTTTAAAACCCGTATTGCATGCACGCAAAGTCACCCGGCGGAATACGCACTGAAAAGCTTCTTTCGCCAACGCCCGATGCGACGCGCTAAAGATACCTAAAATAGCGAAAACAATTAAAGCAATAAAACAAAACATAACTATAACAAAACATTCATTATCTTCTTCAACTCTCTCACAAACCTATCCACTTCTTCTTTGGTGTTATAAAAATAAAATGATACACGGACAGAACCTTTTAACTGATGGGCATTAAACCATGAATGTACACAGTGCTGACCTGAACGTACCATAATCCCCTGTTCACTCAGCATCAAGGCAATTTGATGCACATCAACTTTCTCAACATAAAAACTAACAATTCCCCCTCGTTGTTTGGCATCTTCCGGACCAAGAATTTTAACTTTAGGCAATTTCAACAGTTCTGTTGTTAAATATTCATTCAACTCTTCTTCTTGTTGGGCAATTTTTTCTAAACCAACTTTCTGTAAATATCTAACTGCCTCGGCCAAACCAATAATTCCCGCATAATCTTGTAATCCAGCTTCAAATTTTTCAGGTACAGGCAAAAATTCATGTTCGGTGTAAGTTGATGAGGCAACTGTATCCCCGCCGACTAGAAATGGTTGCAAGTTGTCTAATAATTTTTGTTTACCATATAAAATTCCTGTCCCTGATGGACCCAACATTTTGTGTCCAGAAAAAACTACAAAGTCTGCATCTAATTTTTGTACGTCAATTTTTTCATGTGGTGCAGATTGTGCCGCATCGATTGAAACTAAAGCCTGGTGCTGATGGGCAACGTTAATAATTTGCTCAATCGGATTAGTCACGCCATCTAAATTGGAGGTCTGCACAATGGAAACTAATTTAACTTTATTTTTCTTTAATAAAGTCTCAAAGGCTGCCAAATCAAATGTATTGTCTGGCAAAGACTTAACAATTAAATGTTTTATACCTAATTTTTCGGCTAAAACTTGCCAAGGAATTAAATTGGAATTATGTTCTTTGTCTGAAGTGACAACTATGTCACCTGATTTAAAACCCAAACTATTGGCAATTAGATTAATACCTTCAGTCGTATTGCGTGTGAAGATAATTTCTTCCTTTTTTTTCGCATTTAAGAACTTGGCAATTGTTGCTCGTGCTGCATCTACCTCTTCAGTCACCCTCGCAGCTAATTTATGCATGCTTCTGCCGCCACAGGCGGGATAATCAGTGTAGTACTCTACGATTTTATCTATCACCGATTGAGAACGCAGACTTTGACAAGCTGAATCAAAATAGACAATTTTATTATCTCGCAACAGTGGAAAATCCTGACGAATGTGTTGTAAATCCATAAAAATCTATGATTCTGGCTTGACCAGAATCGAGAGAATTAAACCTAGATTCTGGAGTCACTACGCTCCCCAGAATCATATTGTTTATCTCCCAAAGTATAAATCAAAACAAGCCTCATCAGGTGTGACCCAAGTCACAAGAAAATAATGCGGCGTAAAGTGAGAAGCGTTAAGAGTAAGTAATAAAATATTAGATCTATGATTTAAGATTAAAGATTTAAGAAACCCCGTAGAAGAAATCTTCTTAATTCCTATATCATAAATCTATAATCATCTCTTCCTACTTAACACTTTACCCTCTAAAACTTAGAATTTAGAATTTAATCTCTCTACATCTCTCCACCCAATATCTGTACGGAAATGTAGATTATTACCTTCTATACTAATTAAGGACATGGCACTATATGCTTTATGTCTTGCTTCTATGACATTTCTCCCTTCACCAACAATATAAAATAACCTTCCACCATTGACATAATATTTTTTATCCTTAAATTTTACTCCCGCCCCATAAATTTTAACTCCCGGAATTTTCTTCGCCAAATGTAGACCAAAAATCTGTTTACCTTTTACATCTGCATAATTATCTGGATAGCCTTTAGAAGCACCTGCTACTACTACTCTGGATTTTTTATTTATTTTTAATTTTAGTTTGGCTAATTTTCCCTCCACTATCGCCATACTCACCTCAAATAAATCATTTCGCAAACCCGGCAGCATCACTTCTACTTCCGGATCACCCCAACGTGCATTAAATTCAATCACATAAGGCACAGTTCTACCCTTATGCTTAATGATAATTCCACCCAGATATAAAACTCCTTTGTATGACCGATTTTCTTTGAACAAACCAGCAATTGTTTTTTGCACAATGTCTTTTTTTACTTGTGATAACAAACTGACATTTACTAATAACGGCGGTGTACTTGCACCCATGCCTCCAGTGTTCTCACCTTCATCAAAATCATTAACTCGTTTATGATCCTGTGCACTACCTAAAATTTGATAACTTTTGCCATCGGATAAAATAAATAAAGAAAATTCTTCGCCATTGCTGCCATCGTCATTTTGCAACCATTCCTCCAATACATAAACTTGTCCTGCTTCCCCAAATTTTTCTAACTCTTTGATGCGCACTAATGCTTCTAAGTTATTTTTGGCTGGCAAAGCACCTTTACCTTCAGCCAACCCCGCGGCTTTAACAAACCAAGCGTTATCAATAGATTGCGATTTAAGAAATTTTTCTCCCTCTGCCACTGATTTACAAACTTTAAATTTAGGCTGAGGCAATCCATATTTCTCACCAAAATTTCTGGCCCAAGCTTTGTCCCATTCAATTTGACCTGCTGCTTTACTCGGACCAACAACAGGAATATTGAGAGCTACTAATTTATCGACCAAACCAGCAGCTATGGCATTATCCTGAGCTACGTCGACCAAATCGACCTTCTCCACTTTGCATATTTCTACAATGTCTTCAATGCTGGTAGTTTTCAAATTTGGGTAAATTTTAACTGGTTTTTTAGAATTAAAACCCATCATATCATTGCCCGGTACAGCCAAAATCTTTTTAACTTTTTTACTTTTGGCATATGCATCTACCAATGCACTCCCTCTGCCTCCAGCATCAATGACTAAAACTGTATTTAATTTTTTTCGCATAATTCTCATTTATTTGTCATTCCAGCAAAAGCTGGAAACCAGAAAAAAATCCGCCTGGATCCCAGATCAAGTCTTGGATGACAGAATATTATCCCTCCGGATAAGCTGCTATCGCTTTCTTTTTGCATTCTCTTAACAATTCTTCTTCCTCTGGCCACACCAAACTACCTCTTTTGGCTTCTTCTTTCACTTTACCAGCGGCCACATCTTGCAATAAAGCAATTTGCACATGATGTTCATATGGCAAAACACGTGCCTGTAAACTGTCTATACTATCATCTCGTTTTATTTCAATTCGTTGAGATTTAACCACTGCGCCTTGATCAAAATTTCTGTCCACTCGCTGAGCAATCGCCTCTGTCCACCAATCTCTATCAGTCTGTTGAACAAATTCCAACCTCGCTGCATGCACTCTTCTACCATACATCCCCATACCCCCAAATTCGGGCACTGGGCCTGGATGCTGATTGAAAATAAATCCTGGATAAGCATCTATAACATTTTCCGGTGTCAAAGGTAGCCAGCCATTCTGGGTAACTACCGTGATATTACGGCCTTTTAGCTCTTCTAGTATTGCTTCTCCAAATCTAACACGATCAACTTTACCATTTGTTTTATACTCGTAAGGATTTATGACAACAATATTTTCTCGAGGAATTTCTAATTGTCTAGCTTTAACTATTCCACCCGCAGTAGGTGTACTGGAGATTATGCAACCAACATTCATATCTGAGATGACTCCCGCCTGACAAGCAGCGATAATCGCTCGCATTGTGGTACCTCCACCAGAAATCAGAATGCCTAATTTATGCCTCATCAATCAATAAAACTATATTAGCACATTTAAAATTTTTAATTTTCATTATAAATTGAAAATTTATTCAACTTGCTTGCTTTTATTTCTGTTGCCCCTCTATAATAGAAGTAAGATGCTTTCCCTGTCTCATTTCTTTAATGCTTGTTGTGGAGGGTATAAATAATATGTGTGCTGTATTCGGCATATATGGAAATAAGCAGCTGAATACCGCCATGATTACCGCCCAAGGTTTGTCAGCATTACAACATCGAGGTCAAGAAAGCACAGGCATTACGACCACTGATGGTGAACATATTTACACTCACAAAGATTTAGGCCTTGTTTCACACGTTTATAACGAGACCTCAACCTCCAAACTCAAAGGTCATATCTCTATTGGTCATAACCGCTATGGCACTTCTTCGAAGCGTAATTCTTCTCACCACATACAACCAGTAATTGCTGATGACAGGCTTTTTTCCATGGCCCACAACGGTAATCTCCCCGATACTGCACCTCTAGAAATTTTTCTTGATACACATGATATTTACAATCCCGGTTTTAACGATTCTGAAATGATGTATCAAGCTGTGGCCTATTTTGTCAGACAAGGAGCATCGCTCAAACAAGCCGTTATCGAAGCTTCTCCCTTATTTACCGGTATCTATTGTTTATTATTTATGGATAAAAAACATTTAATCGCGCTGCGCGACCCCTATGGAGTAAGACCATTATCTATCGGCAGATTGAACGACAGTTATATTATTGCTTCTGAAACCTGTGCGATTGATACGGTCAAGGGTGAATTTTTACGTGATGTTAATCCGGGAGAGATAATCATTATAGAGAACAACAAACTGGAATCTATTCAACTGAAAGAACCGCAACCACACTTAGATATTTTTGAGTTTGTTTATTTTGCCCGCCCCGACAGCATGCTCATGGGACAAAATGTTTATAGCGTCCGTAAGCGTTTTGGAGCTCAACTCGCCGCCGAATATCCTTTGGATGTGGATATGGTCATTCCTGTTCCGGATTCTGGTATACCTTCTGCTATCGGCTATGCACAGGCCCTCAGATTACCTTATGAGGAAGGTTTGACCAAGAATCGTTATGTAGGTCGCACTTTCATTTTACCCAATCAAGAAGAGCGAGAAAAAAGTGTGGCCAGAAAACTAAACCCCATTTCTGATTTGATTAAAAATAAAAAAGTTGCTTTAGTAGATGATTCGGTTGTACGTGGTACCACATCACGCAATCTAGTTAAACGGGTTTTTGCAGCCGGAGCTAAAGAAGTGCATTTATTGATAACTTCACCTCGGGTAATGTTTCCAGATTTTTATGGTATTGATACTCCATCTCAAGCACAACTAATTGCGGCTAGGAAAACCCTCTCAGAAATTCAGGAATTTATCGGTGCTACTTCTCTATATTTCTTGTCTTATGCAGGTATGATTAAGGCCACAACTTTGTCAGAAAAAATGTTCACTACGGCAGCCTTTACCGGTAATTATCCGGCTGATATTGGACGAAGGAAAAGAGAGATAATTTATGAAAAAAATAATGTGGCGCGGTATATCAAATTCCAGCAAATCTGGGATGAGGACTTTAGCGAAGATCTAGTGTCTCACCTTTATAAACCAGTTTTTTTGGAGCAATAATTACCTGCCTCTCCCCCACCTCAATATAACCTGCATCTAATCCGAGAAATTTGTTCTTTTTAACTATAGCTAAAGCTTTTTTCATATCTTTGGTCGATAAGAAGATTGCATAATCCTGTCCCATATTGTAAGTTCGATAGATTTCTTCTTCTGATAAGTTGGCTTGTTGTTGTATAAATCTAAAAACTTCTTGAGCTGGAAAAATCTTTTCCAACATATAAGTGAAATTACCTTTTGCCCGCATTATTTTACGCATGCCGTGTCCAGTAATATTGGAAATATAATGAATATTTATACCAGCATCTAATAAATCTCCCACCAATCGAGCATAGATATTGGATTTGGTTAATAAACTCTCACCATAATAAGTCCCATCAGCTAATTTGGTGGCATAACCTTTAGGCAATTGTTTGGCAATCGCTCTGGTCAAGGAAATTCCATTGGCATTCACCCCATTACTTTTAAGTAGCAAAATTCTGTCTCCAGAACGCAATTTAGTATCGACAATTAATTGCTTTTTATTTTTAATCATGCCGATCGCCGAACCTGCAAATTCAGCGGTATTTTTCTCGACAATTTGTTTCATAGTGGCTGTCTCTCCACCACCCCAAGTAACTCCAGCAATATCACAAGCTTTTTTCCAACCATTTACAAAATCTTGCATACGTGCTTCATCATATAACCATTGATTGTCTTCAATTGCCCAGTAAGCATGCAAGACCAAAGGCCGAGCCCCAACTGTAATCAGATCATTGATCACGGTGGCTACCGTATCATGCGCGATGATGTCATAATAGGTTTTTTTGGTGGTTAAACGCATTCCGTCGGCAATCAGATTTTTTGTCCCCAATCCTTCTATCACAGAAGCCATTAATTGTTTGCCTTGTTGCCAGACAAAAGCCGATTCTCCACGTGTATTAGAAATTTCTGCAAACCCATGTTGTTCTAAATTCTTACCAGTTTCTCTAGCCGCATTTTGGATCAGTTTTTTGATTGGGTCTTTGGTTTCGTAATTATCTCCCACGTCTGAATATGTAATAGTTTTCTTCTTCATAAACTCTTTATTAACTTTATATCAATTTCTTCCAACGAATGCACGACTTTATCGGCTTTAGAGAAATCATGATGAGCGGTATATTTATGTGGCACGGCAATCACTTTCATCCCGGCAGCTTTGGCTGAGATAACACCCAAATCGGAATCTTCTATGGCTACACAATACTTGGGAGATATTTTTAATAATTTAGCCGCTTCTAAATATATATCCGGCTCTGGTTTATGTTTTAAATGATCCATTTTCCCTAAGATAACTGCAAAATCTTCCTTCACACCCATTTTATCTAGTACCAAAATTACATGCTCATGTAAACGATTTGAGGCCACAGCAATTAAGAAATTATTCTTTTTTAGTAAGTTTATTAAGTCTGTAAATCCCTTCATAGGCGGTATACCACTTTTTATTTTGTTTACAAACTCAGCGCGTACTTTTTGCATAAACTCATTAACATCTAACAATAAATTTTGCCGGTCTAAAACAAATTGAAAACTTGCTAACCCACTAAAACCAACTTTGTGTAACAGTCCCATCTCATCAAATTTAGGCTCAACTCCATATGATTTCAATACTTTTTCTATTACCGTTGTTTGCAAAAACTCACTATCGATAATTATGCCATCCATATCAAATATCACCGCTTTAATTTTATTTTTCATTTAAATATGTTGAGTTAATATTTTATCAATATTTTTTATTCTCTTTTTTAATGAACCATCTAATAATATATATGGTAGTCTTTGACTAGTAAAAAAGTTTATAAAACCTTCATGCAAAATCATTCTTTCATTTTCATTTTCTTGACGAACTGAATCCCGATCAAAGGGCACACCCTGTGGACCCAGAAGAAAAAACATTGTATACGTAGACAACCAATCTTTAACTTTTTTTAAAAGTTTTTGTGCACCTTTTATGTCCCCTTGAGCTAAAACATAGGCAACCGCGTCGATTACTGATCTATCGCATAATATAACTTCCGCTCCTGAGGCGTGTGCTTTTTTTTCACTTTTTAGCGCAAATCTTTGAATTCTACTTTGAGCAGGAAAAAGAAAACGTTTTTCATTAGCTATGTTATGGGTGGAGAAGAAAACTCTCGCAGCTTCCTCTACAATAACAAAATTAGTATTCCCAATAAATTTTTGTCTATAATGCTCAACAATCGTTGTTTTATAAACACAGCTGGTACCTACAAAAGCAAATTTTTTAGCATCTTTCTTCATCAGTATTTAATCTGAAAATCTATCTCTCTTTTCCATAATATCTTATACCTTCTTTGGTCATATTCTCTGGACTGAAAACTTGTCTCAAGGACTTCCCTTCCATCATTAATTGTATGTTTGTGTTCAAGTTATCACTCACGACTTGCCAATCACTAAATTGAAAGTCACCTTCACGCCTGAGTGCACTTGTACCCACCTTGTCATGATCAAAGTTACCAAATATAATTCCTTGACTCCTAGCTAAACCACCATCTTTTACAGGATCGTCACCAAAATAAATTATTCTATCCGCATGAATAAACGGAGCATCCACATAAGAACTACCGTCAGTTAAATCGTTTCTTCTTCTCCAACTTTTATATGCTAAAGATAGCGGTAAAGTACCAGGTTTTACTCTTAAATCCATCCTTTTAGGTAAATCCATACCGCGAATATCGTCCTCTGTTACTAATATATCTGCTTGAGATAGTTTCCATAATGAAAATACTTTTTGAATAAATAAATCATGTCCGGAAGATACGACAGCCAAATCAATCCCTATTCCCTGCCTTTTTAGTCCTTGCAAACTTTCCCACATATTAGTAAATCCTTTAGTTGGCTCTGGCCAAATTTTCCCATCATTGGTTCTACTAATCTGTGGCAAAAGATGTTGCAACTTTCTTCTAACTAGAATTTCTCCCATTACACTTTCCGGATGTTGTGTTTCCCAATCTAGAGATGCACCCTTTCCTTCTGGAACAACAGATTGCAAGTCAGATTTATTTAGTCGTAGATAGTCAATGCCTGCATGAATCAATCTTTGACGATCAGCCATTAGCATATCATGCATTAATTCACTAGTAGCTCTATTTCTTAAACCACCTTGTGAGTTATATATTTCTAAGCCATTTGTGCCAAAAATATCTTTAATTGCAATACTAAAAGCTTGATTAACATCCATTACTCCCGGAGCTGTTTTAAAAGTTTCAGCAATAGTTTTATCAAAATCAAAAGCTATTAAATAATTAGGAGGCTTAATATTAGTGCTCATTATGCTTGTTTAACGTATTTTACTGCATTTTGGAAGATGGGCAGACCATGCGGTCCTTCACCATTAAGTCTTCGCCAATTAGGATGTTGTTCCTTGAGTACAAATCTCTCAGGATGGGGCATCAAACCAAAAATTCTACCTGTGGGATCAGTAATACCAGCAATAGAATTCAACGAGCCGTTGGGATTGGCCGGATAACTTTGTGTCACTTTGCCTTTATCGTCGACATAACGCAAACTAACTAAATTTTCGTCTTCAACTTTCTTGAGAGTTTTTTCATCCGTAAAAAATCTTCCCTCTCCATGTGCCACTTGATAACTAACTTGCTTTCCACCTAGATTAGATAAAAACGGTGATGTATTGTTAGTTTCAATTTCCAATTTTATCCATCTACATTCTAAGTGACCACTATTATTATTTGCTAGAGTCACATCCATACTCCCCACTTTGGCAAAAGGTAATAAACCAGTTCTTACTAATACTTGAAAGCCATTACAGATGCCGATGGTCAAAGTATCTTTACGTTGGATAAACTTTTGAATAGTATCAGAAAAAAACGAGGTCATTTCTGCAGCCAGGATCTTGCCCGAAGCTATATCGTCTCCATAAGAAAACCCACCGGCCAAAGCTAAGATCTGATAATCTAACAACCTGGAAGGTTTTTTTCTCAATTCGTTAATGTGCAAATACTCTGGTTGTCCGCCTGCCAAACTAAATGCAAAAGATAATTCTTCATCACAATTTATCCCATCCGTTTTTAAAATTAAAATTTTAGGTTTTGATTTCATAATATGTCTATTCCCCTCTCCTTTTAGGAGAGGGTTGGGGTGAGGTTCATGCAAAACCAACATTCATTTTATACAAACCTCATCCTATCCTTCTCCCAATAGGAGAAGGGATAATTCCTTAATACTTAATACCTGATACTTTATACTGTCCCGAATAGGGACACCATTGGTTTTTGCCAGGATTTCTTTAGCTTTTCTACCTCAACATGAAAAACAGACTTCTTATTTTGTTTGATCGAAATAAGCTGCCCCATGGTCGTATTGCCCAAAAATGTATGAGGGATATTTTTAAACAGTTTTTCGCCTTTAGCCTTGCTTTCTACCTCGACTACAAAGCAGCCAACTGTCTCATTAAATAGTGAGTAATCAAGTTGTTCTTTATTACTTAAATCTATTGCTACACCAAGCTCTCCTCCTACACACATTTCAAATAAAGTAGTAATCAATCCGCCCTCACTAATATCATGACAAGCCAACAGACTACCAGTCTTAATATTATGATGAATGTTAGCAAATACCTTGGTCAAAAGTTGTAAATCATTAGTTGGTACGTGACTATCATTTAACCCACTCACCTCAGCATAAACTGATCCTGCCATAGCTTTAACATCCTGCTGACCGATTAAATATACTGCCGATCCTGATTGTTTAAAATCAGTCGTGATGGTTCTGGACACATCAGGAATCTTGCCAAATACCGACATGCACAAAACGGGTGGAATTTTAATTACTTCTCCCTCAGGACCTCGATATGTAGAAGATAAACTATCTTTACCGGAAATTACTGGGATCTTAAATGCTTTCATGATATCTACCACCGCATCCACACTTCTATCCAAAGTCCATAATGATTCTTCATCCGGAAATGGCCAAATGTAATTATTAATCAGTCCTGCTTGTTTATAGTCTCCCCCTACCGAAACATAATTTGCTAAAGCTTCGACTCCCGCCCACAAACTGCCTAAATATGCATCAAAATTATTCAATACCGGATTCAAGCCATGCGAGATAATCATGCCATATGGTTTATTCAGTAGTGGCCTCACCACTGCTGCATCCATCGGCCCTTGTAAGGACAATCCAGCAAACGGTGGCATGACATTGGTACCTTGAACGGTATGATCATATTGACGAATAATTGGCTCTTTTGAACAAACATTCCCGTGACTGACAACCTGTTGTAGAATTTTAACCCACTCCTGTTCTGACAATAAATTACCAGTTCCTGCTCTGGTTTTATTTTCATCCCCGACCTGATCGTGGATCCAGTATTTTTTTCTGGATTCCTGCTTTGGCGGGAGTGACAACGAAGACTGATTTATAAGTTCTAATGTTTTATTTTCTGGTCTTCTGGCCGTCATGGTTCTCTGTGGCAAGCCATGGTGCAGAAACTTCATATCCAGATTACAAACTAATTCTTTGCCATAATATACTCTCAGTTTTTTACTGCCATCAAATTTACCTAGCACTGCCGTCTCAACATTATATTTATCACACAAGACAATAAACTTTTTTAACTTTGTTTTGTCTACGGCTACTACCATTCTTTCTTGTGATTCAGAAATCCAGATTTCCCAAGGAGATAAACCTTGATATTTTAAAGGCGCTTTGGCTAAATCCACTTTGACACCAATCGTCTCACCCATTTCACCGATGGCCGAAGAAAACCCACCCGCCCCACAGTCTTGAATCGAAGCAATTAAATCTAAATCTCTGGCTTCAATCAAAGCGTCAAACATCCTTTTCTCTTCAATCGCATTACCAATTTGCACGGCTGAGGAATTAACGGAAATAGTTCGATGACTCATTTCTCCACTAGAAAAAGTCGCTCCATGAATGCCATCTCGACCTGTTTTTCCACCTATAGCTACCACTATTTCACCTACTTTGGCTTTGCGCTTTTTGGCTTTTCTGGTCGGAATTGTCCCGTAAGCACCTACAATAATAGTTGGTTTGGCACGAAAATCTGGATGAAAATGTACCGAACCATTGTTGGTAGGAATACCCATACGATTACCATAATCACGTACACCAGTCACTACTCTTTTGAGTAAATATTCTGGCGGCAGACAACCAGGAGGCAAATTATCCGGCTTTAAATCAACGGGTGCAAAACAAAACATATCCGTCGAAGCAATTGTCTTCCCACCCAAACCTGTACCTAAGATATCACGAAAAACCCCTCCGCTGCCCGTCATGGCACCACCATATGGTTCAATAGCTGAAGGACTATTGTGTGTCTCTACTTTGCCGCAAATCGACATGCCATCATAAAATTCCAATACTCCGGAATTGTCGACAAAAGCCGAGACGATATTTTTATCATGCTTAAGCGCTTCTTTTTGCAAACGTTTAATTAAAGGTTCTTTCTTTTTACCATCGACAATCAATTCTGCTTTGAAAGTTTTATGCGCACAGTGTTCACTCCAAGTTTGCGCCAGTGTTTCCAGTTCACAATCCGTGGGATCGCGTCTCATTTTTTGAAAATAGTTTTGTACAACTTTCATTTCTTCCAAATTGAGAAATAGTTTGTCTTTGGAGAGAGTCATTAATTCTTCCTCGCTCATTTTACGCAGCGGAATTATTGCCGTATGTCCTTTACTAGGTTTAATCAATAATGTTTTTGGCTCATCATCGACGATGTATTCGACTGTTTGATTAAGCAGATTTAATTGTTGCGCTAAACTGACAATTTCTTCTTTTTTAGTTTTACCGTAAAAATAATATTCCCAACTGGCATCAGCTGCCATTAATTTAATGCCCAAATCTCTAGCGGCTTTGATGATAGAGGCGACTTCCGGATTCATCACTCCAGGTTTGTAGGCAATTTCTACTTTTTGTCCGCCATTAATCACTGGTTTATTTAAAGCATATGCCTGATTTATATCTTCTGATAAAAGTTTTTGTGCTAATTTATCCGCCAGAGTTGGAGAAACTCCTTCTAAACGATAAACCCGCACTGAACGCACATTGGAAACTTTAGTACTAGCTAACTCAGAAAGGATTCCCTTTCCCCTCAAATCCTCATTTTCATTTTTATTGATTACTCGTACCGTCTGAATCATATATTTATTAAAATGACTGTTGTCATCCCTAGCTACCAAGTTTTATTAAGGAGTCGAGGAATCTCGCACTTTATGTGCGATGTTTTCTCAAATGATTTGAGAGATGCCTCCACGCATTCGTTCCTCACTTGGTCGAAATGACAATATTCTACTTATTACTAATTATCAATTCCTTCGTTATCTTCCTTTTATCCGGAACAAACTTTTCTCCCGTTATTTTTTCATAAATGGCAATGTATCTTTTACTTATTTTAGTGATAAACGCCTTTGGCATTTTGGGTGGTTTTCCATCACCGGTATAATTTCTCTTCTTAAACCAAATCCTCATAAATTCTTTATCAAAATTTTCTGGTTCTTTGCCAGTTTTAAATCTCTCTCTATATGTTTCCTGTATCCAAAACCGTGAAGAATCTGGTGTATGTATTTCATCGATCAATATCAGTTTATTTTTATATAACCCGAACTCATATTTCGTATCGACCAAAATGATACCTGCTTTTGCACAAATTTCAGTTCCTCTCTTGAATAACTCCAAAGCAATCTGCTCTAATTCTGCATACTTTTTTGGTGTCATAATTTTTCTTTTAAGAATTTCTTCGCGTGTTACTTTTTCATCATGACCCTTTGCAGCTTTAGTAGTGGGAGTAATTACAGGAACTAATAACTTTTGATTTTTGCGTAATCCATCTGGAAATTTAATACCATAAATCACCCTTTCCCCCTTTTCATATGCACCCCATATCGAGGTATTAGTCACCCCTGAAATATATCCCCTAACCACAATCTCCAAAGGAATGGGTTGTGCATTATGAGCAACCATCACATTGGCATGCGGTACCGAAATCATCTGATTTGGCACGATATCGGCAGTTTTTTCAAACCAGAATTTAGATAACAAAGTTAAGACTTGTCCTTTATACGGAATAAAATCAAGTATTCGATCGAAAGCGGAAATTCTATCAGTGGCAATCAAAATTCTTTTATCCTCTAGTGTATAACAATCGCGCACTTTACCAGCATATTTTTTTCCCAAACTCCTTAGATTAACAGATTTTAAAATCATAGTATGTATGTTATTCCCCCTTCTTCTAAGAGGAGATGGAATAAAGTATAATTATTTCACCTTCAAATACTCTTCAAACCCCACTTCCTCCAACCTCTTTGCCTTGTTTAAAACTTCCTTCTCTATTTTCTTCATATATTCATTAACTTTATTAGCTAAATTTCTATCAGCCACGGCTAACATTTTAACGGCTAACAAACCGGCATTTTTTGCTCCATTAATCGCCACCGTAGCCACTGGCACACCTGACGGCATTTGTACAATAGAATATAATGAATCTACTCCGCTCATAGTTTTTGTTAGCACGGGCACGCCTATAACTGGTAAAGGGGTAATAGCGGCTACCATCCCCGGTAAATGAGCAGCCCCGCCGGCTCCCGCAATAATAGCTTTCAAACCACGAGACTGTGCTTTTTTTGCATATTCAAACATTCTGTCAGGAGTACGATGAGCAGAAACAATAGTTAATTCATATGGGATAAAAAATTCTTCGAGAATAGTGGCAGCAGCAGACATGACCGTGAGGTCAGAATCAGAACCCATTATTACGCCGATTAGAGGTTTTCTCATCTGCAACAGATTTTATTATAAGCTAAATAAAGATAAAAGCAAGTGTTTTAGAAATAAAAATCTTTAAACTAACAATCGGAATGGCTTTTTTCTGTTTCGCTTAGGTTGCCAATACTAACATTAAAAAAAATTAATATTATCATAAATCTATAACATTAGCTTTTAATGACAAAACCGTTGAAACCAAGAAAAAAAGATATTACGATGTTTAAAAAAATTCTTAAATATCTATCAATCTTCTTGCCTTCTTGGCTTTTTTAAAACATTCTTCAATTGAATCACCCACTACGGTTATATGTCCCATTTTACGTTCCGGCTTGGTTTCTGCTTTACCATAAATATGTACCGAGACATTTGGCATTTGTAAAACTTTGGCTAAATTTTTAACTTCTGCTGTGCCTTTTCTCTCTCCTAAAATATTGATCATCACCGCCGCAGGTACTTTCATTTGCGTACTACCCAACGGCAACCCACTTATCGCCCGAATATGTTGTTCAAATTGTGATGTATAACAAGCTTCGATCGTAAAATGACCAGAATTATGTACACGCGGAGCTATTTCATTTACTAAAATATCTCCTTTTTCAGTCAAAAACATTTCCACCGCAAATACACCTGCTCCTTGCAAATGTTTCATTACTTTTAGGGCTAAACTTTGGGCTTTTTGTTGTAATTTTCTATTAATTGGCGCGGGAGCCATCACTATATGACAAATATTATTTTTGTGTATGGTCTGTACTACTGGATAAATTGCCACCTTACCTTGCATATCACGCACAATAATAACAGCTAATTCCTTGATAAATGGCACAAATTTCTCCGCGTACAAATTCTGTTTTCCCAATTTTTCAAAAGCTTTGGCTATATCTGATTTTTTACGGATTAAAGCATTTCCCCTGCCATCAAATGCATCAAATTTCTTTTTTAACACGAACGGATAGCCAAATGTATTGGCAATTCTTTCAAGTTCCTTAGTTATATCATTGCGAGGACCGAGTGGAAACGAGCGACTAAGCAATCTAGATTGTTCTTTACTGGATTGCTTCGCCATTTTGTGGTCTCGCAATGACGAATGACAATTTTCAATTTCTCGAAACGGAGCAGTGGGGATTTTATTTTTACTCAAATATTCTTTCTGAGCAAATTTATTTTTGATTAATTCTATTGTTTCTGGAGCTGGATTTACTTTAATTCCCTGCTTAACCAATTTCTTCAGAGTCTCGGTATTAATATGTTCAATTTCCACGGTCAGATAATCGGAAATACCAGCTAACTTTTCCGTCACTTCTGGATCAGAATAAGTGCCTTCTAATTGTAAATCCACGACTTGACCGGCTGGACTTTGTGGAGTGGCATCCATCACTGTAACAGTGAAACCCATTTGTTTGGCGGCCATCCCCAGCATTCTGCCCAATTGTCCCCCGCCAACGATACCAATACGATTCTTCATGATAAATAATTGTTAAATTGCTATATTGTTTTATTGTTAGATAACAATTTAATAATTTAACGATATAACAATCTCTAGAGAACTGCACCAACCAGATTGCTTCGCTCCTGTTAGTCGCTCGCAATGACCACCCAAAACCGCATGTCTCAATCCCCACACCCTTTTCTAATTTCCCTAACTGCTTTCTCTGTTATCTTAACTGCCAAACCAGTATATGATTGAGGTGTTATTCTTTCCAATAATTTTTTCTCTTGTGCTTTAATGGGCAATAGATTAATCCATTCTTCCCATTCTTTTCGTTCAATATGTGTACCTCGACTAAGCGAAGCAATCAATGAATAAGGATCTGTACTTCCGGTTTTACGTAAAATTGTTTGCACACCTTCTGTCAAAATTGTCCAATCTTTTTGTAAAGCTGTTTCAATTATTTCCATATTAGGTCTGACCCGTGATAAACCCGTCAGCACACTCTTATAGCCCAAAAGACAAAATCCCATAGCTGTACCACTATTACGAATAACCGTGCTATCCGATAAGTCCCTCTGCAAACGAGAGATCATTAATTTACGTGAGAAAAATTCCAACAAAGCATTGGCCATCCCCAAATTCCCCTCACTATTTTCAAAATCAATCGGATTAACTTTCTGTGGCATAGTTGAAGAACCAACTTCACCCTTCTTGGCTTCTTGTATAAACCAACCATCGCTAATATATCTCCAAATGTCTTGATCAAAATCAATAATCACATTATTTATTCTCTGATAAATTTGAAAATATTCACTGAGGTCGTCATAAGGATTGATTTGGGTGGAAATATAATTTGATTCTAACTCCAATGAATTAATAAACTTTTGTGAGAATTCCAGCCAATTAACTTTAGGATAAGTCAAAAATAAAGCATTATAATTGCCAACTGCTCCATTAAGTTTGCCTGTTAATTGTTGCTGTTCTAGGATTTTTAATTGTTTGTGTAAACGATATGCAAACAGCACCAGTTCTTTACCTAAAGTAGTTGGTACAGCAGCTTGTCCATGTGTACGTGCCAACATGGTTACTGCTTTATATTCTTCGGCTTTGTTAGTCAGAATTTCTACTAAATTTTTAAGTGCAGGTAAAATAACTTCTTGTGTTCCTCGATAGACCATCAAACGATAAGCCAAATTATTTACGTCTTCCGAAGTCAGACCAAAATGAATCTTTTCTATAACGTCAACCAAACTTGAATTCTGCAATAATGAACGTATTGTTCTTTCCATGGCTTTTACGTCATGACGAGTCTGTTTTTCTACTTCTTTGACTTTATGTGCTAGTTCTAAATTAATGGTCTGATCAAAATCTAATAATAGTTTTTTTTCTTTGGCAGATAATTTGCGGATAACTTTGGCTTCTGATAACGCAATCAAATATTTGGCTTCGATCTCGCATCTTATTTTAATCAAACTATATTCAGAAAAATAGTAAGCTAATTCAACAAGTTTGGCTCGGTATCTACCATCCAGAGGGGTAATTGAAGTAAGTTCTTGCAAACTTAAAACTGGCGATGAATTATCAGAGACTGTGTTTTTCATGCACTAAATCTTAAATCAAACTCTAACACACCATGAAAAATATTACAATCATATTTAATTATGATGTTGTTTTTTATAACTATGGTCCTGATTCATCATCTTAAGCATTTCTATACCTCGTGTAGTTATAAAACGATTTAGCAAAAAAATTATCATGATCAAAGCGATAAGATTAAATAGAGTCGTATAATTAAAGCTAATTTTATTAATAAAAAAATCTATTTCCCGTGATGTCGGTATTGAATTGAAAGTATGGAAAATAAGTTCTATGGCATATCCAGATAATACTATCGAGATATAAAATGTACTAATTAAGTACCATAACATTTTCCAACCATAATATTTGCGATAAATATTTAGTATCGGTAAAATTAACAAATCAGAAAAAATAAAAGCAATTACTCCACCAAAACTCATACCGTCTCTCCACAATACAGCAGCTAATGGAATATTCCCAACTGAGCAAACAAAAGAAATAATTGCAATTAAAGGTGCGATTAATGGCCCCAACCAAAAAGCTAATGGTTGATTGCTTACAAAGAATAACTTATGCCAAAAATCAACCGGTACAAACTCAGTTATCAACCCTGCAAGGACAAAACCCAAAACTAAATCTGTCCAAATTGAAGAAAGATCCATAAAAAAATAATGGCTAATAGCCGTCATTCCTCTGGCAGTAAATATCTTACGAAGCAGGGATTTTCCTTCTACACTCATATCCATCCCCGCATGACCCTCCATCCTGCCTCTCAAGCCTAACTGAGATTGCTGTCGAGCTAAGCTAAGTAGTCTGTCGGTTAAACTAAACTTAAATAATACACTTAGGATAATTAACAATAATATCCCTCCGCCTATTTCGGCAACTAAGAACTTCCACCCCAAAACAACATATAAAATAATTCCCAACTCAATTACCAAATTAGTTGAGGCCATCTGAAAAATCATTGATGCAGTAAAGCTGGCTCCCTTTCTAAAAATAGATCTAGATAAAGCCACAGCCGCATAAGAACAAGAGGATGATGCGGCACCTAAAAGTGAAGCCAAAGTTAGAGTCTTGATAGAAGTATTTCCTAAAACCTTACTCATTGTCTTATGCGACACTACACTCTGTACGACTGCAGATAATACCAATCCAAGCACCAATGACCATAAAACATCCCAAAACATGTTAAAAGAAATTTGTATAGCGTGTATTATCGACATATTTTCAGCTCCTCTTCAACGAATATTACTATTATAATAAATTAATGTCCACATTTACTAAGAGTATTCTAGTTATTATTTTAATTGCTGTAATCTCGATCGTCTTTCTATATCCGGATTTATATAAAAAACAAATCTCAAACCACACAAACATAAATAACTCTTCTATTACTCCTTCTGTTGGCATCTCTAACCCTTTAGCTATTCAGTCTATGCGCTCTCAGTCTTATCCTGGTAGTAAGATTACTATCGAACAAACTCTTCCACCTGGTAATAATTACAATCAATACCTTACTTCTTACCAATCTCAAGGCTTAAAAATCTATGCTTTGTTAGCTGTACCACAAGGCATACCTCCTAAAGGAGGTTGGCCGGTAATCATTTTTAATCATGGTTACATTCCGCCCAGTCAATATCAAACTAACCCCAGTGAGGGACAGTATGCTTCTTATTTCCCCGTATTTGCGCAAAATGGCTATGTGGTTTTTAAACCGGATTATCGGGGAAATGGCAATTCACAAGGCAAGCCCGAAGGAGCTTATTATTCACCTGCCTATACCGTCGATGATTTAAACGCCATTGCTTCCATAAAAAATTACCCCAATGTAAATCCTAATAAACTCGGAGTATGGGGTCATTCCATGGGAGGCAACATTACATTGAGGGATTTAGTAGTAGAACCAGATGCAATAAAAGCGGCCGTGATCTGGGGAGGAGTTGTGGGATCTTATGAAGATATGCTGCATTGGCATGACCCCTACTACCACCCTTCACCTAACGAACAACAATCGCACAATCAAACACATCAAAATCTGCAAATGAAATACGGCACTCCTTCAGCCACTTCTCCCTTCTGGCAAGCCATAGATCCTACTTTTTTCCTCTCCGATATTACTGCCCCAATACAATTGGATGTTGGTAGTTCGGATGAAGAAGTCCCTCCTTCTTTCTCTCAGAATTTATATAATAAACTAAAAGCACAGGGTAAAACTGTAGAGATTTATTATTATCTTGGAGACAATCACAATATCTCCAATAATTTCAGCCTGGCTATGCAGCGCAGTCTAGATTTCTTCAACAAATATTTAAAATAGAATTTAGCTGATATAATCACATTATGACTAAGTATATTCTTCACGGCGGTATGACTAGTTTACAAAATGAAAATAATGATAATTTCTTTCGTGCTTTTATTAATTCCGACAAAATTGAAACAATATTTATTCTTAACTATTTTGCGAAACCAGATGAAAAAACTCTAGAATTATTTGAAGAAGACAAAAAAAGAATCCAATCATTACATAAAAGCATAAAAATTAATTTTGTTTTGGCAGAACCCAACTATCTTACTGAGCAACTACAATCTGCTGATGGGATGTATATGCGCGGTGGAGATACCAGGTTACTAAAAGAAAAATTATCTTTAACTTACAATTTAAAATATTTATTTGCAAATAAAACTATTGCCGGTTCTTCTGCTGGCGTAAATGTACTCACTAAATATTATTGGAGTGATACATACAACACCTTGAATAATGGGTTGGACATTATAAATATCAAAGCGTATTGTCATTATAAAAACAATGATGAAAAAGATATCGCGACATTATTGAAACACAAAGAAAACATTCCTCTCATCGTTCTTCCTGAATGTGAATGGACCATTATTGAAGGATGACTATGAATTATCACAAGACCGCACAGACAATTTTAAATTTGTTAAAAAAACAGGACATTTGGTTTGAGACATTTGAACACGAACCAGTCAGAACTAGTGAAGAAGCGGCTAAAATAAGACATGGATATTCTCTTCATCAAGGCGCCAAAGCTCTGATCATCAAAGTCTTAACCAAAACTGGCGAATCTGAATTTATGATGTTTGTACTACCTGGAGACAGCAGATTTTCCAATAAAAAAGTCAAACAATGTTTAAATGCCAAAGATATTCGCTTTGCTACTCCGAAAGAAATCAGTGACTTAACTGAGGGAATACAAATTGGAGGAGTACCGCCATTTGGCAATTTATTTAATCTCAAAGTTATGGTCGATCCTACTCTTTTAGAGAATGAAAAAATAATATTCAATGCCGGTGACCGAAGTTTTTCTATTGCTATAAAATCTGAAGATTATAAGAAATTAGTCCAGCCTACTTTAATAGATATTATTGTTTAAATTAGCAACTAATTTCTTTTTAAAAATTCTAGGAACATTTGTCTAATTTTACTTGGATCGTTTTGCTTAACCATAGCATTTAAAAAATGTAAAACATTGAGCTGCATTCCGGCTCTATTTTCAAACGATTCTATCGAAGCCAATGAATGATATCCCTCAGTCGTTGTGCCGACTTTATGTAATGCATCATGAGCTGTCATATCAGCCAAATATTTACCAAACGTATAATTTCTACTCTCAATACTATTACATGTTAAAATGAGATCTCCTGTCGTACCAATAGTAGCTATTGGGTCAATGTGTAAATTTAGACTATGACATAATTGCCTAAATTCCTCCATCGCTCTGACTAACAAGGCTACTCTAGTATTAGTTCCATATCCCAACCCTTCAGACAAGCCACAGATAATCGCATACATGTTTTTAAATGCAGCCGCTAATTCTAACACCTCTACTCCCTTGACCGGCACGGCAGTAAAATAATCTGTTTGGAATAGTTTATGTAAATAATTTAGATTTTCTGTCTTGTCGTTATATCCTAAATTAACCACAGTTGGCATTTTATCTACTACTTCTTGTGCGAAGCTCGGCCCAATCAAAGCGAAGTATTCAACTCCAATCCCCAAAACTTCTCTCACTATTTCTTGCGGCAACATATGTGATTCTTTTTCTATCCCCTTAGCGGTATTGATAATTATTTTTTTACGATCTTTAAAAGATATAAACTGCAAAGCGTTCCTAATGGCTTGCACAGGTACAGCCAAAATCAAAATATCCTGATCATCAGAATATTCTTCTCGTCCAATAAAACTGACTTCTGGCGAATTTTGTTTAATCACTGAGTACACAGCCTGCCCCCAAACTCCATTGCCGAGGATTTTAATGCTCATCTAAATAGTATATCATTACTAAGATTGTTTTAAATATTAATTAACAAATTTGTAATGATTTTTTTAAATAATTAATTGTAAATTCAATAAAAGTTTGAGATCAAAAATTATAAATTTTAATTCTCCTGTTGACAAGTCTCTAATATATAGTCTAGTATCTATATATTCTTTCGGGGTTTTTGTGTGCCACTCCATTTAATAAATATTATGTTGTGGCATACCTTCGAAGTCCCGCATAGCGAGACGAAGAGGTATAATTCAAGATCGGTGGTAAACTCCACGAGTCCTTCGAGAAATTGAAGACATGAACTGGTGAAAATCCGGTAGCGACCGTACAGTCGGGATGAAAGGAAGAATATTTTGTCATTTCGGGCTTGACCTGGAATCCAGTTTTGGTGGATTCCTGCTTTCGTAGGAATGACATTTTGTTTTGATTAATTAAACCCCGATCGTGGGGTTTTTTTATGAAAAAAATTTTAGCTTTTGGACCACTTTTTATTATCATCACCGCGTTATTGTGGAGTGTCGATGGACTACTTCGTATAAGTCTGTACGTCTTACCACCAACCGTAATTGTCTTCTGGGAGCATACTTTAGGCGCGATAGTGTTACTGCTCATTGGTTTTAAATGGTTTAAAGATCTCAAAAAAATGACACGCAAAGAATGGATAGCCATTGGCATTGTTGCTCTTTTTTCGGGCGCCTTAGGCACTATTCTCTACACTGCCGCCTTGCAGCAAATCAACTACACCAGTTATTCTGTGGTGGTCTTGTTACAACAACAATTACAACCTATTTGGGCTATTGCTACGGCCGCCATATTACTCAAAGAACGCATCACCAGACGTTTTGTATGGTGGGCGCTTTTAGCTCTTTTGGCAGCTTACTTTATCACTTTCCCAAATCTGCAAGTCAATCTGACTACTGGAGCAGGAACAGCAATTGCCGGTACCTTTGCTTTACTGGCCGGACTGTTATGGGGAGCTTCTACAGCTATTAGTAAATACGTTCTCAATAAAGTCTCATTTATTACAGGTACTGCACTACGCTTTATCCTCGCCCCCATCTTCGCCTTCCTTTTTATCCTTCCGCAGGGACAATTAGGAGCCATGTTTAGCCTTAATACTGTGCAATGGGGCACCTTACTTCTGATTACTTTTTCTACTGGTATGGTAGCAATTCTCTTTTATTATTATGGCTTAAAAATAACACCTGCCAGAATTACTACCTTGTGTGAATTAGTTTGGCCAGCTTCTGCCATTTTTATTGATTATTTTCTATATCACAAAACTCTTACTCCTACTCAAGTCTTGGGAGTAGCAGTTTTACTGTTTGCTATTTATCAGGTTACCAAACCATTACAGGGAAAATCAAAAGAGCTCGCTGAGGAAAATGTGAGAAGTTAATTATTACCCCCTCTCATTTCAGGAGAGAATGAGGTTAGAGCTAAAATTACTGCTTATTTAAAATAGACCACATATTATCTTTCTCCTAAGAAGATAAGGAAAGCTCTTTATAGTTTTTTAGATACTCCTTTGCCTCATCCGCATCCCTCTTCATCTGTTTGATTAATTCTGTTTCTGATTTAAATTTAATATTTCCCCGTAGCTTTTTGAAAATTTTTACACTGATCCACTTATCATATAAATTCCCATTAAAATCAAAAATGAATGTTTCCGCTTGATATTTACTTTCGTTGAAAGTTTCTGCTTTACCAATGAATGTCACGGATTTAAAAACTTTTTTATTAAACTTGACTAAAGAGGCATAAATTCCCTCCCCGATTTGTTGGCGTAGGTTAATGTTAGCAGTTGGAAAGCCCATTTTTCTCCCCCGTTTATTTCCATGTCTTACTATTCCTCTGATTAGATAAAGTGCTTGCATAAATGAATTATAACTTATACTTGTCATTGCGAGGAAGGAGTTAAACGCCTGACGAAGCAATTTAGTAACAAACAAGATTGCCGCGCTCTCCTGATAAGTCGATATCGCTCGCAATGACAATTCTTAATTCTCAACATATCCATCAAAGCTATCTGTTTTGATCCTAATATTCTCTATTTTCATACTCTCTAATATTTCTACTGTTGCATCCACCATTCCAGGTGGTCCGGAAATGTAGTTAATGGAATCAGATCTAAACTTAACCAATTTTTCTAGTTTTTCTCTGGTTAGTCTTCCCTCTTTTTGAGTCACAATATAATGAATATTTAAATTGGATATAATTTGCTTGATTTCATCTAAGTCTTCCTTGAAGACAAATTCCTCTGTATTATTAAGATAAATCAAATCTATTTGATTATTATTTCCACTGTTTGTTTTATCTTTTTTTTCTGAGCGCATATTATCCCAGATAAACTTTAACATACTGCGGAATGGCGTTATACCTATACCCCCGGCTATAAAGACTGCATGATGTTCTGGATGGTAATTAAAAGTATTCCCGTAGATTCTCATTTTCATTTCATCGCCTCTGTCCAATTTTGCCAAACGGAGCTTGTAATCAGTCCACCCATCACGATAAGTTACCATCAAATCAACTTCTGTGGGTGATGAAGAAAAAGAGAATGTTTTAAAATTCATTTCACTATCCGGAAAACTTAAATCAGCACATTCCCCAGGTGTAAATATAAAACCATCTGGTCTAGTGAAGATTAGAGTATGACAGTCAGCGGTATCTTGCCTGTTCTCTTTAACTGTTATCGTCATCAAATCATTATTCATTGATATTTTGACATTATACATTTTGTCATAATTTAAAACTATCAGCTAGGTTTTAGACCATTGATAAAGTTGTAAATACGCACGCTAAAAGTTATACTTACCAGTATGGCCAGAGCAAAATTAAGTGAATTTAAAGCTAAACAATTATTAAGTCATACTTTAAAAATTCCATTTTTTGGTCAGCAGATTAAATCAGAAAAACTTGATAATATTTCTCTTGCTGAACAAAGTAGTCACTCCTCGCAAACAAAACAACCATATGTTTTAAAAGTGGATCAGGGAATAAAAGGACGATTTAAAAAAGGATTAGTAGTAGTGAATAAGCAACTAGATGAGCTATCTAATATTATAAATGACTGGCAAAATAAACGCTTTACACAATTTTATCTTGAACCATATATTCCACATGAAACTTCTTCAGAAAAATACATATCGATAGAAAGAATTAGAAGTGGATTAAAAGTCCTATATAGTCCCCATGGAGGTATTAATATTGAGGATAATTCCCAATCAATACATGAAGTTATTCTTTCTTACAACTCGGATAATAAACTAGCTTTAGAACATATATCTAGTACTCTAGATTTGCCAGCAGATGCATTAGCTGACTTGTTAGTGGCTTTTGAAGATAATTACTTTTCTTTTTTAGAAATTAATCCCCTTTTAGTTCATGACAATACTTTGAATATTTTAGATGCAGCAGTAGAAGTTGATAGTACAGCAGAATATTTTGTTAATAATGCTTGGTCACGTAAAGACTTTACAGATTATTCCCTGCAGGTTAAAACTCCAGAAGAGGTAGCAGTAAGTGAATTGGCAGAACATAGTACAGCTGCATTTAATTTAACTGTCCTCAATCCTAATGGTAATCTATTTATGCTCCTGTCGGGAGGAGGCGCCAGTATAGTACTTGCTGATGAGGCATATAACCAAGGTTATGGTGAGGCTATCGCCAATTATGGAGAAAATAGTGGAAGCCCAACCACTGAGGAAGCTTACTTGTACACAAAACAATTACTATCGCTTATTAAAAAATCCACAGCTGTCAAAAAAGTTTTAATCATTGCCGGTGGAGTGGCAAACTTTACTGATGTGCGCAAAACCTTTGCGGGTGTCATCCAAGCGTTGGAAGAAGAAAAAACAAACCTTTTACAACAACAAATGAAAATATTTGTGCGCAGAGGTGGGCCGCATCAAATTGAAGGACTAGCATTGATGCGTGATTTTTTATCCCAAAACAATCTCTTAGGAGAAGTTGACGGTCCTGAAATGATTTTGACAGATGTAGTAAATAAAGCCTTGGCGTATATAAAAAAATAATATGTTAAACATTCAATCTATTCGTGAGATAAATCCTAAAATATTGATTTTGGGAAACTACCCAGTTATACAGTCAATACTGGACTATGACTATCTAAGCGGTAAAAAAGAACCTAGTATTATTGCTATTATCACCTCTGGTAAAAATTATCAAAAATATTTTTTTGGCACACAACAAATTCTAATCCCAACTTTCCGGGATATAAATAAGTTACCTCCGAGCCTTTGCCAACAAATAAACCTCTCTCTTAATGTTCTATCTAACCGTCGTGTACTCAATAGCACACAGGAGATTTTACAAAAATTACCTAATTTAATCGGCAGTGTAATCTTTGCGGAGAACTTACCTGAAAAACATTCCATCAATTTATATCATTTAGCACAAAAATCTCATACGTGGATTCTAGGTCCATCTAGTATTGGTCTGCTTGTACCCAAAAAGCTGAAATTAGGAGTTATCGGAGGTATTGAGGCAAGACAATTTTTACAATCCAACCTACTTACCAACGGCGATACTGCGGTATTATCTGCCTCAGGCGGCATGACAGGAGAATTAATGAGTATTTTGGCAAAATCCACTCGTGGATTATCATTCGCACTCTCTTTTGGAGGAGACCGCTTCCCTATTCTCACCCCCAAAGAAGCCTTTTTAGCCGCACAAGCTGACCCTCAAACTAAAAGTATAATCTATTATGGTGAACTGGGCGGATATGATGAATATGAAATTATTGAATTATTAAAAACAAAACAACTCACTAAAGAAGTGATCTGTTATATCGGAGGCGCTATCGCTGCCCTTTTTCCCCAATCACCGCAATTCGGACATGCTAAAGCTATGGCCAAAAATGATCAGGAAACAGCGCAGGCTAAACAAGCTGCTTTAAAAGCAGCGGGTGCAAAGGTCGGCGAAACCTTCAGTGAGTTTGTTGAGTTGATCAACTCAAATAAACATGAGAAAATAAAAGCAGATATAAATTCAAATATACAAACCATGATTGATCAGATTACTCAACGCAAAGAGCCACTTATAACTACCAGTATTTCCGCTGATGTGGGCGGACAACCTACGTTACTTGGTGAACCATTGCTGGATTTTGCTCGTCATAATTCATTTCCTTCAATTGTAGGTTCTTTGTTCTTAGGTAAAAAATTAATAAGTAAAGATACAGAAAATTTCATTGATATTGTTCTAAAACTGGCTGTTGATCATGGACCTTATGTCTCAGGAGCAATCAATACCATAATCACAGCACGCGCTGGTAGGGATTTGGTTTCCTCATTAGCCGCTGGCTTATTAACCATTGGCCCCCGCTTTGGGGGTGCCACCAATGAGGCAGCAGATCATTGGCTGACTGGTGTCACGCAAAATATTCAACCGGCAGCTTTTGTGGAACAACTTGCCAAGCAAGGGAGAAGAATTTCTGGTATTGGACATAAAAAATACCGCATTGATCAACCTGACCCTCGTGTAAAACTATTAATGGACCACACAAAAGATCTAACTGATAAAAGATTTACCAATTATGCCTTAGAGATTGAAAAACTCACAACTGCCAAAAAGGGAAATTTGATTTTGAACGTCGATGGAACCATTGCTTGTGTAATGTTAGATATACTTTCAGAAAAGGAAAAATTGACTGATGAAAAATTAGGACAATTAGTTAGTGCTGAATTCTTCAATGCCATCTTTGTTTTATCGAGGTCGGTTGGTTTTATTGCCCACTTCTTGGATCAAAAACGGCTCGATGAAGGCTTATTTCGAATGCCCGAAGATTTAGTGAGTAATATAAAAAGTTCTACAGAGGATTAGTGCTCTGTTAGTAACTTTTTATTGACAAATATCAAGCTTAAGTATATAAATGCTCTATTGAAAATGGGAAAGAAAAAAATTCTTATTACAGGTGCTTTTGGTTTAGTCGGCACTGACTTGGTCGCAGAACTCCGCAAAAAACATTCCTCACAGGATATAGTAGTTATTGCCCACAAAACAGTTCGTGAGGGATTTGATGTAATCGTAGAACATGGAGATGTAACAGATGAAACATTTTTGGAACATGTGATCAAAAAATATGATATTACAGAAATTTATCACCTGGCAGGATTACTTTCTGTTGGTAGCGAAAAGTATCCTCAATTAGCCTGGGAAGTTAATTTGGGTGGACTAAAAACTGTTTTAGATTTAGCTGTAAAATACAACTTAAAAGTATTTTGGCCCAGCTCTATAGCAGCTTTTGGACCAACTACCCCTAAAGATAACACTCCTCAGCATACTATTCTTGAACCTACAACTATGTATGGGGTAAATAAAGTAGCAGGAGAGCTTCTATGTCAGTACTATAATCTTCGCTATGGCCTTGATGTACGAAGCTTGCGTTATCCAGGGTTGATTGCATATAAAGCACCTCCTGGTGACGGAACTACTGAATACTCTGTACATATCTTTTATGGAGCTTTACAAGAAAAGAAATATACCTGTTTCCTTGCTAAAGATTCTAGATTACCAATGATGTTTATTGATGACGCAATTAAAGGGACATTACAATTAATGGAAGCTCCCGTTGAAAAGATCACCATCCGCACCAGTTATAACTTTGGATCTATTAACTTCACGCCCGAAGAGCTAGTAACTGAAATACAAAAAATTATGCCTGACTTTACTTGTAATTATTCACCTGATAATCGACAAAAGATTGCCGATTCTTGGCCTAAATCGTTGGATGACTCACAAGCTAGAATGGACTGGGGCTGGAAACCTGAATATGATTTAGCTAAAATGACGAGAGTAATGATCGAAGAAGTATATAAAAAATTAAACACCAAAGTGTCATTGCGAGCGAAATGAAGCAATCTATAAACCTACCAAGATTGCTTCGTCATTTAACTCCTCGCAATGACTTTACATATGAATAAACAGTTTAAACAAATATTACTAAACGAAGTGAATCGTATCGATACTGCCGGCAGCACCAAACGCGTCGAAGTCGTAATCGACAGTTTCACGAAAGAGATCTCTCCCAAAGCTTTGATAAAAAATAAAAAATACTTAATTTTCAACTCCAATGATTACTTGGGTCTAAGATTTAACAAAGATGTAATCAATGCCGAGCATAAAGCAGCCGATAAATTTGGTGCCGGACCTGGAGCTGTCAGATTTATTTCAGGTACTCTAAAAATCTATAAAGAATTAGAATCCGCTATCGCTAAGTTTCATGGACGTGAGGATGCTATGGTATTCTCTTCTGCTTTCGCTACCAATGTGGCAGTCATGTCGTGTCTATTGAAAGGACAAAGTAAAGACGCCTTACTTTCAAATGAGGTTTGCGTTATCTCTGATACTCTAAATCATCGTAGTATCATCGATGGTATTCGCGCTGCCAGCATCGACAAAGAGCAAAAGTTTATTTACAAACACTTGGACTTTGACGATTTAAGAAGAGTCCTACAAGAAAATCAATCCAAATTCAAACGTGCAGTCGTCGTAACTGATGGGATTTTCAGTATGATTGGTGAATTTGCTGATATTAAGAAGCTCAAGGCCGTTTGTCTGGAGTTTGATAAATCTTATGAACAAGGAGTATTTTTGGTAGTTGATGATAGTCATGGAGTTGGGTCATATGGAGCCACTGGTCGTGGTTGTGAAGAAAAAAGTAATGGCCAGGCTGATGCTTTGGTAGGTACATTTGGTAAAGCTTTTGGCAGCGATGGTGGCTATGTGGTCGGTGATAAGGTTTTTATAGATTACTTGCGTGAATCAGCTGCTACTTATATTTATTCTAATTCAGTTTCTCCATCTGTAGCTGGAGCAGCTTTACAATCGGTCAGAATTGTTTCTTCTACCAAAGGTAGAAAGTTATTGCAAAAGTTGCAAGAAAATATGCAATACTTAAAAAAACAAATGCTTAAAGCTGATCTACAATTTGCAGCCGAATCTGATCATCCTATCCAACCATTACTTGTTGGAGATACCATGAAAGCCAAACAACTCAAGAATCTCTTATTTAAGCAAGGGATTATTGTCACTAATATCACCTATCCTGTCGTGCCGAAGGGAAAAGATGAAATTAGAATTCAAATCAGTGCTTCACATACTAAAAAAGATATTGACCAACTGGTGAAAGCCTCTAACAAATCGGCTAAACAACTAGGAATCATCAAATAATAACACTTAGTAGTAATTTTATTTCTCTACTCTTTCCACGGAGATCGTGCATTCAGTCAACAAAGCTGCCACAGCTCCTACAGCTGCCAAAGCTGGAGCTATTAAAGCACCTACCACACCTACTGTAAGCGGAATTACAATTATTTCCTTCCCCGATTTATCTTTGATAGTAATGCGTCTGACATTGCCTTGCGCTATTAGTTCTTTGACTTTTTTTAATAGGTTCTCACCGTCGACTTTAAATGATTCTTCGTGTTTTACTTTTACCATATTTTTACTCATTTGGCGCTTTGATCGTAGTGTACATATAATTCTTTGTCAAGCATATCTAAATTTATATGCATAATATGTCTTTTTTCATAATGAATAAAGCCT
>DAIDHL010000004.1 GCA_027459745.1 Candidatus Levyibacteriota bacterium
GTGAAAGTATATTTGCCCTGTGTTCCGGACTATTCATCCAAGCAGTCTCTAAAGTTGAAACGTTCACAAACCCTCTAGCCAAATTTTGTCCTGCATACAAATAGTTATAACCAGCTTGGTTAATAAAATACCATGGAGAAGTTCCATCAGGAGCAAAATGTGCCCAATAGTTCTCTTTAAACATATATGCAGCATTCGCTATAGCAGCATTCGCTAAATCTTGATTTAGTACTAGAGGTGCCAGACCATGAGCGGCACGGTCTTGGTTAGTAGCTATTAATAATTGATTAATTGGAATACTATATGAAATACCCAAAACACTCTTATGCGCGGTTTTTAAAGGAGGTAAAATAAGCCCAAGGCCAATGAAGAAAACAATTAATGCAAAAAGTGTGGAGTTATGTAATATTTTTGCTCGATGATTATTTGATTGATGAGGTAATAACCAATGTCTAAAATGTCTATGGAGGAATTTGTGCATATATCAACTATATACTAACTTCGTGAAAATTTTCAATCTATAATTTAAGAGTACTTTTTTAATAAGGTAAGTGTGGCATATTCTTGACGTGACAGTGAATCGAAGTTTTTGGGAGAATTCATATAACAATCTTTAAAATGGGGCACTAGTAAATCCTTGTCATAGCTTTCAATTACAATGGGATGAATATAATAACTGCGACATACCTTAACAGTATTGCGCAAATGTTTGGCAACTTTTTTCACGGCAATAGAAACTTTCTTTTTTTTATCTACTCCTTTTTCATTTTGGATCTCAAATAAAGTTACAGCAGCCAAAGTAGTTGCCCCCCAGGTGCGAAAATCTTTAGCAGTGATATCCAACTTTGTAACATCTTGTAAATACTGGTTTACGTCTGCTGAATCAATCGCATGTCTATTGCCTTCTTCATCTAAATACTGAAACAGTTCATATCCAGGTAATTCAAAACATTCTTTTATAATTTTTACAATTCTGGGATGTGAAATTTTAACTGAATGTTGTACTTTGCTTTTACCCATGAATTCAAAAGTAATATTTTTTTTACCTAATTTGACGTGTTTATTGCGTAAAGTCGTCAAGCCAAACGAATTATTTTCTTTTACATATTCATCATTGCCAATTCTAATCATCGTAGTACCCAATAACCATACTACTGCAGCTATTACTTTATCTCTTTCTAAACTATCTTCTGCCATATCGCGTTGGACTTTACGACGAATTTTGGGTAGAACTTCAGCGAAGTCAATAATTCTGCTAAATTTATTTTCCTGGGATAACTTTGTCCATTCTTCATGATAAATATATTGTTTACGATTTTTATCATCATAACCCGTCGCCTGTAGATATCCCGATGGAGAGGCACAAATCCAGACATCTGTCCAAGCTGGAGGAATAGATAATTTCTTAATACGGTCTAAAACCTGTTCATTAGATATACGATTATTTTGAGGATCATAATAAATGAAAGCATCACCTTGGTGCTTTCGCGTAATTCCTTGACGACTATCAGAAACATAACGTAAGTCTGCTTTTTTTAATTCCTTGATGAATTCAGTATCGACTTGCATCTGTCTAATTATAATAACATACTATTTACTGATAAAAAGGTTCCACTAGCTCACCTGGTTTTTTATTGTTAAGAGGAATGTTTAATATCATACCGAGCGTATTCGCAATAGCCACACCAACTCTAATCCCCGTAAAGGATCCAGGACCAGTTTTTACTTCTATAGCCTTAATATCTTTAAGTTGTAAATGGTGTTTTTGCAAAAGTTCATCGATTAACGGTAGCACTATTTGTGCTTTCTTCTTATCATGCGATTCTTCACGCATATCCATCTGCCCATTAATTTCCAAACCAACCTTGATAATTTCATTACTAGTTGTGTCAATAAGTAATTGGTTCATATCTTCTCCTGACTACTAACTAATCTTCACCGCTCCCTGCCTTAAAATTCTCCAGGGCTTAATTGTACAATCTATAACGGTAGAAGTAATATTGCTTCCTTTTGTTTCTCCTGGTACTACAAAATCTACTAATTTAATTAATTCTGGATCTAAAGCTTCAAATAGGTATGGTGTCGCTTCACCTGCAAAGTTGGCTGAACATCCCACTATACCTTCACCCACCTGACGAATAATATCCAAAATAATTTCATTATCAGGAACTCTTAATCCCACAGTTTCTCCTCCGCCTCTGACTAAACTAGGGACATCGTCTAGCTTGCACTTCAAGACAATAGTTAATGCTCCCGGCCAGTACTTTGCCGTTAATTTCTCTTTAACTTCTTCATCAATTTTTCCTACGTATTTTTCTGCCATCTCAACCGAACTAACCAAGACAGGCACTGCCTTAGTTGCGGCACGTCTTCGTAAAGTAAACAATTTCTCCACTGTCTCTTTGGCACTCAATTTACAACCTATGCCAAATGCAGTATCTGTAGGGTAAATAATTATCCCACCTTCTTTTAAAACCGCACCTGCTTTTTCAACAATCAAGTTTTTATCTTCCATAATTTTTTATCACTTTCACCACCGTTCGAACAATATTATTCGAGTGAATCCATCATAAATGGCTGAACGAAAAGTTTAACTCTAAATTTTAAATTACAAATAGCTAACGGTTATCTCTCTTTCTCTCTCACTTAAATATTTAAATGTAACATCAATTCTTTTTTCAGGTAACAAATTCCCCATTTTTTCTGCCCATTCAATAACCACTATACTTTTATTATCATTTATTACCTCTAACAATCCTGTGCCGGCAATATTTCTTTCATTTTCCAAACGATAAAGGTCTACATGATAAAAGTCCTCTATATTGTTTTTTTTACTTTTAACATCTATGTCATATTTTCGCATAATAATAAAGGTAGGGGAAATAATTTTTTGTTTAATACCCAGCCCCCTCGCAAAACCCTGGGTAAAAGTAGTTTTACCAGCCCCTAACTCGCCTTGTAAAGTAATAACTGATGGCTGTTTCAAACTTATTGCCAATTCTGCGGCCAATTTTTGTGTCTGCTCTGTAGTTTTGGTAATATACGTCTTCATTGTAAATTTGTCGTCCCGAGCGAACGTAGTGAGTCGAGGGATCTCCCGATTTATTCGAGAATGTTGTAATTATACCTCAATTTTTTCCATAACAAAAATGTTCCACTCCCTGCTAGGATAAAGCCAAACAAACTTGCCCCTATTAAATAGATTTGTGAAATCTTACTTTCTTCTTTTGTCGCCGGTTGTTTGACAATCTTATTGGCAGGTTTAATTGTGATTGAAGGTGTACTTACTCTCCCACTGGTACTAGCGCCCAGAACAGCGGCAGAAGAACTATTATTTAAAGACAAAACCATAACTGTGGGTGATAATTTATGCGTAGGTTCTTTAACTAGTGTTGGAGTTGAAGAAGGTTTGTAGGTGGGAGTCGCTGAGGGTTTAGTGGTCGGTGTGGGGGTTTTTGCTGGCGTAGGAGTACGACTAGGAGTTGGTACATCTGTTAGTGTGGGACTAGCAGTTGGTGTAGGAATCAACGTCGGAGTAGGAGTGTAAGTAGGCATTAATATTACTATTTGTACTGCGGAAGAATTTGCCTCATCTGTTGAAGCTGATCCTCCACTAGCTGTATATCTTCTAATGCGTAATTTATAATTACCTTCACCATCATATTATTTACTAGATGGGTTACCTATCCGCGCTTGTATAGTAGCTTGACCTATTTTTTCACTACTAATTGTAACTGGACAATATTGTGTACCATCAGACCCTCCATACCAAGAACTGCCATTGTACGTTTCCTCGAAATAATTTTCACTGCCCTCTTTATATAAATCTATGCGCAAATAATTAGTACCCGTTGATGCACCAGTGACTAACACATTAATATTGAAAGGCTCAGTATTAATGCTAGTTGGATAATCTTTAATTTCCACAGATACAGCTAGAGCTTCAGTAACGAAGACGAAAAAGAATAGTAAACTAAAAAACGAAAATATATTTCTTAAATCCCAGCCAAGAAACTTTTTTCACTTTTCTCATCTATATTGATGAGCTATGATTATTATGGAGAAAAGTTAAACAAAGTGCAAGTGAGTATTACCTAAAATAATCTTAAAGATATTACTTATTGTTTCATTGTTAAATTGTTGAAATATTGATTCGATTATTTAAATATTTGTTTATTGGAGTATTAAACTTACATGCTAATGTGATCAACTTCTCTAATGCTATTTATTGAATATTTAGAAGTAAATGAAATGTTATTCCCACTTTCTGTATATGGATCATTCATCATATAATTTCCATTTGAACCACTAATTATTACTACAAAATGATCCGCCAAAGGTCCACTATCATAACTTATGCCTACAATGGCTGGACTTCCGGCTGAATCTACTGCGGAAATCTTTGCGCTATCAGGATCCAAATACGTAAACATGGAGCTATTCCTTGTAAGACTCGCACCATTAACAGAGACTGTTTTATCAAGGAATGCAGGTTCATACGAAGCAAAGTTACTAGAATTACTGTTGACGGTTAAAGGAGTAACTGATCTATATCCATAATGTGTGTAAACCATAGCCACGGAAGTCATTAAACAACCATCTTCTGCAATAGAATAAGAAGTTCCATTTAAGCTACTACCGCCCCATTGAGTGTCTCTTTGATTATAATAGCAACCAGACCAACCATCATCACAAACTGTTTGTCCTGATAATAAAGATGCACCTCCCTGACTATTAACGAAATTAGAAAATCCAGATAACTGAGCCTTAGCTTGAGCTAATAAGTGTTCATAAGTCGCTTCATCACCTTGAGTTTCACTTAATAATTGTTGCTTTTGTTGCTTTTGTGCATCTAGCTGACTGCTATATTGTTGAAGTTGAGTTTGTAAAGCTAACACCTTTTGTTTTTCTACTTCAAAAATCTGTTTTTGATTTGCATAGTCATTCTGTGCTTGTTGAGTATCATAAATAAGTTTTTTATCATGCTCTTGAACTATTTTCATATAACTAGCTCTTTCAATCAAATCGTTCAGATTACTTGAAGCTAAGAGGGCTTGAGTTTGTTCCATATTTCCTGCCTCATAAGTGGCCACAATTCTTTGTAATAAAACCTTTGTTATATTTGCTAAAGAATTTTGTAGAGTATTAACTTTAGTTGTGGCTACTTGAATATTAGATGTCAATTCTGAGATTTGTTGTTCAGTGGAATTAATCTGTAGCTGAGTTAATGAAATTTGATTATTCATTACATTGATAGCAGAAGACAAGGTTTTCTCCTGTTCTTGAGCTCCAGCAATTCTATTTTGTAAATCGCTAATTTGTTGTTGCAATTGGTCGTAGGCTGCTTGATTGGGGGTAGGAGTAGGGACACCTGATGGTGTTGGTGTAGGAGTATCTGCTAAAGCAAAAACATGATAGTTGAAAATTAAAGTCGACAAAACCAAAATCAGGGTTAATAGTTTTTTCATAAATAATAATAAAAATACAAGAATGAAGAATTATTGATTAAGCAGACAAATCAGATTTAAGCCATAATTCTTTATTCTTAATATTACTTAAGGTACCTAAATACTGCCATAAAACTAGCCACAAATCCCAAGATAATTGCTGTTAATACCTCTCCTCCAAATAACATTAATAGCAATTCTGGCTGGCTCGGAATGAAATTGCTATTACCTAAAAATGACTTTAGAAAAGAAGCACTGGAAAAGATAGTAACAGTAGCCAAACCAAAGCCTAAAACAGTACCGATTAAACTATAGATTATACCCTCAAAAATAAAAGGCCAACGAATATACCAATTCGTGGCACTTAATAGGCGCATAATTTCAATTTCCTGCCTTTTATGAGAAACTTTAATACCAATAATAATAGTCATAATAAAAATAGCATCCAGAGCAAGAAAAACAATAATTACCAATCCTATTTTACGCAGAGCGTTAGTCCAGGAGGTCAAATTACTCACAATATCTTTAGGTAGAACCACCTGATCTACTATAGGAGAACTATGCAAGGTCGAAGCAATCGGAGTTAAATCTTCTATTTGATAAGTAGAAATTTCTAATGAAGCTGGTAATACATCTGCTGTAACCAAGTCTAACAAAATTGGATCACTTTTATTCTGTTGCTGATATCTTGCTAAGGCTTCTTGTTTGGAGACAAAAGTTATTTTGCTAACTTTATTAGTAGCTTTTATTTGAGCTGCCAAAGCATCAATTTGACTTTGCTTGGCAGATTCTTTAAAGAAAGCAGTTGCTGTAGGAAGGGATTCAAAGTAGTTAATTATACGAGCAGAGCTGATGACAATAAAAGCAAAAATAGTTATAACAAAAAATGTTTGCAGCATAATAAAAATTGCTGCAAAAGATTGATAAGGTGAACGACGTATATGATTCCAGCTAGTTCTTAATGCTTTACTCATGGCAGTTTTAATATTATAACAAACAGTTGTATTTGGTAATAGGCATTAATTTTAGGTGGGTGATCCATCAGCCTATCTACAATAGTCTAATCTTTCTTTTCCTCCTTGGTATCTTTGATCAACTTACCTTTTTCTAAAGCTAAAGTCCTTTTAAGCAAACTATTGACGATATCAGCATTATGTGTAGCCATCACCACCGTAGTACCCAGTTTATTAATATCCTGTAGGAGTTTAACTATTTCCCAACTAGTAGTTGGATCCAAATTACCCGTGGGCTCATCCGCCAGTAAAATTTCAGGACCAAATATCAGAGCTCTGGCAATAGCTGCTCTTTGCAATTCTCCTCCCGATAGCTGAATGGGGAATTTATTTTTTTGTTCAAAAATTCCCACCTGTTGCAAAATCTCATCAACTTTCTTTTCTGCTGTCTTTCGATCCACATCTGCCATTTCTAAAGGTAAAATTATATTTTCAAAAACTGTTCTATCCATTAACATTTTTAAGTCTTGAAAAACTACGCCGATTTTACGCCTGAATTGAGGGATTTTCCCTTTTGGAAGCTTTATCAAATCAATATCATTAATGACTATAGATCCTTGGGAGGGTACCATATCTCTAATTAAAAGACGTAAAAATGTAGTCTTGCCTGAACCAGAAGGACCAATAATAAAAACGAATTCTCCTTTCTCGATTGAGAGATTTATATCAGATAAAGCAACTGCTCCTGTGCCAAAAGTTTTTGTGACATTTTCTAATCTAATCATGAGAAAAAAATATATTTACCAAAGCTTTGAATTTTGCACTACTATTCTACTTGTACTTTTCCAACATCCATCAACCATCCAGCGTGTTGTGCTGTTTGCGTAGCTCCCCAAACTTTAATTTTATGACCAACGAATAATGACAAATCAACAACTGAAGAAGTTAAGTATACATCCTGGCTCGGACCACCTGATCTGACTAAATGATATTGACCCTCACCATCGATACCACCAGCCTGTAATGTTCCTTCTGCAGTATCTTTATAAGTTGAAGTATCTGAAACACCATAACTTTGTCCGCTTTGAATGCTAGATTTACTGACATTATTTGTACTGGCTGCAGTAACTGGGGGGTTATTTTTGGCAGCTAAAGCATAACCTGATCCTACTCCCAACAAAATCATTACTAAAAAGGCTACCACAACCTGCATAGACAATCCCTTAGAAGATGATCTATCTTTACCCGAAAAACTATGCATTAATTTTTGATCTTCTGTCTTCTTTTCCATAGCTATGTACTCTCTAGTAAAACACATTTTTCGATTTTCTGCAACCTTAATAATTCAAACAAAAGTTTACCTTATAATTTAACTTCTTTTCCTAATAAATTATAAAACTATAAATAGTTTTGTAATGTATCTAAATAATATATATGGTTTTTAACTCAACTGCCTTAGTTCTGCTTCTACAAATTGATCTAAATCTCCATCCAATACTGCATCGGTGTTGCCAGTTTCTACATTGGTACGTAAATCCTTAACCATATGATAAGGATGTAGTACATATGACCTTATCTGATTACCCCAACCTGGAGTTTTATACCCACCTTTTAAGCGAGCTTCTTCTTTTAATCGCTCTTCCTCTTGCAATGCCCACAACTTGGCACGCAATAGCTTCATGGCATTTTCACGATTTTGACCTTGATATCTTTCCGCATGGGCAGTAACCACGATACCAGTAGGTATGTGCTTGATACGCACGGCAGTGGAAACTTTATTTACATTTTGTCCTCCATGTCCACCTGCACGGAACGCTTCAAATTCGATATCATCATCTTTAATTATGACTTCGTTATCTTGTTCAATTTGTGGCAAAATTTCCAACATGGCAAATGAGGTTTGACGTAATTTGTCTGCATTGAAAGGTGATTGTCGTACCAATCTATGTACGCCTGCTTCATGTTTGAGATAACCATACACATAATCTCCATTTACAGATACAGTTATACTTTTCAAACCAGCCTCTTCACCTGGTGTTTGATCTATAACTTCATAAGACCAACCTCTTCTCTCAAAAAAACGGGTATACATTCTAAATAACATTTCAGCCCAATCCATCGCTTCAGTGCCACCCTGACCGGAATGTATAGATACAATTGCACCACTTTCATCATATGGACCAGATAGATATAACAATGTCTCTAAATTATCTATCAATTCTGTAGCTTCTTTTTCATTACCTTCTTCAATCCATAATTGTAATAATTCAATTTCCTCCACTTCTTTTTGCAGTTTTGACATCTCTTTCATTTTCATGCTTGCTGTTCGATGATCGTTCCAGAAATTAGGTTTGCTGCTCTCTGCTTCAATCAGACGAATTTGTTTTTTCTTTTCATCCGGATTTATCTTTTTTACTAAATTGTCATATCTCATTTTCAGTTCTTCCATAATGCAACTATTGTACTCTGTCTTTTTTTAAATTGCTAATAATTACAAACCATATTATGATATAACCGTGGAAAAAGTAGAAAAAGACATAGCCCAAATAAAAAAAGACACCAATGATCTACTTAAAGACATTGGACCTGGCGTTATCACCGGAGCAGCCGATGATGACCCGTCTGGTATCGCCACTTATTCTCAAACGGGAGCTCAATTTGGTTATGGACAACTTTGGACATCTATTTTCATGCTACCTTTTCAAATCGCAGTACAAGAAGCCTGCGCGCGAATTGGGGCAGTAAGCGGCAAAGGCATTGCAGCGGTAATCAAAGACAACTATAGCAAAAAAATTCTCTATCTAACCGTAATTCTCATCATAATTGCTAATACCATCAATATAGGGGCAGACATTGGAGCCATGGCCGCTGCCACCAAATTAATCATCCCAGTTAACTTCGCTCTGTTAACGATTTTTTTTACAGTTGTAATGCTAACTTTGGAAATTTTTACCTCTTATAAGGTTTATTCCAAAATCCTAAAATGGCTCAGTCTTTCTTTGCTATCCTATTTAGTAACTGTTTTTATAATTCAACAGCCTTGGGGGGATTTATTAAAGGCAACCTTTTTACCTCACATTGAATTCTCCTTTCAATTCTTTTTCATCATCACCGGAGTTTTGGGTACCACTATATCCCCTTATATGTTTTTCTGGCAAGCTTCTCAGGAAACGGAAGAGGAAAGACAACTTAAAATGCTTAGAACCAAACATAAACCTTATATTTCTCATAAATTTATTAAGAACTTAAGGGTTGATAATTTTGTGGGCATGTTGGCATCAGAAATCGGAACATGGTCAGTAATTGTCGTTGCAGCAACTGTCCTTAATAGTCATGGGATTACTAATATAAATACTGCAGCTGATGCGGCCAAAGCCCTCGAGCCGCTTGTACATACTTTCCCCGATGCCGGATTAGCCGCTAAATTTATTTTTGCAGTAGGCATAGTAGGATTAGGATTATTATCTGTGCCTGTATTAGCAGGCTCTGCAGCTTATGCACTATCTGATGCTTTTAATTGGAAGGCCGGTTTGAATTTGAAACTCAAGCGAGCACATGGGTTTTATGGAGTCATAACCATTGCAACTCTGATTGGACTATTAATAAATTTTATTGGCATCGACCCTATGCGAGCATTGGTTATAACTGCTGTCATTAATGGAGTGGTGGCCGTCCCTTTAATTTTAATCATAGCTGTTATTGCTGGCAATAAAAAAATTATGGGTGCTTATGCCAGTAAATGGTTGTCTAAGACTTTCGTTTGGTTAACCTTCATTTTTATGGCCATTGCTGTGGCTGTTATGCTTTATACTCTTATTCCGAGGTAGTTATTATTTTTTCTGGCCGCTTATTTGCTGTATATCTGTTTGTACTGTTCTCCCCCAATAGGATAAATCATGAATTAACCTTCCACCATTATTAATCGACTTAATAATATCGCCTATTTTTATTTGCGAAATTTGATTAGATATATTTTCAAAACCTAGTTTTGCTTCTTGTTTAAATCCATCTGTCGTAGCACTTGAGGAGCTTACCGAAATACCCAAGACACTCTTGCCGTTAATAACGGTTTTTGTCGCCCAAAATTCTTTAATGGTTGAAGAAAAAAAAGTTGCATACAGAACAAAACCTATGAGAAAGAAAATAACTAATAAACTTTTGACAATGTTAATCATTAATTTCAGTATAACACTGAAATCAACTGGAATTTTATTGATTGTTTATTAAATTATCAATTTACGAGGTTAATTTGTTGTCCATTAGCAAAGGTTATCAAATTTTCTATCGTCACATCCAAAATTCTTTGTAATGCTTCCTGACTATTAAATGCATTGTGAGGGGTAATTAAAACATTATCTTTAGTCAGTAAAACATGATTTAGAAGTTGAGTTTTTATATCGCAGTCTTTTAAAAATTGCTCTGTCAACAACTGTCTCTCTTCTTTAATAAAAGCCTCTTCTTCCAATACATCAATCCCGGCAGCTTGCAAGTTGCCCTCATCTAAACCTACTAATATAGCTTCCGTTTCAATTAAACCACCTCTTGCCGTATTTAATAACACACTGCCTTTTTTCATTTTTAGAATATTATCTTTATTGATAAAATGAGTTGTTTCCGGTGAGTAAGGCAAATGAAGGCTGACAATATCTGACTGGGCAAGCAGTTCATCTACAGACACGTATTTAAAGCCTAATTGGTCAGCAAGATCCTGATGCACTGTCCGATTATAACCTAACACACGCATGCCAAATCCTTTAGCAATTTTAATTACTTCTTGACCGATATGTCCAGTACCGATTACTCCCAACGTTTTACCATGTAAGTCAAAGCCGCGTAAACCGTCCAAACTGAAATCCCCCTTTTTTGCCCGCTCAATTGATGGCAACAATCTACGAGATATTGCCAACATTAAAGCAAATGTATGCTCAGCCACCGTGTATGTACCGTATTCGGGAACATTAGAAACCAAAATACTTTTTTGTTTGCACAAATTTAAGTCTATATGATCAAAACCTGTAGATCTTGTCACAATATATTTTAGATTGGGCAATTGATTTAAAATTTCTTCTTTTATTTGAGAATAAATAAATACAGCCATTGCTTCTACATCTTTAACTTGTTGGATATTAGTGAGATCAAGCGGTGTGGAAAAAAAAGTTAACTCATGACCTTGCAGCTTTTCTTGGAGATAAGGCTTTTCCCAATCTTCAATCTCAAAGATGGCTATCTTCATATAGTCATATTAACACAACAATATACAAAATCAAAGGTCTATTTCCAAACTTTTCCATAAATAGCGGCTGGCTATGGAACGATAAGGTTTCCAAACATTAGATATTTTTTCTGCTTCTTCTCTTGTTGGTAATTCAGATAATTTATATAACCTCTGAATCGCCCTTCGTAGACCCAAATCTCCATGTGAAAAAATATCTAATCTTCCCAAATTAAAAATTAAAAACATTTCCACTGTCCAACGTCCAATTCCTTTGACTTTAGTTAGTTCGTGAATAATTTTTTCATCGTCTAAATCAGCAAGACCCTCCAACTGAACTTCTTTAGCTATTTTTTTTGTAGCTAAATCTCTTAAGTATTTTATTTTAGCCCACGAGACACCGATATTTCTAATCTGTTGCTCATTTAGTTCCAATATACCTTCTGCTGTTATAACTTTATCTGGAAACAGATCTTGTAAGCGGGAAAAGATAACATCAGAGACTTTGACTGATAATTGCTGCGAGATGATAGATTCAGCCAAACTAAGAAAAGGCTCAGTAAAACTTGAACTATAATCTATAGGAGCGACTAATGCTATTACTTTAGCTAAAATCGGATCAGCTTGGGATAGATAATTTAAGGGATCTGAATTATGAGACATATAAAATAAAATGATTTAGTTAATAGAAAGAAATTAGTCATTATCTGAAAGAAGCTATTTATATCATTACAGCAACTTACGCTTTTACCCGCCTACTAGCTGCGAATACAACAGTAGCTGCCGCAGCAACTGGTAACAAAGCCAGTGATTTACTTCTAGAAACATTTCTCGATGTCTCATCAATCTTTTCTCCCCTGGTCAAATAACGATTACCTGCCGAGTAAAAATTTGCTAAGACTTGAACACCATCAAGATAGCGCTGATAACGAGGTGACATACCACTAAGAGTATTCATAACTACTCTTCCAGGTCTTGAACCCATAAAGGCGAGAGGATCTGTCCCAACTTCATGCACTTCACGTCCATCCAGCCACATTATAATCTCCCTGGTTAAAGTTGGCAGTGAGGTAGTCAACATAGCACCATCGGCAGCCACTTGTCCCCACAAATCTTTTCTCTTGGCGGCTGCTCTACTACGTAAAAAAGCTAAAACTGATTCCTGTACTCTATCTGTAGTAACATCCAATATGACACCTACAGGATTATGGTATTCGCCATTTGTTTCTTTTTTTATTTGCCTCGCAACTCCGCCATCCAATGCATCACACAGATACCCTATGCCTTGCAATCCCAAAGCTGCAGCTTGTTTCATCTTATCCGGATTTGATTTTGTATTCTCACTTTGCATCATCATTGCTCCTGCAACCACAGCTACCAACCCAGTGGTTGTAATTTGATTTGGAGTTACTGAAGGCAAAGCCTTGTGAAGATTTTTGCTTACAGAATCTAAAGGAACGCCAAACATTTTCCTTAAAAATGAATCTTTTCCTGCACTACTATGTTGTCTATCTGGACTAACCATTGGGGTAATATAACATAATAATAACAGACTTTCCATAGCCTGAAGAATTTAAAAGGTCAAATAACTTTTATCATATACTTATTAAGGTATCTTAGTCATTGCAGGTAGTTGTGTTCCCTGATCAGCTGTGGACATATCAGGAGTAATATCGATTTTTTGATTTCTTCCGATAGTCAAATACCCGATTATTGCAGCTATTAATGCAGCTACACCACCAACTCCTAATCCCCACCGGGGGCTAATATTTTCTCCAATCCAGCCAATAATCGGACCACCAATCGGAGTAGAACCCAAAAATGCCATCGTCCATAATGACATTACTCTCCCTCTCATTTCCGGTAAACTTTCCATTTGTAGTGTTATATTACCCATAGAATTAAAATTTAAAGAAGCCCCACCTACAAACACCATTGCTATGAGGGCAACTGAAAAAGTTGGCGCTATAGCTGCAAAAATATCAGACAAACCAAATAGTACTAAAACGAATAACAGCATTTGAGTTGAGGTAGATTTCCTGCCGGCACTGAATAAACCACCAATTACTGCTCCCAACCCCATAGCTGCTGTTAACTCTGTATATCCCGCTACCGCATTGTGAAATGTAAACTTGGCCACTAACGGCAAAATGACCTGAAATTCATAGGTTAAGGTGCCAACAATAGCCAGGATAATTAAAGTCGAGCGAATTTTGGGCGTTTGCATCACATACTTTAAACCTTCACGTAAGTTAGCCGACCTTCCAGCTTTACGAAATGATTGAAATTGTTTACTATCCATTAGATATAGAACAATTAATACAGCTATATAAGATAACCCATTTATAAAAAAACATAAAGCAAATCCGACTGTAATTACCAGAATTCCTGCGATAGTTGGACCAATAATACGAGCTAAATTTACCTCCCAAGAATTAAGCGTAACGGCGTTAGACATTTTTTCTTTACCTACTAATTCAGGCACAAAAGACTGCCGAGTCGGATTATCAACTAAATTTACCAAACCTAAACAAAAAGATAATACTCCAATCATCCAAATCTGTACTAAGTTTAAAGCTACCAGTAAAGATAATATTAAAGCTAGAATTCCAGCTGCTGATTGGGTAAAAAATAGAATTTTTCTTTTGGGAAATCTATCTGCAATCACACCACCCACTGGACCAAATAATAGAATAGGTAGGAATTGCAATGCTGTAACGACGCCTAAAATTGTACCAGAATTAGTAAGTTTTAAAACCAATAAACCCTGCGCAATTTGCTGTAACCAAGTTCCCGATAAGGATATAGCCTGACCAGTAAAGTATAAGCGATAGTTCTTTATTGCAAATGAAGCAAAAGTATTTTTGCCATATTGTTTTATTAATTGCATAATACAACAGGATATTTAATCAGGGGCTGAAAGTTTAGTGGTCTAAGATTAGAGATTTAAAAATTCCCCGCCCAAATTTATATTTTAGTTTAAATTTATTCCCCAAGCAAGTCACTCCTTGACAATTAAATCTATAGTCCATAAAATTAATAAATGCAGAATCCGCCTCAAATCCTTCCCACCAAAATACTTGACGGGCAGGCGCCAGGTATAACTTATAGAATTGAAGGTGAGCTTGTTCCTTCATTACACATAACATTAGATGGATCAGTATCTGTTTTCTTCGAACATCATATAGTTCTCTGGAAAGATCCTCAGCTGCAAATAGGCATGCGAGCAGTCAGTGGGGCATTTAAACGCTTAATTGCCGGTATGCAAATATTTATGACTGAAACAAAAGGAGCAGGTGAGATAGCTTTTTCCCGAGATGGAGCAGGGCATGTTTTTCCTCTACATTTAAAACAAGGTCAAACTATTGAAGTACGAGAACATCAATTTTTAGCAGCTACAGCTAATTTAGATTATGGATTTTCCCGACAAAAAGGCATCTCCAATATGCTTTTGGGCTCAACGGGGTTTTTTGTCGATAAATTTGAAGCAAAAAAGGAAGAAGGTGTAGTTTGGTTACATGGATATGGAAATGTTTTTGAGAAACAATTGGCTCAAGGAGAACAAATAGACGTTGAACCAGGAGGATGGATTTATAGGGATGAAAGTGTACAGATGTCTCAACAAATGTATGGTTTACGTACTGGAATATTTGGTGGAGCAGGAAATTTAATTTTTAATCGCTTTACAGGACCAGGTAGAGTCGGTATACAATCAATGTATCTTTATCTTCCAACGGGTAACTAAGCGCTTTATTTAAGATTGTGAATATCCTCTCTTAGTTGTTCATAAATCTCGTGTGCTGCATGTAAAAAATGTTTCTCAGCATCTTGCATATGCTTTCGTAAAACTTCCCAAGCTTTTTCATGATCTTGATTAGCTATATGCTGTAAAAATACTTTTTTATCTTCACCTTTGATATTACTCAATGCCTGGTCCATCATGACGTTATGAATTTGCTTCTGGGCGATTTGTAATAATTCTTCTTGTTGCTCCTGGGTTAAATCCAAACCTGACAATTCAACTTTTATATGTTCAAGCGTAACTAAATGTGAATAAAAATGCTTCATATTGTATTTATATCAACTAAATATTATAAAAATGATTTAACTCATTTAGTATCATTACTTTACTTCAATCGGTCCTAAGGGAATATTTTCACCAGAGCCATTAATAAAAAAATATAAAACTGGCCCTTTTTCTGCACCATCTTGACGATCTAAGTAACTCATAACTTCTGGCGAACCGCCTAATTGTTTACCAGTCCATGGAGATGGACCTGAATCGGCGATATCTGCCACCAATGCCTTACCATTTTGTGGATTAACCACCAACATTTTTCTATATTTGAAAAAGTTATTATAAACTATCACATGTTCATTATATCCTGGACTTAAAAATGTCGGTACAGCAATATACCATTTTTCTCTTTGTACATCCAAGCTAGTCATACTTGCTGCAGAATCAGCAAAATATCCCCAGGCTCCTAATCCAGGTGCCATACCAGAGCCATAATATTTTTGCGCATCAGCTTCAGATGTAAACATAGTAGACATAGAATCGCCTGGATAACGTGCTAAGTGCTGTTCTTCGCCTATATATCCATAATTTTGATTTAAGTGAATACCATTAACATCAGCAACAACCGAAAAACCAAAGCGAGCTGATAATATTCCGGTAATGCGATCTTCTTGCTCAGGAGTCAAGGGAACAACAGATGAAGGTAATTTATTATACAAGTCATTAATCAAAAACATTCTTTTGTTCAGCATTCCAAATTGTTCATTTGAAGGGACTATGGGTGGAATGGTAGTCGGATTTTTCGTGGGTGCAACTTGAGCAGCGGGCGTTGCTATAGAGGTGGGCAAAAGATTAGGTGTAATGGATAACATCACAATGCTTGCCGCTGAAGCAGTAAAAGGAGCGGTATTACGGGTTAGCCATTCCAAAGCATCTTTATGCTTTTGCCACAATCTTTGGTGCAATTTTTGCTCACGTTCACTCCACTTATTTTTAAGATGTTCATAGTGAGAAATATAGTTTTTCTGAGACATAAAGTTAAGGTGGTTTTTAATAATACCTGAGGACCTTCCCTTATTAACTTAGTTTGGCATGCTCTGGTGTAAGTGTCAAATTTATAGAGTATATTTTCTTAAAAAAATATGCTTCATGAATTCAACTAAAATTAAATATGTCGAAACAAGGATAATTAAGATAAAGAAATAAAGGGGAGGAGGAGTAACCAATCCAAGCGTCCCTGCTAGAGGCGAAAATGGCAAGAGCAATGATACTAAGACTATGCCTACGCAAGTCCCCAGTAACCATTTACTCGGTTTGCTTAAAAAGAATGGACTACGTGAAGTACGTATAACAAATACTACTAAAATTTCCGTAGCCATTGACTCAATAAACCAACCTGTCTGAAATAAAGCATTTTGCGCATGAAAGATATAGATCATTACTCCAAAAGTTAGAAAATCATAAACTGAACTGATCGGACCAAAAAATATCATGTAATTACGTATGAAATTAATATTCCAGTGTCTCGGACGAATTAGAGATTCATGATCCACATTGTCGGTAGGAATACTTAATTGTGATAAATCATATAGACCATTGGTAAGTAGAATTTGCACTGGAGTCATAGGCAAAAATGGTAAGAGAAAAGAAGCACCTGCGGCTGAGAACATATTACCAAAATTAGAACTTGTACCCATCAAGATGTATTTGATTGTATTATTAAATGTCCGTCTTCCCTCCATGATACCATCAGCAATGACATCCAAACTCTTACGTAACAATACAATAGCAGCAGCATCTTTCGCGACATCTATTGCAGTATTAACGGATATCCCCACATCAGCACTGCGCAGGGCGGGGATATCGTTGATGCCATCCCCCATAAAACCAACTGTATGACCTATATCTCTTAGAGTTTGAATTATTTTTAATTTTTGTGTTGGACTAACTCGGGTAAAAAGATTGGCTTGTTCAACTTTTTTCCTTAAGTCTTCATCAGTTAGCTTATCCATTTGCGGACCTGTAAGGACTCCTGCAACATTCATACCAACTTCTTTACAAACTTTTTGTGCAATAATCTCATTGTCTCCTGTAATTACTTTAATAGATATGTTTAACTTATTTAACTTCATTAACGCTTCTTTGGCTGAGGTTTTAGGAATATCGAGAAAACTCAAATATCCTAAAAATCTTAAATCTTTAACATCATCCCATGAATAATCTTCTTTTTTGTTTATCTCTTTTTCTGCAATGGCAACGATACGTAAACCATCTTGGTTTAATTTAGAAAACTTTTCCGCCAGTTCTTTTCTCTGTCTATCATCGACACACCAGTCTAAAATAGCTTGTGGTGCACCCTTTACTATTAAACTATATTTACCCTCTTTAGCAATAACACTAAACATTGCCTTACGCGTATAATCAAAAGATTCCTCATCAACTTTACTGACATTTGCTGTTAAATGAATATGATTCTTGATGGCATAATGCCATATGGAAACATCAATTGCATTACCTGCAACTTTATGATGAATTATGGCTGTATTACACCTTAGACCGGCAATAAGTACTTGAGGATTTTTATGACCTTCTGCATCGATATAATCTACCACCTCGATATTACCTTCAGTTAGAGTCCCTGTTTTGTCAGTACATAAAACATCCATATTTCCCAAATTCTCAATCGCAATCAGCTGTTTGGCTACAACTTTTTTCTTAGCAAGTTTTCCTGCTCCATGCGACAAACTAACAGTAACAATTACAGGTAGTAATTCTGGTGTTAAGCCAACAGCAATTGCCAGGGAAAAAATCAAAGAATCAAGCAATTTATGACCTAATAGTGCATTAATTAAAAAGATTGCAGTAGTTAAAATTAAAATAACTTTTACTAATAATTGTCCGAATTTAGTCAATCCTTTTTCAAAATCAGTTTCCGGTTTTACATATAATGCAGATTTAGCAATTTTGCCGAATTCCGTTTGTTTGGCAATGTTGATTACAACACCTCTGGCTGAACCGCTCTCAACTGATGTTCCCATAAAAGCAATGTTTGACATCTCAGTCAAATTATTAGACTTTAAGTCAACAGCATTAGCAATCTTAAATACCGTCTTTGACTCACCGGTCAATGGAGATTCATTAACTTCCATGTCCTTACTTTCAATAATTCGTAAATCAGCAGGAATAATCGAACCCTCTGATAAAATCACAATATCTCCGACTGTTAATTGCGAAACAGGAATTTCTAAATGCTCATCGTTACGCATTACCACAGCTGTGGGAGATATTTTTTTTAATAGATTGTCAATGGTCCTTTCTGCCGCATATTCGTTCCACATACCTAAAAACACGCTAATGAAAATTAAAGCAAAGATATAATAAGAGCTAATTTGCTGGCCTAAAAAGAAAGAAATTAAGGTGGCAACAGCTAATACGATAATTAATGGATTATCTTTGAACTGTCTGAGAAATATAAGTAAGGGGTTTACGTTTCTTTTGTGTATAGTATTTAGTCCATATTCACGCTGTCTATTCAATGCTTCGGTATTAGATAAACCTCCCAGTCGTGTTTGCAAACCGGTTAGTGTATCTTCGAAACTTAACTTGCAGAAGTAACTTGCATCTTTAACTACCTTATTTTTTTCATCCATATACTCATCGTAGCTACTATTAATTTTAAGATCAATGACCTAAATATAAATTAAAACTATGAAGGTAAAAATTGAGAGACTAACAATGCAATAGAGCTAATTGCTATCAAAGCAAAAGTAATAATAACTATAATATTAATTATTCTACCATTGCGATATCCATTTAATAATTTCTTATCATTAGCAAGTATATATACAAAGACAAGTACGGGTAATAACAAAACTGCATTTATAGCTTGCGTGAAGAATAATATCTGTAGAAGTGGTAAAAATGGAGCTATAACTAATATTGCGCCAATAAACAAGCTAAAAGAGAACAATCCATAAAACTCTGGCGCTTCGGTAAACGAGAAATTAAGTCCTGACTCAAAACCAAATGCTTCAGTAATTACATATGACGTAGCAACCGGAACTAAGGCAGCGCCGAATAAAGATGCATTTAACAAACCAAAAGCAAACAAAATTCCCGCAAACTGACCAGCTAAAGGCTGTAATGCAATAGCTGCATCTTTAGCATCACTTATGGGAATATTATGAGCGAATAGTGTTACAGCACAAGCCACAATAATAAAGAAAGAAATGAAATTAGTTATAAAAGAACCTAAAAAGACATCCGCTCTTTCCGGATTCAGATCCTCTTTAGTCAATTTTTTGTCTACTACATAATCTTGAATAAAAAATTGACCCCAAGGTGTAATTGTTGTACCTATAACTGCAATCATTGTAATAAGATAATTTTTACTTAAACTAAAATGTGGTGTAACTAGACTTTCCACAGCAACTCCCCAGTGTGGATGAGACATAAAAGCAGAAATAATGTAAACTAAATAGAAAGCAGAAGCAACTAAAAATATTTTCTCTAATTTTTTAAAACTTCCTTTAGTAACCAGAAAGAAAACTAGCAGAACAGCAAACGGGATTGAAACGTATTTATTAATATTGAATACTTCCAATGCAGAAGCGATTCCGGCAAATTCCGCTGCAATTGTTCCAATATTAGCGATGAGTAAAACTACCATAATAAATGTAGTCCAACGAATTCCAAACTTTTCACGAATCAAAGAAGCTAAACCCTTACCTGTAGCCAATCCCATTCTTGCTCCTATTTCCTGAGTAACAGCCAAACTGAAAGTAGTTATAAATAAAACCCACAACAATGAAAGCCCAAAGCTAGCACCTGCAACAGAATAAGTCGCAATACCACCCGCATCATTGTCTACTGAACCAGAAATAATACCTGGTCCTAATATGGCTAAAATAGGCAAAATTCTTCCAAATCTTGTTTTAAATAGGTTCTTCATATTCTTCTCCTCTCTGTACATGTTCTAGAACTGTATCAACTGAAATAGCACCAATTACTTTATCATTTTCATCTACCACAGGCAGTAGACGAAGATTATACTCGGAGAATGTTCTTAATATTTCTTTAAAAGGGGCATCTGAGGTAACAGATTGTGCAGAAATTGCCACATCTTTTAGACTTGAATCTGGTTCTAGATTAAATAAATTTCTTACTGCAATTATTCCTTTTAAAGTATCTTCATTATCCACAACAACTACGACCTCAGGACGTCTACGCATTAAGCGTAAAAATTCTATGGTTTCTGCAACTGTCGTATCTTCTTTCTCACGATAAAAATTAACATCCATCAGACCTCCAGCAACATTATCAGGATATACAGATAACCGTCTGACGTTTTGAATCTTATCCTGTTCAAGATTTTGAAAAATCTCCTTGCTGGTAAAAGGATTTAATTCTTTAAGAATATCTACAATATCTGCCACTGACATTTTTTGGACAATCTTCTTTAATGAATCTTTTGGTAAAGACTCCAATATTGATTGTTGTGTCTCTGGATCTGCTTCTCCCAATGCTGCTGCCGCCATTCGTGGATCAAGTAATTCGACCACACCCAATCTTTCTTTTGTTCCTGCATCTTCTAAAATGTCAGCAATTTCCGCTGGATGAAATGCATTTAAGCTATTCTGACTTAATTTCAATCTAACCTGTCCCATTTGATAATCAAAAGCCTCAATCAATGTCCAAGGAATAGAAATAGTGCGCAAATTAAAGACGACTCCCAATCCGAGTCGTCTTAATATTCCAGAAAATCCGATATCGATTCCCACAATTTTATATACACCATTTTTTTTAAGGATTACATCATTTACCCGCACTAGACGACGACCAGTAACATCGATCACTTGTTTATCCAACAAATCCTCTGCTAAATAAAAATCTTTATCATTATATGGAGATAAAGTAATATCTTCAGTTTCAATGAAAAATCTTTTCTCGGTAAATTTTACTTGGTCAGTAGGTAAAGTGAACTTCTTACCTTCTTTGCGAATTAAAATAGTGGAAACATTAGCAGTAGATAAATCTTGAACCACACCAAAATCAATGACTTTAGCATACTCTCGTTGTCCTACGTAGACTGGTTTGTTTAATAATTGGCTCAGATAAACCATATCGCCCTCCTTTCGGACCAGAGCCAAAATATGCATGAGACTTTTAAACCAAGAAAAAGCACCAGTTTCAGCAACCTTTTAGGTGAACTTAAAATGCTCGCCTGCCAAAATCACTCATGTTTATTTTCAACTCTAGTTGAATTATCCGCCTCGATTTGCAGGTTTGTCAATAAGAAGAATAGATTTTTAAATAGCGGGTGTTATTATTTTACCTGTTGGTTGCTCAAAAACTTTGCCATTATCAACAATTTTTCGTCCGTGCAGATAGACAGACATTATTTTCCCTTTAATTTGCATACCTGCAAATGGTGTCCACCCGCATTTACTGACTATTTTGTCGTTACTTAAAACATATTTCTGAGAAGTGTCAATTTCCACATATGTATCCAACTGTTCAGGTATAGAAAAAATTCTTCTTGGATTTGTATTTGTAACAGTTATCAATGTTTCCAAACTTATTCTCTTCTCAGCCACAGCCGTCAATAATAACGGCAATGATGTTTCAACGCCTGGCACTCCAAAAGGAGAATTTTCGGAATTTTCTTTTTCTTCAATAGTATGGGGTGCATGATCTGTAGCGACAATATCAATAAGACCTTCTCGCAATCCCTCCCACAAAGCATCCTGATCCATTTGTGTTTTCAGGACAGGTTTCATAACTGCATAGGCGCCAATCCGTTTTATATCCTCATCTGTCAAAAATAGATTATTAGGTGTAACTTCGCATGTTATATTCATTCCACTTTTCTTTGCTTTAACTACAGACATTAATTCTTGTTTTGAAGTTAAATGTGCAACATGAACTTTTGTACGATATTTCCCTGCTAATTCTATCGCTCTGTCTAATGTCTCATCTTCTGCATGAACAATTAATGTTTTTCCGTTAGGAATATGAGCAAAAATCTTTTCTGCTTCTTCAGGCGTAACTTTTAAATTACCTGTTGTATGATTCATATACAGCTTGTAGCCAAACACCTGATTTTTAACTTCTTCAAAAAAAGGCAGAGCCTCCATGGTAGCGGCAAAATGAAACCCTAAATCGTTATAGATACGATTTTCTGCAAGCTTAAATTTTTCTTTCAAGGCCAGAGGATTTGAAGTAGGGATTGGATTATTTGGCATATCCAGAACAGTCGTTACCCCACCTGAAATAGCCGCTCTGGTGCCAGTTGCCATATCCTCTTTCTGAGCAGCACCCGGCTCTCTTAAATGAGTATGGACATCAATTACACCTGGTATGGTAAGTAGTTTCATAGAGTCTTTTTAATTTCCTGCGCCAAGAAAGGATCCCACATTGCACCGGTGGCCGACATCACACTATCTGCTCCCGCTTCTATATAATCAAAATAATCCTTAGGAGTCATTACACCCCCTATACCTTCAATATTAAATTTAAATTTTTTTCGCTCACGAATTTTTTTAAGCCTGCTAACTGTATCAATACCTGCCCATTTAATTCCTGCCCCACAAACTCCAGACCTAGCTCTACCCTTACCAGGCAGTGCTTGCTCACCCTTATCATCTACAATTGTTGCTTGCAAAGTATTAATCCCAGCAATTGCATTGGCATATTCATTAGCAATTTCTGAAATTTTCTCCAATTGTTTATCATCTGAATAATATCCAACTTTTAATGTCAAAGGTAAATTACCAATTACTGAACGAATACCTTTGGAAATTTTTTCTGTAACTTCCAAATTGTAACAAACCAAGCCCTCATTACCAATATTAGGACATGACAAATTAGTCTCAAGTACTTTAGCCCCAGTCTCAGCAGCCAATTTGGCAGCCAAAATATAATCATTAATAAATTCTTGTTGGGTTTGATTAGGTTTTACAGTACCCATGAAACTCACAACTAGAACTTGACCTTTACCAGCATAGCTTATAGCCTTTTTCACATCCTCCTGCCATACTTCAACATTTTTAGATGGTACACCAAATGAATTAGTAATTGACAATGGCTGCGTATAGTTAATATCTGCTTGGAGCGGATTTTGTAGGACTTCTAATGAAAGATCACCTGATGGATGAATCGCCAAAACATTGGGGAAAGGATGACAAGGAAAGAAATTTGTTCTAACTGTTTTATAGACAACTAAATCAAAACCTTTCTCGAAAGCAGCTTTGACAAAATTACTATTCAAGACTGGCCCTGCGGGAATTCCAAAAGGCAAATAGACTGGCTGCCCTAAGTAAGTTTTACTAGGCTCTCCACTTTGCTGATAAACTTTTCCATCCGCAAATGCACCAAATGGTCCTTCGTCATAATTTTCTTCATACGACTTTTTCGGATCATAGAAAGGATTTTGTAGCATAAAATTATTGTCTTAAATAAGTTACAACTTTTTTATATTTTTCTTCTGTTATCTGTTTACTTGAACGAAGATATTCCAGAATTGAATAAATATCCATTGCAGCATATGTTTTATAGCCCATATCTAGCATCTTTTGCACTCCTCCTTGACTCCTATCTACTAAAACGACCAAAGCTACAACTTCATAACCAAGTTTTTTAGCTTCTTCAAGTGCTTCGACTTTAGAATTACCATGCGCAATCACATCATCAATAATTACTAATTTTTTACCTTGAACTTTTTCTGCATCCGGCTTAGCCACTATTGCCCTCGTACTATCACCTTCAACTTTATCAAAAATATCTACAAAAGGAATATCGGTCAAGATTGAGTATTCTTCTGCAAATGCAATCGCAGTCTTAGGGATAGCAGTACAATAATCTACTGTAGTATCTATTTTTACTTGTGATAACACTTCACCTATTTTCCCTATCAAATTTGGGGGTAATTTGCGTAAGTTAATATAAATTTGTGAGAGTGCAGCATCTGGTCTTTCTTCATGAATCTTCAAAGCAAATTCCTCTTCATTAACAGGAAAATCTATCGGACTGGTATCCCGTTCAATGGTATAAAAAGAAAACTTTCCTTCAGGGTCTTGTTTGCGACGACGGACCTTTGCGTATGTTTTGGTGGAAATAAATAAATCTACTAATTCTTTTTGTGATTGTGTTAGCTGTTTGATATCCATTTATAAATAAGATATTATTTGCTGATATAACTTTTGGGCTTCCTTCTTAGCTGCTTGTGCATAGTCTATATCATTTGAGGCAAAAAGTATACTCCTACCGGCATTGATGATCATACCCTGACTTTTACTGTCTTTACCAGCTGTCACTGTGGCTTGCAAGTCTCCTCCTTGTGCACCAATACCTGGAATAAGAAAGGGAATATCACCTACCAAAGCGCGCACTTTGGCTAATTCTTCTGGATAAGTAGCTCCTACAACGACACCGCAATTGCCATAAGTATTCCATTTCTGACTAATGTTTAAGGCTACCTTTTGATAAAGAGGCATTTTTGTACCATTATCTTCGATAATTAAATTTTGAAATTCGGACGAACCTTTATTGGAAGTTTTTACTAACAAAATAATGCCTTTATCTTTCCTTTCCAGAAACGGCTGCACTGCTTCCTGTCCCAGATACGAATGAAGAGTAATGGCGTCGGCATTTAAAATATCAAAGGCTGCGGTAGCATAGCCTTGATTGGTATTGCCAATATCTCCACGTTTGGCGTCCAAAATAACTGGCATTGCTTCATAATTTTCATGAATGTACGCAATTGTCTTTTGTAAAACTGCAAAACCTTCAGAGCCATACATTTCATAAAAAGCACTATTGGGTTTGAAAGCACAGACATATTCTGCTGTTGCATCGATAATAGCCTTATTAAATTGGAAAATCTGCTCTGCTTTATTTTTATAATTTTTACGGATAACTTCAGGCAACTTATCAATTTGAGGATCAAGTCCCACGCATAAAAACTTATTTTCATTCCAATGAGTCTTTAATTTCTCTGTAAAAATCAGTTCCATCCGTTATCAGAAATATAATTAATTGCGGACTAATTGTCAATTGATATTCCGGTAATATTAATTTAATTTTGCTACAATATTTACCTAACAAATATATTATGCCTCAGACTGAAAAAAAATCACTTCCTTTGATAGTTAGAATTATCATCTGTGTACTAGCTGCGGTTATTTTCTATATTTTTGGCTACAGTTTATATATTTTAACCCGTGTACAACAATTTGTGGCCACCAGTACTACCCAAAAAATCGCAGTTACACCTCCAGTCAACTTACCCAATCTATCAAATCAGACAAACATTTTACTCTTAGGCAGTGATAATGATCAAAAATTTACCGGCAATCCACTTACACAAACTATGATGATTGTGCACATTGATTATACTAAGAAAGAAATTGATATGTTCTCAATACCTAGGGATTTATGGGTAAAAATGCCAAACCTTAACACCTACGGAAAGATTGATCAGGCTGCAGAATATAACGGCATACCCTCTGCAATTGCGGTCGTTGAACAAACTTTTGGTATCCCTATAAATCATTATGCCTGGGTGGGATTGTATGGATTTATCAAAAGTATTGACGCTATAGGTGGTGTTAATATCGACGCCGTACATCCAGTACTTGATAATGCCTACCCTACCGATATCGGCAGTAATAATCCTTATGGAGTTCAGAGATTAGATATTCAAGCAGGTATGCAACACATGGACGGACAAGAAGCCTTGCAGTATGTTAGATCCCGTCATGAAGATTTAATTGGAGATTTTGGCCGTACTCAACGGCAAAGACAGCTTTTATTAACTTTAAAACAAACCTTATTACAATCTAAATCCTCTCTTTTGGATGTCCCACAAATTTTTGACAGTCTCAAGGGACAAATAAAAACCGACATCGATCCACTTATTGCCATGCAACTCGCAACATTTTACATCACCAATAAAAGCACTATACAACAAAAACAATACACACTTACTCCCGGAGAATATTCACAAGTCGGTAATTCTACCGATGGACAAAGTATAGTTATAGCTGATCCTAACACATCATCTCAATTAGTAGGTAAAATATTCGGAGCCAAGGCACAGGAAATTACTCTACAAAGTCTGTTGAATGAGAAAGGTATACAACCATGATAAAAAAACGTACATTAATATTATTAGCGATAGTTTTTTTATTAGTAGGATATTTCCAGGCAGCAAATCATAGTAAAAAAAATACAGTGCAGAATACAGTTCAATTCGCCAATACAGAAATAGAACCTAATGACAAAATTACTCTTTCTAATTTGGGAGATATATATGAATTGACTAGTAAAAATATCACTCAGATTACCACCAATACTAGCTTAATTGAACCAATCACGATGGATAAAAATATTGCGGCTGTCTATAAACAAAATAATTATTCTTCGCTAATCGAATATGACTCATCAGGCAAAATGATAAAAACATTGTTTGATGGAAATGCAAATAAAATCGATAATATGTTATGGGTTAGTGATCCTGCAATTGATTCCACAAAAACTAAAATAGCCTATGTTTCCGATCAAAACAGAATCAGCACTAATATACCAGATAACGCGTTGTTTATTTTAGATCTAAATAAAAATAAAACAACTTTAGTGGCTAGTCCAGATCATTATTCAGGAGGCATTGCTCATCCGGTATGGGACCCCATCGACCAAACAATATTACTCTATGACTATTATCAATACACCTCTTCCACACTTGAACCTTATTCAACAATCATGGAATATGATTTTCAAACAGATAATTCTTTTCCTCTAACTACTGACAAACAAAATGTCTTACAGGAAGCATTGTCCCCAGACGGTAAAAAGATATTATACCTTCAGCGTAATAGTAACGGCCTGGATGTTTCTTTATATTATGCAGATTTTTCTGCAGATAATGGAATATCAAATACAGTAAAACTTACTAGTGGTGACTATGCATATCCTGAATTTTCTAATACACTGGACTATATTTATTATTTATCTGCTGATGCTAATCAAGGATATAACCTTTTCAAGGCAAAAATTGTGAATAATAAATTAACTGCAATTACACCGATTACAACAGGAGATAGTTTGCAGGGTAACTCCTCATATTGGATTGATGAAATTACGCAATAGAAAAGTTATTACAAAATGTGTAAGATATAAAAATGTCTAAAAATAGTATACTTAACTTCCTAAGCGCAAAAATACTAAGAAAAGTTCCGGAAATCACTATCTTTTTTTGGATAATCAAATTACTTACTACTGCTATGGGTGAGTCTACATCTGATTTTTTAGTTCATCAAATTGATCCAGTTATAGCTGTACTGTTAGGAGCTGGTGTATTTACAATAGCAATAGTTTTACAGTTTTGGGTAAAAAAATATATTCCATTTTTTTATTGGTTTGCAATCACTATGGTAGCTGTGTTTGGAACAATGGTAGCAGATGTACTACATATAGGATTAGGCATTCCTTACTCTGTTTCTTCAACCCTGTTTTTTATTTCGTTACTTGTCATATTATATGCTTGGTATTACTGTGAAAAAACTTTATCAATTCATAGTATCAATACTCGCAGAAGAGAAATATTCTATTGGTTAACTGTTATGGCAACATTTGCTTTAGGTACAGCCACGGGAGATATGACTGCTACTACCTTACAATGGGGGTATTTAACCTCAGGTATGTTCTTTGGAATTTTATTTCTTCTACCTTTATTAGCAAATAAATACTTCCATATAAATGAGGTATTCACTTTCTGGTTTGCTTACATAATGACTCGTCCATTTGGAGCTTCATTTGCCGACTGGACAGGCCGTACTACCGATTTGGGTGGTATTGGCTGGGGAACAGGTAATGTAAGTATCGGGTTGGGAGTACTGATAATATTGTTGGTTATTTACTTAAGCTTTTCTCAAATAGATATAAAAAACAACTCTCAAAGCTAATTAATATAGTATCCCAGAAAATCACCTGTTCTTTTATCAAAATGATAATGTGATTTTATATATTTATTCACAATTGTTTTTTCATTGATGTTGACTTCATCCAGTATCACAAACTTAACCTTTTTATTTTTTAAATCACTAATTATTTCTTTTTGATAACTAAGAGGAATATTTAAGTAATCATATTTAGTAGCGTTATCACGATTGCTCAAAAAGTAGACCATTGGTGAATAATAGTTAATATAAATGTTTTCTCTATTGCCGGTTTTACTATCCACATAGTGGGCTAACAAACTTGTCAAACTATTTGAAGATTGATCAAGATATACTCCTACTCTGTTTTGAGAGTCAAAGCTATTATCATTTCTTAAAGGTGTTTCCCATTTATAATATCCACCCAAGTAAGCAGTGTAGAAACCCACTCCAATAAAAAGTATTATCGTAATATATAAAATAAATCTCAAATAAATTCCATTAATATAATTACACAACAAAAGCATATTTAAACCAGAAAAGGCCAGCAAAGCCACAAAATGATCAAGATCAGTCGTTGGTCTTATACCGATCAGATAAAATGCAATAATAAACGCAGGTACAACCAAGTACTCTTTTTTTCTTTTATAAACCACTCCTACAGTAATTAAAGAAATAATTAGAGGACTAGTATAGAAAAATAACTTCCCTATCTTACTGATTAAAGATCCTTCAGATAAAAAAGGTGTATCTAATGTTTTTTCTACTAATATCTTTTGGATAACATTAACGTTCAGACTCTGCACAAAAGGAATAAAGGAGTTAGTGCTTGTTAAATATATGATAAATACCAACAATATCAGTAGAAACCCTATGCTATATATTTTAAAATTCTCATACCAGTATTTCCTGTCAAGAAAAGTTATACTACCCAAAGTGATCAATGGTATAGCAATTCCAAAATTTTGCTTCGACAAAAAAATCAATGTGCTGAATACTCCCGCCCAAAAATAATATTTCCTGTTTTTAAGTAATCCGTAAAGCACAAATAGTAATGTATATAGAGTAAAACACAGTCCATACATAGTAGGCCATGGGAAATTAATATGCATAGGCCCCCATACCACAAAAAATGAAGAGCCTAGAATAAGCAATAATGTTCGTCCTTGCAGTAACTTCCAGATCCTGTAAATTGCGTACAAAGAAAATACACTTATTAACAGAGCTACAATTCTGCCTACTAAGACGCTTTGTCCAAATAGTTTAAAAAATAAAGCTACACTTGCAAATGAAATCGGTGTATAGACCATATCGAAGTCACGATATGGCACTAAACCATTGGCGGTTTGCATGGCAGCATGCAAAATATATCCTTCGTCATAATAAATAATTCCATGCACATGAAACCATATGAGAAGGATGAAGGCAATAAAATAAAAAACTAACAAATTCCAATTTTTACTTATCCATATATACATATAGTATTTATATACTCAATATTATAATTACTACAAGTTTGCTAGTAATATACGATCTAAGAAATTGTTAAATTGGACAAGATAATAAATTTTATGCTTTAAGTTTAATTAACTCATCTGAGGATAGTGACACTTCTTCCATTTTTTTCCACTGCCACACCAACAAGGGTCATTGCGGCTTAATTTTTTAACAGCAGAAACAACTTTTGCTTGTTGTCCTTTTTCAGTTTTCTTATCTTCCTGCACTGGAGTTGACTCAGGAGTTAGTACCTTATCTGATTGATTAACAGCTTGTCCTTTACTAATATTTATATGCTGATGGGAATTATCTTCTGAAGGCTGAACTTGTGTCCAATAGATTCGATGTACAATCTCATCATCCATTGATGCGATTAACTTTTCAAACAATCTATATCCCTCATTTTTATATTCTACCAACGGATCACGTTGTGCATATCCACGAAGCTGAATTCCTTGGCGGAGATTGTCCATCACATCCAAGTGATTCATCCAAAAGGTGTCGATTACACCCATTACTACCAACTGCTCAATTTTAGTTGCTAATTCAGGTCCAAATGCTTCAACTCTCTTTTTATATACATCACTGGATAAATTAGTTAAAAATGCTGTTTTTTCTTCAATACTTATAGACTGTTCCAATTGTTTAAAAATCTGTTGTCTAGAAGGTTCATCAAAATTAATAATTGTAATTAGATTATTAATAATTTTCTCATTAACAGATTGTCCAGTCACATTTGCTTCTGCATCTGCCAAAGAAACAGCAGTATTTAAAACAGTAGTTATTTTATGCAAGATGTCTTCACGCAAAACTTGCGGATTTCTAGAAGCTTCTAAAACCTTCCTGCGACGTCCATAAACAATTTCACGTTGCTTATTAAGTACATCGTCATACTCTACGACATATTTACGATTATCAAAATAGAATCGTTCTACCTTAATCTGTGCATTTTCAATTGCTTTAGTTACCAAAGGATGAGTCAGAGGGACATCTTCGGGCATATTAAATCGCGTCATTATCCCCGCAATCGTATCTCCACCAAATAAACGCATGATTTCATCGTCCAGACTTACATAAAATTGAGAAGTTCCAGGATCTCCCTGACGTCCGGAACGTCCACGTAGTTGATTATCAATACGACGGGATTCGTGTCTTTCTGTTCCTATGACATATAATCCACCAAGTTTTACTACTTCGTCATGTTCCCTCTTCCATTTCTCCAACTCCTTTTTATACTTACTCTCTTCTGCTTTACTTGTAATTTTGAGCTCTGAACTTTGACTCGGATTTGGCATTTCTCCTCCTAAGACAATATCTACTCCGCGTCCAGCCATGTTCGTAGCTACAGTTACTGCTCCTTTTTTACCAGCTTGAGCTATAATCTCTGCCTCTCTTAAATGGTTTTTGGCATTCAAAATTTGATGAGGAACTTTCCTGCGACGTAGCAACTGTGAAATAATTTCATTCTTATCAATTGACGTAGTACCTACCAAAACAGGTTGTCCGGTCTTGTACAAGCGCTCAATTTCAGCTGCAACTGCCGTATATTTAGCTCTACTACTCTTATAGATCATGTCAGACTTATCATCACGTTGGATAGGATTATGTGTGGGGATAACTACTACATCTAATTTATAAATTTTATGAAACTCTTCTGCTTCTGTGACAGCTGTACCGGTCATACCGGCAAGTTTTTCATACATGCGGAAGTAGTTCTGCAAAGAAATAGTAGCTAAGGTTTTTGACTCACGTTGAATTGGCACTCTTTCTTTGGCTTCGATAGCCTGATGAATCCCATCTGATAATCTACGACCAACCATTAAGCGTCCTGTAAATTCGTCGACTAAAATAACCTCATTATCACGCACAATATATTCTTTCTCTTTATGAAAGAGTGTCCGGGCTTTTAAGGCTGCTTCCAAATGATAAACAGTATCGAAATCATTTTCGTAAATATTGGCAATGCCAAATAACTTTTCTATCTTTTGCAAACCATGATCTGTTAAATGTGCTGTTCTTTGTTTTTCATCTACTTTATAATCAACCTCAGGTACTAACTTAGCCACAATTTCTGCATAATCATAATATTTTTGTGAAGGAACCTCATCTGGCTGGGAAATAATATGGGGAGTTCTGGCTTCATCAATTAATACAGAGTCCACTTCATCCACAATCGCAAAATAATGTTCCCTCTGAGTAAGCTGAGAAATATCCTGTGCCATGTTATCACGCAGATAGTCAAAACCAAATTCTGAATTAATGCCATACACAACATCGGCTTTGTAAGCTTCTTGTCTGGTAATTTGTCGTAGGTGTATTAAACGTGCGTCTTGTAAGTTTTCAGCTTGAAAATCTGGATCATAGATAAATGACTGTTCACTAATAATTGAGGCCACTGATATTCCTAATAAATTAAATACAGGCCCCATCCACCCTGCATCACGACGAGCCAGGTAATCATTTACCGTAACTAAATGTACACCTTTGCCGGTCAAAGCATGTAAATATAGTGCAGGTATAGCAGATAATGTCTTTCCTTCTCCAGTTTTTTGTTCTGCAATTTTACCGTGTGCCAAAATATAACCAGCCATTAACTGAACGTCGTAGGGAGACAATCCAATTGTTCTTCGCGCAGCTTCACGTACCAGCGCAAAAGCTTCCGGCAAAATAGTATCTAAACTTTCACCTTGTGCTAAACGCCCTTTGAAATCATTGGTTTTTTTGGCAAAATCTTTGTCCTTGAGTTTTTTGAACTTCTCACCGACTGCGTCAATCTCACTTAAAATAGGCTGCATCCGGCTAATCTCTCTATCATTGGAGTCAAATAGTTTATTGAATATCGATAACATAAATTTGTATCTGTCATTTCTAACAAACTTTTAATTGCTTTATGGACATACCATAATCAAGAAAATGACTAAGAAGATTAGCTTTATTTTACCATACAAGCCTGGATAAACCAAACAGAAGAAGACTTTCTGAAACAACTATTGAAGCTATATGTCGAGATATTCAAATTTTGCTTTTGTCAATGGTAAATAATACTTATTTCTCAGGTTTTAAAATATCCTTACCCACATATTTACATAATACTTCCGGAACCTTCACACTTCCATCTGCTTGCTGGTAATTATCCAGAATGGCAATAATCATCCTACCCATGGCTACACCGGTATCATTAACTGTATGAGCATATTTTTTCACTCCCTCTGTAGTCTGGTATTTAATATTTAATCTTCGTGCTTGGAAATCAGTAGCATTAGTATCACTCATTACTTCCATAAAGGTTTGTTGTGAGGGTAACCAAGCTTCTACGTCATATTTCTTATGTGCAGCAGCATATCCTGAGTCACCACTACACATTAATATAACATGATAAGGTATTTGTAGTTGTTGTAATAACCATTCGTTAATGCCCAATAAATATTGCTGCATTTCTTCGGATTTTTCCTCTGATGTGACAGTGTCCATTTCCAACTTATCAAATTGATGTACGCGCTTTATGCCTCTAACGTCTTTACCCCACGACCCAACTTCAGAACGAAAACATGGTGTGAAAGCAAATACTTTTTTGGGCAAATCTTTCTCTAAAATTGTTTTATCCATAAAATATGAAAAAAGTGAGGGCTCCGATGAGCCAACTAAGTATAATTCTTCACCTTCTTCAACATTTTTGGAGTCAACCTTATAAACTTGATCTACTTCTTCCGGAAAATGCGAAGAGCCAAACAAGGCTTTACCTTTCACCAATAATGGAACTATCATCGGACTAAATCCCTCTTCAATCAATTTATTTTTTAACAATTCAAACAAAGCATATTCCAACAAAAAACCTTCATTTTTAATATAAGCAAAGCGAGTACCTGATACTTTAGCACTCTGTTCAACGTCTATGATATCTAACGTCTTACCTAAATCAAGATGATCTTTGGCAGCAAAATCAAATTTGGGCATATAAGCTTTAGATGTATCTTTTTTACCTAGTTTATCCTCGCTCAGATATCCATCCTTTGTCCAGGCTTTAACCTCGACATTGTCATCTTCCCCTTTACCCACTGGTACATCAGCAGAAAGCATATTAGGCACCCAGGATAATTTCTCATTTAAATTTTGCTGGACTTCTTTCAGTTCACTTTCTTTACTGGAAATGCCTGTACTTAAACTGCGCAGTCGTTGAATTTCTTCAGGAGTTGGTTTTTGTTTGGAACCAGCATTTAACTGCTGACGCAGCCCATCAACTTCAATTTGTAAATTTTTCCTCTTTTCATCTAATTCCAAAATACCATCTACGTCAGCTGATGCCTTACGGTTAATAATATTTTGCCTAACTTCTTCAGTATGTTCACGAATAAATTTAATATCTAACATATTTGTAATCCATTGACTATGGTATCCTAGAGAGATGCATGCATCCAAACTCTTGATTACACCAGAAGCATTTATACTTCAAAGCGATTATATCTCGTTTAGAATTCTCACGCAAACTGAGACGTAAATCCAGACGCGAATCTGTCATTCCGGGCTTTTGTTATTGTTCATAGAGTGATCCGGAATCTATGTTTATAAAATATTTTTCTAGACTCCTGCCCCATTAGGAGATCATGTCCTTTCGCAGGAATGACAATTCATTTTATATTTAAATATCTGCTAAGCAGATAACTTGAATAATTCTTTGTTACGTATAAGAAATCCTTTTTGTTCTTCAATCACAGGCGTTGGTAAAAGATTAAAAAACCGTGGATCAGAACCCTGCTCAGTAGTTTGAGGTAAGCCTTCAATAATATGACATTGCAAGACAATGCTTATCGACCAACCAAACCCTCTTTCTTTTTCCTCAGAAAGATACTCAATATGACCTAATTCTCTATCTACTTCAATCTCCACATTTAATTCATCTTTGGCTACTCTTTTAGCTGCTTGTTCCAATGTTTCTTTGTAATAAACAGTTCCCCCTGGCATGTACCATTGCCCTTTCCAGGATGATAAGTTTCTTTTTGCCAATAAAATACCCCCAGGTGATGTTATAGCTAAGTCTATGCATAAACGAGGAACTCTGGAGTAAATAGATTTAAATTCTTCGTACTTAAACGGCAGTTTCACCATGAATTATTTAGCTGTTTTTTTGTTAGAAGTTTTCTTTGTGGTTTTCTTAACTTCTTTAGCATCTTCTGTTTTGACTGATGTGCTAGCCTTTCCACCATCAACTAATTTGGACAAATTTGATTTCAAACGAGCTGCTTTGTTCTTGTGAATAATATGATCTTGTGCGGCTCTGTCCAAAGAACTGAAAGCTTCACTTAAATTTTCCTTGGTCGGCTTTTGTCTGGCTTTTTTCAAAAGTTCGCGATACACCACACGTACTCGCTTATTTCTAAGTGTTCTTTTTTTGTCCTGACGCATCTTCTTTTTTGCGTGTTTCAATAGTGGCATAGCTGTATTTTAGCATGATATACTTGTTTTGACAAGCATAATAGAACCTATGACTGATCTGTTTCGCAAAGGCTTAGACCTTATTCTAAAACGTCAAACCAACATCTTATCCGCAGCATTTGTCATAATGTCTACCGTAGTTTTATCACAGCTGTTGGGCATAGTGAAAAAGCGTCTGTTAGTGTCTATCTTTGGACCCACCAACGCCGTAGGTGTATATACGGCAGCCTCTGTTTTGCCTGATTTTCTTTTTCAAGTAGTCATTGCAGTTGCCCTTTCCAGCGCCTTTATTCCTATTTTTGCTAATTACTTGAGTAAGAATGAGGAAAAAGAAGCGAATGAAATGGCCTCTGCTTTACTTACTGTAGGGTCGTCATTATTTATTATCTTGGGTGTAGTTCTAGCCATTTGCGCACCGTTCGTTTTACAAATTATGAATCTGGGCTCTGGTTTTTCTCCAGACCAAATGGCTTTAATGGTCAATTTAATGCGCTTACTACTGATTGGACAATTAATGTTTTTAATTGGTGTCTTCTTCACAGCTTTGTTACAAACGCATAATCACTTTTTTGTTCCTGGTTTTGCCGCAGCTTTGTATAACTTAGGTATCATCATAGGCATTTTGGCATTTAAGCAATACGGCATGTATGGACCGACTATCGGCAATATCATCGGGGCTGCCTTATTTGTTTCATTGCAAATTCCCGTCATTCGCAAAGTAGGTTTTCACTTTAAGATAAATTTTGATTTTCGTAATTCCGGCTTACAAAAGGTGTTGCATTTGATGTGGCCACGATCTATCTCAAATATTGTTTTCAATCTTTCTTCTGTCCTCACCATTTCTTTGATCTCATTTATGCCCTCTGCAGGCAGAAATTATGTACTTTTGGATCTGGCGCAAGCGCTGGCTTTTGCTCCTGTTACGCTTTTTGGTCAATCGATAGCCCAAGCTGCATTCCCCGTCTTAGCCAAGGAAAAAGATAATCCAGAAGAATTTAAATCAACTTTCATTACCAGCTTCAATCAAATGTTATATTTAGTTCTGCCAGTATCGGTTCTGCTATTAGTTCTACGCATTCCAATAGTTCGTCTTATTTATGGTGCTTCAACTAATTTCGACTGGCCTGCGACAGTATTAACTGGCAGAACGCTCGCATTTTTTAGTATCGCTATCTTTTCTGAAAGTTTGAAGGCTTTACTCGCACGCAGTTTTTATGCATTACATGACACCAAGACACTTTTGGTCAGTAGTACATTGAGTACATTTTTGATGTTGGGACTATCTGCCTACTTTATCGTCGGTTTAAAATTAGGCATTATGTCTATCGCTTTTTCGTACTCAGTTGCGAGCATTTTGGAAATGTGTATTTTGTTTTTAATTTTAGAACACCGTTTGCACGGATTTGACCGCAAGTTCCTGGTTTTCTCCTGGTTGAAAATCTTTTCGGCCACTTTTTTCACTGCCTTTGCCCTTTATATACCTATTAAACTTCTCGACCAACTAGTCTTTGATACAACCAAAACTATTAATCTTTTATTACTAACCGGTATTTCAAGTTTGGCTGGCATAGTTATTTATGTGTTTCTTACCTGGTTGTTTAACGTCAAAGAAGCCTTTACTTATGTGGTAATGTTCAAAAAGCTTGGTACCTGGCGAGATATCATGAAAAAACAATCCGAAATCATAGAAAACACCAAGTTTTAAATTAAACTTTCTTCTTGCTTTAAAAATTATTTCTGCTAAAAATAGTCTACATGACAAGTCATATAAAAATTCCTGTTAAATTTAAACCAGTTATAGATCAACTTTTGGATTTGCAAAAAATTGATCGATATCAAGGAGTAATCATCTTCGGATCATTGGCCCGAGGAGATTCCAATGACCATAGCGATGTTGACGTCAATATCATTATAAATGAAGATAATGAATGTGAGAAAGTAAATCATCCATACATAAATAAAATAAAACTAGATCTGAATATTTTATCTTTAAAGCAATTCAATACCAAAATGGATCGGCAAATTAAAAAACATGAACGTATACCCTGGATTGCTGAAGCATTAATACTTTTTGACAAAACTGGAGAATTAAAAAAATTACAACAAGAGGCAAAGAAAATAAAACCTCTAAAAATCAAAAGTAAAGAATATCCTTGGATTAATTTTTTGATTTATAACGTGAACGCCAAAGTGGAAAGGTATATTCATGACCAACCCGAACAGGCATTATTTGTCATGACTACAGAATTAAGCTATCTTTTAAGGATTTATTATCAACTTAAAGGCCGATGGTGGGTGAGTAATAAAAGATTATTAACACAATTAGCACAAACTGACACTCAACTTGCAAACTACATTAAAAAGTTTATGTCTGCACCTGAAATTAAAAGTAAATATAATTATTGGCAAAAAATCGTAGCTTATATTTCACATCCTTTAGGCGGACTAAAACCTCTGATTGAAAAAAACTGTCAATGCAAAACCTGCAAACTAGACTTAGTAAACTTTAGTTAAGAAATAAATTTATCATTAAACAATGTCAGCAGGTAAACCAAGTCTTTCTTCAACTCTAGTTAATCTTTTACTTTGACTCATTTGCTCTCTATTAAGCTAGTCTAAGATAATACTCTTATCCTTTTTTAAAGATCTCAAAGATTTCGTATGACCGTTAACGGTTTTGGTGATATCTTGCAAAAGTTTGTCATGATTTTTTAGCATTTCTTTCTGGCTTTCTAACATTTTTCCATGACTAGACAATTCTTCCTTAATAGGAGCTAAATTTTCTTCAAGTAATTTAGAAATCCGCTGCAAATCTTGTGTGATCATCGTAGGTGTAATATATGTCTCTCAGTAATAGCTGTCAAGTTAATGCCTATAAAAACAAAAAAAATCCCGCCTTTGCGCGGGACATTGCATGATTCTAGAGCCATCTTTGGCTTCCCAGAATGAGGATTACCTTTTTGCTTTATAAACTTTATGGACTTTATAACTTTCGACTAATAGTCCATTCCACCCATACCTGGCATTCCGCCTCCGGCTGATGGCATTTCTGGCTTCTTTTCTGGAATATCAGTCACCAATGCTTCAGTAGTCAAAATCATCATACCTACACTAGCTGCATTTTGCACGGCTGAACGAGTCACTTTGGCCGGATCTACCACACCTGCTGTTATCATTGAACCAAATTCCATGCTCATGACATTGAAACCATAATCCACTTCTTTACCTCTATGCTCCTCTACACTTCGTAACACCCACCCTGCATCGGCACCCGCATTTTCTGCAATCTTTTTAATTGGTTCAGCTAATGCTTCATATAATATAGAAACTCCCGCTTTTTCGTCTTCTAATGTCAAACTATCTTTCAAGGCAACTAAGGTTTTGCGAGCCTTTAATAATGTGACTCCACCACCAGGAACTATCCCTTCTTCCAGAGCTGCTTTGGTAGCGGCTACTGCATCATTTACTCTTTCTTTTCTCTCTTTCAATTCGATTTCCGTAGCTGCACCAACATTAATCACTGCTACTCCGCCCGCTAATTTGGCCAATCTTTCTTGTAACTTCTCACGATCAAAATCAGAAGTCGTTTCATCAATAGCCCGACGAATCTGCGTTACTCGTGATTTCAATTTAGCTGCTTCTCCTTTGCCTCCAATTATACGTGTATTTTCTTTATTAGCCCACACCTTATCCGCTCGTCCACAATCATCAATAGTCACTGATTCAAACTTGCGACCTGTATCTTCGGAAATAACTGTACCACCAGTTAAAATAGCAATATCCTCCAACATTTCTTTACGTCGATCACCAAAGCCGGGTGCTTTGACTGCAAGAGTGTTAAATGTACCGCGCATTTTGTTAAGTGCTAGTGTAGCTAGAGCCTCCCCATCAATATCATCAGCAATAATAACCAGATTCTTAGAAACTTTGACCAAACTCTCCAGGAAAGGTAATAATTCCTGAATCGAAGAAATCTTTTTATCTGTAATAAGGATATAAGGATTTTCTATTTCTGCTTCCATTCTGTCTGTATTGGTTACAAAATAAGCAGAAGCGTAACCCTTATCAAACTCCATACCTTCTTTATAATCTATGGACATTTCCATTCCTTTACCTTCTTCAACTGTGACTACTCCATCTTTGCCAACTTTTTCCAACGCTTCAGCAATCAAAGTACCAATTTTTTCATCTTGAGCTGAAATTTTAGCGACTTTATTAACATCCACATCTTTTACTTCTTTAGCCATCTTGCTAACTTCAGAGACTACCGCGGCTACTGCTTTTTCCATCCCTGTCTTAAGAATCATCGGATTTGAACCTGAGGTAACTGCCTGAAATCCTTTGTTAACAATCGCTTGAGCCAAAACAGTAGCTGTAGTAGTACCATCGCCTGCTACATCATTGGTCTTAGAAGATGCTTCTTTGACTAATTGAGCACCCATATTTTCAAAGGGGTCTTTTAATTCAATTTCTTTAGCAACTGTAACTCCATCATGTATAACATTAGGTGCTCCCCATTTTTTATCCAGAGCAACATTACGACCTTTTGGACCTAAGGTAGTAGATACTGCATTAGCAAGTTGATCTACGCCTGATTTTAGTTTTTTTCTGGCTTCCTCGCCATATATAATTTGTTTTGCCATAGGTTACTCCATTATTGCTAAAATATCTTTTTCTTCGACAATTACACAATCTTCACCATTTACTTTGACTTCATTGCCACCCCATTTTTTGTACATCACTTTATCTCCGACCTTAACTGACATAGGTTTGACATCACCCTTAGGACCAATATGACCTTTGCCTGCCGCTAGCACTTCACCAATCTGTGGTTTTTCTTTGACACTATCTGGCAAGATAATCCCACCGGCTGTTTTTTCTTCTGCTTTTACAGGCCTAATTAAAACATTGTCGAATAATGGTCTAATTTTATTTTTTGCTGTCATATTAATCTAATTAGTAGGCAATTCGCACTTAAGAATTGTTACTGCTAGTTTATACAAAAAAATTAAAATAATGTCAATAGCCTATAGCTAACACATGTATACTTGACACCCCATTATTTCTTCTATACGATGATTATAAGTGCTAAAAGAGCACATGGATTTATATGCATTCATCTAATTGGAAACGTTTGGTACTTATTGGTTTTATTGCCATTTTATTAGTGGCCATCCCAGTGGCATTATATTTAGTTAAACAAACGACTAATACAGCATCACACGCTACTCCAGCTACTAATTTAACGTTTACTCCACCTTCCAGTAATCCAGCACCTATTACGGCCAACGTTGGAGATACTGTTCCCTTAACATTAAACATTGATCCTGGGACTAATTTAGTTACTTCAGTCAAGGTTTATATTCAATACGATCCTACCAAACTCAGTGCTTCCAGTACTTCATTTACTGTGAATAATTCTGCTTTTCCTGTTACAGTCGATGGCCCTACTTATTCTCCAGGTTCTATTTCTTTTTCTGTATCTATCGGAGCTGATTATACCAAAGCGATTCAATCTCCTACCAGCGTAGGTACTTTAACTTTTACAGCTTTAGCAGCTACTAATCCTAATACTCCTACCCAAGTAAGCGTTACAACTCAATCTCAAGTCTTATCTGCCGGACCAAATGACCAATATCCAGAAAACGTACTACTGTCAAGACCTATCGCTTATATCGCAGTTAATGGTCCTGCTCAACCTTCCCTTACTCCAACAGGGGTGCCTGGACCCACAGCTACACCTATACCCGGACAACCGACTAATACTCCCACACCGACATTAGAAGCCACTCCAACCTCTACTCCTGCAGCTACACCAGTGGCAATTGCAACGCCTACAACCGCTGTAGTAGCTGTTATTGCTAATCCAACAGATACTCCGGTTCCCCCCTTACCTAGTGCAACTATAGCCGCTACTGGCTCTACAGATATAACATTTGGTGCTGGTGCTATATTAACAGTACTTTCTGTTATCGGTGGTGTAATCTTCTTCGTGCTATAGTACGTTACTTACTACTTACTACTTACTACTTACTACTTACTACTTACTACTTACTACTTACTACTTACTACTTACTACTATTTATTCTCCATCATCGCGAAGAGAGCCTCTTGAGGTAAATGAATTTTCGCAGATGAGACCATACGCTTTTTACCTTTTTTCTGAGCTTCTAGCAACTTATCTTTTCTCGTTCTATCTCCGCCAGACATTTTGGCTAATACATCTTTACGATAAGGAGGAATCTCTTCGCGTGCAACAATATTTCCATTCATTAACGCTTGAATAATTTGCCTGAATTGTTGACGAGGTAGTGACTCTTTTAATTTCTGTGCTTTTTGTCTAGCTATATATAATCCCTCATCCCGATACGCCAATTCAGATAGAACATCAATAATATTGTCGTTAATTTTTACATCTACGTTTACCAAATCTGCCTGCTTATATGCCGTTAACTCATAGTCAATACTAGCATAACCAGAACTTACTGTTTTCAACTCTGCAGAAAGTCCACGTATAAACATACTATATGGTAATTCATAACTTAAAGTCGCATAAGTATCATGATATTGCAGATCAACCAAATCTCCTTTTCGTTTTTGACAGACTGTCATAACATTACCCACGTATTCATTGGGAATGTAGACAGTAAGTAACATATAAGGCTCACGCATTGTTCCATCTGACGATTTCTCATATAATACATTAGGCATTGTTAGTAATAAATCCAACCCAAATTCCTGGGCCAATCGTTCTTTAACTATCTCCGCATGTAATAAGCCCAAAAAACCCACGCGAAACCCACTACCCAAATAAGCAGAATATTCTTCAGTATAAGTTAGTGAAGTGTCGTTTAGCATTAATTTACCCAATGACTCACGTAAGTTAGCAAAATCAGAAGCATCTTTGGGGTACATGCCGAAGAAGACCATAGGCTTGGGAGTTTGATAACCTGGTAATGGATAAACCTCGTTTCCTTTATCGTCAATTGCTAATTTTGAATTTTGAATTTTAAGATTTGCATTGACTATGGTATCTCCCACTCTGCCTTGGCGTATATCTTTGATACCAGTAATAACATAACCAATTTCTCCTGCGACTAACTGGCTGCTTGGCTGTAAAAAGGGATTAAACACACCTACCTCAGTCACCGTAGTAGAGGTTCCACCTTGGAAAATTTTAATTTGATCACCTATTTTAATTGATCCACCAAACATACGAATATAAGTTACAACTCCACGATATTCATCATATACAGCATCAAAAATTAAAGCCCTTAATGGTTTTTCAATTTCATTACTGGGAGAAGGCAATTTTTCTACTATCCGATCCAGCAATAACTGCACGTTCTCACCAGTTTTAGCTGAAATAAAAATAATCTCTTCTTCTTTAAATCCAAATACTGATACCAACTCTTTGACTACTAAATCTGTCTGGGCGTTGGGTAAATCAATTTTATTAATTACGGGAATCATGACTAGTCTTTGTTTTTTTGCTTCAAAATAATGTGCTACTGTTTGCGCCTGAATTCCCTGGGTAGCATCAACTAATAACACTGCTCCTTCACAAGCGGCGAGCGTACGAGAGACCTCGTAAGAAAAATCTACATGTCCTGGTGTGTCAATCAAGTTTAATATGTACTCATTACCATCGGACGCATGATAAAGCATGCGTACTGGTGCTAATTTAATAGTAATGCCTCTTTTTTTGCTGATCGCATTCATATCCAAAAACTGCTCTCCCAACTTGTCTTTGGCAATCGTTTGGGTAATTTCCAAAAACCGATCCGACAATGTCGATTTACCATGGTCTACATGGGCGATAATAGCAAAATTCCGCACTAACTTTGGGTCAATCATGCCTCACATTATAGTTTATTACCCACTTAAAGGCAAAATAAGCACAAAAAATCGAGGAGTTTTTAAATTTACAACTTCACCTCATATTACCTAGAAAACCCCTTGGCATCGTCAAGTACCCTTGCTACAATATCCATTATGAACAATGGCCAAATCATCATCGGCTCAACCATCGTAATCATTTTTGTTGGTATTTTTCTTTTTCTTAATTTCAACAGTAACCAAAATAAATGGGGGTCCTTATTACCTCCTACTCCCACGATAGATATGACTGCTCCTTTTCAATTAATCTCTCCTGCACAGCCTCAGGCTCAACAAAACATACAAGGTGCACAGACTCAGCAGCAAGTGCAACAACCTCCTCCTCCAACGGCTGCTCCTACATCAGCTGCAAGTTCATTTGAAGGTCCTTTACCAGCCACAGTATCTGCTACGATTCATACAGCTAAAGGAGATATTGTTCTAAGTCTATTTGCTGATAAAGCTCCTAAAACAGTGGGGAACTTTATTGCCAAAGCCCAAGCAGGTTTTTATAATAATCTGACTTTCCATCGTGTAGAAGATTGGGTAGTCCAGGGAGGAGATCCTAAGGGAGATGGAACTGGAGGTGGACAAATGCCAGCTGAGCAAACACCTGGAATAAATTTTGTTACGGGCTCATTAGGTATAGCCCGTGGTTCTGATCCGACTATTAATAACGCTGCGCAATTTTTTATTACCAAAAAACAGGCTGATTGGCTCAATGGACAATATACTAACTTTGGCATAGTAACTAGTGGCATGGATGTGGTAAATAAGCTGGCAGTTGGAGATAAAATTCAGACTATTTCAGTTGATCTGACCCAAACCGAAGGCGGTGGCTACACTTCACCCTAAGCTGTTATAATACTCCCCATGCACGAAGCGGTAGAATATCAAAGGATACTTCTGTTCCTAGAAGTCCAAAAGAAACCATACGTTGTTATATAGCCGACCCACAAGGAAACATCTTACTTCTGCAAAAAACATCCTACTTGTATGAAGTCCCTGGAGGTAAGATCGATGAGGGTGAAGAAGTAGCGACTCCAAAACAGCAAATGGATGCATTAGTACGGGAAGTATTAGAAGAAACAAATATTAATATTACAAAGAATCCAATTCACAAAACACATGAATATTCATATATTTTCCCGCATAACGGAAAACTCTTAAAGTCTTATGTACATGCTTATCTAACTCTTGTTGCTACTGAGCAAAAACTTGGGATAAGTATTAATAATGTTTTTAAACCTGATGGCTCACCTGAGGATAATCATATGAGTTTTATTTGGGCAAATTCTAAAGACTTAAATAATCTTAGACGTTCAGGACAACTTTTAGGTAATTCTAAATTTTATGCACCTGTACTCTTTAGGCTACGCCAACTGAGAGCACAATAAAGAAACTGCTTGGTACTTGAAAATTAGACTGTTTTAGTCCTACAAAAAAACTCCCTTTTGGGAGTTCTATTTAACCTATAGATAAACTAGATCCTGAAACAAATTCAGGATGACAATACGGTTTACCAACGGAAGTGGGCAAAAGCGCGGTTTGCTTCGGCTTGGCGATGCATGGTATCTCTTTTCTTAATTGCTTCTCCGGCATTATTAGCTGCATCAATCAATTCTTGAGCTAATTTCTGGGCAAAGGTATGATATTCACTATTTGGTCTCTTACGAGCAGCTTCTAGTATCCATCTAATTGCCAAGGAAACTTTGCGATCTGCCCTTACCTCGACTGGTACTTGATAGTTAGCTCCACCAACACGGCGAGCCTTTACTTCTACTTTAGGTGAAATAGTTGAGAGTGCTTTTTCAAATGTTTCCAGAGGCTCCATGCCTTTTTCTTTAATCAAATCAAATGCAGCATACATTTGTCTCTGCGCGACTGATTTTTTACCATCTACCATCAAACAGTTGGTAAATTTGGCTACCATAATATTGTTGAAAAGCAAATCCGGTTTTATTCTTCTTTTATCAATTTTTGCATGTCTCATATTTTTATAGATCTAAACTTACGCTCCTTTTGACGCACTTGGCATCTTGGCACCATACTTACTACGTGATGTATGACGGCCTTCTACACCTTGTAAATCGAATTTACCACGTACAATATGGTATTTCACTCCAGGTAAATCTTTAACACGGCCACCGCGAACTAAAACAATACCGTGTTCGGACAAACTGTGGCCAATACCTTGAATGTAAGCAGTAACTTCGACTTTGTTGGATAATTTAACACGAGCAACTTTACGCAAAGCAGAATTAGGCTTCTTAGGAGTCATTGTTTTTACCAAAGTAACTACTCCCCGCTTTTGTGGAGAACTCAAATCTTTGTATTCACGGTCTTTGGCGTTAAACATGCGACGCAAACCGGTAACTTTGACCTTTTTAATTTTATGTTTTCGACCATGTCTGGCCAATTGCGATAATGTTGGCATAACTTAATTATTATATCACACTTTACGCTCAAGGGAAACTTTCATGATGGGCAATTAGGCAGCTAAAATAGGTTCCTCTATGCTCTGCTTCTCCTCAACTGGTACTGTGCTTTCGGCAGTTGCACCATCAGCATAGGCTGCACCATCAACTGGAATCAAGCGTCCAATGATGACATTTTCTTTCAAACCAATCAAATTGTCTTCGCGGCCTTCAAGCGCAGCTTCCGTTAATACTTTGGTAGTCTCCTGGAAAGAAGCAGCTGACAGCCATGAGTCAGAGAACAAAGATGCTTTAGTGATACCCAAGATCATCTGTTTACCAGTTACTGGGTTTCCACCTTCTGATAAGATTTCAGAATTAATTTCTTCAAACTTAGCTTTACTGACGAAATCACCTGGAATCAAAGCTGAATCACCCACACTATCAATCATGACCTTATCTGACATCTTGCGCAAGATAACCTCAAAATGTTTGTCATTAATCATAATACCCTGAGATTCGTACACTTTTTGTGCTTCAGTAATAATATAGTGCTGTGATGCATTCAAGCCTCCAACCTTCAGAACCTCTTTAGGATCAAGATAGCCTTCAGCTAGAGGTGTTCCCGCTACAACCTCATCACCCTCTTCTACCGTCAACGTTGAGGCTAATGGAACGAAGTATTCTTGTACTTCAATAGGTTTAATCTTGGTATTACGTATTTGAATCAAGTATCCTTCTTCATTCTTCTCAATTCCTACACGGCCACTAATTTCACTTACAGGAGCTAAACTCTTAGGCGTACGCATTTCAAACAACTCCTCGACGCGAGGTAAACCTTGAGTCACGTCTGACATCACAACGCCTCCAAAATGCTTAACACGCATAGTTAACTGTGTACCAGGTTCTCCAATACTTTGTGCAGCGATAACTCCTACAGGTACTCCCAAATCAACTTTTTTCTTAGTAGAGAAGTCCCAACCATAACATTTTGCACAAATTCCATAAGGCAATTTACACGTCATAGCTGAACGAATAGTTACTTCGGTAACATTATTACTTACGATATCCTTAGCTGCTTCTTCGTCAATCTCTTGTCCAGCCTTCATCACAATCTTACGAGTTTTTGTTACAGCATCTGTGGCTAAAAATCTACCTATGATCCGATCTGCAAATTCAACTGTTCTTTCTTTCTCGCCCGCAACAACCGTAACACCTTCAGTCGTACCACAATCCTCACTCATTATAATGACGTCATGTGAAACATCGACTAGACGTCGAGTTAAGTAACCTGCGTTTGCAGTCTTCAAAGCACCATCAGTCAAACCTTTTCGAGATCCTCGAGTAGAAGCGACGTACTCAAAAACTGATAATCCTTCACGGAAGTTAGACTTAATCGGCAATTCAACGATTTTACCCATAGGATCAACGATCAATCCACGCATAGCTGAGAGCTGTTTTAGCTGTTCAATACCTGCACGTGTACCTCCAGAAGCAATCATAGTACGAATAACGTTGTTGGGTTGCAAATTCTTCCAGGTTAAATCAGCCAAACTATCTGTAATCTCTAACCATACATTGTTAGACAAACGTTTCTTTTCTTCCAAAGTAATCAATCCTTGCTGATACTGACCTTCAATAGTCGTAACTTTCTTTTCTGCATCTTCAATCATGCTATCTTTATTATCAATTGTCTCACTATCAAAGATAGATAAAGATACTCCAGAAACTGTTGCCCCGTAGAAGCCGAAATGTTTTACATTATCAATCAAATTAGCTACTTCATCAGCTGAATGTTGCTTCATTGCTGATGTAACCAATTTTTTGATACTAGATGCATTAACAGCCTGGTTGATAAACGGCATATCATCCAGCAAAACTTCATTAAATAATATTCTACCTACAGTTGTTTCTATTAATTCGGTACTGCCATTTTCATTCAATCTAACCTTGATTGGTTCTTTCATACGGATATTTCCCAAATCAAAAGACATGATTGCACTATGTGTATTGGCATATTCTTGAATTTCTTCTTCAGATTTGCGCAACGATTCATCCATTTCAGTTAAGAAATATACACCAAACGCCATTTCTTTGTTAGGCAAAGTAATAGGACTTCCATCAGCTGGTTTAAGCAAGTTGTGACTTGGCAACATCAAATTGATAGCCTCTTCTTGAGCTTTACTGGATAATGGAATATGTACAGCCATTTGATCCCCGTCAAAGTCAGCATTGTAGCCAGAACAGACGCAAGGATGCAAACCAATAGCTGATCCTTCAATTAAGACCGGGAAGAAAGCCTGCATACCCAATTTGTGTAAAGTAGGAGCACGATTAAGCAAAATTGGATGATTCTTAGTAATTTCCTCTAAAATATCAAATACTTCTGGTGGACGTTTTTCGATGTAACGTTTAGCTGACTTAATATTGGTAGCAAGACCTCTCATAATAACTTCACGCAAAACGAAAGGTTTGAACATCTCCAATGCCATTTCTTTTGGCAAACCACACTGAGTAAGCTTTAATTCAGGAGAAACAACGATAACTGAACGCCCTGAATAATCGACCCGTTTTCCGAGCAAGTTTTGACGGAAGCGACCTTGCTTACCTCGTAACATATCAGATAATGAACGTAGAGGAGCAACAACGGTTTGAGATGAACGCTGTGTAACATCAATTAAAGCATCTACTGATTCTTGCAACATACGTTTTTCATTTCGCAAAATGATTTCAGGTGCTCCCAAAGAAATTAAATGCTTCAATCGATTGTTGCGGTTGATCACACGACGATATAAATCATTCAAATCTGAAGTAGCAAAACGTCCACCCGCTAATTGAACCATAGGACGAAGATCTGGAGGTATAATCGGCAATATGGACATAATCATACTGGCTGGTTTTACACCTGCTTTACGCATAGATTCGACCAAACGCAAGCGCTTAATTACTTTAAGGTATCTTTGTCCACTAGATTTTTCTGCTTCTTTGCGTAACGAAACAATAACTTCAGACAAATCTAGTTTCTCGACTAATTCTGCCAAAGCATCCGAACCAGTTTTGATAGTAAAGAAGACGGGAATATCATACTCAAGCAATTTAAAATACTCATCCTCTGATAAGACACTGGAAACCTTCAAACCTTTTAATAGCTTAAGCAAAGTATCTGCGATTTCATCTAACTTCTTAGATTCAGATTCGTAGGATTCATTCAATTTAGCTAGCCTCTGACGCTGAGACAATTCAATTTCCTGATTAATTAATTGCTTTTGTTCCCTTTTGACACGCAGTTCTTTGGTGTCCCCTTTTTGTTCTTTCAAATCATCTTTCAATTTGGCTTGCTCATCATCCGAACGGCCTTTCAACTCCGAACGACGTTCTTCAATCTTCTCAGTTAAAACCTCAATCGCTTGTTTCTTTTTTTCCTCATCGATAGCCGTAACTAAATAAGAAGCATAGTAAATTACTGATTCAAGATTCTTTTGTGGAATATCCAGCAAGGTGGCTAATGGAGAAGATGAGCCTTTAAAGAACCATACATGTGCACATGGACTGGATAACGTAATGTGACCAATTCTTTCGCGGCGTACACGTGACAGAGTAACTTCAACTCCACATTTATCACATACAATACCACGATAGCGAATTCTTTTATATTTTCCACAATAACATTCCCAATCTTTGGTTGGACCAAAAATTCTTTCATCAAATAAGCCATCTTTTTCGGGTCTGAGGGTACGGTAATTGATAGTTTCCGGCTTGGTAACTTCACCATAAGACCAATTCATGATATCTTGCTTGCTAGCGATCATGATCTTCAAAGATTTAAAATCTAAAATTGTAGCGTCTTTCATGACTTTTTTACTATCGTTATTCATCTTCATCTACTCCTTTCGCATTCAAAGCAGCATCATCTGGACCTTCTTCATTTGAGATTTCCATGCCTTCTGCCGCAGCGTTATCTTCATCAACTACTTCTTCTGCATTCAATGATTCTTCCAATTGAGTCACCTCAGCTTTAAGTTTTTCTGATTCAATTTCTTCTTTAGCTTCAGAAGTCTCATTATACAAGGTTGCGCCAACTGGTACAACATTCAAACCCAATGACTGCAATTCTTTGATCAACACCTTGAAAGACTCTGGCACTTTTGGTGTAGGGATATCTACGCCTTTAACAATGGCTTCAAACGCTTTAGCGCGACCCACCACATCATCAGCTTTGATAGTCAACATTTCTTGCAAAATATGACGTGCACGATGAGCTTCTAATGCCCAAACTTCCATTTCTCCCAATCTTTGTCCTCCCATTTGAGCTTTTCCACCCAAAGGTTGTTGAGTAACTAATGAATATGGTCCAGTTGAACGAGCATGGGTTTTGTCTTCGACCATGTGGATCAATTTCATAACATACTCAATACCCACCACTACTGGGTTTTCAAATTCTTGACCTGTACGACCATCGAATAGCTTTAATTTTCCACTTACAGGCAACCCCGCTTGATTTAATAATCCAACTAATTTCTCTTCAGAAATCTTTTCAAATACTGGCAAAGCAACTTTCATGCCTAATTTGCGAGCTGCCAAGCCAAGATGAGCTTCCAATACTTGACCCAGATTCATACGAGCTAAGATACTCATTGGGGAAATAATAATATCAACTGGTGTACCATCTTCAAGATGTGGCATATCAGCTTCCGGCAAAATGCGGGAAATAATACCTTTGTTTCCATGACGTCCAGCTAACTTGTCTCCCACAACTACGTGCCTATATTGGGCTACTTCAACGATAATTTTACGCAAAGTACCTGGTTCTAATTCATCACCAGCTTTTCTATCCAAAATCTGAACACTAATAACTGTTCCTCTTTCACCATGTGGGACACGTAGACTAGTATCGCGAACTTCACGAGCTTGCTCACCAAAGATAGCACGCAACAATCTTTCTTCAGCTGTTAACTCGGTTTCACCTTTAGGTGCAATTTTACCGACCAAAATATCACCTGGACCAACATCACTACCAACTACGATAATACCGCCTTCGTCCAATTTGGCCAATTCATCTTCTGCAACGTTAGGAATATCTTGAGTGGTTTCTTCTGGTCCAAGCTTGGTTTCTACAACTGCAGCTTCATATTTCTCAATATGGATAGATGACAATACATCTTCGCGCACCAAACGATCGGAAATAACTAAAGCGTCTTCATACCCAAGACCATCCAAAGAAGTGTAAGCAATTAATAAGTTTTGTCCCAATGCCAATTCACCATCTTCGGAGGCTGGACCATCGATCAAAACATCACCTTTTTTGATTTTTTGTCCTACAGACACCACTGCTCTCTGAGTGTAAGCTGTGGCATTGGCTGTACGACGGAAAGATTCGATGTCAAATTTCTTCTTTTCTTTATTGTCATTTTCGATAATAACTTTTTCTGAGTCAACAAAAGTTACTGTCCCATCAAAGGGAGCCAAGACAACACGTCCCATGACTCTAGAGATAGTAGCTTCCATACCTGTGCCAACAACTGGACTTTCTGGTTTAACTAATGGTACTGCTTGGCATTGCATATGAGTACCCATTAAAGCACGAATACCGTCGTCATGCGCAAGATAAGGAATCAAAGAGGCACTAGCACCCACTACCTGACGTGGTGTGACATCAATATAATTAACGACATTGCTATCAGATTCAAGAAACTCTCCCCCATGACGTGCAGGCACACGCTCGTCAGTAATAATTCCATCTTCGGAAACATTTACTCCCGCATGGGTAATATAATGTTCTACTTCATCATCAGCTGCCAAATACTCGATTTCATTAGTAACTTGTGATACAGTTTTACCACCCTTTGTGATCTGTTTAACTTTGCGGTATGGAGTCTCCAGGAACCCAAAATCATTGACTCTGGCGTAAAGTGAGATATAAGTAACTAAACCGATATTTGGTCCTTCGGGACTTCTAATGGGACATATGCGACCATATTGCGAACTGTTAATATCACGAATAGAAAACGCGGCTCTTTCGCGTGAAATACCACCGGTACCCATAACGGTCAAGCGGTTTAAATTGTCGATTTCAGAGAGTGGATTGGTTTGGTCTAGGATAGTGGAGAGCTGTGAGGTACGGAAGAATTCATTAATAGCAGCCATAATTGGACGGGCATTAATAAGATTGGATACCGTGACTTGTTGACCATCAGTTTGCAAAAGACTCATGCGTTCTTTAATACTTCTTTCAACTCGCAAAACTCCAACTCTAAAAGCATTAGCAGCCACCAATTCGCCCACACTACGTACACGACGATTAGCCAAACTATCAATGTCATCAGTGAAACCTTTTCCTTGAGTAAGTTGAATTAAATAGGAAATAGTAGAAACAATATCATCGACTGTTAATACTTGATCTTCAGTAGGCGTAAAACCAGGAGTATTGGTCAACTTTTTGTTGACTTTATAACGACCAACTTGGCCCAAATCATAACGGCGATTATTGAAAAATAAGTTATAGAAACTTTCACGTACTTTATCGATAACTAATGGTTCACCTGGATGCATTTTGCGGAAAATCTCCAGCAAAGCTTCTGTCTCAGAACCAGTCTCATCTTTGATTAAGGTATTTTCAATGAGAGACTCTTTAGCATCTGCTTCCAAAGGAGCAAAGCGTTCTTTGATGGTTTCATTACCAGATATACCAATGGCTCTCAAAAAAGTAGTTGCTAAAAATTTGCGTCGACGATCAATCTTAACCGTAATAGTATTATAACGGGTTGTAGAAAATTCCAACCAAGAGCCATGTACTGGTCTAATTTCAGCTGTATATAATGTTTTACCTGTAGCTGGATCAGAAGATGCAGTAAAGAAAACGCCAGGTGAACGAACTAATTGATTAACCACTGCACGTTCAATACCATTAACAATAAATGTACCCCGGTCTGTCATTTGGGGGATATCTCCTAAAAATACTTCCGCTTCTTGCACTTTATCTGTTTTTAAATTCTTTAAGGCAACACGTACATATAATGGAGCATCGAAGGTCAGTCCTTTAGATAACGCAACTGCTGGATCATTGGTTGGTTCTCCAATTCTGTAATTATGAAATGTCAGGGTCCAGTTTTTACCAGTAAAATCTTCGACGGGAGAAATTTCTTTGAGGATTTCGCCAATTGCTACATCTTGAAACCATTTATAAGATTTTCTTTGTACGGCAAGCAGATCCATCTGTGGCAAAACATCATAGGCTTTACCCCAAACTTGACGATTCATCTTTTTATGATCAACAGACATTGAATTTTTAGGCATTGGCGAGAAATATTATTGGCAGTAACTTCCTATACGCAAAAAAAGACACAGAGATACTCTGTATCTGTATTGGCTGTAATAAAGTGTCTTAGTTATATCATAGCAATTCAAGCATGTCAAGATACTAATTGAAAATCATCATATGTATTATGTAAAAAACAAACAATAAGAAAAACTGTTTAATTTTTCTTACTATTGTTGTACTGGAGCTGGTTGTAGTTGAGGTGCTGAATTTACTACTGGTAGAGTACTGGAAGACATATATTTGGAATTGCCATAACCTAACATCAGATAACCAATAGCACCAAATAGCCATAGCATTACCACTCCAAAGGTGTCACTCCTGCCAAAGTTCCTTGCCAATCCAATTGATGCCAAAATAGAGATAACTAAATTTACTAGAGGTATTAAATAAAGGATTAACCACCACCCAGGTTTGCCGGAAATTTTGAGCAACACATAGGCATTATAAAAAGGTATTAAGATTGCCCAACCAGGTCGACCAGCCTTAGTAAAGATCTTCCAGAAAGCAACTAGATAAACCGCTAAAATTACTAATTCAATAACTAAGAAAACTATAAAGAAGCTACTGTTGGCTGCCGTTTGTTGCATATCTTCTTTAACTGTAATTAACTCTGACTTATTTGTCAACAGATAATATATGCTAAATTTTAAGGCTCTAATCGATAGGGTTTAATGCTAGTGTTTTTATTAAGAACAGATATAAGTAGTGACAAAGTAATTTACTTCCTCAGATGATTACTTCGCCATTTATAAATCTCGCAATGGCATAATTTTTCTAAACTCTAATAGGCATGCTATAATAACTTTATTATGACTGCAGCTGAAATACTCAACAAATATATCGCTTTTTTTGAAGCACATGGACACAAAAGAATTGCCGGTGCGCCTCTGATTCCGCAGAATGATCCTACTACCCTTTTTACTAGTTCTGGTATGCAACCCCTCATCCCATATTTAATGGGTGAAGTACATCCTGATGGAACCCGCTTAGTGAATGCCCAAAATGCCTTTCGTGCCGTAGATATCGAAGAAGTTGGAGATGACAGACATACCACTTTTTTCAGAATGCTAGGCAACTGGAGCTTGGGAGATTACTTCAAGGCCGATGAAATTCCTTGGTTATATGAATTTTTAACTAATAAACAAACAGGCTTAGGAATTGATCCAACTAAATTACATTTTACGGTTTTTAAAGGCTTTGAGGATATTCCCCAAGATAACGAGGCTTATAAAATCTGGGAAGAAGTTTTGCAGATTGCTGGTGTTAAAGATTACCAAGATCGCTTGCATTGGTATGGAGCAGAAAAAAACTGGTGGTCGCGAGCGGGAACTCCCGATAAAATGCCTGTAGGAGAAATTGGTGGTCCTGATACCGAAGTATTTTATGACTTTGGCGATGAAAATATTCATAAGCAGAGTCTGTGGGCAGATCAACCATGTCATGTTAACTGTGATTGTGGACGTTACTGGGAAATTGCTAATAGCGTGTTCATGCAATATAGGAAAACAGAGAAAGGAAAATTTGAGAAACTTCCCAAACAAAATGTCGATTTTGGTGGAGGGTTAGAAAGACTTCTCGGAGCGGTAGACGGACTAACTGATATGTTCCAAACTTCTCTATTTAAACCTACTATTGCGACCCTAGAACAACAAACTGGTAAATCTTATGCTGATAACAAACAATCCATGCAAATTATTACTGATCATCTGGGAGCCAGCTGTTTGATAATAGTTAATGGAGTTAAACCCGCTAATAAAGATCAGGGATATGTATTGCGCCGTCTTTTAAGACGTGCTTTTGATAATTTCAGCTTACTTGGCGGGAAAGACATTTTACCTGTTTTGGAAACAATAATCGGCCAGTACAATGAGACCGACCCCATTCTCGAACAACAATTTGAAGAAATTAAAAATACAATTTTAGAAGAATTACAAAAATACGAACATACCAAGCATGAAGCTAAGAAGTTTATAGAGAAAAAGTATGGAAATAATGTCATTGCGAAGAACGAAGTGACGAAGCAATCTAGCCCGGATCTGATAAAAAACAATGAGATTGCCGCGCTCTCCCGACAAGTCGGGATCGCTCGCAGTGACGGGAAATCACCCTTACATGATGGTGATACCAGAGAAATCTCTGCGGACGATGCCTTCATCTTGTATACCACTCATGGATTATCTCCTACACAAATTAAAAGTCTAGGTTATTCATTTAATGATCAGGAATTTGCCCAAAAAATGGAAGAACATCAAAAACTTTCCCGCTCAGGAGCAGAAAAGAAATTCCGAGGAGGTTTGGCAGACCATAGCAAGAAAACTGTCATGGGGCATACTGCTACTCACTTAATGCATCAAGCCTTACGCGACGTGCTGGGAAACCAGATTCATCAGTCTGGCTCAAATATCACCAGCGAAAGAATCCGTTTTGACTTTAACTTTGATCGCAAGCTTACTGAAGATGAAATTAAACAAGTGGAAACAATTGTTAATAAAAAGATAAAAGAGAACCTACCCGTACACTTTGAGCTAATTCCAACCAAAGAAGCATATGACATGGGGGCAATTGGACTGTTCATGGATACTTATGGCGAGAAATCCAAAATCTACTTTATAGGCGATACTGCGAAAAGTTATAAAGATGCTTACTCTATTGAATTTTGTGGTGGTCCACATGTTGATTTTACAGGACAGCTAAAATCGTTTAAGATAATAAAGCAAGAGAATCTAGGTGCAAACCTTAAACGTCTCTATGCAGCTGTGGGAGATTAAGCAAGAGGTTCTGGTAAATAGTAATTATAAAAAATTCTATTACCTATACCCGTTTGCTATAACCTAACAATATGAACCTGCCATTTTTTTCAAAGGGGAAACCAAAAACTCAAATCAGCTATTTCCTCGCTTTAACTCTACGCGATGAACAAATAGGAGCATACGTTCTTAAAGAAGAAGAAAGTAAGTTACACCTTATAGGTAAAAGTGAGGAGACATTAGATAAATCCATCGAACAACTAGATTTTAAAAATTGGATCGATATTTTAGATCGCACGATCAGTCAAGCAGAAAATTCATTACCCAAAAATGTCATGACGCGCAACACCATGTTTGGCGTCAAAGAAAGCTGGGTAGAGGAAAATAAAATCAAAACAGATTATCTACACAAACTCAAACAGGTTTGTGATGAATTAGGCTTACAGCCAACCGGTTTTTTGGTTATATCCGAAGCAATAGCTCACCGTTTGCAACAGGAAGAAGGAGCGCCTCTAACCGCTATCTTAGTAGAAATTGGCAAAAGCCAGATGACTGTTTCCCATGTTAGAGCAGGAAAAATCTTAGAAACTAAACACACTATAATTATTGAATCGGCTGCGAGAACGCTTGATGCTTTACTCAAACACTTTATTACCGCTACTGTGCTACCAGCCAGAATTATTTTGTTTGATGGAAATAATACAGAAAATTTGACACAAGAGTTTATTGCACATCAGTGGAGTAAGAGTTTGCCTTTTCTTCACATGCCACAGATCACCCCTCTACCTCATGGTTTCGATGCACGCTCAGTCATCCTAGGGGCTGCTGAACAAATGGGACTACAAGTTTCTAGTGATATTAACATGGCAGGATTGCCAGAAAAGTCAGCTGAGGTGCCTCCTTCATTAATGGATAATTTACAGCCTGTGGCTCCAATTATTGATACCAATAATAATCAATCGACATCCGAAATCCTTCCCACTGGTGAGGAATCAACTGACACCATGGCACGTGAGTTTGAAAAAAGATTAAGCGAAAGATTAAACGAAGAAGACCACAGTCAAGAAAAAACTGTCGAAGATACCGCTGTTGTTACAGCTGAAGAATTTGGATTTGTAAAGGGAATCGATATTACGACTTTGCCCCATAAAGAAACACCAACAATGACTGAAAATAAGAATTCCGAATTATCCGAAAGTTTAAAAGTTCAGCCAGATTATAACAATGACTACACAAGCCATAATCTTGAGACAGCAGCAGAATCTACAAAATCACATAAGACATTCTCACTGACAGCTTTGCCTTTAAATTTGGAATTTATAAAAAAACTTTTTCATAAATTTATCACAGACAAATCAGACTCTCCTGTAGAGTCTGGAATACCACGCTGGCTGATTATAGTTCCAGCAGTTTTGCTGGTAATAGTTGCAGGAATCATCTGGTATATTTTCAATGTCAAAGCTACGGTTGATCTTACGCTCAAGCCGAAAATTGTCGAGGAACAAGGGACTATCACTTTTGCTCTAGGTTCTGGTAATGACTTTTCTAATGATACAGTTGGAGCTCAAGATGTCTCAGTTGACTTAAGCGGGACTGCCAGTACTACCACTACCGGCAGTAAAGATGTAGGAACTCCTGCCAAGGGTGCAGTCACTGTTTATAATAATTCTGACAGTCCTGAAACCCTAGCTTCAGGTACCACTGTCACCTCAACAAACAATCTTGTGTTTACCCTGGATAATGATGTGACTATTGCTTCAGCCTCAGGAGATGTTTTCAGCGGTACCAAACCAGGGACTGCTGATGTAAATGTCACAGCCAAAGATATCGGTTCTCAATATAATCTTCCTTCGGGTATGACATTTTCTATCAACGCCGGCAATTCAGTAGCTGCTAAAAATAATAATGCTTTCAGTGGAGGAAGTAAAAAAACTGTTACAGTTGTCTCTCAGGCAGATATTAATAAGTTATTAACTTCTCTACCTCAAAGTCTAACAGACAAGGCGAAGAGTCAATTACAAAGCCAGATCTCAGGTGATCAAACACTTTTACCCGGCATAATCAGTCAGGAATTTAAGTCTAAATCTTTTAATCACAATCTTGGAGATCAAACTAATTCAGTCACACTTACAGCAACTATTACATTTCACGGGGCGGCATATAAAAGCCAAGACTTACAAGATTTAGCCAAAACTATGTTAAAAGATAAATTTACAGGGAATTCATCTTTATCTGATAAAGGAATTACGGCTAACGTTAACAAATTGCAACCATCTTCTGATGGTAAATCTATCGGCGCAACTCTTGACTTACAAGCTGGACTTCTACCCAATATTGATACTTCAAGTTTAGTTACACAAATCACTGGTAAAACTGCTAATCAAGCCACACAAATTCTAAATGGGATACCCCAAATTGAATCAAGTACCATCCAGCTCAGCCCGCATATTCCCCTGATACCACAAATTTTGCCACGCTTTTCCAAACACATCATAATTGAAGTCAACGGAAATGGCTAATAAGTATTACTACCACAAAAGAGATATTCAAAAAATCCGGGAAATTGTCCGTTATATTGGTTTAGCAATTTTTTTAACTGGTATTTTGGGCTTGCTTTATGTTTTTTTCCCATTAGTATCCTGGCAGATCTATTTAGTTCCACAATTAGCTTCACAGGACGTGGTCTCACCTATACCTGATCAATCAGTACTATCTTCTAATTCGGTCGGGTCTTTGATACAAGATTCTATAAAAGATATCGGAGTAAATTACTCTAATGCAAATAATTGGTTTCCCGGATACGCTCCTGAGAATTCTAGTAAATCTTCCTCTGTGCATATTTTTTATCTTTCCATTCCAGCCTTGAATATTTATCATGCAACTGTAAGTAATGCAGATAATGATTTGGATCATCATTTGGTAAATTTCGCCGGTACAGCTTCTCCCCCTGAAAAAGGCAATACAGTTATATTTGGTCATTCAACTCTACCTCAGTGGTTTGATCCGCATAACTACAAGGCTATCTTTGCCACCGCTCTCAATTTAAAAGTTGGCGATAAAATTATTGCTACAGTTAATGGAGCAGATTATAACTATGTCATTGATAACATCAGCATTGTTAATGCAGATGACTACACGCCTTTAGAACAACAATATGATGATAGTTATATGACAATTATCACCTGTACCCCACCTGGAACTACCTGGAAACGCCTTGTTATTCATTCTCGTCTTGCAAAGTTAACAAATTCTTCTCTACAATAGAGATATTAATAGAAGGTTTGTCGTAGTTTCGAGTCGGAGGACTGATTGTCTATTTTTAGAATCAACAACTTGAGCTTGAGCAAAGATTTTAATATTTTTATACTCAACTCGTTTTATTTTCAAACTTATGAATCCCAACATTACTACTCGTTTTCAAGCTGTGATGAAACAAATCTGGCCTACTGTATATAAAATAATCAACAGCACGATATATTTTTTAATTGAACTCATTCGCTCTGCAGTAAGGATTGCAATAGAACAAATCAAAAACGGTGGTGCATAAATAGTTATAAAGATGGAATTTATAACGTTTATAAATCTTTCTCTCTATGGATGAAAAAGAATTAGCCTTAGAAGCAATAAGAAAAAAATTAGTTGGTAAAAAACTTTCTTACAAGGAAATTTATGCCATTATGGATGAAATTTCACATCAACGTTTTAGTACGGTTCTCACAACCTACTTTACTGCTTCAGGTTATTCGAATGGTTTTACGGATGATGAGATCTTTTATCTAACTAAAGCCATGGTAGAAACAGGCGATCAGCTCCATTTTAAAGGCATTGTTGCAGACAAGCATTCTATCGGTGGTATCTCTGGTACAAGGACTACCATGATAGTCGTTCCCATAGTCTCTTCTGCTGGTTTTACTATTCCGAAAAGTTCCAGTCGCGCCATCACCACCCCCGGAGGAACAGCTGATGATATGGAAGTCATCGCACCAGTAATTTTTAACAAAGAACAAATTTATAAAATCGTAGAAAATACTAATGGTTGTATTGTCTGGGGCGGTAGTGTGAATATTGCCCCCGCTGACGATATTATTATCAAGGTAGAAGAGCCATTGATGTTTGAAAGCTTTGACAAAATCCTGGTATCTATCATGGCCAAAAAAGTAGCATTTGGTTCTAATCATGTAGTAATTGATCTCCCTTATGGTAAATTAGTTAAAGTCCATTCTTTATCTGATGCTAACGTTCTTAAAAAGAAATTCGAGACTCTGGCTGCAAAGTTTGATATTAAAATAAAAGTGCTGGTAAGTGAGACAGATCAGCCGGCTGGCAGAGGAATTGGCCCGCTTTTAGAAGCCAGAGAAGCCATTAGAGTTTTAGAACAACACACTAGTCGCCCTTTAGATTTGGAAGAGCGTGCCTTAAGTTTGGCAGGAAACTTACTTGACTTATGTTTGGCGGATAGTAGTCAAGATTTACAGAAAAAAATTAAAAGTGAATTCGGTGACGGTTATAACTGGGCTAAGTCTTTATTAGCTAACGGACAAGCACACAAGAAAATGTCTGAAATTATTAAAGCTCAGGGAGGAAACCCGGATTTAGTGAGCGAGGATTTAAAACCCGGGAAGTATGCACATGAAATTTTATCACCTCATACCGGGAAGATTACAGAATTCCAGATCATAAATAGTACTGTACTGGCCAAGCTCTTAGGAGCACCTCATAGAAAAAGAGCTGGCATTTACTTACATAAAAAATTAGGAGAAAGTGTTGAAAAAAATGAGATATTGTGTACACTATACAGTGATAGTCAAACTGATATGCACGAAGCCATTGAAACTCTAAATAATTTGCCTTTATATACTATCGCGAGATAGCAGCAAAATGCACAGACGCAGATCTCACTCAAATATGAATAGATTAGCTGTTTTTTTTACTATTGTATTGGTGATTATAGCCGGAGCAGGGGTTGTGTGGTGGAATCATGGTTCTGGTGCGCTTAACCCTAATGATACCTCAGCCAAGTTATTTGTGGTCCAATCTGGAGAATCATTACGAGAAATTGCCGGCTCACTGCAGCAAAATAATTTAATTGTTGATACCAATATCTTCTACCTTATTGTTAAACAAAATAATCTAGAAAATAAGTTACAAGCTGGTGAGTTTAAATTGTCCGCTAGTATGACCCCCCTACAAATCGCCCAGACATTAACTAAAGGTAGTCTCAATGTCTGGATCACAATCCCAGAAGGTAAGCGTGCTACAGAGATCGCCCAAATTTTACAGGCACATTTTCCCCAATATACCCCTGACTGGGAACAAAAATTAATTTCACAAGAAGGCTATTTATTCCCCGACACCTACCTTTTTCCCCAAGACGTCACGATTGATCAGATAATTAGCACAATGAGAAATAATTTTAACAAAAAGTTTGATAGTGTACCTACTAATCCCGACAATCCATTTACAGAAAAACAAATTGTTACAGTTGCCTCTTTAGTGGAACGGGAAGCAAAATATCCTGAAGATAGACCCCTAGTCGCATCTGTGATCTATAATCGTTTAAATTCGGGTATGCCACTACAAATCGATGCCTCTATTCAGTATGCAATGGGTACTCCTTCAAATTGGTGGCCTGTATTGACCGATAGTGGCGGTAATATTCTTCCAAATTCTGCATATAATACATACACTAGAACTGGTTTGCCCCCAACTCCTATCTCAAATCCCGGATTAAGTTCACTGGCAGCGGCTATAAAACCAAACCAATCCAGTTATCTTTATTATGTCTCTGATAAGAATGGACATAACCATTATGAAACAACTCTTAGTCAACATAACGCTGATATCACCAGATACGGATTGTAATCTAATAGTCAGGAGACAGTAGAGGTTATTAAATCTATTTTTTAACGGCTTTTCTGAAGAATTTGTGACCGGAAGTTATTCTTCTTACAGGTTGAGCAGGTTTTGCAGGTACTACTTTTTCTTCCGAAACTTGTTCATCTGGCATTTCACTTTCCAGCGGTTCGTCCATTTCGTCTTCGGGATCAATAATTTCTCCATCATCTTCCATAGCGCGTAAAATGTCCTCAACTTCATTGAATTTGCTCATACCTTCTTCAGATAAGGTTTGTAAAATTTGCCTTCCTTTTTTGGTGGTAAACATGAGGGTAACTAATACACCTACGACTAAACCCAGAACGAACCCGTTCAACGAAGAACCAGATTTTATTTGTTGTACAGGCAGATATTCATTATTCTTCATGGTGTCGGTCTTTATGTTCATCTCGTTTCAAGAATGTCTTAATAATTTTTGCCACCGCCATAAACGAGCCAGAACTGACCAATCCACTTATTCCTCCCAAAGATGACAAAGGCTTTGAGACTGCATCAGCAATAGTATCGGCAGTATCCAGTACTTTGTTGGCCTTGAAAAGAGTGTGACGAACCTCGCGAAGAATGAAGAAGACTTGTACACCAAGCACTACCAACAATAACGTAAGAACGATAATTACAAATAACAGAACAAGTTGGACAGAGTCAATGTTCATATTTATACCGCGAAGCCAAGTACGACTTGTCGATGAGTATATCTACTTTACTAGCAATTAAGTTGAGTGTCAATATAACAAACAGAAACAATCATTTTTCATTAAAGCAAAATATGTAAAAAGATGTCTAAGAAATTAACTACTTCCTATGCACTATAACTTATTTTACTTCCACGGTACGATCAATGATGGTAGTTTTACCATAATGATTTTGTGCAGTAATCTCAATCTGAGTACTACCGGGGAGCAGCGTCAAGTCTTTGAAGAAATTACCATTTTGATCTACGGTGACCATTTCACCGTTTACTAACACTAAATCATTGGGATCTGTACTACCTTTAACCTCAATATTAGCAGGCACTACTGAGTTGTCTGTAGGACTGTTGACCTGTAAAAAAGGGCTAAAAAAAACTGATCTATATTGGAAAACTAAATAACTTAATAAAAATAAACAAATAACTACTAAAGCGATACTAGAGCGCTGGATACGCAACGTTTTGTGTTTATATTTCTCTTGGGCAAAACTATCCGGTAGCACTTTGTTAGTTTTTTTAGGATCGAACTCTCTATGAAATAAAGCTAAAGCCTCGCGACGAGGAATACCTAAATAAGAAGCATAATTGGTTACAAATCCTTGAGCATAGGTAGCTGAAGGTAATTTAGCATATTCATCACTCTCAATAGCAGAAAGAAAAGCAGGGCGGATTTTAGTAGCAGAAGATACTTCTTCCAGCGAAAGACCTTTTTTTCTTCTCTCTTCTGACAATAATTCCCCTAGATGAACCATACCTTAGAATAATGAATTATGTAATACGAATTACGAATAATCAAGTAGAATAATATTTAGATATTTTTTATTCTACTTACTATATAATACTGCTCTATTGTGGCGTATTCAAACTCTGCAAAAATTCTTCTGCGTCATGTACCAAAACATCGCGGGGTTTCGCACCCTCTGAATGACCTACTACTCCTGCTTCTTCTAACATATCAATCAAGCGTGCAGCTTTCGCATAACCAATGGACATTTTTCGCTGTAAGAAAGAAGAAGAAGCTTGTTTAAACTGACAAACGATACGCACTGCCTGTTCAAAATCAGCATCATGCCCATCTGCACCTATACCGCTACCCTTTTTACCAGTAGAAACGGGTTGGTTAATAATTTCTTCTGTATACTCAACTGCTACATTTTTAGACTTCAAAAACTCTACCAATTTCTTGGTTTCTTTTTCAGATACAAATGCGCCCTGTATACGAGTCGGCTTGGCCTGATCTGGCGGCACATACAACATATCCCCACGGCCTAGCAATTTTTCGGCTCCCGGCATGTCAAGAATAACTCTAGAGTCAATCATAGAAGATACATTAAAGGCGACACGACTAGGGATATTAGCTTTGATCAAGCCGGTAATAACATTCACCGAAGGACGCTGCGTCGCGATAACCAGATGGATACCCACAGCACGGGCCATCTGTGCCAAACGTGTAATTGTATCTTCAACTTCTACCGGTGCAAACATCATCAAATCCGCTAACTCGTCAATGATGATAACTATATAAGGCATGGCCTGAAAACCTGAAAGTTCATTATAGGAATCAATGTTACGCACTCCTCTGTCGGCAAAAATCTTGTATCTTCTATCCATTTCTCCTGTGGCCCATTTTAAAGCAGAAAGGATTTTTTCCACATCTACAATCACCGGAGTTAACAGATGCGGAATACCGTTGTAGGTAGTTAACTCCACTCGTTTTGGATCAATTAAGATCATTTTTACTTCTTGAGGCGAAGCTCGGAATAGTAATGAGGTAATAAAAGCATTCATCAACACAGATTTTCCCGAACCGGTAGTTCCAGCGATCAATACATGCGGCATTCTAGAAATATCAGCCACCAGGGGAGCACCTGAAACGTCCAGACCTAGTGAGACAGCCAATTTAGATTTACTCTTTTGCATTACTGTGGAGGCCAGCATCGTCTTCAAGGTCACGACTTCCAATGAGCGATTAGGAATTTCAATTCCTACTAGATTGCGTCCAGGAATTGGGGCTTCAATACGAATTTGTCCGGTGGGTGCTTCAGTTGCCAAAGCCAAGTCATTGGCCAGAGAAGTAATTTTGGAGACTTTAGTACCCAAAGCAATTTCCAAAGCATATTGAGTAACCGCCGGACCCAAATTTACTTCTGCCACCCGGGCATCGACTCCAAAACTAGATAGAGTTTTTTCAATTAAAGAAGCAATCTTGTTGATATCGCCACGATCTGCTTTTTTGCCGGGATCATCTGATAGGAGAGACAATGGAGGGTATTCCCAAATACCTGACCCACTTAGGGCATTTGCTACTAACTTGTCAGATAATAATTCCCCATTTGGCCTTTTATCATTGGTTAGAATTGATGAATCTACTGCTTTTGCTAATGCCGGTTGGGCTGTCTTAACCACCTGCATATCCGTTTTTTGGCCACCTTTTATTGTCAGTGGTTTATGAGAAAAACCTTCTTTACTTTTTCGTAAACCTTTAAATAAGCCAAAGGGCATGAGGCGTACACTATTTTTGGCAATTGAACTAAATATATAAGCAATCTCATCTACTGAAGTATCAAAAAAGACAATTATACCGACGAATATTCCCGCGATATAAACGACATCTGCAAATGCTTTATTGACAATATCCGATACTATTTGAAACATACCCGTTCCTATGGAACCACTGCGGGAAAGCGCAAGTAAGCTGACAAAAAAAAGCAGATAGCCAATTGCAACATTTATCTTGGAAAGATAAAACTTTAAATGAAAGAAAAGTAGTGCAAAGAAAATTAATACAAGCGGAAATAAAAATGCCACACTGCCGAACTTATCATTAAGCATCGTATTCACGGACAACAACAAACTGTTATTTTTACCATATGATAAATAAAGTAATGCCGCTACCAACAAAAAGCCTACCGCAAATAGGTTATATACAGTATTCTTTTTAAGCTTTAACTTAAATTTTTTTCGATGACCGCGTCTAGCCATAGGCAAGGATAACCAGTTCATGATAGCACAAATCGACTGCTCTGACAAAGTCAAGCTTACTTGATCCAGGCTGATAATTCAGTAATTATTCAGTCTTTTTTATCAAAATTAGTAGCTTAGATTAAATCAATTTTTTTTGTCTGGAATGTCGAGGCTTTTGGGTGTAAAATCAAATAGTATGATTGAAATAATTAGAGGTTATATAAAAAAATTGACACTAAAAATAAAGCGCATGCGTGTTCAAAAGATGCATATCGATTATGTAGCCGGTTTGTTAACAATTCCTGTGTTATTGACTGCAGTTTTGGTCAATTTTGGTAATTTGAATAAGAATGAAAAAGCTCCTACTACTACCACTCCCAGTCCGCAAGTAATTATCGTTACTACTGCCCCTAATAGTAATGCCAATACCCCTAACGCACAAACATCACAAACTACACCTACTCCAATTTGCATGAAGTCGGTTGGTCCAGTCAGCATTACCTCACCCACTGAAGGACAAGCTGTGAGTGATAATCCTGTCTGTATCCAGATCGATTATTCTGACAGTAGTTATTGTTCTGTGGTCTGGTCTTACCGCATCAATGGTGGTTCCTGGTCTGATTTTAATAATAATTCTCCATGTCTATATAATCTTTCCAACGGCAATGTTCAATTTCAACTCAGGGTTAACAGTACAGTTTCCAGTGACAGTACTACCTTGACCAGAAATTTTGTTTATAACGGGGCAAATAATCCTGTCAGCACTCCTACCCCCACTAATACTCCAACTCCTACTCCCACCAACACACCTACTCCCACAGCTACACCTACGCTAGCCGCGACTCCCACCGTTGTGGCCCCCACAAAAGCACAATAAATTAGTATTGTTGTATCTTGTATTAAGTATTAAGGGGGAATATGCAGCGAATTACATTTTTTATACTTTATACATAATACTAACTACTTTATACTTACTTATCCGGGCACAGCTCTCCCAGCGGGCAATCAGCACACACATGTGGACGAGCCGGGCAATATTCCCGACCAAAATTTATAAGTAAATGTGAGAAATCCAACCAATCTGCTTTGGGGACAATTTTCAGCAAATCTTGCTCAATCTTTTCGGGCGTCTTTTGTTTGGTTAGGCCTAAACGCTGAGACAAACGCATGACGTGAGTATCCACCGCAATTCCCTCGGCTTTACCAAAAGCATTACTCATCACCACATTGGCTGTTTTTCTCGCCACTCCCGGCAAACTATCCAATTCTTCCATCGTCTCTGGCACTTTACCATGAAATTTCTCGACGATCATTTTACTGGCGGCCACAATATTTTTGGCTTTATTAAAATGAAAATTAACTTTTTTGAGATGTTTATCCAATTCTTCGGGTGTTAGTTTGGCAAAATCTTCAGCAGTTTTATACTTCTTAAATAAATTTGGAGTAACAGTATTGACAGTTTTATCCGTCGCCTGGGCAGACAAAATGGTGGCAATCAACAGCTGCAAGGGAGTTTTATAATACAGCGCAGTATGTGGTTTGGGATAAACTTTCCTTAATCTTTTAATTATTTCCTTGACCTTCTCTTCCCTAGTCATAATATTAGCAATTTTAGCACAAGGGGGTGTTTGTTATAATAGATTTAATTTATGATACGAAAAGCTACCCCTGATGATTTAGAAAGTATCTATTCTTTATATAAAGCAAATTCTCTTGACATTACTAATTTAGTAGATCCTACTTATGCAACTAAGATACAAAGAGATGGATTTCTATTAGATCTTGAGGAAAAATCTGACATACTTGAACGGATACAAACGAATACTATCTTCAATGTTTATGAGTTAGAAGGGAATGTTGTTGGTTTTATAAATATCAACAAAGAAATATACTTTCCGGAAGATTCTGATAATATTATCTGGTTTGATAATGATTTAAAGAACAAGTATTACCATCGAGACAGCTCCATAACACTTCATGAAATACTCATTAGCCAAACTCATAAAGAACAAGGGATTGGTAAACAATTATTAGAAAATAGTTTACAAATATTGAAAGAAATGGATTATACAGATTTATTTTCGATAGTAGTATTTGCTCCACTAACAAATTGTGCTTCAGTACTTTTTCATGCAAAAAATGGATTTGAGAGAGCTTGTGTTAGTATGCCAACTGATTTATTCGGATTAAAGAATTACCAAAGCGTCCTTTTTCATCTACAAATTAAATAATATTTTAAACCCAATCCACCTGGGTGGTGGCCAATCATCTTAAAGTTATACTAGACCATGTTCGATTTAATTATCAAGGTAGAAGATATAGACGTATCCGAAAGTTGTTATAGAATAACCTGCTCCCATAGTACCCCCGAATGTGGGAGTTCCTTCTTTCTTAATTAAAATACCTAAATTTGCTAATTCAGCTAATGGCCCTATAAGCTCTTTTTCTTTTAAATGCTCCTGATAAGATATATTGTGCCATAACTCCTTTTCAGGCTTATTTGTATATCCGTATTTCTTTTTTAGAATCAAACTATTTACATTATAATTTTGATAAATGTATTTACTTATGTAGTCTGAGATTATAACTCTGTTTCTAGTGATATCTTCGAGTCTTTTTCCTTCTATTCCAGTTCTATCAGTGTACTGTAATAATTCTTTTTGTATATCCTCCTCAACTTTTCCCAATAGTTCATTTTTTATAAAGGTTAATATATTGAGCCCTGCAAAAGAAATTTGATTTGTAGTCCAAATCAGCTTTTCAACTTCAAACTTTTCAATCTCTTCTTTATTTTTATCGGTTAAGTTTAAAAGTATTTTCTGATAGGCTCGTCTTTTTTCATTAGCTCTTTCTTTAATATATGCTTCCAATAAAAGAACAAAGCAGTCTTGAAACTCCTCATGCTCAAATAGCTTTTGGCTAAATTTCCCTAAATTATCTCTAACAAACTCTACCCATTCTAAAACACGCTGCTGCCGTAATTTCATCCCTCTTCCGAAGTATGCTTTAGATAGTTTATAAGCAATATTTATACCCGGAATCGAAGTAGCAATAGCATCTACAACCTCATCTGCTGTAATAGAGCCTACCTCTTCAAGCAGTAGCTCATCACTCTTTGTTATTTTTGCAATTTTACGTTTCATGTTATTTTACATATGCATCCTCGGCAATAGTAACACCAATTTTTTTAATTCTAGGACCTTTTTCTTCAATTACTACGGGTACAATTCCCTTATAAAATCTGGCAGCAAAAGAGAAAATCATTAAATCTCTAACAAATACAAAAATGTTGTGATATACAATTTCAGAAAATTCTTTTGCTGATTGTTGTTTAGATGTCTTGGGAACCGAAATTGAGAGTTTACCATTTTTATCATATTCACAAACTAGTGGTGTCATTCGGATATTTTTATAATGTTGAGTAGTAGTCCTTAGCCTAATAATAGATTCTGAGCAAGGTTTAAAAAGCTCAACTATTTGAATGATATTTGCTATTTTTTCATTATCTTCACTTGGAGTATTATTCTTAATCGCTTTAATTAATTTTTCGCCATTTTCGCCGTATGTATGCAATTTAATACCAAGTAAAGGCTCAAACATTTTCATCAATATGTCCAAGGTAGATTTAGCCTGACTCAATACTTCTTCAATAGTTCCTTCTAAAATATCAGAATGTTGGGCTATACGTTTACCATCTTTTTTTATTTTTTCTTTAAATTCTTCTACTAAATCTGTCTCTTCCTCTGCATATCTATCTACAGCATTTGCTAATTTACTAAGCTTTTTAAATATCTCGATTGATGTAAGAAATAGATATTCTTTCTGCTTCGCTGGAATATCTATGGCTTGTTGAGGTATTCCTAACAAATTCATTATAAATTGTTCTCCAATTTCTTGACCTTTTTTAGACGTAAGAAGAATTAAATTTGTTGAGTTAGGAGTTAAATTAAATCTCTTCTCTTTTGCTTCAGTCTTTTTGTTATCATCCATAATATTATCACACCTCAATGTATCTTTTTATAGCCAATGAACTCAATGACACGCCTCCCCTGTTCAAATATTTGCTATCCACACATAAAACAAAAAAAACTTCTTGCGAAGTTCTCGTGGGCGGGCATTTTATTGTCTGTCCAGGCTAACTCGCCTGTATTTTGTTATGAGGAGTATAGCAAAAATAATATTACAATGCTAGAATTTGTGGCAAATATTATAGGAATAGTTTGTATCTAATATAAATTAGGTCTCAGAATTTATTTGATTTTTGGAATTTGGGGGTTGGGATTTATAGAGAATAAAATTTTTAATACAAACCTCATCCTATCCTTCTCCTAAGAGGAGAAGGGAGATTAAGATTAGATCTCAATCACTATCGGCATGATGAGGGGGCGGCGGCGGAGTTGTTTAAATACCAACTTACCCGTAATATCAGATATAAGCTTGCGCATATGCACCCAATTATTTACCCTGCTCTTCTTTGCACTCAAATTATTGCGAATCTCCCTCTCCAAAGAACCTTTGATATCCTGCACATCAGTCTGCAATAAACCTCTCGTCACCACTTCTGGTGGACTAACTAATTGTCCATCCTCAGCTGACACTTCCACCATCACAATCATAATACCCTCTTTGGCCAATTGCTCCCGATCACGCAGAATAAAATTTTCTACCTCTTCACCCGAATACTGATCCACATACACATGCTCAATCTGAATTCTCTTGCCCAGACGCATACTCTCCTGATTCAATAACACTTCCTGACCATCCTCTATCAACAACACATTCTTGCGTTGATAACCAAACTTCTCAGCTAGACGTCTATAAGCCACCATTTGCTTATAATTACCACTAATCGGAATCAAAAACTTCGGTCTGGTCAAAGACATCAGCAGCATACTATCGTCAGACGATCCATGACCGGATACGTGAAATTTGTCAGACACTTGGGTATATAACACTCTAGCTCCACTCTTAGACAGCGTATCCACCAATTGATCCACCAACACTTCATTGCCCGGAATAGGATCAGAAGAAAAAATTATTACATCATCAGGAGATAATTTGACGTCTTTGTGCTCGCCATTGGCAATTCTACTCATACCGGAATTTTCCTGACCCTGCGCACCAGCCACTAATAACAACAATTGCTTGTCACTATAATTTTTCAGTTCATCCATCTCGATGATGGTATTCTGTCGCACCTGCAAATAACCAATCTGTCGTCCTATATCTGAGTTCTTAATCAAAGAACGACCAATAAAACAAACTTTACGATTGTATTTTTCCGCTGCTTTAATCGCTTGATTCAAACGAGAAATATTCGAGGAATAAGTCGTAATAATACATTTACCCTTACAATTCTCCACTTCCCGTTCAAAACTTTCAGCAATTGAGTCTTCCGAAGGAGTAAAGCCTTTACGTTCTGCACCCAAACAGTCAGCCAACAAACACATAATTCCCTGATTGGCAGCATTCACAATACCGGCAAAATCAGTTTTCTTGCCATCAGCTGGCGTCAAATCAAATTTGTAATCAGCCGCATGATAAAAATTGCCGACGGGAGTCTTGACAAAAATATGTGAACTATCAGGAATAGAATGAGTCACACGGATGAAGGAAACGGTAAAAGGACCCAAATTTATTTCCCGATTATCAAAAGGCACGGTTTCGACTTTACCAGGTAGTTCAAACTCTTTTAATTTGGCATTGGCAAAAGCAGCGGTTAAGGGAGAAGCATACATGGGGAAATTATAACCAGCTGATTGCAACTGAGGTAGAACAAATGGCAATGCCCCGATATGATCCTCATGACCATGTGAGAATACCATCCCTACGATCTTTTTATTCTTATTATTCTTCAACAAATAACGTACATCTGGCAACAATAGATCCACACCCAACATCGTCTCGTCTGCAAAGCCCATACCGCAATCTACAATCAGAATCTGATCCTTATATTCATAGAGATACATATTGCGCGTGACATCACCCGGCCCACCTAAGGGTAGCAGGGAAAGTATATCGTTATTTTTTTTGAAAAACTTCTTTTGTCCTTCTGGAGCAAATTGAGGTTGCTTCGTTAAATTTTCATCCATATTTCTAAATTTGTAAACTAATTACCTGCCATCCTAAACTTGATTCAGGATCCATTCTTGCTGGATTCCAGCTTCCGCTGGAATGACAATTTGAAATTCTAAACCCTATTATACCATTTTTTAACCTATAATTCTTAATTATACTACCAGCTTGGTAGGAATTCTTTGATATTTGTATCATTTACTAACACTGTTTGTGCTTTGCCTTCCACAATTAACCTCGCAGATTTACGGCACATATTATCGATAGTTCTTTCCAAAGTACGAATACCCGAATCAAATCCCAAGGGTCTGATAACCCCCGCCCACGAATTTTCATCTATAGTCATTTGCTGCGGTAATAATCCTGCCTGTTGTCTTATCTTGGGAAAAAGATAAGTTTTGGCAATTACTATTTTTTCCTCATCAGAATAAGAGGGCATTTGGATAATTTCCAGACGATCCATCACGGCCGTTGAAATAGCCGTCGTATTATTAGCCGTGGCTACAAACAATACATTCGAGAGATCAAAAGGATAATCAATATAATGATCTATAAAAGCTGCATTTTGTTCTGGGTCCAAAAGCTCAACCAACACGCCCATAATGTCGGCACGTGAGGCTTCAGTTACACGATCCAATTCATCAAGTAAAATAACCGGATTCTTTGTTTTAGCATGCACTAACTTCTTAATGACCGACCCCGGCTCTGCATCAGGAAAAGCTCTTGACTGGCCTCTTAAAGCCAATGAATCAGCCATGCCCCCAAACGGTATGCGCTCAAATTGTTTACCTAGCGCTTCAGAAATGGACTTTGCAAGGGTGGTTTTCCCTGTCCCCGCCAAGCCAACTAAACACAAAATGGGTGCATGTTGAATATTATTCACCCCACCATTCTTTAGATTTAGAATAATTGTAGCCAGATAATCCAAAATTCTACTTTTAATAGGCTCTAGTCCGTAATGATTTTTATCCAAGATTTCTTTGGCTTTGACCAAATTCAATGAATCTTCACTCAACGTAGTCCATGGAAGACCAATGACCCAATTAATATAGTTGGAAGTACTTTCATATTCCAAAATATAATTAGAGCTCATAAATCCTGAGCTGGCTCTAATCAGAGCCAAACGGGCTATGCGCTCAACCAATGATTGATGCAGATCCATTGGCAGCTTCACGGAGTCAATTTTCTCGCCTAATTTTCTTATTTGATCATTCGAGTTCATTTTTGCTTTGTCCTCTTCCTTCTCTTTAGTTGCGGTTTGGCGATTATCTGCCGAAATTATCTCCGGTCCCTGTGCAGGAGTGGGAACATTTTGTGGTGTTGACACACTTTGATTAACTGGTTGAGTCTGAGCTGGTGGAGCATTTATTCCAGTGGCTGGGACACTAGAAGAAACCAAATTATCCGGTTGGGCAGTGGGATTCATGATGCTTATATCATACGCAAAATATATTTATTTGGCAAACATTTTGCTTGTTTCTTATCATTAACCAAACTACAATTAAAACATGGTTGCATTAGAAAAACATAGTCATGTACCAAAATGGAGATCAGCTCTTTTTACAATGGCTAACCGTCATCTTACACGCCCCCTAGCTGAGCGCTCATTTAATCCCAAGGTTGCAGAACGAGCACTTGCTTCGGCAGAGCGAATTCCTCAAGAACAAGTCGCGCAAATCGCACAAAGGATAGGTTTATTCTATGAGATAGATTCAGAACAAATCGCACAAGCTGCACAAACTCCTGCCTATATTTATAACCGAGAACAAAAAATGCAAGAAGAATTATTGTATCTCTATCAAAATCTTAGACAAGAACGCGTAGCAGACAGAAATAAATCATTAAAGAATCGTCGAGTCATGAAATCAGGCACCAAACGCTTTTGGCAAGCAGTAAAAGATTATACAAAAGAATATAGGACTTTTCCTGAATTTGAACGAGATCTAGCAAATATCTTCTCCCATAAACGTCAAGACATTGAAGAAGAAGGAGGCAGTTTTGAAGCCACACCTAAACCTAAAATCATTATCTTAAATGAAGAAATTGATAAATTTCAAAACATTCTCGACCATGAAGTTTATCATGCCTTGACATATTTTCCACCTACTTCACCTCAGACTTATGACGCTACTATTGGTTTCTCTCATAAAGGATCAAGTAAATTCTCGAATATGCTCACTGAAGCTTGCACCGAGGTACTTCGTATTGCCGAAGCACATCCAGATCTTTCTACACTGGATCTTTATACGCTTATATCTGATGATTATGCATTCTTCACGCACTGCAAAAACTGAACCGCCCTTCACTACTCGAGATTTAGCAAAATTTTACTTTAAACCAAGAGCAGGTGTAAAGACTGGAGAAGAACTAACTAAGTTATTAACTTCTCATTTAAATGAAGATGAAATATCTATGAGTTTGTCGGCGATCACTGACGCTTAGAAGTGTTTTTTGCGGCGCATACCTTTGCCAAATCTATCGTTACGATTAAAATTGTCTCCTCTTTCACGTCTGAATTGCTGTGACAATGGATGATCTGTACCATGTCTAGCCTCATCTCGATCAGGCCTTTCACCTCTCTCATTATTTCTCTTTTGTTCCTGTTCTTTAGCTTCTTCGACTGATAGCATTGATAAATTAATTCTTCCCTGATCATCAACCTGAATTACTCTGACTTTCACAACTTGACCAACTTGCACAACATCTTCAGGAGATTTTACAAAGTCCTTGGACATTTGTGAAACATGTACCATACCTTCTTTGCCTGGCAAGAATTCTACAAAAGCTCCAAAAGACAAGATTCTTTTGACCGGACCTTCAAATTCTTCACCTATTTGTACTTCACGTACAATTCCTTTGACCCAATCATAAGCCTTTTGAACTGACTCATCGCTGGTACCAGAAACAGTAACAGTTCCATCATCTTCCACATCTACTGTGGCTCCAGTTTGAGCAATGATATGTTTGATAGTCTTTCCACCAGGTCCGATAATTTCTCCTATGCGGTCAACCGGAATTTGCAAAACTTCGATCTTGGGTGCATAAGCAGACAATTCTGAGCGAGAAGAAGGCATAACACTCTGCATAACTTCTAAAATTTGCATTCTGGCTTTTTTAGCACGTTCAAATATCTCAGCAATTTGTTCGACTGTCAAACCCAGAACTTTAACATCCAGCTGAATAGCCGTGACACCAGTATCAGTTCCTGCAACTTTAAAGTCCATATCGCCAGAGAAATCTTCCAGTCCAATAATGTCAGTTAACAACACATACTTGTCTTCATCTGACATCATACCGACAGAAATTCCAGCCACTGGTTTGATGATTGGTACACCTGCATCCATTAAAGCCAAAGTAGAGCCACAAGTAGAAGCCATAGAAGTAGAGCCATTGGAGGACATAATTTCTGACACTACACGAATAGTGTATGGGAAAACATCTCTGCTTGGAATAACTGCTTCCAAAGCTCTTTCTGCCAATGCACCATGTCCAATTTCACGACGAGATGGTGTACCCATTCTGCCAGCTTCACCTACAGAATATGGTGGCATGGAATAATGATGAATATATCGCTTACTTTCTTCACCTTCTGCTGATTCAATTAATTGTTCCATGCGTGGAGAACCTAAAGTAACAACCGTCAAAGCCTGTGTCATACCGCGCTGGAAAATAGCTGATCCATGAGTTCTAGGCAAAAGACCAACTTCAACATGCAAAGGACGAATCTCATCCATCTTACGGCCATCGGCTCTCTTTCCATTTTTCAGAACATCAGAGCGAATTTGTTTGAACATGACATATTCCATCGCCTTGGCGATAGTTTTTTTGTCGACTTCACTACCTCCGTCGCGCATCTTTTCTGTATCGTAAATCTTATTCAACAAAATATCTGTTTCATCGCCGCTGCCTTCCTTGCTGACACGAGATACAACTAAGTCCTTAATATCTGTTAAATATTCTTTCTCAATTAAGGCGGCTACTTCATGTAATTTGGTATTTGGTACCACTACTTTCTTCTCTTGACCAACTTTAGCTCTAAATTCTTCAATATATTTGATGATTTCTCCGGTTGCATTGTGGGCCTCTTTGGCGGCTTCAACCAATACATTTTCTGGTACTTGTTTTGCTCCAGCTTCGATCATGTGAGTTTTTTCTTTGGTTTGACTGAAGACGATGTCTAATTCTGAATGCAATGTCTCAGAAGTAGTTGGGTTGACGATTAATTCACTGCCATCATCTGGACTTTGCACATATCCAACACGCACTGCACCAATTGGTCCTTTCCAAGGAATACGTGAGATATGCAAAGCAGCCGAAACTGCGATAAGCGATAAGATATCCGGTTCGTGTTCGCCATCAACTGACAAGACAGTAACAACTACCTGAACTTCATTTTTGTATTCTTTTGAAAATAAAGGACGAATAGAGCGGTCAATCAAACGGCCGATCAAAATTGATTCATCAGTTGGACGACCTTCACGTTTTACCCAACGAGAACCTTTGATTCTTCCACCAGCATATAATCTTTCGACATATTCAACTGACAGTGGGAAATAATCAATATCTTCACGGAGTTTGCCTTCTACGACTGTAGCGTGCACCATAGTATCACCCATGCGGGCTAACACAGCGGCTGTAGCTTGTTCAGCCAAACGACCTGTTTCTAAGGTTACCTTTTCTCCTGCTAATTCAAATTCTAAGGAGACAATTTTATTTGCTTTTTTTGCCATAATTTTAATCTTTTGTTAGTATAACACAGTACTTGTGTAAAGAAGAATAGTTATTATTATTCTATACATCCAACTATGCGGTCTGTAGAAGATAGTATTACGTATTAGGTATGATGTATTAGGCAACTTCTGCATAATACGAAATACTCAATACATAATACTGACTTTTAGTTCTTCAGACCTATTTTCTTTAATATTTCGCCTGATCTTGCTTTATCAACTTTTTCTAAAAAGTTAATCAATCTGCGTCTTTTTGCGATCATGGATAACAAGCCTCTGCGACTATGTACATCATGAGCGTGAATTTTTAAATGTTCAGCCAAACGATCGATACGGTGACTGAGAAGAGCAATTTGTACTTCAGGACTGCCAGTATCACTGTCGCCAGTCTTGAATTGTTTGATGATTTCTTGTTTTTGTGTAGTATTCAACGGCATAGTAAAACGTATTATACCAGTTTTTTTATTTCCTGGCAACCAACCAGTAAAGCTACCTTTGTTTATCCTTCTAACAGAAAACCCATCCCTGTGCCTGGAAGGGGCAAATATGCTATACTAGTTCTTACCACATCTCGTCAGTGTAACCTCATTACATGAGTTGTAGTTTTCAACCAAATAGCTATGATTATCGCCAAAAACATCTCTTATTCCTATTCTCGACTCAATGTCTATGAAGAATCCAGCTTTTCGGTAGTCAAAGGTAACACTGTAGCTTTGGTGGGTCCCAACGGCGCGGGCAAATCTACACTTTTTAAACTCTTGATGGGTGAAGATACTGTTTCTGATGGTACATTAGAAGTTGTAGGCAAAATTGGCTATGTCCCCCAGGAAATCAAACATGATCCTATTCTTGAACAAGCACCAGATATCCGATCTTATATCGATCCTGAGCTAAAAAAGGAAGAATATGAATTGCTGATAATGATGCATTCACTCGAGGTTAACGCAGAATTAGATACTGCACCTAGAATCCTGAGTGGCGGCCAGAGAACCAAACTTGCCCTGCTGCGGGCAATTATCGCTGAACCCGACGTTTTACTCCTCGATGAACCCACCAACTTTCTCGATACCGAGGGCAAACGCTGGATCATGGAGTTCTTGAGTGAATATCCCAATACTCTGATCGTCATCTCACATGATATCAACCTACTGGATAACCATATAGATAAGGTACTGGCCATTAATCCTACTAATAAAAAGATAGAAGAATACAAAGGTAATTATTCTAAATATCTGCAGGTCAAAGAAAGTAATGAAAAAATGTTGGTCAAACAATATGAAAATGATCAACACGAAATTACGCGTATGAAAAAAAGTCTACTAAAAATGGCTCGTATGAGTTCAGAGAAAGGAGCTCGGGCACGCGCCAATGTGCAAACACGTATAGATCGTCTCAAAGATGCTTTGCCAGAACTTCCAAGGGAATTGGCACATATCAAATTTGTGTTACCTGATCCGCTACCAACTGGTGAAATACCGCTTAGTGCGCAAAATATTAGCAAAAGTTACAACGATGAGCTAGTTTTGACTGATGTTTCACTCTCTATTCGCCGCGGTGAAAGAATTGCTTTGTATGGACCCAATGGCGCGGGCAAAAGTACATTTATCAAGATTTTAATGGGAAGAATTCAGCCCGATAGTGGTGAAGTGGAAAAAGATCCTAACCTGCATATTGGCTATTATTCTCAGGAGTTTGAAACTTTTGATTTTGACAAAACTATTCTGGAAACCGTAGAAACTGTGTGTAGTTTACCGTTGGATAAAATACGTCCTGTGTTGGCTAAATTTAACTTTCTTCGTCACCGCATTTTCCAGACCGTAGGCTCACTGTCAGGTGGAGAAAAAACCCGCCTCTCGATTGCTCTATTAATGCTGCAAAACTATAACTTACTCATCCTGGATGAACCAACTACCTATTTGGATGTCACCTCACAAAAAATCATTTTGGAGGCTTTGAAAAGTTATAAAGGTGCTATGCTGTTTGTCAGTCACACCGAGGAATTTGTGGAAGGCTTAACTCCTAATCGTATTATGTTATTGCCGGAAAATAAAATTAAATATTGGATTCCTAAAGACTTAAGTAATTACGACGCCTAATTCATGACCCAACGAGACGCATTTAATTTACTCAAAATGGGACACAACGTCTACCTGACGGGAGCTGCGGGTAGTGGAAAAACTTATCTGCTTAATCAATATATCGCTTATCTCAAACAGCACAAAATCCCCGTGGGAATTACGGCTTCCACTGGCATTGCCGCCACGCATATGAACGGCAAAACTATTCATTCTTGGTCGGGTATTGGCATCAAAGATACGCTCAATGAAAACGATATTCGCGATTTATTGCGAAAGTCATATTTGAAAACTATTACTAAAACCAAAGTTTTAATCATCGACGAAATTTCCATGCTGCATGCCCATCGCCTCGATTTGATTGACCAAATCTGCCGCGCTTTTAAATCTCAACCTTTTTTGCCGTTTGGCGGTATTCAGGTTATTTTATGTGGCGACTTTTTTCAGTTACCACCAGTGAGTAAAAAAGGCGAGGATAATAGTTTTGTACATACTTCACAGGCCTGGAATACCATGGAGTTAAGAGTTTGTTATTTGGATGAACAACACCGCCAGGGTGATAAAGTTTTTCTGCAGATGCTAAAACAAATTCGTGATAATCATGTAACTCGTGACACGCGTGAGATATTGGAAAGTAGACTCAATCAGGAAGTCGAAATGGACCTCCCACCGACTAAACTGTTTACGCATAATATAGATGTCGATAGTATTAATAATCGCCAACTGGATAAAATAAATACCAAACCCAGCAGCTACCCCATGTCCTCGACAGGTAATCCCAATCTGCTGGAATTATTAAAGAAAAGCTGCCTAGCCCCGGAAAAATTACAATTAAAAAAAGACGCCGTCGTGATGTTTGTCAAAAATAATTTCGCTAAAGGCTATGTTAATGGAACTTTGGGTAAAATTATTGGTTTTGATAACGATAATTTCCCAATTGTCGAAACGGCTGATAAAAGACGTATCGTAGCTACACCGGAAAACTGGAAGATCGAGGAAAACGATAAAACTCTGGCCCAAATTAACCAAATTCCCTTGCGCCTCGCCTGGGCAATTACGGTACATAAAAGCCAGGGCATGAGTTTGGATGGAGCTGAGATAGATTTGTCCAAAGCTTTTGAACCAGGCATGGGCTATGTGGCTTTATCACGCGTGCGGACTTTAAATGGAATTAAATTGTTGGGCATTAATGATGTGGCATATGAAGTTAACCGCGAAGCTTTAGATTTAGATCGTTCGTTATTGCAACAATCACTAAAAGCAGATGAATATTTACAAGCTTTAGGAGAGACTCAAATTTCTGAATTACAAGCCAAATTTATGCAGAAAATCCACACACAAGAGTTGGATGATACAGACTTGGCGGATTAGTATCAAAAATAAAGATAAATGACTTGTACTTCCACCTAAAGGGTGATATATAATTGATCAGCATGTTATTCATTTTTCTTGCTCTGATTTTTTATACCATTGCTATCTTTTTCATCACCATTGCTTCTAGACATACTGATGCTGGAGTGGTAGCTGCGGTGTCCAATATTTTAGCCGCCATTATCCCCTTGCTTATCATTATCCCGCTTATCAATAAACAACTTTGGGTAAATAATAAATTAGGTATTTTGATGGCAGTATTAGGTGGAATCTCTATCGCTCTATTTTCCATTGTTTTTTCTAAAAGTTTGATGGTCAATAAAGTAGCCATTGTCACGCCTATCGTTTATGGTGGCATGATTTTTCTTACGGCCATACTTAGCTATGTTTTTCTAAAGGAGAAAATTTCACTCTTCCAAGGAATTGGCTTAGTCTTGGTCGGTTGTGGATTAATCTTCATCATCTACGCCAAACTAGCTGGAAAATAGAGATGACCACAAAAAATTCTAAAATTTTACTTTTTTCTGTTAACTTTGTAAACTTTTAGCTTTTAATTCTATTTTGAAATTTGAATTATTCTAGATACTAGATACTCTTATATATTAGTGGATCCCTTGTAGACTTTAGGTGTTAACCAATCAGCTGGAGGATTTACTTCATCCATGTTTTTAGGTTCTTGCTGTTGATTTTTCTTTTGATTTACCTGCTCTTGCTGTAATTGCTGACGAATAGCCTGTTGTCTGCGTTGCAATTGCTGAGTATTATTTTGGGCTGGTCTACTCTCTTGAGTAGGGGCTTCCAAAACATCCTGCGCTGTTTGTTCACTGGACTGTCTTTGGTTAAAATTGCGCTGTTGTGGTTGGCGATTTGCATTTTGATTTACCGGATTTTGACGGCGTTGGTTGTTATTTTGACGTGTCTGGAATTGATCCATGGGTCTTTTTGCACCTTTGCGCAACAAAATAGCAGCTATTTCAAAAGCTAAATAACTGGTGCTTTCCTGTTGGAAATTGTTGGTAGCGGCATGAATTCCATACAAGAGATTTTGGGCGGTATCAATGTCAAAGTCATAACCCAAAGATAGTAATAAATCGGCTACCTGTTCACTGACAGAAGAAAACCTGGGAGAAACTAAGACTACGTTTCCATAGTTTTCGTTTTCTTCTTTGTTATCGATATTGATAACTGTGACATTCTTCAAACTTTCCGGAGTAACTAATTGACCCAAGTCAGATATATGAGGAGTACCTACAGTAATAAATAAACCGCTTAAGGAACCACCATGATTATAACGTACATCATCTTCAGTAAATGAAAAACCCTGTTCGCCTGGTTTTACAATGATATTCAAAAATCCATTGTCTAAAGTATAAGAAACTTTTTCAATTTCTCCCTCTTCTTTGTAAGGGAAAGATACAACTAAATCTCCACCTGTACCTTGAATTGCAGTTTGAACTTTATCGATGGCAACCAATGAAGAATGTTCTACTAAGGGATTTTCTGGAGCAACCACACTTACTTTTTTACCAGCTTGTGTGAAAGTCAGATAAATTGAAAGAGCAGCAGCCAATTCATCCAAACTCGGCTGTTGTTTGACGGCAATGGTGACTTGATCATTTTGATCGATGATGTCTTTAATTTGCTGTAAGGCTTGACTATCCATAAATTTATAGCTAATTAAATGTATCCTATATTATTAGCTATGGCATACTAACATATCTCCCAGTTGAAAGTCAAGAGGGGTAGCTAAAACCAGCCCAGCTTCATGGCCTTTTTCGACCTTAGATTGTACGTCTTTACCTACGCGCAAAGATGCTATAGTAGTTTCACCCACTATCTGGTCTCCACGCATAAGTCTGATGCGATCTCCCCTAGCCACACGCCCCTCCATCACCCTTATACCCAAAGCAAAGGTTTTCTCGAAAGGGAATTTAGCCATAATCTTAGCTGTCCCAAATACCTGTTCTACAGCCGCACGCTGCCTACCTTCAAGCACGTCGGTAATTTCATCGATCATTTCATAGATAATGTTGTAGTTTTTGGCTAATACACGCTCAGTTATGGCTAGTTTCTGGATTTCTGGTTTAATCTTGCTATTGAAGCTAACCACCAACGCTCCTGTAGATTTCGCCAGCAAAATATCGGCTTCCGAAACTTCTCCTGTCTTTTTAGCAATGATCTTAACTGCTTCAGGTAGAGCATACGTGATAGCTTCTAAAGAACCTTCAGTATCAGCACAAATAACTAAAGAAACTCCTCCACGCTCCTCTTCCTTGGCTACATACCTTAATTCTCGTTGCATAGGCTCTTGCTCCTCCTGGATGGTCTTAAAGGCATTATCTTTGCCAGTGACTATACTACCCACAGGCAAAAAGTCGGTCATTCCTAGTACTTCTACAGCCTCTCCTACACTGGCTGTAGTAACTTGTTTGCCAAGCGGTGAAATGAGGGTACGCACACGAAAAGCCTGACCTTCACACACTACATCCTCACGCACATGCAGTGTCCCATTTTTAACTACTATGGTGGCTTTAGCACCTACTTTAGGATCACGTTTGGACTCGATTACGATTGCTAGTAAGGGGGCATCAGCTTTAATGGCGGGATTTCTTACCTGCATTTCAAAGGAAAGTAAAATTAGATCAAGCAGTTCTTTAATATTGCGATTCGTTTTGGCAGAAACCTCCATGTAGGGTATATCTCCACCCAGGCCTTCCAGCAAAACGTTCTCCCGTAATAGTTGTTGTTTAACCTTTTCTGTCTGAGCTTCGGGCAAATCTGACTTGGTAAGTGCAACAATAAAAGGCAGTTTTTCTTGTTGTAATAATTGAATACTCTCTTTGGTTTGAGGCATAACACCATCAGTTAAAGAAACAACTAAGATTCCAATATCCGCCGCCTGAGCACCTCGACTGCGCATAGAAGTGAATGCCTCATGTCCTGGAGTATCGATAAAAGTTATTTGTCTTGTTTGACCATCATAGGGAATTTCAATAGATGAAGCACCAATTTTTTGGGTTATACCACCAAATTCTCGATCAGCAATAGAAGTCTTGCGAATAGCATCCAAAAGGGTGGTTTTACCATGATCTACATGACCAAGGACAGTTACGACTGGTGGAAATTGGTTAGTTGTTTGAGATGGTGTGGGTTTTTGATTTGCCATGTATTTATTTTTCCTCCTCTAATAATGATTTTCAATTTATAATTTCTAATTTTCATTGATTTGACCTCTAAACATTTCAAGTTGATTAAAAATTGAAAATTTTAAATTAAAAAATGAAGTTACTCGGTTGCTTTATTTTCTTCTGCTGGAGTCACTTGCTCTCCCTTATGTTCTATATCCTCAGGAGCTTCTTTTACAACGGATGGTTCATTGACTGCTTCGTGAATTTCTTGGGTAACAGCCGCTAAGTTAGCTTCTTTTTCGACTTGTTCTTCCGCTTTTTCTTCTACTACTTCCTCGACCGGCTCTTCTTGTCCAGCTATTTCAATACGATAGCCTGTAAGCTTGGAAGCCAACCGCACATTCTGCCCTTCTTTGCCAATAGCCAGTGACAACTCGTCTTGAGGAACAGCTACGCGAGCTACCTTGTCAGCTTCATTAATCTGAGCTGTTACATGTTTGGCAGGAGACAAAGCTTGAGCAACATATAAAGAAGGCTCATCTTGCCATTGAATAATATCAATCTTTTCCAAACCATTAAATTCCTGAATGATGGCTTGAATACGAACGCCTTTTTGCCCTACGCATGAACCAACTGGGTCAATACCAGATTGATTTGAATAAACTGCTACTTTGGAGCGATTACCTGGCTCACGCACGATAGATTTAATTTCCACACTTCCCTGAGCAACTTCGGGCACTTCACGTTTAAATAATCCTTCGAGCAAACCATTATCAGTTCGGGAAACAATAATTTCATCTCCACGCGGACCGGGTTTGATTTCTTTTAGATAAACAGACAATCTCTGATTCAAATTGTATTTTTCATTTTGAATTTGTTCATGTGGAGGCATAACACCTTCCGCTTTACCAACATCGATAATGACATTGGGACCAGCAAAACGCAGTACCATACCATTTACAACTGTACCGATACGAACTTTATAATCTGTCAGGATTGCTTCTTTTTCACGCTCACGAATTTTTTGCAAAATAATTTGCTTGGCGGTTTGTGCAGCAATACGACCAAAACCTGGAGGTGTGACATCTTCTTTGTTATGGAAAATTTTCGCTTCACCACTATTTGGATCCAACTCTGCAGAATATTCCTCAACGACAATATCCGGATGATCTTTGCGATAAGCAGCTAAGATTGCAGCATTCACGGTTTCTAAAACCACAGATACATCCAAACCTCTTTCAGAGGCGACTTGATTTAAAGCTAATGCAAATTCAGATCTTTGTATTGCTGGCATACTAAGTTAGTATATCAGATCGAGGCCACATGATCAACCACTAGGTGTAACTTGTAGCAGGATAAAAAATTGATTAAACTAGTATAAGTGAAATCTATTTTAATTCTGCTTATTGTGTTAGTAATCGCGGCAGCTGCATCTTTAACTGGCGGTTTTAGCACATTTTTACAACCGGTAAATCAAGCCAGCTTGGGATCTATAAGTACTACAATTACCGGCACTTCTACTGGATCAAATAGTTCAACCACTTTAAATGATACCTCCAAAAGTTTTACACCCGGATCTTTGGTCGGAGATACCATAACCATTAATACCGGCACTGGTGCAGGAGAGTCGGCCACTATAACTTCCAATACGAATAATCAAGTTACTGTTGATAAACCCTGGCCAACTACGCCTGATACGTCATCAAAATACACAATTACTACTCCTGGCGCAGGAGCTTCGGCAAGTAGCGGAAGTGTAATATTAAAACCTGCACCAAATCAGAATGGACAACAACTCCAATTGAATACTTTTACAATGATTACAATGACACCAACTACAGCACCAACTCCCGCAACAGCTTGTGTATCTACCGATGGGCCTCGAACCGCTAATTGTTCCTGCAGACCTCCAAGTGTGATCGCAGTAACCTGTAACTCCGGTAACACAACTCCAAGCGTGTACTTAGGCCACATGATAAATGAAACATGTCCAGATGAGGGTTTCCCTTGTCAAGATGTGAACCCAATATACTTATCCGGATTAAGCTGTACTCCGACAAGTTGTGTTTATCTGAAAGATAGTTTAGTAATTCCTGGCTACTATACAATACCTGCAAACCCAAACTATTCTAAATATGAAAATTGCAACAATGTTGCAAATGTTTGTTTTGATAAACCTGTCATATATTTATATTCTGATAGAATTATAAAAAATGTGTCAGTAAAACTCGTTATTCCCGGGAGAATTTCCAAAAGCATACCTAGCTATCCAGCAGAAGGCTGGAACAATATTACAGTTATACCAGGAGGGATAATAAAATTTAACAATACCCTATATAATGAATTATTTTATGAGACGAATGTAAACAGAGTACCTAACTTAAGTACGGGTTATGTATATCCTATCAAAAATTTATCTACAAACTTAAATCAACTTGTAACAAACTTGGGACTTAAACAATCTGAGCGAGATGAATTTATTAATTATTGGCTACCGAAGCTTTATGCATTAGATAAGCCATATATATACGTAGGTGTTCTTTCTGGACAAATAAAAGATAGTGTGGATAAAATAGTTATCTATCCTAAACCTGATGCCACAATTGCTTTTCTGACATTATTCAAAGGACTTGATACAGATATCTCAATCACAGCCCCCAAACTACCTATAATTCCTGAACGTAAGGGTTTTGTTATGGTAGAATGGGGAGGAGCGATAGCAAACTAGAATATTTTTATAGACGACATGATTATATTGACTATAGTTGAATCCTCAACTCTATCTTTAGAATTAGAAAATAATGTTTGTATGATAAATTGATAATTACCACTTTGCACAAAGGAGATACTACCTTGTAATTTACCATATGATTGTCCATTAATAACTGGCCCATCGACTATCCCTGAAGACACATAAGCTAACTTACCACCTATATTAGTCTTTGTATATTTAAGGTCATTACTTATTCCTAAGCTTTCTCTTTCTTGTAGAGATTCATTAGAATTTACAACTTCAGTTATTTTAATATATGGGGCAATGGGGTCATAATATCCATCTTCTATCGGCGATAATTTTATGATTTTATATCCTGTTAATGATTGGTCCTGAATACTCCAGTTAGCTGGATATTTTAACGTATAAATACCACCTGAATATACCTGCCAGTCAGCAGGTACAGATGAAGGATTAAGGGCAATTGATGGAGATACATTAGACGGCAGTGACGAACTAACAGTAGTGGGATTACCCACAGAATTAGGACTAGGTTGAGCCGAACTGTTATTAACAACCTTAGTTCTTTGAGAAGAAGGAGAAAACTGAAGAAATAGAGAAAATAAGGCTATGATCACGAGTAAAAATACACCTCCAAACACTAAAAGTTTTTTATTCATAAAGTTATTTAGTTAGAATAAGTTGTCCATTAGCGTCAACACTTATAACTATTTTATCACCTCTATTAATCTGATCCTGTAGTTTGGCTTTGGCAAGTAAATCTTCTATATTATCTTGGATATACCGGCGCATCGGACGGGCACCGAATTCTAAATCAGCACCTTCTTTAACTATCTTATCAATCACCTTCTCATTAAAACTCAAACCAATATCTAATGTGGCCATTTGTTGAATAATATCATTTAATATTAACTTCACTATCTGTGTTAATTCTGCCGGTCCTAATGGTGAAAAAGTAATCACATCATCAAAACGGTTGAGTAATTCGGGACGAAAAATCTGATTTTGCTGTAGATACTCCAGTAGCTTTTGCTGAAATACTTTATCAATTTTTTGTCCAGCTACCAGATTTTCCCGTACAAATTCTGCTCCTGCATTTGAGGTAGCTATAATAATACTATTTACAAACGTCACTGTTCTACCTTTGTTATCGGTCAAGCGTCCATCTTCTAACACCTGCAGGAACAAATCAAGAATTTTGGGGTGCGCTTTTTCAAATTCATCAAGTAAAACTAAAGAAAACGGATGGTCATGAATTTTATCGGTTAATTCTCCCCGTTCGTTACCTTCACCTGGAGCTGAACCTAACAAACGTCGTTCTCCGTCTATATCAGAATATTCCGACATATCCAGCCTGATCATATTTTGCTCACCACCAAAATACACTGATGCTAAAGCTTTGGCTGTTTCTGATTTACCCACACCAGTAGGACCTAAGAACAAAAAGGAAATTGGCCTGTTTTGAGTTGTTAAACCAGAGCGCAAACGTCTTAGAGCTTCAGCAATAGCAGAAATAGCTTGTGTCTGGTCAATTACCTTCTCATGTATTTTATCTTCCAGATGTAATAATAAATCCTTTTCCTCTTTAGTAGGCGCCCCAACATTCACCTGAGTTTTTAGACTAATTTGAGCTTCTACATCGCTTGCTAAAACCACTTTCTGTTTTGATTTACTTAGATAGTGGGATTTGGGGGATATCGCCACACTGTTGGCTGCATCATTGAGTAAATTTACTGCGCTGCCGGGTAAAACCGCATCTTGTTCATAACGATCAGCTAAATTAATTGCGGTAAGTACCGCATGGTAGCTTAGATATACTCCATTTTTGTTCTCAATATCTTCAGTCTTGGCTATTAACATTTGTATAGCAACATCTTTATTGGGTTCTGGTACATTGATTAATGTGAATACCTCATGCAGGGGATTTTGCTGCATGTAAGTCTTGTAATTCCCAGGCGACATACTGGCAATAATGGGCAAAAATCCTGTTTGCAAATAAGGAAGAAGTGCCCCTGACAAATCAATAGCATATGAGCTGGCACCCATCAAATTTTCAAACTCGGGAATATACAAAATTACATTACGAGCATGTGAAACTTCAGCCACTATAGACTCTAAACGCAATTCCAGATCACTACGATTTTCTGCTCCCGCAATCAAAGGTCCCACCATCAGTTGTAATATCTTCTTATGGTTCAAAAAACCCGATAAATTAGAATAATAACTATCATTAGCCAACTGGGCTACCAAATTCTCCTTCCCCACTCCATCCTCACCTACTAATAATACATTGTTGTTATCTCCTTTACTTAGAGCCTCCAATAAAGCCCGATACTGATCATCTCTCCCAACTAAAGATGGTGCTATTCCCCGATAACTAAAATCTTGAGTGTAGTTTTTGGTCTCTGGAGTCCAACCGTTTACTATTCCTTCACCTATTCCTTCGCCTGTAAAATTCATACGGATTGGCTGAGGATACTCTTCTGATTTAAACTTATAACGTGCCCATAATAATATTTGTAAAAGCTCCTCTGGCTTGATTTCATGATTAAAAAGAGTTTTAGTTTGATCTTCGGTTAAAAGTAAATATGCTACTAGTGCATCCATAGTCGTGATATATTTCCCGTTAATTTGCTCTACTATTTCTGCTGCTTTAGCTAAAACCTGATCAACTTTTATTTCAACTAATTTAATTTCTTCTACGGGAATGGCAGATTTTTCTAAAATAAAAAATGCTTGCGAGGTTCTTAATAATTTATGTACAAACTTAGCTAATACAATTGTTGAAAAAATAATCTGTAATAAATCTCTGCTAGTAGACAGTGTCCACTTACCCTTTTCATTTTTCGCCACAGTTAAAGTAGGCTGAACTAAATACACATGAAAGCGAAAGAACAACTCTGATATGACAAACCAAACAAAGACAAACAATGGAAGGCTAACCGATAATTTATGATTTAACTGGTTGAAAAATAACAGAATTACAAACACAAAAATCAAAGTCCTAACCGAACGCATTAAGGCAGAAGTGTAAAATATTTTTAATTTAACAAGACCTTCTATATTCATAACTTAATAAAAAATAACCCCAACGAAGCTATCGGTAATATCACAAAACCGCAAATAAATAAAAATTCCAAACATAGTAACATAACAAACATTAACATAGAGATTAGAATGAGAACTGTCTTTATAAACATTCCCATGCCTATGGAAAATCCAACCAAACCTTGACGATATTCGTTTTTGATCGGTTGAAAAAATGTTCTGAATAATAAACTCAGAGAAAACAAACGCAGAAATGATGTATTTAAAGAAGAAAAAAATGATAATAAACCAAGTGGAGCGTTAACATACCAAAATTTCAAGAATTCGACTGGCAGTAATGAATATTGCATACTACTCTAGCATAGAAAGTTTGACTCAAAAAAGCAAACCGATACAAGCTAGAAATAGCTTTGAATCATTGACATTCAAAGGTACATAATTGCAACCCACCCGCACCATGTGAACATTTACTTATAACCTTACATCCTGGTAAAGCCGTATTGGCCTGCTGTAATAAATCCGCAGGAATCTTCCATTCAAGCAAATAATTGCCGGTTTGTGAGATATCGGTCGAATAAGGTCCAAGCGCCGTGCCGTTGGATAATTGTGCTGTCAGCTGTAGCTGACCAAAGCTAAAGTCAAAAAAACTAGCCCCGCCTGTAGTATCGGTAACCCCGCTAAATTGTTGACCCCCAGAGCTTAAAGTTAAACTTACATTCGCAATTCCTTCATTGCCATCATAATAGCCGTTATTATTGTTATCAGTATACACAATAACCTTCATGGATAAATTGGCTGACGGTGTCGCTGAAAGACTAACCGTGCCGTCAGGACTTAAGGTAGGCGACGAGGTTATACCTTTGGCTGACAGAGGTTGACTGCTGCAAGCTGGAGAGACCTCAGTCCTATTCAAACAAACTGCTCCTTGTTGGGTATTTACGGGTTGTTGATCCATTTCTGTAGCTTGTAATGCTTTCTCTACATTAATACAATTATCTGAATAGCCACCATATAAATCATTACACGCCAATAACATATCAATATACATATCCGAAAAATTCGCAGATGGAATTAGATAATGTGTCAAAGCCCGATATTGAATCTGATAACTGGCACTACCAATACCATTAATCTGACAACCATTAAAACTACCACCCTGTGTCATTAAATAAAATGCTTTATTCATAATTCCTTCATTAGTATGAATACCGCCACTATCCTGACTATCACAAATGTATAGTGGTGAAAAAAGCTTATCCGGCTGTCCTGTTAAAGTCGGATCATTTAAGTATCTAAAAGGAGTTTTTACACCAGTGAGATGTACATCTTCACCGATCGACCAGTTATGATCAAGACCCGTAGCAAAAATGTCTGAATTACTTTCGTTTAAAGCTCCTGACTGATAACTATAGATTAAGCCTGCTGTATAATGTGTCACAGCATGAGTTAATTCATGTGCAACAATATCCAACACATCCATGCCCGCACATAATTCAATCCCTCCATCGACATAAGCTGAATTAGGACAAGGAAACCCTGCAATATCTGCCCTATTAACATAACCAAACAATGTAGCGCCTTTATTATCGATACTGTCACGATTAAAATTATTGAAATAGAATTTATAAACTTTTCCGAAAATATCATAAAGTTTATTCACATCTAAATTTGCGGAAGACGACTGACCTTCTGTACGACTCACCACACAATTATCTGAGCTATTACAATTACTAATATTGCGTGATAACAATGTTTCTACCTGATTTTCCTGATAAACAATTTCCCCACTGACTAAATCCACAAAATAACGCTTTGCAAAACTTATGGGTTTGGTCTTTGAAGTAACCAATACAGCTAAAACATGGTAGGTTGTACCATCAGCGCTCAGTCCTAGAGCCTGTAGATTTAGTAAATATTCCTGCTCTTCATTCACGGTCAAACTCAAATTGGGATTCTCTTTTCGTGCCTGATTCAGAGCAATTGTTTTTGCTTTTTGGTGATTAATTTGCGTGAATAACGTACTAGGCTGCTTTGTAACAACAACCCCTGCCGCAGCATATATCTCATCCGTGTGCTGAATATGAATTGCAATAATACCGTCATAGACAGGAATATTATCGATAGTTTGTTGATAAAAATAATGCTCTGTTCCGGGCAGGTAATCAGTAGGATTTTGCTTGTCAATCATACTTCTTTGCAGTACTACATTGGAAAATGTATTCAAACCACTACCAAAAATTTTATTGGGATTTGCTCGAATAAAATCTAACGCAGCTGATTGCCCTTGTTGATTTGATTTATATAAATAACCGCTTTGTGTATAAAGCGAAAAGGCATTGTCATTGCCATGGGTTACACTATATGAATCTTTTCCTAAAATCTCGCTATTAATTGTAACTTGATTAAATACATAAGTTATTAACGAAACGATGGTTAATAGTATAAAAGCTGGAATAAACCAGTATTTTTTTAAATACTGTATTACTTTCTCTTTCATAGTATTATCATACAGGATTATTCAGTGGAGATAAAATAACTATCAAAGGCTGAGATTTAGCCTATTAAAAGCTTAAACTATACCTGTTTGATCAGAATCACCATTGCTCATCAATGCAGCCGATGAAACTGCTGGTGGAGCGAATGTCATACCAGTAGCGCTGAGTGGCATAGATGTCGGAGTCATAGAAGAAGCTGATGGTATTTGATCTACTGTAGTAACTGACGGAACTGGGGTCAAACCTGCTACTGGATTTACTTGAGGTATGGAATTCACTCCACTATCAAGCGTAGGAGCAGTGTTCGGGCCAACATTATTTATAGAATTTGTATAACTCTGTGCAATATCTCCAATAGTCTGCATTAACGGCTGGCTATCAGAACTTGAAAGATCTGAGGGAGCTTGTTTAGATGTACTAACAGCTGGTGTTTCAGTTAAAGGTTGCTCAACTTGCGCTTGTATATTAGGAGTAGTATTGGGATTTAATGAATTAACAACCTGATTCGATTGAGAAGTAGTATCGATAGTGGTGGCAGTAGTATTAGATACTGATGCAGTAGGACTATTTACTGTTTGTCCGACAGCTTGAGGTTGCGGTTGTAATTTGGTAAAACTAAACTCCGATTTCTGTTGATCGTAATCAATTTTGATGATATCTCCAGCTACAAATGTTTTGTTAATAATCATCATGGCAATTGGATTTTCAATAGCTGACTGGATCAAGCGACGTAATGGACGTGCTCCATATTGCGGATCATACCCTTCTTTAGCTAAGACCTCCAGTGCCCCATCCGTAATTTGCAAAGAGAAGCCCTGATCTTTAAGTAATTTATTAGTCTTTTCCACACCTAATTTAGCAATATATTTCATGTCTTGCTGTCTCAACGGTTGGAACATAATAATCTCATCAAAACGATTTAATAACTCAGGACGGAAAAATTTATGCAAATCGTCGGAAACTTTGGCCTGCATTTCTTTATACATTTTTTGATACTCTTCGGGTGTTTTGGTTGGTTTGGACAATTGATCCTGAATGTCCTGACTACCAATGTTGGAAGTAGCTATCACTATAGTATTTTTGAAAGAAATTGTATTACCTTTATTGTCTGTTAAACGTCCATCCTCCAATAGTTGTAACAAAATGTTAAATACATCAGGATGAGCTTTTTCAATTTCATCTAGTAAAACGATCGAATAAGGCTTTGCACGCACAGCTTCGGTCAATTGTCCTCCTTCTTCATAACCCACGTAACCTGGAGGTGCTCCTATTAATTTCGCAACCTCATGTTTTTCCATATATTCTGACATATCTAATCGCACCATGGCGTCATCTCGACCAAATAAAATTTCGGCTAATGTTTTGGCCAATTCGGTTTTTCCTGTACCAGTGGGCCCCAGAAAGATGAAAGAAGCAATCGGACGATTGGCTGCGGCCAGACCAATTCTTCCTCTTCTGACTGCTTCTGCAACTCCGTTGACTGCTGGTTCTTGATCAATCAATCGCATATGAATACGCTTTTCTAGCTCTAATAATTTTTGACTTTCATCTTCTGTTAATTTGGTAATAGGAATTCCTGTCCAAGCACTAACTACCTTTTCGATATCAGAGCGTTGGATGGTGTTATCTTGGCGTTTTCCAGCAGACATTTGCAACTTCACTTCCGCAGCTGCCTCGTCCAATAAATCTACTGCCTTGTCGGGCAAATAGCGTTCACCAATATATTTTTTAGATAATTTAACAGCCTGTTTTAAAGCATCATCTGGGATAGTAACATGATGATAATTCTCATATTTGGTTTTTAATACTTGCAGCATTTTTACCGCAGTTTCCTCATCCGGTTCCTCCGCTATGATGGGCTGGAAACGGCGAGCAAAAGCTTTATCTTTTTCAAAATACTTTCTGTATTCTGATGTTGTAGTGGTACCGATAATTTGTAATTGTCCACGAGCTAAATTCGGTTTAATGATATTAGAAGCATCCAAAGCACCCTCATTATCCCCCGTACCAATTAATGTGTGAATTTCATCAAAGAACAAGATCACTTGTCCTCCACTTGACATGGTGTCTTTCATTACACTGCGTAGTCTTTCTTCAAACTCCCCTCTATGACTAGCGCCTGCTACTAGTGATGAGACATCAATTTGAATAATCTTTTTGTTTTTCAACTCTTCAGGAACATTACCTGACACAATCGCCTGAGCCAAACCCTCTACAATAGCCGTCTTACCCACACCAGCTTCACCAATAATAATTGGGTTATTTTTGGTCCTACGTAATAGAATATGCACTAATCTATCAACTTCTTTTTCTCTACCTGCAACTGGATCTAATCCACCTTCTTTAGCTTTTTCTGTTAAATCTACACCAAATTTATCTAATACTGACTTTCTTCCTTCAGTATAGGCGGATGATTTTTCCAACTTTGCCACAACTTCATCTTTTCTCACACCTTGGGCTTGCAATGTCGCACCACTAGAGGAGGGGAAAATTGCTAACAAAATGTCTTCCGGAGCGATAAACGAACTACTACGCTCCTTTGCAGACGTAAAAGCAGTTTCAAAGATTTGTTTAACTTGATCACTCAAAGTTGGTTGGCCCGTAAAAGTACCTGGTGTTTCCTTGGTTTGTACTTCACGTGATAACTTAGCTACATCTACCTTAAATTGCTCCAATAGCTTATAGATCTCAGTATCGTATAGCAGACCAAATAGTAATTGTTCAGGCATGATAACTGCCTGCTGAACGCGCATTGCTTCTTGTTTGGCATGCATTAAGACCTGCATAGAACGACTATCTAAATGAGAAAGCGCCGACAAATCTTCTCGACGTGAAGGATCCATTGCCGCACTATTGGCTGTAGCGGGAGCAGCGATGGGAATTGAGGGAGAAGTAGGAGCAGTTGTAGTTGTGGTGCTAGTCTGTTGGAAAGTCTGAGTAGGTAAAGCCATCGCAGCAACAGGAGCAACTACCACTGGCCCACTGGCACTAATAGTTGCAGAGCTACTTTGAGTGGTTTGTGTGGTTTCTGTCACAGGAGGAATTCCAGCTGATTGATCAGTAGATACACCATTATCATTAGTCTTTGTACCACCAAATAAATTTCCCAACATATATCTATTGTTCAATTTTTTTTTGTATTAGTCAAGCTGACTAATCATGCTAATTCATAATTTCAACGTCAGATTTCTAAACTACTTTAATTAGGAATAATCTTTTGTTTCTGGTTTTGTATCTACTTGTTTATCATCTTTTACAGATTTTTCACTTTGTTCTTCTCCATAAGCCTTAAGAGGCATATCTAAATGTTGTTCCAGTGTGTTCTCTTGAGTCTTACTGGCCCTTTGAGATAACAGAGTATCTTCTTCCTCTTCTTGCTTGCCTAAAGTAGCCAAGACTTCTTTGGCAGCTTGTGCTTTGGCCTTTAAGTAAGCCACGATTTCTGATTGAGAGAAACCACCAATCAAGAGGAAAGGCAGAATACCTGATACACGCTGCATACCCTGACTTACTTGCAATTGATCTGGAGAAGAAAGCAATGAAATTGTCTCCGTTATCTCTTCGATATCTGACTGTAACCATGATTTACGATCATTAATTCGGCCATCCAAAGTTTCTGGAACATCCATGCTGGTATAGTTATCAGACCACATTTGTCTGACTGCTTCGTAATCTTCAATACTTACAGTTTGAATACGATTGGAAGTAGGTAAATTAGCAGAAGCACCTGATGTTTGTACTCCATTCTGGGCCAAGAGCTCCAATACCTTTACGGCCAAAGGATCTCCTTTTTGCTTAGCTTCACGCAAAGACTTTAACAGACGTTGCACTTGCGCAATAATATCGGGAGATTGTGTCGAATTTAATAACTCAGTAGCTAATTTATTTCCTTTGCGGCTTTCTTGTTTAAGCTGTTCGTGTAACTTCGTCACGGTGGGTAAATCTAACTTGCCTTTTTGTGAAACTAACTTGCTTGCAGCCAAGACATTTACCGCTACAGGATTATTGCGCGTACTTTCCTGATGCAATGCCTGCACAAGAGTGGTTAAGGTTGAAGGCATGTTAGTCGTAGATTGCGTAGCAATTTTTTGAATCATTTGGGAGATACTTTCAATCTCGGTCTTATTTATAGTGTTCATGGTCGAGACAACCAGAGAAGCAGTGGCGTTTCCTTTTTCGCTCTGTTCCACGATGGTTTGACGTATCTCATTGGCTTTAGTCCTCTCCATTTGAGTCGTAGCGTTAGTGGGATTTAAGATTGTGTTCATAGTTTGCTGTACCGTGTTTGCCGTCTGTTTACTGACAGTAGTAGCTGTGGCTAAGGTCGCTGCTTGCAGAATATTTTTGGCCAATACATTGCCCTTCTGACTCTCCACCATCAATCTCCCTCTGATCTGCCGATATGTATCCTGCTGGGCACCCATTGCACTAGTAGGGTTGGCAATTTTAGCCAAAGTCTGTTCATAACGCATGGAAGTAGGTGAAGACTTATTACTCATCATGCTCTTTTCGAATTGAGCAATATCTCGCATCGTGGGGACATTAAGACTGGTCAATTTCGTGATGTCCGAATTAATTTTTACGGGTAACTGGACAGGTTGATTACGTCTAATATCCACGTTCACAGGCACTTTGAAGTTCGCACCAAAGGGCAATGATTTAGCCAGCCCAGCCGGCTTATATTTACCTGGTGGCTGAGGAGCAGCAGGCGCTGGTGGAGGAGGATTAAACAAAGTTGGACTTCTAGCTATCAATTGCTGAACCCAAGCATTTTCATTAATTGAGAACGAGTTTAGATAGTCAAGGAAGATCTGTAATAGAATAAAAGGCAATAAAATCACTACCCACAACATCATCAAAGCTACCACATATTCGGCGAAGGTTTCAATATAATTCACGCTGTTATTAATGCCAACCTGTTGTTTCGGACCACCAAGTAAGATATTTATAGCGGTAGGAAATCTATCTAATAATTGAGGTGATCCAGCCTTAAAAGTTGAGGGATCCTGTCCACCTAAGACAGCCGAAGAGTTATAAGTCTCACCAGCTAAATCGGTATGTGTATAGTCTGTAAAGTTAAGTGGAATGTAATGAACCCATACACTTACTAACCCTGCTAGTAAAATTGAAAATAAAGGCGCGTATAATAACCAACGAAAGAACTCGCCTATCCATATTTTAGCAGTATTACGAACAGGACTAAAAAACAACAGTAACGGAAAGACCGGAGACAAAATAATAAAAAACCACATGATAATCTTACGCAGTAATAAAATCCCTACCATTACGTAGTAGGTAATGGCTGTTAACTTAACTAATAATAAAGCAATAAAAGCAGATTCTGTAGAGTTAGGATCCGCCAAACGCAAACCGACAAAAGTAGCATAATCCCATCCTACAAATAACAGATCTTTTTGCGAAATGTTATTGGGGGCATATGTAGGACTCTTAAGGAAAAATAGCTGAACGATATCTCCAAGCTGATAAAGAAATTGAATAATACTCCAGGAGAAATAGACTAGAACTACAATAACGACAAAGCGAATCATGAAACGTCTTACGGTCAAGCTTCTGCCTCGAGTGGCAATGATAACAATAGCCGCAATAATCAAGACTACAGCCAATAAAGCATATACTATTTCGCTAATAGTCGCCCAAAAAATCTGTAATGGATTTTGCGATGCAGCTCCTACACTTCCTGGTATCAAATATACCCAGCTAAAATTTTTTGCATTTAAAGTCCAGTCAAGTAGGAGCCCAGCGCGGGCTGCATTTTGTCCAACAAATGTTACCTCACTATCTGGCACATATGTACCCGTGGGAACTGGCGTAGTACCAATTGAGATTGCCCCTCCTCCCCCTGGTACAGTAGTAGTAGGCGTGGGGGTGGCAGTAGGAGTCATAGTGGGTGTGGGTGTAGAGGTAGAGACTGCAACAATAGTATTACATGTCCCAACTCCGCCCGCACCAATAATACAAGTCTGCGTATTGCCTGGAGGTACACTATCGCATCTTATTGCATTTGTTCCACAGGTAGTATAACTAGCAAAAGTATGTGAAAAACTAAACGAAAATAATAATATGAATAAACCGATTACTATGGGCAGTTTTTTAAGCATATTAATTTATTTTGTGATATTCGTAATCTGAATTCTTCACATACTGATCATTTTTATATAGTTGAATCCACTTTTTTTCTTGCCCTACCGGGACTGTAACTTCAAAAACAATATCTGAACCAGTTTGGCTATAACTACCATTGGAGTTATATTGTATGAGTCTTGCAGGTTCTGCATTCTCCAAGAATAAGCTTACTGCTTCATTATAATTAGTATTATCCACTGTAACTAAAATCTTACCCGGCACATAAGGTGATAAGCCAATAATTCTATAAATTCCAGTTTGATAGACAAAAGATGGGTTATTAAAAACATACAAATAAAGAATGAACATAAATAATGTAACAAAAACTCCAAATAAAAAGCCCGTAACAAAAGAGTACTTACGCTTGGATGGCTGTGAAATTTTTATTGGCATAACTTTATGCTCCAAACCCTGGCAATTTTAAGATATCGACCAAAACAATCTGGATAAACAAATAGCCAAAAATGGCTAATAATAATCCGGCAATCGCATAGTATAAATAACTTTTACCATTACGTAGTGCGGCTGGATCTCCTTGCGAAGTTAAGAGAATATATGCACCATAAAGAATAAAGATCAAGGACAATCCACCCATAATACTCAAACCAATCCCATAAAACTTTTCTGCAAAGGCAACGGGATCAGTAGGTATACAACCGAAATCAGTTGTGATTCCAGTTCCTCCATTTGGCAAAGTACACTGCATAATATAACGTTAGCAGAGATAGCCAATAAAAACAATATTATGACGGCTAAATTTGTTAAATTAACTTAACTGCTCATAACAAAAAAACACTCCCAGCTGAATAGACTGAGAGTGTTTGAGATTTTGAAAATAGTATTTGTAAAAGAAATTTTTGCAATCATTAAATAAGTTATCTTGGTATAACCGTTTCAATATTATCTCGCCCTATTAAGCTTATATTGCTGAACAGTCTTTTGATTTATAGATAAGTTAATTTAGATTCCAAATATAGATTTTGTGTAGCCTTCTTGGTTATTATTGTAAAACTTTATAGCTGAATGACCCAAATTAATCTTATCAATATTGAGAATAATGATATTATTTGTTATCGAACAGGATATTATATTTCAAACAACAACAAATTCAAAAATTTCTTTATATATTCCTTTTTCCTTGTACCTCCTTCTGATAAGAATCATATCAGTCATTACTGAAAAATGACTTAATAATTTATAATATTTCTAACTAACCCTGAGCTTGTATTGTCCTAGAGTAATTGACATAATTACCCCTCTCAAATGTCAAAAGTTGAATTGCCCTCAAAAATAAGAAAAGCAATTACAGATTTCACTATTGGAACTGGCGGCGAAGAAAGATTGCCAGTTCATCATATAATTCCTGAAGGTAATTTTGTCAGAACAGATAATGGAAATAACATTTTTCGCGAAGGCGCCAAACTGTTTGGCGTTTTTGTTAATAAGTCAGTACGATCAACTCTCACGCTCAATCCAGCTCCCCACGTACCAGACAAAATACCAGCAGAAATTGTAAAGGAAGCCTCTTCTAGAAAATTTGGCTTTATACCTGATTTAGGAGATCTAACCCAAATTGGCCCTCATTTAGTAGCTTGGTGGCAAAAACTTGATACACCATCTGAATCTACTGTTGGAGAGCAAACAGGTTCACGCTGTGACATGCTAGGATTGGCACAACTGCCTGATGAAGAGCGTAAGGATTATTTTGCTGCTATTAGTCAACAAATTGAAAATGGAATTAATTTAATGGCTGACTGTTTAGGCCTATCAGATAATGAACTCGGGAATCTAAGAGTATATGGTCTATTTGGGCATGCAACCTTAGAAGAACGTAGGCTGATGGGTTTAAGTAGAGGTGCACAAAGCGCTCCGGATGGTCATTTAAATATTGTCTATCTACCTGAAGTAACCAGGACAAAAACTATGCCTGAAGATGTAAAGACAAAAGATATGGTTAAACAGATAGGTGCTTGGGATACCGTAGTTGAAGATCTATTCGGCAGTGGAATACAAAGAGTTATTCAGAGTACAGCTTTGCATCGTTTAAATCCACGCGATAGAATTGAAGATAATCCTATATATGTAACTAGAGTCTCCAACAAAACAACTAGTAGTGATTTCTCCCATATGAATTTTTTTGAAGGATTCAAGATAGGCTTTGATAAGGCTATAACTATAGAGCCGTCCTTAGGCGTACTTACCGATATACTTAAAAAAGGTTCTGACCTCTATTCTGCTGCTTTATCTAACTATGAGCAATATTATAAAAATATAAAAAATCCTGAGAAGAAAAAAATTATCTTTGATAACTTAAAAGCAAGTGCTAAAGCGTTTGGTTTTCCCAATAATATGGCCGATGAATTTGCAAAATTTGTATTCTCCATAAAACCCACACATGGTCAGCTAGATAAATGGATTAAAGAGCTAGAAATTGATCAACAGCCAAAAAATACTGCCGCAGATATTTTTAAAATTGAAGATAGTAGTTTGCTAAATCTAAAAAAAATTAAGCGTTTTTATGAAAATATGGCTAAAAGATTGAATGCTACTGGAGGCAGGGAAAGAGTAAAGAAACATCTTCAAGAAGCAAAAAAATTATCTCCTCTAGATGCAGATTTATTTTTATCAGTTATAGAAGACAGATTCAAATTAATGGATGATCGCTCAAATAATATCTCCTCCATCATGGCTCCTTTCCTTTCCGGTAGTTATATGCTTGATTACGTAAGAGATACAACGGGGAGAATTATGGTTAAAGGGATATCACTGAGCACACGATTGGGTACAGATAAAGGTGTGGTAGAAGATTTAGGTGGTTACGTAATTGACCGTGCTACAGCTGCGTAACTTATCCTCACCAAACTATTATCAAACCTTAATAAATATATATTAGAATAAATGTATGAGGTATTTAATTTCCGCAGTATTATTAAGCATTATTTTGATTTTTATTCTCATCAATCTACCCAAGATTAACTCTCAATCCTTCCAAACTAATATAACCTCACCATCATCCTCGATTTCCTCCATAAAGATACCTAATTTCAGTCATATTGTTTTAATCATAATGGAAAATAAACCGTTAAGTTCATTGCAAAATAATCCTTCAGCCAGTTATATCAACCAACTTGCGAAACAATATGCCTACGCAAATAATTATTCGGCCGTCACTAATCCAAGCTTGCCCAATTATTTAGCTTTAATAGGCGGAAGTACTTTTGGTATCAAATCCGATTGTACAAATTGTTTCTTAAATAAAACTAATTTAGTCGATCGCTTACAAACCTCACATATAAGCTGGAAAGCTTATATGGAATCAATGCCTCATAGTTGTTATATAGGCAGTACTAATTTATATGCTCAAAAGCATGATCCATTTATTTATTTTGATGATATAAGGAAAAATCCAGCACGATGTAATAATATTGTACCTTATGCTTATCTTAAATCAGATCTTACTTCTATTTCCCCTCCTCAGTTTATTTGGATTACACCCAATATCTGTAACGATATGCATAACTGCTCAATTCAAACGGGCGATACCTGGTTATCAAAAAATATACCCAATCTTCTAAAGTCACCAATATTTACGCAGGAAAATTCGTTATTAATTATTACTTGGGACGAAGGAAATATTTATAACAACCAAATTGCTACTATTTTGATTGGTCCACAAGTTAAGAAAGGGTATATTTCCAATCAGGAATATACACATTACTCTTTATTGCATACCATTGAGTCATCCTGGAATTTACAACCTCTTACTTCTAATGATGCTACCAGTCCGGTGATGTCTGATTTTTTCAACAAATAGGAGGGGACAAGAAATTTAATTAGTATTAGAACCACTTTTTATTATCTGTAGATTTATCAAACTCTTCTAATAATTCCTTTTGTCTTTTATTTACATTTTTGGGTACAACTATTTTAATTTTGACATAATGATCACCCCGTCCTGAGGAACGCAAACGAGGCATACCTTTGCCAGACAAGCGAATTAAAGTACCCGGCTGAGTTCCTGAGGGAATTTTAATTTTTACACTATCATCTACTGTCCTAACCTCTAGTTGCATACCCAATACTGCCTGAGGGAAAGTTATCTCTTCTTCCGTAATAATATCTGCTCCCTCTCGTTGGAAATGCTTATCTGGAATAACGTCAAGTACTACATCATAAGTCTCAAATCTAATCCGCGAACCGGTATCAACTCCGGCCGGAATTTTAATTTTTTGTTTCTTATTTTCAATTGTAACTTCTCTTTCTACTCCTTTTACCGCATCAGCAAAAGAGATTGTCAAGGAATAAACTGGACGTCTAGCCTGGCGAAAACCACCTCCAAAAAATTGCTCGAATATATCAAATGGATCAGAAAAACCACCAAAATCAAAATCCTGCCCATTATTACCTCCACTTGTGTAAGTATAACTGAAGGGTCCATATTGTCCTCCGCCTGCGAAAGGATTTCCACTAAACGGACCTTGGCCACCTGCACCAGCACCTGGTCCCTCAAAAGCAGCCGCACCGAACTGATCATAAGTTTGACGTTTTTGCGGATCGCCTAAAACCTCATAGGCCTTGTTAATTTCTTTAAATTTCTCTTCTGCTTCTTTAGTTTTATTACGATCCGGATGATACTGCAATGCTAACTTGCGATAAGCACGTTTAAGTTCCTCCGCTGAAGCAGATTTGGAAACACCCAAAATTGAATAATAATCTTGATTTGCCATATATTTAAACAAAAAAAGCGCTTTCGCGCTTGGATCTTTGTCATGCTGACTTAATTCAGCATCCTCGAAATAACCATAGAAGATTCTGAACCAAGTTCAGAATGACTTGCATTACTCAACTACTTCGCCTTCTTGAGCATCTTTTGCCTTATCATCAGTCTTACCGTCTTTTTCTTCTTTTTCAATTTCTTCTTCTTTTTGTGCCTGCTGGCCTTGCTGATATGCAGCCTGACCAATCTTTTGTAGTGAATCAGACAATTCGCGTGTTTTTGTTTCCAAATCCTCCTTAGATCCTGAATCTAAAATATCTTTCAGAGCTTTAATCTTTTCTTCTACCTCTGTCTTTACATCCGCCGCTACCTTATCACCTGCATCCTTTAAGGATTTTTCTGCTGTAAAGATCAGAGAATCAGCCTGGTTGCGCGCTTCCACTTTGCCTCTTTTCTCTTCATCTTCAGCAGCATGAGCTTCGGCTTCTTTAGTCATCTTCTCTACTTCTTCTTTTGATAAACCAGTTGAACCTGAAATCTTAATTGATTGTACTTTACCTGAAGCTTTATCTTGTGCTTTTACATGCAAAATACCACTAGCATCAATATCAAAAGTAACTTCAATTTGTGGCATACCACGAGGAGCTGGTGGGATACCGTCCAAAATGAAACGGCCCAAAGACTTATTATCAGCTGCCATTGGACGCTCACCCTGCAGAATATTAATTTCTACTTGAGTCTGGTTATCAGCAGCTGTGGAATAAACCTGAGATTTAGAGCTAGGAATAGTGGTATTGCGTGGAATTAAAGGTGAAGAAACTCCACCCAAAGTTTCCAAACCTAAAGTCAAAGGAGTCACATCAAGTAATAACACATCTTTAACATCTCCAGACAACACCCCACCTTGCACAGCTGCACCAACGGCCACTACCTCATCCGGATTTACTGATTTGTTAGGTTCTTTACCAAAATATGACTTAACAGTCTCTATTACTTTAGGCATACGAGTCATACCACCTACCATGACAACTTCATGCACATCAGATGCTTTAATACCTGCATCTTTTAAGGCCAGTTCAACAGGTTTTAAGGTTTTTTGAATTAACTCATCTACCAACTGTTCTAACTTTGCTCGGGTCAAGGTCATAGTCAAATGTAAAGGACCATTAGAACCCTGGGTAATAAATGGTTGATTAATTTGTGCTTCCTGAGATGATGACAATTCAATCTTGGCTTTTTCTGCTGATTCACGCAAACGCTGTAAAGCTTGAGAATCTTTACGCAAATCTATATTATTTTCCTTTTTAAATTCTTCAGCTATATAGTCAACGATTTTTTGATCAAAATCATCTCCACCCAAATGGGTATCACCATTGGTAGACTTAACCTCGGTCACACCTTCTCCTAATTCCAGAATAGAAATATCAAAAGTTCCCCCGCCCAGATCATATACGGCAATCGTATGAGCTTCTTTTTTATCCAAACCATAAGCCAAAGCAGCCGCAGTTGGCTCATTAATGATGCGTAATACTTCCAATCCGGCAATTTCTCCGGCTTGTTTGGTAGCTTGACGCTGTGAGTCATCAAAATATGCAGGCACAGTAATTACGGCCTGTGTGACTTTATCACCCAGATAAGCTTCTGCATCAGCTTTGATTTTTTGTAAAATCATGGCAGAGACTTCCTGTGGAGTATAGGTTTTCCCATCTACTTCTACTACAGCCATATCATCACGACCAGCTTTAACAGTATATGGCAACCATTTAATATCAAATTGCACTGATTTGTCATGGAATTTCTTTCCCATTAAGCGCTTGATAGAATAAATAGTTTCTTTTGGTTTTAAGACTAATTGTCGTTTAGCTACGTCACCGACTACGTGCGTTTTTGGATCAACCACGGAAGGAATTGTGTTGCGTCCTTCGGCAGAATGAATCACTTTGGGTGACCCACCTTCCATTACGGCTACACATGAATTTGTTGTACCTAAATCAATACCAATTATTTTCCCCATATTTTTATTAATTACTTGCTTTGCCTACTGTTACTTCTGCTGCTCTTAATAGCTTATCGTGTAACATAAATCCGGCTCTCACTTCATCTATTACTCTTCCTTCTTCGCCTTCAACTACTTGTATGGCTTCCATTATCATCGGATCAAACTTTTTCCCTTTTGTCTCAATCCTTGTCACACCTTCATCTTTCAATGCGTCAATAAATTGAGCAATACTCACTAATAAGTTCTGATCTGTTGAGTGTTTACTAGCCAGCATTAGTGTATCTAAAACTGGCAACATTTTCAAGAGAATATTTTTACCTGCACTTTTAATCCACTCAACTCTTTCCTCTCTAGAACGTTTTTCCAGATTCTGATAATCTGCTATGGCCCGCATATATTTGGCCTTATATTCCTCTATCTCTTGCTCTAGTTTGCCTATTTGTTCATTTGTTTCCTCAACCTCTGGCTCATTTGTCGCGTCTGTCACCTTTAATTCTTCTGATTCATTATCAATTGCTTGTTGTTTTTTCTTACTATCCATAAATTTTAATTATCTTACTCCCAATAATTCTTCAATCAATGTGCCAAAGTAACGCACAGTCGGTATAACTTGTTGATAATCCAATCTAACCGGACCTAATACTCCAATCTGACCGATTTGGTCTAAGGGAGTATGATACTGAGTAAATACGAAACCATACGGTCCGTTTAATCTGGAACCTAAATCCTCTCCAACTAAAACATATGTATCATCCTCCATAGGAGTTTGCGTTAGGTGAGCAAATAAATTTTGAAAATAATCATATTCATCGATAGTAGCCAACAGATTTTTTGTTACATCAATATCAAAAAATTCCGGCATATCCAAAATATATGAATAACCAGCTGTATACATCGTACCATCACCACTTGTAGATATAGCTAAAGTTTTAGTTTTTTCGGCCAAAGATTTTGTAACTTCTTTCATGAAACGGTTCATCTGGTCACGATAATCCCACACTTTTTCTTTCATAGCTACTTCCTCAACCGTTGAAAGTTCTTTTTCTTTCATTAACTCTTTGACGTAAAGTTTCATACCATCAGCTGTAGGTATACGTCCGGCTGAAGAGTGGGGTTTCTTAAGATAACCTAATTCCGATAAACGTACCATTTCGTTGCGAATGGTCGCGGGTGATGCACTTAGATTATGCTTCTTTTCAATCGTCTCACTACCGACGGGTTCCGCCGTATCAATATATTCTTCAATTATACTTTTAAGAATATCTATTTGTCGCTGTGTGAGATTATGCATAATTAGCAAAATAATAGCACGAGTGCCAACTGTTGTCAAGAAGCCGAAATATATCTTATCAAACAACAGATAAATGAGGTAGTCTACTGTTTTTCCATTTTTTTCTTAACAAACTCGCTGCAGTATCTCTCAATAATATAACTTGACCTCGTTTAAGTGATCCACCTATATGAATAATATCATCTGGTTTATTTAATTTTTGTAAATATCGGATTATAACCAAACCACTTTCATCATTGACTACTCGACCACCTGGCTTCAAACGATCAACAATATTCATTGCCAACATTGAGGCATAAAACCTATGACCTTCTGACAATGCTCCATACCTGCTTCTGTATGAAGGTTTTATACTTGCTGATGATAATATCTCACGTGCTAAAGCCATAAAAGCCACTGTAGTTTTAGCACTAAAACACACGCTTAGTCAAGCTGGCATCATATATTTTGTGCTAACATAAATAAAATGCAAATAAAAATAAGAAAAATTAATATCTTTAATCGGTTTTTTTATCTTTTACTCACCTTAATCAGCTTTGCTTCGATTGTTTACGTAATTAACATGTATTCTCCCCAAGATAACATCAACTTTCAAATTGATGCTTTCAAATTATCTTCTGTTTTTCTTTTATATCTCTTAATTTTTCTGTTTTTTCTTTTTTTAATGAAAACTTTAACCAGACACTTTGTTCATGGTCTTAGTTTGGGGATTTTTGTCTTGGGTTTTCTGCTATTGAAATCAAATAATTTTTTTCAACCTAGTTTAATAGGATTGTTGGTACTACTTATATTCGTAGTAGAATTTGCCTTCTGGCCAAAGAGAAACAAACAGCAAAAGCTCCCTAGGAATTAGAATTTAATCTTCACCAACCAGGGAGCTTAATTAGTTTTGATTTTTAGTGACTTGCTCTTTGATGGTCGAGACTACTGTTTTAAGTTCTTCTTTCAATTTATTTACTTCTTCTTGCGCAATCGCGTCCAAATTTGGCACACGTCCCGCTAAATAAGTATATACCGCGTTCTCTTCTTCAGGTCTCAATTCCAAATCTGCAATCATTTTTTCGTCTTCATCAGTCAACACAGCAGATATTCTAGTAAAAATTCTGTTTAAAACAGTATCTATCATAGTATCCATCATTTGTTGTTTCTTCTCGTCTGAAATGCCTTCTAAACCAAGCCCTGCGAACAAATCTTGTGTCTGTTCAGGAGTCAAAATATTTGGTGTTTGTGTTTTATTTTGTTGATCCAATTGTATTCACCTCCTTTAAGCCGCTTTTGCAGTTAGTTCTGCAAGTGAATTAAAATCAAATGGCTTAATCCCTGCTTGTCCCCAAATGTCTCCGCTTGGCATTTTCCATACTAATGTTTTACCATCAGCACCTAAATGTTGTAGTAAGTCAGGATGACTAGAACTAATCATACCAGGATTTAATCGTTTGACCAGATCCTCATAATTAATAACTCCCTTTGCCACTTCATGTGGATGACTATGCACCCATTCGCTAAATAACCGACTTTGCAAAGGATTATCTTGATTATAGAATTGTCCAAACATATGTTGTCTAAGTGAACCCAAAGCTCTACCGTACAAACTAGATACTTTATCATGGTCAGGTCCTAATTCACTAATAAGTGCTTTGTTCCAAGTCGTGTCAGGATGGGAATTAAAACTATATTCTTGATAAGGTATGCCATTTTGTACATGTTCAGTGCTAGCAGCACTGGTCACAGCTTGATGCGCCTCATTACCTCCCGGCACAAAGTGCCCATGTACTATAGAGTCTAACAATCCTGTGGTTACGCCGGTGGCCAAACCAACCACTACCCACTTTTTGAAGTTGGCTTTTCTATCACCTATCAATAAATCATTTCGTTGCGCTGTTTCATTGTTGACATTATTAAGTTTTTTAGCCTCTTCAGGCTCACTGGAAGTTTCTTTCATAAAACCAATAAGAAGGTCGGCAGTAGTATCAGGATTATTAAAATCACGAACTGGCTTGCCGTCAGTACCAACTTCAGCCAAACTTGCTCTCAATCTAGTAGTCATATCTTCTTGTAATCTACGTCTTATCTCCGCATCAATATTTTTTTGCTGTCCACTAACTTCTTCTACACGCCTATTTAATCTATTTATATCCAACCTTTGCCTCATCCTTTGCAACTCGGCAGTGCTGATTCTATATCCTCCAGCCTTATCAGGATCTGCTAAAATAGTGTCATTATCAGACAACTGATTTTCTCGACGGCTCATTTCTTCTGGAGAAAGAGTTCTATTTTCGGCTAGTCTGCCTGCATTCCATTCCATAGCTGTCCTTGCTATTGCCTCATTTCCATATATCCTCAATCCCGTTCTTGCCGCCATAAACGCAGCAGTTAAGGGCACCATACCTGTGGCAGCTGAGGCAATAGTAGCACCATTGAGAGCCAAACCAAGTGCCATACGTATACGCGGATGATTACGTAAAGCACCCAACGTGGCGATAGTGCGCAAACGTCCTAAGACAGTTTTATCTCTCGTTATTAGGTCAGCCAACTCTGCTTCTGATAGATTGTTCATCTCATTAAGATGTTCCTGCACGACTTCTGCTACCAATTCTTGTTGTTCTCTTTCAGTCTTTGCTTTCTCTGCCTCTAATCGAGTCTTTTTAGCATCTTCTGTTTCATCAGCTGGAACTTCTGGCTTAGGATTTTTCGCGTCTTCTAATTGTTGTTGTAGTCTTTTTCTTTCAGCGATCAAGCGATCTCTGCTTTCTCTTGCGCTATCATAAGCTTGAGTTGCATTTTTCAGTTCGCCTTCTTTAAATCTACCAATTAGGAATCTTCCAGCTTTCCTTCTAGCTTCTATATATTCACGACGTGCCTGAGTTAAAGAACCTTCTATATGTACTCTATTACCATTAACCATGACAAAATCACCATCAATAGTTTCATCAAAACCACTACGCTTATCATAACCATCCATTTCACTTATTCTCTTATTTATTTCTCTCAATTCATTTGTAATACGAGTCTCTTCTGAGGAAGGAGTATGTTCTGGTACGAAACCTGGTGGAATTTCTGGGCCATATAAAGGAGGTAACTCTGGACCATAAATAGGACCCAATTCTTCATCTTTTTTACCGGCTCCACCATCTTTTCCATCAGCACCATCTTTACCAGCTCCACCATCTTTTCCATCAGCACCATCTTTACCAGCTCCACCATCTTTTCCATCAGCACCATCTTTACCAGCTCCACCATCAGCACCGTCTTTACCAGCTCCACCATCAGCACCATCTTTACCAGTTCCACCATCAGCACCGTCTTTACCGGCTCCACCATCTCTACCAGCTCCACCGTCTTTTCCATCAGCACCGTTCGTATCCCACCAATTTATTTGCCTACCAGCTATATCTTCTAATCGACCTCTTATAACATCTTGCTCACTAGGAGTATCATCTACATCAGGTTCTGGCAAACCATTTGCTTCTCTGAATTTTTTTGCCTCTTCTAATGCATCTGTCAAACTCCTTCTAGAAGATATTGCTGAAGAATCCACATTTGTAGTTCCTTTATCTGAACCTATTGTAGGAAATTCTATACTAACGTTAGTTGTGGGAGAAGTACTAAAAGTTCTAGTTGAGGAATGCTGACTTACTCTCGGTGTCAAGGGATTTTCGTTAGCTACAGGCTCACTATTACTAGTCTCTCCGCCTACTTCATCAGTAGTTGGGGGTTGCACCATGACGACTTCTTGTTGTTGCCTTTCTGTATCCTTACTAATTTGGGGGATAAGTACTCTATCAGGAGTTCCAGTCAATAGTGGTTGATCTGGTTTTGGGTTTAACTGTAAAGGAACGTCAACTCCACCCAATTGTGGGACATCCGGACGACCTGTCAGCTGAGGAATCTCATCTCCAGGCTTGGGATTTAACATTTTGAACTCAGGTCTACCTGTTAATAAGGGAGTATCTACCACTGGAGCAACATTTAGTAACTTAGGATCTTCACCTGGTTTAGGATTTAATAACCTTTGACTATGTGGTAACTGAGATTGCTCTTGCTGCTGAGATTCAGAAGAAACTTGAGATTCAGATGCATCTTGAGAGAATCCCTGTGAAGTAGTAGTAGAATAATTATTATTTTCATTTTTTCCCAAACCAAAACGATTGAGAATTCCACGAGCTGCAGTTTGTATGGCCCTACCCGCAACTAAATCTGGCCTATTAACATCTACTCTAACTGATCCACCCGCATGTTTTCCTTCTTGGGAAGAAGATGTTTGTGATTGATCTGGAGTTTGGGCAGCTGTTTCGGCTGCTGGTGGAGTACCACCTTCTATTGATCCATTTGGGCCGGCCATAATTTTATATACGTACATTAATAATCAAAGATTATGAGATAAATGTCAAGTGGCACAACTATATGTTTTATATATAAATAATCTTACCCTTGATTTGGTTTTATTAATTTGAATCCTTGGAGAAATAAAACTTCTTTGGTAATAGACAGCGCATGAGGATCGTGAAGGATATTAATTACTAACTGACGCGAAACTTCTTCTACACGATTATTTAGCGAGCGCTGATCACTTTCAGATAATTTTTCCAAGGCAATCTGTCCATGCATTTGCCTCTCCTGCATAACATAAAGCAGAATCTGATCAGACAAAATATTTTTATTTAACTCTTTACCTTCCCGAGTAACCTGTAAAGGACTTTTAGCACCTAGTGGCAAAAGTTCGGAAAAGCTTTTACTAACAGATTCTTTCTGTATTCTCTCCCAAGCTTCATATAATAATTTTTTTTGCAAATCAGCACAAGCTTTAACGATCTCCTCATTAGCTAAATAATTTGCAATAAATTGCTGGTTTTGCGCAATGCTTGGATTAAATAAATATAAGGCCATCATTCTTGCTGTGGCATCATTATCCTTGGCAAATAGTTGTCCAAAACTGATTGACAGAAAAGCCAAAGCTGCTGCGTCCTCATTTTTGTTCATTCTTTTTCTCCTTTTAATAACTCACTTATTCTTTGATTTGTTTCGGTAACTACATCATTAAATACTCTCGGCGCAGGTAATTCTCCAGCCATTAATCGCACTGGCTGCTCAGCTGAATCTGACGGTTCTTGTCCAGCAATTACCATATTCGTAGCATCAATTAATGCTTTTATATTACCCTCTGTCGGATCAACGGTAGATAATTCTTTAAAAAATAATCCGACTCTTTCTTGAGCATCTTTTGCCTCTTTTGGAGGATTAAAAATATTCTCCTTCGTTGCAGCTGCTGGCTTTTCTACCTGCGGCTGGGCAGGCAAAATTTCAGGGGCTTGTTCTAATACATCTTGTGCCATACATATTTATACTAGCAAATTCCACGCTTAATACAAATGGAAGCAAAACATGTAATTTTTCTTGCCTCGTTAGCCTCTGTCTGTTAGAATCAAAGCATGGGAAAATTCTATATTACTATCGCTATTCCATATGTTAACGGCAAACCGCATTTGGGTCACGCTTTGGAATATTTTCAAGCCGATACTATCCGCCGATTCCACCAAATCAACGGAGATGAAACTCTGCTTTTGTCTGGTGCCGATGAAAACGCTTTGAAGAATGTCCAAGCTGCCGAAAAAGAAGGCATTCCAACCCAGGAATTCCTAGATCGCAATTCTAATGTTTTTCGTGAAGCTTTTGTCAAACTCGGCGTCAATCTAGATGTTTTTCAACGCGGATCTGATCAACAAAAGCATTGGCCGGGCGTGCAAAAGCTCTGGCAACTCTGTTTCGAAAATGGTGACATTTATAAGAAAAGTTATGAGGGCCTGTATTGTGTTGGATGTGAAAGTTTTAAAACTCCTGAAGAGCTTACAGAAGACGGCTTGTGCAAAGAGCACCTCAAAAAACCAGAACTAGTCAAAGAAGAAAACTATTTTTTCCGTCTAAGTAAATATCAACAGCAATTAATCGATTTAATTGAGTCAAATACCTTGAAAATTATTCCTGATAATAAAAGACAAGAAACACTTAGCTTCGTCAAATCTGGTTTGGAGGACTTTAGTGTTTCTCGTTCTAAAACTAGAGCCAAAGGCGTAGGCGTGCCAGTACCTAATGATCCAGAACAAGTAATGTATGTGTGGTTTGATGCCTTAACTATATATATGACAGGTGTCGGATTCGGCACTGATGAAGAAAAATACCAAACCTGGTGGCCAGCTGATTTACATATTATTGGTAAAGACATTAATCGTTTCCATACTGTGTATTGGCCAGCCATGTTAATGTCAGCCAAGTTAGCCTTACCAAAACAAGTACTGATTCATAGTTTTATTAATGCGCCGGGTGGAGTAAAAATGAGTAAAAGCCTGGGTAATGTTATTGATCCCTTTGCTATGTCCCAAGAATATGGTTTGGAAGCTTTACGTTATTATTTGTTATCACAAATTCCCCTGTCTGAAGATGGAGAGATGAGTCTGGATAGATTTAAAGAAGTCTATAATGCAGATTTGGCCAATGGACTGGGCAACTTAGTCTCACGAGTGGCCAAACTTTGTGAAATGACCAAATACGAACAGATGGCAACTACAGACCGTTCTACCAAACATCTTATGAGTATCGATCCTTATTTACAAGCCATGAAAAGCTATAAACTCAATGAGGCATGTACTTTTATCTGGCAAAAAATTGCTGTGCTGGATAAATATATTGTAGAAGCCAAACCATGGGACTTGATTAAAACAGAAGATCCACGCCTCCGCAGTATTTTAAGCCATTTAGTCAATGAATTACAGGAGATTGGAATTTTGCTGGCACCTATTTTACCCGAAACTTCTAGTAAAATTGAACAAGTCTTTAAGGGTCCGGGTATTAAAAGTGGTGTATCTTTATTCCCGAGATTGAAAAAAGACTAACCCGTGGTGAGATTATGATCGATTCACATTGTCATCTAAACTTTCATGCTTTCAGCAAAGATGTTGATGAGGTTATAAAAAAGGCCCAAGATGCAGGTATATCCAAAATAATTAACACGGGTACCAAACTTGACTCCAGTGCGCATGCTGTTCAACTTGCCGAACAATACGATAACCTCTATGCGATAGTGGGAGTTCATCCACATCATGCAGACAAAATCGAAGAAGAACAGGACTGGGTAGATAAATTGAAGCAAATGACTAAAAATCCCAAGGTTGTGGGCATAGGCGAAATAGGCATGGATTATTTCTCTTATCACTCAAATGGCATAGTTGAGCCAAAATTGCAAAAACGTGTATTTGAACAACAAATTATGCTTGCTCACCAAACAGGTCTACCTCTGCAGATTCATAATCGCCAAGCTGGAGATGATGTAATAGAGATCTTAAGAACTCATAAAAACTATCTACAGACTATACCCGGTGTATTTCACTGCTTTGCAGGCTCAATGGAAGTCTTAAAAAAGGCTCTTGATCTGGGTTTTTTTATTGGCTTTGACGGTAATTTGACCTACCCAGGCCTAGCACCCGGGGAGACTACTGCCTTACCAGACATAGCCAAATATGTACCCTTGGAGCGTATTTTGTGCGAGACGGACAGTCCATACCTTACTCCTGTGCCTCACCGAGGCCAGAGAAATGAACCCCAATATGTTATACTAGTAGGACATAAAATTGCAGATTTGAAGCAAATTCCATATCAGCTAGTGATGGAACAAACCATGAAAAATACTTACACCGTATTTAAAAGATTGAAACACTAAAAGTGAGTTTATATGCTATGAATGATTTTTTTAATCATATTTTCACAAGATATCCCATCAAGACTCGTAGATTTTTAGAATTATTACCTGGCCTTACAGCCTGGGCTATTATCTTTTTGCCTATTTATGGATCATTTCTATTTCCAGAAGCACTATCTTGGATGATTCTTTTCTTTGACGTTTATTGGCTGGTTAAATCGTTCCATCTCGTCATAACAGCATATAAATCCACCGCCAAAATATTAGCTACTGAAAAAGAAGATTGGAACGCTAAAGCCAGCAAATTACCTCATTATAAAGATATGACACACGTTTTGGTCATTCCTAACTATAAAGAATCTGTGACTAAGTTAAGATCCACACTGGAAGAGTTAACTCACCAAACTTTTCCTTTAAAAAGGATGTTTATTGTCTTAGCCATGGAAGAACGTGAAGTTGAAGCAAAAGCTAAATCAGATGAACTAATTAAAGAATTTCAGCCAATATTTGGTGATGTTATTGCCACCTTTCATCCTGATGTGATTGGAGAAGTAAAAGGTAAATCTTCTAATGAAGCCTATGGAGGCAGAGTTGCCTATGAGACGCTCTATGCCAATAATAAATACGCTCTTGATTACGCCACAGTGACATCTGTAGATGCTGATTCGATCTTCGACAAGCAATACTTCGCTTATCTAAGCTACAGCTTTCTGACTAATAATAATCCCTACCGTAGATTCTGGCAATCAGCTAATGTATTTTATAATAATTTATGGGATGTCCCAGCTCCTAATCGCATCATTTCTTTTTTTGGCAGTATGTATCGAACTGCTGTATTAGTTCAGGGAGATAAATTAATCATCAACGCTACATATTCTTTGTCATTCAAATTACTAAAAGAAATTGATTTCTGGGATGTAGACGTTATTCCCGAAGATTATCGTATTTTCTTTAAAGCGTTTTATCGTACTAAAGGTGAAACTTATGCTGTACCAATATTCTTAAAAACCTCTCTTGATGCACCAAAATCTCCTACTTACTTAAAAAGTTTACAGAACAAATACCAGCAAGAGAGACGCTGGTCATGGGGTGTTTCAGACGACCCACTGTTTGTTAAGTGGTGGTTAACTGTACCTGGTGTACCTTTCTATAGAAAAACGGTATTATTATTTCATGTTCTGTTAGATCATCAACTTTGGCCTGTAAACTGGTTTATTATTACAGTTGCTGCTAATATCATGCCCATCATTAATCCCGTTTATTCACGAACAACCCTTGGTTATATGCTTCCGCAAATTGCCGCGTCAATTCTGACTTTGTGTTTGCTTGCTATAGTTGCACTAATTTATCTGGATTACAAAAATTCCACAGAGCATCGTTATGTTTCCAAACGCAGAAGATTGCTTTTTCCTATTGAATTTATTTTAATGCCAATCGTAGGCTTTTTCCTTTCTGCGTTGCCAGCCTTGATCTCTCATACTCAACTTATGCTTGGTAAACGCTTAGAATATAAAGTGACTGAGAAAGTTTAAGGCTATAGCTTATACTAATAATCTTTTAACCAATTGCAAAAGTTAAGTCGTTATTTAATAATGAAACTATGAAAAACTTCCTCTATCGACTGGAAAAATCTACTTCTACCTGGGTACTGATTACTACACTATTTGTCTTTTTTCTTTTACGGCTACCTTCGCTAATTGAACCATATTGGTACGGAGATGAGGGGATTTATGAAGTTATCGGTAGTGCCTTAAGACATGGAGTAATGCTTTATTCAGGAATCTGGGACAACAAACCACCACTACTCTACTTAACTTATGCATTATTTTCGGGAGATCAGTATTTCGTAAAACTACTGTCTTTAATCTTTGGTTTGTTTAGTATAATAGTTTTTTACTATTTAGCAAAAAAAATATTTCGACAACAAAAGACTCAATATTTATCGACCATTATTTTTGCTATACTATTTGCTACTCCAGTAACTGAAGGCAACATAGCTAATGCTGAGAATTTTATGCTATTGCCTATACTTCTCTCAGCTTGCTTAGTTTATAGTCTTTCAGGACATAAAGACTACCAACTGATAATAGGTAAAAGAAAAGTTAATGACTCTATTTTTAATTATCAAATTCTTAGTGGACTTTTGCTCGGTATCGCTTCTCTTTATAAAATTGTCGCCGTATTTGATTTCGCTGCTTTAGGATTATTTTTATTCTTTAGTGTGTTTTCAAAAAATTATAAACTTGCTGACTTGGGTAATATAAAAATAATCAAAGCACTTAGCCATCTAATATCCCCTTTTATAATTGGTTTTTTAATACCTCTTTTAATTACCCTAATTTTCTTTACACTGAATGGTGCAGGGATTGATTTTCTGAAATCTGCTTTTACTAATAATGTCAGTTATGTTGGGTACGGAAATGTGTTTGTTATACCTCAGGGATTTTTAATTTTAAAGTTATTAATTTTGCTAACCATAATAGTATGGTTGTATCGACAAAGAAATAACTATAGTAAAAATATTATTTTTATCCTTTTGTGGTTTACATTAGAAGTGTTTGATAGTTTCTTTTCTCAACGGAATTATACTCATTATTTTCTGATGAGTATAACGAGTCTGGCTTTGTTAATTGGATTGCTAACAATACAATATAAGAAAAACTGGAAAGTTATGATTCCGTTTGTATGCTTGGCAATTTTCGTTACTGTATTTTTTGTCAATATTAGACTTATAAACTTACCTGGCTACTATCTTAACTATTTTTCTTATATTACCAATCACAAATCTGTTGATAGTTATCGTAGTTATTTTGATACTAGTGTACCAAGAGACTATGTAATTGCAGATTATTTAAAGGCTAATACAAAACCCTACAGTAAGGTTTTTATCTGGGGGAATAGTCCTCAAATATATGCTCTATCCAAAACCCTACCTGTAGGCAAATACACAGTCGCTTATCATATTACTGAAAGTGAAATAGAAAAAACACAGAGTGCTATTGAAGTTCAAAAACCAAAATATGTCGTGGTGCTATCAGATGTAAACCCATTACCATTTAGTATTGATGATTATCAACCGGTGCTCTCTTTATCAGGAAATGTAATTTATGAAAAAAACTTTTAATCAATTATTCTCTGATCGATTAATATTACAAGCTACAACATTAACATTTATTTTTTTATTATTAAGTGTAGTTGCTATAGCTATAACTTGGCAGTATCTACCTCCTATCGTACCCTTATATAATCAAGCTAGTTGGGGTGATCCCAGATTGGCTGACAAAATCTTTTTATTCCTTCCATCTTTAATAGTTTTAACAGGAGTAATTGTTAATTCTATAATTGCCAGATTCTATTTAAATTCCATGCCTTTAATCGCAAGATTCTTGGCTATAACCATAACTTTTAGTTCGATTTTAGTTTTTATATTTGACATAAGGACTCTACAGTTAATCATTTAGTTTTTATGACTAATATACCTTATTCTCTATTTTTTTTAGTTGTTATTCCCTTTTTATTATCTTTGCTTTTTACTGGCATACTGACTCCTCTTTTTATAAGGATTAATATTTTTTTAAAATTAATAGATGATCCCAAAAAGCATAAACACCCAGCCATGTTGCATACTAAAATGTTACCCCGAGGCGGCGGATTGCCTTATTTTTTAGGTATTTTAATTAGTGCTCTTATACTTTTACCTATAACTCCACAGACTATAACTATTTATATAGCAGGCATAATTGCACTAGTTGTAGGCACTATAGATGATAGGATGAACGCCGAAGGTAGCGACATTTCTCCCTATATACGTTTTCTTTTTAATATATTATGCGCAACTATCATTGTGCTAGGTGGAACAAACAGTACTTTTATAACTAATCCTTTAGGAGGAATTTTACATTTAAATATTTCAGTCATTCCATTTTTTCCTATTACTGTAGCTCAAATAATTTATATTATCTGGATCGTATGGGTGATGAATATTCTTAATTGGAGTAAAGGGGTCGACGGACAAATGCCTGGTATTGTTTCTATCGCTGCTATCGTTATTGGTATTTTAAGTTTGAGATTTTCTTTGCATGATCAAAATGTGATCATTGATACCAAATTATCATTTATGATTGCTGGAGCTAGTATAGGTTTTTTAATTTATAATTTCCATCCAGCGAAAATTTTTCCTGGGTTTGGTACTACTTCCGTCTATTTACTATTAGCGGCAGTTTCAATCCTTTCGAGTGCAAAACTAGCTACTGCTATCTTAGTGATGGGAGTTCCAATTGTTGATGCTACCTTTACGATAATACGTCGTATTTATCATAAAAAATCACCATTTTTACATGATAGATTACATCTACACCATCTACTACTTAAACTAGGATATTCCCAAAGACAAATCGCGTTGTTTTACTGGGCAATATCTGCTATATTAGGACTTGTTGCACTGACTTTGCAAAGCACCAATAAACTTTTCGCTTTATTAATGTTATTTGCAATAGTAGGTGGTGGTTTATTGTTCTTGCATTCCATAACACAAGACAAAAATGAAAAAGTTTCTCCTTGAGTCTTTAAGATTACTTAGACCTAGACAATGGGTTAAAAACCTAGCCATCTATGCTGCCTTACTTTTTTCTCGCCAACTTTTTGATCCTCAATCATTTATTAATGTGACTTTAGGTTTTATCGCATTCTGTAGCATTTCAAGTGCAATTTATGTTATCAACGACATTTTAGATGTAGAAAAAGACCGTCGCCATCCCTTTAAACGTTTCCGTCCATTGGCCAGTCGTACTCTATCTGTACAATACGCGATATTTTTAGCAGTTGCATTAATAATTTTCTCTTTCCTACTAAGTTTCTCGATTTCTTTTCCACTTCTACTTTTAATCATTGCTTTCTTGTTCTTACAGTTTTTATATTCTTTCCTTTTAAAGCAGCTTGCTATCATGGATATTATGATCTTAGCAACTGGCTACATAATTAGAGTTTACGGGGGTGAACTGATTACCGGACATCATATCTCAGTGTGGTTATTTCTAACTACAATCTCACTCGCATTATTTTTAGCCGTGGGGAAAAGACGACGTGAACTTACATTGATTAGTGGTTATACAAGTACGCAAATTGCTTCGATACGCAAATCATTATCCCATTATTCAGAGAACTTGCTAGATATGTATGCTGCTGTCTTTGCTACTTCTGCATTCATTATGTATGCACTATTTACTTCCAGTGCAAGTCCGCAAATTACCAATAATTTATTCTTGCCTGATTTTTTACCCCAGCAATTTCAACGTAAATGGTTGATGATCACTATTCTTCCGGTTGTGTATGGTTTGATGCGTTATCTACAAGATATTTACGAGAAACATGAGGGAGAAAGTCCAGAAAAAGTTTTATTTACTGATAAACAATTGTTGGCTACTGTTTTGGTTTGGGTAGTTCTAGTCATTACTATTGTCTATGGATTACAGTACTCTCCGCAGTAACTAAATTATAAAATTACTAATTCTTTTGCGCATACTGTGTACTTACCCAACCAATTTTATTGTCCGGCAATTTAACTTCATACCATCCATTTTTTTCATCTAATAAATATAAACTATCACCCGGTTTTACCTGTTCCACTTCAGCACTATTCAAAGTCGCATCGGCCCTTACTCGTAAAAATCCGGTTGGTGTGTCTAAGATTGTAACTTTTGCAACTATGGGTGAAGGCGATAACTGTGCAGACGAAGATGCGTTAACCGTAGCACTATTAGATGCTGAAACTGGTTGGTTAGAGGCTGCAAGATAGATTGTCGCCTGCAGTACATAACCACCAGGAGTATTTATATGCAAGGTTTTATCTGCATACCCTTTTTTCTGTACTACCAACTTATGATCTGAAGCAGTCGGGTTATTATATGAAAGAGGTGTATTACCTATCGAATTATCATCTAACTGTACATTGGCAGAACTGGGAAATGACGTAACCAACAATGAACTACTATTGGAATTATCCGCAGGATTTAACTCCAAAACACTCCCACTAGATTGTCCTGGCGGTCCAAAAGTGTAATCTAATACTGTTAAAACTCCCTTACCAATCGATATATGTTCTGCAAATGGAGCACTATTACCTTGGGTGGGTATCAAAGATATTGTGTAGCTGCCTACAGATAGTACATTTCCATTTTTTGAACTTTCGCAGCGACAAATAGGAGTGTTGCCGATGTATTTATTATTTAAATAGACTTTAGAAATAGGTTGACTTGTTATCTGCAATTCTCCTGTACTGTTTCCTTGTCCGAAAAAAAACTGCATAGCAAAAAATATAGCTGCGGTAATTAATAATGAAAGAAATAATACTATGACTGCTTTTTTCATGGATAAGAGATGTTATAAATCACCTAAATTTGGAACTCTTACAACTATATCACGGAAGAAAATGTACTGGCAAGAAGCTCAAAATATTTAGCTATTCCCAAAGTACAAAACGCTTGGTGATTTCCTCAACCTCTGCGTTGGTGCCAAAAAAACCTATAGCATAAAGTTCTATATCTTTTTCATTTTGTATACTTATCATTTTTTCAAGTTTATCATCGTTGGTCGTCTCAATCATTTCTCTATTAAAAGCCAAAAACTGCATATTCTTTTTTTTAACTTCACATAGAACTTCATGTAATTCTTTTTCCACCCCCTCTAGAATAATAATAGCAAATTGAGAATTTCGAGGAAGCTCTTTACCATCTTTAGTAGTAAAATATTCTCCAGTTCCAAACTTTCCATTCATTTTATGGCCTAAATAGGCTCCCACATGAGCGGAGGCATTCATGGCTTTCCATGAAGGTAAATCTTTGCGGACTATAACTGCGGCTTTATGCGAAAAATCTTGCGGTGTTGTCTCCTTTTGTTCTGACTTTATTTTCTGAGCTTCATCTTGTTTCATCGTGGGGAAAAAGACCATCTCTCTTACAGGTCTATCTACTAGCATACTAAACAATCTTTCTGAAATTCCAAATCCAGCAGCTGGTGGCATGCCATACTCCAGCGCTTCGACATAATCTTCATCCATCATCTGAGCCTCTTCGTCTCCTTGTTCTCTTAGATTCATCTGCTCTTCAAATCTTTCTTTTTGGTCAATTGGATCATTTAATTCAGAAAAGCCTTTACCTAGTTCTGAGCCCATGGCTAGAATTTGTGTGCGTTCTACTAGGTGCTCACGACCAAGAATACGCTTGGCCAAAGGCTCTACTTCAACTGGATGATTTAAAACAAACATCGGCTGTATCAACCCCGGTCTAATAGTTTTTTTATATAAATAATCCAGTAATCTACCTTTCCCCAAATTAGGTTCTACTTCTACTTTTAACTGCTTGGCCAAAATATATAATTCTTCTACTGTCATTTTTTCCGTATCCACATTCCAATATTCGTTTAAAAGCTCTGTATATTCCTTACGTGGCCAATTACCAGACCAATCAATACTTTGATCATGCCAGGTAGTTTGTAAACTGCCGAAAGTTTTTTGAATTACGTTTTGGTACATATCCTGCAAGAAATCCATCAACTGATTATAATCCGCATAAGCCCAATAAAATTCTAGCTGAGTATAATCTTGTAAATGCTCATCGTCGATACCCTCATTGCGAAAAATTCTGCCAATTTCAAATACTTTTTCAAATCCTCCCACTAATAACCTCTTTAATGGCAGCTCCAACGAAATCCGTAGATATAAATCCATATTTTGCGCATTATGGTGAGTAATAAATGGCCTTGCATCTGCACCACCCGGAATAGATTGTAATACTGGAGTTTCAACTTCCAAAAATCCCTTATCAATCATATATTGCCGCATACTTTGCCAAAAAATAGTTTTTTGTTTAAACAGTTCACGTAGTTCTGGATGCATTAACAAATCCAGATAACGCTTCCGCAATAAAACTTCTTTATTTTTTATATCATAAAACTCACTAGGTAAAGGTAATAAGGCTTTAGTTAATAATATAAATCTATTAGGCGCGATTGATATCTCTCCAGCCATCGTCTTCACCACTCCACCCTCAACACCAATATAATCACCGATATCCAGTAGATTTAAATGTTTATATAAATCACCTAGTAATTTCTTCTGGAAAAAAAGTTGGATTTTGCCTGTTTCATCTTTTAAATCTGCAAAAGCAATATTTCCATGTGTACGAAAAGAGAATAATTTACCCGCTGTTTTAACGACCTTTCCTTCCATACCTAGGCATTGAGCAACTGTCTGCTGCTTATCATATTTATGGGCATAGGGGTCCCAACCAAGTGCTTTAATTTTGGCTAATTTATCGATCCTTGCTTGCTTAAAATTTACTTCATCCATTGTTGTATTGTAACTTATTTTTTGCTATCACACAATTTTTATTGAGGTAACACAATTTTCTCCGAGCATACTAATTCTATATCCAAATATGAATGATAATATAACTGATAATAATCTGCAAAAGCACTAAACTCACATAGAGAATAAATCTTCTCTGCGTCGCTGATTCCTATATTCAATGCTACAATTTCTTTACTATTGTTTGTTAATATTTTCTTTAAATTAGCTAGGGCTTTTACTGGAGGATTGTTTTTTAGCTCTTGCTTTAATAAATTCCATATTTTTTCTGATCCAATTCCTCCCTCTACCTTAGGCACAGACACACCACGTAAAAGTCCATTAAAAACAAATGCATATTTGCCATCTACATATGGTTGATTAAATTCAATATTATTTTTATGTTTAGCAAACGACGCGCTACGGGCATGCGCTACCAATAATTTGCATTTAGGTACCTTTTCAAACATCTTCCTATCTTTCCATATCGGAGAGAGTGATTTAATAACGTTCCATTTATTATTCTCCCCAATCCATGCCACACCCCAACCATCCGCTTGTCTATCTCCATCCGGGGATCTGCTTTTTTCAGCTAAATCGGCAAATTTATTAATTACAATTGAAGAATCAATAAGATTATTAGATTTTAACAATAGGAATCTACACATAAAATTTAATCTATACCTTTTAATACTTTTATCAGCTTTTTAATAGCAAAATCAGAATCTTTTTTAGTTAAAATGTACGGCGGCAAAAATCTTATAACATTTTCTCCAGCCGGAATTACTAACACATTTTCTTCTTGGAGTTTTTTTAAGATTATATTTCTTTGATCTTTATTTACTACTAATCCAATCATTAGGCCCTTCCCTCTGACTTCTAAAACAACCTTGCTCTCAATCATTCTTAGTTGTTGCAACATATATTTACTAATTGCACTTATATGAACTAGCCTTGCCTTATCCAATAGACGAAGAGTACTAATAATTCCCGCACATGCTAATGGATTACCACCAAATGTAGAACTGTGAATATGTTTAGGAATTGCGGATGCAATTTCTTCAGAAATTATTGTTGCACCAACCGGTATTCCTCCTGCCAAACCTTTACCCAAACATAAAATATCTCCTGCCACCCCTTCACTTGCCAAAAATTTACCTGTTCGACCCAATCCTGTCTGAATTTCATCAATAATTAAAAGTATACCTTTAGTCTGGCATACTTCTTTAACTTTGTATAAATAATATTCATCTGGTACATATATTCCTCCTTCTCCCTGAATTGGCTCGACAATAAAAGCAGCTGTATCTTTATCAATTTCTCTTCGCAAAGCATCGATATTATTAAAAGGAATTGATACAAAATTCCACAATAGAGGCATAAAAGGCTGCTTATATTTCTCACCGCTAGTGGCAGATAATGCACCCAATGTCTTACCGTGATATCCATTCTCACAAACAATAAACTTCTTCTTACCTGTCTTTAAAACGGCAAATTTTAACGCCGTTTCTATTGCCTCTGCACCCGAATTACTCAAATAAACCTGCTCATACTTCTCACCACACCTTTTTATTAATTTTTCAACTGCCCGAGCTCTAGTATCACTCGTAAAGCTCGCATGAAGTGTGCTTATCTTATGCAGTTGAGCAGTTAACGCTGAATTAATTTTCTGATTATTATAGCCGAATATGCTAACACCATAATTCGACATTAAATCTAGATATTTTTTCCCATTATCATCATATAGATATACCCCCTTACCTTTAATCAAATTTAAATTACGATCTACATAGGTATTTACTGAATATTTTTGTTGTAAGTAATTAGCAATCTTCATAGTTAAAAAATTATTGTTCCAGCACCACTTAAAGCTTTTCTCAGCGGGAAATCAACTCTCCCATCACCCCAGTACATTATTTTTAAACCTGCAGTAAAAGCATTTTCTGCACCTAGTAATTTCTTTTTCATTCTTCCCTGCGCAAACTGTAAATAATTATGCAACTCTTCTCTATTCATTTTCCTGATTAAACTTTTTGGATCATCGACGTCACGCAATAAACCTGGCGCTGCAAACAACGATATCATTTTTTTTATTTTTAAATCTTCAACCATAACCGCCGTAGCAAAATCATTATCGGTATTCACAATTTGACTTTCTTCACTAATCGCCGGTGGACAAATAACCGGAGTATACTTATACCGCACCAATAAATTTATTAAATGTTTGTTTGTTTTTACGACTTTACCGGTCAGATTATCTGTTATTAATTTCGTCTTGCCTTCTTCCACTGAGTAAACTGCATCTTTTCTTTTCGCCTCCCATAATCTGCCATCAATACCTGACAAGCCAATTGCATTGACTCCATATTTTTGCAAATTTGCAACAATCCTTTTATTAATCAACCCTGCATATGCCATCAAAAAGATGTCTATTGCTTCCTGGTCAGTATATACACTACTTACACCGGATGGAGAGATTAGAACCCTTGTCGGTGACTTTAAACTTCTAGCTATTTCGTCTCGAGTTTCGCTTGCTCCATGCACGATAATTACTTTTTCCTTTTTCTCCACCAGTTCAGCTATATCTTTGCAGACATTATCAATATTAAGTTCTTTCCCACCGCCGATTTTAATAAGAATCATAATTTAGGACACTTGACGCATCTTGTTGCTATTATATTCAGAGCCGACTAAAAACCTCGCTGCTACATCTTTTAATACTGATTCACATGAATTGTTTTTATTCATCCTGGGAGTCTCGTCTTTATATGCATTAGTAATCGCTTGTGCTAGATGATCACTTACAGAATACCCCCGTTGAGATAAATATTGCTGTATATGATGCCAGCCAACATAAGGGGTAAGAATAAATTGATTTTCTGGAACGCCGAATACCGAAAAATCGATAGACCGATATGCATCGGGATTTTTTATAACTGCATCTGTATGTACTCCCGCAGCATGAGTGGTACTGTCCTCAGACACCAACTCAGACTCTGGGATCGGAACACCTGCTATCTTACTCATTAGTTTATTTAGTTTATAAGTAAGGTTTAAATTAAAATCTTTTAGTAGTGCAGGATTTAGTTTATGAAGTCGAACTAGCAAATTCCCAAATGATGTAATACCCGTTCTTTCTGCCCATCCCCAAATTGTTGTATCAATAAATGATATACCATACTTAGCCGATGTTATGGCATTATGTAGTGTTTCGCCGCTGTCTGCATGAAAATGTCCTTCCAAATGTGTGTTTGGATATCGATCTCTCATTTCTTTGATAATTTGTCTTATAAAATCATCTGTCGCGACACCAACGGTGTCTGGTATACCAAAGGTTTGAACATATGGCTCAGCAGCATCGAAAGCGAGATTCCTATCATTAACCTCTGATCGAAAAGCATCTTCTGTACTGTAACGAATGTATAAATCAGGATGTGAGGCACGAACATCACCTAATATTCTACCTACTCTATCTGCAACTTCTAGCGGACTTTTCTGATGTCCGGCATGTTGAGCTACTCCCATGTAAACATGGACTCCATCTACTCCCCCATCAATAGCGGCATGAAAATCATCATAATGACAACGAACATGTGCATTCAAGCGTGGTCGATCTTTTTCAGGATAATTATTTGCGTGTTCACGTAGAGCTGCTAAACTTTCTTTTTCAAGAGCATTAACATTAGGTGAAAATACCTCAAAAGTTCGCACACCAACATCATACATAGCACTTACAAGACTAATTCGCTCGTCTATGGTGAGAGTAGGTTTACCAATAAGTGCATATCGTCGGCTTTGTAAACCATCCCTTAGACTTGTATCAATATTTGTGATATATTCCCCCGGCTTTCTTCCAAACGTAGGAAAAGATTGCTGGGATTTTGATTCGATTCTACTCATAATTTTAAATTGGGTGTAACCCGGTAAATGTTAAGCCCAATGCTTCTGGAATACCGAACATTATATTCATAGCCTGTACTGCTTGTCCTGCTGTTCCTTTGACCAGGTTGTCTATTGCTCCAATAATTACTAACCTATTGGTATGTTGGTCTAATTCAAAACCAATGTCACAATAATTCGTTCCCTGTAAGATCTTTGGTTCCGGATAACGATACAATCCACTTTTCTCCTTTACAATGCGAATAAATGGCTCATTACCATACACATATCTGTAAGCATTCCAGATATCTTTTTCACTGACGTTTTTTTTAGGTTTCGCGTGAATTGTTACGAGTAATCCTCTTACCATGTCAATCGCTGTGGCTGAAATTCCCACCTTTAAACCAGATAACTCTTGTTCTATTTCCGCAGTATGCCGATGTCCTGTAGGCATATAGGAACGAACCACTCCGGATCTTTCTGGGTGATGTGATGATAAAGATGCCCTCATTCCGGCTTGAGAACTACTCATTTTTGCATCGATAATTACTTCATTCTCTATTAATTCATTTTTAACTAAGGGGTATAAAGAAAGAATTGAAACAGTTGCTTCACAACCTGCACACGAAACATATTTGGCTTTTCTTATTTCTTCTCGATGAACTTCTGAAATACCATAGACAAAATCTGACAATAATTCAGGGTACGCATGTACTGTGTGATACCACCTAGTAAAGTTTACCTGATTATGTAGGCGAAAATCTGCACCCAAATCAATTATTTTACCAGCCAAATTTTTGAATCTGTTCATCAAACCCATCGATACACCATTGGGTAGAGCAATAATTAAAACATCACATTTTCTTAATTGATCAAGAGAAATAAAACATATGTCAGTTGATTTTCGTAAGTTCGGATGCACCAAACTAACTGGCTGTCCCGCAAATTGACGAGATGTTACTTGATTAATATGGACTTTTGGGTGCTGAAGTAAAATACGCAAAAGTTCTCCTCCTGCATATCCAGATCCACCCACAATAGAAACCTTTATCATAATTTTTTATATACCTCCAAACAATAATCAATCACAGTTCCTGAAATATCTACTCCTGTTGGTTCTTCTGAGTTTTTAAATTCCATCGTATGATTAATTTCATTAACTGTATAGCCATCTGTAGTCTCAAAAATATCCATAGCTAATATTCCTCCTCCCACCGCTTCAGAAGCATTTTTAGCCAAAATTCGCAGTTGTGAATTTAATCGACAATTTGTTGCATTTCCGCCTCTGGCGGTATTAGTAATCCAGTGTTCTGACTTACGATATATTGCACATATTGCTTGTCCATCGATGACAAACAATCGAATATCTCTCCCTGGTTTATCTATATATTGTTGAATATAAATTGGTTTTTGTTGAGGAGAACCAAGTATATCTTTGTGTTCTATAATTGCTTCCAGACTATCGACATCATTAATCTTAGCTAACAATCGCCCCCACGAACCAAGAGTTGGTTTGATAATTACTGGATAACCGCCTAATTGCTCACTGGCTTTTTTTGCTTCCTCCGTTGAAAATACTAAAGTAAAATTAGGTGTAGGAACGTTATTTTTTTGTAAAACTAATGATGTTAAGAATTTATCCTCACAAATATTGGCTACTGTAGAAGGGTTTAAAACAGTAATACCTCGAGATTCCAAAAATTTAGTCGCGTAACTTCCCTTAACGGTAGAAATACAACGTTCTAATGCCAGATCAAATTCAGGTTTATAACTTAAAGGGTTAAAATTAGCATCACGAACATCAACTAATTTAGTTTTTATATTACGTCTAGTGGCTGCTTGCAAAAGTAGTTTTTCATCAGCACGAATAAGAGTATGTAAAATACCGAGAGTAAGCATATACTTTAGCTGGGCGACGTCTTACTCTCCCCAATCCTCCTCAACTTCAGGAGCCTCTTTTAAGACAGCTTTATTAGCAGTTAGGCTTTCTATCACCAAGCGTGAACGACAGTCGGTGCAAGATATAACTTCTGCTGGTTGTACTTCAGAAGATAATTTTGTGGTCGCATCACAAACTGGACAAACTGTAAGTATACTACTCATAATATGTTTATTATATCTTTTATTAAATATTCGTCAATTTTTTCACAATCTTTGACATTTTATCAAAAAAATGTTACATTTGTAACATGATAACCACTACAGAAATAGTCAAAGAAATGATTAAAAACTCACCTCTATTAGAAGATGGTTTAGCGAAAGGGATAATTAGTTATTCTGCTTTAGCAAGAGATATCAAACCTTCTTTGGAAAAAAAATTAATGAAAAAAGTTACAAGAGGAGCTATTGTCATGGCCATCAAAAGATCTAGCCAAACTCTAAAACAAAATATAAATATTATTGAAAAAATTGTATCTCTAAGTAGTATCACAGTGAGATCTAATCTTACAGAATTAACCTATCATAATTCCGATACTATTGTTGAAAAGCATAAAAAACTTTTCATGCTATCTGAAAGGAAAAATAATGCTTTATATACTCTATCTCAAGGAATAAGAGAGAGTATGATAGTTGTAGATTCTAATATGGAAAAAGATGTTGAATTAATATTAAGTGATGAAAAGCTAATAAAGAAAATCAAACATTTATCCTCTATTACTATATTACTTTCTAAGGACACTATTAATACACCAGGTGTCTATTATTCAATTCTTAAATTGTTCGCTTGGAGTCAAATTAGTGTTATTGACATGGTTTCAACTCTCACTGAATTAACAATTGTTTTAAACGATAATAATGTTGATAAAGCATTTTCAATACTTAAGAATTACAACATTCAAAAATCATGACTTCTAAATTAAGGGGTCTATAACAACATAATTATTTTCAGGATCAGAAAGTCCGTTTCTTTTTATCATAACATTGCCCCAATTTATATCATAATGATGAAATGAAGACGACCAGTAACGGTTTTTAGTTGGATCAATAATTTTTTTAACTGATAAGGCTATTTCAGGTATACCGTCAAAAGCAAAGTCCCAAATCCCATCGATAATTTGATCATCCTTTCCCAATTCACCTTTTGCTTTCAATAAGTCATAATCATTAATTATTTGTGCAATTGTATATCCTTCTATATATTCTTGAATTAATATTTCGCTAGATCCCAAGTATACTTCTGGAACAGGAACCCCATTTTCCCCCAATTGTCGCAGTGCAATATAATTACCCAAACCTGTTACTCCACTAAGATTCCATTCTTTACCCGTAGTATCATCTTCATAGAGTTTTCTACCTACAGACGCTTCCCATCTTTTTTGTGAAAATGGAAAAGCAAAATTAAAATATTTTATACAAAGATCTGAATATGTACCTTTTGCAGTTTTAGGCAATGAGCCAACAGCGCCATATGCCCCACCTCTAAAATCAGCAAAACTAATCTGTCCTGAACAAACATTGTTTAAGAATAGATCCAGGACTCTTCTTGCTTTTTCTAATTCAGTCAGATTTACAACCACTCTATCCAATACTACTTTATAGCCTTCGTCTCTAGAAATATCCCGCACAGCGTAACCATGCTGTGTATTAGTTATCATGCAATCAAGATGGCCCTTGGAAGAATACTTTATGTCTACAAACTCTGGTTTTCCTGAATACAATCTAGTAACATCAACTGGGTCAATTCTATCAATAGGAGTATCAGAAATAAAAGTATTGTATGGCCTTGCTAAAGAACTTCTACTATGAAATGTTCTTCTTGCATCAGCAAATTCTATTGGAATTCCTCTACGCTCTATTTTCATATTTACAACTTGTGAGGAATTGTATCATATCCTAAAGTTTTAAAATAAATATTATCCCACACTTAGGATTTGCACTTCAGGATCAGGGGTAAAATTAAATGTCTCACTAAATTTATCTTGAATTGCTTTAATTATTGCTTTGACATCTGCAGCTTTAGCATTCCCGACATTAGAAATATAATTATTATGTTTTTTTGAAACCTGGGCGCCTCCTATCATATACCCGGAAAAACCAAGACGTCCAATAATATATGCCATAGAAATTTTTCCATACCATTTCCCTTTTACCAAAGCTTCAATATCCGGCCATACTTGCATAACTTTTTGTACTTGATCAAGTTGATTAATGTTTTTAAATACAGATCCGCAAGATGGATATTCTAAAGGGTGATGTGACTGACGATAGTCAATGTTTTTCTGGTAAATCTCTTTCTGTCTCTGCATTTCTATTAAACCTGCATTTTGTAGATTAAAAGTTGCTGAAACAATTAATAAAGCAGGATTACGCTTAAAATAACTCTCTCTATATCCAAACTGGCACTGAGTTTGGTCCATCGTTTGTATCTTCAAGTTTGAGTCGGATAGGTCAATATATCTGACTAACCTAATATTGTCTTTGATTTCTGATCCAAAACAACCTGCATTTCCTCGTACTGCTCCTCCTACAGTACTAGGCAATCCCCCAGCCCACGCCAAACCAGCTAAACCATTCTTAAAAGAAAACTCTATAAGATCAGACATTTTTACTCCGGCAAAGGCTGTAATACTTGTGCCCTCCTTAGTCAGAGATCCACTGTCACTTTTTATATGCAGAACTACTCCTTCGAGATTTTCATCCGGTAACAATAAATTACATCCTAAACCAAGGATATAAACAGGAGCAAGTTTGTTAGCGTTTATATATCCTAAAGCATCTTTAATATCTTGTTCTGAAGATACGTCAATAACTATCTTAGCCTTGCCTCCTATACCATAATAAGAAATTTGCGACAAATTTACGTTTTGTTTTATTTCCATAATTTTCTAATAATCTACTTGAGACAAATAACTTTTAACTGCAGTATAGCAAATATAAAAATAATTAAGAAGTTTGCGGTTATTGAACTGAAACAATAGTATATGTTACTTTTCCTGCAGGAGCTTCGACCTCCACTATTTGGCCCGTGCCTTTACCCAAAAGAGCTTTTCCTAATGGTGACTCATGCGAAATTTTCTTAGCAATCGGATCAGCCTCCCACTCACCTACAACTGTATAAGTTTCAGTTTTACCATCTATCTTAAGATTAACTTTAGACCCAATAGCAATACTTTTATTTTTACCGTTAGCTGAACTCTCTTCCTTAACAACTACCGCTTTTTTAATCAATTCTTCAATTTCTTCAATCCTTCCATCAATAAAACTCAACTCTTCACGCGCAGCAGAATACTCAGCATTCTCTGATAAATCACCCATATCACGAGCATCTGATACACGTTCAACTATTTCAGGACGCTTTACTTTAACTAATTCCTCATGCTCCTTCTTGAGTTCATCTAATCCTTCTTGAGTTAATAATACCTTTTTATCATCCATATTTATTAAAAAAACTCTCCTTTAAATTTAAATCTTGGAGAGATCTATAATCTCTGCGAGTATAAATAATAGTATTTTTATTGTCAATGTCCCATAATTATATTTTTTATGTATTTTTTTCACGAATATAAAATTCCTGCATGACTTTAAGCCTATAATCTGCGGGGTGAAAAGCAGCGACGTGATTATCCACCATTTCTGAGGTCCTGTGTCTATTAATTATCCAAAACTGTAGCCATCGACTAGGATATTCCAAAATATAGAAACCCGCCTTCACAATATTCTGAAACAGTGATTTTTTAACCTCAAAATTATAAATACTTTGAGGATTGTAATTACCTACAAATTTGCTAATCCACTGATTAGCATAAAGTAAACGTTGATAGGATCTGTTCCTATCAAATATAGGCTTCATTTGCATTAATTCATATGCAGTGTAAATATCCTGATGGTCTCCTTTAAAACCAAGGGCAGTTTCTTCGAGAAAAAAATTTAAACAGATACTATTAGGAGCTTGTGTTGAATTCCGCCTACGTCTTCGACCCAACAATTGTAATAAACATAAAGCAAATAACCTGGTAATCCACAGCCTACCCTTAGCAGTAATTATGAATAAATCAATATCTGCTTCTAAATCAGCATTCTCTCTTGCCAAGCTACCACTCAATCCTATGAAACTAATCGTGGGAATTTTTGTTAAAAACTTAATTGTTCTTTCTGCAGACCTTATTTTTCTCTTACTAATCTCTCTTCTATTCTTCCTTAAAGCAATAATCTCACTCCGCATTGTTAAACAATAAAATGGACTATGGTATTCAATATACTTGTGGCTAAGTCTTGTTAAAACCTTTTTAAATTCTGCTATTTTCACCGGATGAGAAATTATTAAATAGGTATAAATCTCTTTTTCAGTAAGCGGATAATCGAAGATATCACTATATTTTAATGTTTGGATAATCGCCTGCTGTATAATAGAGCTCATAATTTAAGCACTATTATGTCATAAGTCTGCAATTTATCAACAAATTTATTGTCCATATTGCTGAAGAACTTGTGTTACCCCGTTTGATAATACATTAACTGCATCTGAAAGAGATCCATTGGCTGCTAGACCATTCACAGCTTGCTTGAGATAGCTATTACTTTTGTCATTAAGACCATTATCAAAGGTATTATCATTAAATATAGTAGACACAGCAGTAGGACCTTGTACTTCAAACGGATAAATTAAAGAATTGGATTTGAGTGTAGCTGCTAAATCTGAACGGGCGTAAGGTTCTCCGTATCCTCTAACTTTGGCAGCGCTGGCATAAAATTCTTGTTGAGTGGTTTTTTGATTGAGAAAATTCATAAACTCCATGGCTTCTTGCATATGTTGACTGTGAATGGACACTCCTTCTACCCAATAACTAGCTATTGTTCTCTTAACACCTAGGTCTGAAGGCATCGGGTAAATTTGAAAATGCAAATTAGGATTTAACCTTTGAATATTAGCTATGTCCCATGAATATCCTATATACATTGCTAAGTTACCAGCTGAAAACATTTGTAAAGAATTGGGTAAAGTACTGCTCCAGGTTGCGTTACTACTGTTAGTAAACTGCATAAAAAAATTCAAGGCTGATTGTGCCCCTGCCTGGTTAGCAGAAATATTCGTATAATCAACATTACTTTCCGACAATAATAATCCTAAAATATCAGTCCCATTATTGATATTTTGTAAAGAACCCAATGCAATACCTGATGTGGTAATACTTCCATCTGAGCCCTTAACAGTCAATTGTGGTGCATCTACCTGTACATCATTCCAGTCCGAAGGAATCTTAACTCCTGCTTTTTGAAAAATTTCAGGATTTATATACAAGGATAAAGTGTCAAAATCCAGCGGGATTCCATAAATCGCTCCCTGATGTACGAGGTCTTGACTAACAACTGGGAAGTAAGCACTAGTAAAATCCTTAGTTGAGACCACAGATTGAGACATCGGAGCTAAAACTCCAGCTAATTCGGGGTACCAATTGTTGTGGTAGCGAAAAATATCAGGTCCACCCCCAGAATTGATACGAGCTACCAAACGTTTGGGATATTCTTGATTCTCATTATATAGACTCTTTATATCTTGTAATTGATAATCAATCGTTATATTGGGATGTTGTTGTTCAAACGAATCTATAATAGGCTGCATTATACTTTTATCATCCCATAAACCCCAATAAACCAATGTCACATGTCCCTGATTTTGTTTATTTATGTTTGGTAAGACGACAAATAGGATAATGCCCAGAACAATAACTAACAAAAGCACTCCTAGACCTAGCTTAAGTAACAGTCCCAAAGAGGATCGCGGTCTCGGAGGTGGAGGAGGAACTGGGGGGGGAGGAGTTAACCAACTTTGGTCCTGACGGAAACCACTAACCGGTTGAACTGGAGCAGGTTGAGTCGAAGTAACAGGAGCTGCTACAGAATTATTGGCCATGGGAACTTTTTTAGGATCGAATAAAACGTTTTCTGGCATATTGCTCTTTCTCTATAGTATAATATTCTTTAACCCTCTAGCAAACTGTCATATGGAATTAAAGCCGATTCATTTACACCATCATGTAGTCCATTTCTCACGTATGATCTTCTGGTTCTTAATTGGAGGAGTTTTAGGTTTGACATTTTTTGTAAGCTTTCTACTAATTTTTTATCAGCATGTATATTATCAGAAAGTTTATCCGGGCGTAATGATAAATGGTATTAATTTTGAAGGACAAACTGAAAATCAAGTTAGAGATTATTTTTTAGAACAAAATGCTAAAATTATTAATAATAAACTGGCTTTTATCTATAAGGATCAGATAGCGACTTCCTCGGCTTCTCAGTTACAATTAGGATATAATGCAAATTTACTAGCTCAACAAGCAATAAGTATTGGCCGTTCAGGAGATATTTTCAGTAATGCAAGTTTGTTATGGCAAGCATACACTAGCAACGTTTCATTGCCTCCTACTTATCAATATGATCAATTATCTTTAACTAATCTCTTGAATCCCTTAGAAAAAAGTATAAATGAAAAACCAATCAATGCATCTTTTACTATTAGTAATTCTCACGTGACGGCTTTTCAATTGGCACAAGATGGACAGCAGGTGGATGATGCTCAAGTTTATCAGAATCTTTTATTAATAATTCCACAGATGCTGCGTCATCCGGAAGATAAATATGTAAAATTCACTTTACCAGTAATCATTCTCAAGCCTCAAGTTACTGATCAGAGTATGCAAAGTTACGGTATCACACAGCTTATAGCTACAGGAACTTCAGTATTTGCCGGATCAATTCCCAGTCGTGTATATAACATAGGACTCGCTGCAAGTCGATTAGATGGAACATTAGTTCCCCCGGGTCAAATTTTCTCTTTCAATAACGCAGTGGGTAATATTTCTTCTCTCACTGGATATAAACAGGCTTACGTAATTTCCAATGGACATACGGTACTCGGTGATGGAGGAGGTGTGTGCCAGGTATCAACTACCATGTTTAGAGCAATTCTTAATGCAGGTTTACCCGTTATTGAAAGACATGCTCACGATTACGAAGTAGAATATTATACAGAAGATGCTCCCTTAGGTTTAGACGCAGCTATCTACCAACCTACAGATGACCTAAAATTTAAAAATGACACAGGTCACTATATACTTATCCATTCTATCTTTCAACCCGACCAAAACAGATTGACTTTTGAATTCTATGGAACTAGTGACGGCCGACAAGTCAGTATAACTCAACCTGTTATTACTGATGTCAGGCCAGCTCCAGCTCCACTTTATCAGGATGATCCCAATTTACCAGCTGGGACTCTACAACAAACAGATTTCGCAGCACCAGGTGCTCATGTTTCGTTTACTCGTACAGTTATACGTAACGGAAAAACCCTATACTTTGATACTTTTAATTCTAACTATCAACCTTGGCAGGCAGTATACTTAAGAGGAACAAAAACATAAAGCTATGATTCTAACATTTACTCAACTTAAACAATCTGCACCGATTCTTAAGACTGACATTCAAAGTTTAGTCTTAGTTGGAGGCTGTTTTGATATTTTGCATAGTGGACATATTGAATTTTTAAAAAAAGCCCGCATTCAGGGCGATATCTTAGTTATTCTGCTTGAGAGTGATAATTCAATCAAAAAAAAGAAGGGACCTGACAGACCAATCAACTCGCAACTGGATCGAGCAGATTTTTTACAAGAATTGAGAAGTGTTAATCACGTGGTACTAATGCCCGAATCTACGACTGATGCTGATTACTATGAGGTGACCAAATTGCTAAAACCTGCTATAATTGCAACTACTAAAGGAGATCCTGCGAGGAAAGAAAAAGAATTATGCGCACAAGCGGTCAATGGGCAGGTTGTTGATGTAATTGACTACATTGCTGCCAAGTCTTCCTCGCATATTGCTGATCTTCTTAAAAAAGAAGACTTATGAAAACAATCATCGGTTTATTTGCCATATTATTTATTGTTATAATAGTTACAGTGACAGCTCTACATAACAATGATTACAATCCGTTTGTTACTAAATCCCCGTCAGTGCAAATAAATGGAAACACCTTCATTGTCGAAGAAGCCAAGACAAACGCAGCCTGGCAACAAGGTCTATCAGGAAGAAAAAGTATGCCGGCTAATCAAGCCATGCTATTTATCTTTCCCAAAGCAGATTACCAGCAATTTTGGATGAAACAAATGTTATTCCCGCTAGATATGATTTTTATAAATAACGATAAAGTAGTTACTATCTATCAAAATGTCCCAATTCCTGCAGCTAATGCCAATTTAAGCTCATTACCAATTTATGCATCGAGCAGTCCTGCAGACTATGTACTAGAATTAAATGCCGGGACGGTCAAAAAAGATAATATTAAAGTTGGTGATACTGTAACATATTCTAATTTATGATCCTGCTGGGTATAGAAACATCCTGTGATGAAACAAGCGTAGGTGTAGTTGAAAAAACAGGGGAGCAACTCAAAATTTTAAGTAACATAGTTGCAACTTCTATCGCTATCCATAGCAAAAACGGTGGCATAATTCCAGAACTAGCTGCTCGCGAACAGGTTAAATTTATAATACCTGTCTTGCAACAAGCCTTACAAGAAGCTTGTAGATTTGACATAACCAATTCTGCATCGCAAACACCACCTATTGATGCGATTGCTGTAACTTATGGCCCTGGGTTAATAGGTTCATTGCTGGTCGGAGTTGAAACAGCCAAAACCTTAAGCTATCTTTGGCATAAACCTTTAGTTCCCGTTAATCATATGTATGGACATATCTATGCTAATTGGTTGCCAGAGTTTAGTGAACAGATTAAACAACCTACTAATTTCCCTGTATTAATATTAGTGGTTTCAGGTGGCCATAGTGATCTGTTATTGATGAAAAAACATGGAGATTTTGCAGTGATAGGTGGAACCCGCGACGATGCAGCTGGTGAGGCGTTTGATAAAATTGCTAGACTATTAGGTTTATCGTATCCTGGAGGTCCAGCTATCGCACAAGCCGCTTTAAATGGTAACAAAAAATTTATCCACTTCCCCCGACCTTTACTAAGCGATGATAGTTTTGATTTTTCTTTTTCTGGATTAAAAACAGCTGTATATCGCGAAATAGAGAAAATTAAACACCAAGAGAATGAATTATTCCCTCAACTTATCAGCGATTTATCAGCTTCCGCACAAGCAGCTATTATTGATGTCTTAGTAAAGAAAACGCTTAGAGCTGCAGAGAGATATCAAGTTAAGTCTATTTTGTTGTCAGGTGGAGTGGCAGCCAATGATTCACTCAGAAAAACTTTTTCCGAAATTATAGATAAACAAAACTTAACGCTAGAGATTTTTGCCCCGCAAAAATCTCTGTGTACTGACAATGGAGCTATGATTGCTGCAGCCGCAGCATTCAATTATAATCCCCAATCTTGGCAGGAAGTAACTGTAGACCCACAGTTATATTATTAATTCTCCTCTATTCCCATCTCCAGTTGCCAAGTCATGATAAAATATAGTCCATGTCCATTGAGTCTGTCTTTATAGTTATTTTACTGATTGTTCTTGCTTGGGTTTTCTATTATTTTAATCATAAACTCTCCTCTTTACAGCAATCTAAATCAGACCCGACACTTTTTGAATGGTTAAAGGCTATGCAGTCTTCTCTTGACAATACCAATAAGACGCTTAATGACGCACTTAATAATAACTCAAATCATATGGTTCGCACTCTACAAGAGAATAGCCGTCAACTAAATGAGCGATTAGATAAGGCCGCAGCTGTTATCAAAGAAGTAGGAGTCGAGGTAGGGCAAATGAGTGAGATCGGACGAAGTATGAAAGAATTACAGTCTTTCCTGAAGAGTCCTAAACTACGGGGAAATATCGGTGAAGAAATTTTAACTGATTTAATACAACAAATGTTTCCTAAACAATCTTTTAATTTGCAATATACATTTCGCAGTGGAGAAAAAGTTGATGCAGCTATTAAAACAGATGCCGGTATTTTGCCCATAGATGCTAAATTTCCACTAGAGAACTTTAACAAGATGATTAAAGCTGATGACGAAATAAACAAACAAATTTTTCAAAAAGAATTTATCCGTGATGTCAAAAAGCACATAGAAACAATTGCCAAAAAATATATTTTACCTGATGAAGGAACGATGGACTTTGCTCTGATGTATGTTCCGAGTGAAAGTATTTATTATGAAATTGTAAATACAACAGAAATTATGTCCCATGCTAAAAGACAGAGAGTATATATTGTATCCCCTTCAACTCTGTATGCCCACTTGCAAACCATATTATTGTCATTTGAAGGTAAAAAAGTAGAGGCAAGATCCAAAGAAGTCTTTAAACTCCTACGTGGACTACAAGTGGATTATGAGAAATTGCAAGATAATTTAACTGTTTTGGGTAAACACCTTAATAATGCCTCCACTCAATATGGACAAGTTAGCATAAGTTACACTCAGCTTGGTAAAAAACTACAAACCAGTCAATTACTTGAAACAGAAAATGAAGTCATATAAGGATAACTCTTTTTCTTGCTCTGTCTCAGTGCTTCTGTTATTATATTTTTCATGCTAAATACAGTTGACTTAAGAACACTTAATGATGAACAAAAAACAGCTGTTACCCACGAGAAAGGACCTTTATTGATCATTGCTGGTGCTGGTACAGGAAAAACAACTGTCATTACTAAACGTATTCAATATTTAATATTGGAGAGAGAAATTAACCCACAGAATATTTTGGCACTCACCTTTACCGAAAAAGCCGCATCTGAAATGGAAACCAGAATAGATGAGATTCTTCCTTATGGGTACACGGACATGTGGATAGAAACATTTCATGCATTTTGCGACCGACTTCTTCGACAAGAAGCCATCCATCTTGGTCTTGATCCCACCTATGAACTTATGACCGAAGCAGAAACATTGCTTTTTATGCGCAAAAATTTATTTAAATTTGAGCTGGATTATTTTCGTCCCCTGGGTAATCCGTTAAAATTTCTGCAGGGTATGATACAACATTTCAGCCGTCTTAAAGATGATGATGTTACACCTGAAGCTTATCTAAAATATGCTAAAAATCTGAGCCAAGAAATCCAAGAGAGTGAGATCAAACAAACTCTAGAACTAGCCAACGCATATCTTGAATATGAAAAGTTAAAAACACAAAACGGAATGATGGATTTTTCTGATTTGATCTCCAATACATTAAAGCTTTTTCGCATGCGTCCTCATGTATTAAAAAAATATCAAAGTCTATTTCAGTATATTTTAGTAGACGAGTTTCAAGATACCAATTATGCGCAAAATGAAATGGCTATTTTATTAGCCGGTGATAAACAAAATATAGCCGTCGTAGGAGATGATGATCAATCGATTTACCGTTGGCGAGGAGCAGCAATTTCTAACATGTTGCAGTTTCGCTCTCATTTTCCTAAAGCCAAAGTAGTGACTTTAAATAAGAACTATCGTAGTTCACAAAGTATTTTAGATAGTTCATATCAGTTGATTCAAAACAATAATCCCGATCGTTTGGAAGTTAAAGAAGGAATAGATAAAAAATTAACCGCTATGAGAAAAAACATTAATGTTTCCAAACACGGAGTGGACTTCATTTATACCAATAATGTAGATGAAGAGGCAGAAGAGATTGCTAAAACAATTAAAATTTTAATGAAAAATAACGAGCGTAAATATAACGAATTCGCTATTTTGGTTCGTGCAAATGATCATGCTATTCCATTCCAACGAGCGTTGGACAGAGCTAAAATTCCTTACCAGTTTTTAGGTCCCGGTCACCTATTTGAACAACCAGAAATAAAAGACCTCTTATCTTACTTAAAAGTACTAGCCAATTTTGAAGATGCAGCATCATTATATCGTATTTTAACTATGGGGATTTTTGCTTTGCAAGCCAGAGACATTGCTGCTTTACTTAATTATTCCAAAAAACAAAATGTTTCATTATTTGAAAGTATGGAAGATGTGGACAATACTGTGCTCACGACTGATGGAAAAGAAAAAGTTAAAAAAATAGTGGAGATGATTAAAAGACATTTGTCTCATGTGCCGCAGCAGACCGCCGGCCAAATTCTATACTATTTTTTTGAGGACTCAGGTTTAATGGGTTATTACTTAGATCCCAAAACTCTTAAAACTGAAAGGGAAGCACAAAATGTAGCTAAATTTTTTGACAAACTACAAAATTTTGCTGCCAACCATGAGGATGCTTCCATTTTCGCAGTAGTCGATTGGATTGATTTATCAATGGAAATGGGTGAAAGTCCAATAGCAGCAGAAATTGATTGGACTAACAATAATGCTGTGAATATTTTGACAGTTCACTCAAGTAAAGGTCTTGAGTTTCCTGTTGTTTTTGTGGTTAATTTAGTGACTCAACGTTTTCCCAGCCGAGATCGCAAAGAACAAATCCCTGTCCCTCAAGCCTTAATTAAAGAAGAACTTCCTACTGGAGATGAAAACATACAGGAGGAAAGACGGTTATGTTATGTTGCTATGACCCGTGCTAAAGATAATTTATTTCTAACTGCATCTAGATTTTATGGTGAAAGCCGAAGAGAAAGAAAGTTGTCGCCCTTTATTCTAGAAGCAATTGGTTCAGAAGAATTAGAAAAAAAAGTTCAAAAACAAAATTTAGAACAAAATTCTCAACAACTGTCATTACTGGATATGTTTAATGAAAATACTAAAAACGAACAAACCACACTATCATTAGAAGTATCACAGGCTAAACCTCAAACATTATTTCCTATCACCTATATCTCCTATTCTCAGATTCAAACTTTTGATGTCTGCCCAATGCATTTCAAACTGCGTTACATTTTAAACTTACCATCTCCAGAATCTCCAGCTTTAAGTTATGGTATTAGCGTACATAACACACTAAAAGACGGTTTCACTTATTTCCTGCAAAAGAAAGATCTAACTGAAGTAGAGATCAAAGAATTACTTCACCGCAATTGGCTAAAAAAAGGCTATTCCAGTAAAGAGCATGAACTAAAAGCTTTTCAACAGGCTGAGAAAATGTTGATCAGATATCTTTTAACTTGCAATGAAATTAAACCGCAAACACTGGCGGTTGAATTACCATTTCAATTCTGGCTTAACCGCATTAAAATAGGTGGCAGGATAGACCGTATTGATCAATTATCCGATGGCAGAATAGAAATCATAGATTACAAAACTGGTAATAATGTACCCGATGAGAAAAAATTATTAACTGATATGCAGTTAACCTTTTATGCATTAGCCGCCAGTGAGGTGCATGATAAACTGTTAAATCGTCGCCCCGAAGAGGTGGCACTTACACTTTATTATATTGAACCTGATATTAAACTAACGACCACCCGTACAGCAGAACGATTAGAAGAAGCTAAACAATTTATTTTGGATAAAATCAAGGAAATCTCTTCCAGTGATTTCCAATGTACTCATGGCAGACTCTGTATGAATTGTGAGTATAAGATGATTTGTAATGCCTGATTCAGGAGAAATGTGGACTGCCAATCGTACTTAATACATCTGATAATTGTTTTTCCTCCACAGTATCTGGCTCAATTCCCTCTTTTTTTAATAAAATCCGACCCAAAATAATTTCCTTAGCCTTTGTTGCATCGCTTACCGTTAAAGCTCCGATTCTTAAAGGATCCTTTTCACCCTTAATATAGAGCACCAACGTACCCAAAAATAACGTAAATTCGCATTCAACATCTTCTACTTCATCTAGAATTATAGTTTTTACAGCAAAAGATTTGATAAAGTAAGATTGGTAAATGGTTATCTTCTCTTCATCTACTATAATCTCATCAGGAAAAAAATCAAATGGAAACCTACCTTTAATATGCAATAAGGTTCGCTTGGATTTATTTTTTAGTTTGTTTATCTCACTTTTTGTAGTGTCTTTTTTGTCTTCTGGTCTATCCTCCTTAGCTCGTTGCTCTAATGTTTGTTGGTCACTTGCCTGGTTTTGGGCAAGAGGTATCAAATTTTTATTTGCCAATCCACCCTTAGAGCCTGTTAATTTTATGCATTTATTTTCAAATATGATCTTTTCTGTTTTCATTCTTTAAGCCTAACATTCAAACGTAAAAATAGGGTAATAATAAGCATAAGATTAGGTCAAACAGCGGTTTCTGAGGCTAGTAATTCACACAACAAAACTTGCTCTCCCATAGTATTTAGAGTAGAATAGACTTGTTCTCGGAGAGCCGGACCACTACTACGTTCAGTTATTTGAACGTAGAGGAAAGTCCAGGCAGCACATATACATGGGATGGAGCACAAGCTCCAACCCAGTTAGATATTTATTATTTAACTGGTCTAGTGTCTCAACCTTTTACTCACATGTGAGGTTGAGAACAGATTCTGAATTGACAGAATTTGCGAGCAACAGAGACGAGTGAGTATGAAACGGGCAATCCTACCTGCTGCAACTTCCGAAAGCTGTGTCTGATCTGTATATGGAAAACAGCGAAGCATGAAGGCATTCTGTTAAAAGCGGAACAATGTGATGTAACGTCATATTGAGATAGATTGTGGTCTAATCTCACCAAACTGAGATGAAACAAAACCTGGCTTATGAGCTTTCCGAGAATAAATTAATTTGTTGGGGAAGTCTTCTGATTCAAACTATCTAAATAATTTTTTACTTCATTTAATAAATCCGCAGGAGTAATCTGGCTTTTTATAATATATCCGTTACCTAAATCCAACGCTTTCTTAATATCAGCCTCATTATCCAGATTAGTAAGGAAAACTGTACACTTATTAGTCAACTGAATTTGTTCTTCTTTTAACTTTTCCATCACCTGAATTCCATCCATAATAGGCAAAACAATGTCCAATAAAACTAAATCATATCCTCCTGCTTTAATTTTATCGTATGCCTCTTGACCGTTCACAGCCAAATCCACTGCATAACCTGCTGTTAAAAGGGTTTCGTTGTACAAATCTCTAAGAAATAAATCGTCTTCTACTAAAAGAAGCTTTTTTTTATCCATATCTTTAAGGGGCAGTATGAAATCTTACCTCAAAACTATCTAGTTAAAGAAAGATTAGGTGTAACACCGTCTATTGCTTCTGCATCAGGAGCATAAACTGTTATACGATTGTTAGTAGCAGAGACTGAAATTTGATAACCAGTATCATAACTAGAAGAACAAGCAATTTGAGTTCCATTATTTATACTTGGATCTTCAGGTAAGGCGGCGACATATGAAGGGACAATTGCTGAACATATATCAGCTTGTCCTACAGCACTATTAGGATAAGGAGAAGTTAAACCTGCACCCAATTCATAAAGCTTACCATCAGCAGTTAAACCCGTTGGGAGTTTGCCATGATGATCTGCCAAATATTGACTCACAGCATCCAAAATAGTCTTGACTGAACTTTGTCTTTCTGTGTTATTCGCTTGAGCAAACTGACGAGCAGGATTAATAGCTACTAATACAATTCCCATCAAAACCGCCAAAATACCAATGACAATTAATAATTCGATAAGGGTGAAGCCTTGTTGAAATTTAGAAGTTTTTAAATTTGCAAAATTCATATTTATTTAAGTATGTATTTAGTATTAAATGTTTACAGTTGTTTGTCAACTAGTATTAAATATATCTCATTAATGCAATTTAACAAAAAAGAAGAAGCTTAGGCACCAGCTTCTTCTTCAATGTTATTAAAATTAAAAACTACTTAACTACTTTACGCAATGTTTTACCAGGTGTAAAACCTGGTGATTTGTGAGCAGCAATGGTAATTTTTCCCCCCGTATGAGGATTTCTTCCTGACTTAGCAGCTTTTTTACGAATAGAAAATGTACCAAAACCAGTGATTACTACTTTTTCTCCTCTTTTTAATGAATCACGGATAGCATTAAGCATGACATCGACTGCTTCGCGAGAAGCTCGATTAGTTAAGTTTGCTTTCTTGGCAATTAGTTCAATTAAATCTCTTTTGGTCAAGTTATTCACCTCCTTTTAAATTATATGTAACACGTTTAGACTTACAGTACAATCAAATTGGGATATTGTCAAGAAGAATTGTGGGCACTTATCCCTTGACAACAAGTAATATTTAATTTATAATACAGCTAGATATATGAAATATACGCTAGCTCAATTTAATAATACCTTTCCTACTAACGACTTATGTCTTGAAGCAATTAAAAATCTACGTTTTCCTCAAGGTATTCACTGTGCAATTTGCAAAGAAGTAACAAACCATTACAAAGTTACTGGTCGTACTTCTTATGCTTGTGCATTCTGCGGTTCTCATGTTTATCCTCTCGCTGGTACTATCTTTGAACACTCCTCCACTCCTTTAACCTTATGGCTCTATGCTATGTACTTAATGACACAAACTAGAAGCGGTATGTCGGCCAAACAGCTAGAAAGAATGCTTGGCGTGACCTACAAAACCGCGTGGCGGATGTTTCGCCAAATAAGAAAGCTCATGGATGAAGGAAATCAAACGCTGGATGGCATTGTCGAAGTTGATGAGTCATTCTTTGGAGGAGCTGGTAAAAATAGACGCTATGTTCCTCATTTCAATGAGAAACCAAAAGATATTATCATGGGTATGGTTGAGCGTAAGGGGAAAGTAGTCATGAAGAAAATTGAAACTACTGGTAAGTATGCACTCCAAGAACAAATTGCAAAACATATTTCTCCCACAGCTATAGTTATGACTGATGAATGGAGAGGATATATGCAATTACCTAAACTTGGTTATGAGCATCACGTTGTTAATCATGGTAAAACATTCGTTACAGATAAAGTTGTTCATACTGAAAATATCGAAGGTCTATGGGGAAGAATTAAACCAGCCGTTAGAGGAGTATATAGAAAAATCAGCTCAAAATACATCGAGAGCTATATGAATGAGTATTGTTTTAGATATAACAATCGGAAAACACCTGAACTAATGTTTGATTTACTTCTTGCGAGAGTTGCTTCTATTGCTTGAGGATTTAGCTGCTTTACCTAGTAATGAGAAAAATTCCTCTTTTGCGGTATGACTACCGCCTTTACTCACATACTTTTTTAATTCTTTATCTTTTTCTAAAAGTTTCTTTTTCTTTCCCACAATATCATTATACACACATTGTATAAGTTGGGTAAACTTGCTATAATAGCGGCAATAAATCACAGGATTTATTCGCTCCCGTAAGATGATATGGAAAAACAATATTTGAATAAAACAGATTAATAAAGCTCTTTTGTCGCTTCGAGATGTAACCATACGTCTCGGGGGCGAGAAAAGAGCTTTTTTGTTACCACGCCTGCCTACCACAGACACGAGACAAATAAAAACTTTTCCTAAAATTGTTCTTTAATAAATAGTTGATGGTTAAGATGGGAGTTGTAGCATTCCTCTGATTTTGCTGCTATTAGACTGACGAGCTTGTGCTCAGTCAGAATAGTGACAAGAAAGGAGGTACACCATTTATGTGTGTATTACTGACCCTACGGCCATGTACGAAGAAAGCACACCGTGGCAAATTATGCGCGTGTGTGCTTTCAGATACAAAACGACCAACGAAATAGGGTCACGGGAGTTACAGCTCCCGTCTTAGCTATTAACTAAGAAAAATTAGAGCTAAACGGTTGTAATAAAACTTCCCTGAGTTATCGTAGTTCGCGCTACGATACCGCCGTATAGGCAGAAAGAAAGGGATAACTATAAAACAAGACAGTAAAATACTGATTTTCCGTTGGACTCGGATAGATCCGAGAACAGGAAAAGTCATAAGAGCAAAAAACCGCCCGTTCCCAATTTGGGTCGAGGTTGAGTTGTAAGCTCGGCCTGTTTGTATAGGTTATCAACTGCCCTGCAATAGTTGAGAGAGAAAATCTCAGGTATTGCAACCGTCTAATTCTAATTTTTAAAAGTACGAAATAAATACGAAACTACTCTAGGATTGTGGATTATATCATATTGTATCATGTTAAACAAATATTGAGCCTGAAGAAGACCAAAAAAACCCTAATTATATCCCTTTTGTCAACTTATCACCATTAAGCACCGATGTCAACTAGATACTTACATTACTTGCATTTAAGGGATAAGTGCCGAATTGTGTAGTTAAAGCTCATAAATTTTGCTGGGTATAACTTACCGCTATTTACAAACTTTATAACTGGTCTAGATCGTGGTTTCTGGATAGACAGCTCTAAATTCACGAATTACCGTGACTTTTACCTCTCCCGGCACAGCTAATGAGCGACTAACTTCCTGTTGAATTTTTTGCGCTAAAATAATGGTATCTTCGTCGGCTAAACGACCCGGATCGATAATAACTCTTAGTTCTCTACCTGCTTCAAACGCATATGCATCTTCGACACCTTCGTAACGTTTGGCAATTATTTCCATTTCTTGTAACCTCTTAGCATAATTTTCAATATCCTCATAACGAGCACCTGGCCGTGAAGCAGAGACGACGTCTCCTATATGAACAATCACTGATTCCACACTGGAAAATGGTTTATCTTCATGGTGTTCAGCCACACAATTAATTACTGCTTCAGGGAAATTATAACGTTTTAAAAGTTCTACACCCAATTTAACGTGGCTGCCTTCGCCTTCCAATACTTTACCAATATCATGAAAAAGAGTAGCTAAACGAACTGTATTTACATCTGCCCCAATTTCTTCTGCCAAATGAATACCTACCTTAGCGACTTCCAAAGAATGAACAACTAAATTTTGTCCATAAGAAGTTCGGAATTTAAATCGACCTAGAATTGGATATAAATCGGCGGGAAGATTAAAAATATTTACTTCACTAGCAATTTTTTCTCCTTCTGTAAAAAGAATTTTTTCTAATTCTGCTCGAGTTTGTTGTACTACTTCTTCAATGCGAAATGGCTGAATACGGGTATCTTTTAATAATTTTTCCAGTGATCTACGTGCGACTTCTCTTCTGATTTGATCAAATGAAGATAGGCGAATTACTCCTTCTTCATCTAGATCCACATCTACTCCAGTAGCTTGTTCAAAAGCACGGATATTGCGTCCTTCTTTACCGATAATTCTGCCTTTAATTTCTTCATCATCGACTTTGACAACTGATACTGTATATTCGGGGATATAGTTCAAAGCTCCATGACGGATACTATCCAGTAAAACTTCTTGAGCCTCTTTATCGGCTGTCCTTCTGGCCTCCTCCTCGCCTTCTTTGATCATACGCGCGATCATTTTGGCTGTAGTATGCTCAGTCTCTTTAAGTAACTCCTGTTTGGCTTCTTCGCGTGTCAAACTCGAGGCCTTTTCTAGCTTCTGGCTATATTCTTCACGCTTTTTTTCTAAAATTTCTTTATCTTTCTCTAATTGTTCTTGTTTGTCTTCAAGTTTTTCTTGACGTTCAATTAATTTTTTTTCTAAAGCCAACAAATCATTTTGTGGTGCCGCCATAATATTTTTACAATAGAAGAGTCAACAAGTGAATGCGGATTACTTACTTATTAATAAAGTGAGAGAAATAATCTGATACATATTTCCTGCAACTTCTATTGCTGCCCTAATTATACTGCAAATCTCCACTCTACGTCAACGTAATTTATAATGTTAGAATATAAATATGTCTGATACAACAAAAATCACATTTAGAAAACTTACTGAAGAAGATTTACATCTTATGCATATATGGCTCAATGAGCCACATGTGCACGACTGGTATGACAAAGACAAGCAAAATACACTTGAAGAAGTTAAAAATAGATATAGCCCTAAGATCCAAGGGAATCAGCCAACGGACTGTTATATTGTCCTTTACGATAAAAACCCTTTAGGTTATATACAAACATATAAAGTAAATGACTGGCCCGAATTTGGAGATTATGTAGGTTATGATGATAAGACAGCCAGTGTGGATTTATTTATCGGCGAATCTGATTTTATGGGAAGAGGTCTAGGTAGTTTAATGCTCCATAAATTTGTAACTGAGGTCGTTTTTGCCGCTCCAAATGTAGACACTTGTATTATTGGCCCTGAGCCAGATAACAAACGCGCTATTCATGTATATGAAAAAGCCGGCTTTAAATATATAAAGACTATTCAGATTCCTAATGAAAATCAACCGACTTATATAATGGAATTAAAAAAAGACTAATTCTTGTTACTTAAAACTGAGTCTATGGCTTTTTTGCTGACTTCCCAGGAAAACCCTCGTCTACCCAAAAAACCACCTAACTTCTGATAAATCTCATTTCTCTCCATTCCTTGATACTTTTTAATCCGTTGTTTGGCCAAACCTTTAGCTAATTCCAAATCAGTTTTGACCGACTCATTTGTCTCATCTTTATATAAATCTTCCATTACTTTATCTACCAATTCTCTAGCGATTCCTTTTTGCTGCAGTTCCATTTTCAGAAGAAACCGACTTCGGGGTTTGGAGCGTGTCCTGGATTCAATCCACATACGAGCAAATGTTTCATCATTGATAAACCTTTGTGCTTTTAATTTATCTATAACTTTCTCAATCATTTCTTCGGGAGCTTTTTTCTTTTTCAAATTGTCCCGCATTTCTTTTTCTGAACGCAGACGGAAGTTGAGGAAACGATAGGCTGAAAGGAGGTATTTCTCAAAAATTATTTGCTCGTCCATAATAATATTCCTAGCTTCATCATAGAATAATCAAGAGAAAATATATAGCTAAATTTACTTTAACGTTACGAGGTTGGAACAGATGCTTCGGGATCTACTTCTTCGTCTTCATCTTCTTCTGCCCCCACCACTACTGGCATGCGTGCTCCATCTGAATTCTTGGCTCTGATTTCATCCACAATTTTCTTTTGCAATTCTTTGTCTTCTTTAATTCTATCCATCGTGGCTGCCTTGCCTTGTCCTAGCATTTCTTCTCCATAACGATAGAAAGCTCCAGCTTTAGAAATAATACCCATTTCTACTCCGACATCGACAATGCCACCCTCACGAGAGATACCATCACCGAAAACGTCAAATTCTGCAATACGGAAAGGTGTAGACACTTTATTCTTGACTACCTTTACTCTATGACGAGAACCCGTAACTTTATCACCATCTTTAATCGTTTCAATTTTGCGGATATCCATTCTTATTGAAGCGTAAAACTTAAGAGCTAAACCACCGGTAGTCGTTTCAGGATTACCAAACATCACACCAATTTTCTGACGCAATTGGTTAGTAAAAATAACTACTGTTTTTGACTTGGAAATAACACCAGTCAATTTGCGCAAAGCTTGTGACATCAGTCTTGCTTGTAACCCCATTACAGAATCTCCCATTTCTCCTTCAATTTCTGCACGTGGGACCAAAGCGGCTACTGAATCAATAACTAGTACATCAACTGCGCCCGAACGAACCAAACTCTCGACAATTTCCAAAGCTTGCTCACCCGTATCTGGTTGAGAGATTAATAAGTCATCGAGCTTAACGCCCAATCTTTGCGCCCAAAGTGGATCCAGTGCATGCTCAGCATCAATAAATGCGGCAATACCACCATGTTTTTGGGCTTGAGCAATAGTAGACAAGCAAACAGTAGTTTTACCTGAAGCTTCTGGTCCATAAATTTCGATTATTCTGCCACGTGGAAGACCGCCCACCCCTAAGGCAATGTCTAGAGGCAAACAGCCTGTGGAAACTACTGAAATATCTAACTTTTGTGCAGCTTCACCAAAACGCATGATTGCTCCGCGACCATATTGTTTCTCAATTTGGTCCATAGCCATACGTATCGATTGCAATTTAGCTGTAGAATCAGCTGAGGGTTGTACTCCCATTGATTTAGCAGAATTATTTGAGGATTTAGCCATAAAACTATGCTCAATATATACCAGATTATGATACAATGCAAGTAGCAATTTACGGAAAAAATAGACAAATATTCCTAAATTTTTTTGATTATTTATTCTCAAAGCAATTTGTTCTATTATTAATGCTGATATTCGGGGAGTAGTTTAACGGTAGAATGCGCGCATGGGGTGCGTGTGGCCGGAGTTCAATTCTCCGCTCCCCGACCAATATACTAATAATTTATGGCTGATTTATTTCTTGTGCATTAAGAAAATCATCAACCATAGGAATCAACTCTTGTCTATCTGCTAAAGGATCGAGTCTTCTTGAAGGATTATCACTATATGCAAAACCTAGTAATCTTGCGGCAATAGTCTCGACCAATTCTTCTTCAATAGGCAACTTGCCAGTAAATTCTTCCCCTGGTTTTCTATAAAATGAAGAGTAATGTGAAACAGGATCATACCTCTCCGCCGCTTCTGCAAAGCGAAGCATAAAATCAAGTCCAGATACAACTTCACCCGATGGCAATCGTAATGCATATTTCTTATTATAAAAGGCTTGAGTAGCTATAGTATGACCGACCTCATGAACTAATCCTTCTGCATGAATAATTCTCTTTACTGCAGGAGTAATAGAGGTGGGAAGTTCAAATAGCCAAACATCACTAGATGGAGCACCAGTTTGCTGCCAACGTGTATTGTCTGTATATGAAGGGATAATTGCTGTCCCACTTAAAGCTTGAACTGGATCTGGAGTCGTTTTTATTGCTTCTGATGTTGCTCCCTTTGCAAAATACAATCCCGGTTTACCTATGATTGATCCTGTATTTAATCGCGATCGCTTAAGAGCTTGTGGAGGGAATAATCCCAACAAAGCGCTTACTTCACCAGAAGTTACATGAAAATGTGGGGTATCTTGTAGGGGAAAAGGTGGTGGTACCTGCCTGTCTAAAGGAAGCATCCCGATAAGGTTGCCACTATTTGCAGTATACCAGTCAATGGTCGGTTTCATATCTAAACCTGACAAAACCGTTTGTGGTTCAGATGGATTAACCTGATCTGTGGATTTAAATCTTTCTCCTGCCATGCTGGGAATTATATAACTTAGCTACATTTAATGCAAAATATGAACATCCTTATATATTCTTTAGACCTCGATCTCTGTAATCACCGGTAAGTGGTCTGAGGCTTTAGTATCTCCTAATCTAGTATTCAAAACTTTAATATCTTGGCTGGTAAAAATATAGTCTATTCTGTATTCCAAACCATCTACTTTAAATCCTCTATAATTAGTTGGATAAATACTCCAAGTTTTCTCGTTTAAATCTTTATCAGCTGATTCAAGTATCTTAGCAATACTTTTTACTGTATTACTTTCTGGAAGACTATTAAAATCTCCCAATAAAATTGTTTTTTCTGTTGGCAGAAGAGAAATTAACTTTTTGACTTGTCTATCGCGTATTTCCGACTCAGCAAAACCATGCGAATAACCTAGATGTGTATTAAAAAAATTGAATTTTATGTTATTTATAGATATTTTTGCTTGCACGGCAACTCGCGGTTCCGTAACCGCTGATCCTTCATAGTCAGCTAAGGAACTTAATTCAATAACTTCAGACAATGTAATCGGAAATTTGCTTAAAATAGCATTGCCCTGATCATATTCAGGAGTATGGCGGTCCGTATGAAAAGCCATGAAATAGGCAAAGTTATATCCCAATTCATTAGCCAGATATTCCGCCAGATTAAACTGCTTACCTTCTCTCTGTTGCTCAATTACTTCTTGCATACCAATTACATCAGGCTTCTCTGTCTGCAGATAATCCATAATCTCCCGCAAATATTTCCCATGCCATATATTCCAAGTCATGACTTTTATTTTCATATCTGCATTCTATCTAACTCCATAGACTTATGCAATTATAGAGACTTGCCAAGCTGAGATATAATACGTGTATGACAATTGAGGAATTACAAAAAAAAGTTATTAAGTTTCGTGATGACAGAGATTGGAAACAATTTCATAATCCCAAAGATCTAGCTCTCTCTTTAACGCTTGAGGCAGCAGAAGTTTTAGAACATTTTCAGTGGAAAAATCCTCAAGAAATTGAAGCATATATTATTAAGAACAAAAATGGCATTGGTGAAGAAATAGCCGACGTCTTTAAATATTTATTAACTTTATCGAACGACTTGGGTATTAATCTTGAAGAAGCAACTTTAAAAAAAATGAGCAAGGATAATAAGCATTATCCAGTTAAAAAAGCCAGGGGTAAACATACTAAATACACCGAACTATAATTTCAAATTTTTATTAAAAATAATTCTGCTATAATTAAATTGTGACCTACATCACTCTTATTCTCACAGTTGCATTTATTCATTTCTTAGCAGTCATTAGCCCTGGTCCCGATTTTATAATGATTACCAGGAATACGATTGTTTATTCCCGTAAAACAGGTATATACAGTGCCATTGGTTTAGCGCTAGGTATTTTATTGCATGTAACTTATTCTTTAATCGGCTTAGGATTACTTATCGCCAATTCTATAATTTTATTTAATATTTTTAAATTCGCAGCCGCGATTTATCTGGGATATTTAGGGTTTAAAGCTTTAACTTCAAGAAGCAAAGACGTTATTGCTAGTCCTCATGAAGCACATCATAAACACGATCTGTCCAAACTGGCCGCTATTCGCATGGGCTTTCTCACCAATGCCACCAATCCCAAACCCATTTTATTATTTGTAAGCGTGTTTACTTTGGTTATTAGTCCGCAAACCCCATTCATCATTAAGACCATTATGGGCTTGGAAATGTCTCTAGCTACTTTTGCCTGGTTTGCCTTGGTATCTTTAATCTTTTCGCATCACTTATTGAAAAATCAATTAAATAAAATTCAACACATTGCCGAAAAAGTAATGGGAGGCATTCTAATTTTACTGGGAATACGCTTGGCTTTTGAAACTAATAAATAGCTATTTACTCCATCTGGCGAAAATACCCGTAGATAAAAGTCTTTTTCTTGTCTTCTCTTGCAAAGCTAACTCACCTGCTTCAATTTTCCCACTATATTTTTGCATCATATCTTCCAGCACATTTTGCAACATAATATACGACGCAGATACTGCATATGCATTAATCAAAACAAACACCGGCTTTTCGGATAAAACTTGCTGACATGCTTTTATTAATTCAGGAAAGTTTTCACTAAACTCCCAGCGCTCACCTTTGGGCCCATGCCCAAAAACCGGCGGATCCATAATAATACCATCGTATTTAACTCCCCGTCGAACTTCACGTTGCACAAACTTTAAGCAATCATCCATAATCCAACGAACTGGCTTATCTGACAGATTTGATAAATCCTGATTATCTCTGGCCCAACCAATTGTTGGATAAGAAGCATCCACATGAGTTACGTTTGCTCCATTAGCAGCGCAGACCAAACTGGCAATTCCCGTATATCCAAACAGATTTAATACCTTAAGTTTATCTCCGATTTTGATCTTTGACTTATCATCCTTGATCTTTTCTTCCATCCAGTCCCAGTGTAAATGTTGCTCAGGAAAGACTCCTGTATGCTTAAAAGGTGTTAATTTAGCACTAAACCTAAGGTCTTTATAATGAATTTTCCAGTTTTCAGGCATAAAATGGCTAGGTCTCCACATGCCTTTCCCCTTAGACTCACTAAATACCGCGTCAGCCTTATTCCATTCGCCAGGAGGCAACCCAGGCTCCCATAGGCACTGCGGGTCGGGTCGGGAGAGAATATAAGCTCCAAACTGTTCTAAACGCCGCTGGTGACCACTATCAAGCAACTGGTAATCTTTCCACCCTTTTGTAGTCAAAATAGTCATAATCTCTAGTATAGAGATAAATGACCTGCTAGACAACCTTTGAGGCTAAATATAACAGGACAAAATTGTGTTCATGCCTTGAGCATTATTTTTGATCAATAAATTATTCTCTTCTTTTTTAAATACGGTTTTGTGAAAAATTCGTGCCTATCGTACATTATTTGTGTTCAATATGGGCCTTGTTACCTTTTATTCACTGATGTATAATAAGTGTTGTCCTATGAAAAACGACCGAAAAAACAGACTTATTGATTTTTCAAAACTTAAATTCGAAGTGAGAAAAGCAATGCGTTATAACGACGTAGGTGACTACTTTGGCAATACCATTATTTCCTATGATATGGGAGACGATATTATAAATAACGCCATTATGATCCACGAATTTATCGAATATACACTCATTAAATCCGCTGGTATTCCAGTTAGCTTAATTGATGCTTTTGATACCACAGATGATGCAGAAGAAAAGTATCCTGAAGAATTCAAACTTTATAGTAAATTCCATCGCTTAGCTAACTCTATAGAAAGACAGTTTATCGAAAATTTAGGTCTCAATTGGCAAAAACATGAAAAAACCATCGATACGGCTAAAGTTGAAGTTGCGATGAAAAAAATTGAAGCAGAACTACATAAGGAGCATCCCTCAGAGGAGAAAATTGAAGCATCTAAAGATGTCGTTGAAGGTGTTTTTAGGGATGAAGACGATAAATAAAATTTACTTAATTTCTCCTACCTTTACATCAAACGGCAGACTATATAGGTTACGTTCTAAACCATAATTCAAGCGATTCAGAATAGAAGAAGAATAATCGAGTGATAAATAATCATCTTTTGAACGATAGTAGGCACCGATAAATGCGAATCCATCTACGTTACGATACATTTTATTTACTGCTTCATTTATGCTCTTACCTGCTCCTGTAATCACAGCTAAATTCCAATCAGTACCAACAGAGACAAATTTACCTCGATTATTGCGTTTGACATCCCATAACCATAAATCTTTTTCAATTTCAGGTTTAAAATCTACAGTCAGATCCGCAGAGATTTGTTCAGTTTCATCATTACGATTAAGATTAAAGATTCGCACTGAAGATCCTACTGTTCCGATACTAAGCGGGTTTTGCTTTTTTACCATTCTCTCAAAATACTCATGTACCGATGGTGCTTGCGCAATTTGGGTAAAGTATTCATTATATCCAGGACGATTAGCGCAAAACTCTCCAAAATATATTCGGCCGTCTTTTTTGTTAATTAAAATAGATGCGTCCCAAATAAATAAGCCTTTTCTTGTTTTAGCAATCTCGTCCACGATAGGAGGAAAACACAACTTATTAATTCTATCCTCCATTAAAGTCGGGAAAACTAAATCTTCCGAACATCCGGTTTGAATAGAAATATTCCCGCTACCAAAAGACTTATTTTCAATGTCAATCGACGTACCAATAGGTTCGCCATCATAATAAAGTTTTTCTGGGGTTAGTTCAATAATTGAAGGGATAAATAATTCTAAAATAAATCCCCGTTTCTCATATTGCTCAGGAAAGTTAATCAACATTTCTAAGATTTGCCCTTTTGCTAACTGGGGATCATTAACATCGGGAACAAACGTACGTGCTGCATCATCTTTACCTTTAAGCACCCATAAATCATTTGATGTTTCCAAAAAAGCCACTGCTTCTTTTGTTTTTTCGAATTCTAAGACATCTGGAGTATATAATTTAGGATAATGTTTTCGAACAAATTTTTTTGCACTATCTCTATCGATTTCTAACATGAAATCTTCTTTGGTTGGAAAGTTCCCCTCAAATCCCTTGTTTTTTAAACGATCAGCCCAACGATATAAATTATTTTCTTCAAAAAACACATACCAATCCTGAGAATCTTTTACGTTAAGTAGTTGTTGTATCACCTTCTCAGCTGATCTTATATCTAAAATGCCTTTAAATAATTCAAGTCTTCTTTGTTTATTAAATGCAGATTCTGTTGCTTTGGAAATTTCTTCTTCCATAACATAATCCTTTATATCTTCGATGATACCGACCAAAACATCATATCCTTCTTGTTGTAATTTATATGCAATTGGCAAACTTAATCCACTAAAAGTAATGAATGCGTACTTCATATGCAATTAATTAAACTTCATATACCTTAAAAAATCAATAACTAAAATGTTGTTTTATCTATCTGCAATGAGGTCTTTTATCACTTGTTTAATTTTATCAACAGATTTTTGATCATAAATTGAAATAGTATAAATTGGCTTTTTTAATTCATTTAATTTTTCTTCTATTTGCTCTATATCTTCTTTATTAAGTAAATCACTTTTTGTTAATAAAATAATTTGTTTTTTCTTATTAATCTCATTTCCATATTGCTCGAATTCTTTTTGAACAATTAAATAATTTATTAGTAAATCCTTTTCACTACAATCAAGACAATGTATTAATACTCTTGTCTTTTCGATATGTTTTAAAAATTTAAATCCTAAACCCTTTCCATTACTAGCTCCTTCAATCAATCCTGGAATATCAGCTAATATAATTCCATCCATAACCCCTAGATTTGGTTCTAAAGTAGTAAAAGGATAATTAGCAATTTTAGGCGTCGCCTTAGTTAACGCTGCTAATAAACTACTCTTACCGGCATTTGGTAAACCTATAAAACCAATGTCGGCGATTAATCTTAATTCCAAATTGAGTCTTTTCTCCTCTCCCTGAGTTCCTTCCTCAGCATATCTAGGTGCTTGATTGGTAGCTGATTTAAATTCTGTGTTACCCCTACCACCCATCCCGCCTTTCGCAATTAATAATTTGTCATCTGTATTGTTAATTTCGTAATTGTGGTTATTGTCGATATCTGTAATTCTGGTACCTATAGGAATATATATGATTAAGTCATTCCCAGCTCGTCCAAATAAATTTTTATGTTTACCATCTACTCCATTTTCTGCTCTCCAGTCTTTTTTAAATTGAAATTGTTGCAATGCTGTCAAGTCTGTCGTACCCTGCAAATAAACATTCCCGCCATTACCCCCATTACCCCCATTAGGTCCGCCTTTAAAATTTCCGGATGCATGCAAAAATGTTGAAGCTCCCTTCCCACCATTTCCTCCTTTAATCTTTATTGTTACCTTGTCTATTAACATAGACGTATTGTACCATTACGCCATATATAAAGCGAAATTTTCTCTTACTTAATATTTACCAGATCTTTTCCCTTGTCTAATTAAAAAATAGGAAAATATACCATATATGTCTGATAATAACTTATCTAAACAATCACAGAAAACAATACACGACCCTGCTGATCCTACTTCAAACAACGATAATCAAATGTCAGATACTACTGGGCTAACAGGTATAACACAAAATTCAGCAAATAATTTCTTGTCCAAAAACGACGGTAACCCTGAAGAAACTGCTTCTATTGATAAAAGAAGAAGAGATAATAATATGGCACAAGATACGGATATCAATTTCCCCGAAAGGCCTAGTATTCGTTTAAATCAAACCAATTTAAATAATCCCCACCCGCAAAACCTAGGAGACGAGGGGCGTAATAAAAAATATGTAGGACAAACACCTCCTAGCGTGGTTGGAGAAACCTCAAACTCAGGAGATATGCCAGATCCTGATTCTGACAATAACACACTAGAAAATGTACAAAATATGGGAATGCAACAAGATGAAGACTCAGAAAACCCCAAACCAGTGGACCTGGGTAGAGACGTAGATGAGGCGGAAGAATACTTAAAAACCCACTAAAGATATCGCTGCTATCTCCCTTTTTTGTATAATAATTAAATGATATACGGGGCAATCGTAATTGCTGAGCTAACGTTTCTTTTTTTATTTTCTCAACAACTCTCTAAATCATTGTCTATATTATTTCAAATGCTGCGTTTTAATCAAAAATTAATAGTGCTCTTAATGGCTTTTATTTTCTTCCCTGGCACTGTTATTCATGAGTTAGCACATTTTCTCATGGCTAAAGTTCTTTTTGTACAGACAGGAAAAATTTCTTTTCTTCCTAAATTACAAGGTAGTACAATTCGTATGGGCACAGCTGAGATAGGACAATCTGATAAATTTAGACAATTATTAATTGGTATCGCTCCTTTTATTGTTGGACTTACAATTATCTTTGTAAGTCTTTATCTTTTTATACCAAGAATTTCTTTATCTAACTACTGGAATATTAGTCTATTCACATATTTGTTATTTACTGTTTCAAACTCAATGTTTTCTAGTAAAAAAGATCTTGAAAATTCTTTTTTCTTTATCGTAATATTTTTTCTTTTTTCTATCTTACTAATTCTTTTTGATAAGAGTATTGTTTTCCAAATTCAAGTGGTTTTGTCTTTAATACCTCAACATTATTGGTTGACAATAATTTATTATTTACTACTACCTTTAGCGCTTGACATCCTTATACTTATCGTATTAAGATTGTTTATTCGGTTGTTTAAATAATATGAGAAGAGATTTCATCACAGCCATTATTATTTTTGTTGTAATTATTGTTGCAGGTACGGGGCTAATGTATACCAGTACCCAAACGTCTTCTAATTCCACCATGACCCCAACCCCATCTCAGCAACAAAACAACCCGAATGCATCAACAGCTGATATGAAAAAACTACAAATAACAGATGAGAAAGTTGGTACGGGTACAGCAGCAAAAAAAGGAGATACAGTAACTGTCAATTATGTAGGAACTTTGGAAAATGGTAAACAGTTCGATAGCTCTTACTCCAGAAACCAACCTTTCACTTTTACGATTGGAGCAGGCCAAGTTATTAAAGGCTGGGATTTGGGTGTAGTCGGCATGAAAGTCGGAGGAAAAAGAAAATTAGTAATTCCACCTGACTTGGGATATGGCAATACCGCACAAGGTAGCATTCCTGCCAATTCTACACTGATTTTTGATATTGAACTACTAAGTGTGAGATAGTTAGCTTCTTTTAAAAACTTGATAAAGTTCTTCCTTAGAAATATAAATCCTTGTAGGACGACCATGCGGACACGTCGCATTGTTATTAGTTTTATCTAACTGCTCTATCAAACGCTTCATCTCATTAGCATTAAGACTTGCTCCTGCCATAACTGCTTGTCTACAGGCTAAATAAGCTATGGCCTTTTGTGACTGAGTGTCAATTAAAGTTATATTTTGTTCAGCAGAAATTGTTGTTAAATTAGTAAGCAATTCTAGAATTAAGTCTATATAATTTCTATCTTGAAAAATTATCGGTACTCCCTGTAAAAAAAACTTCTCATCTTCATAGTTAAATCTAAAACCCAAATTGGAGAAAAATTCTTGCTGGCTTTTTAACTGTTCCATTTCGCTGAATGGCAAGTCTAATTCGATAGGTTGTACTAAATTAAATATTTGTTTATTTTTAGTTTGCATTAAAAAAGCATCATAAAATTGCTCATATAAAATTCTCTCATGTGCAGCGTGTTGGTCAATTAAATAAAATCCATTATTGATAGGCAAAAGAATAAAAGTTCTATCTATTTGAATTGGCTCTTGAACTTTAATATTTTGCTCACCATCTCTAACCAACCAAGGATTAATATTTTCTTGTAAAAATAATCCTGCCAAAGATTGAGTAGTCTTATCTTTAATATTAAATATCCCGCTTGTAGTTTGCATCGAGGAGAAATGTTCTAATCTTTTCTCAATTACTTGTTTTAAGACTGCCTCCAGCATTTCTTTGTTACTTATGCCTACTTGCTCTTTTCTGGGGTGAATATTAATATCTACAAATTCATATGGCAATTTAATAAAAATAATAAAATAAGGATATTTATGAGAAGGCAATAAGGTTTTATACGCATCTTTTAGTACTTTTTGTAGCTTATTGTCACTAACGTGACGATTATTTATATAGATATATTCTTTACTTGAATTGGTTGAAGATTCACCCGGTGAACTAATAAAACCTTGTAAAGAAATATATTGTTCTGCATAATTTATGGCCAGCATTTTTTCTAATTTCTCTTTGGCAAAAAGTAAAGTTAAACGTTCGCTAAAGTTAGTTGTTTTATTTAAAAATAATTGTTTTTTTTGATTATGATAAAGTGTAAAAGAAACTTCCGGGTGACCAATGGCAGCATGTATAACTATATTAATAATTTGTGTTAATTCGATTCGTGAACTCTTTAAAAATTTTTTTCTGCCGGGAGTAGTTTTAAATAAATTATTAATAACTACACTCGTACCACTCGGCATACCAATCGAATTGGCAGAAAAAATATGGCCATCTTGTAATTTTACTTCATTGCCAATCGTCGCTGTTGGAAGCCTACTTTGCAAAGTTAATTCTGACACGGCAGCAATACTGGCCAAGGCTTCACCTCTAAAACCCAACGAGCTAATTGACTGCAATTGTTCTAAGCTACTAACTTTGCTGGTAGTATGAATTTTGAATGATTCGAGCAAATCTTCCTTACTCATTCCTCGACCATTATCATGCACAGCAATTTTTTTTAGACCACTATATTCCAAATGAATAATGATATTATCTGCTCCAGCATCTAGACTATTATCAATTAATTCTTTGACCGCATAAGCCGGTCTTTCGATGACTTCTCCAGCCGCTATCCGGGAAATTATTTCTGATGGTAGTAGTTTAATCGTCCGCATTCTCTAAAAATTCTCTCTTCTTTTCAGAATTAAATATTCTCATTTGTTCTTTTAATTCTGCTAATTTGTTTAAAGCCTCGAGTGGAGTCATTTGCGAAATATCAATTGATTCTAACTCTTTTCCAATCAAATGTTCAACAATACTATTTGATTTGGCAGAATAACGGACAACTGGTGGCTGGTTATTTTTTTCTTCCAGAGTTTGCAAGATATTATTGGCTTTTTCAATGACTTGGGCTGGAACTCCGGCCAGTTTGGCAACTGCAATCCCAAAACTATGAGAGGCACTTCCTGATAAAATGGTATGCAGAAATAACGGACCATCAGGTTGCTCTTCTGTAGCCATATAATGGTTGGCAATCTTGCTAGGGTATTTTTCTGCTAGTTGTTGTAACTCATGATAATGAGTGGCAAATAATGTTTTTGGTGGTAAATTGAAATTAGTTACTAAAAACTCCGCCACTGCACTTGCAATACTAATACCATCATAAGTGCTAGTTCCCCGACCAATTTCATCCATGACAATCAAACTCTTCTCACTAGCTTGACGCAAAATATAAGCGGTTTCGGTCATCTCCACCATGAAAGTTGATAGCCCTTCACTAATGACATCTGCCGCTCCGGAACGTACAAAAATTCTATCCACTAAGGTCAAAGTAGCTTTACTAGCAGGCACAAAACTGCCAATTTGATTCATCAACACAATTAAAGCAACCTGACGAATAAACACTGATTTGCCAGCCATATTGGGGCCAGTAATGACCCACAACGCCGGCAAGTTTGCACCTAAATTAACATCGTTGGGGCAAAAACGCTGGTCAACTAATAATGTTTCCACTACTGGATGTCTACCAGCCGTAATGTTAAATTCCTGCTCGGAAAAATTTGCCCTAACATATTGCCTTTGTTCAGCCAAATCAGCAAAATTGATTAAACAATCAAGCATGGCAATCTGCTTGGCTGCTTGTTGGATGATGCTGGTGTATGACAGTACTTTCTCCAAAATTTGCCAAAACAAACTATATTCCAGATCACACATTTTTTCTTCGGCGGATAAAATAATTGTCTCCTGTTTTTTTAATTCAGGCGTGGTAAATCTTTCACCATTAACTAGCGTCTGCTTACGAAAATAATTATCAGGAATCGCATGTAAATTTGACTTACTGACTTCAATGTAATAACCAAACACTGAATTAAAACGTACTTTCAAAGATGAAATACCTGTTCTCTCCCGTTCAGATTGTTCATAGTCGGATATCCATTTCCTACTTGCGTCAATTATACGATGCCATTCATCTAAATCGTTATTAACTTTTCTCTGAATCATTCTACCGCTACGTAAATCAATCGGCGGTTCGGGCATAATATGCGTTTCAACAAAAGGAATAAGCAGTGATAAATCTTCGTCGATTAATTTTTCGATATTCTTTAGTAAAGGAGCTTTTGTTTTTTTTAGTTGGGATTTGATGTTAAAAATTGTATTTAACGAATTCTTCAGATTTATCAAATCACGCGCGTTGCCAATACGTACACTTAAACGAGAGAGTAAACGTTCAATATCAGTTATTTCTTTGAGTTCTGCTTGTATTTTTGCACGCAAAACTTTGTTTAGCAGCAACTCTTCTACCGCATCATGTCGCTGAACGATTTTGTTTTGATTATAAAGCGGCGCCTTTACCCATTGTCTAAGTAATCTTCCACCCATAGAAGTGGTGGTTTGATCTAAAACGGATAGTAAACTTCCTTTGAGATTATGTTCACGAATAGTTGAGAACAGCTCAAGATTCAAAATAGTTGAACGATCAAGCTGGACGTACTCTTTATCAAGTAGGTGTTCGATCGTACGGATATGTACAACTTTTGTTTTCTGAGTTTGCTGTAAATACCCAATTAAAGAAGCTGATACTTCTTGCAGCAAAAAATCGTCTTCTAGCCCGAAGCTAGCAAGGTTATGGACATTGAAATGCTGACGCAATATCTGTTTGGCTTTTTCACTTGTTGCTTCCCATTCTTGAAAGCAGTAAATGTTTAAATTCTGCTGTCTTTTCAACAAACGCAATAAACCAACATCATTATATAAATTATATGATAAAATACATTCCGCAGGTTGTAAACGCGATAGTTCATTCGCTAGAGTAGTAGCCAACTTCTCAAACGAAGTCTTTCTGACAGCAAAATAACCAGTCGAAATGTCTGCAATGGCTAAAGCCAATACATCATCAGCTAAGGATAAACTTATAATGTAGTTATTCTCTTTTTTCTCTAAAGCTTTCTCATCGAGCATGGTTCCCGGCGTAACAATACGAATAACATCTCTTTTCACCAGACCACGTTTATTGGGGGGACTGAGCTGTTCACATACCGCTACTTTGTAGCCTTCTTTGACTAATTTGGTTAGGTAGATATCGACGGCGTGAAATGGTATACCAGCCATCGGTATATTGCCATCCTTGCCTCCACGTTTGTGCGTAAGAGTAATGTTAAGTACTTTGCTGCCAATAAGTGCATCTTCAAGAAATAATTCATAAAAATCACCCATACGATAGAAGAGTAAACAGTCAGCATATTGCTTTTTAATCTCTTCATATTGCTTCATCATAGGGGTAGAGAATGATTTCATATCAGATATTTATAATAAGTCATCAATCTTGCCTTGTCTACTCTATGCTCTACACTCCAATGTATTGTACAATGGTATTATGGAACACAGTATTGTCCCTACTGGTTATACTCCGCAGTCAAATGTGCTTACCTGTCAAGTCTGTCATATCCTGGTCAATAAAAATTGGTATTTTTGTCCTAATTGCGGTAAGAAACTTAAGAGTGCTCCGCTTTCTACTAGTGCATGGAAACAATTCCAACTATATCTGGTCTGCATTTTCTTACCACCATTTGGTCTAATTCTAGCCTTTAGGTATATATTTAATAAAAGTAACAATGCTAAGTTGGTAGGACTCGTTTGCTTATTGCTAACCATTCTATCAAGTATTTTAACTATCTGGGTTAGTTTAATACTTATACAACAAATTAATACTGAACTTAATCATGCACTTACTCCTTTACCTGGCTTACAATATAACCAAAAATCTTCAAACACTAATAATTCTCTGAATTATACAAATAGCATACTCAATAGTTTACAGTAGAATCACTTTGACTAAAAAATCTGCAGACTGATATATGAAGTAAATATATAAAATCTAGCGTTTTGGAGACTGTCTCTTGCGGCGTGCTTTTCCACCTGTACCAACTTTACGTCTTTCACGTACGCGTGCATCATGTGTCAAGAAACCTTTAGATTTTAAAACCCCACGATATTTTTTATCTTCGACCAAAGCCAACGCATTAGAGATTCCACTAACAATAGCTGCCAACTGTCCACTCAAACCACCACCGTCAACTTTAATTGTGAAGGTATATTTATTAGCCGTGTTAGTGATTCTGAAAGGTTCGGAGTAAATATGACGACGAAGAGTATCTGAGTATATCTCATTAATTAGTTTTCCGTTCACTAAAATATCTCCCTTTTTTATAGGAGAGTCGTTCCAGGTTAGACTGTCTTTGATATGTTCATATAAACGAACACGCGCTACGGCTTCGCGACGACGACCAATAGCATAAATAAAATCTTTCTTTTTATTTTTGTCTATTTTTTGAGTTGTAATTTGCGTATCTGCCATATATTTAATTAGTTCACTTTAAATTTGTCAGCGAAACGATGTTCATTACCAGCAAAAATGAATAAACGCTTGAGCATCTTAGCACGAAGTTTGCTTTCAGGCAACATCCCTTTGACTGCTTTTGCTACAATATCTTCTGGCTTTCGAGCTCTTAATTCCTTAACTGTTTCGGATTTAAAACCACCAGGATACATCGAATGACGAGCATAAGATTTAGCTGTTTCTTTTTTACCTGTTAGTTTTACGTTCTTGGCATTAACTACTACTACATAATCCCCACAGTCTAAATTGCGAACAAAGTAAGGCTTGGTTTTTCCCATTAATAATTCTGCTATTTTAGTTGCCTGTCGACCCAAAACTTGCTCATTAACATCAATTAAATGCCAGACTCTTTTAATATCATTTATTTTGGTTGCTTGTGTCATAGTTATTTATTCTCCTTTTTAGCTTTGGATGTTTTCTTTGCTGGCTTAGCTTCTTTTTTAGTGGTAGATTTTTTGACTTTAGTAATAGGTTGAGTAGTATTTTTAGTATTTACTTCTTCTTTTTTCTCACTTTTAATCTTTTTCATGTTGCCTGTAATTATTGTATTCTCCGTCCATTCAATGAAGGCAGTTTGTGCATTGTCATTAAATCGGCGTCCCAACTTGACAATTCTCGTATATCCGCCTTGACGATCAGAAAAACGAGGCCCTAAATCATTAAGTAATTTTAATACTGCTTCTGAAGTTACTAATGGTTGTAATAGAATTCTAGCGTGCAATTTATCATCATATTTGGCTTTACTAATTAATTTATCAGCATCTGACTTAATAGCTCTAGCTTTTTCCAGAGTTGTCTCAATTCTTTCATGCAGAACAAGTTCTGACAGCAAACTCTTGAAGAGTGCTTTTCTTTCATTTATATCTCTTTTAAACTGACGACCAAATACATTTTTTCGCATAGATATAAAAAAATCCGAGTCTCAAAACCCGAAATACGAAACATGTCAAATAAAAATTCCTATATTCTAACTAGACAGTTTGGAAAATATTATTTGTTTCGAATTTCGATATTCGAACTTCGGATTTATTAGATAGTCAAACTAATACCTTTTTGTTGCAATTTCTCCTCAATTACTGCGATTGATTTACCTCCCATATTACGCATAGAAGCCAGCTCTTTCCTAGGTGTTTGTAATAATTGTTCTACTGTTTCTAT
>DAIDHL010000005.1 GCA_027459745.1 Candidatus Levyibacteriota bacterium
CCCAAAAGAAAAATCAAACAAATACCTATGAAATATTCTTTTTTAAAGACGAAGGTTATGAATAGATAGATAAAAAATATCGATAGACTAATCGAAAAATAACGCAATAGATCCCAACTTCCTGAAATTAACGTAAGCACTGGATAAAAGAAAACTTTTAAGATTCCGATCCCGGCAATTCCACTTTGTTGAATCTCTCCTACAGCTACAGAAGTATAATTCACTCTAATGACATCAGTTATGTAGCTTCTAACATCTGTGGTTAGGATCAGGATTAAAGACATTAAAAAAAAGAAGGCCAGAGAGTAGATTATTTCTTTTCTTTTTCGTGCTAATGACAATAAAACTACATACAAAACTAAAGCTAACGGCACATAAGGCTCACGCATCCAAATAATAAACCAGCTAAATATACCACTTAAAAATATCTCTCCCCTTAATATATTTGCCTTATTAATAACCGTTAGATTAAGGAATAGTAAATAAATTAAGGGATATACGATTAATCCTTCAGCCAGAAATAAATTACCAAATAAATAATATTTCCATAATTCAAAAATAAAAACAAAGAATAAAGCCATGTAACGGAATCTGTAGATTAACCATGAATCAAAAACAATACTGAAAGCTAAGACAAACAATCTATGATCCAAAACTAGTTGATATAAAGTAGCTGGTTTAAAAATTAATTGAATAAGCTCGCTAATATAAGCCATCAGCATGTTATGCTGGAAAAAAATTTGGGTATATAATATCTTTCCTGACAAAAGAAAGTACCCAGCCATAAAATTGTTATATTCATCTATAAAGCTAAATGAAACTGCATTTTTGTAGTATAAATAAGTAATAAAAACAAAAAAGATAGATGAAACTAAATAAAGAACTTTTGAGGTTAAAATGATACGTTCAACTTTTAAAGCCAGGACTTTATGATGAGATAGCATAACTTCCTTTCCCGAACTTATGCAGATAGAAATCGATTACACCTCTCTTTTGCCAATATCTTCCAGAAAAGAAAATTTTGATACTTTCTCTAAATAAGGCAAATTTTGTTCTTACACCCGCGTACCGGAAACCAAACAACATCCTGTTACGGCTAATAAAATAATCTTGTAGAGTAGAACCTGCTCCACCAGAAGATCCTGCATTTTTATGCCAAAGCACAGCCTGAGGCCAATAAAGAATATTTATTCCTTTTTTATGAGCCTTCATACTATAATCAGCATCCTCATAATACATGAAAAATTCAGGAGGTAACATGCCTATCTTTTCTATAGTATGTTTAGTAATCAACATACAGCACCCGGTAGCTATTTCAGTTTTGTCCGGCTGATCAAATTGACCTTTATCTACTTGGTCAACTCCCCTATGCGAACCTATAATGTTAGCCCAGTCCATTTTTCCACCTGCATACCAAAAGACTTTACCCTTCTCGATATCGCTATATAGGCCTTTATGGTATTCAAAGCCAGGTGCAAAATATATTTTGGGTACTATTATTCCTGCATCATATTCTGATTCTGCTGCCCTTACTAATTCTTCAATTAAATTTTCGTGGACTATGGTATCGTTGTTTAAAAGCACTACATATCTGCACCCATCAACCAAAGCTTTCTGAATACCAAGATTATTACCAACTGAAAAGCCCGTATTCTTTTTGCTTTTTATTATATCTGTAGAAAAGACAGTAATAGGATTTTCCTGTAGATATTTCTCAATTTCTTCAATACTTCCCGGACGAGAATGATTGTCAACAATATAAACCGTCAAATCTATATCTTTTAAGTTCAGCTTGGCTAAGGATTTTAAACAATCGATTACATTTTTTTCACCGTTATAATTTATAGTAATTAATCCGACTTTTTTCATACTTGTTTCTTTATTCTAAGGAAATCTAAAGTTTTTCTCAACTCCTGTTGTGAAATTATAAAAAGAATAGCAGCGTAGACTCCAACCGCAACACAGGCAAAAAATATAAATAACCAAAAGTTAACTATAAATGATTGTATAATATAAGAGAAAGTCATCATCAAAGCAGCTGCCAAGAAAGGTTTTATTAATGGTCTCCAAAAAGAATAGCTAACATATTGTTTAGTAAAAGGTAAAATAATAAGTAGACTAGCGGCCACCATAAATGACGCGATCGAAACTCCATTATATCCAAAATAGTGAATAAATAACGGAGTCAATATCCAGGTAAGTACAGTTAAAAATACCATTGAATAAAGAGTTACTTTTACTTTCCCTATAGCATTCAAGAAATTTGTTAAAGGAACAGTAATTGAAGCAAACAGAATATTCAATGAAAAAAAGAAAATTGAGATTACAGCTGGAATCCATTTAGTATAACCTGGAATAGGAACATATACAATAAAAGCATGTGAGAACATCATAAATCCAATGACCAAGGGGAAAACACATGCAGAAATTAGAAACAATGACTGTTCAATAATTATTTTTAATGAATTTTTATCATGCTGTAATCTACTATAAGCAGGAAATGTGATACGCACAACATTATCCATAATCAAATTTGAGGGCAAAAAGGAAAGTTTTTGTGCAAATCCTATAATTCCCACATCACCATGAGAGAGAACTTTTCCAATATAAAGATTAACTAGATTATCTTTAATCAAAGACAGTAAACTATTGGCCTGTAGTGGGATACCAAATCCAAACAAATTCTTTACTGTCTTAAAATGAAACGACACTCCAATCTTCCAAGGTTTGATATAGTAAATTACAAAAAGGCCTATTATACTTCTTGCGAGAATTGCAATACTAAAACTAGTAATTCCAAAGTGCATTAGCGCCAAAACTATTAAGACAACGTTATATACAAGGTTCTCTACAATATCGGGTATTACCAGTTTGTTGAAAAGCAAATTTCTTTCTAACATAACAGTAGGAATCGTTTTGAGTGAAGATATAAAAAATGAAATAACTAAAGAATAAAACAAGAACATTCCTGCGCTATCTAAATGATAAAATCCAACTATCTTACTGGAGAAAACGAAACAAATAATAACCAGCGTCAAAACTAGAAGTTGTTGAATTGTAAAAGTAGCCTTATATTCTTCTAATGTTGGCTCCTCCTTCTTTTGAATTAAAGAGGCTGCTAAACCAATATCTTGAAAATAAACTAAAAATACAACAATTGATGATGCTATAAAATAGATACCAAAATCTTCTTTACTTAATATACTAGTTAAAATAAAACTGGTTGCGATACTTAAAACTTTTACCAAAAAAGTACGCGAGGTTAACGCGGAAAACCCTTTCAATGATTTACTGGCAACAGCTTGCAGATCAAAATCTTCCATTTTTTAAATCCCACCAGAGAATAAGGCTCTCCAGGACCGCCCTTACAACTACTGGGATGTTAGCTCCTGTAGGTTTACCGTGTAGACGCGGATAATGTTCTACACCCACCTGAGTAATTTTTAATTTTTTTATTGTTGCTTTAGCTAATATTTCAGTAGTAATCATTGCACCTTCTGACCTTAGAGGCATAATTGACTCCAGTGCGCTTTTCCTGAACATTTTAAAACCACAGTCTATATCTTTAAAATGAAAATGAAACAAAGCAAAATCCCAAATTTTTAACAGGTTCATAAGGAGGTGTCTTACCAACGGATCATTTCTGTGTTTACGATAACCAATAACCACATCAGAGTTTTGAATTGCAGGTATAAATTTATCAATTTCAGATATATCAAATTGTCCATCTCCATCGGTAAAAACAATAAATGTATATTTAGAATTTATAAAACCTTCCTTGAGAGAAGCACCATAGCCTCGATTTGGATGATGAGATACCACTTTTAACCTATTATCTTGAGCTGATAATCTTTTAGCAATATCTAAGGTTTTATCCATTGAACCGTCATCTACCATGAGAATCTCCCATTTTATCGCTACTTTATCTGCGACCTTTATGGCTTTATTGACAACTTCTTCTATATTTGCTTCTTCATTCCAGAACGGGAAAAAAATTGATAGTTCTGGCAATTTCTTACTCATAAGCTAATGAATATTATACCAGCAAAAAGAATAATTATTCCAGCTATAGATACGATATCAGACCACGCTTCTACAGATGTTTGGGCATAGAATGCCTCCAACCTGTGTAATCCAACAGGTAAGTAAACAATTAACCCATTAGCTGCTGGAATATAGGAGATATTCTTGCTATCAATATAGACCTTCCAGTTGGAAAAAGGAGCTATATGCAAGGTAATCGGTTGTGTAGTTGCAGACTCTATAATTGCTTCAATCGAAGTAGTAGTCTGTTTATAATTTTTTAAAAGAATCTGCCCTTTTGCACTGATAGGATGGTACGCTAAAGCTTCTTTACTAGAGGAGGGAATTTTTATAATCTTAGGTAAATACTCATAAGAGACTAAAGACGACTGCCACAGCAAATAAGATTCATTTATATAATTCTGGTCTGTAAAATTATAGTATGTCTGAGGAATAAACAGTTTAGGGTATAAAATTCCTCCTAATAATATAACTACAACAATATATAAGTAACCTACCTTTAATTTCCAAAAACGCTTATGTAATATTTTCTCAAGGATAAATACTGCCGATCCTCCGATTAAGCTGGAAAAAAATGATGCTAAGATTAAGAATCTCCAAGGAAATTGAAAAAATTTCATAAAGGGTAACAAATTCCACAACCACTCTGACCAGGAAAGAGTCATAAATAGAGAAAACAGCAATCCTAGAAACAATGCAATAAATATGTTGGTATATTTTTTAAATTCTATTTTTTTCCAAAGTATAACTATGAAAAATACAAAAGTTATAACTGATAAAAATAAATGTAATTTACCTACCCTGAAAGAAAGACCATCAACACATCCGGGTATTGATCCTCCATAACCCCAAGGACTATCCCAAAGCTGTGATAAACAAGCATATTGGGTATGGTAGTCTGAGCCTCCTTGGGTTACAGAATTCACATTTGTAAGGTTCATTTCTGTAAGAGATGGTAACCAGTAAAATGCTGAGATCAAGAGTGAACAAACTATCGTCAAAATAAAATAATAAATCATTTTACGGTTGTGGTTATAAAGACTACGAATAATAAATACTAATGACAACAAAAAAATAAACGGAGTAGCCATCAGTGCGGTGAGATTATGAGTCAAAATTAAAGCTGTATAAAACACTGAACTTAAAACTACATATCTCCATTGCTTAGTTTGACAAAGTTTAATTAAGAAAAAAATTATAAAAGGTATAAGTGCGTAAGCAAAAGCTTCAGCCATATCACCTCTCACATAAATGTCTAGTGCATGATATGGAGCGTAAACATATAATAACCCCGCTGTTAAACCTGCTAAATTATTAAAAAGCTTACTACCTAATAGATACATTCCCAATCCTGACATTAAAACACCTAAAATTATGACGAACTTAACCGAAAAGATAGCAGACATTCCTCCTAGATATAAAATGCTAGAAAGATAATATATTAAAGGAGAATAAAAATTAAAAAAGGGATATCCATAACCAAAACCTAAATCTTGAGACCATCTTACAGGGAACATGCCATCGCTTAAAGCCTTACTCATCTCATATACTCTTTGTACCTGACCATTATCGTGAATTGGGAAAAAACCTTGATGAAATAAAGGAAGTATCGCCCCAAGCGATAAAATAAACAAGAATAAGATAGTGTAAATTCTAACTTTTACATTCATTTGAAGAACAATTTTTTAATAAAATAAAAAATAATGAAAATAAACGAAATCAAACTAATAAGATCTGATATTAAGCGTAATGAGGTTTCTGTAAAAGTACCACTAACCGTATGAATACCTGCAGGTATATTAATATCCATTAAACCTTTAGGATTACTATATGAGATCTTAGTAGTATTACCGTCAATTTTTGCTACCCATCCAGGATAATAAATAATATTAACTTGCAACATAAAAGGTTTTGTTGAATTGGTATTAACAACAAATCTTCGTGAGTTATAAAATTCATCTGTTAAAAAGACTTTGTTATTTAATGCTGTAAACTTAACCACTGGCCTCTGCAATGGTTTTTCTTTTACCCATAGAGGCATATATTCACTGGAAGATGTGGTAGTTGCATCGTTGGTTAAATAAAAATTATCACCTCTGTTAACATAACTCTGGGGATGAGCATAGGGAATTGTATAAATAATAGTAATTAACCCTAAAATTATATATGCAGGGTAAATTTTTTTAAGAGTAAATAATTTAGATGAAAGTATAGCGATCAAAAATCCTACAACACCCAGTAATGTCCAGGGATAATTAATTTCTTTAATCAATGGCGTATGCACCCAAATTGCGTTTGTAAAAGGAAATAGTAATAAGCAATATAAAACCAGAAGTATTGAAGCTATGATTAAGAATTTATCGCTCAACGAGTTTCGTAGAAAATGATTCCGGAATAGAGTTGTTGCAACAATTAAAAGTAATACTATCAATACTTGAGGTAAGCCTAGCTGAAAAGTAAACTGGTCTGCACTAGGAGGTATACCATATCCCCAAGAAGGTATAAATAATTGCCACCAGTGAGCATAATTAATTACCCTGTCAGCAATCGGCGTTACAGCTAATGCAATAAGATTTTTTTCCGACAAAGCAGGAACCCAGAAGAATGCGGACAATCCAAAACCTAGAACTAAAGTAAAGAAATAAAACAGTGATAATTTTATTCTGTCTTTAACACTTAATAAAATAGAGCAACTCATAAACAATAAGATTATAGGTAAAAACTCTACCGCCATTATGTTGTGTGTCGTAATTAAACTGGCAATAAAAATAGCTGCAAAAATTACATAATATAGTCGTCTAGATTTATGTATTTTAAGAAGAAAATAGATAATAAAAGGGAATAAGGCAAAGGACAGAGATTCACCTATTGATCCCCTTACAAACAAATCTACCATTCGATAAGGATAGTACACGTATACAATTGCACTAAAAACACCCGACAATCTACTCTGCCACATTTCTTTTGCCAGCAGGTACATTCCCCACAAAGATAGCGGAACTGTAATCGCGAATATCAACTTGATTGAATCAACAAAACTAATTTTAAATAAATGGATGAAAAAACCAAGATAATAAGGTAGCGGATAAGCGAATTCAAACAGTGGATATCCATAACCAAAATTCAAGTTAGCACTATATCTGGCTGGGAATTGCAAATCTTTCAATTCTCTATACATGTCTGTAAGTCTCACCACAGCCCATTCCCCATCATGAGTCGGGAAATACCCAGCATGGAAATAAGGTAATATCAAAGGAATACTTAACAATATAAATAATATTCCCGTCCAAATTTGAATATGTTGTGTAAATATTCTTTTCATTTGCTTACTATTGTGAAATTACACTGACTACAGGTTTAGTATATGGATATTGAGCTATATTATTCTGTAGTGACAGTACGACAGGCCTAGTAGGATAGTAAAAAGTTTTAATAACATGTATATTTGCTGGTACGTCAGAACTAGCTGCAACTAATAAATTATGCTTATCTTTCACGTCCTTAGACCAATCAATTTTACGAAACTGATATTTTCCTAAACTTTCTACTGAGGTAAAAAGACTATCCTGTTGATATATAACTTCCTTTTGAAAAGATTTTGGAGAGTATTTTTGATAAAAAGCCAGTGATGTATATATAAACGGTGTATTGGTGTCTATTATAATATGTGAATAATTAGGAGCCACAGATTGTAGGTATAAGGACAAGGGTTTATCAGTCACTCTCCATTCCGCTGCATAATATTTGGGAAATCTATAATAATAAGACGCTTGAAAATATAAAAATGAGTAAACCACAATTATAGAAACTAATATTATAAATAACCTTAAGTAGGTTTTGTTGATTTTACTCAATAAACCAATTAATACATAAAATCCGTAAGCTGAAAAGAAAATGAGAGGTATTACTAGCGGATAACTCCTGGTTCCGTGTGGAACTACAGAGCTAAAACCAACGATTAAAATTAAAATTGCTGCCCAGGAAAAAAAAATCATTGCCGACTTAGTCACTTTTCTTGAAAGAAAATATAAACCTACTATCATAAAAAATAGATCAACCGGATAAAAAGCTCCCACATTACCCACTCCTACATCTCCATTAGTTGAACCTAAAGAATAGAAAAAAAATGTGGTTGAGAATGAGTTTGCAATGTTTCTGCAGTACTCCCAAATCAATAAGAAAAAACTATTAAAAAACAAGGCTGATAATATATGGGGCAAAGGAGTTAAATAACTTCTCATTTCAACCATTGCCGCTTTAGCATTTCCCCCCAGTAGAGTTACGTTTGTCTCATTATGTAAACCAGAAGATTTAAAGAAAGTAAAAATAAACGGGGAAATCAGTATTAAAAAAACAATGCCCAATGAGAAAATTTTTGCGAGACTAAGTTCTTTAAATTGTTTTCTATAAATAACTACTAATGATAACAATAATAAAGGAGCATGAAATCTAGTGATGTTGTAAGAATACAATGCAATCACAAAAGCTACAACTGAAAAAAGATAAAATATTAACCTCTTTTTTTCAGCAGCGAGAACAAAAAATAATGTTCCTAAGACCTCAAAACATACTGCCAGATTTACTTCAAGTGCAACACGAGAGAAAAAAAGATTCCAAGGATTTATAGCTAAAAATAAAGCACCTATCAAGGCTAACCATTCGTTTCTGGTTAATAATTTTATTAAAAAATAAAACGCAAATACTGTTACAACCCCTGCTAAAGCGGAAGGAAAGCGTACCGCAAAAGTATTTACACCCAAAATACTCTCACTTATAACAGTAGTATAAATATATGCAGGCAATTTATAATCATTAAATGATTTAAAGTACAATGGAAACTTGACTCCATGTTCGTCTCTACCTGTTTGAAGTATTGAGTAGGCGTTATAACCAATTGCTGTTTCATCCTGATTCATTCCAGCAGGAAAATTAGACAAGTTATTAAATCTTAAAAGGATGGCTATAATCACAACTATTAAAAAAAGAATTAACACTAACTTTTTTTGGTGATTTAATATAAGTGGAAGCATATGTTCTTAAGGTAAGACTTTGTATAATGTTGCATGAACCTTACCATTATTTTTACTTACACTGTAAACTGGTATAACCGGCCAAGCAGTGGGAGCTACACCAGTGTTAGGACAATTTGGGCACGGCTCATAAAAATAAACATAGGTTGGCATCTTTTTGGCCATTGACTGCAAATCTGAGGGAATATTCCCAGAAATAGGCCAGTAAGCTTTGGTGGTAACATTAGGGTTATTATAGAAATACATTTCAAACGCAAATGGCATCAAACCAAAAGTTCCCTGTGTGCCAACAAATATGTGCTGATTTGCTGAAGCAGTTTTTAAATACTGAATTGACTCTTTTATTCCCCACCCTGCAGGCCAATCTAGCATATATTGAGATTTATCAGCTTGGGGTATGGGTGCTTTTAATGGGTCAACAATTAAATAAAAACTGATATAGGCTGTAGGAGTAATCGCAACTAGTGTTATCATCGATAGGTATATGGCAAGTTTTTTAGTTTTTTCATGAGATAATATTAAAGCACTACGCCAGATTCCAAATGCCACTATTGGCAGCAACACTACAGTCATGAATAAAATGTACCTGGGAAATATAACTTTTCCAAACGTGGCATCAAAAATAAATGGTGCTAAAAAGTAAATCACTAGTACGGTTTTTTCTCTCCAATAAGATATAGTTAACAGGCCAATTACTAAAAATACTAAATAGCTTATATTGAAGTATTCTAAAAACCAGGAGATTAATGATTGTAGATTGCCGGTAAACAATTGAAATCTCCACAAAAGGGTATGCCCCATCCAGTCTTTTAATGTATAAATAAATACTGTATCTTTCAAACCTATTGTTCCATATAACGGAGACAAACGCAAAATAGAATAGAACATCATCCCTATTACTACAGATATCAAACCAAGAGTAATTAATCTAAATATTTTAAACTTTACTTGGTTTTGTTTAAAGTCAAAAAGCACAAATAAAAATGGCAGTAAAGCCATACTGATAAATGCACCTGCTTTGGTAAGTGCACCTCCACCTAATATAAAACCTAGATTATAACTATTTTTTAGATTTGCTTTATTAAATAAAACTACTGAAAAATATAATGCCCAAACATACCACATGGCAGAAAGACTATCTTCTATGGCTAGACGATCATGTAGCAATGCAAGCGGGTAAAAAATGTATAACAACGAGCTAATTAACGCAACTTTTATATTCTTAAATATTCCATAAGCTAAAAACCCAACTCCTGCCATACCAAAAAAACCACTAAAAACAGAGGATAGTCTTCCGGCTAGCAAGGGATCTTGGATGAACTTTACAAACAACATCATAATCCAGGTTTGCATAGGAGGCTTTCCATCGGTTAAAGAAATGAAACGCCAACTAGAATCGTGTAAAGCCACTTGCGCCCAACGTATATAAATAGCTTCGTCAGTAAAAATAGGTAATTTGGTTAGGAATAACAGCCTGGTTAGAAAGTATACAATTACTATCAACAGACCAAGGAGTATATTAAATTTATGCTTCATAATTAATCTCATGGTTTGATTATAAATTCAAACAACAATATTAGCAAATGATAGAACATCTCATTGGTATTTCTGAATTCATGAGGTAAAATAGCAATATGAAGATAAAAAAAGATAAAAAATCACAAACGCAACTATCATGGATCAAATCTATAAAAGACCAACTTCTTCACCACAAAAGTGAAGTTATCATCTTCCTGTTATTGTTGATTGTCTTTATTTTTCTGAGATCTTATCAGCTTGAATCTAGAATGTCATTTAACTTTGATCAAGTAAATGGAGCCTGGATGGCGAAAGATGCGTTAGTAGATCATCATTGGCCTCTTACTGGTCCAGTTGCCAAGCAGAATTCGGGCTTCTCTATGGCACCACTCTACTATTATATTTTGATTCCTTTTTATTTTGTCTTTAATTTGCACCCTATCGCTTCAGGAATCGCAGCTGTTTTTATAAGTACTCTTACCTTCTTAAGTATATTTTTTGTGATTAAATACTTATTTAATACAAAGGTTGCCCTGATCGCAGCTTATATCGATTTGGTATCCGTTTACATCATAAACTCTGACAAAATTGACTGGAATGCGGGATTAACTGTTTTGACTTCCGCTTTAACCTTCTTCTTTCTTTATAAAGTTCTCGTCGGGAAAACGAGAATGATTATTCCGTTGTTCTTAACTTTAGGCTTTTCTCTCAGCGGAGATTTTACCAATATTTTCTACTTTTTTATAGTATCAGTATGTATTCCCTTTTTCCCTAAAAGAAAAGAGACTCTATTATATCTAATTTTGGGGGTAATAATTATTATGTTATTGATTAGCCCCGTTTTGGTATCTGACATCATTAGTCGTAAAGGTGAAGGAACTAATGCTCTTTCGTATTTGGGAACTTATTATCATGGTTTCCATTTAACCAGATTTTTACAGCTCAGAAGAGATGCATTCATTGAATTCGTCATGTTTTTTGGTAACGACTTCGTGAGTTATTTCGATTTTCTTCTTCCTTTAATTTTTGGGTTTCTATATTATCGTCAGAATAAAAATAGAGAAGCAATTATCCTCTCCGTATTATCTATTTTATGGTTTTTTATACCTTGGATCGTATTTACTGCCTATAGCGGAGAGATTACTAACTATTATTTTTATATGACTCGTCCAATTATACTTATGATTCTCGCTTACTTCACTTATAGACTTTTCCTTACACGTAAAATAATTATTATGACCTGTGTTTTACTTTTTTGGGGATATTTTACTGTTAATAATTTACTAAATTTTTTTCAAGAACATCCCGGGAATGATTTTTACAATGCCAAACAAATAATAACACCCGAGGTTAATGCACATAATACTAGTGTCAGACATATATACTCTACACCAGAATCTTATCTACAATTTTATTATGAAGACTATAAAAATTTCAACTTAAAAGACAATTAAATCTTTCTTGATAAATTATAGACTTGTTTAAGAATATATAATCCTCCTATGATACTTGCCACTAGCATTCCGTACTTATACATTAATTCCTGATCGGTAAACCAAAAAGAGTTCCATTCGCCAGTAAATAGATAGGGCAAATAAGTTAATTGAGAAATAAGAGTTAGAAGTATAATCAAACCTTTGAGATATTTACTTTTAACTAAAGGCACAAAGGTTATTATATACATTAGATACCAGGGCTGAAATTCGGTACGAAAAATTGCCAGAGTTATAGCCCCTATCATTAATACAATCATCATATTGAATAGATAATCTGGGATTGCATCCTTATTTCTTTTTTGTAATATATATACCCAGATAAATATAGGCAACAATATAATAGTGGCATATTTTATCAATGCAGAAGCTATTAGTAATAATATAGCCCACCAAAATTTCTTACTAATAAGTAGATAAAAACCCAACACCGCGAAAAACATCATAACTATATCATTATGACTAGAGACAAGAGATTCGAAAATAACTAGTGGATTTAATGCAAAAAGAACTATTCCTTGAAGTTTCTTTGATGCGTAAATTTTATCTAGTATTTTATAAAGATAAAAAACAGTTCCCAAATAGGATGCAGTCATCAGGATTTTAAAAAGATAAAAAGTCAAGATAAATATATGCAAGCCCACAAAAGAAAATGGCAATGTTATTAGCAACCATAATGGTCCATAAGCCTGTGCGTATGTCCTATTTGTCCAACGCATAAAGCCCAACATAGGGTCATGCGGAAAGTCCTGCGCCTTATGTAAATAAGGGTTTTGATGATAATAAGTCAGAATTTTGGCATCGAAGATATAATTAAATAAATCATAAGACAACATGTTATAGGAAAAAGTCAAAATTATAGCTGCTAATCCAATAATACCGGCGATTACAGGGAATGAAACTCGTTTTAAATGGACAAGTCTTAATGTATATAAATATAAACTGAAGAAAATCAAGACTGTCAGAGAAAATAAAAATGTGGATAATGGTCGGTTAAAATAACCGATATATTGGAAGCCCCGTTCAATTGTATATAACCAGGATATTCTACTAATCACTAATCCCAGATCTGCTTGCGTATAGCTTAAAAGTAAAATTAGAGTAAAAAAAATTCCCCAGCTTGAAGTAATAATCTTCTCTTTTTTTGTTCCTTGCTTGTATACAAATGCCAAGTTAGTAAATAATAATTTGAAGGGAGAAAGAATTATATTCACATTATTTATTTATAAATGCCAGAAATAATATTCTTTTTGATTACTAATAAGTCTATAAATCCGGCTATTGAACTACGCAAGGGACTGACTCTTCGTGTTTCTACGTGCAACCAACGAACAGGTACCTCTTTAATTTTATAACCCATTTTTTTTGCTAGATACAAGACTTCCATGTCCATACCAGCTGATACATTAGAACCTGAGACATTTTTGAAACCATCATGTATCTGAAAGAACTTGGTAAAAAGCTGCTGCGCAACATTGTGACTAAACATTTTAAAGCCACACTGTGTATCAACGATTTCGGGTAGACCTATTAACATTTTTCGTAAAATTACCGTGGCTTTAGATACAAATTTGCGTGTCCAAGGAGCTCCCTGCCTTTGATTACTTCGGGATCCAATAACTACATCGTAACCATCTTTTGTAAAAGGAAAAAACTTATTCACTTCTTCAATTGGGGTAGCTTGATCCATATCAGTAAATAAAATATAGTCTCCTTTAGCTGCTAAGACTCCGGCTGTTACAGCCCCAGCTTTACCACTGTGCTGATTTTTGATCAGAATAAAATTATCATTCTGTTTGATAAAATCTTCTATAAATTCTACACTACCATCTTTGGAACCATCATCTACGACAATGACTTCATAATAAAACTTTGCCTTATCTAGAAAATGCTGTACTTTATCGAGGACTCCTTTTTGTAGATTGGACATCTCATCGTAACATGGAATGACAACTGAGAGATAAATATTTTCTTTCACAAAGAAATTATACAGTAAACATTCTCATCTGTCATGCTTCCTTGCAAATTGTTCACCTTTCTCTTACATAAGATTAAGCTGATAACTGTGTTTGCTCAAAATCAGCTTTTCGGGTAAAATAAGCAGGCACGGCCCCATCGTCTAGTGGTCTAGGACAGTGGATTCTCATTCCACTAACTGGGATTCGAATTCCCATGGGGTCACATTCGATTTTACATTAATCTTTTTATAATTCAGGATTAAATATGCTACGCTCCTAAAAATTCAAACTTTATCCATTTAAAGAATATGCCTTATAGCAAAATTATTTAGTATTAAATATATCATTCAAGGTGGCATTTTTACGTCCCATGGCTATGGCAACTCTTCTTCTGGCCCTCTTTTCATACAAACTTACTGATAAGGGAGTAAAATTTCCATTTACTAGATCTATTGGTAACATTGGAGGCTCAATCTTACCCATATCGCTGTAAAAAACACCACTTCTTACATCAACTTTATAAGGTGGTACACTACCTTGTGACTGGATTTTACGTTCTTCATGAGGTAACATAGGAGGAGGCCTAAAACCTGGAACATTGACTTTGCCACGGTTTAGTAAACTTTGCTTCTTAAGTTCTGTAGCAGCTCTTCTGTCGTTTATTTGAACTTCCTTTTTAGCTTCTAATTTATCAAATTCAAACTGAGATGATAGCAGCCATTTTTTGAAATTTTTAGGTGGATTAACTGAATCGCCTTCAGAATCATAGTCTTGAAATGATTTATAAATCATCAATGATTCTGGTCTATCGGTATTCTTTAATCTTAAAGAACTAGACAGTTGAGATAATAATCTACTTGAGATAGCATCTTCACAGATAGCAATAAGATTTACAAATTCTGCACCTGTGTTAGGCAACATCTCTGTTATGAACTGTCCAATACTGCCAACCAGTAAATGTGCTCCCCTGCTATATTCGCTCTGTCCATTCCCCGCATATACCACTGCATGTAGTGCATGACGGATAATATTACGTAGATTTTCTTGAGTTATTTTAGGTTTACTTTTAACTGAAGCCTGTTCTGTCACAGCCAGATCATATATTTCTTCTATTGCTCCCATTATCTGAAGAACTTTACTTGAATCTTGTTCGATACCTTGGTCTATCCAATTGTCTTTAACTTCTTTACTATATCTCATTATAAGAAATGATTCTAACATAAATCTTTGTATATTTCTTATCTAATTTTTATTGCTATATGATATATTATAGGTTATAATAAGCTTTATGATTGAAGGCTTTAAACATTTTGTTAGAAAATTTAAAAAGTCAACTGAAAATGTTGATCAATTTGTAGAATCAGCGGCTGAACGAATGATTCAACTAGACAATACCCAATTAAATCTACTTACTTCGGCTTCAGAACAACGCACGAATCTGGCCCTGGCAGTTCAAGATCCGCTTGATTCAACTTTTTATCAAATCCGAAGAGTAAGATTAACAAAAGTTGACCCTATAACCGCACAGGTGACCTCACAACCAAACGGAGTTGTAGTGGTGTCATTATTTCCTCTTGGTTTTATAGGGCAAAGAAGAATACCTGAATCTGAAATCCAGAAAACTCTCAAATTATTAGACAAAACAGAAGAAGCTGCTGCTAAACGTGAAAGGATCGCAAGAGAAAATGGAGAAATCCTTGATCAAAGCCTACTTCCAGGGGCGGTAGGAATAGCTAGTTATACCACAACTGAGCAGTGTAAAACCCCAAACATAGACCAGATTGCTGAATTTGCAGGTGAGAAATATGCAAAATTGATATTTACACAACGTATAGATGAAAATAAATAACACAATCAAACTTGAATATATAATTCAAAATAGTTAATATTCATTTTTGTATTTATTCTCGCTCCTCTTAACCATGAGTAAATATTAAAAAACAAAGTTGTAATTGTTTTGTATTGTAAAATTATGTATCGGCTCAGTTTGCAATACGGGATTCTATCTGATATACCTGAGACTAGTAAAAAATAAGTGAAAAAACAAACCCAGACAACAATTACAGACTTCTCTTTTTTTGACCACTGCCCTCAAGGATTTTATGCCATAAGCACCGATTGGAAGTACATTTACGTTAATCGAGCGGGTTTAAAAATGGCACAAAAGAAAAAATCAGACCTGGTTAATAAAAACCCTCAAGAACTATTCTCTGATGCTCACTCATTAGAATTCGGCCAGGCTGTAAGACGAGTCATGCAAGAACGCAAAGCCCGCAAGGTTGAAGCATTCTATCCAAGATACAATAAATGGTATGAAAATGTAGTATTTCCTATTCAGGATGGAGTGGGAATAATAGCACAAGATATAACTACAAGGAAACGCTTGGAAGAAAACTTACTTTTAACCACTGCCCAGTTCAGCGCATTAGCAGATAATATTCCTAACCTAGCTTGGATGGCTGATTCTAAAGGAAAAATCTATTGGTACAATTCAAGTTGGTATAAGTATACTGGAAAGAATGAACGTCAGATGCAAAAACAAGGATGGAAAAAAGTTCATGATCCTAGACTTCTGCCATTAGTAGTCAAGAAATGGACAACAGCCGTTAAAAATGGCCTACCCTTCGAGATGGAATTTCCTCTAAAGGACAGTCATGGTCAATTTCATGACTTTCTAACTCAGGTAACTCCTGTAAAAGATAATCATGGCAATGTTTTACATTGGTTTGGTACTAATACAGACCTTACAAATCAGAAAAAAATTGAGGAAGCCCAACTTAGATTAGCTGCAATCGTAGAATTTTCGGATGACGCGATAATTAGTGAGGATTTAAGAGGATATATAACCAGCTGGAACAAGGGTGCTGAGAGATTATTTCAATATAAAGCTGAGGAAGTATTAAATAAGTCAGTTAATGTAATTGTTCCTCCAGACTTGCTTGAACAGGAGAAAGAAATTTTGTCCAATCTCAAAAAGGGTAAAAGTACAGACCATTTACAAACTGTACGAATATCTAAGGATGGAACAAGAATAAATGTTTCTCTAAGCATTTCTACTATTAAAAACCCCAATGGAGAACTAATTGGCGGATCAAAAATAATTCATGATATTTCAGATATTAAGCGTAATGAAGAAAATCTAAAATTTTTAGCACGAGCAAGTAAAATCCTTTCTTCCTCCTTGGATTATCAAAAGACCCTAAATAACCTTACACAATTAGCTGTTCCGCACATTGCTGATTGGTGTTCCGTAGATATGCTTAACTCTAGTTCACAGGTAGAATTAGTAGCGCTTGCTCATAAAGACCCTAAAAAAGTAGCTTGGGCTAAGGAGCTTCGCCAGCGACAACCTATAGATATGAACGCACCCCTGGGAGTTCCAAATGTATTGCGTACAGGTAAATCAGAAATTTATCCAATTATTACAGACGCAATGTTAGTCGCGGCCGCCAAAAATCAAAAGGAATTGCAATTAGCTAGGCAAATAGGATTTACCTCTGTAATTATCGTCCCTATACTTTCACAACGTAAACCGATCGGTGCAATTTCTTTTATTACAACTGAATCAAGAAAACGATATGTAGAAGCTGATCTAACTGTAGCAGAGGAAATTGCCAGCCGGGCATCTTTAGCTATTGAAAATTCCCGCTTGTACAGATCGGCTCAGAAAGAATTGAACGAACGTAAAAAACTGGAAAAACAGAAAGATGAATTCATCGGTGTTGCATCGCATGAACTAAAAACTCCAGTAACGAGTATTAAGTCTTATACACAAATGCTACATTATAAATTCAAGAAAGAAGGACAATTAGAAGCAGCTAATTTATTAGCCAAGCTAGACACCCAGATCGATAAGCTTACAGACCTAATTGGAGACTTATTAGATGTAACTAAAATCGAAGCTGGAAAAATGGCTTTTAATACTACTAACTTTGACTTTGATGATTTGGTTGAAGAAATTGTGGAAGAGATGCAGATAATAACTGCTAAACATAAATTGATTATCAACGGTAGCAGCAATCAGACAATCAATGGAGACAGGGAAAGGATTGGACAAGTATTAATCAACTTGATATCCAATGCTATAAAATACTCCCCAAACGCAGATAAAATTGTCATTAGTAATAGCCGTGAAGGCAAAAATGTCAAATTATGCGTACAAGATTTTGGTCTTGGAATTCCCGAAGAAAAGAAGAATCAAGTATTTAATCGTTTTTTTAGAATTAGTGGTCCTAATCAGGAAACCTTTCCAGGATTGGGACTGGGATTATATATCTCCAGTGAAATAATTAAACGCTCAAAAGGTAAAATTTGGGTTGAGAGCAGAGAAGGAGAAGGGTCAGTGTTTTGTTTTTCTCTACCTTTAAAAAATATGGTAAATAACTAATACAAATTTCTTTCCCCTATCTTACAATTAATTTAATATACTAAATTTACAATCGATGTGAAAACCATGAAAACAATACTTATTGCAGATGACGACCCTGCTATTGTGGAATCAACTAAGTTCATTCTGGAAGAATTTGGCTTTCATGTAGACTATAGCTATGATGGCAAGGTTGTTTATGAAATGCACGATCATTTCCCTGATTTAATGCTTCTGGATATCTGGATGTCTGGACAAGACGGACGTCAGATCTGTAAATATTTAAAAAAAGATCCTCAAAAAAAATCAATACCGGTTATTTTGATATCGGCTAGTCGGGATGTCAAAAAATCAGCTATGGATGTAGGCGCTAATGATTTTTTGGAGAAACCATTTGATATGGACGATCTTTTAACCAAAATCAATAATCTAATTAATTAAATATTCACAATTTAAATACGCTGGTATATCATACTTTTTTATAGTTATAATACTCCCATGTCTGCTAAATATAGTTATACAAATTTTAATCCGCATAAATTAAGCCTTCATAATATTGATCGTCAAGCAATTGATTTTGTACCTGTTAGCTCTTTGGTTCTGGACATAGGCTGTGCAACTGGATTTATGGGTGCATATCTTAAGAAGCACAAAAATTGTCAAGTATTTGGTTTGGAAATTAGATCGGAGGAAATAAAGATTGCTAAAAAATACCTTGACGATGTAATCAAAGGAGATATTGTTGAGAGTAAATCTATCAGCGCAATTTTAAAAAAAACTAAACAGAAAAAATTCGATGTTATTTTAGCGACTTCTGTTATTGAACATGTTACAAATCCTTCTCAAGCACTTAAAAATATGCTCAGACTTCTTAAGACAAATGGCTTAATCATAATGAGTACCCCTAATATAGCCCATTGGTCTATGCGCTGGGATTTATTTAGAGGAAGATTTAACTATACCGAATATGGTATTTTGGATAATACTCACTTTCATCTATTTACCGCTGATAATTTTAAAGATCTATTCCTCAATGAAGGATTGAAAATTGAAAAATTCTTAATTGATGCAGAAGGCGGTGGCTATCCGAGAATTAGTTTGATATTAGCCAAATTCTTTCCCAAGATATTTGCTTATCAAATGTTGATAGTCGCTAGAAAAACTAACTGATTATAAACTCACTTTTATTATATTTTGCGTAATATTGTCTCCAAAAAAGCTTGCAGCTACTTCCTGCACAGTAGACGACAAATCTGTGACATAAAATGTTTTTTCTCCCTTAATATTTTTTTTGTTTAATAAATTTTTTATCGTAAGTAACTTTTGCAATTCATAAGCTGTGGGGTTGGCTGAGTCGATAATCTTAACCGCTGGTAAAACTTTTTGTATAGTATTTCTTAACAGCGGATAATGCGTACAGCCTAAATGCAAAGTATCAATAGATTCTAAGTCAGATAAATACTTTTTCGCTACTAACTCGGCTACTTCACTCTCAGCTAATCCCTCTTCGGCCAATGGCACAAATAGTGGACAGGCTTTTGATACTACTGCAATGGAGGAATCTATTTTTTTTATTTCAGATGTGTATATCCCACTATTAATCGTTGCTTTCGTACCAATAATTCCCACTCGTTTGTTGCTTGTGGCTTTAACAATCATTTCAGCCGAAGGCTGAATCACTCCTATAAGTGGTATAAAAGCCATAGCTTGTAAATCTGGTAAACACGTTGCACTTATAGTATTGCAGGCGACGACTAAAGCTTTAACTTTTTTGTCTAGAAGAAAACTAACTAGATCCTTGGCAAAAGCTGTAATAACTTCTTTACCACGATTGCCATACGGAACCCGCGCTGTATCACCCAAGTAAATAATATCTTCATGAGGAAGTAAATTTACAATCTCGCGCGCTACGGTTAAACCGCCTATTCCTGAGTCAAAAACACCGATGGGTAAATTTCTATTCATAAAATCGACTTTAATTTTTTATACATAATAAAAATCCAGTTATACTTACCTGTCCCTAATTTCATATATGTCATAAACACAAAACAACTGTATTCATAATTATTTCCATAACTATTACATACAGTTGTTAGTTTAACAATAAAAAACAGATTTAATATCTGTTTCGATTATCGTTATATCTTGGTCTGCGGTCTCCTCCACGATTGTCTCGTGAACCAAAATCTCTTCTTGGTCTGTCTTCCATAGGTTTAGCTTCGTTTACCTTGATTGTTCTTCCGTCCAATTCTTTATCATTCAATTCCGCAACTGCTTTTTGGGCTTCTTCTTCAGTCGACATTTCGACAAAACCAAAACCACGTGAACGACCAGATTCACGATCTGTTATGACTTTAGCTGAAACTACGTTTCCGGCTTGAGAGAAGAATTGCTGCAAACTTTCGTCAGTTGTGTTCCATGACAAACTGCCGACAAATAATTTTTTACTCATACTGTCCTCCTTTCTTCCATTATTCGTAGAGACATAGCTGTTTACTGAGGTAACTAACAAATATTAACTATCGAGCTACTCAAAAGAGAACAGTATTCTTTACTACACAGATTATAGCATATTGACGCAATATATGCCTTCAACTAATATTTTTGGCCTCAAAACCAGGCTGTGCTATAATACTCCACATTATGCCTAAGATCGAAATGGGGCGAATACGCTTAAGTAAATCAGAAAAAAGTAGCATAGTACAGGCAAAAGACAGATTTATAAACCATTTAGACAAACTTACACAACCTTCCCGTAGGCTGTTATTGAGTAATATTTTTATCAAAGGCCTACCTGGTAAATTAGAATTTACCAACACAAACTCTGAATCAGAGCTTAAGCGATATATAGACGAAGGATATGCGGTTATTGGTTTATTTACTCATCCTGGACAAAATGAGACTCTTGGCTTGCCATCTCTATGGACAAAAAGATTTAAACAGTCGCGAAAAAAACCAATTCAGTTTGCAGTAGCAGAACACATGCTACATATCCCCGGACTTGAAGGAGCTGCCAGGTTCGGAGGCGTACAGTTAGATGGTATGACTATTGAAGACACATTAGACCATATAGCTAAAAAACGCGCATTACAAACCATTCGCAATAATACCCCTTACGTTCCAATCTCCCAAGATGAGATCAATTCTATTGCAAGCAGTTTTATCTCAGTTGGTAAGTCTTTCGCCAAAATAATTAGAGAAGGCGGCACGGCATTTGAAAACCCCCAGCAAGGAAGAAGAGCATTCTTGGACGAAGAAAAAGATCATTTATATAATAAGTCTCCTGATGAGGTATTAAGGATAGTCAGAGAAGAACAAGAAAGTAAAGTGCACCAAAGAAAAGGTTTTAAACGTAAGATCAGAGAAACTATCTTTAAGGCGGCTAACAGAAGACTTCGACCATCAGCGCCCAAACAACCCTTAACCCCTTTTTCTGAAAAAATACCCGCCAAAGTCGGAACTTTCAACGGCGAGCCTGTTAAGAAATTCTTACGCTTAACCAGCGGGTGGGTGGAAGAAAACGGGAAACGAGTCAGGGTTCAACATAAAGCTGTAGTAGTTTGTATTACTGTCAAAGCTGATGTTGATTACCGTAAATTAAAAAACCTCAATCGATATCCATACACCTACCATGTAAGTGAACCTATGGAAGTACAAGATTTTCTAGCTAATGCAGCCAAGGAAGGATTAACTCCTGATGAATTTGCTTTTAGAATTTTTAATAAAAATTCAGATGAAAGATATAAGGCACGACATTTTAATCCTTATAACAATTAGTCTGCTTTATATGGTTGAGGCGTGTAGGCTACACTTCTTGAGGAAACTCTTTCTTCCAATTTTGGCTTTAATGGTTTGGCTAAGGCAATAGCTAATACTTCATCCATATGTGAGACAAATTTGAATTCAATATCTCTCTTCACTTCAGCCGGAATTTCTTCTAAATCTTTTTGATTATCTTTAGGCAATATGATCGTTTTGATACCTGCCCTATGCGCTGCAATGACTTTTTCCTTCACTCCTCCGATTTCTAAAGCTCTCCCGCGCAAGGTAACCTCACCAGTCATAGCCACTTTACGATTAACCGGAATCTTGGTCAGAGCCGACACAATAGCTGTGGTAATAGCCAAACCAGCTGAAGGACCATCTTTTGGTACTGCACCTTCCGGAACGTGCACATGTACATCAATCTTTTGATAAAAGTTTTCCGATAGACCTAAAGCCTTGGCTCGAGTACGAATATAAGACATTGCAGCCGTGGCTGATTCCTTCATCACATCACCCAACTGACCAGTCAAAATCATACTACCCTTACCAGCCATCAATGCAACCTCAATAAATAAAATTTCTCCTCCTGCTTCTGTCCAAGCCAAGCCAGTAGACATGCCAACTTCATTTTTCTTTTCGATTAAATTAGCACTGAATTTAATAGGACCAAGATAAGTGGGAATCTGCTTGCTTGTAATGACAATTTTACCTGTTTTGCCCTCGGCGACTTGTTTGGCAATCTTACGTAACACCCCGGCAATACGTCTTTCTAAGTTACGAACACCTGCTTCACGGGTATAGTGGTGAATGATAAACTTTAAAGCATCATCTGAGAAACTAACTTTTTTAGAATCCAAGCCATTCATCTCCATTTGTTTTTTTACTAAGAAATCTTTAGCAATTTTATATTTCTCATCATGCGTATAACCGGCAAAATTGATGATTTCTAAACGGTCTCGCAAAGCTGGAGGAATCGTATCCAGCACATTTGCAGTGGTAATAAACATTACATTAGACAAATCAAAAGGAACTTCGAGATAATGATCCGAAAATTCAGAATTTTGTTCTGGATCCAGGGCTTCCAATAATGCACTGGAAGGATCTCCACGGAAATCCGCACCGACTTTATCTATCTCATCAAGCATAAAGACTGGATTTTTACTGCCTGCATCTTTGATCCCCTGAATAATACGTCCTGGCAAAGCACCTACATAAGTTCGGCGATGCCCCCGTATTTCAGCCTCATCACGAATTCCCCCCAATGACACACGAACAAATTTACGACCCAACGCACGCGCAATAGAACGTCCAATCGAAGTCTTACCAACTCCAGGAGGTCCTGAGAAGCATAAAATAGGTCCTCTGGTTTTACCAGTCAGCTTATGAACCGCTAAGTATTCCACGATTCTCTCTTTGGCTTTGTCCAAACCATAATGATCTTCATTTAGGATTTTCTCAGCTTTCTTGATATCATCATTACTACTTGTTTCTATACTCCAAGGTAGGCTAATTAACCATTCCACATAATTGCGAATATATCCTGCCTCAGGGTTAAATTGGTTCATAGCGTTTAGCTTGCGAACTTCTTTCTTAGCTTTTTCTTCCACATCCTTGGGCATCTTGGCTTCTTTGATTTTTAACATCAATTCACGCATCTCTCCAGCCTCATCATCATTGCCTAATTCTTTCTCAATCACCTTCAAACGTTCTTTTAACATGGCTTCGCGGGCACCTTTTTCAAATTGTTGTTGAGTCTTGGAAGCTATACGTCTCTCTAATTCCAAAACCTTGATTTCCTTGGCTAACAGATCAGTCAATCTTTGTAAACGTTGTTTGACATCAGTCATTTCCAACAACTCTTGACGCTCCTGAGGCTTTAATTCTAACGCTGAAGACAGTAGATCAGCCAATTCGGAGGGGGAATTTTCTGACATAATATTCATAAATAACAAAAAGTCAGCGGATTTCCCTAAATTCATGGCTCGACGAAATTCGTGAGTCAAATGGTTACATAATGCTTCAATCTCAGGAGAGGCTATATATTCATCGGGAATCTCTTCAACTCTTGCTAGCAAGAAATTATCATGTGGCTCATAAGATAGGATCTTGACTCTACTTATTCCCCTCACCTGGGCATTAATTTCTCCATCTGTACGAATCATACGCTCAATACGCGCCAAAGTACCAATTTCATATAAATCATTATTTGTGGGTTCATTCAAGCGAGAATTCTTTTGCAAGACAAATACCACAATCCGTTCATTAACATAGGAAGACTCCAACGCAGCCAGACTCTTTGGACGTCCAAACGTCAAAACCGAATCGGTATTGGGGAAAATGATTCCATCTCTAATTGGGATTATCGCTACAATTCTTTCCATAAATTTAGTATTAGCACTCTATCATAGGTATTGCTAGTTGTCAATCCTATTTAATCTATCATTCTATATCAAAATTATTCGATATTGTTTTTAACAATGTTTATCAACGCTATCATATCAAAAGGTTTCTTTAAATAACCTGAAACCTTATATTTAAGAACAAGTTTTTCTAAATTTGCATCGGCAGAAGATATAATTACAGGCACTTTAACTGTTTTAGAATTTTTACGCAATTGATCTATTAAACTTTCTGTCCTAAGCTGTTTATAATGTATGTCCATTAAAATAAGACCGGGATTATGAGCAATTACCTGAGCAATAAAATCACTACTATCATCAAACCTTTGAACCACATAATGCTCAGACTCCAGTACAATACACATTACGTCAAAAATTGAATCATCGTCCTCAAAAATGAAAATCTTTTTACCCTTGAACATTTTCAACCGTATTATAGCACTCCAGTAAAGTAAACCTGAAGTTAGACTGTACATACTAAAAATTTGTTGCTATAATGCACACGCGAAGATGGTACAGACAATTTTAGTCGTCGAAGACGACAAAGGAGTACAAAAATATTTAAGAGAGCTGCTACTGGATAACGGCTACGCTACACAGATTTCTGCAGACGGAATCGATGCACTTGAGAAGTTGAAAAAAATTGAGCCTGATGCAGTAGTATTGGACTTAGGCTTACCCAAAATGAGCGGTGAAGCTGTGTGTATGGAAATCCGCAAAAAGTATCCTGATCTCCCAATTATTATTCTCACAGCAAAAGACAGTATTAATAACGTAGTTGAAGGCTTAAACTTAGGAGCTGATGATTACATGACCAAACCTTTTGTGGGTGACGAATTACTGGCACGTCTGAAGGCCAGGCTTAGACACTCTGTTTCTTCTGACGAAATTTTGCAGGTAGCTGATTTAACTCTTAATACCAAAACCATGGAAGTCAAAAGAGGAGTAAAACAAATACAACTTACTCCCCAGGAATATAAGCTGCTTGAATATTTGATGTCGAATAAAACCCGCGTTCTGACTCGTGAAATGATTTTAAATCGTATCTGGCTGTACGCTTCGGAAGTAGAAACACGAGTAGTTGATGTATATATGGGATATCTTAGAAAAAAGATTGATTCAGGTCACGAAAAGAAACTACTTAAATCCGTCCGTGGTTTTGGTTATATGATGAAAGACTAAGGCTTGTATTGGGGTAAGAACTTGGTTATATCAAGATTTGTAACCAGTTTTTCATCCAGAGGACTAAATACACAAAATACATTTTCAGCGGGTAAACCCAGCCTTTCGACTAAATATCCCTGCATTCCTTTGGCTCTCATTTTGTAAGTTCTACTATAAACGTTGAAAATATCTCCCGAAGATGACGGTGTGCGTCTCTTATTTTTTGGTTCACCCCAATCTCCTACTGGAGGGAGAATTACAGAGTTAAGTGCATCTTCTATCCACAAATCAGAATTGCCAACTCCCGGTAAAATACGTTGTTTATTTAGTTTTCGTTGCCAATATCTCTTAACTAATCCATCATATTCTTTATGTATTTCATCGTACTGTTCTTGTCTAGCAAATGAACTTATAGCTTGTTGAGCAAGCAGAGCACGATAGAGAGTAGTTGCACTTTTTATTTTTTTAGCCTTAGAGAAGTTTTCAAACGACACACCAAATCTTGCTTTTGCAATTTTCTCAATTAACTGTATATCATCAAAAGATGGAACAGGAATTCCGCTAACTGTAGTTTTAAATTTCTTTCTTAGATCACTTTCCAGCGCAAGATAATCTTCTAGGGTTCCCGCGCCGACTGTAAAATCTCGCATGGAAATACCTCTTTCTACCACATCCATCGTCACCATGGGATGTATAACAGCCATATGTCTACCAAACTTTCTTGCAAAGTGCTTTAGTGCTTTTTGACCTCTATCTATCCCTCCTGCTCCATGACTTCTAATTGCAGCTACGTCAGCTATAACTTTGTCGGAAATTGAAAGTGCATAATCCAAACGGTCTATGTAATCATTATTTACACTATCATATTCTAAACTCCCCCATTTAGTGGTTCCATCAGTATTTCTTCTTGAACCGAGTCTTTTTTCACCAGCTAACAACGCTAATTCGTATGGTACATGCAATGCAGGCATGACAGAGCCAATTCCCTGAGCCGTACTAGTTTTACCACTCAAAGGAGGTCCAATCACAAAAACAATTCTTGTGTTGCTATCATCTAAACAGCTTAATATTTCATCTTCAGCTTTCTCTCCTTTTATATTCCAAAAATTCCTTAACAATGTACCCTCGGTTTTTGATTCTACTTCTTCATGGGGTAACATGGGACGTTCTGAATACGTAGAATATGGTGAACTCAGTTTCGGACGATATTGCCCGTTATTCATTTCAGGTAAACTCATACAAGTCTGGGCAGGTAAATACTCGCTTCAATATCGTTTTGAGAGGATTTTTTAAGTGATATCTTACCTTTGTGATGCTTGACTATATCTTTAGCTAAATACAGTCCTAACCCCATACCTGTATTCAGACTATCTCCACCTTTGTAGTATTTTTTAAAAAGATGCACCAAATCGTCTGAAGGTATATTGCCTTTATTAACTACTGTTATTACAATTTGATTCTTTTTTTGTAATAGTACTATTGATAGAGGTGTATCTTCCTGAGAAAATTTTGCAGCATTATCCACCAGATGGGAGATTAGCTGATCGATTTTTTCCGGATCACCTTTGATAAAGATTGATCTTTCATCAGTATTGTTAACAAAAGAATACTTTCTCTGACTGTGAATAGTCATATAGCGTAAAATCACTCTATTAATAAGGGGAATAACATCAAATGTATTCTTTACATATTGCTGTTTTTTGGAATTTATCCTAGTAATATCTAGTAACTCGTTTACAATATAGATTAATCTATGTGTTTGAGAATATAATTCATTTATCCAATCCTGCTCTCGGGATTTTCGGTTTACAAAGCGTTTATGCAAGAGTTGAATATAGCCATGAATAGAAGTAAGAGGGGTACGTAATTCATGAGCCGCTAGAGAAATAAACTCATCCCGGGTAGAAAGTGCATTTGCCATATCTTGATAAGCTTGTGCTTTGGTTATGGCCAAACTAGCTAACGACCCTATAAAATTTAGCGTACTGATAATCTTTGAATTTAGTTTTTTCTTTTTGGTAAGATTAATAGACAACACTCCTATTTTTGTCTTTTCAAAAATTATGGGAATGTAAACAATTCCTACGATATCCAGAGTTAGTAGCTCTTTATGAAATTGGGAAACATGATTAATCGGAAGCAAGAAAACGCTTTCTTTTTTATATGCTTCATAAACAAAACCTTTACGTCTAGATTTAACTTGAAATTTAGGTGGTAAGGTACTATACACTCTCTCAAAATATGTCCCATTTTTTATGTGGATTGACCCGTAAGATGTTTGAAAAATACCAGCAGTTACACTGACAATAACCTTATAGGTTTCTTCCAATGTTTTGCAATCCAATAATTTGAGCATCAGCTCATTCAATTTCTCCACATCAATACTGCTCATTACGTCTTATAGCATACCATTTAGGGATGTGTTCTTCAAGTGAAGTAAAATGAAATGTTATTTCTTTTTATTTTTTTTCTGTCTGGACAGACCTCCTTTGCGCCCAGCCATCTTTGCTTCTTCACTACTCCACTTGTGAGCAGTGCCTTTAGCATGTGCAGCTTTGCCGCCTTTACTGGCGATACTTCTTTGTTTGTTGCTGTCCATTGAAGCAAATCCGCGATTTTTTATTGCCATAAACCTCCTTCTAAAAAAATTTCATATCATTCATAATCATCTTCGTTACAAAAAAAGTAATAAATAATAAAGTCATCTCAGCTTCCATAATTAATACATCAATAATAATACTCATATATAAAAGGTCAAGCAATTCTGTGTAAGAATTATGTGTGAAATGTAGAGCTTATTTTTTAAGCTGTGAGTCAATCGCACTCTTTAAGTCAGTGTAGGTATAATTGCCAACAAAATGACGTTGGTTTATATAAAAGGTCGGAGTTTCGTTAACTTGTAAGGTATTTCCATCTGCTTCATCCTTATTCACCTGGTCGATTACTGCGTTTGAATTTAGAGCTTCGTCAAATTTGCTCACATTCAAACCAATTTTTTTAGCGTAAGTGTCAAAATAAGACTTGGGATTACTACTAGTAGCCCAAGTATCCTGATTATCATATAAAATATCATGCATAGGCCAGAATTTTCCCTGCTGGCCCGCAGCCACAGCCGCCTGAGCTCCAATCATGGCATTTTTATGAATTTGCACTAAAGGGAAATTACGAAATACTAAATTAATCTTATTGCCATACTGCTGTTTTAACTGCTTAACAATTGGATACATTGCTCCGCAACCAGGACATTCAAAATCTCCAAACTCCACAAAAGTAACCGGTGCATTGCTGGGACCTGATTGGAAACTGCCCTTAGGAACTAATAATGAGTTACTCGCTTTTGTTGAGTCAAGCTCTTGAGTTGAAGATGAGGAAGAAGTTGTACTACCAACACTACCGTTACTCAAAAAAACCGCTCCGATTATAATAATTATTAATGTGACTATTCCAATTCCTGTTATAACTTTAGCATCCTGTGACATGAATTTATTATACAAAAGTTTTAAATCCGTGCAAGAGGTAGTTTTACATGCTGTAGTAGACCAACAACAAATGATAAATAATTATTTATCATTTACACCAGGTGTAATTAACGGTGAGTGAAATGGATCACCTTCTTTATCATTATTTCCGTTTTGATTTAAATATATGAAAATTGGAGTTGGAGGTAAATAATACTCAGTTGCTCTTTCAATCACTTCTCTTCCCCAGCCCTGTTCAGACAAAGATTTTATAACCTTATCAGCAGGAACTTTCGTCTTCTTACAAGCATCCAAGTATCTTTGTATGCCCTAATGTAACACTCGCATAAATTCTTACCTATAAGACTATCCTGACAAAAACAAATAAGATTGTCAATCAATACTATATTTACAACACATGATATAATAAGATTAATGAGGATTAAACGTTTATTCACGTTATCTTTATTTAGCTCAGTATTTTTTCTTGTTACATCTAGTGTTTACGCTGACATGACAAATATTGTAAATAATATTACCAGCAATAATAACTCTACTGGCAATATCAATTCAGTAAATACAGTGCAAACAAATACCAATTCTAATGGTTCCACCAGTACTAGTATTAAAATCAATGACAACGGTAAAGAAACTGACTACGAATCAAATCAGCCAGGTAGTGTAACCGTTAATTCATCTAACGGAAACGTACATGTTCAGGTCAATAATAATCGAGATCAAAATTTAAGCGGTACTTCTTCTCCTTCAGCCACACCCAGACTAGAAAAATTAGAGGATAAGTTAAAAAAACATATCTTGCCAACTGCAAAACCTGATCAGAAAACTTCTTCCCTAAGCGCAAGTTTAAAAATCTTTAATTTTGATGTTCGACAATTCTTCTACAATCTTTTTAATTTAAAATGGTTCTAGATAATATGAGGAGAAATAAGACTGAAGATATATCTACCTTACACTGCTAAATTTAGACTCTCCGTAAATATGATCATTGCTATATCAGAAAAAAATTGTATACTAGACAGATGGCAGAAGAAAAGAAATTGATTATCGAAGATTTAAAGGTAGGGACCGGCCCTGAAGTAAAATCTGGAGACCACGTAGTCATGCATTATGTCGGCACTTTAGAAGATGGAACAAAATTTGATTCTTCTTATGATCGTGATCAACCCTTTGAAACACCAATCGGAGTTGGATATGTAATCAAAGGCTGGGATATGGGTGTTCAAGGTATGAAAGTAGGAGGAAAAAGAAAATTAACTATTCCTTATCAATTGGGTTACGGAAAATATGGAATTGATCCTGACATCCCTGGATTTGCTACGTTAATATTCGAAGTAGAGTTATTAAGAATCAAATAATCAGCCATTAAGATATCGCATGGAGAAGCAGCATGAGGGTTTCACATATTATTGCCGCAAATATAACCACTGTGATTAACAAAAAACTTGCCATTAAATGATTCTGAGCCTTTATTGGATTCACGCTTTTTACCCTAGCAACATCTTGATACAACTTATTTGTAATAAAGACAATAAGTAATAATAAGAATTATGCAAGAATAAACTTAATATTACCTGAAGTCTCAAATTTCTTTCTGAATGACAAAAGTTCAGATTTCTAGTAAAATAAGCTCACAATGCTGGATCATCTAACGGTAGGATAGTGGACTCTGAATCCATTCATCTTGGTCCGAATCCAAGTCCAGCAGCATTTAACAACCGAGGTTAGAAGCTAGTCGACCGAGCAGGTTGACAATCATTATGATATTGAGAAGTGATCAAAGATAATTAATTTTGATTCTAGGTCTAGCATCCGACATTTAATTTTTGTCCAGGATAAATAAGAGAAGATTTTAAATCATTTTTTTGCATAATGTTTTTGGAAAATATCCCCTCCCCTAAGTTATTATTTGCAATTTCCCATAAACTATCTCCAGGTTGAACTGTATAGGTTAGACATGCAGTTAATTTCCCTTTATTAGTAAAAACACCCAAAACATTCTTTGATATCGAAGAATTTATATTTGAACTGAATGGAAAAACATTAACTGAAACGACTTGCGACCAATTCCCCGGCATGCACCCATTTTGTCCTCTTACTTTGAAATACCATGTCCCGGCAAAAAGATCATTAATAGTATATGCAATAACTCCACTTATCTCTGGATTATTCAATGTTGTCCCAAATCCAATTGCAGAACTATCTAATCCATAACTTATATAATACCTTGTATTTCCACTCAGTATTGGTACAAAATATAATGTTGCAGTAGTACCGGTTGAATTTACTTGAAATAAATTAGGTGCAATTGGTACAGTTCCTCCACAACCCGATGGACTTGACGAATTAGACGAAGTATTTGATGATGACGATGGCAAAGTGGTGGGGGTTGGATTAGTTGCTTGCCATTGAAAAACGGGATAGACTGTCCCATTATTTGAATTACTCCAGATCGTGTTAAAGTCCCAGTTATTCATGGGTGGATTTGTTACTGTATAAAAATAAGAAAGCGTCGTCTCAGATGTACATTGGTAATCTCCCGTCTGATAACAGTTGCTTGGGGAACCGGTTGTTTTATACCAGTAATCAGCTGTAGGGTTTCCACCTGATATCCCAACCAGCCCTCCTCTATTTGTTACGCTTTGATCTACACTTCCAGTACTAAAACTATAAGAAATTGATCCACCGTTTTCCACATATCCAACTAGGCCTCCTATCGTACTGCCACCCGTTATATTTCCAGTTGCATATGAATTTGAAATATCAGCCGTACCACCATCATCAACACCTACCAAACCTCCTTCATCTCCAGAACCAGTTGACTGAACATTTCCCGTGGCATAAGAATCACTCACTGTTCCAAAATTATAGCCTACAATCCCCCCACCATTGGGATGAAGCCCTCCGTCGGTTCCGTAAATATCTACATTAGAGTATGATTTGGTTATCGACCCTTCACTTACTGCTGCTATTCCACCCATATTACCAACAGAACTACCTCCAGTGACACTGCCGCTTACATAGCCTACTTTTGTTACGACACCACTGCTTCCGATATAGCCAAATATACCTACATACAATTGGTTCTTATTTATAGTCAAATTCGTAATTTTGTATTCATTCCCATCGTAAGTACCAGTAAACTTGCTAGAACTAGATCCAATGGGGGTAAAATCATACCCTGTACAATCAATATCATTTTGTTGTTGATAATAAGAACTCAAGCTGTTGGCAACTTCTTGCAATTGTGCACATGTGGTCACTTGATACGGACTACTACTTGTGCCACTACCTGATCCGGAAAACGCAAAAGCTGAGGTCGTTGTAAAAAGAGAAAATAGGGAAATACTAATCGTACATAAGAAAATATTTAGCGGTTTATTTATGTTCATAATTTTAATATATTAACTATTTATAAAAAAAACAATACATGTATATATAAAATTTACTTGCGTGTGTATCTGTTTAAATTTAGAATCTGATTTAAATAACCAAATCATCAAGGCTGGTATATATTTAGGAAAACTAGTTGTCAATAATGAAAATGAAAAAAACTTAACCCCCAATTAAGGCTGTTATTCTTAGGACATCATCAGCTACTTATGAATTAAGTAGCTTGGAGATAGTACAAAAATAATATTAACACAGCTGTACAAGAGAGAAGACTCAGAATAAAATTGACAAATGTTTCTTGAAGAACTAAAAAAATCCATGAAAGTAGAATTTAACTAAGTAAAATTTCCTACATAGTACAACTATGCCAGCACAAATATTTAACCTCGCTTGAGCATGTCAAACCACAAACCTGGATTCTAAATATGGAATTAGTGATCTAAAAATTTATATTTAATAACTTTTCAACCATTAAACTTAAGGCTACAAAAGCGAGTACAATACCTGAAATCAATTCTGCTTTATCTGTTAAGTTCTTACTGATTCTATTTCCAATCGTTGTACCAAGATAAGTAAAAATAAAAGCTTGAGCAGCAATCAGAAGGACAGAAAGAGCAATTGGCAACCCTAATACACCAATACTAAACCCAACTGCTAATTCATCTACACTTACGGTTATAGAGGTCAGTAAAAGACCTCTCCAGTTAGTAACTAATAATTTTCCTTCACTCTTTTGAAAAGATTCTGCAATAACCCAACCACCTATGATAAATAGTACTAATATTCCAAACCATGAAGCTATGTCGCCAACTAAATTTATGAACAAACTGCCTAACAAATAACCGACAAGTGGCATACCGCCCTCAAAAAGCGCAAAACTACCACCTACTTTCACTCTCTCACTTTTTTTCATCCCTGATAAACCAAGTCCCACAGCAACAGCAAAGGAATCTATACCTAGCGAAATTATTAGTGCAGCTAATTTTAGCTCAGTAATTAACGCGTGCATTCATATATTATAGATTATGTCTTCCGACCTGGAATATTTAAGTGTTAAAATACGCGTATGGATAAGAAAAAACTAACACACATGGGATTATGGTTGGAATATACAACATTGGTATGGAACATCATAGGTTGTTGGATTGTCTTAATATCTGCTTTTGCTGCCAAATCAGTTGCCTTAGCCGGCTTTGGCATTGACAGCCTTATTGAGATATTCGCTTCTATCATTGTCGTCTGGCAATTAAAATCTATTAACAAAGATAAAGAAGAATTTGCAGAACGGATTATTGGCATAGCGTTTTTACTCTTGGCGTTATATATCGGCATCCAATCTTTGGTTGTGTTATATACCAAATTTCATCCGCATAACTCTATTTCTGGCATTATCTGGCTGGTCCTAACAGCTATAAGTATGTTTGCGTTAGCATATGGCAAAGGAAAAATAGGCAAAATGTTAAACAATCCAGTATTAAAAAAAGAGTCTAAAGTTACTGTGATTGATGGATTACTTGCAGTGGCAGTATTGCTTGGTATTAGTCTAAACGCATTACTTGGCTGGTGGTGGGCCGATCCGTTAGCCGGGTTGTTCATCGTCTATTATGGACTTAAAGAAGGTATGCAGGCAATAAAAGGAAATATGTAATTATAAAAATTTTCTTTTGTCTTCGTTTCAACTGTATATTTGTTATATTCTAATTATGCAAAAAGGAACCTATAAAAGCTTTAGCCTTTTGTTTATCATCGTCATCCTAAACTATATGGCCCAAATCCCTTATGACATCCATTTATATGCGGGTAGATTTAATCCTATCGGCGCTGTAATGTTGGTTGGTACTCTTCTATGGTTTTTGATAGGATTTAATTTAGTTTTAAAACAGAGCAGAATGGGATACTGGCTCTTATTCTCCTTCCTCGTGGTGCAATTTCTATTTTATTTCCACGGGCAAATTATTTTAATGCTGTGGGGTTACGGTCTTTTTTATCATTTACTACGCTTCAACGATATGATTCTCTGGTGGGTATTTTTTATCGGTGATGTAAATTTTTTTACGGCTGCATTTTACATTTATTATCTGTGGAAAAAAAGAAAATCATTAATCAAAAACCATATTAACAAATCTTGAGTCTATAACCTAGTGGGACTAAATTTACCAGCTTCTTTACAATTCTATCTCCGACCTTAAATTGATCCCAAATTTCTTTACCCACAACTACAGATTTTTCAGTTCCTTCCTCTGTTTTTACAACCAACGTATACACGATATATGAACCGTCTTTGACTCCTTCCTGTCCTTCTTCATTTTTTCGGGCAATAATTCCCTGATATGCCTGCTTTTTGGTATTTGCAATAACTAACCACACCACAACCACGCAAAGAACTAAAGTTCCGACAATTGTTGCAATGACTGCTATCATACCCGTAGACATAAAAAAGATTTTATCGCAAAACGAGCATAAATTTTCCCTCATTAACATCTCCTAACCCAAACTTTGTAAATATAACTGCAAACATGTTTTGTATTTAGAAATTTAAACATTACAAATATTTTATAAGACGCTATTGTTAATACTGAATATTGCAATACCCGAGCCTATACGATAGAATGCAAAAAGTAAAAAACAAAACTATATCAAAGAAAAGAATTATAAACTTAATATAACCTACATCTTTGGAAAGAGGGGCAAAACTAGTGAAAATTCACAAAAAACAGCATGCAAATGTTAAAAAACGGCAGTGGGGCACAGAAGAAAACATAACCTCACTCCCAATTTTACATGACAAACCATCATTACTAAAAATCGCACTGAGTAGAGTAGCTATTGTACTTACTGTGGTCTTTTGGTTGATGTATATCGTTTCCACAATCTTAAGACAATTTTTAGATGGTTCAGGCAATTATGAATTTACTATGGAAGCCTTCAGTTACGCCCTAATTGTAACTTTTCTCACATTTTCCGCCCTGATGTATTTGATTGCCCGTCAAGGAGCCTTTCAGCGATTCAGCAAGCATGTGCGTGTACCCCGTTCTATACTTGATAAGCACTTTACGACAAATCAACCAACAATTACCGTCTTAATCCCCTCTTATGCAGAAGAACTTGCAGTGATTAGAAAAACTATCCTCTCGGCTATGTTACAAGAGTATCCACATATTCGCATAGTGCTACTTATGGATGACAATCCATACCCAAAAGATGCCGTAAATTTAAAACGAGTTAATCAAACTCGTGAGCTTATTAAAGATTTACAAATATTGCTGGACAAGCCATATAAACACGTCTCACATGCATTAGCCACATTTGAAAAGTTTAAAGCTAAAAATAAGATAATTTCTTTAAGTAATATTAAGGATTTAGCTAACGAATACGAATGGGCAGCCAACTGGTTAAATAAGTTTGCCGATGAAGAGTTAATTGAAGATCATGTTGATAAATTTTTCACTGAACAAGTACTGCGGGAATTGGCGAAAGATCTACAATTAGTTTCTCATGCACTTCAATTGTCCCTCAAAGACCAAGCAAAACTTTCATCTGAGCGTATACATCAGCTTTATCGCAGATTAGTATGGATCTTTGGTGCTGAACTGAAGATTTTCGAACGTAAAAAATATGCTTCTTTATCTCATGAAGCAAATAAGGCTATGAATCTTAATGCTTATATCGGATTAATGGGTAAAACGTACCAGTGCGAAGAAACAGTAGATGGCACGATCCTCATACCGACTGAGCAGAAAAACCCTAATAATATTATAGTTCCGGATAGCGATTTTATACTTACACTTGATGCTGATTCTATACTGCTTCGCGACTATTGTTTACGTCTGGTATATTTTTTACAACAACCTGACAATGCCCATGTAGCTGTAACCCAAACTCCCTATTCTTCTTTCAGGGGAGCATACTCACGTATTGAAAGATTGTCAGGGGCAACCACTGATTTACAACATATTCTGCATCAGGGCATGAGTCAATATGGAGCAACTTTTTGGGTAGGAGCAAACGCTGTCATCAGAAAACGTGCACTGGAAGATATTGCTATCCGGGAATGGGTAGGGGGTTTTGAAGTGAAACGCTTTATTCAAGATCGTACCGTCATAGAAGATACAGAATCGAGTATTGACCTGGCAAGTCATGGTTGGACACTAGTTAATTATCCAGAAAGATTGAGTTATAGCGCGACACCACCTGATTTTGGTGCACTAGTTGTTCAGCGTCGACGGTGGGCCAATGGAGGATTATTAATTCTTCCCAAACTTTGGTCACAACTCACCGTGCGCAAAAATCGTAATGAGATTATTTCACGCACTGAAATAATGCTAAGAATAAACTATATGGCCTCTATATGTTGGGCAAGCTTTGGACTAATCTTTCTACTTGCATTTCCTTATGACGGTCGCTTACTTAGTCCCTTAGTGTTGTTAGCTGCACTTCCCTACTTTATCGCCATGGCTTATGATTTAAAATATTGCGGATATAACTATAGCGATGTGATTAGAATTTATGGTTTTAATCTTATTCTCCTACCAGTAAATTTGGCCGGGGTGTTAAAATCGATTGAACAAGCCTTAACAGGCAAAAAAATTCCCTTCGCACGCACACCCAAGGTAAAAAATAGAACCTCAGTCCCTTTGCTCTATCTGGTTGTTCCTTTATTTATTGTCGCATTTTCTCTTTTTACACTCTGGCGAAATATAGAAAGCGCGAATATAGGTAATGCCCTGTTTGCAGGCTTTAATGCAATAGTGGCTACCTGGGCGATAGTGGCATATATAGGTATTATTAATTTATTGGCAGATTTATGGAGAGGTTTAACCAGTTGGTTATATGTGGAACACAAGTCCAAGACCCTAATCCCGCCCCCTACCCAAACTTCAGGAGTAGACTGGAAGGTTGTGCTTTATCATGGCGAAGACAAAGGTACAGTGCCTCATACATTTCTAAGAGAAATTGCAGACGAATCTAATTACCCTAAAGGAGGCTTTATTCGATGAGTAGTACACAAAGAAAATTATCCTGGTGGAGAGTGTGCTTGATGCTATTTATGTTGTCAGCAATCACGGCAGGGGGGATATTTATGTGGATAGAATGGAAACAAGCTAAAGCTGTAGTAAAACCACAGGCATGGTTTGCCCCTTATGTGGATGTGACCGCAACTCCTTTATTTTCCTTTGAACAAATGGGCAGCTCATCAACTCCAAATGTAGTTTTAGCATTTATAGTCGCTTCATCTTCTAATCCATGTATACCAACATGGGGAAATGCTTATACACTAAATCAGGCTAGCATAGCATTGGATCTGGACAGAAGAATTGCCCGTTTGAGACAACAAGGCGGCAATGTAGCTATCTCCTTTGGTGGACAAGCCAATAATGAATTATCCTTCAGTTGCACTGATACCAAGCAATTATTCAATGCTTACCAAGCAGTTATTCAACGCTACAAAATCGACACCATCGACCTGGATATCGAAGGAAGTGATCTAAGCAACATAGCAGCCTTAGATCGTCGTGCAGAAGTTATTGCTAAACTACAAAAAAGTATACGCTCCCAAAAGAAAAATCTAGCTGTCTGGTTAACTTTACCGGTATCCCCGCAAGGATTAACTCTAGACGGAGCTAATGTGGTGGACAAATTTTTAGCTGCAGGTGTAGATATCGCTGGAGTAAATGCTATGACTATGGATTATGGCAATAGCAGAAGTCCCCACCAAACTATGGCTCAAGCTTCTGAGCAAGCCTTGGTGGAAACACATCGTCAGCTTGGTATTTTATATAAACAAGCTAAAATAAATCTTAACAGTACCACCTTATGGAGCAAAATTGGCGCCACGGTTATGATTGGGCAAAACGATATTATAAATGACATTTTTACACTTGATGATGCGCAAAAGCTAAATTCTTTTGCACGTTCGGAGGGAATGAGTAGAATATCAATGTGGTCAGCCAACCGGGATATTCAATGCGGAGTAAATTATGTGGATACACAAATTGTTTCTGATTCATGTAGTGGAGTGAAACAAAATAAACAACAATTTGCTAGCTTACTTAGTTATAAGTTAACTGGTGATTTCACTCATAATTCTCAGGTCATAACTATTCAAGATGCCGGAGCCAATGTGCAAAAACCTGATGACCCTGGTAAAAGTCCTTATCAAATTTGGAACTCAACTTCCGTCTATCTACAAGGAACTAAAGTTGTCTGGCATAGGAATGTTTATCAAGCCAAATGGTGGACGCAAGGTGATTTACCGGACAATCCGGTTTTAGAATCTTGGCAAACTCCCTGGCAACTTATTGGCCCTGTCTTACCTGGGGAAAAACCAATTCCTCAACCTACCTTACCCCCAGGTACATATCCTACCTGGTCTGGTACACAAATATATGATGTGGGAATGAGAGTGCTTTTTAACGGTGTTCCTTATCAGGCAAAATGGTGGAACCAAGGAGATAGTCCTGCCGCTTCAAGTGCCAATCAAGACAGCTCACCTTGGTTAGCATTGACTCAAAGTCAAGTTAACACTCTGATTCAAACTATCAATGCTACTAAATCAGCCACCGTTAAGAAATAGAGGCTATTACTTCATCAACCACAAAAATTTAACCAAGATGGCCATTAATATAAATCCATTTAAAAATAATGAGATCAGTATCAATCCCAAACCCAAACCAATTGGCGAATTCCAACTATGCCAAGAATAATCACTTATAGCTTGCATAGCTGCGATGTGTCCTAAATGTTTACTTTCGATTTTATCCATAATTTATATTTCACCCCCTATCCATAAACTCTGAATTCTCTAATCTTATATGTCCAGATATTCAACCGGAGTTTCATATTGCTTTGCATATTCTAAAATCGAGGAGTACAACTCTTGAGGAATTTTACCTTTTAACTCTTCAGGAGATTTACCTACCAACAATTCACTTTTTTGGGAGTTAACTAGATAATCCCCACTTTCTTTCCATTCCTTTTTATTTGTAAGCAAACTTGCTTTGCAAATAGTTCCCAACCATACAGCCCAATTTTCTTTTTGTGTACGATAGATATTAGCTTTTAAAAACCAAATTTTATCATCGCTAAACCCACTCCATTTACCGATACGAGAACCAATAAAACGCTGTTCACGTTCAGCTCCGTCTACGCCAACCTTGAGACCAATTTCCTCCATGTCTTTTTGTTTATCCTCCTGACGGGCAATGAATTCACGCAGAGCACGCACAATAACTGAGGAAAGAGCCTCACCGGCTATAGTTTTAGCCTGCTCGAAGAGTGACTCATCCTTTTCACTTACATAAATAGTCTTATTTGCCATATACGTATATTATACATATATGTATAATGTTGTCAAGATATTAATAAGACAAGAGTAATAGCTTCGTCTTGAGTATGTCTTGCTAAAAGAGTGTAATAAATCGTATAAATACGATTGCCACATAACAACTCTTTTTTTCGCCTTATCTAAAAGCAGTGGCAAACACTATGGTAATCTAATTAGTCTGAGTGATTAAATATGAGAGCACTAAGAGGTCTGCTTATCTGCTTTAAAAATCCATTGTCTGCCAAATTTGTCATAGAACTGTCCATAAGTGCCAAATGGCATCTCATGTAAATCTTGAAACCTGCTCTTTTCTGCTCCAACGGCTAACTTGTCAAAAATTTCTTTTAACTCATCGTAAGCTTTGCCTATGATAAAAATCGCAAATGTATTTCCAGAGACGGGTTCAAAATCAGGAGAAGCCATCCAGTCAGTGGCTGATATCTCTATTGCTCCACTTTTTAGATGGGCATTGATAATTCTACTCCATTTTTCTTGAGGAAAGGAACTTTTCATGGGAGTATCACCTAACTTTGTGAGACTCAAAACTCCTCCCAGACACTCATGGTAAAATGTCATAGCTTCCGCACAGTTACCATCAAATAGTAAAAAGGGTGTACAGTACAACATCTTTAAATATTATACTTAGTATAATATTAAACATAAATAATTAAATAATCTTAATATAAATTAAATCTTGTCAGTACCACTATAAATTGACTTAGGAATGCTCGTATGACAGAATAATAGTGTGAAATCGATCAGCCATAAGAAAAACAGTTTACAAGTATCTAACTTCATAAATATTCCTTTTCTACTGAAGCATAAAATACAAATTGCTATGTTTTTATTATTTATTGTATTTATCATCCTGCGTTTTATTTTATTAACCCAGAGGGCAAATTTAGGCTGGGATCAAATTGATAGTGCCTGGGCGGCTAAAAGCATTCTGGTTGATAAACATATTTTTATGTTAGGACCAGTTGCCAAAGGTAATAGTGGTATTTATATAGGTCCATTATATTTTTACTTGATTTCTATTTTCTATTTTTTTACCAATTTGAATCCCATAGCCTCACCCATCTTCCAGGGAATTTTAAGCATAGTTAATTTGTTAGTTTTATTTTTCATTGTCAAAAAAATGTTCAATCTCAATGTTGCGTTTATTGCCTGTTTTATAAATACATTTACTCTTTTTATTATGAATTCTGACCGTGGACAAAGTGACTTCTATTTAATTGTTCCGACATCATTGGTTATTTTTTATTTTCTATACAAAGTCATAACCAATCATGCAAAATATATCATTTATCTGGCAATAGCTGTAGGTCTTTCATTTCATGTCGATTTTACCTCAGTATATTACCCACTAATAATATTATTGGCTCTACCTTTCTTCCCGAGAACTAAAGCTACCTTGAAATATATTCTAATTTCCATACCAGTATTTTTACTCTTTTTAGTTCCTTCGATAGTTGCCGATATAACCCTAAAACATTCAACTCCAACTAATTTAGTTTATCTTTTTAATAATTATTATCATGGACTACATTTGGCAAGAATTATACAACTAACTAAAGATGCCGTTATAAGTGGAACTGAATTATGGCCATTCGCCATGTTATCTCCAACTATTCTTACTCCCCTTACATTTTTAATATATGTCTTATTTATGTTTGTATATTATAAAAAAAACAAGAACAGAAATAGCCTCCTTCTTTTTTACCTTATAGGGCTATGGATAATCATTCCCTGGTTAATTATGTCTACTTATAGTGGAGAGATAACAGACTATTATTATTCAGTATCCAGAGATCTTTTTATTTTTGCCTTATCATACATTATCTATATACTTTACATTCAAAAAGTTATTGCTGCTAAATTAGTAATAATTGTTATTGGACTAATATATGCTTTTTATAATATCCAGCTTTTCTGGCACGAAGGGAATGGCAATTTTCTCTCGGTCGAAAACAATGTTAAACAAGCAGTAGCTCATAATCAACTTATACCCTATGGAAGCCATGATCCTAACTACTATGTACAATATGTATATTTAAGAGATAAAAAATTAGGAATTAAGTATTAAAAAATTTCATTTTCCGTTCATAATTGTTCGATAACATCCATTTATAGTAAATATGAAACCTCAATATTGGATAATAATCTTAATATTTTTAGCAATTATTGGGTTTGGTGGATACAAACTTTGGCATCATTTCAACGCTCAATCCATGCTACATAACGTACAGAAAACAGCTATGGTAAACGCGGTCCCTAGTCCTTCAACCTCAGTTACAAATACTACAAATAGCGGCGGTTTACCCAATAAATCTGATACCAGTAACCAACAGTTAAATCAGGATTTGCAAAATATACAAAACAGTATGAATCAATTGCAACAAGATCAAAATACTTCCAATCAGGACGTAAGCACTCAATCTCAAGATACTCCTCAGCAATAATTTTTTTAATTAAATACTGCAGACTTAATCAATTTAAATACATATTTTAAACTTCTATATTTGTTTTACTAAAAAACCGCCTATTTCTAGACGGTATTTTAGCTCTCAGTCATCAATTTATCCTAATTCTACTGTGTTGGCGACGGAGTAGTAGAAACAGTTGAAGATCTAAGATACTGTACAATCTGCTTGGCGTCAGCAAAAGCAGCTTTTAAATCAGCTGCACCAGCCTGAATTTCTGTCCGGGCAGTTTTTAACGTTGCTGAAGTACCGGCAGGGTCACTATCATAACTTTGCGGAGTTAAAGATGTAACCTGAGACTCAACACTATTATATTGCGTGTTAGCATCACTAATCTTGGACTGCATATCTGTTAACAAGCCCGTCATACTACTTGGGTTACCCAAAGACTGAAGTCTTGTCTGCAGTTTAGTAGCCAAATCTGATAATTTAGTATCTGTAACACTCATAGTATCTGACGCAACTAACAAATGTAATTGCGGCAAGAACTCAACGTAAATACGATAGGTAGTAAAGATACTTTTATAATCCGCTCGTAATGTAGGTAAATCAGTATCTCCATCAGCCTTAGCTTTCAAACTGGTCAAACCATTAATATCGGTGGTAATTTCAGCTGAATATTGGGCTTTTTGTGCTGATGATAATTTAACTAAACCATTTATACGAGTTTCCACGGCATTAAGTACTGTCAAACGTTGAGTTATAGCATTGTCAGCTAAAGTATGCAAATTCGACAGCCTGGCAGCTTGATTAGCTGCTTTAGTGTTAATAGGAGCTGTGGTTACACTCTGAGCAAATGCTGTCAAAGGCATGACTAATAATAAAGCTGTCAAACTGCCTGTGGTAATAATAGTTGTAAGTTTTGTTGTAATCATATATTCACCTCCCTTCAATAGTACTAGTTATATAGGCAAAACATGAACAGAAAATGACATTTGCTATAATCAGCTACATGAGAATACTAGTAGTTGAGGATGAACAAACCTTAGCCTACACGATCAAAACCGGACTGGTTGATGAAGGGTTTGCCGTCGATGTGCTTAATACAGGGCTAGCAGCTTATGAACAGGCCAGTGTAGAAGAATATGATGTGATAATTCTTGATCGTATGTTACCCGAAATGGACGGTATGTCAATTTGCCGACGTTTACGATTAGAAAAAAACTTTACCCCTATAATCATGCTTACTGCCCGTGGGAGCGCCGAGGAGAAAGTTGAGGGTTTAGATGCAGGTGCTGACGACTATCTTGCTAAACCTTTTTCATTTAATGAGTTAATTGCCAGAATTCGATCTTTAATTCGTAGATCTACCACCAAAGAAACAATACTACAAATTGATACATTAATCGTAGATCCTGCCAAACACCTGGTCCAACGCAACGGAATTAATATTGAATTGACTGCTAAAGAATATGCCCTGCTGGAATTTTTACTCCGACATCCTAATCAGGTAGTAACTCGTGAGCAAATATCAAGTCATGTATGGGATTATGCGCATGAATCAATGAGTAATACCATTGAAGTATTGATCAAAAGACTACGCAGTAAGATAGATAAAGCTTTCCCAAAAGAAAAAAAGCTTTTTACAACTGTACGAGGATTAGGTTATAAAATATCAGCTTAACTATGCAAAATTTTTTACAGTATCTTCCACCGTTTACTCGAGCCCGATTAATATTATCAGGTTGGTATACCTTTATCTTGCTTTTAATTTTAATTGCGTTTTCTGTAGCTTTATCAATTACCTATAATAATGATGTTACACGTATTGTCCTTCAGCAGGATTTTGGCAACCATGTACCAAGAACACTGTCTAAGGTAGAATTAAGATTGGTTATTGCTCAAGTTAGAGCTTTAAGATCTACTTCCAGACTAGATATTATAGTGATAGATATCATAACCATCATAGTCGGAGGCGGACTAAGTTTCCTTTTAGCAGGAAAGACCTTACAACCCATCCAAAAAACCCTCCATAGTCAAAAAGTTTTTATTGCAGATGCTTCTCATGAGTTAAAAAGTCCTGTAACCGCAATTCAATCCGCTTGCGAAGTAGCACTTCGTTCATCAAAAAAAACCAATGAAGACTATAGAGAAGTTTTACAGACCGTACATGAGCAGACATTAAGGTTGGGTAAATTGATTAATGATCTGCTATCGTTATCAGTATTAGAATCGGGTGGAACAAAAGAATTAAAACCATGTTCTTTATCTGATATTGCTCAAAAAGAGTGCAATAATATGCTACCCATAGCTAAAAAGGCTAAAATTAATCTGAAGGTAAATATTGAACCAAATGTTATTATAACTGGAAATCCGGAAAGCTTGCAGAAAATCGTGATAATTCTACTGGATAATGCACTAAAGTTCACTCCTGCACACGGTAAAATTAGCGTTGAAGTAAATCAGAGACCTACACCTACCTTAAGGATAAGAGATACAGGTATAGGCATTCCAGCTGAAAAACAAAAAGATATTTTTAAGAGATTTTATCAGGCCGACTCCTCACATGCCGGCCAGGGAGCAGGATTGGGATTATCACTGGCTGAGGCTATTATGCAAGAACACAAAGGTAGAATTAGTGTAGAAAGTACTCCAAGCAAAGGCAGTATATTCTCCTGTAGTTTCCCCAAAAAACAAGTTTAACACTCTCAATTTATACATCAGCGTGACAAAATAAATAAATCTGCTAAGATGTCCTCTCGTGATGCTGCCAATAAAGAAGTTAGTCCTGCAAAATCTTAGTGTTATTTGCTTATTAATTCTTTTTTTTACGTTTTACTTTCAACAATCGGTTAATGCCCAAAATATAGTTTCTAATCAAGGTACGCCAGAAAATACTCTTTCTCCATCCCATCAGATTAAACCACCTTCTGCTTTCCCTTTTGCCTGGATGTTCTTGCCCGCTCTTCAACATAGATCATATCCTGGCAGTAAGATAAAAATTGAAAAAAACCTGACTTCTGGAAGTAATTACAACCGATATCTTACTTCCTACTATTCAGACGGATTAAAAATTTATGCGTTACTAACTGTCCCTGAGCAAGCAACTCCGTCTGGTGGGTTTCCGGTGATTCTATTTAATCATGGATATATAAAACCCCAGGATTATAATACGCAAACTTCCTACGCCAAATACGTCAATGCATTGGCTACCCAAGGATATATAATATTTAAACCTGATTATAGAGGTAACGGTAATTCACAAGGTTCTCCTGCCCGAAGCTTCATTTCTCCTGAATATATCATTGATGATATGAATGCCTTGTCCTCAATTCAAAGATTTAAACTTGCAAATCCTAATAAAATAGGCATCTGGGCCCATTCTATGGGAGGGAATATTACTCTTTATGATTTAGTCATTGCTAAAAACATAAAGGTCGCAGTTATCTGGTCTGGATTAGTCGGCTCCTATGCGGAAACATTAAATTGGTGGGAAAAGACAAATAAAAACAATCACGACCAAGCAAGCTATAGCAATACCGCCAAAATTGTTAATAATATTATTAAATACATCGGAACACCTGAGAGCAACCCGTTTATCTGGCAATTTATCGATCCGTCTGCAGATATTAAGGATATCACTGCACCTATTCAAATAGATGCAGGACTAGATGATCATACACTACCTGTACAATTCTCAAGAGATTTTGCGGCCAGATTAAAAAATGCCCACAAAACAGTACAACTTAATCTTTATGCCGGAGAAGACCATAGTATTTCTGGTCCGCACTTTGATCAAGCAATGAACAATAGCATTGCATACTTTAATAAATATCTAAAGTAAATTTAATATAACAATGCTCTTGCAATGCATCCTCATAAAGACTAATATATGTTCAAGATGAGTCCAAGACTGCGATTGAGATTATTGCAGTATGGTCTACCATTTGTAGTAGTAATCTTAATTGCATATTTAAAAATTATCTTCATAAAAGAGCTTCAGGAGAGTATATTCCTTTTATTTTTTTCTGCTGTATTGGTTAGTGGATGGTATGGTACTTTAAGATCAGGATTAATCGCCACGTTAATTTCAGGACTGTTGGCAAACTATTTATTTATTCCACCTGCTTTCACTTTTAAAACCGACACACCATCCCTGTTTAATACGGGGATTTTTTTTATCGAAGGAACTTTATTTAGTATTATCATCAAAGCACATAATATATCCAAAAAGAAAATTGCAGAAAGCAGTGAAAGATTTAGGATCGTGGCCGAGGGTGTTAACGACTATATGATCATGATCCTCGACCCCAACGGCCGGATAGAAAACATCAACACCACAGCACAACAAATACTAGGATACAAACGAGAGGAAATAACCAATTTGAATTTTTCTCATTTATATAATGTCAAAGATCGACGCAAACGGTTACCAAAAAAACAGCTACTTCAAGCAATGGAACGGGGCCATAAAGAAATTTCTGGCTGGCGAATTAATAAAAGTGGAAAGTCTTTTTGGATACAAGGCACGATTTCCTCTATAAAAAACAAAGACGGAAGCATAAAAAGTCTGGTCGCAGTCTTTAAAGACATTACTCGACAAAAAAAAGTAGAACGGGAAAGAGAAGATTTTATAAGTATAGCTACACACGAATTGAAACAACCAGTCACTAGTATCAAAATATACGCTCAAGTCTTGTATATACACTTACAAAAAATTAAAGATCTTAAAGCGATTCAGTTCAGCAAAAACCTGATTGAGCAACTAAATAAGATGGAAAATCTACTTAATTCTCTACTTGATGTGACAAGAATCCAACGTGGTAAAGTAATTTTAAACAAAGAAAAATTCAAGCTGCAAGACCTTCTAGTCCAGGTCGTATCTTCTGTGACAAAAACTTACCCTAACTACAAAATTGAGATCGAGAACGATAAAAATAATTATGTTCTCGCTGATAAAGAGCGCATACGTCAAGTCTTAGTTAATTTAATCACTAACGCAATTAAGTATTCACCCAAGTCAAATCTTGTAAAGGTAAAGACACAACGCAACAAAAATAAAGTCGTTATTTCAGTACAAGATTTTGGCATAGGTATAGCTAAAAACGAACAGCTCATGATTTTTGATAGATTCTATCGAGTCGGAGAAAAGAAAACGCAAATAACAGGTCTAGGATTGGGGCTTTATATAACCTCTGAAATATTGAAAAAACACTCAAGCAAACTCTACCTGACTAGCAAGGTCAACCAAGGCTCTACTTTCTATTTTAATCTACCCATTGTAAATTAGCTCTTCTTAGCCTATCGTAAAATATATTAGAAAAATTAGTAACCACTGCAATATTGCAAACGACTATGTTATTATATTTGTAATGATATGAGAAGATCTGTCCAAACTTTATATTTTTTCCTTGCAATTTCTATCATCGCTTTGTACACAGTTTTTCCCGTCCATGCCCAGGTAGCTTCGGGCATAGCCACTGATGTGAATATTCAATCACCAAATGCACAAACAGCCTTGGCCGGCAGCCAAATACAAAACGGAGATATAGTATCGGCTACTTCCAAAGGATATACCCTAAGTAATGTTGAAAACGATGGATTTGTATTCGGAGTAATTAATCTCAAGCCTGCTATTGTTTTTACCAACAGCGGTAACAACACAAAATTCCCAGTTGTAACTTATGGCAAAGTATATGTGCGGGTGACGACTCATAATGGTAATATTGCAGCTAATGACTATATAACTACCTCAACTACACCAGGTGTTGGCCAGAAAGCTATCAAAGACGGTTTTGTATTAGGTAATGCATTGGAATCCTATTCTTCGCCTGATCATAATAAAGTAGGTCTAATCTTGGTAGAGCTAAATCCCCACTATAATACGTTTACCACTACCCAGGAAAATCTATTATCCTCTATTCAACAAGCAGCTTCGGCACCTTTTCTTTCGCCATTAACATCACTGCGTTATTTATTAGCCGTAATCGTTACCGCCTTCTCATTTGGTTTTGGTTTTATATACTTTGGTAATATGTCAAGACATGGTATTGATGCTTTAGGCAGAAATCCCCTGGCAGCCAAATATATACGTCAAGGTCTTTTTCTTAATATAACCATGGCAGTAGGAATTATTGTCGCCGGATTATTTCTTTCCTATTTAATATTGACGTTATGACAATTTTGGTCTATTTATTGCTAGCTTTACAAATCTGCCTTTTGTTAGGTTTTACCTGGATGCTGCGAATTCTTTCCAAACTATCAGCCCGTAATACAGAAATGCATAAAGAACTCTATTCAGATAATCTAGAGATTATCACCTCCGCACGAAAAGAAGCGGAAAAAATGGTTACTAAAGCTAATAAAAAAGCGTTACAGATTAAAGAAAAGACTTCTTTTGATGAAAAAGAATTTGAGCAGTTATTTGACTCAGAGGTACAAAAACTTATCACCCAGCATAGCAAGTCACTAGTTTCCACTACTGGAGCTTTTACCAAAGTATATGTCAGTGCGCTAGAGGAATTAAAACAAAACTATATAGGAACATTTCAAGCCACTGCTCAGTCATTTGATAAGCAAGCTGCTAGCTCTTTGGATGAATTTAAGAAAATGTTGGAGCAAGAAACAATTAATTTACAAGACGAGATCAAAGGTCACGTTCAGAAAGCTTATTCTGAAGCTCTCACTGATATAGCAGGATTTAAAAAACAACAGATGCAGCAAATGCAAAATCATGTCAATACTTTAATTTCTTCGATTACAGCTCAGGTACTTAATGAGTCACTTGATACACATAAGCAAGAGACTATTATAACCAATGCTCTTAATCAAATGGAGAAATTTTCCGAAAAAAACTGAGATGAAAACACTGACTAACTCTTTAACGATCTTAAATATACGAACAACCACTGAACAACAAGAATGGATTAATATTCTGGAGGATATAATTGAGGATAATAAATCTGAGACAGATTTTAATTTAGAAAAATACAGTAAAAAAAACCTCACTTTGATTCAGTTCAATTCGCTGGAAGAATATTTAAAAGAATTTAAACCAACTGAGATGATGGAAGAATTACAAAAGTTAAAAGATGAACTTACCAAGCTACCGGTGGTAAATATGACTATCGCATTTGATCCAAACAGCAATTTTGTAAATCGAGTAGTAGGAATAGTTCGTGAGAAAGTTGCCGCACAGGCTGTAATTCACTTAACAATCTCCAAAAATATAATCGGCGGTTTTCTTTTAGATTACCAGGGTAAATTCTATGATGCTAGTTTAATCAACATGATTCATAATCTAACAAAGGAGAAAGAACATGCCAGACTTTGATACTTTACTACATACTTGGAATGAAATAGGTTACGTACAAGAAGTGAATGGTTCACTTCTAACAGTTGATGGTCTGCCCAAGGCCAAAATGAACGAGGTTGTGCTCTTGGAATCTGGAGAATTAGCCCAAGTCTTTTCTTTGCAGAAAGATAGGGCTATGTTGTTGTTGTTCTCGCGCCACTCTATCAATATCGGAACTCGTGTAGTCAGAACCGGGGAAACTCTCGATATTGAAGTAGGAAATTTTTTATTAGGAGCATGCATTGATCCTTTAGCCAAACCTATTATCGCTAGTTTAACTCCCTCTAATTCAGAAAAGCGACCAATTGAAGTTAGAGCTAAAGGTATTGCGGAGAGAGAAAAAATCACACAGCCTTTTGTCAGCGGAGTATCTATTGTGGATATGCTTATCCCTTTGGGTAAAGGCCAAAGAGAGCTGATTATCGGTGATCGAAAAACCGGAAAAACATCTTTTCTTTTGCAAACTGTTTTGAGTCAAACAAAAAGCGGAACGGTGTGTATTTATGCCATGATCGGTAAACAGCAAAATGAAATCAATAACCTAATTAATTTCTTAAAGGAAAACAAGATTATGGATCAAACAGTACTGGTGGTCTCTTCTCGTCATGATCCCGAAGGTTTAATTTACCTGACTCCCTACACTGCTATGACTATCGCTGAGTATTTTCGCGATCAGGGTAAAGAAGTCTTGTTAGTCATGGATGATTTAACTACACATGCCAAGGCATATCGCACAATTTCTTTGATGGCTAAAAGATTCCCAGGTAGAAGCTCCTATCCAGCTAATATCTTTTATACTCACGCCAGGCTATTGGAGCGTGCAGGAAATTTCAAACAAGATGGTAAAGTCAATTCGATTACCTGCTTGCCGGTGGCTGAAACAACCAACGGAGATTTATCCGGCTATATCCAAACAAATCTGATGTCCATGACCGATGGTCATATTTTCTTTGACGTCAATCTTTATTCTGCAGGACGTCGTCCGCCTATTAACTCATTTTTGTCCGTAAGTAGAGTCGGCAGACAAACACAAACCCCACTAGGACAATCAATTGCCCGGGAATTAAATAGTTTTCTGACACTTCTGGAAAAATCAGAAAAGTATTCACATTTTGGCGCAGAAGCGACTATGAATATCAAAGATACTCTCTCTTTTGGCAGTAAGATAATTGCTTTTTTTAACCAGTCTACAGACGTATCAATGCCTTTGCCCTTGCAAATGTTTGTCTTTGCACTACTGTGGGCCAGATATTTCCAGGCTTTATCAATACCTGAACAAGAAGAGAAAATTAGTGTAATTAGAAAATTATATTTTTCTCAAAAAGAAATTCAGACATTTGTCGACAATCTTATTGTCAGTTCCGATACTCTTAATCACCTTTTGACACAACTTAATACACAAGATGCTAATATAAAGAAGTATTTTACGGTCAGTCAGCCGACATTTAAACCAACTAACACCTATGAAGGACCAAGCAATACAAAATAATTTTAACGATTTGAAAGATATGAACACTATCGTTTTGACTTATGAAGAAGTGGCGGCAATTCGCATGCAAAGAATCCGTTCGGTCGTTTTGCAAAAAAGATCATTCGTGGAAGAGTTACAGCACGTTTACAGTGTGGTAAGAAGGATGTACAAAAATGATATTTTGGACTTACTGAAAAAGAAAAAAATAGCTGATACCAGAGTTCTCAATCGCAGAAATGGTAAAACCATTGCCGCTTTTATCGGAGCCAATACTGGTCTTTATGGAGATATTGTGAGAAAGACTTTCGAATATTTTTATAATGAAGTCCAGGACCATCCTGAATATGATTTAGCGATTATCGGCAGAACGGGGAAATTATTAGCTGAGGAATATCAGATGAAACAGGCTATACAATATATTGACCTCTCTGATCAAGCCATCCAAAAGGAAGAGTTGAATGGCTTAATTTTGACCTTGTTACAATATGAAAATGTCATTTTATATCACGGAGAATTTAAGAATATGCTGCATCAGGATGCGATCGCTTCCAGATTTGATGAGTCATCCACTCAACCTGCAACCGATGAGAACTCCGCTGAGACTCAACATCAGAAAAAAGAAAAATGGTTAGTTGATCCATCCTTGGAAGAATTACTTAATTTTTTTGAATCGGAACTATTCTCTTCGTTTGTAGTGCAGACAATCGGCGAAGGTCAATTGGCTAAGTTAGCCTCCAGAATTGATACACTAGAGCAAGCGACCGAACATATTCAATTAGAAGTAGAAAAAGCTGGTCGCAAACTGGATCAGTTAAATCATGAGATACTAAATAAAAAACAAAACGACATGCTAAGCGGAATGATGGTTTGGAATATACAATAATTATGAATACTAAAGGAAAAATAATTAATATTAAAGATCAGATTGTTGAAGTTGAATTCATGGATAGCAATGCACCCAAACTGCATGATCTATTGTATTTGGAAGAGGATAAAAACTCTTTACTAGAAGTTACCGGATCCTCAGCTCCCTCTCAGTTTTACTGCATGATTCTCAAAGGAGCTGATAATTTTTACCGTGGTGCACCGGTTATAAATAGTGGTTCAGGTCTGACTATTCCCATCGGAAATGAGACTTTGGGCAGAGTCATTGATATCTTTGGCACACCTATTGACGGTAAGGCAGAAATTAAAACAAATAACCATCACCCTATCTATAAAGATCCCCCGCCGTTGGAGTCAATTGCACCCAAAACAGGTGTTTTGGAATTGGGGATTAAGGTTATAGATTTTTTTGCTCCCATGCTGCAAGGTGGCAAATTAGGAATCCTGGGAGGCGCTGGTGTAGGAAAAACTATTTTATTAACCGAAATCTTGCACAATGTCGTTATCTTAAACAAAAACAAAAGTGTATCCGTATATACGGGTGTGGGAGAACGTACTAGAGAGGGACAGGAATTGGTGGAATCCCTGGCGGAAGGTGATGTCCTAAAGTCGGCTGCACTAATCTATGGAGCAATGGGTGAGAGCCCAGCAATTCGTTATTTAACAGCTTATGCCGGTATAACTATGGCTGAAGGTTTTAGAGATGTGGAAAAAAAGGATGTCCTCTTTTTTGTAGATAATGTTTTTCGTTTGGCCCAAGCTGGAAACGAACTATCTATGCTGGCAAATACCATCCCTTCAGAAGACGGCTATCAGCCGAAATTGGATAGTGAAATGGGTACTTTTCATGAAAGACTAGTATCCACTAAAGATGCAAACATTAATACTATTGAGGCTATTTATGTCCCCAATGATGATATTACTGACCAGGGAGTACAGGCTATTTTCCCTTATCTTGATTCAATCATTGTATTATCAAGAAATGTCTATCAGCAGGGATTTTTGCCAGCTGTAGATATCATGTCCAGCGGTTACTCCAAGGCTTTGACGCCTACAATTGTGGGAGAAAAACATTATTCCGCAGCGATTGAGGCACAACAATTGCTAAAAAAAGCTGCTTCCTTGGACCGTATCGTCTCCTTAATCGGTGAGTCAGAATTGTCAGCTGATGATCAGGTAACTTACAGACGAGCACAAAAGTTAAGAGCATATATGACTCAAAGCTTCTTCACAGCCGAAAAGCAAACTGGACGCAAGGGTGTCTTCGTCCCGGCTAAAGATACCGTAGATGATGTGATTGGTATCATGCACGGCGCATTTGACGAATTGACCGTAGATAAATTTATGTTTATTGGTAGTTTATCAGAAGTAAAAAAGCCCAATGGATCCTAAAGAATATACCGATCAAGTCTATACCGTGACCATTCGCAGTACGGAAACAGTGTATGAGCAGGATTTACCTGTAAGTGCCGTTTCGTCAAAAAATGTTAACGGTCCTTTTGATGTACTTCCTTTGCATGCCGATTGTATCTCTATTGTGGAAGATTATTTGGCCTATTACCCCCAAAAAGGTGAACGCAAATTAATCAATATTCATAAAGGAGTCCTCAGAGTAGAAAACGGCAATGTCTATATCTTCCTAGATACCCTGACAAAATAGCGATATTGTTCGAATGAAATGAGAACTATAATTGTCTTGAATTGCAAGAATATCGTTCGAGCATCTCGAGAACTATACCCTTCTTTTACCCTCCCTACGGTGTTCCGGTCAGCGGAGCGAACATCATCGCGGCATTGTTGCTATACAACATTTTTACTTGGGTCTGCGTTAGTGCGTAATTATATAGTCTTACATCATCAATTTGACCTTTAAAATAATTCCCATCTTGTCTCGCTCCGATACGCAAGCCGGCAGCATAATTGGCAAGCGTTTTGGTCATAGTTGCTGTACCAATAGATACGCCATTAACATACATAACTGCTGCTGTACCAGCTTGAGTTATTACAACATGTGACCAAGTATTTAGAGGCAAACTATAATTTACTGACATGAGTGAGGCGCCGGTGTTACTTACTACCCAGACGATTTGTTGCGTGCCACTGTTGTTGTACATTTCCAACACATAACCAGTTGTATTACCAGCATCATCGCGTTTATCGATGAGTCCATATACATTTCCACTTGTTGGGTAGGAGCTAGGTTTTACCCAAAATGAGAGCGAAATATTGGAAGGCGTAAGCGCTGTATTGTCGGGTATGTTGGCATAATCATCGGTACCATCAAAGTTGAGGCTGGAATTGAATTTGCCATTCACTCCATTGTACCAAGCAGATGTAGATAATCCATCATTGCACGTCCCGGGAGATGTTTGTGAACCACTCGCACCAATAGTCAATGTTCCGTTGTATCCATTACCTGAGCTATCCCCAAGCAGATTTCCCTGACAGTCATCAAATTTCCACCAAGCCAACGGCGCTCCACGATTATAATCCCAAAGGATTTGGGCAGCGCTTCGAGCATAACCATAAATTTTAAAACCTGAAATATAACCCTGTAAATAACCTCCACCTGTTTCTGCATCCGGCGCTCCTAAGAGAATGCCTTCTGTAACACTGGGTAATACTCCACTCAGTGAACCAGTTCCATCAGCATTCCCATCAACATATGTTCTAACCGTTGTGCCATCCCATGCACCAACTATAAAATGCCAATGATTATCGTTTATAGTACGAGATGTTACTGAACTTGCAGCTGATCCGCCGGAATTAAATGGAGTAAAACGCAAAGTTCCATTCTGAGCTAGCAAAAATTGCCATACTCTAGTAGATGTTGTTGACATGTCTCTATTAACGATTTGATTTCCATAGCTGGTACCTGGCACTTGAGATGTTTTTATCCAACCTTCGATAGTAACATAACTCATAGTGGGTAAACTTGATATGCCTACATAATTATTTGAACCATTAAGATAGGATAATTCTTGCTCAAGTCCATTAGGTCCTTTCGTAAAAAACCATTGATTTCCCAGAGTTCCATTCCAGGTACCATTATTTCCATTACCACTTGTATCATTAACTGTAATCCCTTGTCCTTCTTGAAAATTCCACTCTCCCACTGGCGCAGCACACGAAGATGTATCACCTGGGACACAATATAGTTGATTTTGCGCTTGCGGCTGGTAGGTAGAAGAAGTACCCAAGACGCCGGCGGTAACACTCGAGCCTTGGTTGTAATAATCAGACTTAATTTGCCCTGCTGTGAGAGAATAGTTATACACTCTGACTTCATCAATCGATCCATCCCAGATAAAATTACCGCTATTGGTGAAATTTCCAATATACGTTTCCGTAATTGGATTACTTAAGAATGTTCCATTCCAAGAAGATGTTGCACTCAGCGCACCATTGACATACAGAGACAATGTGCTGGTAGAGCTATTTGCAACCGCCGTGAGGTAATACCATTTCCCAATCGTCGGAGTAAAGTTAGCTTCTACCTCTGTCCAGATATTACCACTTTGGTCTATACCTGTGCGGAATTTATTACTAGTATCTCTTTCAATATTTAAGATTGATCCTATGGAATTATTCTCTGCATAGATCGCATTTTCTGTCCCGTCGTTATCATTAGACTTGACCCAGGCGCTAATCGTAAAGTTACTGGTATTCGCAACGATAGAACCATTATAAGGAACGGCATACTGACTACTGCCATTCAGACTGAGTGCTTTCCCATTCACCGCGTCATTGGTCCACACCGGAGTACCGACAAGTGATGCATCATAGGTACTTCCACCACTCCCACTATTGTGAGCAGTCGTGCCATAACCTTCATTAAATTTCCAATAACCTACTGGCCCAGCCCGGCTCCCAGCATCTACCAAATTGGTATCTCCTTCATTCATACCCTGCAAGACCTGAGTTTGAGAAATAGGATAATTATATATTTTTACTTCATCCATACTCCCGATGAAATGATTATTCCCGTTCACATCAGTTCCCATATAAAGTGGCACACCTTGATTTAACAAAAAACTACCGGCTGAAGAGAGATCAGCTGTTGCTGGATAGTTTATTCCATTGACATACAGACTGATTGATGAACTTGCAGCGTTCCATACCATTGTAATGTATTGCCATTTTCCACCCGTCATAGTTGTATTTGTATGCACATTTAACTTTCCACCACTTGTATACACAGCCGCACACAAACTTTGCCCGGTTGCACCACTATATGCATTTCCACATTCTGAGATTACCCAACCATAACCTGTTGAGCTGTTTTGTGCAGCAAATATTTTTTGGGATACATTACCAGTTGGAGGTAATATCCAAGCAGACAGAGAAAAACTACCTGCGTTAAATGATGTACTGGTAGAGTTAGGAATGGAAATATTAGTAGTTCCGGGGAAAACACCTACTTCACTGTCAAACGCACCATACTTGCTAAAGGAATAATTTGAACTGGACCAAGTTCCATTATTTCCATAACCTGATAAATCTTTTAATGTGTTTCCACTTCCTTCCTCAAAGTTATAGTATGCCACAGGCCCGGGCGTGTAACTATATAAATTCTGTACATCTGTACTAGATAAAACACGGTTATAAACACGCATTTCATCAATCGATCCATTAAAAACTGCTCCTGCCCCATATGTGGCACCAATTTCGATGTTATAACTTGTAGTTATCGATGAAGTCAAACTATCATGTATAACAGTCATTGCTAATAATTTATTATCCAGGTATATTTTCATTCCAGCGGCTTTGCTAGATCCATCATATGTCTCTACAATATGATGCCATTTACCATCATTCACAGTCACCGTACTTTGCTCGGAAATGAGGTTCGTGGTAGCATAATTGCTCGTCAAGCCCACTATAATATAACCCGAGCTAGTTAATTGCAAATCCCATCCTTGATAAGCTGGCCCTCCTCCAGCTTTGGCAATAATAACAGGATTGGTAGAGACATTACTCGTCTTAATCCAATTACTTATAGAAAAAGTGTTCGTTCGGTCAAAGTTCATGCTACTGACATTGCCAGCATTTATATATTGAGTCGTCCCATTAAATGTTCCTGCATCTCCATATACACCACCTACAGTGGGTGTGCTACTATAACCCACGCCTGTCGCATTATTGCCATTCCCACTTGAATCAGTTACTTCACCAGAAACATTATTATATGAGGCCTCATCCATTTTATAGTATGCTAACAAACCATTACTTAAAGTATAATTAGTTGACACGCCTAAAACTTCGCTTCCACTAATCGTAGTTCCACGACTGTTATAATCAGCCAGCACTTGTCCCAAAGATCTTGCATATCTATAATATTTCACCTCATCAATATATCCCTGAAAGTACTGTACATTGCCCATTGCATACCCAATGTACGCACCCCCCAGAACTGTAGTTAAAGTGGTCGAAATACTTCCCGCATTCACGCCATTGATATACGCAGTTAAGACAGAACCTGTATATGTTAATTCAACGTGATTCCAATAATTTAAATTTAATTTTGAATTAGTAGTTAAAATATCATTACCATATCTGCCAATTTTAAGAGATCCATCCCCAGCCGCGCCATTTTCAGCAATAATCAGAGCATTATTGGTACCACTGGTTCCATAGGCAAAAGGAGTACCATAATTACCGGAAGCAAAAACAGTTGGTTTTACCCATAGAGAAACAGAAAATGGATTGGCACCGGAAGCAAATTTACTGTCAGAAGCCGTAACGGCACTGCTGGCTCCATCAAAATACAAACATTTTCCGCTTATACATTGACTCTCTTGCTGCCAGGTAGGCTTTGTGGTACCGGATAACGTGGCATTATTTTTATTCGATGTGCTGTCATATGCTGTAACACCTTGCCCATCATCAAATTTCCAATACGACACCGGTGCAGTACCCACCTCTTCTGATTGGAGAGAGTAGGTTATGTTATCGCCCGCTGTTTGAATAGCATAAGTATTTTTATAATCTAAGGCTACTTGTTGAGGGGTACGAACGTTATTATAAACGTGTACATCGTCTATCTGACCATTAAATAAACTGTCACCCGTCCATGAATTATAACCGCTAATTTGCACAGGACCAGTGGTTAGTACACTACCACTAAGTGTATTAAACTGTGTAGTTGTAGATTGAGCTACGCCATCAATATATATAGAGATTCCAGATGGAGAAGAGTTACCATTATATGTCGCAACTACATAATGCCAACTACCATTATTGACAGTTCCGGTTGTGTTGACTGATAGCTCATTTGAACTATATGTATTAGTTAAATTAAGATTAACAGTACCCGATGTTGTTACTAAAAAAAAGATTCCCGGCCAAACGTTATTGGTTGTAAGAGCCTTGGAGTAAATAATTTGCTGAGCGCTTGATGAGGTTTTAATCCAAGCTGTCAAACTAAAAGTATTGGTCTTGTCAAAAGCTAGAGTACTAACATTACCCATAGAAAGATATGCATTGGTCCCATTGAATGTAGCATCTGAGCTATAAACTCCTGTTCCCCAGCTAGTTGTCCCACTCCAAGAACCATTATCAGCATATGCTGTAGAATCAATTGCTGATGTACCACTACCGTCATTCAATGTCCAATATCCCAGTAACCCGACTACATTATCAAAACCTTGAGTGGTTGAACCGGCTTTGGCGCTGGGGTTTCCGTAATACATATAAATATTATTAGTACCCGCTTGGAGACTATCGATCATTACCCAAACTTTGGTCGATGTTGTATTACAGCCCGAGTCAATATAATAACTTAAATTCTTCCCGCCTTCATTCGTAAAGCGTAGATCCTGACAATTGCTTTGCAATTTACCGGCAGAAATAAGTGTAGAAGTATTAAGTGCAAATGATTTCTGTATATTACTAACCGTAGCTCCTGTTGAATTGGTCACAATAATTCCTTCGCGATATGACCAATTGTTATCAAACCAAGCAGCTTGCACTGGTTTGATATTTAACATTACCGTTATAAAACCTATCATCGAGAACAGAAAAAGAGAACCAATTATCAAGTATGAGTATTTGGTATGTGGTATTTTGTATTTGGTACGCAACCCTTTCGTCATTGCAAGGAATCCCGATTTATCGGGAGACCGAAGCAATCTAGTCAATGATCTATTCTTTCTAGATTGCTTTACTAATGTTCGCAATGACAGATTTATTTTAATTTTTAATAAATTCTTAAATCTTAATTTCATAATTCTTTATTTATAAGTCCCAATTAAATCGTATCCACCCCCTAGTTAATGATCCACCAGTTAAAGACAACCGGCGTATTCTTTGGCGTGTCCATATCAACGGTAAATGATGTTTTGGCTGACTTCTTAGTTACATATAACGCTCCTGATCCCTTGGTTTGTGAAGTCACAAAAATAAGCGAAGTTGATGAAACAATATTGGTAGGAATCGTTACACTAGTCAGACCTGCAGAAATTGTCGCCACTCCCACACTTGGATTCAAAGCATCAGGTGTAATATTTACCTTGCTGGCAGTTAATGTTCCCTGCAAGCTTACATCTCCCGTCGTACTAATTATTACACTGCTACCTTCCAATTGAATGTCAGCTAAAGCTTCTGACTGTAATTGCAAAGGCTGACCAAGACTATCAATCTTGCCATTTAATCCATCGATTGTAATCAAGCCGTCAGTAATTATTCCAGTCACTCCTACATCATTAAGAGTAGTTCTCCCACCCACCATCAGATCACCAGAAATTGTGGCTGTCTTGATATCCAGTTGGTCCGAGCTAGCAAAATTAGCTGAACCGGTGGCAAATAATTGATTTGGTAATGCGCTCATGGTAGCATTTTCCAAAGCTGATAATCGAGCAGACAGTGAGGCAATCAAGGCTGCGTGGTCATCAAGTGTGGCATGGATGGCAGTATTATCTGTTTGCAAACCAGCGACTTGTTGCTCTAAGGTTGGCGTACCCGTGGTACCAGAATTAGGCGTGGTGGTCGAAACATTTCCACTACTGGTTATATATACGGTTGGATCATACCAAGACACATTTGAATAGACGAGAATTGTCCCTACATCATTGGGGTTAGAATCGCTATAAATAGCTAATGCTCGACCGATAATTACTCCTGCAGCAGTTGCTTTGACTGCCACTCCGGGAGTAGATGAGGATGTCAAAGGATCACCAACATTAATTGTTCCATTTGCACTACTCACATTCACGGGAACTCTTCCAACCAAAGCGACTGGATATAAATTTGGATGAGTAGAATCAGTCTTGGCTTCTGAGTTAACAGTTACACCAGGACTACTGGAAATTATTCCCAGTAACCCAGTTTGATTTTGAGAAGTGGCCTTTACAATAGCATTGGAATTACCGTCATTTGCCATAACTACCACATCGCCAGGAATAAGTGTTTGAGAAGAAATATAATTTTCCGCTACGTCTGCTCCAGTAATTGTCGTCGAAGTAGCATAAATAGTTCCTGCTGTACTTCCGGAACACGCGGTAGACATCGTTGCCTTCACACAAAGAGACGCGACGATACGTGTATTACCGCTATTATCAATTCTAAAGAGAGGCGTCCCAGATGAACTGGCAGTAAATATATCTGCTGATTCTGTTTGATTGAGCGTTAAGAGAGCCTTGCCAAATACTTGACTGTTTGTCATATAGGCTTGACCAAACAAGTTTGGCGCGATTGGCGGATTTTGCGCCCCCAAGACAAATTGTCCGGAAACAGTGGCCGCCCCTGTAGTCATAAATGATTCAGCATCCGCTACCACCATACCCTTGTTGTATGGGTCTAGAATCAAATTACTCGAATTGAACGGTTCACCCGGACGAATATAAATATTGGAAGAAGACTTAATAAATGAATTCATCGGATTGGTCAAATTAATATCATATGCCACAGATAAATCACCCGGTGTAGTCACTTGTAATGGTTCACTGGCAATGACCTGATTTTGTGTCACAGCAAACACACTGGTGCCGGCATTTTGTACATTGAAGATATTAGTTAGAGTTCCATTAGAACCCACATTCAAATCCAATAAATCACCCGTGGCAGTAGTAGCAACCGTGGGGTTCCATGCGAGACTTGACAAGCCACCCGTAAAGGCTGAGTTACCGGTATAGCTAAGATTTAACAAACTGCCTGAAGTCAAAGCATTTGAATTGGAAACCAATGAAAGTTCATTGCCGGTAGTTAATAAATTGGCACTAAGAGTAGCCACGTTGCCGGTGGTTTCGGAACTGGTTTGAATTAAATCACCATTATATACGTTGAATGCGAATTTGGCAGAAGAGGTTGCGCTACCGCCAAATAACACATCTTGCGTTAAATTACCTTCGGTTATCAAAGCACCAGTCGAATTAAATGGACTACTGCCTCCTCCACCACCACCCGGACAACTGGCACTACCTGTGACAATACCATTTACAGTGGTGACACAAGCCGCACTGGCAATCGTCGCCCCGGCATTACCATTCATCGTCAAACTCCCTGTGGACAAAGCCAAAACTCCTGTCCCATTGCCAGCCTTCAAGGTCAGATTGCCAGTCGTCGCATTCCCGATATTCAAACCCTGGTTGGCAGTGGTAGCCAAAGTACCATCGGCAGTAATATATAATCCACCAGCTACTCCGGCCGAAATACTTGCAACTGGTGTTCCTGAATTCACATTTATGAAAGCAAATTTAGCTGAGGGAGTAGAAACTCCTCCAAGCAGTAAATCTTGTGTGGTAATAGCCTCGCTTATTGTCCCTCCGATAGAGTTTAAAATATTTGCTCCACCGCCACTTGGACAAGCACCACTTCCGGTAACAATACCACCTACTGTCGTGACACAACCGGCACTTGCAATCGTCTGTCCTACACTACCACCAGCATAAAAAGTATTGGCAAAAATGTTCCTAAAAGCTATTGCACTCGTACCCAAATCTGTAACGTTATTACTGTTTGGACCTACATACCCACCAGCTATATTATTTAAAGGTGCTAATAAAATATTTCCAGTTGTAGCAGAACCAAGCGTCAAGCTATGATCGTTGGTCGTAGCCAAAACTCCCAACCCAGTCAGATAGGCTGCATTATTTCCACTAGCCGCAGAGATACTGGCAGTAGGAGTTCCCGAATTAATATTTATAAATGCAAAATCTGCCGAAGCTGTTGAAGTTCCACCCAACAACAAATCTTGGGTCGTATTATTTTCTATAATACTGCCACTGAGTGTGTTGAAGGGACTACTATTGACGGCTGGACAGGCTGCACTACCCGTTACGATACCGTTACTTGTCGTTACGCATGATGCAGAAGCAACTGTTGAACCTGCAGTACCATTCATCGTCAAACCACCAACAGATAATACTAGCAAGCCAGCGCCATTATTAGGTGAAAGGGTAATATTACCGGTACTCGCTCCTCCAATAGTCAAATTTTGCTTGGCGGTGGTAGCCAATGTACCGGTTGAAGTAATATATAGACCTCCTGCAGATCCAGCAGACAGACTGGCGGTAGGTGTACCAGTATTTACATTCAAAACAGCAAATTTGGCCGCAGCTGTGGATGTTCCTCCAAGTAAGAAATCTTGCGTGTTAATCAGTTCTTGAATCGTTCCACTAACAGCCTGGAAAGGAGAACTAACAGTACCTGCTCCACAACTTCCCCAAATTGGAGCAGAGCCTCCCGAGATTAGACATTGACCAGAAGTATTGGTTGAAAGTGCCGTAACTACACCATTGGCTGAATTATCAGCATACAAAACAGTATTGTTCGCCCCACCATAACCAGGAAGGTTAATAGCTTCACCACTTCTGCCCAAAGATAAGGTAGTAGCGTTTGTATTACCAATATTTAATATTCCTGATGTAATTGTATCTAGACCAGAACCTGAACTTACCTTCACATTACCATTCTGACTGACAATAAATCTACTTAATCCACTGGTACTGGCTGCTAATAAATCACCACTGCCTGAATTATCAACAATCAAACCAGCCATATTAGTGGATCCGGAGATAGAAGCAATTGGAGTAGTAGCTGAATTGCCTCTAACATCCACCGTCGCCAACGGAGCAATCGTATTAACTCCCATGCTGCCAAGTCCACTTATAGTCATCAAGGCTGTAGTGGCACCATTATATACAGTCATACCACCAGTTCCTGCTATTCCGTTGGTAGCATCATAATTTATGGCCAGCATACCTGCACCCTGTGAGTTCAAATTCAAATTGGCATTACCCAACGCAGCCGCAAAGCTACTAGCAGCGCTAGTCAAAGTAGAAGCACTAGTCTTGGCTTCAAAATCATCGAAATTGGCTGTAAATTGTTGTGTTTGTGATACAGTTACCCTAACACGTATGCCAGTCACAGCAGTTCTTGAGGGAATTGAGGTAATATTACAATCCATTTTTTGCCAACTACTTGGACTGGTGATATTCATCGTACCCACCCCGTTAAAACTACAGGTCTGCCAATTTGGTGACCCACTAGTTCCGGTATTAATATCCATAGTCAGGTATGATCCGGCAAGAGTAGAATACGCATAAAAAACAATATCATTCATGTTACTCATATCCATAGGCGAAAAGTTGGTTCTAGCAACATTATAAATTGTTTGGTCTGAATTAATTTTTGCTTTATAAATAGTGGCTTGTGTTGAGGTTGTCATGCCACCCACCAAGTATCCATAATTATTGCCACTATTATCTGTAAACCCAAATGCTCCAGCATTGGCTGTAGCAGTGCCTAGCTGATAATTGCCCATTGTACTGACAGACGTTACATTCCCACTTCCATCAAGTGTGGCCTTATATACAGTTGTTTGTTTGGTACCGCCAGTTGTGGTTCCACCTAGTATATATATGTAATTATTTGCACCAATTGTCTGGAAGAAAGCAGATTCACCATATAATGCTGTAGGTAATGTTGCTTGTCCACTGGTTGTTAGGCTTGTAATATTGCCATTAGCGCTGTTAATTGTGCCTTTATAAATCGTATTCTGCGCAGTCGTCCCATTTTCTCCACCAATTACCCAAATATAATTATTCCCACCGATATTCCCTGTGACAGTTGCATGGTGAGAAATTCCAGTAGTTAATTGTGATTGACCAGATGCCGTAGGTGTTCCCAAAGTACCTGTTAACGATGCTGTAATATTATAAACTGTAGTTTGATCAGATGTTCCATTATTGCCTCCAATCACATATATATATGTACTACCATTGATTATCACTGCATTAGCTGTTGCACCAAATAATGCTTGAGGTAGGGGATTTGCAGCCGAAGAAAATGCAGCCACATTCCCAGTATTATAATCTACAGTAGCCTGACTTATGGTAGATTGAGCAACTCCAGATGTATTTTCCCCTCCCATACTGTATAACATCGTTGAATATGGAATAGATAAATATGTAGTAGATCCTCCTGATTGACCTCCTACTGTTGATATAGTTCCCGGCGTAACCGATTTCACATAATTTAAGAGGATTTTGCCTGCTCCACCTCCCATTGAACCAGTACCTCCATTTGCAGATAATGAACCATTATTTACAACATTCGTTGCAGCAAGATGAATAAGTCCTCCACTTCCCCCACCGCCACCGCCTGTACTTGAACCATTAGCATTTATTACGCCCCCTGAAGCAACAGTTATTGTTTGACTACTATTAATTACGACTGCACCTCCACCATTTGAACCATCACCATAATATCCATACATACCACCACCACCACTACCTGAATCATCGTAAGTATATGTATTAGTAGTTGTACAGGCTGGACTTCCATTTATTTGACCTGCTCCTATGTAACTTCCTCCACAACCTCCATAATATGTGTTTCCTTGGTAAAGAAGTCCTCCTCCTCCTCCTCCTGGCCCATAGCCAGCATATCCATAGGTGGAAGTTTGTCCTCCTTTATAACCTAGCCCAAGCATGTTGATAGTTCCACCAATTGTCACATTTCCTGTTGCGTTCAAAGTAGCAAGTAAAGGACCAGTAAAAGAATAATATGCACTATCAAGTGTTAATGTTGTACCTGAGGGAATATTTATTGAAGTAAAATTGAATAAATTTTTAGTCGATCTTGTAATAGTACAAGTTGAAGTACCACTATTCCAAGAGAGTCCAGTTCCTGTACATCCTCCTGTTGCACTACCTTTAGACAAATCTAATGTACCATCCGCTCCTGTTCCTCCTGAAACTTGAGAACTATACATCACTGTAGCGTTATCTATAAGTGCTATCGGTAGCGCACTAGATGTAGCTGCACCTACAGAAACGTTACCATTGGTACTATTAATGGGTGCTTTATACACTGTAGCTCTAGCATTTGCTGCTGTTCCATCCGTACTTCCTCCAAGCGTGTAAAGATAACTGTTTGCTCCCACTTGTCCCGCAGCAAATCCAAAATTCGTGATACCCGTATCTAGCGGATTTTGATTAGTTGATGAAAGAGCAGTCAAATTATCCACAGTTCCAATCGTTTTCATAGATCCTGTACCCTCAAAAAAGTTTGAATTATCTTGAGAAATTGGAAATTGGGTACTGTCAGAGCTTGTATAATTTCCAGCCATATTATCCAACGAGTCAATCTGGAAGCCGGTATTATATGTCGTCGCACCACTCGTTATTGCCGTATTACCATAATATATAGAGTAGGCATTGGTGCTAATGCCTGCCGCTACTGTGGCTTGGAGCTGGAAGGTGAAAATAACCGAAGAATTAGTAAATGTAGCGACATTTCTGGCAATTTCTGTTCCATTATAACCAATTCTAAAATCTTGCTCATCAGGCCTGGACTTTTGATAGATTAAAGAAGCTTGATTACCGCTTAAAATAACAGTTACTTCGTAACCAATTGGTAACGTGGACACATCTGTGTTGGAAATTTGCAACATGTTCTTATAGGTAAAATCATTGGTGCCCAGAGTCCACAATCCGGGTACAGCTGTGCCGATAGTGGTATTGGCAGCCCCAGTCATATTGATACCTCCGCCAAAAGCTGATTGACCAGATGCTACGGACAAAGAATAAGCATTAGCAATTCGCTCATTCGTTCCGGCAGTCGGTGCACCAGCGATGGCAAAGGTAGCAGCCTGATTGGTATACACAGAATTATTGGAAGCATTCAAAGTAGGTGCGGAAATTGAATTGAAATTCATACTTGTGACAGCTCCTGATGTAGCTGTACTTGTATCAGTAAACGTTTGGGAAGCCACCGCCAAGGCTGATCCCGTTGATGAAGGAGTACCAGAAGAGTTAGAACGAATATCCAAAGAAGCTTGAGGCGCCGACGTCCCAATTCCTACTCCGCCGGTGGGTAATAAAGCAATATTGCCGGTCGTACTGCCACCCAGTGTCAAAGTACCATTTTGCTCGGTCTGAATAGTACCATCAGCGCCAAGAGACAAACCAGAGCCAGTACTGGTCGCAGACAAAGAAGCGATTGGCGTACCGCCTGCCACATTAACGACCGCAAACTTGGCTGAGGCAGTAGATACTCCGCCGATTAAGAAATCCTGAGAAGTATTATTCTCTTCAATCACCGGTCCGGCTGATTGGAATGGCTGATAAGTTCCTCCACCCGGACAACTACCTACTCCTGTTACAATACCACCCGTAGTTACCACACAACCGGATGATCCACTCGTTATACCCTGATTACCACCCACCTCATATACACCGGAAGTTAAGTTAAGATTGCCATTATTGGTTAAAGTTAATTTAGTAGTACCCGAAGATGACGCTGTAAAGATATCATTGGTATTTGCTCCTGTTTGATTGATAATTAAAGCAGCATTGCCGCCAGTAGTTCCTCCTGCCAAGGTCAAAAGAGAATTGGAAGTCGAGGTACCAATCCCAATATTGCCATTATTATTAATGTATAAAGCCGGATTGGTATTCAACCCACTTATCCCACTTAATGAAGTATAAAAACCTAGATTACCACCATTTAATAAATCCAAAGAATTTGTATTATTATTACCCGTCGGCACTGCTAAGGCTAAGTTACCAGATATAATTTGAGTGGGTGTTCCACTATTCACATTGGTAAAGGCAAAGACTGCTGACGAGGTAGATGTTCCACCTATCAACAAGTCTTCTGAAGCATTGTTCGCGACGATAGCTCCATTTTGGGAGCTAAACATGTTAGGCCCCAAAGCACAATTTCCCCATATTGGATTTGGCGAAGCATAGAGCAAGCACTGATTTGGATTACCAGACGAGGTAAACGAACTAGAACCAACAGTGATTGGCACGAGTGAAATATTTGATACTCTACCTTGCGCATCGGTCGTAATCACTGCACTCTCTGTAGCGCTGCCATAACTGCCGGCTGTTCCCAGACTCTTTAGAGTAATTACTCCTGTGGATTGAATCGTCGCATCACCTGTCATGGTAGCCCAAGAGGGAGCGCCACCTGTCCCCAATAATAACTGCCCGTTGGTACCTACTGCTGTACTTAACAGACTTGAAGATCCACCATATATTAGTCCATTAGTAGTGTAACTCGATGCTCCCGTACCTCCATTGCCAAAACCAAGTTGTCCAGTAAAATTGGAACTCGTACCCAGATTAATCTTCCCAGAAGACAATATTCCTCCTGCTACTGAGACAAAACCATCCGTCATCAAACCAGAAAAAGTAATCGTCCCTGCGCTAGACAGACCTGTCAAACCTTTCAAAGCTCCTGTAGCGGCAATATCACCATTATTGGCGATCGTAAACCGAGCTACGCCTGAAGCAGAAGCTGCAAAAACATCATTATTAGACGATCCGGTTTGGTTAAGAATTAAAGCTGCATTACCACCTTTGACTCCGCCTTCTAAATCCAAAGCTGCAATTGGATTGGTCGTACCGATACCTACATTGCCATTGTCATAAATATCTCCTGTACCCAAAGTATATTGTCCGCTAAAGATTGGTACATAATTAGCTACACCATTGCCGCCCAAACTGGTAGCTGTTCCCGTACAATTACCGGAAGTATCACAAAGCTGTTGATTGCCCCAGTACAATGAACCAGATGGCGCACCACCACCAGCCGTGGTATTTAAAATATCATTGGCTCCTAATGCGGCCCCCAAACGGACACTGCCTTGTACGTCTAACTTAGCTCCAGGATTGCTAGTACCAATACCTACCAAACCAGAGTTGGCAATGTATAAAGCTGAATTATCACCAGACGTTCCCCCTACACTTGTTTCAATATTTAAACTACCCCCATTTAGTAAGGACAAAACATTATTTGCATTACCACCTCTTGAGACAGCCAAAGATAGATTTCCAGCGATACTGGCCGTCGGATTACCGGAGTTTACATTGAGTAAACCAAACACAGCCGAACTAGTGGATGTTCCCCCGATTAAGAAATCAGTAGTCGTATTAACCGGTACTATGGAACCATTTTGGATATTCCAGTAATTCGGTGTCACCACACCAGGACAAGTGCTCCAGGCAGGAGCACCACTAATAACCATCAAACATTGATTAGTGCTACCAATAGCTAAAGTATTTAGACTAGAACCACCACCATATATTAATGATCCGGCAGCCAAAGTATTAAAACCCAAACCCCCATGAGCAAAACCCAAAAGATTGCTCACGTCACTGCTGCTTGAAAGATCAACTGTACCATTACTCAATGTACCAGTCGTGATATCAGATCTGACAATACCCCCAGTAGCTAAGGCACCGAAAGAAATCGTACCTCCACTGGCAATACCTGCCAAACCGGAAATTGCCCCGGTAGCAGCAATATTACCATTATTATTAATGACAAATTTAGTTGCTCCTGATGAGCTGGCGGCAAAAATATCACCTGCACTTGGCTGATTAACAATCAAACTAGAATTTCCACCCACTGAGGTCTCCACATCCAGACCAGCCTTAGGAGTAGACGTTCCTACTCCAATGCCGTTGTTGTAGTAAAGTATGGATGACCCAATCACTGTTCCGCTGATGAAGTAAGCAATTGCATTATTAGTTCCACTACCCGTAATGCCACCGCCTCCTCCACCGCCGCTTCCACAATTGCCTGAACTGTCACAAATAGTCAGATTACCCCAATATAATGACCCGGAAGGAGCACCACCTGAGGCTGTTGTATTCAAAATATCATTGGCTCCCAAAGCCGCTCCCAAACGAACACTGCCTTGTACATCTAACTTAGCCCCCGGATTATTAGTACCAATACCGATTGAGGTATTTTTTTGGAAAACTGCTGAATTGGAAATTGAATTGGTATCAAAGAATAAAGGCAAGTAACCAGCTGTACCGGTACCCGCTAAACCTGTGCCCGAACCTAAACAATTACCCGACATATCGCATACCTGACTACCATTCTGATAAATATTGGTACCATTTACAGTAGTTCCTCCAACTGTCGTACCTGAAATAGTCGTTCCGTTTACCGTGCCCCCATTGAGCACCTTGGCATATACATTGTTATATTCATTGCCCGTCCCCGTACCCAAGTTGTACGTATCAGCCAGCGTAGGATTCAAACTGGTAGCCACACCGGCTATATTCATCACATCACGACTGCTGTTTAAGACATTCGTTCCGCCCATTTGCAAATTTCCGGCTGTAATATTGACGTAACTTGAGGGAGTCAGACCCGTAGACAAATAACTTGAGCTGATAGTATCGATATTAACTAAATTGCCTTTATTATCAATTCGCTCAGTACCCCCGTATAAAATTGGATTAAGAGAAGTATAAATGCCTCCACCAGTCACTCCTCCTTGGGCGGTAATATTCCCGTTCATTTGCACATTTCCGCTACTATCAATAAAATTGCCATATATACCACCTGAGAAAAACTGTACATTACCCGTAGTACCATTGGAACCAAATGTCAGAGAATTACGTGAGGTAGTACCAATATTGCCATTGGCATCCAAAACCAATGCATTTTGTCCGGCGGAAATAGTGGCGGTACTCGTTCCGCTTTGAATATTTATAAAGCCAATTCGGGCACTTGCTGTACTAACTCCACCTAGTAACAAATCATTGTTTACAGTCGCTGGTGATAATGCACCACCATTTAGTTGCCAATAATTAGTCGTCGCACAGTCACCCCAAGTCGGTGTACTCCCACCGCTGGACATCAGACATTGTGAGTTCAAACCGGCTCCTGTATATGCCAAGGCTGTACCATTGGAATATAACAACCCTCCAGCTGCTCCCACACTGCCCAAACCAGTACCACCGCGCGCGATTCCCAAGATACCGGTAGTAATAACGGAAGCATTTAGTGAAGGAGTTGTATTTGTCACACCTGTGATGCGACCTTTTGTATCTGTTGTGAAAACAGGAATTTGACTGGCACTGCCATATGTATTTGAAGATCCTACATTAGCGAGAGTAGCCACTCCATTTTGATTGAGAGTGAAGTCACCACTAATACTAGTAAACAACGGCGCACTACCTGTTTGACCGATCAGTATTTGTCCATTTGTTCCTGGACCTGTCTGTCCCAAAGAACTAGCCCCGTTACCCAACAACAAAGCATTTTGTGTAAAACTTGAATTACCGGTACCACCGTTAGGAACTGGTACGATGCCAATAAGCTGCTGCCCGTTTACTACCACTGGAGTATTCGTCACTGAGACGATGCGGCCCGCTGCATCAGTAGTAAACACAGGAATGGCGCTGGCACTACCATATGTATCTGGCGTACCCACATCTTTCAAAGTCAAAATTCCATTTGGACCACTAGGTATAATAGTCGCATCACCTGATAGTGTATAAAACGCAGGAGCGCTACCTGTACTACCCAGCAACAATTGTCCACTTGTCCCGGCAGCTGTGGTTAATAGAGCAGAAGAAGAACTACCATACAGAATACCATTCAACGTAAATGAGGTTTGACCGGTTCCCCCATGACTGACCGGCAACGTATTGATAACTTCTGTGCCGAGATTAACTGCACTACTCGCCAATAACCCTCCTGCCCCTACATGCAAAACTCCTGTTGATAAGTTGGGCATGGTCACATTGCCGTCCAGATTGACCGTGTTATTAAACGTCCACAAACCAGTAATCGTTTGATTGGTAAAAGTTTGCGGGATATGGCCCCCTGCATAATCAAGAGAGATATTTACTGTCGAACCGCTTTTACTCGCAATAAAGTCAGGATGAAGAAAATCGACTGTATCAATACTGCTGTATTGAGTGAGAGGACCATTTTGAACGTTAATTGACCCAGATGATCCTGAGGCCACATTCGAACAGATCCAGACATCATTGATACCATCCCATTGTAAAACTTGAGCATCTGAGCAACCGTGTAATAAACCTAATTGACCATTAACAAATTCTAACCCAGAATATGACTGAGTAGTGGTGGAGGTTGATTTAGTATTGATTAAATTAACGGCTAAACTACCTGAGCTAGAGCTCAAGCCATTCCCAGTCAAAGAAGTAAAATTATCTCCATTTAACTCAATTGACCCGAATTGTGCGGTACCCGTCACATCCAGAGGGAAGGCTGGCGAAGTAGTGCCGATACCCACATTGCCTGAATTGTAATAGATATTCGCACCACTAGTAGTCCATTGTGAGGTAGAGCCTGCCGAAATAGTTAGCTTCTTACCAGTTGAATCAGTCACTATTCCGATTCCTGTGCCCGGTACAAAAGTTAAAGTATCAGTTGCTGATCCTGCTGTCAGAGTAGTTTGACCACCAACTGCTATATTGGCAAAAGAATTAGAGGAAGAAGAAGCACTGGCAGAGATTTTATTACCACTGATGGTAATATTATCTCCAGCTTGCAAGGTGACATCCCCCGTCGCTCCATTCAAAGAAAGCACTCCAGTATTGCTAACAGTAGGTGTTTGGCCGCTTGTTATATCTATACCCGTTCCTGCAGTAACCCCATAAATCAAATTTGGTGCAACCACTTTCCCATTGCCCGTGACTACGTTCTGACCATTGGTTTGGATACCTCCATTAAATGTTGCCAGGCCTGTAACATTTAATGCCCCTTTAACAAAAGCATCTTTATCAAAAGTTACGTTTTCACTAAATTCACTTGGCAAATTGACTTGGAAGAGATTTTCCAGACTCAATGTGGAAATACCCAAAACACTTTTACTCTTAGTCGCTGTAAGGGGTTTTGAAAAAGAGAATAATGGCCATGAAGACAGTAAGCCCAAAGTTATTAACAAAAATACCAAGAGTGCAGATACGAATAATTTCTTTTTCATTGTCACAATAACCAAAAGGACCTAAAAAGGCCCTCTATTCAGTAAAACAAGTAACTCTAAGTCATGTCAAGAAAAAAACACAAACTGCTTTGAAAAAAACTAGAACGTAGGCTCAACATTTATATGTAAAAATTAGGAGTAAAATGCAGTGCTTAAAATTAGAAACTACAATACAAAAAACCAAAATCTAACACATTTTTATAAATTAAATACTAGGAGATTAATATATAAATTTTATAATATGCCCCATATTATAAACTGCTATTTAACTTTTCTCTTAACTCTTTCATGCCTTTAGACCAAAAAACTAACTGCTCAAGCATTTGTCCGGCCTGAATTTCCTGTTGAGTAGAAAATTTATAATTGCCCTTTTCATTTAAATTATCCCAATAGTTAGGTAATAAAATTTGTTCTCTTAAATCATACATTTTACATTCACCGGCCACTTCTCTTAACTGTTCCACCGCTCTTGCTCCACCTGCCAATGAACCGTAACTTACAAAACAAACCGGTTTATAATTCCATTCATGCCACAGATAATCAATTGCATTTTTAAGTACGGCCGACATACCATGATTATATTCCGGCGTCACAAATATAAAGCCGTCCGCTTCTTCGATTAATTTGGCCCACCGAACTGTATGCTCCTTAGAATACTTTTTTTGGGAAGGAGGTATTGGTTCATCAAGAAAGGGTAAATTAATTTCCTGTAAATCAACGAGTTCTACATCAATATCCTCCCGTTTTTTTGCTAAATCATAAATCCAATTTGCCGGTTGAATATTAAATCTTCCCGGACGAGTTGAACCCATCAATATTTTTATATTTAACATAAAACTAATGATAATTTTTCCCAACTATAAAATCAAGTAGGTACCTTTAGGTAAGTTACTTTAGTTAAAGTAATTAATCAAAAAGAATTGTTGTTCTAAAAAACATTTATTTTTGCTCTATCATATAAATTAACTACCCCCGATAAAAACTATATATTATTTTCATACTGTGACTTAAACTTATAACTCTGTTTATCCCTCTGCCTTGTTGGTCAGCAGATTCTGTTAATTCAGAACTAACTTTCCTCCCACATTAAATTACTTATTCAAGAAACCAAAAACTTTCACTACAAAAATCTATTTTTTACATAATATACATCTTATATATATTTACTATGGCATAGTATTTTAATACAATTGTCAAGAAAGAGCATATACTTAGTATCTACCTGGAATAATAAAAACCGTATTTGATCGACAATACCTCATATAAAAATATTTTATAAAGGATGCTAGAATCTATACATTTAAAAATTGTAATTTAGATCACATATCTACTTCTTGCCAATCTTTTTTTTCACTGCTATGCTTAAAGGGGGAGTAGTCATCCATGAATTTTGCTTCCAACAGTTTTAATCTTCTTTTTCTTACAAATTGTCCTGTGTGCTCAATTTTTTCTCGACTTCCATACTTATAAAGTTTATAGAAAGGAGGTGAAATTGATGAAAACATTAAAAGTTGTAGCCTTGGTCTTATTATTGGTTGGCGGCCTCAATTGGGGTCTGGTTGGTTTGTTTCATCTTGATTTAGTGGTAACAATTTTCGGCATGGGTACTATGCTAACAAATCTAGTATATGTCTTAGTCGGATTAAGTGCTTTGTATGTCGCCTATTTATGGTGGCAAAAGAAGTTGAAGTAGTTATCACTTCAGTGGCACAAATTGATATAAAGATACTTGTGCCACACATAGCGGTAAGTACGATTAAAACAGCAAAGATTTTGTTGTTGACATACTGTCAAAAATCCGCTTAGATAGATACATGAACGGTCAAGATAACCTACCCCGCAACCCTATTTCTTTAGCTGAAACCCAACAAACACTAACAAGTGTCAATCCCACAGAAGTTTCCTCACAAACAGCAGCATTAACTAAGTTACAAAATGAAACAAGTGATGGAATAGACTCTAATTCTTCTGCAGAACTCCCGAGTATAAATACTAATAGTTTTGATACTATAGCACCTACAACGACAAATGAAACTGTTACTTCCACAGAGCATAATGAAGAATTACCTCCACCTATATCTAAAACTTTGGTGGATTTTCTTTCTAGTAGAGTGGATCAAAAAAAACCAGCAGAGTCAATAAAATCAGCTCTTGAAGAATTAAAAGGTGCATTAGGATACGAACAAGCCTTATCCAATCTACTAAGCACACCTGCAGGTATAAAATTAGCTGAACTACTCATGAGAATTGGGGAGAATAGAGCAAATAATGGTCAGTCTTCCACCCTGACTTCAAATGAGAGAAAAACAGTTTAGTTTATCTTCATAGAAACATAAATAAATATAATTATTTTTCTTATTTTGTGCTCTGCGTCACAATTCTAGCTTGCCTCAGACTCTTGCAATCTGTTCACAAAAGCGTCAATATAAATATGTAGCCTCTTTTTCTTCTTATATGGAAACCAAAGATACTGCATCAATCAAAGATTTGGGAGTGGCCATAAGTGACAACAAAGTTGTCATTTTTTCCAACGCTCAGCATGCTGGAACAAGTATTTTTAGAGCCGGTATAAGTAAGGATGGGCTATCTTTTAAAAGCTCCACTAAACAGCCGCAAATCTTGATTTCCAATGGTCAGTTAGAAGACACCAAAAGCTGTCAGGATTTTTTTATCACTACTATCCATAACACCAATTACTTAATATATAAGAAAAAGCTAAATGATACATATACTCTTAATCTTGCCAAAGCTAAAAATGTTTATCAATGGCAGTTTCTGACAAAATTAGAAAATATCCAAGAAAAAGGTGCGATCATTCCATTACAAATAAATAATAAAGACTTAGCGCTAATTTATGGTGAAACAGAGATTAAGATAGCATATTTAGATTCTAAATTTAAAATAACTAATACGCAGACTCTTCTCTCGCCTAGACAAAATGCCTTTGACAAATTTCCACTGGAAGTTGGGGGTATTTTCCCACATGAAAGCGGCATACTTGTGATATATTTTGTTAAAACACCAAGGCGTGAAGGCGAACAATATTCTGCGGGTGCAGTACTTTTGGATAAAAATAACTTAACTAAAATTCTCTGGAGATCAGATCAGGCCATTTGGGAACAGCCAGAAGATTGGAATAATATGACTGTCTATCCGCTTGGAGCCCTACATTTTAAAGACAATCTTCTTTTTTATTTCGGAATTGAAAATAAAAGTGTTGTGGCAGTTTCATTTAAAAACTATAGTAGAATTTTTAGCCCCAAAAGATTTTTCCCAACCCCCGCTTTGAGTAAACACAAACAAAATCCGATTATCACTCCTGTTATGCAGCACTCTTGGGAAAATCAATCAACTTTTAACGCTGCCGCTGTTTATGATAATGACAAAGTCCATTTAATCTACCGTGCCCAGGGTGACGCCAATACTTCAGTACTTGGATATGCTAATACTAGTGATGGTTTTAATATAGATGATCGGTCGGAAATGCCTATTTATGTACCTCGTGAACAATTTGAAACTCCCTGGCGTCAACCTTTTAAACTTACCAAGCAATATATGTCCGGCGGCGGTTATGGAGGTTGTGAAGATCCTAAGCTAACAAAAATAGATAACCGCTTTTACCTTACTTATGTAGCTTTTAATGGTATGGACCCGCCACGGGTAGCCATCTCCTCAATTGAAGTTGAAGATTTTCGCCAGCAGAACTGGAATTGGTCTCCTGCTAAACTCATATCTCCACCGAATGTTATCGATAAGAGTGCTGTTTTGTTCCCGGAAAAAGTTAATGGGAAATATGTGATGATGCATAGAATTTTCCCTAATTTATTAATCGATTTTTTGGATGATTTAAACTTTAATGAATATCTCAAGGGAGATCATCGTATTGAGCCGAGGGAAAATATGTGGGATAGCAGAAAACTTTCAGCTGGAGCCCCCCCTATTAAAACTAAAGACGGATGGCTGCTGATTTATCATGCAGTAGATGACCGTGATGACAAACAATATAAAGTGGGTGCAATGCTGCTTGATATTAATTATCCTACCAAAGTTAAATATCGTTCTTTACACCCTATTCTCACCCCCACAGAATGGTATGAAAACGAAGGTTTTAAAGCGGGCATTGCCTACCCCTGTGGAGCAGTAGTCATTAATGGAGAGTTAATGGTTTATTATGGAGGGGCAGATACTGTTGTTTGTGTAGCCAGTAAAAATCTTAATGAATTCTTAAAAGAACTTAAAGAATCCAGCCCTATCACTATGGAATCAGTTCCAAATCACCAATTTATTACCAGAAATTCTAAGTAGATTTAATAAGTAGGAATAATGTAGTATGTAGAATGTAGAACGAAAATACCGATGGTGAATATTATTGCCATATACTACTTTCTACTAAATCTTTTAGGATTTACAGCTTATGCAAATAAATCGTTCTGACAAAAACCCCATTCTACTACCTTCTCGCCAAAATACGTGGGAATCTACTGCTGCATTCAACGGTTGTGTTACAAAAACAAATGGCACGTTTCATATGTTATATCGTGCGCTGTCATCAACACAAATAGTCAATAAAAATAAACTGCAACTTTCCTCAATTGGTTATAGTCAAAGTAGTGACGGAGAAAATTTTTCTGAACACACACAGCTTTTTATTCCCCAGGAAAGCTGGGAGATTTATGGCTGTGAGGACCCCAGAATCACGTTTTTGGATAATAAATATTACATTTTCTATACCGCATTATCTCAATTTCCTTTCAATGCCAATGGTATCAAAGTTGGGTTGGCCATCACACAGGATTTAAAAACTATAACGCAGAAACACCCAGTCACCCCTTTTAATGCCAAAGCCATGTCACTTTTTCCGGAAAAGATAAATGGTAAATACGCAGCTATACTAACCGCTAATACAGACCAGCCTCCAGCTAAAATAAGCTTAGCACTGTTTGATAAGGAAGAAGAAATGTGGTCAAATGACTACTGGCAGCGCTGGTATAGATATCTGGATGACCATGCAATACCTTTACAGCGGGCGGACAAAGATCAGGTGGAGATTGGCGCCCCACCTATCAAAACTGATTATGGATGGCTGTTAATTTACGCTTATATAAAAGATTATTTTACTGACCATAAAATCTTCACCATTGAGGCAGCACTACTTGACTTACATAATCCTAAAATAATTTTGAGTAGAATCACTACACCATTATTACAGCCGGAGACAAATTATGAACGTTTTGGTTATGTACCCAACATTGTTTTTCCATCCGGAGCACAAATACACAATGATGAACTTTTTGTCTATTATGGAGCAGCAGATACATATACATGCTTGGCCAAATGCTCTTTGTCTGAATTGTTAAGTGAATTAAATGATCCAAAAAATAAAGTTGAACATGTAGGTGAAGCAGTTGATATCTCAGTACGTTTACACCGATATTTCGAAAATCCTATCCTAGCACCAATCAATGATCATGAATGGGAAAATAAAGCTGTATTTAATCCTGCCGTAATTAAAATCCAAGACAAAATTCATATTTTATACCGGGCGATGTCAAATAATAATGTTTCCAATATTGGTTACGCACAAACAACAGATGGATATCATATCGATCAGAGATTGGACAAACCAGTATATGTACCCAGAGAAATTTTTGAAACCAATGGATCAGGCAATAATTTTGGCTGTGAAGATCCGCGTCTAACATTGATTGATGAAAGAATTTACATGTGCTACACGGCTTATGATGGACACAATGCACCCCGAGTCGCATTTAGTTCTATCAGTTTGGAGGACTTTCTATTACAACGCTGGCATTGGTCAATTCCTAAATTAATTTCACCACCCGGAATTGATGATAAGGACGCTTGTGTTTTACCAAAAACCGTTGGAGGTAAGTACATGTTCTTTCATCGCTTACAAACTTTCATCTGGGTAGATTTTGTTGACGATTTACATTTTTATGAAGGCAATTATCTGGGAGGATCAATTTTACTAAAGTCCCGACCAGGCCAATGGGATAGTCATAAAGTAGGTATTGCAGCACCACCGATTGAGACACCTGATGGTTGGTTGCTGTTATATCATGGTATCGGTGATGATCATTATTACCGTGTGGGTGCAGTTCTGTTGGACTTGGATAACCCAAAGCAGATCCTAGGCAGAACCACTTATCCATTACTTGAACCTGAAATGCATAATGAAAAAGACGGCCAGATACCAAACGTGGTATTCCCATGCGGTGCGGTTGTCAAAGACGATACTCTTTTCGTGTATTATGGCGGGGCAGATAGTGTCACAGACGTTGCCACAGTAAAAATGGATAAAGTACTCCAGTTGCTAAAAAAATCTCACCTCTAAATTTCTAATGAGATAGATGTAATAACCGAAGAATGTGTGGTGTAAAGATTAATATACCTACAATAACTGAGCCTACCGCCGTCAGTAATACCATACCAGAAGAAACATCTTTAGCAATTCTAGCCTCCTCGTGATGTTCCTTCGTAATAAGATCAACAATTTTTTCCATGGTAGAATTTATCATCTCAGTAACAATAACTAATAAAATCATGACACCCAAGATTCCCATTTCAAAAGGGTTTACATCTAATAATAAACTAAAAATTATCACTATTAAGGCGACCAAAAAATGAACCCGTATGTTCTGGTCGTGTTTAAAAACATATTTTATACCTTCCCATGCATAACCAAATGAACTGATAAAGCGTTTTTGATTAATCATAAATTATCCTTTCAATACAGATTCAATCATAACATAAACAATAATAGTGATACAGAAACCAAAGATTGCGCCCATGACTGTTTCTGAAACTGTATGACTATGCAGCTTAATGCGTGACCATGCCACCAATGGAATTAGTACTAATACCCAGGAATAAAGTAACCCATTTAAAACCACAAAAGCAAAGAGTATGCTTGTAACGGATGCCACATGAATACTCGCTTTTATTTTAGTGTTAATTAAATCCAACAAACCTAAGGCAACAATTGCACCAAAAGCCAGGACTAACATGACTAATGGCCCATTGAATAACAACAAAGATATGATATATACAGCTATAGCAATAAAGACAGCTAAAAAGAACAACGGTCGTTGAGATCTGACAGAAACATCCAGATTAGTAAATTTTCCAGTCTTCACCTGATACATGATAAATACGCCTAAAATAAAAACAACTAACCAGGAGAAAAATGTCCATCTTACAGCTTCCGTATAGTTATTTTCTGCATGCATGATAATTAAGTATGGCACAGGCAAAAACAAGACTAATGGATGGAAAACTACAGACAAAATGCGGGCCAAAGAAATGATGAGCATAATTTAAATCTACAAATATTTTCGTACTCTAGCAAGAGTTTTATCTTTACCCAAAATCACCAAACTTTCCGGTAAGGGTAATCCTTTAGGTTCTCCAGTAAAAATCGTATACAAAACGGGCATTTTTATCTTGTAATTAAGTAGAATCTGTTTTAATGATGACAAAATGTTTTCATTATTCCAACTATCTATATCTGTTAGTGATTTTTCCAAACTTTGAGCTATTTGTTTATTCATTTCTGATTTTTCTACTGGAATTTCTTGAAAAAAATGTCCAGCTAATTGCTTAAATTGCTTTAAGATTTCCATACGTGTTTTAACTAATCCCCAAATCAAATTCTTACTATTGGAGTTAGTTTCTAACAGCTCAATTGTGTGTGATATGTCAGGATCATTGGCATAAAACCTTTTCAAAGCTCTAACTAATTCTTCATCCGACATATTTTGAATATATTGCTGATTCATCCAGGTTAACTTGGTTAGATCAAAGATAGGCGCAATCGGACGGATGTCATTCAGATCAAATTTTTCAATAAATTCCTGCAAAGAAAAAATTTCTTTCTCTTCGGGATGACTCCAACCCAATAATGCTAAATAATTTAAAATTGCATCGGGTAAATAACCCTCTTCACGGAACCAATTGACATTGGTATGCCCTTGCCTTTTAGACAATTTTGATTTATCAGGATTGCGCAGAGTGGCCGTATGATAAACCACTGGCATTTCCCAGCCAAAATATTGATATAACAACACATGCTTAGGTAAAGAAGGTATCCATTCTTCTGCTCGGAGAATATGAGAGATTTGCATTAAATGATCATCCACTACTACGCCCAGATGATATGTAGGATAACCATCTGACTTTAGCAAGATTTGTTTACTTACTTGCTTGTAATCGAAGGTGATTTTACCTCGTATTCCATCCGTAACAGTAATTGTACCTTCATCCGGTACTTTCATGCGTAAGACCCAGTCCTGACTTTTTAACATGTCAGAGACAGTAGCAGGAGCTGGTGGAATATCCGTATGTTCTGTTGCCGTTTTTGCTACAGCAGAATAATCTTTTTTCTTGCCAGTAGCATCTGTTTTTGGATAGTAATCAAAGAATGCCAACCCTTTGTCCAATAATTCCTGGGCATATTTATGATAAATTTCCAGACGCTCAGACTGACGATAAGGTGCAAATTCTCCCCCTTTACGTGGACTTTCATCTTCAAATAAGCCTACCCAATCTAAAGCAGAAAATATTACTTCTTCTGCATCATTGACCAGGCGGGTTCTATCTGTGTCCTCAATTCTTACGATAAACTTCCCATTGTTTTTATGTGCGTAGGCATAATTAAATAAAGCCTGGTAAACTGTGCCGATATGGGGATAACCCGTAGGAGAAGGCGCAATACGCAACCGATATTCTAATTTATTTTTATTCATATTAAACGCCCAACAGCTAAAAGCAAATAGTTAATAGCTAAGTTGCATTGTACCCAAATTTTACCATATACTCAAGATATGTGGTCCCTTCATGCAGTAACGGAAAACGTACGTAAATCAGCAATAATCGGAGTAGTCATACTTATTGTCATCATACTATTATGGTCGATTATTTCCAATATCATCTCTTATCTTAGTCGTCCTGCTTATGTCCCCCCTACACAAGGTTTTGGATTATTACCTCCTATCCCTTTCCCGACATCCAACATTACGACCAAAATGACTTATACATTAAATACCGTAGATGGAAGAGCTGATCTTTTAGATCCCTCTACAGGACAACCCTTGCCAGTAAGCGATCGTATAAACGTGTATAAAATTATCCAAACTGCTCCTTCTCTTAACAGCTTACAGACGGCAGATACAAAGGTTGCTGCCATCGGGATGGTCAATCCTGATGGATCTGCCATCAAAGAACAACGAGTCTCTGAGACAGAGTATAGCTGGACAGAAACCAACGGTATGCAGAGGGTGATGAATATGGACATCAGCAGTAATAATTTTACTTTAACCTCAAATTATCTTAACTATCCGGCTGTTCTGCAAGCTAATAATTTACCAACTGATTCTCAGGCTATTTCTACTGCTCAAAGTTTTCTTAATACTCTACAACTTGATATGTCTGATTTTGACTCAAGTCTTACCACTACGACTGACTATACTATCAGCAATGGAGCATTGATACCTGTAACAACTGCTGCACAAAAGATCATGGCTGTTAAAGTAGACTTTTTCCAACAAGCGGTTAATAATTTACCAATTTTTTATCCAAATCCGCCTGATTCAATTTTGAGTTTTATTGTCACAGGTGGAGATACTGCACCAGAAGTTGCTCAAGCTAAATTTATACATCAGATTGTTGATACATCAGCTCAAGGTAGTTCGGATTATCCCTTAAAGACAGCCCAGCAAGCCTATGGAGATTTACAAGCAGGGAATGCTTATATTGTACCTGAGTTTGATACTAGCTCCGGACAAGCTAGCATCAGAACAATTTCTTTAGGTTATTACCTGGGAACTAATCCCCAACAATACTTGATGCCAATTTATATATTCCAAGGAGATAGCAATTTTGAAGCTTACGTCTCTGCAGTTAATGATTCTGTGCTGGCAACTCCGACACCATCTCCGACTCAGTAGTATACTGAATATTGTTATCGATCAAATGTAATAATTCCAGCGTGTCGGCATAACGATTGGTACTATCCATAACGATTATGATAAATACATGCGACCCATCTTGTTTGGCGGTAATTAACACTTGCCCTGCTTCTTCTGTTGTACCTGTCTTAATACCCACCACACCATCCTGACCTAATAATTGATTTAAGTTGGTAAGCGGATAGCCATACACTTTATTAGTCGTCATAATGTACATATTTTGTGTTCCCACAATTTGATGTAGAAGTGGCTGGCGAAAAACTATATCTGCCAAATCAGCCAAATTACCTACTGTTGCATAATCACCTGGATCATCCAGACCAGCCGGATCTTGATAGGCAATATTGTTAAGATGTAAAGCTTTAGCTTTTGCATTCATCGCAGCTACAAAGGCTTTTTCTCCACCGGGATAATTATCAGCCAGCGCCATAGCCGCATCATTGGCTGAAGGTAAAAACATGGCATATAGCAAATCAACAAAACGGAATTGTTCACCTGCAAAAAAATGTAATCCAGAACCTTCCACAAAATTTCTTTTGATAGTCAAAACATCATCGGGTTTATAATAATCAAGCCCTACTAAAGCCGACATCATCTTGGTGGTAGAAGCCATGGAGGCATGTACGTAAGGGTTTTTTTCGTATAAGACCTTATGTGAATCAGCATCCATAATAATCGCACTTACAGCAGAGATAGTGGGTTGGAAATTATAAATTAGGGAAGGATAATCTGCCCACGGCTGGGCTGTATTTATATTCTGCAATTTTAACTGCTGAGTTTGATTTTGTAAGTTGCTGGCAAAAATGGCCAAAATTATTAAAATACCCAGCAGTAGAAAAGGAAATAATAATAAACGTATCTGTAGGTCGAAACGAATAAAAAATCTTGTAATAACTTTACAGGTTGTCTTCAGATGATTGTTGAGAGAGTCTTTCATCAATTCTTTCCATATCGCGAGGAAACAACGAAGCTTCCCTCACATTATGCAGCTCTAGTAATTTCATTGTAAGCCGTTCTAAGCCAAATGAAAAGCCTCCTTCTGGTGGCATGCCATATTTAAATGCCATTAAATACATGCCAAAGTTCTCGGGATTAACCTTTTTGTTTTTCATCGCTTGGATCAATTGTTGATAATCGTTAATACGTTTACTTCCGCTTAAGATCTCAATTCCTCTAAACAGTAAATCATACGATAAACTATATTCAGGATTTTCTGGGTCAGGCATTGTATAAAAGGCTCTTTTTTTAGTAGGAAAATGAGTAATGGTTACGAAGTCTGATTGATGTTCTTCTTTGCCCCACAGGCATATTTCTCTTTCATCTTCGGGATTTAAATCATTTTCCTTTGATAAATCTCTTCCCGTGCGTTTGGTTACAATAACTTGTGCCTGCCTTAATGTTAGTCTAGGAATTTGATCTGGGACTAAGGGCTGATCTACTCCAAATTCCTCCAGTATCTGACTATAATTTTTGGATACATTGGAAACCATCGATGTGCCCACATATTCTAAGGCATTTAGCAATTCATCAAACGAATCTATAAAAGCAATTTCGATATCCATCTGCGTTGCTTCCGTTAAATGCCTTGTCGTTACTGATGGCTCTGCCCTATATGCTTTTGCAATTGTATAAACACGCTCCAGCACTCCAACCATAATTTGCTTGTATAATTGAGGACTTTGGGTCATAAACGCCTTGTGACCAAAATAATCGACTTGAAAGACTTCCGCTCCACCTTCTGTAGCACCTGCAGCTATAGTTGGAATGAATATCTCTGTGCAGCCAAGTTTTTCAGCTGATTTACGAAACTCATCAGCTAATGCAGCTTGGACTTTAAATATTTTCTGAATCTTCTCGTGTTTAAGTGTAAGGGAACGATGATCTAATAAAGTTGGCAACTCAAGATTAAGTGTCTGCTGTCCCATATCGAAAGGCAGCGTCTCTGATTTGCTTAATACTACATATTCCTGAACATCAATCTCCACTTTTCCTGTAATAATTGCCGGATTGATCATCTTTTCTGGACGTTTTTTGACAACGCCTATAATTTCTATTGAAGATTCGGGTGTCAAATCGGACATTTTTTGAAAACCAACACACTGGATAACACCAGTTCGATCACGTAAATCAATAAATGTTAGCTTGCCATGATCACGTTTAGTATTTACCCAGCCCTTAAGTGTAACTGTTTCCCCTATCTTTTCAATTGTGTCTTTAATCAAAGTTCTCATGCTTGAAATTATTTTGAGGCTAAAGAGTGCGTAGATATTATTATCCCCTAGCCTCAACTTTGTGTATCATACATGGAAATATAGCTATTGACAAGGGTGTTTTTTAAGTACTATACTCACTTCTGGGTTAAATTAATATGAGAACTAATTTACACGTAACTAATTTTAATAATCTCCGCGCTCAACAAATGAGCTAGGGGATTTGGCGCGTGTAAAAGACCAAATCTCCTCTCATTGCGAGCAGGGGATTTTTTTTGGGAAATATATGAAAAAAGATAACGGACAATTTATACCAGAATTATATGCAAGGTTTGGTTCTTACCCAAACAATACCACTATTCCAGATAGTGAAAAACAGCGGAATATGCTGCAATGGTCTGAACAAGGACCTGATCAAGAAAAAAGTAGAGCTATTTTACGAGGTCAACAAGCTTTTGCTGCCTACTTACACGAAGCGGGCTTAGCACCAGCTTCAGAATGCTATATGGATTATATGGGATATGAGGTAAGTCCACATTTTGATATTTATTCCGTTCCTTTAAGTGTACAAAGAGCAATTAGAGGTAGAGGTAGATTACCTAAATCAGAAAGAAACGCACGAATAGCAAAAGACAGACGCACTCAATCACAAATTTAAATATGGGAATATCAAAAGAAGCAATATTAACTAAAAGAGAAAAATTAAAAGGTCTTGACGCTGCTAGTAGTCTTGGTTCTACATCTGTATATTCAGGATTACCACACCATGATTATTATAGAACTTCAGCAACTGTTGAACCCTCAACCATGGTGGAGGCTATAAAATATATGTATCAGTTACTTAGTGATATGGAACCAGATCAGGCCGCTAAATATGCACAAAATTTAGCCAGAGATGGAGAGCTACTTTCAGAGGCTTATAAAGGTATGACTATGGCGCTAAAATATACTGGAGGAAAGAAAATAATACCTCAATCGCCTGAACCGATGCCTATGAGAACTATGCCAATACCTAAGTCATGATATTATTAATTTTGTATACTAATATCTTTTAACTTCAGCTGTAAGTCTACACTTCCATTCCAGCGATTTTCATCAAGAGAATAAGCAATATCTACTTTGTCACCGATAGTTAATTGTTCGGCCAACTCTCCCAGACCAAACCCAATCGCCTCAATAATTCTGGCTTGTCCAGAATTATTCTTGTTTGAAATTTTTAACTTCAAATGATTCTTATCCTTACCCAATAATCTCATATCCTCTATCCTCACACCTCGTGTAACAAACACGGGCTCAGGATTATCCATACCAAATGGCGCTAACTGTTGCAGCACATCATATAAATCCAAATTTAAATATTCAAACGGCAATTCTACATCTATACGTAAAGAACGTATTAACAAACTTTCTTCGATCATTTTTTCAGCCATGTCTTCCAATTGCTTTTGCAAATCTGACATCTTATCAACTGATACGGTAAAACCAGCTGCCATTTTATGACCACCCACGTTAACATACATATGGTTAAACCTTCGCAAAAAATCAATAATATTGACACCGGGAATTGATCGAACAGAAGCTTTAGCATGAGTCTCTCCAATCGATAAAACAATAGATGGACGATAAAATTCCTCAACGAGTTTGCCTGCTACTAATCCAATGACCCCAGGATTATATGTTTCATGTCCAACAAATAATATTTTTTTTACTTTTAATTCTTTGCTTTTAATCCTATTATTTACCTGTTCCAGTGCGTGTTGTACAGTTTTTTTGGTCAAATCCTGTCTCTCACGATTAATCTGCCCCAACTTAGCAGCTAAGGAGAAAGCTTTCTCGCTATTATGAGTACATAATAAGCGCAAACTATCCATTGCGCTCTCAATCCTACCAGCCGCATTCAGACGCGGGCCAATGATAAAACCCACCTCATAGGTGCCAATTTTTTGTGGATCAATTGCAGCTTCGGCAAAAATCGCTTGTAAACCTAGCCTACTAGTACGACGCAGATAATCAAAACCAATCTTAACAATAGTTCGATTCGCACCGGTCAATGGTACTAAATCAGCTATGGTACCCAAGACAGCCAACTCAAGATGAGAATCTGAATTATCATCATTACGACGAACCGATGGACGAAGCGACTCAGTACTAGATTGCTTCATTTCTTCCGCAATGACAATAGCATTTTTGATTTCCTTACTCAGCAGGTATGCCACTCCAGCCCCACATAATTTAGTTGTATGCACAATCGCCAAAGCTTTAGGTAGATTATTTACATTTTTTAACTTACCATTTTTACTCTTTTGATAAATTTCAGTTTTCAATTCTTCACCGCTTTCTGGCACGTGGTGATCGGTGATAATGACATCAATATTCAAACTATTGGCATATTCCACTGCTTCATTGGCTACTATGCCATTATCTACAGTTATTATCAATTTTAGATCTGGATTTTGAGCTTTAACATTATCAATCCCTTTGATAGATAAACCATAACCCTCATCCACACGGTGGGGTATATAGGGCAAAACCAAAAAGCCTAACTTATTTAACGTTTCCCACAAGATAGCAGTACCCGTTATTCCATCCACATCATAATCGCCAAAGACAATTATTTTTTCTTGGTTATCAAAAGCAGATTGCAAACGTTGCAAAGTTTTATTAAGTTCAATATGGTCTAGGCCAACATATTCAGAGGTAACTTTATTAATGTTAGGGTGCAAAAATTCTTCAATATCTTCTTTAGTTTTTATACCTCTATTTTCTAATAAAATATTTATCAGTCCAGTATACTGATCATCTGTTTTTTGCCATTTAACATTGTGTTTTATTTCCCATTTTTTCATGTCAATTTGCTTTATATATAGTGTTTTAGTTGCTATACTATAGCAGATATGAATGAAAATGTACCGGTTGCTATTAAAGAAATTTATAAAAAAATTAAGTCATCTGGCTTTGAAATATATCTAGTTGGCGGCAGTGTGAGAGATCTCCTACTCAAGCGGCCAATTAAAGATTGGGATTTAACGACCAGTGCTACTCCTGAACAAATTTTGCAGATTTTTCCTAATGGATTTTATGACAATCAGTTTGGCACAGTAGGAATACCACTGGAAGATATACAAGAGGGTCAAAAGTCAGTTCTGGAAGTTACTACATTTCGTACAGAGGATGGATATGCTGATAACCGGCATCCGGAAAATATAGCCTGGGGCAAAAGCCTAGATGAGGACGTTACCAGGCGTGATTTCACGATTAATGCTCTGGCGATGGATTTGACTAACGATAAAATTATTGATCTGGTCAATGGTCAAAAAGATTTAAAAGCAAGAATCATCAAAACAGTTGGTGATCCTGATCAACGATTCAAAGAAGATGCACTTCGTCTCATAAGGGCTATTCGTTTTGCTACGCAACTTGGTTTTCAAATTGATGAAAAGACTTTATGGTCTATAAAAAACGATGCCGCACTTTTGAAAAATATTTCTCAGGAAAGAATTCGTGATGAATTGTTAAAAATACTTGCCAGTGAATATCCTTATGAAGGGATTCTGTTACTAAAAAATACTGGTTTACTGGAATATATTTTACCTGAACTTCTGGAAGGCAAAGATATATCAATGGTACGACCGGGCAGACATCATACAACAGATGTACTCGAACATAATCTGTTAGCATTGAGATACTGTCCCTCAAATGATCCTATTGTGAGACTAGCTGCACTCATTCATGATATTGCCAAGCCACAAGTAAGAGGAGAAGATCAAAATGGCTTGGTTATCTTCCACAATCATGAATTGGTCGGAGCAAGAATGGCAGCCGTAATTGCGGATCGTCTGAGATTATCGAAAAAACAAAAAGAAAAGATAGTTACTCTTGTTAGATGGCATATGTTCACAGTAGATGAACATATTACAGATGCTGCAGTTCGACGTTTTATCCGCAGAGTTGGAGTAGATAATGTGAGAGATATATTGGACGTCAGGATTGCAGATCGTTTGGGTAGTGGAACTAAAACTGCAGAATCGTGGCGATTGTTGGAATTCAAAAAACGTATTGAGGAACAGCTGTCACCTGCACCTTTTTCTATCAATGATTTAGCCATTGATGGAAATGATGTAATGAAAGAATTAAATCTTAAACCTAGCAGACAAATTGGTGAAATATTACAAAAACTTTTTGCAGAGGTTGATGAAGATTTAAGCAAAAACAATAAAGACTTTTTATTAAAAAGAATAAAAGAGATTTAATAAAATGAAACACAAGTCTCTGACTATAAATTTTAAGAGCATACTACCCGTTATTATTTGTTTTATCTTCTTTGGCTTATATACAATTCTAGGCATTATTAGGCATTTACATTATGGCCTGAGAAAAAAACTTTTATGCACAATTCCCCATGCAAAGAGACAGCTTGTGACTGGTTTCGCTGGGCAGGTACCCCTCAGTATATGATTGTAGATACTTCTTCAGATTGGGATATTCGGCATTTCTTAACAAACCGTGATGAATTTATAAGTGGTTTAAATAACTTAGAAAAGCAAGGAGTAATTACTAAATATAGAGAAGACAATAATACGAAATTGTATAAAATATTAAAGAAACCTAATTAAATTAATCCAGAACATTTATAATGTTAATAACAAATATTCTATCATTCTATCTTTGTAATCTATAATTACTAAAAATGTACTGAATGAATTATTTATTTTTTACATCTATCTTGTATATAATATATACTCATAAATATTACAATTCGCTTGACATACACTCATACACTAACTACAATAACTTCAATGCCAAAAATGTTTATGCAAAGAAATTATTTAGTTTTGACGAACACGCAAAAGGGCTACTAATGCCCAACCTCCGCTAACCGACTAAACTTCTTTATTTTTCGCACATGTTTTTGGCAACTATATTATGAATGTGTTAGAGGTGAAAAACCTAACTAAAAAATTTGGCAAATTTACGGCCGTAGATAATATTTCCTTTTCAGTTAAGGAAGGGGAAATTTTGGGTTTGTTGGGTATAAATGGTGCTGGAAAGACTACCACTCTGCAGATGTTGTTGGGTGTGATGACACCCACAAGTGGAGAAATAAACTACTTTGGTAAAGACTTAATAAAACATCGTGAAGATATTTTAGAACAGGTAAACTTCTCCTCAACCTATACTAACCTACCCTGGGTTTTGAATGTTAAAGAAAGTCTGACTTTTATATCCTATCTTTATGCTATAAAAAATAGAAAAAAACGGGTAGAGGATATCATGCAAACATTCCAGTTGACAGAGTTAGCGAAAAAGTTAAATAGCCAATTATCGGCCGGCCAAAGGACAAGAGTTAATTTGGCGAAGTCGATGCTGAATTATCCCAGGGTGTTGTTACTGGATGAACCAACAGCTTCCTTGGATCCTGAAATCGCCAAATATATTCGCGACTTTCTATTGGAACAAAGAGCCAAATATAAAATGTCTATTATTATAACCTCCCACAATATGAATGAGGTAGAGGAAGTTTGTGATCGAGTGGTCTTTATTAAACAGGGAAAGATAGTAGCTGACGATACGCCTTTGGCACTGGCTAAAACATTACAAATTAGTCAAGTTTCTCTGGTCTTAAGCGCAGGACAAAAACAATTAGAAGAAATTGTTAAGCAACAAAAAATTGAAATGACAACTAAAGGTATATTCACACATCTGACAATCAAGGAGAATGAAGTAGCCGATTTCTTGCATCAAATTATGGATGCAGGTGTGCGTTATAGTGAAATTAGTATCGACAAACCCAACTTGGAAGATTACTTTTTGTCAGTAGCAACTAAAACCAAGGAGGATAAAAATAATGAAACTACATAGAATTTATGCCATTATCTTAAGATATTTATACGCCTTTCGCCGCAGCTATGACAGAGTTACTGATACTTTTTATTGGCCCTTAATTGATTTATTTTTATGGGGTCTGACTAGTGCATATTTTAGTGCTACGTCACATACTGGAGCAACTTTTATAACTACCGTCATTTCAGGCGTCTTGTTGTGGATTATCGTCTGGCGGGCACAATATGAAATTTCTGTTGGCTTACTCACAGATTTATGGGATCGTAATTTAATCAATATCTTTATCTCCCCAATTACTTTCTCTGAGTGGCTAATTTCATTTGTAATTTTAGGAGTTATCAAGGGATTTGCCAGTTTGGCTTTCGCCGCTACTATTGCCTATTTTATGTATCATGTACAAATCTTAATGTACGGAGTATATTTGCTGCCTTTTTTTGCATTACTTTTATTAAACGGCTGGTGGATCGGTTTTTTTGTCGCTGGACTAATCATCAGATATGGCACCAAGATTCAGACTTTGGCATGGACAGTGGCTGGATTAGTCATACCTTTTTCAGGTGTTTTCTATCCGATTTCTATCTTGCCGCATTGGGCACAAAATATCTCATGGGTACTTCCCACTAGCTATATTTTCGAAGACGCGAGACAGTTCGCAACACACGGAACTATCAATTTAAATAACCTGGGCATCAGCTTGGTTATGAGTATAGCTTATGTGATAATAACTATTTGGTTTATCCGCCAAGGAATGAATAAAATATTGCAAAAAGGACTGGTTAATCTCGAATAAAAATAATTTTTGCAAACCTATCACTTATTAGTATATAATCAAAATATGACCAAGAAAGATTTACAATCTCAACTCAAAGAGTCTATGATGGCTAAAGATACTGAAAAAACTTCGGTGTTGCGTATGTTGATTTCTGCTATCACCTATTATGAAATTCAGAAAGGCGGAGCAGGTTATGAAGCAAATGATGAAGATGTTTTAACTGTCATCCAAAAAGAAGCCAAACAGCGCAAAGATTCCATTAGTGAATATGAAAAAGCTAATCGTCAAGATTTGGCTGATAAAGAAAAAAGTGAACTAAAAATGTTGCAGGAATATTTACCCAAACAACTGAGTGAAGAAGAAATAAAAGAACTAGTTAAACAAACCATCTCCCAGACCGGTGCAAGTAATATTCAAGACCTTGGAAAAGTCATGGGTCAGTTAGCTCCTCAAACCAAAGGCAAAGCCGATGGTGCAGTCGTTAGCAGAATAGTTAGAGAAGAATTGAGTAAATAAATGCTATATTTTATTACCGGCAACAAACACAAAATAGAAACTGCCAAACACGAACTTGATAAATTTAACATCCACTTCCAGACGAAAGAATTTGAGATCACGGAAATACAGTCAGATTCCATAGAAAAAATTGCCGAACATAAGGCTCAGGAAGCTTTTAAGATTTTAAAAAAACCCTTAATCGTCAAAGACGACGGATGGTTTATTCCTGCACTTAATGGATTTCCCGGTGCATACATGAAGTATATTAATGATTGGTTTAAATCACAAGATTTTCTTAACTTAATGCATGATAAAATCGATCGAACGATTATTCTTCACGAAGTTTTGTGTTATATCGATAACGATCACTTGCAAACATTCTCTACTAATATCAAAGGCTCTTTTTTAGACCACATAGAAGGTGAAGGTATCGCCAGTAATCAGGTCGCAACTTTACGCAAAGACAAAAAAAGTATTGCCTTAGCCAGAAATGAAGGACTTTTACTTTATGATAATGATGTTACTGAAAGAGCATGGCCAACTTTTGCAAAATGGTATCAAGATAATATTACTAAATAAGACCTAATTCTTTTTTGGCCAAATCTACAATTAGATCCATGTCTGGCAAAGTTGGAAAATTCTTTACTTCATCAATGGGAATCCATTTAATATCTGCCACATGATGATCTTTTTTAGCTGGCTCTCCCTCTTTGATTAATTTACATAAGAATACAAAACACAACGTTTGCTGCTTACCCCACTCATAATCCCAATAATTCACACCTGTATAGGGTAAAAGTTTTACCACTTCAATTTCCCTACCCGTTTCCTCGCTGAATTCTCTTTTAACCGCTTGTTGTGGAGTCTCGCCAAAATCACATTTTCCGCCCGGCAATTCCCATTTCATATGAGCTTCAGGACATTCTACTTCGTCACGTTGTGACATCAATATTTTGCCATCATGAAATAAAATTCCGCTAAAAACAGTAATCTGCTTGTTCATAACTAAAACTCCCATCTATGATTCTCGGGAACGTAGTGACTCCAGGATCTGGGATCTCTCGATTTGGGATAAACCAGAATCATAAATCTCTTTGATTATAATACTAACGAAGTTAATTTGGAAATTGGATATGACCTATTAAAAAGATTTGTGACCTTTAATCCCATGGGATCCTTCGACTCCCTCGTATAACTCGGTCTCTCAGGATGACAGAAAAAAATCAAACAATTATATTTTTTCTGTCAACTATACACTTCACTACGACTACGATTTCTTACGTCTGTCATCAATCTCTTGCCAGAGGACTAGAAGTGGTGCAGCGTTAAAAATAGAAGAATATGTCCCACTAATAATCCCAATCAAAAGAGCGACTACAAACCAACGCACAGATTCTCCACCAAAAAACAATAATGTCGCTAATACCAGAATCGCTGTCAAAGATGTATTTAAAGATCTGGACAGGGTCTGGACAATTGAGTCGTTTACCACTGTGGCAAACTTTTGTCCACTACCACCCTTGATCAAGTTCTCGCGAATACGATCAAAAACCACAATAGTATCATGAACGGAAAAACCAATCACTGTCAAAACAGCTGTCACAAATAAACTATCAATTTGAACCTGAAAAAAATGTCCGAAGATAGAAAACAACCCAACCAATACCAACACGTCGTGTATCAGCGCGATAATCGCACACAAACCAAACCTCCATGATCTGGCAGGACGAGGAACTTTACGAAATGATAAAGCAATATATAATACAATTAAAATAGACGCTACTATAATTGATTTGAATGCGTTGGTGGTAATTTCCGAACCAATCACAGGACCGATTGTTTCAAAAGATCCTTGCTTGATATAAGGGCCAAATTGTAATAGCAGCTTACTCATTAAGTGTGTATTCTGTACATTATCCAAGGGATTAGTTTGTACAGTAACTTCGTTTGGTGCTGTTGTTTGCAAACTATAGATCGGCATTTCTGCTTGTGCAAAACTCTTCTTAACGTCTGAAATTGTCTGATTATTAACAGGTTGTTGGAAGTCATAGGCAATGACTGACCCTCCCGTAAAATCAATGCCCAAGTCAAGTTTCCACACTAAAAGTGAAATAATACCCGGAATAATAATTAACAAAGAAAAAACAAAATACCAGATTTTATGTTTGATAATATTTCTCATAATTTTATTTTCTATAAAACGCCTGTAACAATGTTCTAGTCACAACTACGGCAGAGAACAAAGAGACAATTACTCCAATAAATAATGTCAGGGCAAATCCTTTTATAATACTTGTACCGAAATAATACAAAATCAAACTGGTTATAATACTAGCCGCATTGGAATCACGAATTGATGTCCAAGCCCTAGCAAAACCTAGTTCCAAAGATCTTTGTGGGCTATGACCCCGTCTCATCTCCTCCCGACTACGTTCAAAAATTAAGATATTAGCATCTACGGCAATACCAATTGAAAGAATAAAACCGGCAATACCTGCCAAAGTTAATGTTACAGGAACTAGTCTAAACACAGCTAACACCAATAATGTATATAACACTAAAGCTACACTTGCAATCACTCCCAATCGCCCATATAAACCGATCATAAAGGCTATGATAATTATAAAGCCCAAAATACCGGCGAACATACTTTTGTCCAAAGATTGCTGTCCTAGAGTTGCTCCGACTGCTTGTTGCTGCAAGATGGACAAAGGAACGGGCAGAGCTCCCGCATCTAACTGAATCGCCAATTGTTTGGCTTGATCGGTCGTAAAACTCCCCGTAATTTGTGCGCTACCATTGGGAATGACCGAACTAACAGTTGGGGCACTGACCAAAACATTATCCAAAACAATAGCCACACTTTTGCCAATGTTTCTTTTGGTAATATCTGCAAATTTCTTGGTTCCATCAGCTGTAAACTGTAATAAAACGTCAGGGGCGCCAGTTTGAGAATCAAATCCCACTGTGGCAGACTTGAGATCTTTACCGGTTAAGTTAGTTTCTTTGGCATTCGGTCCTAAATATTGAGGTACACCATAAGGTAAATTAGCTGAAGACGAGGCTGTAGTGGTCTTAGCTGAGCTACTAGCTCCTTCTTCCCAGAAAGTCAACTGAGCGGTCTGCCCCACTAATTGTGCAGCTTGATTAACATCTGTAATGCCCGGAATTTCCACGATGATACGATAACTGCTGCCCACTCTGGCGGTCTGGACAACTGGTTCAGAAACGCCATAGAAATTAACGCGTCTTTCAATCACCGTTCGCGCTGCTTCTAAGGCATTATCACGCTGATCAACCGGAATCTTTTTCATATCCGCTTGCAAAGTAAGACTGGTACCCCCTTGCAGGTCTAGTCCTTTGTGTAAAGAGTAGTCAGCTTGAATATGGGCCAAATTTAATAAGTTTGTTAAATTGGGCAAAACCAAAGTATGATTTATGGTGAGCTTTTTTTGATGATTTAAGAAAGGAAAAACCTGATTGACGTCAAACGGAACAGTGATTTGCGATGGCAAATTAATCAATATCGCAAAAATAGCAACCAGAGTAATCAATCCAGTCATCCAGGGAGACGTACGTTTCATGCAAGCAGTGCCTCCTCGTCGCCGATTAGCATTATCCGAGTTCCGGACAAGATACCGGTGATGAATGGATCTTTACGTTGTTTGCGAAAAATAAATTCTTCTTCCGTCATAGCTGTGTAATTGATTTCACGATTTAATCTTTGTTCTTCTGTTCTTACCAGCAAAGCTAATTCTGGTAAGACAACCGTACCAACCACCAAAAAATCTACATGATCCTGGGACATTTGGGTGCGGCGAATAAAACGGCCGCTGAACATAGCATATTTTATTTTACCTAGTTTAGCACGATTAGCAAGAACTTCTTTACCCAAACCCAAGGTTTTGGCGCCCATTCCCAGTAAATCATAATAATAAGGATAATCTGAAGAAAGTTCGTAATACACACGGTTAGCTCTTGGCTCTTTGTTTAAAATTCCATGTTTTTCTAAAAATTGCAGCTCGCGGCGTACTGCGTTTATTTCATCCCCTGTTTGACGCACACATTCTCGTACGTGAAACATTTCATGCGGATGATTCAGAAAAAATTCCAGAAGCAGTACACGTGATTTGGAAGTAATAAGGTCTTTAAACATTTGTTACAATTATTCTCAAAATACTTTGAGATTGGCAATTGTGCACATTATATACCCTAATTTACATTTTGTGAATGCCTTATGCTGTTTTCGTATTTTATCTGATCGAATAACTAAATATATTCTCCTGTATAAACGTTCTGCTATTTAACCGTCAGTTTTTGATCGAGAGGAACTATTTCAAACCACATATGTCCGCGGTTGAATTGAATCTCATTGCCATTAGCATCATAAACTAAAGTTCTGGATGTCCGGGTGTCTTTTTTCCAAGTCGCACTAATTTCTTTACCATCCATAAAGATTTTTGCATCTCCGCTACCCTTGGTACCATAAAGATTATGTAAATTATTTTCATATCCGTCATTGGCTGATTGTTGAGTTTCAAATAAGACAATTATGTCTTTGGCCGTCAATTGCATATTGGTGTCACGATCGATGTGTGCAGTACCACCATTGAAACGCAAATAATCATCATTCTTCGCATCATATTTCCATTCGACTATGTAATCAGAGTCTCCCCAGAATGGCACGGTTATATCTGATGCGGTTGGATTGCTAGCAGGAGAATCACTCTTGAAAGTATATTTCACAAAGTTTGCATCCCAAGCATCACCTTGTTTATCAACATTAGTTAATCCTCTGCTTGCGCCGATAGCCCATAATTTACTAGTTGTGGAGTACATGGTATGCTCAGTAGCCACAGGATGTCCTTGTCTCGTATCATCTCTCCAATATGTGGGATAACCAATACCAAACTGATTCAAATCATTGTAGCCATCCCACCCATACTGTGTGATCTGACCCAAGGCATCGGCCGGACCTGGGGTATTAGCTCCCCCTACATGCGCATACAATGGATAATCACCATATTCAGACACGTAATCCAAGAAGTAAGTACGGGCAGAACGTACAGGGCCGACAATTCCAGCATCCTGACAATAATAAATATTTAGAGTACGTGTAATTCCCCCTTCTGCCACTGCCTCGTATGTTACATCAGCAAATGAGATACCGGATTGCGGACGGGCATCAATTTCATTTTCAATCATAATACCTAACGGACGATGTTTTTGCCACCAGGCCTGCTGACTAGCTGTATACATTACACCATTGAGCGGACAAGGTTGTGTTTTGGGTTGGGAGTTATCAAAATTCAGTGCAACTTTATCATTAGTCTGATTAGGGATATTCACTACAGCTTGATTTTTGCTGGCATTGGCATTGGAGGTGTTAAAGAAGAAATACGAACCAACCGCCGAAACAATATATAACAGCAACCCAACGATTATATAAACGAGCTTTTTATTCTCCATGATATTTAGAATAACAAAATTACTAGCGCTTTTACAAGTAGAAATTTTCTCTCAACTGAAGATGCTTCTATGAGAAGACAATTTCCTTGTTCATTACTTCTTGGCCATTGGCAGTGTCAGCCATGGCAATCACTTTCTTTTCTTCATCTGATAAGTCATATTCAATTCCTTTGCCTTTTATTATTCTTTTAGCGTACCAGCGCATACCAGAACGGGCGTATAAACCTGAAATGACGATACCTGTATCGTATTTATCCAATAAAGCTAAGATAAAACTTTGATCTCCACCTGTATCCTTGAATGGATTAAAACGCAATAAGCCAATTTTTTGAATATGCAACTTTTCTTTTTGCTCGAGTATACTGTCATTTTTTTCTAATTTCACAATTTTTTCCTTAGCGTTTTTGACTTCTTGCAGTAACTCATCCAAAGTTGTTTGTAGAGATTTCTGATCAGAACCATTTAGAATGCTATTATAATGTGCCTTCAATTTGAAGAATAAATACGTCAATGCTGCTGACCAAATTATTAAAATTGTAGAGATAATATAAAAAATCATATCAATATATATCAAATCCTCGCTAGATTATTTATCAAGTTGGACATTCTCATGGTAGCCTCTTGACAGCTTCACTGTCAATAGTGTACCCTAGCCTCTATCATGGCTAAACAGCGGAAAACTCGCAAAGAAAAACAACTGGCCGATCTGAAAAAGAAAACACTATCTTTTACACCGTCTAATAACGCCAGTTCTTACTCTTATTCATCCACCATCTCCACAAAGCAGACGACCACAGCCGCACCCATGATTGCCCAGAGTCCAAGAGAATCGTCTAACACTTCTGTCATTTATCTTTATGCTTGGGCAGACTTACGTAAAACCTTTTTTATCACTCTGGCTATTGTTCTGGCCCAGCTTGTGTTATATATAATAGAGACCCGAACTAAATTATTTTAAACATGACAACAACTTCCTGCTGTTTCCATCTACACGCCCAAATTTATAAACAGATCTTTTTTTCTGAGAGGAGGTGACTTTAATCTATGGCAGCAACAATGTACTGTGTAAAATGTCGTGCTAAGAGAGATGTAGAAAATCCAGAACACGTAACTATGAAAAACGGCAAACCAGCAATGAAAGGCAAGTGCCCAGTTTGTGGAACAGCAATGTTCAAAATTGGTGGCGCAAAGAAAGCCGCTTAATGCTGATTCGACGTAGTATACTACGTAATGATTCTTAAAAACCCCGCTCGTTTGTAGTGGGGTTTTTAGTAAGCTAAACTTGCCTTACAAAGAGACTTATAGTATAATTATCCTCATGAATCTTGAAATGCGGAGTTTGGAACAAAGGAAAATAGTACAGACTGCTATGGATCAATTTTCCGCAAATTTAGGACCCAACCTTATAAGGGGCATTCTGTTAGGCAGATTAAAACTTCATCCGCGGATCTCACAATTTGACTGGCAAAATCAGCATATAGTAGATACACAAAACGCACAAAAGGCTTTACCATGGCTCGATTTTCGTAATCTGCTGGGTGAGGCTCAGGCTATGAACGACATACAGTTTTGGGAGGCTTTAATTCGGTCCACTCCTCAATCTACACGCGAAGAACTGTTAAGAGTGTTAGGGAAAAAATGGGCGCATGGTGTAGCTGCTAGAATTCATGAAGCCAATAAATCTTTTTTTGTGCCAAGTACACAACGAATGTTATTAGCCGCTGTATTAGGTAATGAGCTGCAAGACCCAATTACTCATGCATATGATGGAAAAAATGCCATTGCTAATCCGGCTATGCATGCAGTAAAAAAACTTTTCCTCCACAAAGTATCTTCACCTGAAGAGATATATGCAAGACTTACTGAGTTATTTCCACCACGCGGAGAAGCAGCAGGACACCATCCTGGTCACACTTCCGCCATCCACGGATTAAGACAACATGATGCTTTTGCCAGGCGCTTTGATCCCCAAGATACTACAGGAAGGTTTGCTGATAAAGATAGGCATTGTCCAGCTGTTAGCCTAACGGCAAAGATATATGGAGCGTACGGCAATATTCTCCAAACTCCCGCTTATCGCAGCTCTTTCCTAGAAAGAATGCAGGTCCAACAGAATGATTCTGGACTTTGGCGAGTTATTATACGCAGATAAAGGTATCTAAACATTCTAAGAATACTGCTCGAGCCAAGCGAGGATTCTGTCTCTCTCATGCCAGTACTGGAATCATAATTCTTAAACCCTAAATCCCTGACAACTCTTCTAATTCCTCTCTTGCATTTTTTTATCAGCTCATCCATAATAATCTTATGGATGAGCTAAGCAATAACGTTCCCAATGAGCACAATCTTAATACCCTCACTCATGAAATTTCTATTAAGCATACTAATGATCAGAATACTCTCCTGGATGTTCATGTAGGCAATCCTCTACGTAAAATTACACAATTACTGGAAGAGATCAAAAAACAGAAAGCCTTCAGTTTTACCTTGAAAGGTTCTTTGGGAGTAGCGGGTATCGCAGCCGTTCTGGTGACTTTTGGCTTATTTGGAGGTACGCATGCCTTATGCAGTCGCGGAACACAGGCACATGTAGGGATATTGCGACGCTTGTCTTATGCCGAGATGACCAATGATTCTTTGTTTGTACGAGTAGAAAATATTTGGCGGGTTGTGACTGGCAGCGCACCTCTAGTAGCGAAAGAAAAAGCCTGGAACATTTTATTGAAGAATGATGGTAGTGCCATACATTTAATTACTGATTCTCGAAATGATACCACTCAGTTGACAAACCAATACCTAGTAGCTGTAGGTGAATATGATGTCTGTTCACAAACTTTAACCTTAAATGCACCACATTCTATGGAATCTCTACAGTAAAACTTTTATTATCATTCTATCTTATCTACCACTCATCTATTGATGCTATACTATGCACATGTCCAACTCATCATCTACCACCACTTGGATTTCTCATTCTTCCATGAATGATTTTCTCAGTTGTCCCCAACTTTATTATCTACGAAATGTCTACAAAGATCCGAAAACCAAACGCAAAATCAACATTATTAATCCCGCTCTAGCTCTCGGCCAAGCCGTCCATGAAGTCTTGGAAGCACTTTCTACTCTACCGGTAGAAGAAAGAATGAAAATTTCTTTGTTGGATAAATATGAACAGGTCTGGTCAACTCTCAGTGGTAAAAAAGGTGGTTTTCATTCTGAGGATGAGGAAAAAGAATACAAAGAACGCGGCCGACAGATGTTACAAACAGTCATTGATAATCCTGGTCCGATTGCTCACAAAGCCGTGATGCTAAAAGTAGAAGATCCTAATTTCCCTATTCCCAAATTTAAACTATCAGTGGAAGACGATATTATGTTGTGTGGAAAAATTGATTGGATGGAATATGTCCCCGAGACCAATAGTGTACATATTATAGATTTCAAAACCGGCCGACATGAAGAAGATCCAGGTTCTTTGCAGTTGGCTATTTATTGTCTATTGGTGAAAAACTTACAGAAAAGAAATATTCACCAAGTGAGTTATTGGTATTTGGATAGTGAAAAAGAACCACGCAAGATGGAATTACCTGATCTTGATGAAGCCAAAGAAAAATTGTTAAATGTGGCTTTAAGGATGAAAGCTGCCCGAGCTAATCGTGCTTTTGCTTGTCCGAGAAATGGCTGTTATAGCTGTAAACCTTTTACAGCGATTATTGAAGGCAAAGCAGAATTTGTGGAAGCCAAATCCTACCAGGATATCTATATCCTCTAAAGACTCTCCCACCTCTCCTTTTCTATCTCACCCTCCTAAAAGTCAGCCACAACTATATTCTTTTCCCTGACTTAGTCAAGGATACTAAACGAGGAAGTTCTTCTGCAAGATACTGTACTGTTGTAGCATTAGATCTTTTATCTTCAGCTACATATTCCGATATTTCATGTGCCTCAACCATGTCTGCCAATAACAATCTATCTCCCCTTGCGCTCCTAGTCACATCACAAGATTCACACATACTTAATCTCGTACATTCAGTAATTGGAATACTTGGAGGCTGTCCCGTGAGTGCTCCTTCTAATTCAGCCTGTTCAAATCTACGAACTGTCTTGGGAAATGCCCCACTACCATAACTTATACAAGTTATCGGACGAAATGGATAAATAGTACATTTTCTAGCTTTCTTGTCAAAGAAGGGACAATAGGTTTCCGCAGGATCTGTTGCTTGTTGATGAGCTCTCTCAATCGTATTATTAGAAATTGCTCGATCATTGGCTGCTTGCAAGATCAATCTCCAATCGCCTTCTAGGACAACTATATCTCTTTGTTCACAACAATTTCCTACGCCCATTTGGCAAGGATGATTGGCAGGCATTCGTCTACTTAAATCCAATGCTCTAGCTCGCATAGCATAATATTGAGGATCAGCGCCCAAAATAATTGGCTCTCTATCTTTTCGTCCCATAAGATAGTAAGTCTAGCAAAATTCAGCCTCGCAAGCAAATTTTATTGCAATATTTATTTTTCTACGTTCGCTAGATAGATTTCTTTTAGCTTCAAAACCAATTCTTTATCAACTTCTGTTTTACTCCAAACAGGTGGATGACCAAAGGTCTCATCCTTCCATTCCCGGCCAAAAAACTCTCTAGTCTTGAGATAACGTGGGATCGCATGAATATGTAAGTGATGTAATGCATTACCCATCTGCAAATAGTTAAATCTATCAGGTTTAAAATTAGCTATAGACATGAACGTCGACTCATACTCTTTCATGACTGTTTTTAATTCAATAATTTCGTCATCAAATAAATCAGATATTCTCTCCACATCTCTTTTTGCAAAAATAATGAAGCATCCTAATGTATGTTGACAAAAACTCACCTCCAGGGCCCAATGGGTATATTCTTTTACAAAACCATCTTTATATTTGCCAGCTTTGTCCCAAATTCTCATAACTTAAGTATAACAGTTGTATACACGTTCAGAATGCCTATTAAAATCTAGAAAAACGCGAAATTTCATAGATAAAACCTGCAAAGAATATTGTTAGAGACTGGAAGTCGGGAACGAAA
>DAIDHL010000006.1 GCA_027459745.1 Candidatus Levyibacteriota bacterium
TTAATCAACTTTTCTTAACCTCGTCAATGAAGTAAATTACTATGTAAAGAAGTAAAAAAATAAACAGAAGAAAACTAAGAAGGAGGATTATTATTTGATATAGTTTCTGAACCAAAGTTTGATTTAAGTCTTGAATTAATTTTTTTCCAAGTATTAGGATTTAATAGGGAGCCATGGATACCATAGAATGTAAGTAGAGCTCCAGCACAAAGATATGGAAGCCTTGCGTCCAGAAATGTATTAATGTACGCAGGTGGTGGGAGCATGTCAGTTAAAGCAGGTGGGAATATGTGATTTGAAGTTTGAGTAATTGCAGTTGCTAGGTTATCACTGGTTATAGCTATATTAGCACCGATTCCGCCTCCCCACAGTGTGGCTGCAGTGTACAATCTTTTGCGATGGGGATTAGTATTCTCTTCAAATGTATACCCGATCGTGCTTGATCCATCTAGGTTGGGAATTTGGATTTCTTTTAACCTGCTCATGGCTGAATTATAATATTTTATAGGCTTATAATCAACTTAATGCAGCATAAAAATATTCTTTGACTCTATTTTTGAAAATAAAAAAAACTACAAGACTAATAGTGCATGTTAATTAATAATTTATAAATTAATTTGGCACAATATTTAATCAAGCAATTTGTGTTAATGATATAAAAATTTTAAATTGTTGTTTTATAATTACTTTTACCTGCAGTATTAATCGATTTTGTAACTCAAAGATTTAATTTTATCTGGCTGAATTTGGCTTGGGGGTGATAATCATTTTTAAAACTTGAGGATTTTTAATTAAGATTACCTATATGTTAAAATGCCATCAACATGACAAGAGCACAAGATGAAAAATCTCTCAAACAAATTTTGCAGAATGTTAAATTAATCATGTTTGACTGGAGCGGAGTAATAAGTGATGATCGTGTTCCAGTTTATGAAGCAGCACAACGTTTATATGATATTTTTGGGATACAAAGGGTAGAACGCAAGAAGTGGTTTAGAGAGTCTTTGGCTTCTGCCCGGGAAGATTTCGTTAGAAAAGGAGTTGTTGCCCAACCTGAGGATATTTTTAATGCTTACGTAAATATCTTTGCACAAGTAATTGAAGAAGGTATAGTTCCACAGGTTTATCTCGATGCACCTAAAGTTCTGGAGCATTTATCCCGGAAGATTAAGCTGGCAGTAATTAGCAGTCATCCGCAGACAAACTTAACCAGTGAGGCTAAAAGATATGGCATATTTGATCATTTTAGTCTGCTGGAGGGAAGTGTAAAAGATAAATCATTAGCTATGCCAAAAGTAAGTGAGACTTTAGATATACCTTTAGTAGATTCACTCTATATCGGAGACACAGTTACAGATATTCAATCCGCTCAAAAAGCAGGGGTAAAAGTTATTGGCATAACTACCGGGTATCATGATTATGATCAATTAGCTTTAAATCAACCCGCCTTTATTATTCATAAACTTTCAGATTTACTATTATGAATTAAAGCTGTGGCAACAGTTGAATGCAGATTTAAAAGCTCTTGTTTAGCGAATTTGTAAATTTTACTAAATTTCCCCACAAGATATCTGAATTATAGTTATAATAAGGACATGTCTGAAATGGTAGATCATGGAGGTATTTTACTTAATCAGCCTCAAATATTGGACTTAAGTTTGGAAAACAGAGGTGCCTTTCTTGGAGCTTCTATATATGTACCAAATGAAATGATTGCTGCTAGTTTATGGAAAGAAATGATTGAAAAGACTCAAGCTGCAGATGAAGAATTTGGCGTAATTATTTCATCCAGGCGTAAAGAAATACTTACAAGTAGAATATTTAAAGGGTTAGGTGAGAGTAAAGACTATAATGGAAGGGTTAAGTCCCCTGCTTCGTTTACACCTCCTTTTCTTCCACACGGGTTAAAAAGTCTGTCTCCTTTTGTGAAAGATTTAGTACTTGTTCATACTCATCCTATACCCACTGAAATATCTCATCTTCCGACAACTGTAATGTCAGGTGCAGATATCAACGTATACGTGACTGGTCCCTATAATGCTTTGGTGATGATAGACAAAGGTGGAGTGCATATGTTAACAGGCAGAAATCCGTATCGTCCGACTGTAGAAATAAATGAAAGTAAAATTATATCGGAGGCACTTGAAGTTACTAAAAATAGTACAAATAAGTCTGCAGAATTTAGAGCAGAAATAGCTAAAAGATTAGCACCATTTGGTATTAAGTATTATTTTTCTCCTGACATAACATATTATGCAGATAGACCAGTGCTTTTAAATGATTCTGTCCGTTAACCAAGACAGAAATTATGAATTAAAAATTATCTAATTAATTCATAATTTTTATTTTTTATCCCTTACTATATTTTTATGTTTTAAATCGAATATAATATTTTAGTATGTTTTGGGAATTATTAATTCAGGGGGTAATAAGCAGAAAAAACTTATTAATGTCCAGAGAACAAAATAAAAAATATCAACAACAGGAGTTTTTGAAATTAGTTAATTACTGTTATCATCATTCTCCATATTATAGAAAGATTATCCAAAAATTCAGGATAGATATCAAAAACTGTAAAGTGGAAAATTTTCCGCAATTGAGCAAGGCAGATTTACTTACTCATTTTAATGAGATTATTACTGATAAAAATGTAACTCGTGAAAAAATTGCCAGATTTCTGGAAAAATCCAAAGACCCAACTGAACTTCTGGATAATAAATATATAGTCATACATACATCGGGTTCCTCAGGAACTGTGAGCTATTACATTTTTTCCCAACCTGATTTTATAAAAGGCATTAATGTCGCAACAAGAGGTACAGGAGTAAGATTACGACAAAAATTAGCTTTTGTCGCTGCTACACATGGACACTTTGCTGGTGTAACCATGTCAATCTTTGCTAAAAATTTCCCGCTTTTGTATAAAGATGTCTTACTTCTTGATATCAATTCACCCTTTGATGAAATAATTAAAAAGTTAAATTTCTATAAACCAACTATTCTATCCGGTTATGGCTTTGCTTTGCGTCAGTTGGCACAAGCTCAAAAATCAGGCAGACTCAAAATAAGTCCTAAATTATTACAATCAGGCGGAGAACCCTTAAGGGAGGATGATAAAGAGTATATAAAAAATATTTTTAATAAACCAATTATAAATATTTATGCTTCCAGTGAGCATTTATATATGGGTATAGGAAAGGATGAATATGAGGGAATGTATCTGATGGAGGATAAATTAATTTTTGAACTTCATGAAAATTATTCCTTGGTGACTAACTTATATAACTATACACTACCTTTGATTAGATATAGGATGAATGATTATTTAGTTCCCATAAAAGATAGTACACATAATATGCCTTTTACCAAAATAAAAAATATTGTAGGACGAAATGAAACAGTACCGTTTTTTATTAATGATGAAGGGATGGAAGATTTTATCAGCCCTCATATACTGGGCGAATTTTATGTTAAAGATCTGTCACAATTCCAAATTCAAATTACCGGTAAGAAATCATTTATATTTAAAGCACATTTAGAAGATAAATTAAGTTTAATGCAAAAGAAAAAAGTAGTATCCAAAATTCATATAGAGTTGGGGAAAATATTAAATGAAAAAAAGATGAGTAAAGTTTCATTTAAGATTAAGTTAGTAGATCAATTCGTAGTTAATCCCAAGACCGGAAAGTTTTCATTGATACTTAAATAACTGCTCCAATATTTAAAATAATCTGTTATACTAGTTTTCTTGTAAAGTTTATGGAAATAAAATCGGTAACATTTTTTGGCTGTAGTTGTGGAAATCCCGGAGATAAAAACTTTGAAGAAGCTAAACTAGTAGCATCCACCCTTGCCTCCACCAAGCGTACTATCGTTAATGGTGGTGGACCTGGTGTAATGCTAGCTGCTACTTTGGGGGCAAGAGAAGTGGGAGGAAAAACAGAAGTTGTTTATTACCGTCCAGAATTGGCTACTAATTTTAAAGGAGAGATTGCAGCTAATTATGCAGATAAATCATATGAAGAAGCAAATTATATCTTAAGAACTAAAAAACTATTAGAACTGGGTGATGCATATATTGTATTTAACGGAGGAAGCGGAACCATCTCGGAATTTGCCATGGCCTGGGGAGTAGCAAGATTATACATCGATCATCATAAACCTCTTATCTTATATGGCGACTTTTGGCATCATCTAATGGAAGATTTTGCTAAGCATATGATGATAAGACCCGAAGAAAAGAATGTATACACGATTGTTAATACTCCAGAAGCAGTAGTAGATGCGATAGAGAAATATGAAGATATTTTGTCTAAAGCTTATCATTCACAGGAGAAATGCAAAGGACCGGAATGCCGGTTATTTCTGGAGTAATTTATTCTCCTCCAAGACTTTCTTAAATTCTTCCATCTCTGGCTCAACTAATATTTTTCCATTCGGGAAGATTATAGTTGGCAATGACTGTAATCCGTTATTGATTTTTACTACTTCGTCAGCAGCTCCTTCTACTTCATCCACATTAATAAACTCGTATGGAATTTTATTTTCATCCAAAAATGCTTTTGGTGCTCTGCAATCTCTACACCACGTTGCTCCATAAAATTTAATATTCATACTAGTATTTTAACATATTAGAATAATATAGTTCAGCTTTTTATTTTCAATCGTTCTGATATACTTTTACACATGTCTGACATTAATACAAATATTATTGAAGTAGATAAATTAACTAAGAGTTTTGCTGATTTCCAAGCTGTAAAAGGTATTTCTTTTAGTGTCAAAAGAGGTGAAGTATTCGGTATACTCGGTCCTAACGGTGCTGGTAAAACTACCACGCTGGAGACTATGGAAACATTGCAAAAACCAACCAGTGGAAAAATAACCATAGATGGACTGGATACATTAAGTCATCAGGAGCAGGTGAAAAAAATAATTGGCGTACAATTACAATCAGCTGGTTTTTATCCGGAATTAACACTTATTGACTTGCTTAATTTATTTGCCTCCTTATATGGGGTTAAGGTTTCCCCCACTGAAATATTAAAACAGGTTGATTTATTAGATAAAGCTAAAAGTTATCCTGTGCGTTTGTCAGGAGGTCAGCGACAACGGTTTTCTATCGCCTTAACTTTAATTAATACTCCAAAAATTATTTTTCTTGATGAGCCAACAACAGGACTTGACCCTCAAGCTAGAATCCATCTCTGGGAGATGATTGAAAAAATTAACAAACGGGGTGTAACTATTGTCCTAACAACCCATTATATGGAAGAGGCACAAAAACTTTGCCAGCGCGTGGCAATTATGGATAGTGGGAAAATTGTAGCACTAGATACTCCGGATAATTTAATCAAGCAATTGTTAAAAAAAGGGTTTAAGAAAAAAATAGAAGTAAAACAGGCAGATCTTGAAGATGTTTTTATAGATTTGACCGGAAGGAATTTACGTGAAGAATAACTCTAACTTATTAAATCAATGGAGAGCGTTTTGGGCTATTACCTGGTATTCATTGCGCGCTCAAACCAGAAACATGGCCACCTTCTTTTTTGGATTTTTATTCCCTGTTGTCTTCATCAGCATCTTTGGCTTGATTGGAAACTCAGCTACACAGGTAAATATTGGTGTACCGAATAATACAGACATTAATAATCCCATAATCACTACACTTAAAAAAATTTCGATAGTTAAATTAACTTTTGCCAAAAAATCCTATTTGGATAAGCAAATTAGTTTGGGGAAGATAGATGCGCAACTGGTGGTTGAGAGGTCGACCAATTTAGCAAACTATAAGGTGATGGTTTTAACTGGAAATGCCAATATTCAAAATGAACAAATTGTTCGTACTATTGTGACAGAAGTGGTAGATAAAACTAATCTGGCATTAAGTGGTGTAAGTAATAATTTGCCAATTGATTTAACATTTATGACTACCTCCAGTCGTCAGCAAAGATATATTGATTTCGCACTTCCAGGAATGATAGGTTTTTCATTATTAAGTACAGCTATCTTTGGAACTGTATTTGGTTTAATTTTTCTTAAAAAAACATTGGTAATAAAACGTATGTTTGCAACTCCCATGCATCCTTTAATTTTCTTAACTGCGCAGGGGACCAGCAGACTGATAATTGTTTTAATTCAAACAGTATTGATACTGCTTATTGGAGTTTTTGTTTTTAAATTTTATTTGCCAAATGGATTGATTACATTCTTGGAATTAATATTATTATCAATATTTGGTTTAATTGCGTTTTTAGGTTTTGGATATTTTATGGCGGGATTAACCAATGATGAAAATGCCGCCAATCCGATGATTAATTTAGTAACCTTACCCCAGTTTTTATTAAGTGGTACTTTCTTTCCAATTTCCAGCCTGCCAAACTGGCTTACTCCCATTGCTAATAACTTACCTCTATCATATTTCAATACGGCAATTCGCAATATTACAACTAATGCTGAGCCCTTTTCATCGACTTTCCCCTATCTTTTGGGATTGTTTATATGGAGTGCTGTTATGTATATTCTGGCAGCAAAAACATTTAAATGGGAGTAATCACCACTATTGTGATGCAAGTCACGTATTAGCCTTCTTGACAAGAATATATTTCATTTACATAATAATTTTATGGAAGAGAGTAAAAGTCCTCTGGATCAACAAAAACAACTCGAGATTAATAAGACCAGCAGACTAAACAACAAACTATTAGTTGGATTATTGGCATTCTTTATAATAACTAGCGCCCTATTGAGTTTATATATCTTAAACAAAAAGACAACCATTGTACCCTCAATGCAAGTACAGAGGACTGGTTATTCTCAAAATCAAAACAGTAAAAATATAATAAATACTCCCAATACATCACAGCCTACTATGGTCGCGATCAATCAGATTACTGGTACATCTAAGAATGTGACAAATCTACCATTGGGTGATTATAAGTACACCACTTCCTCTCCACAGAAAGGATATATCTATCTTTGTCATGTCATGAGTGGCGGTGGTGGTGCACAAGAGACAGGAAGTTGGATACAAGGTAATACGTGGAATCTAAGTCTTAAACCTAATGTGCAAGGACAAGTTAGCTGGAGTCAAGCTCAATTCTCAAATGAAATTTCTGGAACGCAAAGAATAATTATCGGCAATGACTTACCTTTAAATACCACTACGGGGATCTTTCCTATTCAGTCTACTGACCCGGCCTATCAATATGATCGTAATCCTAACTCAATTGAGTCACATAACTTTACTTTGACTCTTCCTTTAAGTCCGACCAGGTTAAATAATCCATCGTGTATGGGAGGAGAAGTGGGAGTAATGTTAAATGGTGTGCCACTATTTAACGGATTTGACGGCGAAAATAGAGATGCAGCTGCACATGAGATTCAGGATTCATGCGATGGTCATCCCAACGAACAAAATATTTATCATTATCATAGCTTGAGTAGTTGCATCAAAGACATAAGTTCTTCCACGGTGGTGGGTTTTTCCCTTGATGGTTATCCTATTACTGGTCCTGTTTTACCTAATGGAAATTATTTAACCACCAATGATCTTGATGAATGTCACGGTATGACTAGTCAAATTGTTTTGGACGGAAAAACAACGACTATGTATCATTATGTTCTAACGGAAGATTTTCCTTATTCAGCTAGTTGTTTTCGTGCTAAACCTGTGCAAATGCAAGTCATTGTGCCTAAAGCACAAAATAATCAACCCCAAAATATTAATCAGACTAACACGGATAACAATAGTGCCAAAACTCCTCCACAAGCTGCTATTAGTGCTTGTGCTAATCAAACAGCAGGCAATAGTTGTTCGTTTAGTACGCCAAATGGTCAGGTTACCGGCACTTGTAAAACTCCACCAAATCAGACAAGTATGGCCTGTGTGCCGATCAATCATTGAGTAACTTATTACTTTCGCTTCATATCTTTCTTACAATAGATGAGTAGACTAAAACACATGTCCTTAGCTTTAAGTGGTGAGAAAAAAGAGCAAGCGGAAAAATTTTATAAGAAGCTTTTACAAACACTTATAAAAAGCAAGTGCCCCTTTATGGTGGGAGGAACATTTGCTTTTAGTGAATATACAGGCATAGAGCGACCTACGGGCGACATTGATATCCGGATTGCTTATGATGATCATCCTGCGGTACTAAAAAAATTGGCTGAAAATGGTTATAAACCAGAATTAAAAGAGATTGAGTTAAATTGGCTAGCAAAAGTATATGATGACCAGGGATATTATACAGATATTATTTTTGCAGAAAGGAATGGCTTATTTAAAGTCGAAACAGACTGGTTTAAGAGAGCTAAAAAAGGTGAGGTATTGAATAATAAAGTTTTATTAGAACCAGTCGAAGAGTTAATTATATCTAAATCATATGTACAAAATAGACATCGTAATGATGATGGAGATGTAGTGCATTTGATGTTACGTCAAGGAAAGAATATTGATTGGCATCATTTGATGAATAAAATGGAACCACATTGGGAGTTGTTGATGGGACACCTTTTGAACTTTCTTTTTGTTTATCCCTCAGAACGCGAGGTAATTCCAAAATGGCTTTTTGAACATCTTGTTGGCAAACTTGAAGATCGTTTATCTCATCCTCCCACGGAGGATAAAATTACTCGGGGATTATTACTGTCCAATGATTATCAAGTAGGGGTATCTTTATGGGGCTTTAGGCCTGTAACTGAATTAAAATAACCGATGAACAAAACAGAAATTGAAAACAAATTAAAGATAGCTGCCTTAGGTGATTTACATATTCGCGAAAACTCTGCTGGTAGTTTAAGAGAATTATTTACAGATATTTCCAAACAGGCTGACATTTTGGTTTTATGTGGAGATCTAACTAATCTTGGTTTGCCCAGTGAGGCAGAAGTTTTAGCTCAGGAACTACAATCATTAACAATCCCTGTAGTAGGTATATTAGGTAATCATGACTTTCAAAGTGATCAAGAGCTAGAAGTTATAAGAATATTACAACAAAGTAAAGTAAATTTTGTTCAGGGTGTAGAGTATATTTTTAAAAAAGCCGATAAACAATATGCCTTTACAGGTGCAAAAGGTTTTGGGGGAGGTTTTAGACCTAGTATGTGGGGTAGATTTGGGGAACCGGAACAAAAAGCATTTTATGATGCCGTGGCCAAAGAAGTGCAGGCATTAGAAAATGGTTTGCAGCAAATAGATCGTTTACCAGAAATAAGTGCTAAATTTGTAGTCATGCATTTCTCGCCAATTAAAGATACTTTACAAGGAGAATTGTCTGAGCTATATCCTTTTTTAGGTTCTACACGCTTGGAAGAAGTTATAGATAGATATAAAGTCAATGCAGTTTTCCATGGTCACTCACATTTTGGCTTTCCTACTGGCAGAACGGAAAAACAGATTGCAGTATATAATGTAGCTTATCCTTTGATGCAAAAAAATAATATTAAAAGACCATATTTCTTAGGTGAATTCTAAAATTTACTCCTCTCCATATTCTTTTCTTCCGGGTGTTAAATTTAATGGCCCTAATGTTAAACTTACATCATTCTGATATCTTTTACCTAACTCTTGGTCGTGCCGGCAAAAATTAGGTTTCTTGATGGTAATTCTTACAAAATATTGCCCTTCGGTTGGTATAGAAATATTTGTACCATAATGATACAAAAAAGGAGGCCAAATGAAAGGAAGATCTATTGTTTGCAAAGGTTTATTATGTTGGGTAATTATAGTTGCTTCTATTTTTAATTGAGGTATGAATCTTTTATCTTTGACGTCTTGCACGACTACTTCCAAGTGCTGATTATCCCCGGCAGCAGGAATCATCCATTTGAGCTGTCCGTGTTGATCATAATTATACACTCCTTCTGCTTTTTCACAAGCAACGCTTAGGAGATAATCGTCTAGTTCTTTACTAGCGTAGCTATCCTCTTCTTTCATCTCATCCAAAGCTAGGGAAAAACTTATACCTTGTGAACGGACTAAATTTCTTTTTCTTTCTTTATCTAATTTGCTATTTATACCCATCAGTTTATTATCTTAGTAAGGTATCAGAAAATAATAAAACTGATGTAATTATCATATAAGATAATCATTTCATGCTAAAATAGTTTTTTTGCACTATAATGTTTGAGTCGATGAAGAAAATCTTACTAATTGTTACTGGTCTAATTGCAGGTATAGTTATCGCTTATTCATTTATAAATTTTGCCAAACTCCCCGATATTGAACAGGCAGCCCAATCTTTTTTTGCGCAAAAACAAATAATCGGTTTTCTCCCCTACTGGCAGTTAAGTCAGGCAAAAAGTGATTACACCTCATATATCACTACTTTGGCGTATTTTGGACTAATTACCGGTCCAGACGGCTCAATCGTATCTATGTCATCTACTCAATCTTCTGAACCTGGATGGTATGCTCTAACTTCAGGTAGAGTGAATTCATTTTTGGATACTGCTAAAAAGAACAATTTAAAACTCTCTTTAGTGGTTAACTCTGGTGATCAGAACGCCATTAACCAAATGATTTCATCACCCCAGCAAAGTGCAAATAATTTACTCTCTGATATAAAGCCTATTTTGATAAAGTATAAATTTTCTGACTTAAATTTAGATATTGAAAGCACGTCTAGCGCCAGTGACGAGGCTAGAAATAATTTCATAACTTATCTTCAGACTATAAAAAACGGATTAGATAAAATGACTTCACACGAAACTTTAACTGTTGAGATAAGCCCTACAGATTTAATCCGCAAAGACTTGATTGATCCTCAACGTGCCGGGGAAATTGCCGATTACATCGTCGTAATGGCGTATGACTATCATTACACCGGATCATATGTAACCGGTCCAGTAGCGCCTTTAAACGGTGCTGGGGAAACTTTAGAGTATGATACATCAAGCGCAATGCAAATAGCTCAGAGTTATATATCTGACAATAAATTAATTTTAGGTTTTCCCTTGTATGGCTATGAATGGGAAACTTTGAATCCTAGTCCCCAGTCTGCGATTATTCCAAACACAGGGATTATTGACAGTAATAAAACGACAGAAAAATTTTTAAGTCAATGCGCTAGCTGCAGTGCTAAATTTAACAATAATACAGATGAGTACTACGTAGTATATAAAGATCAAGGAACCGGTACTTATCATCAGATGTTTTATCCAGAAGCTGAATCTACACAAGCTAAAATTCGTTTTGCTGAAAAATATAGTCTTGCAGGGCTGGCAATTTGGGCTTTAGGATACGAAGGAAATTCTATTTTAGAGCCTCTTAAAAATTATTAATAAGAACTTAATTGTCTCTGGTTATCGTCAAAGCTGACATGATCTTTATTGGTAAGTGTTACTACATTACTGTTGTAATTTAAATCGTCATATCCTAATGTCGCTGATCCAGATGACATTGATATATTAATCAGATTATTAACTGAATCAACTTTAACGTTGAACTTAGCAGGTTGATTAGTTTGAATAAGCAGGTCCATACTTCGGATGGCCACGGGATTTGAGCTGGTTACATTGTATATAACATTGCCGCTGTCTTGAGAGAAAACAGAGCTATAAGGTAGTAGTTGTATTATATTCAATGAACTATTGTGAAACAGAGTAATGTCCCCCAAATTTTTAAAGTTAACTTGTATATAGCCCTTGTCATCTGTTTGTAAAGACTCGCCCTGTTCAATCTGAGTTGAGAAATCGGTTAGGACTGAGCTTTGTGTGGCTACTCGTGAACTAAACTGTATAGTAGATGACATTGTTGCTATAGTTCCTTTCATCGATGCTGAAGGTGGATTAGCAATAGAAAAATTGGTTGAGATGGTTGGTTTTTGGGACAATGGGGACATTACCTGTTTATTACTTGAGTTGTTTGGAGTTAATAAACTGTATATTACAAAAACTATAAATCCAATTAATAAAGAGCTTACAAAGGTAGATATATTACGCATAATGCTTAGTCTATTGTACACTGTTATGCTTATTACCGGTTGACAACTAAGCCAGTATATATGAAAATATTCATATGTCAAAGCCTATCGTATTATTAGCATTTTTCGTAGGTTTGCTATTATTAATTTGTTCAGCTATTTATTTCATTGAGCCGGCAAGGTCTCTTCCTGCATTTTTTCCTGGTCATGATATAGCATTGAGCAGACACCATTATACACACGCTATAGGTACTTTAATTCTCGGATTGGGAGCATTCATTTTTGCCTGGTTTCAAAGTGGTAAAAAATCCTCTAAATAGCGCTAAATATTAAAACTGTTGATATTATCCCCGCAGCAATACAATAAATTCCAAAAGGTCTTAAATTATTTGTTTGGAAGTATTTGACTAAAAACTTAACTGAGAAATAAGCTGCTAATGCAGCACAAAATGATCCTATAAGGATTTGTCCTAAAACCATGTTTTCAGATTTAAGGGAAAGTTCAGGCAATTTCAGCAACGCAGCGGCAGCGATAATTGGAGTAGCTAATAAAAATGAAAACCTGGCTGAATCCTCATGATTTAAGCCAACTAGTAAACTTCCAGTGATGCTCGCGCCTGTTCGAGAAAATCCCGGAATAAGAGCTATTGATTGTAAGGCTCCAATTTTTAAAGTTTGAATATAAGACAATTTGGCAATTCTTGTATCACTGCCTTTTGCATCCTGTTCTTTTTGATTATTCTTCATTCGATCTGCCAAGAGTAGCATAAGACCATTTAATATTAAAACGCCAGATATTAATTGAGGTAGAGCAAAAAGATTTTTAAGCTCTTTCTCAAGTAATAATCCCAAGATACCTGCTGGTATTGTTCCTACTACTAATAGCCAACCTAATTTTGCATATGTATCGCTATCTTTTATTTCCCGTTCTTTTAATGACCTCAGGATACCTGAAATAATTTTTATCCAATCTTGGAAAAAAAACAAAAATAAAACTAACGCTGTAGCAAAGTGAGTTGCGACTAAAAAAGTTAAAAAGTATGGTGCATTTTGATCGATATGCCAATGCAGTAAAGAAGGAAGAATTACACTGTGTCCTAAGCTTGATATGGGAAATAACTCGCTCACTCCCTGCAGGAGTCCAAAAACTATAGCTTGAGTGTAAGTAAACATTATAAAGATTGTATATCAAAAAATACCAGTTTTGCAATATTGATACTTGCAATTACTGTAGAGTTATTTAGAATATAGAAGATACAGAAAGGAGGTGAAGTAAAATGAATCAAAAATCAACTCAGAAATTTATCGAGGCTTTGCAAAAATGGTTCTCTCAACTTCCAGAATTGCCTACAAATATCAAGGATGTATTGGTAAAAATTACACCAATTTTGGCGCTAATATTTGGTATTTTAGGTATACTTGGTAGTATTTCAGCCTTCGGTGCTCTAACTGCATTTTCACCTTTCATGATGATGGGAAGAGTAAATAGTATGGGCTATTTCGGATATAATTATATATCGTTAATATTATGGCTGGTGGCAGCAGTAATGTTGGTCTCAGCTTATTCTGGAACTAATAAAAGAAAGTTGTCAGGCTGGAATAGACTTTTTTGGAGTGAAATAATATCTTTTATAGGTTCTTTATTTGCTTACGAAATATTTTCAGGACTAATTGGTTGCGTTATTGCACTATATTTGTTATTCCAAATAAAGTCTTATTATAAGTAACCACAGATGTCATTATAAAATATTTCGATTATAGAAGTGGTTACCATAAATGAAGAGTAAAAATCTAATTATTTTAGAAGAGATTTTTAGTGGTGTTTCACACGGAATTGCTTTTTTTGCAGTTTTAGTTACAGCTATTTTTTTGTATCTAAACGCACTGCACCTTAATCCTATACAGTCAATCTGTTTGATTATTTTCGTTACCTTTTTGGCTTTGTTATATTTGTTCTCCACTCTTTATCATTGTCTGATTTTTACCCGAGCCAAAACGGTGTTTTCAATTTTGGATAAATCAGCTATATATCTATTTATAGCAGGGACTTATACATCGCTTACTGCTCTTATTATTAATAATTGGATAGGATATTTTGTTTTGACATTAATTTGGATAGTTACTATTTTAGGTACAATCTATACTGCTCTGCAAAAAACAAATCGAATTTTAAATACGAGTATTTATTTGGTCATGGGTTGGACCTCAGTTATTTTTATACAACCATTGTTTAGTCAGCAAAAAATTATTAGTTTCGAATTTATTTTATTTGGCGGATTACTTTATTCATTTGGAGTAATATTTTTTCTGTTGAAAAAAATCCCCTTTTCACACGTTGTTTGGCATATCTTTGTAATATTTGGAAGTTTATGTCACTTCTTTGCGATATATACTATTCTTGGAATATCTGACAGATAAATTAGGAGTGATTGATTACATACTTCATACAATTTCAACAACTAAAAATATAACTTTTGGTATATAATAAAGTGGTGGATAATTTAAAAAACATTTTATGGTTTGGGCATGCCAGTTTTTCTTTTGTAAATAATGATGGTAATAGAATATATTATGTTGATCCTTTTGATCTAAAAACAACTAGTTTAGAAAAGGCAGATTTGATATTTATTACTCATGCGCATCCTGATCATTTTTCACAACAAGATATTGAGCATATTATAAAAGATGATACGTTAATAATAGCCCCCCCTGATATTTTAGAGAAAATCACTATTGAAAGTGAAAGAAAAGTTAGCGTCGCTCCTAATAATAACTATACTGTTAAGAGCTTTTCATTTCAAACCGTGCCAGCATACAATAACCACCCCGAAAAAATTAAATTTCATCCAAAAGAAAATAATTGGGTAGGATACATTTTCGAATTAAATGGTCAAAAAATATATCATGCAGGTGATACGGACTTTATTGAGGAAATGAAAGATTTTGTGAAATTTGAGATTGATTTTGCCATGTTACCTATTGGCGGAGGATACACAATGGATTATAAAGAAGCAGCTCAGGCAGCCAATGCAATAAAAGCTAAGTTTACTGTTCCCATGCACTATAGAAGATTACTTGGTGATAAATACCCCTCAGTTGAAGAAGAATTCAAGCAACTAGTAACAAATTCCTCAGTTGTAATTCTTGAAGAAGTAAGTTAGCTTATAAGTATTGCGACCAGGGTTTTATTTGCAATTTTTCCAAAGGTCTTTCTACCAGGGCTTTAGATAATAATTCGACTTGTTTTAGTTTGGTTATGACTAAGATATTACTATCGATAGCAGTTCTTCTAATTTGATAGTCATCCAACAGATCTTTTTTGAGATGGATATCAACAATATTTATTACCAAGTCAATTTTTTTGTTTATGAAATAATCCAAAATATTGGGTGATTTCTTCTCATGTATTTTGTATAACTTATTTACCTTTATGCCGTTTTGTGAAAGAAATTTAGATGTTTTCTCAGTTGCGTATAAAGGTATACCTAATTTGGCCAGGTTTTTTATAGAAGGTAGAGCAATTTGTTTCTTTTTGTCTCCTCCAAAGCTTATAAATATTCCCTTTTGGGGTAGTACACCCCCCGTTGATAGAAGACCTTTCAAGTATGCTTCTTCTACATTTTCTCCAAAACAAGCGACTTCGCCGGTTGAAGCCATTTCAACTCCTAATTGAGGAGAAGCACCTGTTAATCTAGCAAAAGAAAATTGAGCTACTTTTACAGCAGTGAAAGAAGAATTTGGCAAGGATATTTTCTTTACATCCTTCTCAAATAAGCATTTTACAAATAAGTCTATAAAATTTAAACCAGTAACTTTACTAATAAAAGGGAATGTACGTGATGCGCGTAAATTTGTCTCAATAATAAATACTTGATTATCTTTCAGCAAGAATTGTATGTTAAAAGGCCCTGTTATATCTAAAGCTTTCGCTAATGCAGTTGCTGCTTTAAGCATTTCATTTTTACAAAAATCATTTACTCTTTGGGTGGGTAGCACTATAGTTGCGTCGCCGGAATGTACGCCTGCATCTTCAATATGTTCAGATATTACAAATGCTTTGATTTCACCCCTTTGGGCAACGCCGTCAAATTCAATTTCCTTACTATCAATAAAAAATTTACTAATTGTGATAGGGTAATTCTGTGAGACCTCTGTAGCTTCGTGTATATAAGTCTCAAGATCATTGTTATTTAGGCAAATGTTCATGGCACTTCCTGATAAAACATAAGAAGGTCTAATTAATACTGGATATTTTACCTTTTGAGCGAATTCTTTGGCAGCTGTTGATGTAGTTACTTTCTTCCATAGAGGCTGTTGAATTTTCAATGTATCCAACAGCGCTGAAAATTTACTTCGATCTTCGGCATTGTCAATATTTTTAGCTGAAGTACCTAATATCTTTACTCCATATTCATTGAGTTCAAATGCTCTGTTATTGGGTGTCTGTCCGCCAACAGAAACAATTACTCCAAATGGATTCTCAAAGTCATAGATATCTGCTAATCTTTCAAAAGTTAATTCTTCAAAGTATAAACGGTCTGAAATGTCATAGTCTGTAGACACAGTTTCAGGATTACAGTTAACTACAATAGATGTCTTTTTATATTTTTTTATAGATTTAACGGTATTAACACTACACCAGTCAAATTCTACTGACGAACCGATCCTGTAAGGACCGCTACCGATGACCATGACGGCTGAGTGTCCTTCGTGTTTGACATCATTATGCTCCCCGTTATAGGTCATATATAAATAATTTGTTTTGGCAGGAAATTCAGCCGCTAGAGTATCAATTTGAAATATTGAAGGAATAACATCAAGTTTTTTTCGTAAATTTCGTATTTCTAGTCCACTTAAATTACATAGCTCACCTATTCTATTATCTGAAATGCCAATTTGCTTAGCTCCTAATAATGTTTCTTTTTCTAATTTTTTTATTTGTTTAAGCTTTTTTTCATAATCAAATATATTTTTTATGCGATACAAAAACCAGGGATCAATGCCGGTGAGTTTATAAATTTTATTTACACTGTAACCTTTTTTAATGGCTTCTGCTAAAACGAATCTTCGTTTAGGTGTAGGGAATTTTAATTCTTTATCTATGTCATGTTTTTCAAAAAACATTTTTTCAGAAGTAGCTCCTTCATAGTTAAGATCTAACATGCGGATGGCTTTTTGATAAGCTTCTTCAAAAGTTCTACCAATACCCATTACTTCACCGACTGATTTCATAGCACTGCCCAGTTTTTGATCAGCTCCTTTAAATTTATTCAAATCCCAGCGAGGGATTTTAACCACCACATAGTCAAGTGCTGGTTCAAAACAAGCTTGAGTAACTCCAGTCACGGCATTTTTTAATTCCATTAGTCCATATCCCAGGCCCAGTTTTGCAGCGATATATGCCAAAGGGTAACCCGTTGCTTTACTGGCTAGTGCAGAGCTGCGGGATAAGCGGGCATTGACTTCTATGACGTAAAAATCAAATTTGTTTGTTTTATCTTTTTTACTTGGATTTGGATTAAGAGCAAATTGGACGTTACATTCTCCCACAATACCTAAACTGCGAACAATGTCGATTGAGGCTTTCCTTAACTGATGATATTCATTATTGGTTAAAGTCTGACTTGGCGCAACTACTATAGATTCTCCAGTATGTATACCCAGCGGATCCATGTTCTCCATATTACAGACTGTTATGCAATTATCATCTTTATCACGCACAACTTCATATTCAATTTCTTTAAAGTGATGTAAGTATTGTTCAACTAAAATCTGTGGTGAAAAAGATAGGGCTTTGGTGGCAATAGTAGCTAATTCTTTGACATTTTTAGCCACTCCGCTTCCCTGGCCTCCTAACGTAAAGCCTGCTCGGATCATGACTGGATAACCGATTCGTTTAGCTACTTTTTTAGCAGATGGTAAGTCATTTACTGCTTGAGAGATTGGAGTAGGAATGCCAATTTTATGTAGGTGTTTACTAAATTCTTGTCTATCTTCAGTTAAGGCAATGGCTTTTACAGGAGTTCCTAAAACAGCCACATTATATTTCTCCAAAATCTTTTCTTCATAAAGTTTTAAACCACAATTTAGAGCTGTCTGCCCCCCAAACGATAACAATATCCCGTCTGGTTTTTCTTTGGCTATTACCTGTTCTACAAAATATGGGGTTACGGGTAGAAAGTATACATCGTCTGCTAAATCCTTTGATGTTTGAATAGTAGCAATATTAGGATTAACTAATATTACTTTTACACCCTCTTCTTTTAAAGCTTTTATTGCCTGTGAACCTGAATAATCAAATTCACCAGCTTCGCCTATTTTTAAAGCTCCCGAGCCTAGTAATATAACTTTTTTGATTGTAATATTATTTTTTTTCATGTTAAATTTTACTTAAGAAATAATCGAATATCCATTCGGTGTCCACTGGTCCTGGTGTAGCTTCAGGATGGAATTGTACTGACATGATAGGCAAACTTTTATGTATGATACCTTCATTAGTATTGTCATTTATATTAGTGAACCAGGACGTAAAATCATTGGGGATTTTACCTACTGCAAAACCATGATTCTGGGTAGTAATAAAACAACGTTTGGTACCTTCTTGTAAACAAGGTTGATTCTGGCTGCGATGCCCGTACTTCAATTTATATGTATCCCCTCCCGCGGCTAATGCTAGAATTTGATGACCAAGGCAAATGCCAAGAATCGGTATTTTTTTATCTATGGCTTTTTTGACTGTTGTAATAGTCTGTTTGGCCATAGTAGGATCACCTGGACCATTTGATATAAACAATGCGTCAAACTTTAATTTATTATCATTAAAAATATCATAATCCCAGGGAACTTCAGTAACTCTTACTCCACGTTTAATAAAACATCTTTTAATGTTGTCTTTTGCGCCGCAATCAATCAATACTACTGTTTTTTTACCTTCACCACTGGTTTTTATACTGGTTTTACAAACTTTTGCCATCAAATTGTCCTGATTGGGGTCATAGTAGGGGATATCTTTATCTATAATAATCTTACCCAGGCTACTGCCGTTGCTTCTTAAAAATTGTGTTAACATTCTGGTATCTTTAATAACTAATCCAGGTATTTTCTGACTTTTTAACCAGTTATCAAGGGTATATTTACTTTCAAAATGCGAAGGAGTTGGAATATAGTCAGACACAATCAATCCGGCTATATGTAAACGGTCTGATTCCCAGAGTTCTCTTAGCGGTACGCCATAATTTCCTACCAGAGGATAAGTCATTACCAAAATTTGTCCTGAAAAAGAAGGATCTGTAAAAGCTTGGGGATAGCCGGTCATACCTGTAGCAAATACCACTTCTCCAGCTATAGAGTGTTTATAACCAAAAACAGCTCCTTCAAGTTGCGGTCCGTTTTTGATTATAAATTTGCCCAATGCCATATTAAATTAATTATTTTCTACCGATAATCAAGTCCAGTAAAGCCATTCTTACATACATTCCGTTTCTGATTTGACTTCTTAAATAAACTGCTCTTTTATCTTCATCTACATCCAAGGCAATCTCTCCTACTCTGGGGAGTGGATGCATGAATATGGCATTTTTCCAGCCCATGTTATCTATTAATTTTTTGTCTAAAACAAACTTATTCTTTACTTTTTCATAAACACTTAAATCTTTAAATCTTTCTTTTTGAACTCTTGTCCAATATAAAAAATCTGCCTCTTTGGGCAGATCGTTAATATTACTAACTTCAATTAATTTAATGTTTCTTTGGCTAAATAAGTTAAAATCATCTTTGGATAATTTTAACTCTTTAGGAGAGAGTAAATAAATAATATTATTCTTAAATAAACTTAAACCCCTAATTAAAGAATGGATTGTTCTTCCATTTAATAAATCACCTGCCATAATGCCGGTGAGATTATTTAATCTTTTATGTTTGTCATAGATGGTCATTAAGTCAAGTAGAGCCTGTGTAGGATGTTCACCAATACCATCTCCGGCATTAAAAACAGGCACAAACTCTGCCGCATCAGCCGCCTTTTGCACGCTTCCTTGTTCATTATGTCTAATTACAATAGCATCAGTGTATGCTTCTAAAACACGAATGGTATCTTCCAGAGTTTCTCCTTTGGAAACCGAAGAAAAAGTCTTGGGATCATGTACTTCTAAAGTTTGTCCTCCCAGTTGTTTTACAGCTGCCGCAAAGGAATTAAAAGTACGACTGGAAGGTTCATAGAAAATGATTGCCACAATTTTGCCGGCCAGATTTTTGGCTGGTTTGGCACCAAGCGCAATTCTTTTCATTTGTTGAGTCTTTTTATATAGAGCTAATATGTCTTTAGAAGTAAACTGATCGAGGGATAGAATATCTTTACCTTTATATTTTCCGTTTATCTTTATTAATCCAGAGTCGTGATTTGACATAATATTTGACTTCTGGGATTTAAGTCTATAGATAATAAAATCTTTTGTCAATGTCCAATTTGGTTTTTTGTTTTATAATATTAAAACATATGAATTACAAATATGATAAATCATTTATTGGTGGGAGCTTCGATCATTTACATATTGGTCATCACAAACTAATACACAAAGCTTTTAAAGATAGTTATTTTGTTACGATTGGTTTAACTTCTGATGAAATGATAGCAAATAAAAAATTTGCTAAATCTTTAGAGAATTACGATCTCAGATATAGAACGTTATTTAATTATCTAAACCAATATGAATATTCTCATCGGTTTAAAATAATTAAACTTACAGATATTTATGGAACTACACTACGTGATAAAGATAGTCAGGCAATATTTGTTACTGAACAAACGAAGTTTAATGCGCAATTAATCAATAAACAAAGAAATAAATTAGGTATGCAGGAGTTACTGATTGTTGAAGTAGAATTTGTAAGAGGAGATGATGATAAAGTTGTATCATCAGAAAGAATTAGAAGTGGAGAAATTAATACTAGAGGTGAGTCGTACATTGAATTTTATAAAAAATTCAATGTAGATTTATTTTTACCGGATAATTTAAGACATGAATTAATAAATCCTTTTGGTGAAATTGTTAAAGATTTCGCTACTTTTAAGCAGAGTATTGAAAAAGTAGACTTTCTGGTAACAGTAGGTGATATTGTCTCTGCAGACTTTATTAAAAACAATTTTCAAGCATCAATAAGTGTTATCGACCTAAAGACAAGAAGACAAAATATATATAAGAGTTATTTTGAAAAATACTTTACTATTTTACCCAAGATTAAGTTGTCTAATCCAGCCGGCGTGATTAAATTTTCTACCGCTTTGAGTATCCAAAGATATATTCAGAATTTCTTAAATAATAAAATAAAGAAAATAATCGTAATTAACGGTGAAGAAGACTTATTGGCTTTGCCATTTATACTTTTTTCTCCATTAGAAAGCATAATAATTTATGGTATTCATGATAAAGGGATGGCCATTGTGGAAGTCAACGTTGACACGAAGGAAAAGGTTAAACAACTCCTGGCCAGATTTTACAGGTAATATTTAATTCGATATGCCTCTTGACAGTAGAGTAAATACTGTTCTAATCTGGTAATAGATGAAGAAGAAATCTGTGAAAAAACCAAATAAATCAGTAAGGACTCCTACAAAAAACAAAGGTTTAAATTGGAGTTGGCAACGCATAACAGTTGTCATATCAGGAATTGCCTTGTTTTTAGTTATTCTTACTCCCCTACATCGTCCTGTGGTTAATAGCGTGTTAGGAGTAAGTATTGTTAAGGGTATGTATCAGGAATCGGTTGTTCCTTTACCCAAAGTTTCTGGAGCGGTAAAGTATAATATTTATTATAAGTCCTCAGCAGATTCAACCTTTGTCAATGCAGTTCGAAATGTTAACCCTCGATTGGTAGATTACACAATTACATATCTTAAAATGAATACTGGTTACCAATATAAGATCTCCGCGGTAAATAATAAAGGCGCAGAGTTTTGGTGGTCCCCTACCACCAATATGACAAATCTTCAGTCGATGTAGCTTTAATGATGGGCTTGCAAATTTTTATATATTCCCTACACTAATCTAGTGAAAATAAAAGAACTAAGTACTTTAGAAAAAGAAATAATGTCTTATATTTGGCAATATAAAAGCTGTACAGTTGCGCAAATTCATCAGAACCTTAAAGATAAGTATGCATATACAACAATTGCTACAATTACCAATCGATTGCTTGACAAAGGAGTCTTAATCCGCCGTAAACATGAGCGTGGATTTAAATACTTACCTAAAGTTTCTGAAGTACAGTATGCAAAAAAAATCGCTCGGTCCTTGATCTCGTCTTTTTTATCAACTTACGGTGAATCTGCTTTTGTGTCCTTTGCCGAAGGAATTGATGAATTGCCCCAAAAACAAAAAAAACATTTACTATCCATTCTAAAGTTAAAAAATAAAAAATAATATGCTTTTACTTATTATTGTGCTTGCATTATTAGCAGGTATAATTGTCTATTTTATCTCAACCAATTTGCTTTCATTGATTTTTTATCATGCTGTTTATTATTGTGCGAACGTAATCCATAATTTTATTATTCCATTTCCAAATATTATGACATTAACCATCGTTTTTATTATAGGATTGTATTTTTTGTGGATTATCGTTAACTTACTTTTATTTTCATTTAACACATTAAATCTTGTAGTATTTTCTACAAGAAATATTAATACTGAATTAAGTTACGTTAAAAAGTTAGAATTATATGGAATTGATAAAAATACCATATTATTAAACAGTAATAGTCTTCAAGCTTTTTGTTTTGGTTTTTTTAATCCTAAAATATACATATCAACAAAAATCTTAGATACTTTTAACAGATCGGAAATAATGGCGATCTGGTTTCACGAAAATTATCACAGAACTAACTATCATTCATTTAAGAGAGTTATTCGTAATTTTGCAATTTTATTTACGCCTGTTTTTCCATTAATAAAAGATTTAGCCAAAGAGCAGATGATTAAAGATGAGATTTTAGCAGATAAAGCAGTACTTAAGCATTTAAAAAAAGACTATTTGATATCTTCACTGAAAAAATTAATAATCTCAGTTGATTATCCTACTTCAGTTACTTTTTTTGCAGCCTATGATACTTTGTTGCAAAGGATTAATTCAATTAACGAAGTTAAAATTTCTAAAACAGATTACGTGAAGTCAACTATTTTTAGCGTTGTTAGCTTATTTGTTTTATTGACTATATGTACTTCTTTAGTTCAGGCGAAAACGATTAATAGTTTTAAATGTACAAATAAAGAGTGTTTAACAGTCTGTAAAAATTCCAATTTAAAAATACCTTATTTAAATAATGTTTCTCTACCTATTTCGATACTATACTCTCCCAAGAGTTGATACACTTTGATAGATTGACACATCTTCAAATTATTTACTACACTATGTAGTATGCCAAGAGTAAATAAAGAAATTAACTTAGTTGAGGAACCAAAATTGAAACAGCCTCTGTTACCTAAATTTGGCTACACACAAATTTTAGTAGTATTGCTAGTTATCTCTTCATATTTTCTGGGTGTATATTCCACTCAATTAAAAGATGTACAAGCTAATCCTTCTGCAGTGCAAGGTGCCACTGCACAAGCTGCGGTTGTTTCTCCTACTCCCGGCAAAGTAAATGTTGGTTTAGGATATTATCCAATTAAAGGTAACAAAAATGCAAAGGTGACGTTGGTAGAATTTGGTGATTTGCGTTGTCCATTTTGCGAACAATGGTACACGAGTGTTGAGAGTCAGTTGATGAAAGATTATGTGGATACAGGTAAAGTTAAATTTGCCTTTAGAGATTATGCGTTTTTAGGACCGGCATCTGATACTGCCGCAAATGCAGTTGCATGTGCAAATGAGCAAGGAAAGTTTTGGGAAATGGAAGATTATTTCTATAAAAATCAACCTCCAGAAACTGATACGTCCATGTATACAGTCGATAATTTAACTCAAGTAGCTGGTACATTGGGAATGGATACAAATCAATTTCAATCCTGCTTGAGCTCTACCAAATATAGCTCTCAGATTGCAAGTGATTTGTCTGATGGGCAGAAAGCAGGAGTAAGTGGTACTCCCACAATATTTATTGATGGAATCCCAATCGTGGGAGCTCAGCCTTATTCAGCTTTTAAAACAGTTATTGATCAGGAGCTCGCCAAAAAATCATAGTCCTCCTAAGGTTTAAAGTACTGAAACATGCGTGAGATATTTTTACGAAAATCATTCATCTTTTCTACAAGTATTATTACTTTTATATATTTAGTCATAACTGTTTGGCTGATGAATTTGCAGTTAGTAGGATTTACACTAACAGCCAGCTATCCTTTAAGCGCAAAATTTCTAATATTGTATTCATTGCTAGGTGGTCTATTTACTTCTATGACTCCATTTAGTTTGTTTTTATTATTTTTGTCTGCTTTGCTTACGGGAGCGAATTTAACATTAATTTATCAAAAGATCAGTTTTTTACGCCAGTTAGGAAATCTTAAACTTACAGTAGGAGGAGGATTGGTCCTGGGAATAGTTGGATCTGGATGTAGTGCATGTGGTTTACCAGTACTCTCTCTCTTTGGTTTAACGGGTAGCGTGGCATTTTTACCCTTGCAAGGAGGAGAACTAGCCTTTATATCTGTGATAATGTTAGCAGTCTCACTTTATTTTCTTGCTAAAAGTGTCAACAAGATGAGCTGTGATCTTTCCCAAGCTATTACACCCCTGCCATCCTCGAGAAAAAAGCCTACTTATAAGACAAAGCAAACATAATATGCTACTATTTATTTAGCTAGATATTATGCGCAAAAGTTTCTTTTATTTATTCTTTTGTGAAGCGTTTTTAGTAAGCATCTTATATCTTACTATTTATATTGTTGTTCAACAGGTGGTACGTCAATCAGCCAATAGTCCTCAGATCCAAATGGCTGAAGATACTGCGTATGGACTTTCCAATGGACAGAGTCCAGAAATTTTACTAAATACACCCAGAATCAATCCACTTCAATCTTTGGCACCTTTTACGATTGTGTATGACATTAAAGGTAATGTTTTATCAACTACGCTTTCGTCTAGTGTGTATTTGCCTGAAATACCCAAGGGAGTGTTGGAGTATGTTCAAGCAAGAGCTGAAGATAGATTTACTTGGCAACCAAAATCGAATCTAAGAATAGCAGCTGTAATGACGGAATATGTTAGCAAAAATGGTGGAGGATTCGTGTTAGTTGGAAGGTCTTTAAGAGAAGTAGAAAATTTAGAGTCATATTTAGAGAATATTGTGGGCACGACCTGGATTATGTCCCTGATTTTGATATTCATATTTACAAGAATTTATTTTGGTAAAAAAAATAATTAACTATGGAAGAAGACCAATCTCCTTTTAAAATTGAACTAGAAAACGTAATTTCTCAAGTTAAAGTCTTTTTGAAGAAGCCTATTTTTATAGGTCTGTCAATTCTTTTTATCATATCTTTAGCTTCAACTTATTATATTCTCTTTATGTGGAATGCTAAACCTTCTATGTCCAAGACTAATAGCGCTAATTTTGTCTTACCATCTGTGCCAGATGTCTCCCCTTCATTATCACCAAGTTTTACTCCTACACCAACAGCTTCAGCTACACCAACCCCAGTTTCTGCTTCAGATCCAACGAGTAAGTGGAGTACTTTTACCAATTCGGTATATCGTTATTCCATAAAATATCCGCCTGGATGGGTTGCTGGTTATATTAATTCTACTGACCCCTTAATTCCAAACTTTGTGAGTATTAACCCATCGACTGCATCGGCCAGCTTAAACTCGATTACTATTTCTTATACAACTAGAACAGCAGCCCAATTAGCTGCAATATATGGAACTAGTTCCGCGACTCTTACTATCGCAACTCAATCGGCGAGTGAGTATGATCAGCAGGACTCAAGTGGCAATAAATCTGTTTCTATAATCTTGGAAGAACCCACTTATGCTTACGTGTTTTACGCTATGGATCAATATAAGACTCTATTGCTACAAATGCTTTCAACCTTGATACTTAATCCCTAATTCTATACAAAACGAGTAACAATAAAAATAAAAATTACTCCTGTCAAAGTTAACGCTATCATTTTGTATGAATTGTTCTGACTATACGCTTCTGGCAACAAGTCACTTGCTCCTATATAGAGTAAAAATCCAGCAAAAAAGCCAAGATATAGCTGTAACCAGTCACTAGGAATTGTGAAAAGAAAAGTTGAAGCTACTCCTAATATTGGAGTTATTGCGTCTGCCAACAAAAATTTAAATGCACTTCTGACGTTATTTTTGTTTGATAGCATTAAGGTTACAGTATTTAAACCGTCTGAAAAATCATGAGCAACTACGGCAATAGCAATTAAAAATCCGATATGTGGACTTACCTGGAAACCCAAACCAATTCCTACCCCATCTAAAAAGCTATGAAAGGATAATCCTGATGCACCTAAGATACCAATTGTGGGATGTTTGTGATCAATATGTTGATGCTCACAGTAACCATCTTCTTGATGAATATGTGTATGATGCAGCAAAACAGTTTTTTCCAAAATGTGGAAAAATAAAAACCCAAATACTAAAGCAATAAATGCGTTGATTACAGCTAAATTCTTTTCTGCACTTATAGAAACAATTTCTGGCATAATGTCAAAAAAACATACTGCAATTAACACGCCAGCAGTAAAGCTCATAATCAAATACAGTCTGTCTTTATGTCTTATACCGAAAAGTCCTCCCGACATGGTCGATATAAATGTAAACATAGAGAGTAAAATTGCTTCCATAGTTATTTTTGACAGTTGTTACAAGTCCCGTAAAATTCTAAGGCATGGCTTTTAATAACAAACTTTTTCTTTTTGGAAATTTCATCTTGAAAATCTTCAATTTTACAGTCCGAAATATCTTCAATCTTTCCACAAACGTTGCAAATTAAGTGGTGATGTTCTCCCCGAGCAGCAAGTTCATAACGAAATTTATTTTCATGTAACTGAATTTGTCTTGTTAGACCTTTTTGTGTAAAAGCATTTACAATACGAAATACAGTGGCATTATCTGCTGTAATATTTCTCTTTTGCAGATAATCGATCATAGTTTGTACATCCAGAGGTTCTAAGGAATTTTCAAATAGCTCCATTAAAGCGATACGGGCAGGTGTGGCACGCAGTTGAGCATCATTTAACTCTGATTTACAATCGTGTTTGTTTAACATAGTATTTGCGATAGACTTGCGTTAGTATATGCGATCAGATTGCATTTGTCAACGTGTATTATTGTCCTGCTACATGTGGTTCACGTAAGAAAAGGTTTAAATCAGCATAATTTACCTTGCCGTCGTCATTTAAATCAGCACTTGTTAAGTTTGATCCAGAACATTTGGAATTTGTGAAATCACTATAACAATTTAATAGTAAGTTATAGTCTTGTAAGTCTATAACATTATCCCCGTTAATGTCTCCTGCGATTAGATTAACAATAGGTAGAGTAGATGCTTGACCATCTGTAATGTTTAAATCATTGCTGGCTATCTTTTGTAAATATCGATCTGTTTTAACCTTTATTTCGTAATTTCCTGTCGCAATATTACCCATATCACACGGGGCTTGAGGTGAAGTAGTAAATGTTCCGCTAATCGAGTCATAATGAACTAGACAGGTTGTGGTATTAATTATTGTTTGACCTTGTAAAACTGTTACTTTTAAATCTCGTGTATTTGTGACTGGATTTTTATTGCTGAAATTATAGCTATTTGGGTTTGCGTTATCTCCGGCGGATCCAATGCCGTCTAAGAGTATTTTGAGGTTAATGTACGCATCAGTACTTTTTATGCTAACTGTAGGAATAGGAGTTATAGTAGGCGACAAACCTGAACTAGGAGAGGGAGAACATGCCTGTAAAGCCTTATAGGCATTAACACGAGGCCCAATGGGATATTGAGAAGAAGTATTTACTGGGTCTGCATTATTTACCAAGCAATTTCTTATTTGCTGGATCGACAAACTAGGGTTGTTGGCTAGTAATAGCGCTGCGACACCGGCAACATGCGGAGCTGCCATAGAAGTGCCTTGTGAAAAAAGATAGTTAGTTTTATAAACCAGGTTAGCTGGGCATACTTCGCCAGTAGGGCTGCATTGAGAGGCCTTTAAGGATAATATGCCATCAGCGGCATTCAGGGTAGATGAGATATCTCCTCCAGGGGCTGAGATTACTACATTGCTGCCGTAATCAGAATAACTTGCTCGGCTGTCAGTTTTGCTAGTAGCACCAACAGTTAAAACATTATTACATGAAGCTGGAGAAACATTAGCTGAATTAGATAATACTACCTGATTTGTTTGCTGGTTATATGTTCCATTTCCTGCTGCCGCAATAACCAAAATTCCCGCCTGAGCAGCTGTGTTTATGGTATCTTGCAAGACCTGGTCAGAACTACAAGGATTAGGGGAGGCATCAGAGCCTTCGCCTAAACTTAAGTTAATAATATTTGCACCGTCTGCTACTGCTTGCTGTATACCGGCAATGACATTCGATGTTGAACCTTGTCCACTGCTGTCAATTACTTTAATGGCTAATAATTTTACCTTCCAGTCAATACCACTGATGCCTAAATTGTTGTTACTTGAAGCAGCAATAATTCCCGCTACGTGAGTGCCATGGCCAAAATCGTCCATAGGATCCATGGTGCCAGTTATAAAGTTCTTCCCCTTAATTATATTCGTCCCAGCAAAATCGGGGTTATTGTAGTCAATACCCGAGTCAATTACAGCGACTGTTACATTTGTCGAGCCTTCAGTAATACCCCATGCATCAGGCATATCAATTTTTTGTAAATTCCATTGTAAACTTGAATAATATGGATCATTGGGAGTAACAGAAAAACTATGCATATAATAATTAGGTTGTACTGCCTTTATGATGCTTGATTGTTGTTTTAAATCCTGAATAGCTTGGTTGATATCAGATCCTTGTTTTAAGGTAACAACATAATGGGTTTGCCATTTTGAATTACTGGATAACGGCGTGACAGATAATGCTCCTATTTTTTGATTAAGTGAATTTATTTGTGATTGTATCTTATATGCACTCTCTAAAGATGTTTCCTGGAAAGCTGATTGAGTTGAGTTTTGGGATTGATTATTAATAACCTGTTGTACCTGTTGAGGGGCGGAACCATCTTGGTATTCAACCAGGACCTGATTAGGTACATATGGGGTTTGTGCATAAACGGATTGAGAAGTAGCCGAGAATAAAAAAAACACTAATAAACCCGCAAGTATCTTAACTTGATTAAAAAAAAGCTTTCTCATAGGCTAATTCTAGTCTAGTGGGAAGACGAATGCTTTGCAAGGCATCTAGGCTTAAAACTTTAGTTTGTTAACTCGATTTACTAGTTTATTTGAATAAGTCCATTGAATAATTAAAGTTAAGCCTAAGATTAGGGTAAAGAAAATGTACCAGGTGAGGTGAACTCTGTTTAAAAATGATGCGAAGAAAATAAGTAAAGAATAATGGACGAAATAAATGGAGTAAGAGTGTGAGCTGATAAATGAAAGAGGTCCGAGAAGATAATTGAACACTCCCCTTTCAGCAAGATAATACAAGCCCAGGCAGGTAATTAATCCATATGAAATTATAAATAGATTTGGAGGATATTTGTTATTAATAAATGATAAATCGTGATGTAAAACTAGCCCTTGAATAAACAGTCCAACGAAAATTAAAAACGCTAAAATTAAAATTGCGTTTCTTAATTTAGGTTTTATATCAGGTAGTATTAACATACTGGAAATTCCAGACAAACCCCAAAAATACCACATGATTAGTTTATAATTGACATTGAAATGAATGTAAAAGATAGCCAAGGCCAATAAAATATTAAGTACTATATATACTTTGAACAGAAAGAGGTTTTTGTTTTGTAGATATTTAATTACAGGTAATAAAACAGCTAATTCAATCATCAATAATACCAGCCAATCGATATCAATACCACCTATTACCACCACACTTTGCCAAATATAATTAAAGCTTAAGGCGTGATTTACAGCCCAGTAGATTGCAAAGAAAAATAACATGAAAATCCAATAAGGTATTAGCAACCTTGGCAGGCGTTTCTTTAAGTAGACAGAAAAGTCATTTAGAGTCTTAATTCTATCTTTGATGAAGAACACATATCCTGCACAAAAAACGAACATTGGTACTGCAAATTGACTCCAGTTCCAGATGAAAAGTGCGATTTTATCACCACCAATAAAATAGTAGCTAGTATGAATTAGAATCATGGCAACAGTGGCTATACCTCTTAACAAATCTATTGATTGATTGCGCATTATAGTAAGTATAATGTATTTGTGAGAGAGTATAAAGTTTGTAATAACATTAAATACACACTTGATTTTATAATTGTTTTTGCTGTATAGTATTTTTTATGGATGATACACAAAACATTCAAGACGGTGAGATAATAGAAGAAAGTTCAAGTACTCCTGCAACTCCTGAACAAATTGATCAGAGTCAAGTTCTCCTTAGTCTGGAAGAAATGATTAAAAGTAATCTAGCAAGTTTGGAAAAATTGCGTACAGAACTGCGCCAAACTAAAGAGCAGTTTGATGACAGTTTTAACAATAATCCTACTTTTCGCGAAAATTCAGAACAAGCTAAAAATGCTGCAAAGAAAAAACAAGAAACCCGTCAGAATATAATGAAACAGCCTGCTGTAGCTCAGCTGTCCGATAAGATGAAAAGTATGCGTTTGGATCTGAAGGAAAAAGTCGCTGCCTTATCTGATTACCTACTCGAATATCAGCGTCTAACCCAGTCAATGACTTTTGAAAATGATGGTGAAGTGCTGGAGATTATTAACAGTGCCAAGCTCGTCAAACGCTCCTAGAAATAGTAATTGTTAAACCTCTTTCAAATAAACTACAATAATTAAATAGCTTGATTTGACACAGTCGTTTATATCCTATAGAATGCAGAAATGAAAAATCCAGAAGAATTCAATATTCCTTTTGTTTCAGTTGATGATGCAAAACAAGAAACTCCTGAAGTGTTGCAAAGCCGTGCAGATTTTTTACGCTCAGGATTAGCTAAAGAGATAGGTATCTCTGCAGGCTCCGCTTTTTTAGCCTTAACAGCAGGTTTATACATGTTAAATACTGACCAGATATACTCTTCCGTAGTCGCAGGAACGATAGCGCTATTAGGCGTGTTTTCTGCACAGACGGCAGGTATTTTCGCTTTAAGGGATCGAGAAGAGCTGAATATTGTAAATATAGCCATGCGTACAGAGAAAGTTGATTCGAATTCTCAAAAACCTAAGCCAAAAAATGTATTTCGTAGATTACGAACCAGATAAATGTTCAAATACTTGTTACTTTGCTTCAATAATTGAGTGGTGCTCGTTGTTCAATCTAGCACTAAACTTTTCCCTGTCATTTCAGCAGGTACTTGTAATCCTAATAATGTTAACACAGTTGGTGCTATATCTGCTAATGTCCCATTATCTCTAATTTTCTCATTGTCTACGGTTACTATAGCTGGAACAGGATTAAGGGTATGTGATGTTTTGGGATGTCCGTTGGCATCCACCATCTCTTCCGCATTGCCGTGATCAGCAGTAATAACTGCTACTCCTCCTTTAGACAATACTTCTTTGACTACTCTTTCAATTTGTTGGCTCTCAAATTTGACTGCCTCTACGGCTGGTTCCCATTTGCCCGTATGACCTACCATATCAGCATTAGCAAAATTGAGAACTATTAAATTAGCACTTTGATCGATAGCCTCAACTGCTTTGTCGGCAATTTGTTCGGCCATCATGTGTGGAGCTAAGTCAAAAGTGGGAACATCTTTACGACTAGGTACTAAGACAAAATTTTCGTGTGGATGTCTATTTTCATTCCCACCATTTAAAAAATAAGTAACGTGGGCATACTTTTCCGTTTCGGCTATATGCGTTTGTTTCATGCCAGCTTTAGCAACAATATCGGCTAAAGTAACTGCTATTCTTTCAGGGGGAAAAGCAATATTTTCTGTAATACCCTTTTCATATTCGGTCATAGTACCAAATGTTAGAGACAAAGGTTGAACATGCTCGGCTATTTTTTTACTTAATTGTCGGGCGCGATCCGGGCGAAAATTGAAGAAAAACACACTATCATGGACATTGAAGTGCCCATCTACTGTTTTATGAGGATCATTCAGAAACGCAAAAGGTTGAATAAATTCATCCCCAGTGCCATTATCGTACTCTTGTTTAATCAAATCAGAAGCATCGCCTTTTTTTATTGTACAATCAGCCGAAAGTAAAACATCAAGCTCTTTTTCTATGCGATCCCAATTGTTGTCTCGATCCATTGCGTAGTAGCGACCAGCAACTGATGCGATATAACCTACTCCTAAATTCTGAATAAAGTTTTCTAATTCTTTCACGTATTCGGCTCCGCTTTGTGGAGGAGTATCTCTACCGTCAGTAATCACATGAATTGCAATATTTTTTAGTCCATAGTCTTTTGCGGATTTCAAGATGGCATATAAATGATCTTGGTGACTATGTACTCCTCCAGGACTGACTAAGCCAATTAAATGTAGGGTTGAATTGTGATTTTTTGCGTTCAAAAACAATTTAACTAAAACACTATTATCCTTTAGAGTATTATTGGTAATAGATTTATTGATTCTTACAATATCAGTATCCAGAATTTTGCCTGCACCAATAATGCTATGTCCAATTTCGCTGGTACCTATAATTCCTTTGGGCAATCCTACTGCTTCACCACTAGCTGGCACTAACGTATGTGGATAGTGCGACCACAGGTAATTGAAATATTCTGGGTGAGATTGGTAGATAGCATTGTATTCAGTCTGTTCACTATATCCCCAACCATCTAGGATCATTAAAACGACTTGTTTATATATATTCATTGATTTACTTTATTGATGAGAAGCTTGGTTTGGCGAGCATTGCGTCTTTGCCTAAGCCTTCTTCAGTTCTGAGAAGTTCATTATATTTGGCAATACGTTCTGTTCTGGATAGTGAACCAGTCTTGATTTGTCCGGTAGCTAAGGCAACGGCAACATGAGCAATAGTCGTATCTTCTGTTTCACCGGAACGGTGAGAAATAATCGAATTCCAGCCGGCTTGCTCGGCCATTTGTACGGCCTGAATAGTTTCAGTTAGTGTGCCAATTTGATTGAGTTTAATCAAAACTGCATTAGCAGATTTTTGCTCAATGCCTTTTTGAATAAATTTAGTATTGGTGACAAATAAATCATCGCCAACTAATTGAATCTTGTCACCTAAGGCTGCAGTCAATTTGCTCCAACCTTCCCAATCAGTCTCCCCTAGTCCATCTTCAATTGAAACAATAGGATATTTGTCGATTAGAGTTTTATACCAGGCAATCATTTCTTCTGAACTGAGAGATTTTTTTTCTGTTTGTAATTCATAGTGGTCCTCATGCCATAATTCACTGGCAGCCACATCCAGAGCCAGCATAATATCTGTTCCCAGTTTGTATCCTGCTTTTTCTACTGCCTGACTGATTAGCTCTAAAGCTTCTTCATTACCATTCTTGACCTGTGGTGCATAGCCACCTTCATCACCAACTGTGGTGGCATAACCAGCGGCTGCCAACACTTTTTTAAGAGCATGAAATACTTCGGCTCCCATTCTAAGTGCATCGGCAAAGTTAGCTGCACCCAGCGGCATAATCATGAATTCTTGAATGTCGGTTGAGCCGGCTGCGTGTTTGCCACCATTGATAATATTCATCATGGGGACAGGTAAGGTAAATTCGTCATTGCGAGGAGTCCCGAGTTTATCGAGGGATGACGAAGCAATCTCACTGTTTTTACTAGATTGCTTCACTTTGTTCGCAATGACTGATAGGTATTGAAACAAAGGAAGTTTTTCTTGTTTGGCTGCGGCATGTGCAACGGCCAGAGAAACAGCCAAGATAGCATTAGCGCCAAGTCGAGATTTATTCTCTGTGCCATCTAGTTTAATAAGTTTTTGATCAATTTCGGTCTGTTGGCTTACTTCCATGCCAATGATTGTGTGAGCAATTTCCGTATTAACATTATTTACCGCTTGTAGTACTCCTTGTCCATTGTACTTTGTTTTATCACCGTCTCTTAATTCAACAGCTTCGTGTGTGCCAGTAGAGGCGCCAGAAGGTACAATTGCACGGCCTAAAATTCCGTTTTCGAGAGTAACATCAGCTTCGACTGTGGGGTTACCGCGGGAATCTAAAACTTGTCTGGCGTGGATGTTTGTGATTTTCATAAGTGATGAGATTGTCATTCCGACCAAGGCAAGTTTTACTTGGCGCATGGAGGAATCTCTCAACTTGTTTGAGAAAGTATCGCACATAAAGTGCGAGATCCCTCGACAAGCTCGGGATGACGACGCTATTAGGATACACAAAAAGCTGAGATGAAGCAAGAGGAGAGTTAGTTATAAAGTTGAAAGTTTATAAAGTTATAAATAATCAGAATATGGGGATCTTGCAAAAAATGATGAGATTGAGTATGCTCATTTTATGGTAGAAATTTTAATTAACTGGATAATTAGCGCACTGGTCATTGTTATTGCGGCTTATTTACTGCCAGGAGTGCATGTGGTAAGTTTTGCAGTGGCTCTGTGGACAGCTTTAGTTTTAGGAGTTATTAATGCTGTTCTTAAGCCAATTTTAATTATATTAACTCTTCCAATTAATATACTTACGCTTGGCTTGTTTACTTTTATTATTAATGCCTTTTTAATTATGATTGTGGGTAATGGCAAAATTGTGCATGGATTTACAGTCGATAGTTTTTGGTGGGCATTACTTTTTAGTTTAGTACTATCTATTTTACGTAATATACTTAATCTGGTATTTAAAAAATAACCAGCTTTAAGTATTAGTTTATAAATTAAAATTATTTCTCTTTTTAATCTATCCTGTGTGACAAATTTTGTAATATAGCTTATAATATCTCTATGGAACATATAGTTAAAACAGTTTGTACAATTGGACCTGCTTCGGAGAAACCAGAAGTTTTGGAAGAACTGGTTAAAAATGGCATGGATATTGCACGTATGAATTTCTCTCATGCCACTTATGAAGAATTTAATAATCGAAAAAAATTAATTACACAGTTTAATAAAAAATATAACAAGGACGTTAAAATTCTTTTAGACTTACAAGGACCACGTATGCGAGTAGGGGTATTACCAGGAGATGGAATAGTCTTAGTCGAAGGTGAGACTAAGGTCTTTACTACTAATAAAGATAACACTGATGCCATTTTTATTAACGATCCATATCTACATAATGATATTCAAATTAATCACCCTATATTTCTTACCAACGGTGAAATGGAATTATTAGTTACTGATATAAAAGGTACTGAGATTACTGCTAAAGTAATTCGCGGTGGTACTTTATACTCAAGAAAAGGTGTAAATATCCCAGAGACTAATTTGACTACTAGAGGTTTGACTGATAAAGATAAAAGAGACGTATTATTTGGTGTCGAGCAGGAAGTGGATATGATTGCCATGTCGTTTGTTAAAGATGCAGAGGATATTGAGAATTTGCGATCGTTAATTAACAATCCAAAGATTAAAATCTGTTCCAAAATTGAGATTAAACAAGCCATTAATCATCTAGATGAATTGATCCAGGCTTCCGATACTGTAATGGTCGCACGTGGAGATTTGGGAATTGAATTGCCGATTGAAGAATTGCCAATTTTGCAAAAAGAAATTATAAACTTGTGCAAAAGATATAATACCCCAAGCATTGTAGCCACACAAATGTTGATGTCAATGGTAAATCAGTCACGCCCGACTAGAGCAGAAGTCTCAGATGTTGCTAATGCAGTATTCGATGGAGCAAGCGCTGTTATGTTATCAGATGAATCTGCTTTTGGAAAATATCCTGTTGAGTCATTTAAAACTTTGCAAAAGATTGCTTACAGAGCAGAAGAGTATATAGAAAATCAGAACCGTAGAATTCCGCTAGTTTAATGAGTAGTAAGTAGATAGTAGTAAGGATATAACACTTTATCTTTCTCACTTACATCTAATTTTGGCCTCTTTCAGCGCGGACTCTGTCAATTTTGGTGAGATATTTTTTTCGTAGTCTTAAATTTTCTGGGGTTACTTCGAGTAACTCGTCTTCTTCCAGAAAATCCAAGCATTGTTCAAGACTCATAATTACCGGTGGAATTAAAGCAATTTTTACCCCTTCACCTTTGGAGCGCATATTAGACTGTTTTTTCTCCTTGGTTACATTTACTTCAATATCTTCTGGACGGGCATGCAAACCAATAATCATACCTTCATATACTTGAATACCGGGTTCAATGAAAGTGGTGCCTCTTTCCTGAGCGTTTCTAATACCGTATCCAAGCGCGACCCCTGATTCAGAGGCAATAAGAGCGCCGTTACGAATTTTAGCCACTGGCGGAGTTAAAGGTGCATATTTTTCAAACATTGTGTTGATAACTATTGAGCCTTTTGTTCTAGTCAAAAGCATACTGCGAAGTCCAATTAAAGCTTTGGAAGGAATATGGTATTCCAAACGAGTGTTGCCTTTACCGTCTGATTCCATATTGGTCATGTTACCTTTTCTTCTACCGATTTCTTCAGTTACTACACCCACAAACTCCTCAGGAACATCTATGATAAGATTTTCAATTGGCTCCATCTCAACTCCATCGATGGTTTTGATAATAACTTCCGGTTTGCCTACTTGCAATTCATAACCTTCACGGCGCATAGTTTCAATCAAAACTGATAAATGTAGTTCTCCTCTACCTGAAACTACAAATTTGTCACCTTGTATATCAAGTTTTAGTCCCACATTGGATTCAAGTTCTTTTTCTAAGCGCTCAAGTAGCTGGCGTGAATTGGAAAACTTACCTTCTCGCCCTGAGAAGGGTGAAGTATTTGCACCTACAGCCATCTTAATAGTTGGTTCTTCGACATAAATACGAGGTAAGGCTTCAGTTACTTTAGGATCAGCGATAGTATCACCGATTTCTGAGTCTTTAATACCTGTAATATCGATGATGTCCCCGCGTACGGCTTGATTGACTGATGTTTTTTTCAAACCAATGGTAGTTGATAAACTGTCAATTTTTGCGCTAATACGGGATCCATCCTCTTTCATCAAAACCACCGACATATTAACCTGAGGTTCGCCAGCTGTTACTCTTCCGATGACATGTTTTCCTTTGTGGGTATCATAATCCAAAGAAGTAACCAGCATTCTAAATTCACCATCAAGTACTTTAGGAGCTGGTACTGTGTCAATAATTGATTGCATAATAGGGTCAAGGTTTGAAGAAGCGTTAACCTCGTCGGGCTTGTTAGCTGCTTTTCCTTCTCTACCTATAGCATAAAAAACTGGAAATTCCAGATGTTCAGGATCATTGGCTAACTCTAAAAACAAGTCGTTGATGTGTTCTAGGGTTTTTGGAATGTCTGCTAACGCTTTATCCACTTTATTAATTACCACAATTATTTTTAAATTTAACTGTAAGGCTTTTTTCAAAACAAATTTAGTTTGAGGCATGGGTCCTTCTTGTGCATCCACAATTAAAAGTGCACCATCGGCCATATTTAGCGTACGTTCTACTTCGCCTGAAAAATCAGCGTGACCGGGAGTGTCAATAATATTAATCTTATAGTCTTTATAGAAAACTGCTGTATTTTTAGCTAAAATAGTAATGCCACGTTCACGTTCTAAAGGATTGGAATCCAGTATGGTAGTTTGTGTCATTTCAGCCTCATTGGTGCGGAAAGTGTGGGTCTGTTTGAGCATGAAATCCACTAAAGTGGTCTTACCATGGTCAACGTGTGCGATAACCGCGATATTTCTGATATGTTGTGAATCGTGTTGAATTGCATCCATAATTTCGTGCCTGAGAAACCATAAGAAAGGTTAAACGTAGTCTTATTATACCATATCCTATATTTGCATGCTTAAGGGTAAATAATCAGCCATATAAAACTCGGAATGTAAGAATATGTTCCCAACTATTGACAATAAATAATAGTAGATATATTATACGGCAAGTTAACTGCCCTGTTGGCAGTTTTTTTTATGGAAAATCATATAAAACAATTTATTGCTCCATCAGTATTAGCTCTTATAGCCCTAGTTTTCATTTCTAATGCGGTGTTTGCTGATAATACCGTAACAACCGGTAATATCTGCAGTAACACCGATGTACAAAATTGGGTAAATTCAAATTCCAATATTTCTCTGGATTGGAATCTTCCTGGGCATCACCCTGATTGTAATCCAAGTCCCACACCAACTTCCACAAATGTTACATATACACCTACTCCATCAACCAAACCAAGTCCTTCTTGTACACCTTCTGTAAGTCCATCAGTTTCACCCACTCCTACGCCAACTACAGCTTTGACCCCCACTCCAACAACAGGTAGTAATGGAGGAGGAACTACAGGAGGACCAGGTGACGGCAAATCAGATGGGAAATCCGATGGTAAGTCAGACGGTAAATCTGATGGTAAATCATCTTCTGCTGCGGGACCTACACAAGCAGTGTTAGGTTTGTCTTATACTGCAGGCAATAACACCTTGCCTTTGGTTTTACAAACAATTGTTGCCTTAATATGTGGAAGTATTGGCGTAAAGTTTTTAAGAAAAAGTTATTAAAACCTCTTTTATTCCTCCTGCGTAAGAAAAAATTCGGTAAGAAAAAAAAGAAGTGGAGATTCTTTAGTGGAAAAAGGAAACTTAATATTAGAAATTTAGCTATTGGTTGCTTACTGCTGGTTTTAGCTCTAGTTATATTGTTTTATTCTCCTGCTTATTTTCAGCCTGTGTCTAAAAGTCCTATTCGTATAAATACAAGTTTATATAAATCTAATTTAAGTGACGATATTCCAGTTAAAATCTCAATCCCGGCAGTAGAAATAAATAATTTGAACGTGGTCAAGGCTAGAGTGGTGAATGGATATTGGGAATTATCTGATAGTAGCGCTTCGTATGGGATGGGGAGTGGTCACCCTGGTACACCAGGAAATACAGTGATTTTTGCTCATGCCAGAACCGGGCTGTTTTATAATTTAAAGAACATTCAAGCAGGAAATGTAATTTATATTTACACCAAAGATAGAATATATATATACAAAGTAACCAATATAACTGCTGTCTATCCTTCGGAAACTAAAGTTATAGAACCTACTAAAACAGATACCTTAACTCTTTATACCTGTACGGGTTTTTATGATGAGAAAAGATTGGTGGTCATCGCTACACCGGCCAAAACAGCTTCTTTTAATCTGAAGTCTAGATAACTCTAAATTAATTAACCTACTAAATTTCTACTTCGACTAGGGATATGACGTTGAGGTGTGATTTTTATATAAACTAAGTGAGTGGGGATGTTTATGTATTGCCTCTAAAATAATATTTTCTATTCAAATACAACTCTTTTTTCAATTTCATTCCAGACGGCCAGAAGTTTTGTCTTATTACGAGTAACTTTCATTAATAAAAATAATACAACTGATAATAATAAGTAGCCTAATAAATATGAGTCATTGCGGGTAGAGTTATTAATGGTCGATTTACCCAAAACTAAGGTTTGCAAGGCTTTATGCTTTGTTGGTGTTATAGTAGGATCGTTGTTAGTATAAGCTGAAGCAAGATTTGTACCTCCATAGATAACAAAACTTGTATCAGCGGTTGTGGTGACTGGTGTATCACTATTACCAGTTGTCCCTGTAAGTTCAGCATGCAAAGTATAGGTACCAGGTTGGGCGTTGGCAGAAAGCTGTAGTCCCGTAGTCAATTTAAAACCCTTACCAGCAGGAATATCTCCAATAGAATACGAAGGGTCTCCTAGATCAACTCCGTTATGTATCAAATGTACAGTCAAGTTACTGCCGTAAACTTTACCCGTTCCGATATTCTTGCCAGTCAAGAAAACTGTCAAAGTATCTCCAGGTAAAATATATGCTCCTGTATTGGAAGATTCTTGCAGTGAAAGAGCTCCGCCATCTTCTTTATTATTACTATTGTTTGTGGCCGTTGACACATCAGTGGCAATGCTATTGTCCTGCTTGGTAGGAGTGGGAGTAACAAACTCACTTAATCCTCCAATATTTCCTTTCCAATTAGTAAAAATGTTAATAAAGCCAAAGAATCCCCAAGAGTTAATGATATTGGTATTGACTAGATTGATAAGAGAAACAGCAGAGAAAGCATTACCGGTATGGATAGATCCTGAGCCGGAGTTAATTGTATTACCTCCGCTATTGGCATTTGAGGTAATATTATTATTTACTACCGCATAGTTATTAACTGTCGCGCCGGAGTCATAGGCAGTGGCTGTTTGATTGGAGCTAAGATCAGTCAACACCAAACTGTTACCACCATTTTGTGCGTTTAATCCATTCCAGCCTAAGAAATTACCATTCCAGTTGCCTAAAATAGTTATATATACTCCACCAAAATCTACCCCATAAATATTTGTATTTACCAGATTCAACTCGTTAACAGCAGAGCCTGCGTTTCCAGTCGTCAATGTACTGCTCGCTGTTGCGTCATTGGATGTTAATGAATTACCACCTGTATTGGTGTTCGTTTCAATATTGTTGTTAACTTCTGCCGTGTTATTGATATTGGTACTTACTCCACAACTTGGACAGTTGGCTGGATTTGAATTAGCTGGTGAGATATCTTCAGGTAAGATGATATTCCCATTTAAATTTCCAAATACATTGATAGTAACGATGTGAACAACAGAATTAATGACAGTCAAATTTACTCTGTTAAGCAACGAAACTAATGAGCAGGCTGCCCCAGTAGAGATAGAAGCTGAGCCATCAGTATTGACCTGATTGTTGCCTGTATCAGCAGTTGAAACAATGACATTATTTAAATATGTATAATTATTTGCACTGGTCATAGCTACGTTGATTTGAGGGTCAGATGGATGTTGAGATATTAAATCTCCTGTAAAAGTAGCAGGATCTGAAAGGTTTAGGTCACCATTGTAGTCGACAAAAATATTGATGGTTTGGGTAATGACTTGGGAGTTTACTTCATTGGTATTCACAGTATTAGAACTATCCACTTTGGAAGTGGCATCACCAGTAGAAATACTAGAACTAGATTTTGAACTACTGTTGTTGGATGAAGAATTATTTGATCCATCGTTGCCGTTTGAGTTATTGTTGTTACCGGTGCTGCTACTTTGGGTTTGTTGAGTAGTCGGGGTAGCAGAGTCAGTCGCACTGATAGTATTGTCTCCTGTTGTGGCTGAACTTGAAGCAACGTTATTAACGTTTGCACCGTTATTTATACTCGTATCAGTTGGAGTTGGTGTAACTGATACCAGAGAACTGGCTTGTGGACTTACACTAGGTGTAGTTGCATCACTAGGAGTAGGAGTATCGGTTGTGGTGGGAGTAATTGTGGTATTTGGGTCATTAGTCGGACTGGGTGTATCTGTAGTCGAGGGCGTTGGACTGTCCGTAGTAACCGCTGCATTCGTCGGTGTAGTTTGGGTTTGAGTGACTGTGGGACTATCCGATGGTGTAGGTGTATCTGCCAATGCCCTTATTGGAGTCGAATAAGAGATGACAATAATTACAATTGATAATAATGATAATAATTTTTTAAATTTTTCGTTAATTAAAAACATTAAAACTTCTTTCTGGGCAATTTTTTGTTATAAAATATATTTATTCCTCCTGGGGGAAGAGCAGAAAGCTTTTCCCCCCAGGTCCAAACTTCAATGAAGATCATTCAATCTCAGCTGAGATTAACGTCCCCATGAGAAATTTGTATTTACAACTGTATAAACTCCAGTTGAGGAGTTAGCGTTACCAGTTTTAACGGAATTTGATCCTTTTTCACTTCCTTGGAAGGACAAATTCTGTCCGGTAACATTATTTGAAGTAACATGATTGCCAACTAAAGCACCGTTAACACTATTTGTGTTACCGACGTTGGTGTTAGCAACTGTTACGACAGTGGTGTCAGATTTAGCATTACCTGTGGTAACAGAATTGTTACTATTTTTTCCACCACTAAATTGCATACTAGCATTTTGGCCAGTTACGTTATTTGAAGTAACGTAATTAGATACACCGGCAAAATTCATTGATCCCATATCCCAGCCACGGTCTTTAGCTAAGGCTGGTGTGGCAGCCATGACTAAAGCGGCTGCTGCTCCTACGATTGCGTATTTGTTCATTTATTTATTCACCCCCTTTCTTTAAAAAATAAAAAATCCAATCACTTATATCGATTGCTCGAAATAATAGATTGGATTACCAATGAAGAATAATTATGACTGAATGTTTTTGATTTTTGCATGCAAAAATTGAGTATCATACTAAAAATAGTACAATAAAATTAATCTCTTGCAAGTTTGGGCAAAAACTTCAATGTGTGAATCAAGATATTTTGCAGTTATAGAAACAAATTTCTGCAAACGCCTGAAATGTCTTGATTAAGCTGAGTATATGCCGGGGTATTTTGTTTGTCAATATATCAGAAGAGCTTTATTGCTATTTTCTTACAATATTTTAAAAAGCAGGCGTGAGAGTTTATAGGTGACAAATAAACAAAAAAATTCCCAAATAAAAATGATTGATTAAAACCATCATATCTTATTTGAGAATAATTTTAGAGTTTAGATTAAACTTAGGCTGCATAGTGCATCCAAAGAACATAACCCAAAACAACTGCTACCAAAATTAACACTCCGTAACCAACATAGTGGTTCACAGTATCATCTAGTGAATTTGGTACCAAAGATGTCTTTTTATGACTAACTTTTTTCACTGCTTTCTTTTTTGCCATATGTCTCCTTTCTCTACCCTTTTGGATAAATAAATACAATTTTAAAACGGGCAGTGTTTTAAACTCTAATTTCATTTTGCGATAAATTTGCAGAGGTTGTCAATATAACAAAGGATATCGGAGTATAATTTTGCTTAGCTTTTAAGGCTTAAGACAATAGAGTTGTCATTGCGAAACCAGTAATAGTAAACTACTGGGATAAAAAATAACATGATTGTTCCGGAAAAAGCTAAACCTGCAATTATGGCTCCTCCTAATCCTTGCCATAAAGGATCAGACAGTGTGATGGGTATTAAACCGACGATAGTAGCAAAAGAAGTTAAAGCGATAGGTTCCAGTCTGCTGGAAGCAGCATCTGAGACTGCTTCTATATGATTCATGCCAATGCGATAATTCTGGTTAATTTTGTCTACAATAAGAATGGAATTTTTAACTACTATACCAAACAAAGCCAAAACTCCAATCAGTGCAGGGAAAGACAAAGGAGTATGAGTTATAGCAAAGATAATAAACACTCCCGCAATAGACAATGGAATGACCAACATAACAATTAAGGCTTTACGGAAGGAACCGAACTGTACAACCATCGTGATAATAATGAGTAAAAAGGATAACAACATAGCTTCTAAAATTGAAGTAACTGAATCTTGATTAGTTTGATTAACCCCGCCTGTTGACCAAGAATAACCTGTTGGTAAATCCAAGCCATTATTGGCATAATCCGACAATTTCTGATTGGCTTCACTAACAGAGTATCCTGCCTGCACTGAAGCTGTGACTGAAATTGTTCGTTGCCCACCTTCTCGAGTAATTAACGTAGGATTAGTTTGCAAAGTTAAATGACCCAGTGAGAGTAAAGGTACATCCCCTTTTGAAGTTGGAATATTTATACTACTAATTTGGTCCACGAACTCTTCATTATTCGTCATGCGAAGAGTAATATCCATTGTATTGTTCCCTCCCACATCAGAGAGACGGATATCATTGGCTTTCATACCGCTGGAAAACAAACGGATCCACATACCCAGCTGATCAATGGTCAAATTATAGTTTGCCATCTTAGCCTGATCTGGAACAAAAACAATTTTACTGGTGCCTGGCTTAATTGATTTATCAATATTAGTTAAACCCGGCTGTTTATGAAGAAATGACTCAACTTTGTTAGCATACGCATCTAAAACAGTTAAGTCATCCCCAAATAATTTAATCTGCACATCAGCTCCCGCAGGGGGACCACTGCTTTCTTCTACCACTTGTAAGGTTCCAGCTGTATAGTGAGCGAACTTATCACGCATTTGTTGAGCTAATTGTATTGATCCTATTTTCCTTTCTGATTTGGGAGGTAGAACTAATGAAAAAGAGGCGTAATTACTCCCAGACCCTCCGCCACCAAAGCCTCCACTGGCTTGTGTGCCCACGTCCAGAGTGACATATTCAAGACCTTTAGTTTGCTTAAGCTGGTTTAATATTTTTAATGCCTCTTTGGTAGTTGTTTGCTGGTTTGTACCGGCTGGCATTTCCAGGTTCATAAAGAAAGCATCCTGATCAGTGTTAGGAAAAAACTCATTGCGTACAAAACCAAGAGGTAAAAGAATATACGAAAACAGAGAGAAGATAATAACCATAATTAAAATTCTTTTTCTCAATTTGGCCGAGGCTAAAATATCATGCATCAGTCCTTTATATCGCTCAGATATTTCATCAATGCGGAAAACACCATGGTTGAAATATTCAGGCAGACGAGAGACAAACTTATGATCCTTAAGGCGTTTTTTGATCGCCAGTTTAGATTTTACGAAGATGAGTGTCCAGGTAAGATAAGCAACTAATAAAAAAGCAACCAACGCTATAAACTCAAATATAAATATTTTTCCTTTGGGGAGTATGGAGAATAATATAAGAACCACTATTACTGTGGCTATGATCTTGGTGGCCATTTTCACCCGGTTTGGTATGTCGGGCTTGAATATTATTATTAATAAAGGGAGAGTAATAAAAATAGCTACTAAATAAGAACCAAGTAAAGTAGATGAAACTACAATTGGAATAGCCTTAATAAAATCACCAATAATTCCTGTGGCCAATAATAATGGCAAAAAAGCCCATACGGTTGTGATGGTAGTGGTAGTAATTGCCGAGAGAAAGTCTCTCCAAACCAGTAGCGCTGTTTGGTGGGGAGTGAATCTCCCAGTTCGATAATAGACCGACATAGCAGATATGACTACAATAGTGTCGTCAACCAACAGTCCCAAAGATAGCAATAAAGAAAAGATAGCAATAAAAGATAGGGGAATACCCGTAATATTCATCATGATAAAGGTGAATAAAAAAGTTAAGGGAGTTGATAATAAAGCGATTATGGCCTGGCGTAATCCGACAAAAATAAACAAAGTGATAAAAACCAGTAAAACAGTAATTGAAAAATCACGATAAAGATCACTAAATTGCTGGTCAATCATCTCAGAAGTATTCATTTCACTGGTTACACTAAATTCATTGTTATATTGTTTGACTGTGTCATTTACTACTTTCTGTACATCACCAACTGACTGATCAATACTGGCGGCGTCTGTCTTGTAAACATTAAAAGTCACTCCACGCCGGGGTGTTGAATTGCTTTGAGCAAAAAATGATTGATATTGGTTAGGTTGTGAGCGCTGATAAGCATTCGCTATGCTTGCTAGTGGTACTGGTTTGTTATTGATGTTAAGCATCAAATTTCTCACAGTATCTACATTGGTAATTTCAGAATTGATAGTAAACGAAAATACAGATTTGTCTGTTTGAACCGTGCCGGCTGGATAGGAGCTGACGGCGCTATTTATAAGCTGGGAGATTTGAGCTGGGTTCAGACCATAAGTAGTAATCGCGGTAGGTTTAATTACCACTTGTATACCTTGGGTATCTAGTCCGGAAGTACTTACTTTACTAACAGTTGAAACATTCTTGATGTTATTGCTTAGAATTTGGGCAAATCGACTCAGACTAGCATCATCTGTTTTAGTAGTTACAACAAATGTCCACACAGGAACATTTTGGAAGTCAACTTTCTGCACGCTAGACTTTTGAACAGCTGATGGTAAGCCTGACACATTGTTTACAGCTGACTGAACATCAGTCTGAGCTTTATCAGGGTCTACACCATCGTTAAATTGGACTTCAACTACAGATGAAGAGTCCTGTGAAGAAGAAGTGACTGTTTTTACATTAGCTAATCCCATAACCGCATTTTCAACCGGGATGGTAACCAGTGATTCTACGTCTTGAGGGCCAGCACCAGGATAAACTGTAGAAATAATAACAATAGGAATATTAATATTAGGATTAAGAACACGAGGAATACTCAGTAAACTAAAAATTCCACCTAATAAAAGTAGCAAAATTGTCATGACCACCAAACGAGGATTGTTGTAGTATTTAGCTACTAACATTTTGTCCAATCGAGGATCAAATTTAAGTTGTGAAATGTAAGATGCTAGTTTTCTGGCCATATTGTTACTAAGGAAGCATTAAGTTAAATTATTAATTTCTAATAAGACTTGCAGGATTACCAATTTATTAGATACTCATTTACTCACGCTCACTCTGTCTCCATTGACAACATTGCGATTTAGGATGACAGTATCACCATCATTTAGTCCACTTTGAACGCTGACAAATCTGCCATAAACATCCCCTAACTGGACATTTACGCTTTGTGCTTTTCCATCCACAATTCTAAAAACATATGCGCTGTTTTCTGTTTGATATATAGCATCCAGAGGCACATAAGGATCAACCGAACTTGTATTGGGAATACCAATCGGTACATCAACTGTAATGTAGGAGGAATTGCTTAAATAATACGACGAGCTGGCAGGCAATACATACATTACGCTATATAGATTGCCGTCAGTTGCATCACGGGAAATGTAGTCAGGGGTTTGTTTTAGAGTTTGGTTATTTACATGAATAATCGAAGGTTGGACTCGTGAGATGGTAGAGGCAAGGTTAGATGGTACCTGAACAATGGCTTTGACTGATTGTTCATTGCACGATATAGAAGCTAAAGGCGTACCTGAATTCACCTGTTGTCCAAAGGTAACATATATTTTATCAACTACTCCACTACAAGGAGAAGCCGGATACATCAATGATTGATTTACATATGCTAATTGAAGTTGCAATTCGCTAATTTCTTTATTTATATCCAATGTTTTGGCTTGAATATCTAATTGTTTTAAAGTAATGTCACGTTGATTATATTGTAGCTGAGAGTATGGTTGATTAGCATCTGCCTGGTAGGCTAGTTGTCTTTGCTGGCTATTGAGTTGATTAATAGTTCCCTGGTATTGTGCCTGTAGTTGCTGTGTCTGTAAGATAGCAGCGGAGTTTGTGGCATCATATGTCTGTAGATTTTGCAGGTTTTGATTAATAGTATTAAGAATTGATTGATTCTGATTAATTAAGTTAGCAGATTCAGTGGCTGAATCAGCTGCTAAAGTACGGAGTTGATCATTGTTGGACTGGGTATTATTGGCCAGATCAACCTGCTTGGCTATTAGATCTTTTTGTTCTTGGTAAGTATCCTGGGTAATTTCATTCTGTTTTTGGGCAATTTGAGTTTGAATATCAGCTGAGCTTCCTCCCTGATAATTTGAGGACAAATAGATTAGATTGGTGCCTTTGCTTACTGATTGGCCTTCGGTTACATTAATTGTTTGTACAATACCATTTGCCTGAGCGTTGATAGATACGACGCCTGATTTTTGAATTTGTCCCTGTAACTGTTCCAATGGCGCAGCGCCAATTTGATAGGTTTGTACCTGTATAAGAGGGGTGTTCTGTTGAGTAACTTTTGCTGGTGTGGTGAGAATATCGCCTATAAAAATAAGCAAAAACAAGACAAAAAGTGTTAAAAAGAAAGCACGAAAAGGATACTTTTTGATTAGTCTCGATGTTTTTCTGTATGGCAATTTTTTTACCCATGAAAAACCTCTTTTTTGTAACTGGCTGAAAAATGGCATATATTAAGAGGCAGGAAAAAGGCAGAGTCTATACCTAAGATATTAACACATGCTCTAGGTTAATAGCAAACATGTTTGAGTTAATTTTTAATATCCAATTTAGCATACAAACCAATATGATCTGAAAGATAACTTTCTTTTCCATTAAATAAGGTTATTTTCTCATCAAATAAATGCTTGGTCTCTTTGATGGCTACCTTATTACTCTGGTCAACTACAAAAATATAATCAACCCTGCCCGATTCTTTGGCATTAAAGACAAAAAATTTGTCAATAAACTTTACTCGCCATAGGAATTTTAAAGACTTTCTCCCTTTCAAATAAGTGGGAAGTGAAAAATTTTCAAAAATATCCTTAGCTTTATTTGTTTTGACGAATCTTTCATATTGTGCTGATGTTTTGAGAAAATTAAAATCACCTGCGATAATAGCCATTAAACCTTTATCTTTTATATTCTCAAGTGCTGTATTAATATCGGTAATTTGGGATTCTTGTATGGTTTTGAATATGCCTTCTGAATCCCAGGTTTTGTTGGGATTGGTGGTTAGATAGGTGTTAATTATAGCTAAGGGTAAGTCTTTAAAACGGCAAATAAGTATGCCATTCATAATAAATTTGCCGTAAAAAGTGCTGTTTTTGAAAGTTCCTCGTTTAGAAAAACGATTAAAGCTTTCCAGCTCGAGGGGGAATTTAGAAAAAACCACCAAACCACCTTGTGGACCATAAATAAATTTTTTATAACAAAGATAGGGAAACTCCTTATGTAAAAGCTTCTTTAGAATATGTAAGTGAACATAGGTATGCACTTCCTGGAAAGCAAGCACATTAGCATCTGTATTGTTTATGGTGTCCGCCAAGGCTACATATCGTTCACTTAGGTTGGTAGAAATTACCGGGACGCCCAAAGTATTGAAACTGATTAGTGAAAGCTGAGTATTTGAATTTTGCATGAGTAAATTATAGCATGCTTCGATTGAGTCTACAGTAATTTTTTAAATTTACATGTTAAAATAAAATAATGCGTCATTTTTTCTATATTTTATGTCTTGCTCTAACTGTGGCTATTTTTTCCGCCATAGTTTGGTACTTTTTGCCTGAAGGGAAATTAACCTTAAATAGATACATCTCCCCCCTACCTTCTTTTTTAACAATTACTCACAATGATCAGGTAAGAATGTTAGATTTGTGGCTGCCAGATCTGGAAAATAAGCAAGCTTCTGCTGCCGACAAATATACCGCTCAATCAATTCTAATGTATGATTTATCAGACAATAAGACATTGATGACCAAGAATATAAATTTAAAATTACCTATGGCGTCTTTAACCAAGTTGATGACAGTTATAATTGCCTTAGAAAATCCCAAAGCAGATGATAGGTATATTGTTGCCCAGTCTGATTTAGTTGGCGAAGATAGTATGGGTTTGAGCTCTGGTGAGGTTGTATCTTTAAATGATTTGTTAGAAGGTATTTTCTTAACTTCTGCCAATGATGCGGCAGAAACAATAGCCAGTAATTACCCTGGGGGCAGAAGCGCATTTATTATAGCCATGAATAAAAAAGCACAAGCCTTAGGCTTAACAGATACGAATTTTACTAATCCTACTGGTCTGGAAGGAGACGGGAATCAATATACTACTGCTTATGATTTGCTAGTGATTAGTAAATATTTGTTACAAAATCATCCGCAGATTTTATCTATTTCCTCTCAATCTTCTTACACAATTCCTGCTACCAGTGAACATAAGGAATTTGATTTAAACAATGAAGTTAATCTGATTACGTCTTATCCGGGGGTTGAGGGACTTAAGGATGGGTATACTCCTCAAGCAGGCTGGTGTTTAATTACCTATTTAAAATATGATAATCAGCAAATCTTGGGTATTATATTAAATAGTCAGGATAGGCGTGGGGAAATGAGAAAGTTATTAGACTACTCACTGGAAAAACTTAATATCACTCCCCCTCTTCATGGGTAAAAACTTGAAAAGTAGGAATAATTATTTTCATATTTTAGTAAATATTATTAAGAGATTGCCCAAAGTAAGATTATGCGGTAAAATATGCAGTGTACATGCCGCGGTGGTGGAATGGTAGACACAAGGGCCTTAAGAGCCCTCGACTATAATGGTTGTGAGAGTTCGAGTCTCTCCCGCGGCACCCCACACATGTTCCTCAGCTACAAGCTCGTAATCGCTCATAAATATTGCTATAATATGCCTATCGGGGACTAGCTCAGTTGGCTAGAGCGCGCGGTTTGGGACCGTGAGGTCGAAGGTTCAAGTCCTTTGTCCCCGACACAATTTCAAAAAATCTTAGCATCAAGAGATGTACTAAGATTTAAAATTATTTATCAAATACAAAATATAAGGTATAAAATTTCGTGGGAGATAAATTAAAAAAATTTGAAATTACAATCTAATTAGTCTTTCCAGTTTTTATAATTTCGAAAAATTCACAATAAGTTCCTTTTCCACTCATTGCTCCGCGATAACGATTGAGACCTTTGATGGCTTCGTCATAAGCTATGTTTGCTAATTGCGAACTGTGTTTTCTTAATGCTTCAAGTTTGGTTTCGATCACCTCTGATATATCCTCAACATAATTAAAAGTTGTTAACGGTGTCCATACTTCATAAGATAAAACCGTGGATACATTCCAAGGTTGTCCTTTAACTTCTTGATAGCTATTCCTTCCTGCTCGGTCTATTGCTTCTTTAACCAGCTCAAATGTTTTGGAATGATCACGGTGCGTTTCGTTTTGGTGAGGTAAGTAAACTATATCCGGTTTTTTCTCACGGATTATCTCCATCAATTTATTTACAGTTCTGGTTTCATATTCAATATAACCATCAGCTAATTCGAGATATATTGTTTCATGTATACCAAGAACACTTTTGGCATCATTAATCTCCCTTTTACGTATATCTGACATTTGCTGTTTGGTATATTTCAAGTCTCCTGCATCGCCAAAAGTTAAATATACAACATTAACTATATGTCCCTTCTTAACATGATTAGCTATACTGCCGCCGCAGCCAATAATATCGTCATCAGGATGTGGAGCAAAGATTAGAATATTCATACTATTTTTATGGATAAGCCTTATTCCTAAATACTTGTACCTTTAACCTAAACTTTTATATAATCTTATCATTTTATTGGCTGTGTTGGTCCATGTCAAATCTGCAACTTTATTTCTGATTCCCTCGCTGACTTTTTGATGGGCTTGTTCATCAATTAGCAAATGCTCGATTTGAGATGCTAAAAGTAAGGGGTTGTTCACAGTGGTAATTAATTTCTCCCTCTGTTTGTCTATTATACTAGCAATTCCGGCAACGTTTGAGGTTATAACGGGCGTACCGCATGCCATCGCTTCCAAAGCAGCTATGCCGAAAGATTCATAATGAGATGGCATAATCACTACTTCTGCTGCGTTGTAATAATAAGGTAGTTCGTCTTGTGTTTTTTGTCCGACAAATTCTACAATGTTGGGAATATGTAGTATATGACGGAGTTTGTTTAGTTTTGCCATTTCAGTTTTAATGGGTATATTTTTTTGTGTTATGTCTCCCCCGGCAATTAACAGCTTTACAGGTAAGTTTGGGTTTTTGCTCACCATAATCTTCATGGCATAAATCAATGCATCGATTCCCTTAAGTGGTTCAATTCGTCCTACAAATAATACAATTTTTTTCACATGTTCATGGATTTTATCCTTGGCAACCTGTTGATCAATAGGATGGAAATGTTCGACATCAATTCCAGGAGGAATGACAACCAATTTTTCTTTTGGACAATCATATAGATATTGTGTGTATAAGGCGTCACTAATGCTGGAGGTTATAACTTTATCAACATCTTGAATCAACTTAAATTCTGCTGTTATGCGCTCCACATTTTCTTCTTCTCTTTCGCTTCTGGCAACTAGATTTTTCATCAGAGCCAATGTGTGAAAGGACATGAAGATGGGAAGCTTTTTGTCAGCGTTGATTTTTAAGCCGATTAAACCTGATAGATAATAATGGCAATGGAGAATATTGTAGGATAGGTTTTCTTGCTCTATAAATTTCTTATAACTGTCAACAAATTCATCGATGTAGTTTAACAACAGTTTTTTATCAATTTGTTTTTCTTCACCAGCAGTTAGATGAATAACTCGTAAATTCGGGTTTAATTGTACGATTCTTTCATCGTTTTCGCCCTGACAACGTGTGAAGATATCAACTTGGCATCCTTTTTGTGTTAGTTCTTTTGCTAGCTCTAAAACATACACGTTCATTCCACCTGTTTCCTTGCCTTCTTGCGAAGCTAGTGGACAAGTATGATAAGAGATCATGGCAATACGTTTTTGTTTCATAACTTACAGATTATAGCACGAGGCTTGTAGAATGTTGTCATTCCAACGAAAGTTGGAATCCAGACATAGCAAACTAATTGATCAAATTTTTTGCAAGTATTAAATGTTTGGTTTAAAGACGCCTATGACCGATTGAATTTGTTCGTGTTCATAAATTACTTTATATACTTCACAATGATGGACGTATTCGCCTGTTTTATTAAGTAGATTGTCTAAATTTAATTCTAGTTGGTTATGTAATAATTTTAAACTCATAATTGGGTCGCCATGTGAAACAGCAATAATGTTTTCACCATTGTGATCTTGATGTTGCTGCTGAAGAAAACTATTTATTCTATTGCCTACTTCGTCTAAAGATTCTGCATCGAGTCGATTATTTCCATTAGCAAAAATTTCGAAATTAATTGAGTTTATATAAGCAAATGTTTGGCCTTGTAATTCCGATCGTACTTCCAAAAGGTTATCTGAGTAGATAGTTGGTAAATTTAATTTCTGTCCAATAATACGTGCGGTTTGTTTAGTTCTTTCTAAGGGACTCGAATAAATTGCATTGATGTTTTGAGTTTGTAAAAAATCAGCAGCTTGTTCTGCTTGTTGTTTACCTAAATCTGAAAGTGGATAACCTGGCATTCTGCCGTACCAGATCTGTTCAGGATTTTGCACATCTCCATGACGGATAAAGTAAAATACTGTCGGCATACTTTTAGTATACAGCATTAAATAGAACAAAAATCAAATGATCTACTTCTTTTGGAGATTGCCAGAATCAATAGATATCAAATTTTTCCAAGAGTTTTTTATTTCCCTCGATTTGGTAATGTAAGAGTTCAGAATAAACACCAGGTTTGTTGGCTAACTTTTGTGGTGTGCCGCTTTCCATAATCTTTCCTTCATCGACAACCAAAATTTTATCTACATTTTGAATAGTGGAAAAACGATGGGCAATTATGATTACTAGTTTATTCTTCATCAAATTTTCCAAAGCATCCTGAACTTCCTTCTCTGATTTTGCATCGAGAGAAGAAGTTGCCTCATCTAAAATTAATATAGGAGCATTTTTCAGTATAGCTCTAGCTATTTGAATTCTTTGTTTTTGTCCTCCTGATAATCTGATCCCTCTTTCCCCCACTTCGCTTTCGATGCCTTTTGGTAATTTCATGACAAAATCATATGCATAAGCAGATTTTAAAGCATTGATAATCTCTTCTTCCGTGGAGTCTGGTCTGCCATAAGCCACATTCTCCCGGATAGATGTTGAAAATAATTCATTTTCCTGAAAAACTAAAGATATATTTTGCCTTACAAATTTATGGTCCAGATCCTTGTAGTTCTTATTATTTATATACACACTCCCTCCGGTTGGTTGATAAAATTTTAGAATTAAATTAACAATTGTTGATTTGCCAGCGCCGCTATGTCCCACCAAGGCCACTGATTCATGTGAATCAATTTTAAAGGAAACGTCTTTCAGTACATTCTCGTTTTCATTGTAGCTAAAGTCAACATTCTTGAATTCAATTTGCGGTTTTGTAACTTTGTTATATTTCTCTTTTTTGTCGTAGAATTCTACTGATTTTAAATTCAATATTTCCAGGTATTCTTTAGATCCAGCTTCGGCCATTTGTAATTGAGTTAAAATAAAAGACATGGCAAATAAGGGAATTCTGGCTTGGTTTACAAGCTGTAAAATTAACACCATTTCACCTATGGTTAATTTGGAAACATAAGTCTCATAGAAAACTATTATATTAATAATAAAAAGAATGATATTGAGAGATAAACCCCGACAAAAATCAAATATATGAAAAGTCCTGCTTTGTCTGGCATAGATCTTATTTAATTCGCTTAATTGACCTGAAACTGTTTCATACTCGGCCTTTTCACTGGTAAAACTCTTTACCAAACGGATATTACTGATTACTTCCTGTATCCTTCCCCGGCTGCGGTCGTCAATAGCGTTTTTTTGTACTTCTAATTTGCCCCACCTGATTGTCGAGTAATAAGAGATTCCCAGATAAATTGGGAAAAGAATGAAAGTAAAAAAAGCTATTGGTAGGTTATAATAACCAAGGACTAAGACAGTAAAAATGCTTTGTAAAAGAGTTGGCAAGATAAAATTGGTTAAAGAATTGGAAAAGCCCTGTGTGGCGACGATTCCCCGCGTTAACTGATTGACAATCTTACCGGAAATTTCCGAATCAAAATATGATTGAGGTAAAGTTAAAACTTTATCGTAGAATTTTTCGGTTAAGAATTGACGCAATCGTCCGGCGAAATGATCACCCAAACGATCAGAGATTACCTGGGCAATGAGACTGAGTAGATTTATTCCAAAAGCGATGACTACTAAAGTAATTAGCAACGAGAGATTACCTCCTTGATGGGTAATTTTTAAAGTAATTTGATCGACTATGAATTTTGATAGGATAGGTCCCACCAAAGCTAAAGCTGCAGAGGTTAAAATAAGTAAAGCAATAGTGATGACCAGCTTGTGCAAAGGCTTGGACAAACGAACTATAGAAAAAAGATTTTTCATTATGTTTATTTTACACTACAATAGTGATTTTAGTCACAATGGAATTGATATTTAAGATTATTTCAGAGCAGAAAGATCTTTTTTATCATGCCATAACAGATGCTTTATCTCTCCAATAATAGTATTGGCCCAAATGGCATAACCAAAATCTGAAGGATGAAACCCATCTTCTGATAAAACTTCCGGATAAGATCGAGTGAAAATTCTACTTGTTTCATAAAGATCAACTAGTCTTACGTCACAAGCTTTTGCTTGTTTACGGATTATGTTATTCACTCTTGATAATATAACCTTTCCTGCCAGTCGCATGTGTCTGGGTACTACAGGTGCATTTGTAAGATCAGGAATAGTATTTATGACAATATCGGCGGTAGTATTGGTTTTTAAATTAGAAAGTAAGTGAAATAATTCCTTTTCAAATTCTTTAAAAGATGTTTTTTTGATAATATCATTTGTTCCGACTGAGATAGTGATCAAATCAGGTTTCAAGGCAATTGTTTTGTCGAGCTGATTTTCAATAACATCATTAACTTTGGCAAAAGCCTTGCCCAGGTTGTGATATTGGGTATTCTTTAATGTTAATTTTAGTTGTTGATAGATTATGCCAGTATACGAACGATCAGGATGGCTAGCTCCTAATCCTTCCACTGAACTGTCCCCTATTGCTACATAAACAAAATTTTTACCTCTATGACGAGAAAAAATAAATGAAAATAGCTTATTAAATCCCTGTATAGATTTAAAAACAATATTTTGCATTTTTACTAAGTTTAAGCTAGAATATTTTTTCATATAGGTATATTATAGCTTAAGTAGGCAATAATAAGTTTAATTTGCCTAGGAGATTATGCTTATAAATTTCAAGCGGTGGTAGTTCAGTGGTAGAACGCTAGCTTTCCAAGCTGGATGTCGCCAGTTCGAGTCTGGTCCGCCGCTCATTAACATTGTGTGAGCTAAATTTTACTAAATGAGTAATAAGCTTTTTTAGGACAAATTTATTATATTGACAACAGCATTTTAGTTATTGTAATGTATTGATACCAGCTATTTTTGTGAAAAAGAAATCTGCCCATCGTTCTCATATAAAACACCATAAATCCGGAGTAAAACTTCCAAAGTACTCTATTATATCTATTCATTATGTTTTTATTGTAACAGTTATACTTTTGGTGGCTGCTGTTGGTTTGTTTTATAATAACTGGCGCAACACTGGGAATGTACTAGGTGCATCAATTTATTTAGCAGACAATGGTGGTAGTGATGGAGGAGATAAAACAAATTCAACAGATAATTCAAATTCAACAGATAGCCTATCTTCTCAATCCGAAAAGCCACAAGTCGTAGAGCCGACTGATGTGCCTGAGATTAAGCAACAAGTAGAACAAGTTCAACAAGAAATACAAAACAAAATCGAAAAGTCTCAGCTTCAGAGTATTGAAGTTCAGCCGACAAGTGACGGATCTAGCTCGGGTAGGGTTATCCTCCAACAAAATGATAAATCCACTCAGCAGATAGGTTTGACTGCTTCACAAACGGCATCACTAACACAGATCAGCACACCACAGGCGGGGACATTAAGCGTACAGGTTAACGCTGCTAATTCCGTAACTATTACCAATGGGCCTTATACCATTACCACACAATATCCAGTGGTCGTAGATCCTACTAGCCAGACGATGGCAATCAGAACGCCAAGTGGTGTTACTGTGATCAAGACATTTCCAGTTCAAGCTTTACAGTCGCTTCCTACGCAAAATAAACTAAGTTCAGTTAGTTCTATTAATTTGACTGATCAGCAAGGTACACCTGTGTATCAAACAAGCGGTGTTCAGATTAGAAAGTTTTTAGGTCTGATCCCAGTATCGGGAAATGTTAGTGAACAAATAAATGCACAAACAGGTCAAGCTACAATTACATCACTTCCCTGGTATTTTTCTGTATTGAATTTTGCTTTCCAATCACCTCAGTCGACATAGTGAGATAATTATAAATGTAACATTTAGGAGTTAATTTTTCTATAAACATAAAAAAAGTCTTTGTTATATCCATGTAGATAAGCGTAACCTCCATTTTGCATAGCTTTAAGAAGTGGATAATAATCATATTTACCTCCCCCCATACTATCGTAAATTATGTAACGTACCCAAAATGGATTAATATCTAGCTGAATAGCATTTACAGCACCAGCTGATTGTAATGCTTTGGCAAGTGTAGCAGGAACCAACGAATTGCCAACTGCATATATAAGGTTCCCATCATTGGTAATACCTATCCCCGATCTCCAGGTATACATAGTATCTGTGGTTGTTCTGCCCCACGTATCAGTATTGGCATTATCAAACGAAGTTATATGGCCTGCTTGAATCAAAAAAGGGCCGTTTTGTCTGGCAGCAATAATGTCTTTGGGCAGAGTTTGTCCTGTGTAGTTTATAATTTGTGCTTGTCCGTTAGAGTGAATCAATAAAGTAGCCATGTTTTTTTTCAAGGGAACATAAGTTTTGCCATCTAATATCATTCCATAATGACCATCCGCAGCCATAAATCCCCCATTAAAAACTGCAACTAAAGTGTTGCCTTGCTGTATATTAGATGGAACATAGCCTTTGCCATAAATCCCATAAACCCCACCTGGGTAATATGTACCTGCTTGCAAACCCAAAGCTAATTCTTTCATATTCATTTTAACGAGTGAGACGATGGCGTAGTTTCGTGAATTGTCTGGTCGGATAAATGTTCTGGCAATTACTACTTTTTGAGGTACAGTCGATGTTTGAATTGGCTCCCAGTTTCCTTCTGCTGGTAATGGTGAAAAACTTGCTGTGGGCGTTATAGGCGAGAGTTTCATTCCATTCTGATCAAGAGCTATAGTTGGTGCCAATAAAGCATTTTCAAATGCTGGGTTAAAAATATTCGCAGAAGGTTTTTGGTAACTTGATTCTATTTTATTAAGATTGTCGCTACTATTAAAATACCATGACTCCAGTGCTAATGTTTGTGAGTTTCCTATCAGTGGACGCAAAATATTATCTGCCATTTGAGCAGCAAAGCCATTATTGAAATTGCTCAAAAGTATATACCCGACAATAAAAAGAGTAACAGCGACAGCGATTAGCGTTAATCGTTTATTTTGAATTCGATTATTTAAGAACATGCAGTTTTATATTTTACTACGTTTTTTTAAAAAATGAAGCGGTAAATTAGCAATTTTCAGGTTTTATTAAACATTATTTTCCTTTATACTAAAAGTATATGTCACTAATAACAAATTTATTAACTAATATTCTAGAATCTAATAGAATTGATCCTTATGTTGATTGGCTGGCCTCATTTATAGTTCATAATGGAATTTATGCTCCTTCTCTACTCTTATTAATTGAAGAGTCAGGTATTCCTCTCCCTATTCCTGGGGACGTATACGTGGCTTATACCGGCTATTTAATCTCCAAACATACGATTACTTTTCAATTTGGATTTATTTCTCTTTTGACTGCGGTTTTAATCGGGGCGTCGATTCTTTACTATTTATCCTCTCATTATGGACAGGTGATTGTCTTGAGATTTGGAAAATATTTGCATTTGAATGAAAAACGATTGTTGACAGTAGAAGGATGGTTCAAAAAATATGGATTTTGGGTCATCATCTTTGGCAGACATATTCCAGGGTTTAGAGTCCCAATCACATTTTTCGCAGGTATCTCAGGAGTTCCATATCCTGTTTTTATTGCCAGTACTTTTGTGTCTGTTATTTTTTGGATTTTGTTTTATATTTCAGTAGGTGAAAAGTTAGGAAATAATATTAAAAATTTTTTACATGTTCATAATTATTTGTTTTATTTATTTATCTGTCTTTTTATTCTATTCGTTGGATCTATTATCTATATAGTTTTGCATAAAAAGAAGAAAAAACAAAAAGCTAATAAAAGCTAGAGTGTTAATCGTTACTACCGTCAATAGCTTGAATACCTTTTATTAATACTGCTAGGAAAGAGATAAAAGGTACAGCCAGTAGAGCTCCGGGAATACCCATCAAATTAGCTCCAATGCCAATACCAATAATTACTAATACAGGATTAAGTCCAACGGCCTTTTGCATGATATTGGGTACCAATATATGATTTTCCAAAAATTGAATACAGATATATAAAATTACAACTGTAATAGCTGTACTGAATGAAATGGTTAAAGCTACTAAAATAGATGGAATAGCAGCTATTGTGGGACCTAGTGTAGGAATGAATTCGAGTAATCCAGCCATTATTCCCAATGGTACTGCATAAGGAATACCCAGTATACTTAAAGCGATAATAATTGAGACACTAATACAAAACGACAATAAAAGTTGTCCTCTTGCCCAGGCTCCAAGACGGTCGTCTATTTGTTGCATCAAATGTTCGACTTCCTGCTTTTTATTCTTTTCAAATAATCCAGCTACCCAGTCACGAAACATTTGGTGATACCACAATAAATAAAAACTGACGAAAAGAACAGTAATGACTGAGAAAAATCCTCCAAATACTCTGGTAGTAACATCGAACGCATTTTTGCCCACTGAAGTTGCATCTGAAGATAAATAATTTTGTATAGTTTTAGTGTCAATAGGATAACCTACACTACGGCTTGACTCAGCTACGATTTTAGGAAAGCTTGTAACAAATTTTTCAATTTCAGGTACAAAAGAGTTAATCATTATACTTACCAATAATACGATAGTTACTAGGCCAAAAAGGTAAGGGATTAAAATAGATAAAACCTTTGGAAAGTTACGCTTTTGTAAATACTTAACAAAAGGAATTAAGGCGGAAGTAACGATATATGACAAGAAAAAAGAAACCCAGATACTGTGGGTTTGAATGACAAACCATGTCATGACAATAAGCACTAAAGCCATGATCACTTGATTTTTGATTAGATATTGATAAAGTCTATAGCGATGAGACATATTAATCTAACTATATCATGACTGAGCGTAAATATCCAATTTATGAGGTTTAATAGTAAGTTTGCAGGATAAGTTCAAAGTTGATAAAATAGGTTTGGTTTGAAGTGGTTTTAAAGTAATTTGCGCCTGTAGCTCAGCTGGATAGAGCACGTCGGTTCTAACGACATGGTCGGAGGTTCGAATCCTCTCAGGCGTACAAAAGAGATGTTCCTCCGTATAATATTAAAACTAAATTTAAATTAGATAAATTCAGGGGGTAAAATTTACTTATTTTTGGAGTAAACTGAAGTTGCATGTAGCTTTCCTATTTTGACTCCCCTATCAAAGATGGTTTGTAAATTTTCATTGATTAACTCCGTAGTTTCTTGTATAGCTGCTTTCTTTTTAGCTGGTGCAATCTGAGCTGCCAATTTCTGTGAAGTTTTCTCAATAGCCTTTTTTTCCATAGTAATATCTAGCTGAGTTTGAGAAGTCTTTAACATAATATTTGATAATCCACGTTCAAAGGCTTCAACAATAATAATAAATAATAAACTTATGAACAGGGTTGTGATGGCATAAGGATATTGTTTATTTACCAAAAAATATATTTCATTTATCATTAAAACCAAAAAAAGTAGGACTTTAAAATAGTAATTTATACGCATATTCCTGAAATTTTAGCTTGTTTAGTAAAAATAAACAAGCTAAATTGTATGTGATAAATATCACAATTTTATAGTAAAATTGTTCCAATGGCAGGTTTAATCGAGTCTCAAAAAGGGCTATCATTTGCTGTAAATCGGGGTATTAAAAAAACAGCCTTTATGGCGAGTAGAACACTAGAACATTTTGGTGTCCATCCTCTAGTACCTCCAAGTGTAAAAACTTTAAGCGAAATTCCATTTCGCAACATCAAATTACCAGGTCATAACACACAGATTGAAATATTTGGTGATAGTATGCTCAGACCAGGTGGTAAAAAGCCCTGGGAAACTACCGAAAAATCAGTGAGTGATTATATAGAAGAATTTACCCATGGCAAAGTATGTGCTAGAAATAACTCAATACCAGGATCCACAACCGAACAGATTTATGAAACTTTACTTGATGAATATCCTAGGATAGTTGAATTGCCTTCGGATGTGGTAGTCGGTTTAAAACCTGAATCACTTAATGATGCTCGTTCATTGATAAGATCAGATTCAGATTTAGTTGGAGATAATCATTTACTTCCTATCCCTACTCATGTATTACGCTTATATCCGGAGTTCTTACTACTTATGAAAGAGACTTCATTAAATACAGGAAAACTTCTAGATTTATATGAAAACTTAGCCCAGGATCGTCTAAAAAGATGGGGTGATAAATATAATACTGCGCTTTTATACCTAACCGAACCACCTTTTTTTAAAGCAAAAACAATGGTCTTTGAGCCAACGGACGGAAGCATGGCAAATCCTTCGCTATTTAAAATTCAGGGTCATCCCGTTAATGAAAGAGTTGCCTATCTTATGACAGCGGCATTTATTAAAATTTGTGTTGAGAATATTCTCAAATTAACAAGGAGGAATCGTAATATCATTATTTCTGGACTATCCCTTCTGCATCATAATTTATTTGATTCAACCGGACATCTGCCCCAAAAAGAACAACGCAACATCGGAGAGGAAATAGTAAATAAATTAGAGCTTGATTAGTATTATCTAATTCTCAATTTTTTTTATTTCCACCTTTTTCCCAGCGTACATTATTTAATAGTGAAGAGTACACATCGTCTCCGATCGATATTTTAGTACTATCAAGTTCTTCTTGATTGGGATTGCGATCCTGAAATGATACATAATTTGCATCCTCTATTATGGCAAGCGGTTGCTGCTCATCCCCTTCTCCCATTACTCCTACTGCTGTAGTAGCTAATGTATCAGCCACATTTACTTTTTCTGCATGCATTAGTTTGCCAAAAATATCCGGTTTTCCAATATAGCTATTAATAGCTGCAAAACCACTATACGCCAGCGCTACGCCAGTTACGCCCCAACGTAAAGGTGAGGTTCGACTATCTGTCATTACTACACCAACATATCTTAGCTTAAACTTTTGACAAAGATACTCTCTAATCTTATTTACACTTGCCTGAGGATCTTTAGGCCACAACGTATAAAAACCATTACTGTTTGATTCATCGACTCCAGCAGAAGCAACCAGAATGTTCTGATTTATCGTGATCATAAAGCCATATTGATTAAACTCCCGAGGTAAATATAATTCGGCCTCTTGTTTGGCCAAAGAATCTTTATCAATGCCAGGTTCAGGTTTTACCATTCGTCCTTCACAAATTGCAACAATTTTTGAAGCTATGGCGACAACTGAATTCTCTTTTAACTGTGAAATATATTTATCCAGAATGAGGTTTATATCTTTATCTTCCTGCGTGATTTTGTGGGTTTTTATGGCTGTGACTATCATAAAAGCATTATATACAAGAAGCTGCAGATTAACAAATAGATGCTCGTTTGCTATAATGAGCATGTCCAAATCTGATAGTCCACGTAAACCTTTGTTTATTTAATATGGTGGCCATAGCTCAATGGTTAGAGCACTAGATTGTGGATCTAGCGGTTGCGGGTTCGACTCCCGTTGGCCACCCCAAATAGGATTTGAAGGGTCAAACGTAGTAGTTTGGGTTGATTTTGCAGTCTTTTCCTCCGGTTCGAAAGTGTTTGGTTGTTGAACCATAATAGCCTTAGCTTCTTGTATCTTTTCAATGGGCTTTAGTAGGTCTACGCTCAGTTTTTTATCCTTTAAGACGAAGTTAATTCCAAGTGCAGAAACAATTGCTCGTTTTTCGTCTGCTGAACCTTTTTCAAACCACCCTCTCGCTTGTTTAGCAAAATTAAATAATTTTTCCGAATTATCCAGCCATTCATCTTGGGTATCTCCGAGAGCCTTTATTTTTTCTTCAATCTGTTTTCTCTCTAAAATATACTGATTTTTCAGTTTAATATATTCATCATCACTTAAAATTTCTCCATCTTTGTTGGCTTCACTAAAGTATTTTTTGGAAAGATTGTCGAGTCTTCGTGAAGCCGCTGATATTGCAAATTTTAGATTTTTTAGCATATCAGCTCGAACATTGATATCATCTTGTCGATCTTTACGAAGGATATCCATTGTCCAGTCAATAAATTCCTGAGGTATGGTAAGGGTAGTAAGTAACTCGTCTATTTGGCGCTCTAAATCGTTTCCAGAAATGCCTGATTGAGTGCATTTAGGATTAAGGTATTTATCACAGTTGTAATGGATAAGATGTGTTACCTTTTGAGGTGCGATTGTCCCACATTTTGGGCACTTGTCATAGTTTTGAGCGTTAAATCTCTTATGACAATTAGTGCAAGTTTTACGGAATCGTTCAGTTCCAGTAATTGATGAAGCACACATACATTTAATAAGATTAGTAAGTGGAAATTCGTGAGCCCTAACCCGTGGTTTCCCTTTGCGACCAAGAATTATTTGTGCTTTGTCAAATTCTTCTAGTGTAATCATTTGTTTATGTGCTCCTTGTAGTATTTCACCTCGGTACTTATACATTCCAGTATAGAATATGTTTCCAAACATTGCATACATTTGCGAGTCAGAAAGAGGTCTTCCATTCCTTCTGCGAAGTCCCCATTCGTTAGTTGCTATTTCAAGTATTTTTGGTGGGCTGTACTGCATATCAAGAAGTAAATCCCACATTTTCCTAATTAAATTGAAACGTCTCTTATCAATAATAATATCGCGTAATCCTTGAGGTTTTGCGGTGTTATTCAAATAACCAATAGGAGCAAGGATAGGTGCGTGTCCTGCAAGTATTTTTTCATCCATACCTCTTTTAGTAGCTTTTTGTAGATCAGTAATAAATTTATTGCTCATTCCAAACTCAACATACATAAGAAGAATATCGTCAATTCCATAGGTTTGAGTAGGCGTAACAATTTTTACGCCAAAATTTTGTACAAGCCAAATAATACGTCCTCCGTCAACAGGATTGCGAGCCAGACGATTGAGAGCCCAGCACACTATAATCTTAGCTTTTCCCTGTTCAAGTAGCTGGCACATTTCATTAAATTTAGGTCTGCCCGGTGCTTTTGCAGACTGTTCTTCTTCATAATCGGCAACTGGTTCTTGCGTATTTGTGAAGGAAATAGTCTCATGGAATGTACGTTCCTGCGAAGAAATACTCGCCACTTGCTTATTTTTATCCTCTTGAGATTTACGTTTGTATTTTACATAAAGCTCAAGTTTATTTCCTGCTAGGTAATATGAGTCATTATTCATAATTAATTTTCTGGCATTTTTTTGCCAATTACACGAAAAATATTTATTAATCTTCTTGCAAGTTCTTGAACTTCTTCATCAGTAAGTACTACCCCATATCGCTTGGAATAAAGCTGTTTTAGGGTGGCAAGGTCTTCTGCTAATACGTTCACAGATTGCCACCCCCTAGCTTCCCTATTTGGTAGGTATGTTTTAAGTGTATTGTCTTGAATTTGCCTAAATCAACCTTCGATAGCCACATAAGATTACACAAAAAAACAGCCCTGAAAAGGCTGTCTAAAAACAAAAAACTCAAACTTTTGTCGAACCTTTTCAGTAAACTGAATGGGTTAACGACCTTGTTTGAGTGTAATCTCTATCTCTGTAACTCTGTTAGGTAACCTTATTTGTGTCAATTCGGTCAAGCCGAAAAGATATTCCTCAAAGAGCCTTCTAACGTCTTTGCTACTTCGATATCAGCATCGAAACCTGATATTTAATTGTATCTTTACTGTACCACTATATGTATAAAAAAGCAAGATATTTAGCCTTCTGATCTCTTATCAACTTCAAATTCAGCTTCACCATTTTTTATTCCTAGTTTAGTTGTAATATAGCCGACAAAAGATGGTTGAGGACAATCAGCGTTAAGACGGCTCTGTTCCTCTGAAAACTCTTTAAGCTTATTTGTTAACACAAGCTCAGAATCTTTTCCCCAGCAATCAAGAGTTCTAAAAATTCGTACTCTATTATCTAAGGAGTCATAGCTACTTCCTGCTTTGTGGTGAATTGCTGATTTTTGATTTGGGTTTAGAAATGTCATTAAACCACTGAGTGCAGCTACAATTAATGCAATAATGCCTGAAATGTTATGGGAGCCATCAAACTGAGCGAATGACTTCACAGCTACGATTCCTGAAAGGACTGTTGTAGGAACGCCCAGTAGTAGATGGAAGAAACCCCACATTGAGCTATCATTATAATGGCTTTTAGCACTGAATCGAGCAGATTCTTCAATTCTTAATGCCTCTTTTATAATTTCAGTCTTTGTTTTTGAAACTACTACTTCTGTTGCAGTTGTTTTTTTTCTTTTAGCCATATGCAGGAAAATAGTCTCCAAATATTAATCTCCATTGTTCTATTGCTTGCCTAATATACCCTCTATTAGCAAAATCCTCTGCTCTTATTGCTCTATTATATGCAGTTTCAAATTTTGTTACTGCATTATCTATTTTTTCAGGGGAATCTATGTAGTAGCCTATATCGCCACCATATCCAGCAGGATCAGGATTTTGTTTAGAAATGAGGGTTCTTCCTTTATCAAAGAAATATCTTGTGCCAGTGGAAAAATCACTTATGACAACATATTTCATTATTTCTAAAGCAAGTGCTTCTAAATGAAATGAATGAAAAAAACTTCCCTTTGTTCTATTCCATGCTTTTATCATTTTTATTAGTGGAACTAATTTATATTCATGTGAAGCATTGGATTCGGATATAAGCTCGACGTGTTTCGTGGGATCGGTAGCTATCCAGTTCTGTTTGATAGAGTTAGGAATTAAATATCCGCCTCCCTGGCGATGAAATCCCGGCACAACATCTATCAAAAAGTCATTAAAATGTATTGTTACTGCTTGTCCATCTCTTGATATGTGAGGCGTTCTGGTGTACGTACGTAATAGAGTACGTTTTACTAAATCCAATAGTCCAGCTTGCCCACCATTTTTACCGTTGTCATAGTTATAGAAGTATTTATTATCCAGTACTACAAAAACGTCTATATCTGCTTCTTGGAGTGGTGCAATCATTGTATGACGCTTATACGATCCTGTAAGAAAGGAGTCTTGTACGTCCATATTTGCTTCAATTGCTTCTCTAACATTGCTTTGTCTTGTTGAGACTATAGAAGATTGTGGTTCTGTTATTTCTAAATTTCTCTTAAATTGGAGGAATGATTCGTTTATAGTAATAGCCATTTGGCAATGATTGTAGCACCATAAGATATGCAACTACAATGGTTGTGATTGCCAATCACGTTTTTTTATCCAATGATATAAATTTGCTTCCGTTGTCCCATATCGTTTTGCAATAAATCGTTGTGTGCTTCCGTTTGCCAACAAGGCTTTGATTTCCACTTCATATTGATCTAGCTTGCTTTTCCCTACGCCTTTTGGACGTCCCAGCTTGATTCCAGCGAGTTTCTTTGCTTGCAGTGCCTCAATAGTGCGCTTGCTGATTAAATCGCGTTCAATTTCGCTTGCCATTGAGAAACACATTGCCACAAGTTTGCTTTGAATAGAGTTATTCAGCTCCCAACTCCCTTTTATAGCAAAAACATTTATTTGCTTTTGTGTAGCCACAGATAAAATTTCCATAATTTCAAGCATAGACCTTCCCAGCCTTGAGAGTTCGGAGACAATAAGATTATCTCCCTTTTGCATAGTTTCCAGCAATTCTGCAATCTTCCGCTTTCGCCACGACACTTTCCCTGATATTTGTTCAGAAACAAACTCCACATGTCCGAGTTGCTTTGTATTTGCCAGTTCCAAAATAGCTGATTTATTCTTCTCTAAGTCTTGCAAGGCAGTTGAAACTCGAAGGTAAGCATAGGTTTTAGGCTGTGAATTAAATAAAAACGTCATGTTTATAATTTTATTATTATCATCCTTATAACAAAATCAAGCCTTTTCTTTTGTGGTTTCTTTTTAGGATAAATGAACGTTTTTGCTATAGAGAGCAATGCTATAATTATTCCAATATAATGAAGGACTATTTCCATATCAATGAAGTTAGACCACAGGAGTTAATGCGGATATTGTTGATGCATTTCAACCAAGCTCAAAACATTAGTGATTTCACATATAGATATAAAAATCCAAGTTCAAGTAACTATATCGATGTCTTTTGTAACGAAGATGGAAGTATAAAAAATATAGTTATATCTAAAGATTTCCCAGAAGAAGAACTTATGCAACTGAAGCAGAAAATTCAAGATAATTTGATTACAGATAATGGCGAAATGGTTGGACAGATTATTGGTTTCTGTACAGAAAAAATATCAGGGTATTTTAAGTACAAAGATTTATTTCAAATATTTCCAGTCCCAGACAGTTCGCCAAAGCCTGATGTTGCTATTGCAGACCATCCTTTTGTTTTTGAGGTTAAGTTCAAAAAAAGTCCAGATTTTACTATTAACAACAGTAGAAAAATGGAAAAAGCTATAATTTATTCCCGTTTATTAAATCAGTTGGTAAATCAGCACATTTGGTTAGGTAATAGGTACGGTCAATTTGCATGGGCATACATTAATGTGGAAGATGTGGCTAATTTAACGAGCAAATGGGTTCAGTTGGGGTATATCCCAAAGGGCTTAGAAGATAACGGAGGACGATTTTCATCACTAGATGCATTAAAACCAATAGAAAGAGAAGAATTCAATAAATACTATTCTTCTATGGGTAGGTCTACTGCAGATTTTAAGCTGCCAGATAATTTGGAAGCCTCTTTAGACAAGGCTTTCTCTCTTGGTAGTTCCAAATGGAAGAAGTTCTTCATGGCTTGTAGCTGGTATGCTCAACATCCTTTTACTTGGCAAGAATCACATTCATCTGCCTTTATAGAGTTAGTAACAGCTCTTGAATGCCTTGCTCAGGACAAGGATGTTTGTAAGTGCTGCAATCAACCCCTCTTGGAGAATGAAGACATCTGTAAATGCTGTGGACAGCCGCGTTATAGAGTAACAAAGCATTTCCAGCAATTCTTGAAGGAGTATGTACCAAGTATAGATCACTATCCTCTAGCGAAAAAGACAATTTATCAAATTAGGTCGCAGCTTGCACATGGTATGGATTTATTACAGGCAGATTTAGAACCTTGGCATTTTATGATGGATGCAAGGCAGGATGATCAGAGAAAACTACAATCTGACCTATACTTTATAACGCGTACTGCTATTTACAATTGGCTTCATAAGGCTTAATGTATAAGCATGAAAAAGCAAAAAATTAAAGCTAGCAAATTACGAAACACCTCTGATCCTACTTTAGCAAAACCACACGCAAAAGGAGCAAATGTAGCTCTTGTTCAGCCGTCAAAAGACAATGTATGGGGAAGATTTTACTTTGTTCAATATCATAGGTATCCGCTGTTGCTTTCCAAAAGCGCAAATTACTACAAGGACGTAATTGATTTACTGACAAAAGCAAGAGCTTTACCCGTAGGAAAAGATAATACTCGATTATTAGATGACCAGTTGCGCGATGAACTTGAATTTGCCTCTATGCAGTTTCTGATTTTTACCAAACTTGCATTTGAATATATGACTACAGAAATGCTAACAATGATAAACAACATCCATCTCCACAAAGGCGGTAAAGTTGAAGTTCCTTGGGAGAACTTTTCAATTACTGAACGCTTGACCATACTTCTTAAAAATTTGAATCTTAAATTTATTGTTCCTGATTGTCTCAATAAAATTCTTACTAATAGAGATTTAGTTGAACATCCTTCAAAAGATCGTCTTTACTCCCCGACAGAAGACGAGTGGAAAAATGTGCATCTTGCATGGGTACTTAGTGGAGAGATAGAAGGTTGCTTAGATAAACTTGTGAACTTTGTTAATCCAATCATTGAAGCATTTGATAAATTTGTTGATGCAAATCAAATTCCTGGACAATTAACGGGTCTGCAAAGAGGATTAAAATCGATAGATAATTTCAAAAAGTCAAAGTAAAAGTGGTAATTATAAAGAATCTGCGTAAGCTTGAATTAGAAGTTTTGCTCGTTCTTTACATTCGTTTTCTGTTAATCTCCTATTTGCAGGAGTAACGGCATGTCTTTGAAGTTGAGTCGTTTGTCTAACATCTGTTGCAAATGACTCATTTTGTCCAGCGAGTGCTGCGAGTTGTCTCCAACCACCTACATGATGGGCAATTATTTCAAGTGCCTTATAGATGCCATAAAGAGGTTTGTCGTCATCAATAATTTCTTCATTAAAATAATGTAATGCGTGTTTTAAGGTATCATCATTAAGCGCTTTATTTACTATTAAAGTATCATTTATAGGGCTAGCGCTATCGTGCATTTCCTGCGTTACTATGAGTGCTGTGCCTTGTATAGTTACTTGGTGAGTTGTTGTCTGAATCTGAACGCGTTCTACTGCCTTTGCAGCATCATGTATTCCTAAGAAGTGATCTTTGTGTCCTTCAGCATTTGTTTTCCATGTATGGTTGAAATTAACACTTACTTTTATATTTTGCCGGAAAGCCCATGCATCTAAGTATAATTCTGCAATATTTTTTGCTTCTTCAAGTTGATTCTCGTCATCTACACCAACGTACAAAATTCCATCTCTTATTTCTATTTCAGTACCATCGGGATTATAAAAAACTTCACAAACATCCTTAAAGGGAAAATTGATAATCTCGCCTTGAATTCCGTAGGGTTTGTTCATAAATGATAACTTCAAAGAAATGTTATTTGTTTCAATACATCATCTAAGTTTGTTTTGCTAACAAGATAAAATTTATTTCCATTACCATTTAACTTCTCCCATAATTCACCAAGTTTAACTTTATAGGCAGTATCTTCATTAGAAAGTCTGTCTTCACCTTTATATTCTAATAACAAATAATCACCGTTTTTTGTTTTTACAATGATATCAGGATAGAATTTTCCTGACTGCCAACCTTGAAGGTAAAAATCTTCTTTTTCTCTGTTTCTATACCACCATTCAATGTTATCAATAATATCTAGTCTTGAAGCCAACTCAGTTTCTTCTCCATTCAAATTTCCTGCCTTTTCAAATAAATGTTTATTGAAGTGTTCTTGAGAAACTCTTGCTAGAGAAATTTCTTTTTCTGGAGTAAAGTAAGCAGAATCAACAGTTATTTCTCCTTTGTTCAATAATCCGTCAAACCGCTTTGTCGCATACTCTTGTATTATTTTTGATACTTCTTCTGCTATTCGTTCCTTTAGCCTAAATCTGTTTAGACTTAATTCTTCTACGCTATGCGTCTTGGATAAATCCTTCATAAGAAGATCAATATATCTTGCCATTTCTTCAGAAGCTATTATTGGTTTCCTCACATTTCTTTTAAGCCAGTTAGTTACTTCTTCAAGTGAAAAATCCTCTGGGTAAAGAATTAAAGATAATTTCCCCTGTGTAATTTTGAAAAGTCCATTCTTCTCGTCAATATCAATTACAGCTTTTCTATTTTGATCTTCGTGGAAGTTGATATCAAACGGTTTGTAATATTCGTCAAGCATAAACTCATTTCCAATTAAATCTCTATTAAAGGCAAGACTGTCTGTTCTTCCTTTCAATCCAAACATAGGAATGTTAATGTTGTCATCTTTAATTACTTGTTTGTATTCTTCCTTTTCAACAACAATTTTTCCTTTGTTTTCCTTTAAGTCCTCTCTAGAGTAGCCATGCTGTTCAAGCCCTTTAATTATTGCGTCTGAGGCTTTCCTAAAATTCTCTGAGGATGTAAATACATAGGAGTTGTTGAGTTCTAAGTTTTTCTTTTCTACAGCATTAGGAAGACGCATAATACGTCCTATGGTTTGTTCTACCGCTATTGTAGAACCAATGTTAGCTACTGATACTAACACGTAAGCAAATGGACAGTCCCAGCCTTCTTTTAGCGCATTAACTGTAATGATGTAGCGTATATTACATTTAGGTGATAAAAGATCAATATTACTTATTTCGTCTTGTTTGGAAGTTTTGATTGCAATTTCATTTTCTGAAATTTTAAGCTCGGAAATTAAGAATTCCTTAATTTGATCAACATAAATTTTACTCTCACTTTCCTTTTCTTGTTCTGCCTGTAGCAACATAATGGGTCTTATGTATTCTTTTGTCTCACGCTTTTCTTTTTGAGCCAGTTTTTCTAGTTCTTTTAATTGGTTTATTCCATCTCTGATTGTTTCTTGCCATTGAGAAACATTAGATAGCCAAATAGGAATCTTTACCATTTTTTGTGCTTTTAATTCTGAAGCTGAAATTTCAACTAACACATTGCTTTCTTGCCTTGGTGTGGCAGTGTATTCAATGATAAAGGAGGGGTTAAGATTTTGAAGCATCTCAAAAGAAAGTGGGGTTTGAGCATTGTGTCCTTCATCTAATACTACAATAGGCGAATTGATTTTAATAACATTGGCAAGAGAGTAATAAATTCCTCCTTCTTCGTCTTTATCCAAAAAGTTAGTATCCTCAACAAGATTTTCAAAATGAGAAAGTAAAGCTCCATTACTCTGGAATACTTTTAGCCACAATTTGTCATTTCTTCTGAAAGCTGCAAGACTAGAGACAACAATACAAAGGTTATTTTGTATATCTGATTTTTGAATAGAAAGAGCTTCTTCTACGGTAAAAATTTTTATATTGTTACCAAACTGAGAATCCAGTGCTTCTCGGTATGGATGGTTTCTGTCTTTTAATGCCTTGAGTGTTTGATTACGAATTGCATCGGATGGGACAAACCACATGACAAGTCCTGTTCCATTTTTCTCTTGTAAGTAATTATCAAGGATAACTGATAAGCTATGACAAGCAACGACTGTTTTCCCTCCACCTGTAGGAATTTTGATACAAACAAATGGAGTTTCTTCAAGTTGTGGGATAGGTTTATATGCCTTTCCTTCTTCTCCTGCTTTATCTAAAAATGCTAGTCTTATACCTCTTGAGCCTTTAAGCGTAGAAGCGTCATTAAGGAATTGTTTTAATTCATCAAGTGCTGTTTGTTGGTAAGGTTTTAATTGGAACATATTAGAATTTCTTTAGCTCGTAAGGAATTTGCTTAAAGATAATATTGTTTTTCAAGCAAAATTCTTCATCCAATAGGCACTTATCTGCATAAATTACTTTAATCCCATCTTGAGCAAGCATAGGTTTCACTGATTTATCATCCAAGACATTTTTACCATTACTTGAGAATAAGAGAAAGTAATGACTTTGTCCCATACTCCCAAGATATGGATTTTTAATAGAGGTTAAATCAAGGTAGTCATGAGTCTCGGTAAAGTAAATGTATGAGGCTAAATCTTCATATTGAGAGTTTGGATTAATAAAACCACTATTATCAAAAAGTTCTCCATTTAATTCAAGATATTGAAAACCTTGTCCTGTTCCATCTGGATATTTTGCTCCTTCATAACCTTCAATGACTTTTTGCAATCTCTTTGCGGTGACGTTTCTCGCGATATTCTTTTCAAGCTCAATAAGAATAAATCTTCTGTTACCACCATCCTCATTATTTGATTCAAGAACAGCTTGACCTGTTGTGCCAGAGCCAGCAAAAGAGTCTAAGTATATTCCATCCGGATCCCCCATGAGTTGAATAACTTTGTTTATCAATCCTACTGGTTTGGGAAATGGAAATTGTTCTCTTAAACCCATGAACCGAAGTTGTGTAGTTCCTTGCTCAGTTATTACCTCCGTTTCATCCCATATAGTCTTAGCACTTACATTAGCATTTCTATATTTCTCAAATATTCTCCACTCTCCCGTTTGTTTTTGCTTAGCATAGATAACATCTGTTGACTCATTTTTAGTATTTTCATTTAATTTTTTACCACTCCACCTCCAGCAACTTTCTTCATTTCTACTATTAAGTGGTAAAACTTCAACGCTAAACTCCTTACTCTTTTCATTAGATACTGGTGAAAATCCATTTTCATCTTTCTTTTGAGGGTTTACATAGATTGGATAATAGAGATTGGGTCGGTTAAATCGTCCAAATTTTGGATTACGATTTCTTAACTCTCTACTAGAAAAATCCCCGATCCTATCTTTTTCAGGCAAATGCCCTTCATCTGCATTTAATTGGTATAATTTTGTCTTGTTAGTTTTTGAATAACAAAGGAGATATTCATGTGTTTTTGCTAATTGCTTAAAGGTATGACCACGTTTATTTGATTGAACAATTATTTGAGCTTGGAAATTATTTTCTCCGAAAATTTCATCCAAAATTAATCTTAGATAATGAACCTCATTGTCATCAATTGAAACAAAAATTGCTCCATCATCAGAGAGAAGTTCATATAGAAGTTTTAGACGTGGATACATCATGCAAAGCCATTTATCATGTCTACACAAATCTTCACCTTCTGCGCCAACGACCTCATTAAGCCATGCTCTAATTTGAGGTGAATTTACCTTGTCATTGTAAACCCATTCTTCATTTCCAGTATTGTAGGGGGGATCAATATAAACGCATTTGACTTTGTTGTAATAAAAGGGCATCAATGCTTTGAGAGCCTCAAGGTTATCTCCTTCAATTAGGAGATTCTCAGAACCATCAACAGATAACGCTTTATTTGGTTTTAACACTCTAAATGGCAGGTCTTTATCGTGGTTTTCTACCTTATCTTTTCCAATCCATGTAAATTGTGGCATAATTACCTTTTCATCTTACCACAGGAATAATTATCTTCAAAGAGGAAACTCTAAGGTCTTAGACTGTCGAAGGGTAAAGAGCATCAACAGGTACTTCCAAAGCCTTGGCTATACGATATAGCGTATAACTGGAAGGAGTACGCTTGGCTACTTCAATCAAGTTGATATATGTGCGGTAGAATTGGCATTTACTTGCCAGTTCTTCTTGTGACAACCCTTTTTTTGTTCGAGCTTTCTTGATGTTATCTCCAATAATCTCTGTGAACTTCTGTTTGCTAAGCATGCTTCCATTGTCAGAAATAATCGCACTATTGTACAACGCACTATTAGTCAGTTTGTATCTTGATTTTCTTGTTAAACCAATTTATTATGAAAAGTAAGAGGTATGAGACCTGAATCAATTTATAGACCGATTTATCTTTGGTTAAGCAATCAGCCAAAGTGGTTGCAGATTGGTGTTCCCCTAGTTGTTTTAGTATTATCGTTTATTGTTCTTCAATGGTTTGGATTGATAGTCATGGCTGCTGTTTTAGTCTTTACGTTTGTCTATGGACGCAAAGACCCTGATGTCAGTAGGCGCTTTACGATTAAATACATCACAGGTTTGTCAAAGTTTTCAAAACCAATGAGCAATATGGCTCTATATATTGATGAAGATGGATTACGCTTCAAATATCCATTACGAGGCGAGGTAAAAGTTGCTTACGACACAATCAGTAAGATGGAAGCTGAAACAAAAACACAAATTACCAGAACCGCAAGTATGCTCAAGGGTGCAGTTGGATTAGCTCTTGCTGGTCCCTTGGGAGCCATGATAGGTATGGGCATAGGTAGTAAACATGACGATTCACAATATTTTGTTACGGTGGTTTACAAAGATGAACTAGGAGAAGATAACCTTATTGTTTTGCAACAAAGTGGGATGATGTCCGCAAATGCGTATGAGGTTGTATCCGCTATGAAAGAGGCAAGGAAAAGGTATATACTCTCACATAAAAATTAGTTTGCTTATGGATAGTGCTTTGTATTTGGCTGCAAAAAATATATTCAAAGATGAAGTTTCTATTAGCACCGCTACACTTCAACGATATTTCCAGGTTCCATATTACCAAGCCCGAGTAGTTTTAGATAGCCTCATTCGAATTGGATTTTGTGAGGAACAAGTTGGAAGTAAGCCTTGTCGGGTTATATCAAATGAAAAAAACTAAGAAAGAAGTAGATAAAGAGGTTGATTTGTTTGCAGAACAATTCGCAAGGTTGCTTATCGAACAAGTTAGGTGGAAAAGAAACAATGGATTGGCTAACACCACAACTAAGAAAAAAAGTAAGGGAAGTCTTTGAGCCACGGTATAAACGGAAGTTAACTGAAGCTGAGGTTGAAGAAATCGCAGATAATTTAAGCGAAGTGGTTGAAGTTATTCTCAATTCAAATGGAGGCAAAAATATAGCAATGACAATACTGGAGGCAAGAAAGAAGCTAGGGGAAAAAGCAGATAAGTACACAGATGTCCAGCTTCAGAAAATAATAAATATGCTTACAATTTTGTGTAGTAAAACAATTGATTTAGTTATAGAAAAAACAGAAAAATAACAGGGTTCTCATAAAACTTGTGTCCTTACGTAGGTATTCATGCAAGGAAGTGAACTCACCCGCAAAGAAAACCGAGGTTCTAGCCGATCTCGGTTTTTTGTTTGAGTACCCTCTTAAAAATACGAACGCCTTGGATTCTGGTTGCTCCGTAGAAGTACGTTTTAGCAATTAGGATAATATGAGTGGTTTGAGGATAAAAAGGCTTTTACAAGCTATCCTGAGCTGTTTGGCTACTTTGTCTTTTCGCTTCTTGCTCTTTCAACCATTCTGCTTCTTCCTCCGCAGTTTGAATAATCCTGTATGGAGGTAAGGGCTGCCCATTAGCCCAAGTCATGTGAACTGGTGGTTTTGGTTGTGTGCCTATGTTTACAACAGTATTTTGAACTTGTTCTGGTTTATCAAATGGAATTCCAAGTCCAAGCGCTTCTAAGCGTAACCCTTCTACTAAGTAGCTGAGAACATCTTTTGCGCTTTGGGGTTCTAGTCCTTCCTCTGCGAGTAGACGCAGGGCTTTGCTTGAAATTAGCCTACCTACATCCAATTGTTTTTTGCGGTAAATGGTTACATCATTAATAGCTTCTTTTTGTATGCGCTTATATATTCCTTGAAGCACCTCCGCACGTTTTCGTGGCCATCCGTCCCTGTACCCCTTGTACTCAATTAGCCTCAATTGAATATTGTGCTTTTCTGCGAGTTTCTGGTAAGACATTTTCTCGTCCGTAACGTAATCATAAAAGATTTGATTCCAGTCAATTTGTTGTTCGGTGGTAGAATTTTCCATTCTACCCATATTTTACCCCTAAGTTGTCAAGTTTTTTTAATGTCTAAGACCTTAGAGTTTTTATATACCAGACATATAAATTAAACTTTTCATCACTGGCTCCTAATTGTGATTAAGAACCAGAGTCAAAAGCTAATTTTTAGAATTAACTTTGAGACTGTAAATGTCTAGTTCATCAGTCTCGATATCATGTTTTTTATTCATTTCATCCCATGCTTGTTCAACCTCTTGGGATAGAGCTTCTGCCACCCTTACTTCAAGAATTAGCATTTGGTAATCAAATAGTGTATCTGTACTGACTTTGTGTGCCTCCGTTTTTTTCAGTTCTTTTATGAGAGCGAGCTTTGCTTCATGACAATATGCTTTGTGATTTTTGACATATTCGTTTAATGCATCATCAACTGTTTCTAGCTCACATTCGTCAAGATTGCTAAATTTGTTTTGCATTGTTTCTCACCCCCTTTCTCAGAATTTTGAATTTGTGTATTTTCATGCGAGGTTACATAACCCATTGCAGTCTTTGTTTTTATTTCAGGTTCAAGATTGTCGTAATATCTAATCATTTCTGTTCGAAAATCATCACCTCTACCTAATTCATTACGAGTTTTCTCAAGATTACGAAGAAACAATTCTTTTGATCCAGTTTTTATGCAACGTCTAGCAACTCCTTTTAATTGACGTATTTTGTATTCTTCTTCAACCTTACGTTTACTCTCCCACCATTTCTTAATTCCTTCGGGAGTATTTTCAACCTTACCATTATCAATAGCCCACTGTAGTTGAATTTCTGCTGTTGATTTTTGGTGTATGATTTTTTCAACCTCTCCGTTTTGAATACCAGTTTTCACGAATGATTCAATCGCTGCTTTATAATCTGAATACTTTTTGCCATTTGCCCGACAATATAATTCCAGTTCATCCTTCTTTTTTATCACTGCATTTAATGAGACACTAAGCCTTGTAGCAATTTCTTCTAAATCGTCCTCCTGTATTTGTTCAAGTTGTGAATATTTTCTGATACCCCTCACTACTTTTGATGTATTAATTACTTTAGCTTTTGGGTTTACTTCTGAGGTTGGTTTCACTCCAATGCTAGGAATGACATTACTTATAGGATGGTTATCAGTAAAAAAATTATTTGGCTTTTTTGTATTTAAGTTACTATCTTTAGTATTTGTATTCGGAAACTCCATGCTCTGGTTATCAGGGGTATTGGATTGTAAATCACCACTATCCGGATTTTCAGGTGTATGGTTTTGATTAGGGTAAAAATAATTGACCTTAATGTAATGTCCCACTATTCTCCCATGTTTGTCCTTTCTGGTCACAGACTCTATAAATCCTTCTTTCAAAAGAACTTCTTTTGCCAAGCCAAATTTGTCTTTTCCCCATCCAAGTCCTTTTCGACAGTATGTATCGGTTGCATGGATATTGTCTCTGTGTCCATATTTTTGTGATTGCCATAATGCAGTAAGGTAATAGTGGTTGTACAACTGTGTAGCATTAGCGCCAAGTTTGTGGAGCCGAATGAAAGTAGCCATAGGTATGGATACAGTATTTTGGTTAATTACATTAAATTGTTCAATAATGTCATCATTCTGTTTCATATAGAGCCTCCCTTCATACAAAAAAAGCGATACCAACTACTTCAGTTGATACCGCCGGGCGATTACTCGCTTCATCGGATTTGTGTTGTATTAGCTTGCCATAAAAAAATCCGCTTTGTGCTAGCTCTTAGGGAAGGCTCTGTGGTTAGCCAAGAGCAAGCACGAAACGGACTTTTACCACAGCTATTACCCTAATCTATTTATAAATTAAATTTATTCGAATGTCAACGATTAGATTGATATAGCAACATAATCGTTAATAATATTATTAACTAAAATTATGAATCGAAATTATATATTGAAATATAATTGGTAACGCAGTAGTATGATTTGATAGTAGGGGTTTCATAATACAGGTATGGCGTATTGGAAATTCGTTTCCTTTACAGCGGTTCTAAAATCCTGTATCCAAGTACCCACTTTTTTAAATATTATCGGATCAATTATCTTCATTTCTTACACGTTTTTGGTACAATTTGTATTAATATTAGCCTGATGAAGATTGCTTTGTTTGGTGGACGTTTTGATCCAGTTCACAATGGTCATATTGCTGTTGCAAAAGAAATTTTGAAGTTACAAATTGCCGATCAGGTTTGGCTCCTTCCTGACGCAGCTCATCAGTGGAATCCTATTGTCGCTAGTTCTGCTGACCGGGTTGAAATGTTAAAATTAGCGATTAAAAATGAAAAAAACCTCAAGGTTAATTTAACAGCAATTGATTTAGGTGGATCAACGGAAACGATTAAAGTTCTACATGCCTTAAAAAATAAATACGATCACGAATTTGTTTTCGTTGGAGGTTCTGATCAGTTGCCTAGTTTGCATAAATGGACACATTGGGAGCAGCTAGAAAAAGAATTACCTTTTATCATCGTCAATCGAAAAAATTACCCTATTCAACATAACTTCACTAACGTTCAAGTTATTAACGATATTGACTATGAGCCGTTAGAAGATTCCTCTACGAGAATAAGATCATTGTTGAGTCATCATCAATCAATTAAGGGTTTGGTTAATCCAGAGGTGGAAGAATATATTGCACAGAAAAAATTATATGTGTAATATTAAAGATTAAATATGTTTGATTTGAATTATCAGAATAAAGTAACAGAAATCACTTCATTTATCGCTGATGAGTTTAAATCTTCTGGTATGGATAAAATCGTGATTGCCTTGTCTGGTGGAATTGATAGTGCACTTAGTGCGACTTTAGCGGTAAAAGCAGTAGGAGTGGAAAAAGTAAATGTTTTGATGCTTCCATATGGTAAATTAAATATTGAAGGTGTGAAAGATGCTCGGCTGGTTGCAAAGTCTTTGTCTATGCCTGAAAAACAAATTAAAATTATAGATATTAAGCCAACCGTCGATGAAGTAATTAAAGCTCTACCTAATGTGAATAATTTGCGCAAGGGCAATATTATGGCGAGAGTTAGGATGATTTATTTGTATGATAAAGCCAAAGAACTAAATGCCTTAGTGTGCGGGACTGAAAATAAATCAGAATATTATCTAGGCTATTTTACACGTTTTGGTGATGAAGCATCAGACCTGGAGCCGATTCAAGGTCTATATAAAACACAAGTCTGGTCTCTAGCAAAATATTTAAACATACCAGAGAAGATTATCAGTAAATCTCCTAGTGCAGGATTATGGGAGGGGCAGACGGATGAGTCAGAACTTGGCTTTAGCTATAGTCAAGCTGATGAAATTCTATATTACACATTTCAGGATGAATTGTCTGCTTCAGAAATTGCCCAAAAAGGATTGGATATAAAAATAATTAACCAGGTTTTGCTCAGAGTAAAACAAAATAAATTTAAACACCATCTTCCTCGTATTCTCAAATGAACTAGACTGTTTTGCTCTGCACGAGTCTTTTTTGCTACAATTGTTGTATGGGTGCTAAGACAAAAAGCATAAATAAAACTAGTACAATCATAAAAAAAGTTAATCTAAATGAAAAAAAATCTCTTCTTGAGTCGTTATATTTTTATTTGGGAATATTAATCTTAATGATCCTATCTGTTACATATGGTTTGACTCTACAACAAAATAACGCTGGTTCGAAACAACAAGTGAAATTGAATAATATTTATGCAAAAAAAGCTGCGGCACAGATTCTAAAAATACCATTACTGCGGCCGACTATTTCTTCTTCTCCATCAGCGACTCCTACTATAGTCACTTCACATACTGCCTCGCCAAGTTCTGCATTATCAGATGACGGAGCTACAGTTACAGGTTCTAGAGTTAATGGTATTGGTTATTGTTTATATGTTCCAGTATTTATGTACCACCACATAGAACCCATGGCTCAGGCTAACGAAGAGGGACATGGTCAGTTAACAGTTGATAGTAATTTGTTTGATCAACAAATGGGGTATATGATAGCACATGGTTATAACTTTATTTCATTGTCTACTTTAGTTAATGCGATAGTAAATCATCAGTCTTTACCTGCTAAAACCGTAGTCTTAACAGCTGATGATGGATATATAGATATTTATCAATATGCTTATCCTATTATTCAAAAATATCATATAATCATGAATTTATTTATCCCTACGGGACTAATCGATAATTCGGACTATATGACCTGGAATCAAATAAAACAGATGCAAGGTAGCGGTTTAGTAAATATATATAACCATACTTGGTCTCATTATCCATTAGGCCAAGGAGACAAAACTAAGATTACCTTTGAAATGCAAACATCACAAAATGAACTCAAGCAGAATTTAGGACTTACTCCTAATATTATGGCTTATCCATATGGATCTTTTAGTCCGCTGTCCATTCAAGTTTTACAGTCAGAAGGGTTTACGGCTGCCTTCTCGACTCTGCCAGGAACTGATGAATGTACCTCAAACTTGATGACTGAACCCAGATACCGCATTGGTAATGCCCCCATGTCCTACTACGGGTTTTAAATATAAAGTTATCGAAGGTAATAATAGGTAAAAAGATTTATAAAGAAAAATTTAGTAAATCCCAAATAAAAATTAACGTAGAAAATTACTTATTAAGACTGTCTTCCAACTTTTTTAAGTCTAGAGAGGTTTTTAACACACTGTCAGGCTGCAAACTTATAGAATCAATACCTTCTTTAACTAAGAATTCTGCAAAATCAGGAAAATCTGAGGGGGCTTGTCCGCAAATTCCAACTGGCATAGCCATTGCATGGGCATTAGCAATTAAGGTTTTAATTAGCTTTTTAACAGCTTTATTATTTTCATTCCCAACATGGGCTATTAATTTAGAGTCTCGATCCAAACCGAGTGTTAGTTGAGTTAAATCATTAGAGCCAATAGAAAATCCGTCAAATAAAGCAGCAAAGTCTTCTACGAGCAAAATGTTGGATGGAATCTCTGCCATAACCCAGACTCTTAGTCTTTCATCTATTTCATCACTAGCTGCTACCTCGAGAGGATTTGCTATTTTTTGGTGAGGTAAACCATTTTTTGCCATAACATCCAAAACTTTTTGTCCTTCTTCTGGTGTTCGACAAAAAGGAATCATTACTTGCAAGTTATATAACCCCATTTCTTCTCTGACTCTTTTTACAGCTTGGCATTCAAGCGAGAATGCTTGTTCAAAGTTAGGATCATAGTAGCGACTGGCACCTCTCCAGCCGATCATAGGATTTTCTTCATTTGGTTCATACTGATTGCCTCCTATTAAGGTGGCATATTCGTTGGATTTAAAATCGCTAAATCTTAAGAGTACTTCATGAGGATAAAACGCTGAGGCTATGATACTGATGCCATAAGCTAATTTTTCTACATAAAACTTGACCTTGTCTGTATAACCGCTGGTAAGATGATCAATAGTTTCTTTCACAGCAGGATCTGTTATTTTGTCGTAATTGAGTAAAGCATTGGGATGTATTTTTATAAAATTGTTTATTACGAATTCCTCTCTAGCCAGCCCGACACCATGATTTGGAATAAAAGAATAATTAAAAACCAAATCAGGATCAGCCACAATCATTTTAATTTTGGTCTTTGGTGCCACAAAGTTTTTCAAATCTGTTTTTTTAATTTCAAACTTTAATTTTCCTTCGTAAACTTTACCATCTTCTCCACTTGCACAACTTACAGTGATATCGGTACCTGTTTTAATGGTCAATGTTGCATCACCACAACCGACAATAGCCGGAATGCCTAATTCACGGGAAACAATAGCCGCATGAGATGTTCTGCCACCTGCATCTGTAACTATGGCGCTGGCTTTTTTCATGATTGGTTCCCAGTCAGGATCTGTTATTTCTGCAATTAAAACTTCACCGGCCTGAAAATCATTTAATTCACTAGGATGTTTAATATACCTGGCTTTGCCACTACCGATTTTCTCTCCTACAGAAGTGCCAGTAACCAAGACTTTTCCTTCCTCCAAAAGTTTGTATTCCTCCAAGACGGTCATATCTCTTCTAGCTTGAACTGTCTCCGGTCTGGCTTGCACTATATATAACTGCTCTCCATCAAAAGCCCATTCCATATCCATAGGTTTTTGATAATGATCTTCAATGATCATTCCCCACCGCGAAAGCTGCAAGATTTGTTCGTCATTTAATACAAACCTATCTCGATCGTTTTGTTCTACTGAAATTTCTTGAGTGGGGTTTTTGAGATCATCTGAATAGATAAGTTTTTTCTCTTTACTTCCTATTCTTTTGTTAATAATCGCATTTTTACCTTTAGCAAGTGTTGGTTTGAAGACCATATATTCATCCGGTGTCACTATGCCCTTGACAATAAATTCACCCAATCCCCAAGAAGCATTGATCAAAATAACATTACGAAAACCACTTTCAGTATCCAAAGAGAACATTACACCACTGCAACCCTGATCGCTACGAACCATCTTTTGCACTGCACAAGATAAGGCTATTGCGAGATGATCAAAGTGTTGATCAGCACGATATGAGATAGCGCGGTTAGTAAAAAGAGAAGAAAATGCCTCCTTAATAGAATATAAAAGATTCTCAATGCCTTTTACATTTAAGTAGGATTCTTGTTGACCTGCAAAAGAGGCATTTGCCAAATCTTCTGCGGTAGCTGAGGATCTAACAGCCACATCTAGTTTCTCCAATGGAAGATCAAGTTTTTTAGCTAAATTTTCATAAGCATCTGTAATTGCGTGTTGTAAGTCTGGAGGGAAAGAGGAATTTAATATTAATTCTCTTACTTCACTGCCTGCTTTATCCAAGGCATGCATATCAGATGTATTTAAATTGGCCAGAATTGTTTTAATTTTTTCATCTAAACCGTTCTTCTGTAAAAAAATTCTATACGCATAAGCGGTAACAGAAAAACCAAATGGAACTTTGACTTGCTCATGGGGGAAAAGTTGGCTTTTGGATTTGGTAATATTCTGATACATTTCGCCCAGATTGGCATTTTTACCCCCTACCAATGGGATATCTCTTTTATCTATTTCGTCAAACCATAAAATATATTGTTCTTCGCGGTTGGGCATGATTTTATCTTAACAACCAATTGCTCAGTTAAGCAAGTAGTATATTAATACACCTATATTATTAGTCTTAAATCAAAGAAGAGGCAGTGAGCTACGTCACACTATTAAAATAAGATTCAAGTTATCACTGTCGTTCGAATCATACTTTCTGAATTAAATAAGAAGATTACAAAACTAAGAGAGTTATAATCCTCCACTAGCTACTTTAGTTTATCGTCCTCCAAAAAGTAAACGAATGTTTACTTTTTGTTTCTAAAGGTATATATTACTCTTGTGCAAAAAACAATTCTTCATATAGATTTTGATTCATTTTTTGCCAGTGTAGAGCAACAAGACAATCCTAAATTACGTAATCGACCTATCGGTGTAACTGCTCATAATAGCGGAACTGCGATCATTGCGGCCAGCAGAGAGGCAAAAAAATTAGGTATCAGTGCTTCCTTTAATACTAGAGAAGCTTTCGCTATTTGTCCCCACTTAATATTAACAGGGGCTAATTTTGAACGCTATTTCGAGATTTCTAAAGCCTTTATCAAAATATGTAAAGACTTTTCCCCACAGATTGAGGTTTTTTCTATCGATGAGCTATTTATGGATGTGACACTTACACAAAAATTGTTTGGCGACGTGAATGATCTAATTGCCCAACTAAAACGACGTATAAAAGAAGAAATCGGTGAATACATTACTGTTTCGGTGGGAGTCTCTTACAATAAATTATTGGCCAAATTGGGTTCCGGTTTGGACAAACCCAACGGCGTTACATATATTACACCACAAAACCTACCACAAATTTACGCGAGAGCTAAATTAACTGATATTTGCGGTATAGGTGGTCGCATTGAGCGCCGTCTTAACAGTATGGGAGTTTTCACTCTACCACAACTAGCCAATGTGCCTTTACGTATGTTGATGGCTGAGTTTGGTAATGTTGAAGGTAGGTTTTTAAAACAAGTTGGCTTGGGGGAAGACAGTGATCCGGTTCACTCGTTTACCCAAGCGCCGGAAGCTAAATCTGTTGGTCGACAATATTGTTTAGCTCGCAATGAATATGATGAGAGAGTAGTTTTGCAAAATATCTATGAACTATGTGAAGAATTGGCAATTAAATTAAGAAGATTGAATAAAAAGACCAGACATATAGGTCTGTCTTTACGCGGCAGTATAGATATTAGCGGACATTTGTTATTAAATGATTACACCAGTTCAGGCAAAAGTATTTTTAATAACTGTATGCAGGTATTAAATAAACAATTAATGATTTACGAGGCTGTGCAGCATGCAAGTTTTGAAACGGGATTTAACAAAAATACTAAATTGCATATTCCAGGTTATGTGCGACGTATGGGTGTCTGGGTTTCGGATTTAGTTGATAGAGATGTATTGCCTATCCCCCTGTTTCCGCAATGGCGCAAAGAACAAAAGCTAGATGAGGTAGTGGATAAAATTAATGATAAATTTGGCAGTTATACGATTCGCAATGGTTTTTTGCTTTATGCCAAGAAATTAAAAACCGTCCCGAATGGTTTTCTCGGCGATCGATATGAAAGATTACAGCTAGCACAGGATAAAAGTTTGCAGGAGTAGTGAGAAGTTGCAACCTTTATTCTGTACAAATTACAATCATGGTATATGTTTAAAACTCTCTACCTAGTGCTAACTATTATGGATATAGTGTAACTCGGCTATGACTTTTTCTCTTTGATCAGTTTTTAAATGTAATAAACTAAGCAGGTCAGGATTGGTTCTTAATTCTTTACACAATACGATGTGACGATTTAATAATTCTTCTTTTTGTGACTGACTCAATGATGTAAGCATGGTAATGGGATGCATATTAGTTCTTTCAATTAAATCCCTAAGACCTTCTCCTTCCGGATAACTCCAACTAATAATTTTCATGCCACTGCATAGTGCGAAAGCAATAGCATCACTCGTAGCTTTAGTATTAGTTACTACCCATGCTTGAGTTAAAGAATGTTTTTCTTTTAAATCGTCAAAGCGTGATTTAACGTACAAAGATACCTGCACATCGGTTTTTGCACCAGGATTATTGTGATACTTAGCTTCAATCATATTTTTTTGACCATCTTTTATAGCTATTACGTCTACTTCATGTTGGACACACTTTCCCAGTAGAACTTGTCTTGTTGATGTTTCGTATGCTTGCTCTTTTAAGACTTGGGCTATGAAATCCTCAAAAGGATAGCCTGTTGGTCCTATTTGCATGATAGCTTGTTTTAGGCTGTATTTACTCTTGGCTATTGGTTGAGTTGATCTATCCAGGGATTCCATTATCAAATTAAAAATTTCTGAGCTGGGAATATTGTTATATAATTTACTTCGAACATTTTCTAGAACATGAAATTGTAATGATTGGGAAACTCCAGCTCTTTTGATCGAAGACAAAACCTTTTCTTCGCTAAAATTTTCTATACTACCATCAGCTTTAATAATATTCATAAATATATATTAAAGAAACCAGGAGTATTTAGCAAATATTAATCAAAAATCCAGTGATACGTCTTATCTGATTTTTTTACAAAAACGACGAAAGGATCATCTTCATACTTAATTATATAATTTGGATCTTCTTTCAATTTTTTAACCAGGGCTTTCTGATAATCCAAAGAAGGTTGGGCGCCAGGATCATTTAGTAAAAATGCTACTACATCAGCCTTATCTACCCCTACAGGAATAGTGTAAATATTTCTTCGTTCTGACAGATGAGAGCCAATGTTATTACTAGCGGCGACACTGAACTTTTTTGGAATATGTGACACGAAATCGTTTATTGTCTTACCATCTGTAAGTTGTTTGGTATACATATCGGTGTTAGGTTCGATAGATCCAGGAAGCGGACCAAAAAGATATGATGTATATAAAGTTAAAATAATAAGACAAAAATTAGTAATTGCAATATTTCTCTTAGGAAGCCATTTAATTAAATTATTCAGTCCGTAAATAGAAGAAATAACAATAAAAGGTGTAACAGTTGAGGTGTATTGGTAATATATTTGTATAAAGTTATTATTATTACTCAAAACGTAGATTGCCATTTCTGGTAGAGCAAATATAAAGTAAAGAGGTGCGAGTAGAGTCATAAATCCATAGGGAGAAAATATCTTTACGTAATAAACTAATCTGTTGGGTTCTACCAAGGTTGTTACAATTTTCCATGGTGAGAAAATCATATTTTTAACAATAGCGGCTGGTGTGTCTCCAAAATCTGCATAGTAAGCCAGAGCAAAGTGCTGAGCTCCTAAAGCCTTAGGAATAGCTACTGAGATTAAGTAGTAAGATATAAACGTTGTAATAATAAATACTGTTACACTCCAAATATATTTCTTATTTCTAAATCCCATGTAAAGTGCTAATAAACCCACCATAAACCAAACTTGTTCTTTGGTTAGACCCGCTAAAATACCCATGATTAAAAACCAGAAAATTTTCTTTTTTTGCACGAAATAAAAAGCAAAGAGTAAGAAAGTTGTTGCTAGTGTTACTGCATGGAAGTCATATAAATTTGCTCGTTCCAGACTGGGATTGAGTAAATACATAAATGCAAAAACCAAAGATAAATTACGGTTCTTAAATACGTCTTTTGCTATCAGATATACGGCGAACGCACCTAATGCTATTACAATTGTTTGAATCAACAGAAGCATTCTTGGATCTGACCAAATATAATAAAAAGGAACTAATAGAATTAACAAAAAGTCTGCATGAGTAGCTAAGCGTGATTCGTCAAAAGTGCCGTTAGGATTGGTAAGTTCAAAAATTCTACCGTGCATGGTATTCCAAACTGTTTGTGCCATATTACCTAAGTCGAAACGGCCTGTGTAGTAATTGTCATAGCGCAAAAAAGTTGTTACTGTAAAGTATGTTATATATAGCATTACTAATAATGTTAATACAAAGATTTGAGGATGATTTTTTACAATTTGTTCCATTTTAACTATTGTTTTTGTTTTAATATAAAACCAAATAGTTACAATTAGTAAAAATATTATTTCTGCTATAATTAATATTAGTCTAGAAAATAATGATGCAATTGCTGCATACCCGGTTGACATCATTTTTGAAAAAGAATAAGTAATAACTGCTTCCCTTACTCCTAATCCTGAAGGCGTAATAAATGAAAGATAACCGACCAAGTAGCTAAAACTAAAAAGTCCTGTATATACATAAATTGCATTGATATTTATATTAAAAATAGATAAGGTTATCAAAAACTGACCGATTCCGAAAAAGAAAAATGCTATTGTAGAAATAGAAAATAGTTTAAGTCTAAAAACAAAATCTCCCTGGACAATTAAATGAGAATATTTACCGCTTCTAAACCATTTGTTGCTAAATAATAAAGAAAAACAACATGCAAATAAAATGAGTGCAATAAGTATATATACATAAGTGGGAATATGCAGATCAAAAATAGATTTAAAAATAAACATTGTTGAAAGTAAAGAAATTGTTGCGCTACCAATAACCACCAACTGAGCTTCATGTACATAAGCTTTGAGTATTGCTTTTTTTGATTGTGTTTTGCTTGAGAAATGTGTCATTCTTCCGGCAATTGACCAAATATTTCCCGGGATATAACGTTTCAATTCTGCTAATGCCCAATGGTATGCTGTAAATTTAAAATTTTGATTGGATCCAAGTTGTTTGATAATTGTGTGCCAGAGCATTACTCTAAGAAAAAAATATATAACTAAGCTACAAATTCCAGCTAAAATCAGCCATATATCAATATTAAGTAAAGAGAAGTCAATTTTTTTTGTTTGAGTAAGAAATAAGCGAAAAATAAAATATATAGCTATTATTGATAAAGGCCAACCAAATATCCATTTAAATAGACCAGGGTAATTATCGAGCTTGTTAGAAATTCTTTTCCAGATAGGTAAATATTCCATCAGTGTATTTTAGCAAAAAACATTATATTTTTGTTTAAATATTTACAATTTAGTTTTATTAACCTTTTCATTATAGAAAGCTATGTATATTAAGGAAATTAAAATAATTAGATTTCCTAAGAAATCATGAGATAATATTAAATTATTGGGAAATGCATTAATGTCATTTGGGTATTTAAAATTAATCAGAAGTAAAATGTATGCAAAAAAGGCGAAAAGTTTTTGAATAAAGGAGAATTTTTTAATATTTAGTATTAAAACAAAAAAAGGAAACAATAAGAAAACAAAATGATGTTGCCAAGCAATAGGGTCCAAAAATAAAACTAAACACAGCATTATAGAAAAAGACAAAACATCACTCGTTTTATGTTTTAGTATTAGCCAGCTAACTAATATTAGAGAAAATATAACGGAGATTGAATAAATGTACCTCACAGCCGTTAAATTGTTTAGTATACGGGACAAAAAAGCTAGCAGACCTTGGTTATAATACACGACACTGCCAGTATTACCAGTTGCGAAAATGAGTTTAATTATTACATTATTAAAATAATAAAAATCTAACTTTAACTGACCTAATAAAATAGAAATTAAAATAGAACAAATTCCGAAAATAATTAAATATTTTAAAGTTAGCCATTTTTTGCGAAGTATAAATAATAAAAATGTTAAAACTAAAATTGGTTTTAAAAGAACTGCAAAAAATAACAATAAACATGAGGTTTTATATCTAAGTTGTATGTAATAATAAAATCCACTTAATAGTAATACATAGGCTATTAAATTTATTTGACCCATACCTAAAGTAAATTTAACGGGGAAAGTAATAAAATACAGACCTACTATTAACAAGTAATATTTTATACTGGTCTGAAAATTTAAAATCTTTAAAGCAAAATGTACAATTAAAAATATTGAAGTAAAACTTAATAACACAAATATTAATTGGGAATAATAATACGGTAAATATACGAATGGTATAAATAAAATATTTGTAATCGGCGGGTAATTATAAACAGTAAATAATTTCTTGTCCTTGTATGGATTTGAATGTGTAATTAAATCTTTAGTAGAATGATAGAAAATACTGTAATCAGGCGTGAAGCCTGCAATAATTCTATATATTGATATAACGGCATAAATAGCAACTAAAAAAATAAAAATATAAATAAAACAGTCAAGTATTTTTTTATTAAGAGATATTATTCGCATGTAGAAGATTTTAGAATTTAATTTTAAAAGTATTCTAGCTAGTTAACAATCCACCAGTTGAATTTTATATCTTCTGAGAAAGGATTATCAATATTAACTGTGAATGATTTGTTAGGAATTTGATTTGATACATATAAAGAACCTCCATGTTTTGATTTTGCAGTCACAAAAATCTCCGATACGGACGTAACAGCTTTAGTATTAATTGTCACAGAAGTTTTACCAAAGGATATTGTACCGGTCCCTAAAGATGCACTATCAGACTCACTGGTGTTTACATTGTATTTCTGCGCTGTAATATCGGCATTGACCAACATATTTCCTTTTGTATCTATAGTGATAGCACCGTTTTCTATATTAATTCCTGCTGCTGCTAAACTTTGTAGCATTAATGGTTGACCCAGGCTGTTAATTGCTCCATCTAAACCATCAATTGTTATCAATCCTGCATTAATTGTTCCAGTTACTCCCAAGTCAGTCAAAGTTGTTCTGCCTAAGATATCTAATTCTCCCGAAATGGTTGCATTACCCATACTGTCAGTACTTAGTGGGAGAGATTTTATCTGACTGCTAATAGTCGCTGAGTAAATAGATGAAGTTAAACTACTATTAATCAGACTTTGTAGGCTTGCGGTTTCCGAAGCTACCTGATTGTACTCTTGTTGCAATTCATTTATTTGAATTTGCTGCAAATTTGATGAAGGACTCATTATAGCATTTGAGGTAATATCACCACCTTGAGTAAGTTGAATTGATGAATCATACCAGGATACATTGATAGAAGTTTCAATTGTTTGCTCTGTACCGTGACTAGAATCATAGGCTGACATTGCATGACCAATAATCTCAGCTGATTGTGTTGCGACTTGAACTGTTCCATCATTAGCTACAGTAAGAGGGGAAGAAGGGTTAATAGTCGTGACATTCGGAGATACCCTAACAGGTAACTGACCAATAAGTCCTACCAGAACATAGCTTGAATCATTTGAGTGATTACTTCCTCCAACAAAACCTGCTTGGCTGGATACTACACCTAATATGTTAGATAATCCACTAGAACAAGCTTCGACTCCTCCTGTTGGGGCTAAGCAAACTACTGTTCCTGGAATTAAATTTTCGTTTGGATTTGCTTTTTTATAATATTCAGCAAAATCAATACCGCTTGTAGCATAAGAGACACCACCTGATCCATTGCCAGTGACTTTACCAATTACATCACCATTACCATCTAAGAAAGTTAAAAAATTGTTACTGGTTCCAATTGTTGATCCTCCTAATTTTAAAGCCAGAACATCTGAGGTTGTTCCTGTATCGGTGTTTGAAATCATGGCCGTGGAAGTAGCTGTCTGCGCATCCGTTACGGCCAATTTGAAAAGTGGGTTTAAAGTCCCGATTCCTAATTTTGAAGTTGATGAATTATAGAATAAAGGATGGTTATCAATTAAAGATACACTTGATACCATTGGCGTATCTGTTAAATTAGTGCCAGTGTTCATTACAACTATTATCTTAAAGTAACGATAAGATGATTTAATTTGTGAAGAAATATCTGTTGATGTACCATTAAAGATATTATATGTACCCCCACTTTGATAAAAAGTACCTGCTCCGTTGGGATATATTGTTTGTTCTCCTGAAAAAGTACCAGTGTTAGATGCCTGTATTTGAAACTTAGGTGGTATATTATCTGATCCATCAAGAGTCCAAGTAGCATTAATAGAATTTGGTAAATAAGTGTTCCCTGCTCCTGCATCAATGGTATTTGAAACCCACGTCTGGTCGCTTGAACTGTAATTAGAAGTAAAAGTATTACTTGCAAATGCAGGAGTCGAACTACCAGCTGGAGTATTCTGAGATGCGATGGCAATAATTCCACTGCCCCCTGCTCCTCCATTTCCTCCACAACCATAATTAGATCCGCAAAGTCCATTTCCTGCTGAACCTCCAGTCGCTTTTAGCATAGAGGTTCCTAAACTAGACGAAACAGTTTGTAGATAAATAGATCCACCAGCCCCACCACCTCCACCGCCTCCCCCATCATCTGCTGAACTGCCATTAGTTCCAGAACTACCATTGGCGTATATGTTCCCATTGTTTTGTAAATTATTAGCTATAATTGCTAATATTCCTCCTCCATTGCCCCCTGCGCCGCCGCCTGCATTTACACCGGTAGCGCCGGCTCCTGCACCTGAGCCGAAGTCCAATGTGGACAATGACGAAGATCCATAAATAACACCAGCGGGTCCTCCTTGTTCACCAGATGTACTGCCATTACCGTTACTCCCTGCTGTTCCATATGATCCACCCGCTCCACCTGCTCCATTCCTGGCGCCGCCATTACTTCCACCACCTCCACCGCCTCCCCCTAAATTGGAGGCTGTAGGAGAACCATTGCTGCGACTGCAAGGAGCAATAGAATTTTGTCCATTTATAGATTCACCATGATCTCCTGACTGAGTTGGCCATGGGTAAGAGCATCGGCTACCCTGTGTTCCACCACGATAGCCTAATCCTGAAAGGTTAATTATTCCACTGTTGGACACTAATCCAGTTGCTTTAAAGAATAACACGCCCCCTTTTGTACCATCCCAACTATTGGTTGTTAAAGTGCCTGAACTTGTGATTGTAACGTTAGTGTAATTTGGCACTCTTTGTAACATTACTCTTTGATTAGCAGAAGAAGTTCCGATATTTGTATCTGATGATCCGGAATCACCATAATATCTAGTTTTGTTAGTTGAAAAAGTTATAGTATTTCCCACAACCGATTGTACATTAAGAACTTCATAATTTCCTACATTTGAATAATTGCTGGATGTACCTTGTAAATTAATAAGTAAAATCTGGTCTCCTGCTTGCAAACACCCAGTTGATGGTGAAGTTGTAAGAGTGGCAGTATTGGAACTCAAAGAAGAGACAGAATAGTCTACAGCGTCTCCTCCATCAGTACATGTTCTTCCGCTTTCCACATTTGTTGTCTCTAAATTTACTGTACTGCTAATGGTTATACTCCCATCGTTACCTGTTCCTAATACAGAGGGTTGTAATTCAAGTTTGTTATTATATACAGGATTTAACATACCTGCAGAAAATGTGGCTCCACTCGTATTAAAATCTGCATTTGTAGCCCAAGTTTTGTTTAAAGCCCCCTTGCCCGCTGTAAGATTACCAAAAATATTAGTTGTTGACTCTAATGTTGTGGTTCCGTTTACATCAAGTAAACTTGCAGGAGTTGTAGTTCCCAAACCTATTCCAGTGTTACTAATATAAAGTTTAGAGGCAAGCTGGTTATCTCCTCCAGGAGAGGTTTGAAAATTAAGTTGTCCATTATTTAGAATATTAATATTTGGATTGCTAGAATCAAAAGTTAAATTACCTGATAGTGAAGCAGTGCCCGCATGAGGACCAGTGGCGAAAACTTGAAAAACTGCTGAGGAAGTTGATGTACCGCCAACTGTAAGATCATCTGTAATATTTGTAGGTGAAACTACCCCATTATTTCTTTGTATTACTCCAATACTTTGGGGACTGACCCAGGTGGGACTACCTGAACCACCCGAAGATAGAAGATAACCAGAAGTTCCACTACTGAACTGATAACTTGATCCATTGGAATAAGCTATTGATCCGGCTGAACCAATTGAATTAGTATTTGTTCCACCATTGCCAATTGGTAAAATACCGGTTACATCACTACTGGCCAGATTTATGGCTGAAGAAGAAAGTACACCAGCACTACTAAGATGAGCAATACCTGTTCCCAGAGATGAAAAAGTCAGAGTTCCGCTGGATGTTAATCCTGTTAAACCCGTCAGAGTTCCTGTAAGAGTTGAGTTACCTGTAATAGTCAATCCATTACCCGTAGTGATCCCTCCAGCCAAAGTCAAATTACCAGTAGAAGTTAGAGCGTTGGAACTACTAAAGAACTGGATATTGCCAGTGGCATTACTTGCTCCATTCAAAGTTAAGGTATTAGAACCTGTAGCATTAATTTGTGGATTAGTACCATTGAGTAATAAGTTATTAGATAAAGTTGCGCTACCTCCTACTGATATATTTCCACCTACACTTAAAGCATTACTGCCTGTAATATTCACAGGTCCTTGTAGTGTTGAGGTACCAGATACACCCAGTCCAAGTGCATTTAGAGTAGATACAGTAGTAACACCATTTAGAGTTACAGATCCGTTAGTAGTCAAATCACCATTGGCGTCAATATTAAGTCCAGTGGCAGTAGTAGTACCAATATATAATCCACCCAGTTTTTGTGAGCCTTTGGAGTTGGGGGTACTGGTAGCAGTAGCTACTATCAAGGGTGTACCAGTAGTACCAGTACTACCTGTATCAATAAAAGATGTGTTACTCTGACCAGATACTATATAGTATGTATTTTCTCCACCAGCAGTTGACCCTCTATATACCTTATACCCTGTAGCATTGGGGTCTGCGCTCCAGGAGAGATACACTGTATTAGTGGTTGAACCGGCTGTTGATGTGACAGGTGGTGTTTGGCCTACTATAGCTGATGGACTACCTGTATTAGGTCCTGCTACACCAACGTATTCTTCAGTTGGATTTGTAACAGGCTTTGGAGTACTTGGTGTGTATTGAGTAAAGATATTATAGTCTAAACGTATACGACCATTACCTCCCGGTTGTCCTCCCGCTGTGCCGCCAGCAGCAGTTATAGCATTAACTCTACCATAAGAGATAGTACCTGCTGCTACATATACAGTTCCTCCTGAACCACTACCACAGTCATAACTGCCAGTTGATGAAGAATCTATATATCCCTGGACATTTAAGATACTCGTATATATATCAACTGCACCAGCACCATATGTAGGATGTCCCCATTGATTACTTCCTCCACCGGACCCAATGTTAATTAATATACTGTTAGTCAAATCTCCATATATGCTACTCGATGAATTACCATTTCCTACAGTCCCATATGATCCACTGATACATGGTCCTCCGCCTGTATATGATCCAGCACCGGGACCATAATAAGGAGCGTATCCGTCATTAACGGTACTGACATAAGAAGTAGAGTCAATATACGTTGTACCTGAAGCCTTAAATACTACATAACCCCCAGTTGATCCATTCCAGCCAGTGGGACTCACATAACCTGAATTTTGTATAGTCACATTAATATAGTTAGGCACTTTCATAATTTGAGCTCCTGTTGCCTGATATAAATAACGGGTAGGATATTTCAAATTTATTGTTGTTCCATTTGGAACAGAAGTAATATAATTGAATTCAGAATCACCTGGAGAGGTATTTGCTCCTACATTCGACTGCACAATAAATACATTTTGTCCCGTACTAAATCCACTAGTATTACTTACTGTTAATGAAGAACTTCCCGTTGCTGCTACCGTTGTAATGTTCGTATCAAGTTGATTTATTTTTGTGTATGGATTTCCACTTCCATGAGCTACACCATCTGAGCTGTTGGAAGCAGTTGTTCCATCTACTATTAAAGATCCATCAGCCCCATTACCAGTGCCGAAGTCACCGGTATCAGTATACCCTGCTGAAGTAGAGGTATAATAATGAGCCTCTGCCTGTGAGGAGGTACCATAATATACCCGGTAACTAGTAGCTCCGGGTACAGCAGTCCAGGATAATGTATTACTGCCACTATTCCCACTGGCAATGGTCCCACTGGCCTCTGAACTTCCGGCAGACTCTGAGCCATTAGAAAAGATAGCACTCACAGTGTAGTAATATGTTCCCGCTGATAATCCTCCACCAGTAGTTGAGGGAGTAACTGTTAGTCCTTGAGGTGGAAGAGTAGTAAGTGTGGCACTGGTTACATTTCCCTGTATAAAGGGAATATTCTCATTACCACTGGCAGTACCCAGATAGATTTTGTAACCTGTTGCTCCAGAGAGGGCAGTCCAGGAACAGCTGACAGAGGAGGTTGATCCACTGGTGGTGAAGGATACCTCATTTGACTTAGTTGTTTCTCCTCCATTGGCAGTAGCAGTAACTACACCGTAGTAGGTATTGGCAGGAATGTATCCTCCAGTACTTGAGGGTGTACATGAGAGCCCACTGGGAG
>DAIDHL010000007.1 GCA_027459745.1 Candidatus Levyibacteriota bacterium
ATGCAAGAAGTAAATAAATTTGAATATTATAACCGGTTGATCTAACTTAAATATTGTTATGTTAATTTACTTTCTTCTACTCGTCTTTAAATCTTCAATCCTCTATCACAAAGTTAATTCTGTGGGATATGTTCGTATGGTTTCATGTTAGTTAGTTAGTTAGTTAGTTAGTTAGTTAGTTAGTTAGTTAGTTAGTTCTCGCAGAATTAAGACAGTCTGAGTTAGCAATACACACTCGGCAGTTTTTGAGTGTAGAAAGGGGGTGAGTTGGTTTGTAGAGTATGCAACTATTACATTATCTAAAACGTATTAGAAAAAATTTTCAATTAATAGCTATGATGTTTACTATGCGAGTAGTGTAGTTATCACAGAGGTTTAATGAGTTTAGACACGAATAATTTCTCTAGCGTGTTATTATAAATATATCAGTATACTGTATCTATAATTTCCTCTGCATTCATCTCTATATATCCTAGAGAGAAGGATGTGACTTTACTCAAGATTGTTGCCTAAATGTGTTAACGTAGAATCATAACTTAGCTGATTTGAGCTTGTAATAGGGTAAGAGGTTTGACTTTTGCGCTTAAATTTGTTAGGCTGATAGCTCCAGGACGAAGTATAAAATAGTTTAAAATCCATGTCTGAGCCTTAGAATTTATATTCTAGGTTTTATTGTTTTGAACTATTTTTTTTGTCCTCCAGCCTATCTATGCACTCACTTTTAGCTGGGTTTGGGAAACGATGCCGTGCTGAATTTCACGAATTCAGTACCTTTGTAAATTTCCTATTTTTCTATAGTAAGAAGCGTACACTCAGTACTTCATACGGGTTTGAACGCAATAAGAACCGCTTAGTTAAGTTATTTTTGACTAAACGCGGTAGATATAATCGTTTATTCCTGCATGTAAGCACTGTCATGGTCCTGGTAGTTGGAGTATTGATTACACCATATCTACAAGAGACCTTTCCTTTGTTTGCTTCTGCTCAGGCTAATCAACTTAATGCCAGTGGGAGTGCTCAGCAACAATCCATCAATGTAGGGGATACAGTCTTTAATACACAAATTGCTCAAAAACCTCGTGACTCAATTATTACTTACACAGTACAAAAGGGGGACACCTTATCTTCCATAGCTAAGACTTTCGGTATTTCAGAGGATACTATTCGTTGGGCAAATAATTTAACCGACGATAGTTTATCGGTGGGAGATCAATTAAAGATCCTGCCAGTTACTGGCGTGGCTTACAAAGTTCAATCAGGCGATACTATCTATTCGATCGCTAAGAAATATAAGACTGATCCTCAGGGAATTGTTGATTTTCCTTTTAATACTTTTGCCGATCCAGAGACTTTTACTTTGGTGGTGGGTGAATTGCTATTTGTGCCAAATGGTAAGATTGTAGCCGCTCCTGCAGCTTCTGAAGGGCCTTCTGGAGCTAGTACATATACGGGACCAATTCCTGTTGCCTCTGGCGGATGGTTCTTTCCATTGCCTGGAGGAAGAATATCTCAGTATGCATCTTGGTATCATATGGCTCTGGATATTACTTCACCCTATGGTACGCCTATTTATGCAGCTCACAGTGGTACTGTCAGTTATGTCAGTACGGGGACGTATGATTGGGGGTTTGGTAATAATGTATGGATAGATGATGGGGATGGGTACATGACTCACTATGCGCATATGTCAACAGTTCCGTCCGTAGTTGGGGAACATGTGGTAGGTGGACAAACCATTATTGGCTATGTCGGGTTGACAGGTCATACAACGGGACCGCACTGCCATTTTGAAATTAAGCGTAATGGAGTGTTGGTTGACCCCATACCTTATGTGGGTGGAGGAGCAGGGCCGGATTAGTGTAGAGTGTAGAGTGTAGAGTGTAGAGTGTATGCGGCGAAGGCCGCTTTTTTGGTGGCTTACAAGGATAGTAAATGAGAAGATTAGTTACTTGATTAAATGGTGGACCCGAGGAGAATCGAACTCCCTACTTTTCTATGCCATAGAAATGTGTTACCGGTATACCACGGGCCCATTCCAATTCGGAATTAGAATACTTATTATAACCTTTAAGTCATCTTAAATCCAATATTATTTATTATTAACTCACCAATCTATATTCGTATTTGTGGACCTACCGGGAATTGAACCCGGACTTCTGCAATGCGAATGCAGTGTTGTACCGTTCAACCATAGGCCCAGAACTGCTTTTATTATACCTCATTGTGCTTAGGAATGAGAATAACAACCGATTATTTTGAAATCATGAGTATTCTTATAAATAAAAATAGTTGAAAGACTAAATTATGGGGGAACCTTTAATCCTATGGCTTAGGAGTGACTGTGGATGTCGGTTTGACTGTACTTGTAGGTAACGGATTAGATGGTACAGGTGAGACAGATGGACCAGGAATTTCAGCTTTAGGACTGATGCTTGGTAAAGTAGCTGGAGGGGTGCTAACGTTCAGCTGTTGACTGCCGTTGTTGGTGTTAGCTTGCTGGTTAGATCCGGCGTTATTAGAATTACCTTGAGTTTGTGAATTGATCTTATTCTGCAATGCCTTTATTTCAGCTGAAATCTTGTCACTATTTGCTTTATTACCTGATACTAATTGTTGTACAACTTGGTAAGCTTGTAAGGCATTATTCAAGTCACCTTTGGCTTCATACGCATGACCTAAATTGTAGTATGCATTAGCATAATCTGATTTAGCATTCCAGGCATAAGTAAACTGAGTGATAGCATTGTCCCATTGGCCTAGTTGATAGTAGATACCGCCCAAGTTAATATATTGTTGAGGATTTTTAGGATCCAAGGCAATAGCTTGTTGACTGGTGGCTATGGCGTAAGCATCGGCATTTTGGCCAAAACCAATCAAACTGCGATAGATAGAGGATAGATTATTCCAGTCCGAAGCTGTCTCAGGTGCCACACTGACGGCTGCTCGACCAGAAGTGATAGATTGTTGAATCAACTGTAATATAGTGTTCTGTACGGTTGCATCTGGTTTCTTATTCTTTGGTTGACTAGCGGCCAATGAATTAGCCAAAGCCAAGTTGGTCTGTGAGAAGACGGTATAATACAAATCTCTATAAGGAAATATGCTGATAGCTTGACGTTGCAGGTCGTAGGTTGTTTGGGCCTTGTTTTGTCTAGCAGCCACCAGAGATTGCTCAAATACCATATCTGATTGCAAATATTCAAATGTAAAGTAACCAACTACACCTACCAAAGCTAAAAGTACAATAAATACTACACTGGGTAAGAAACGACTAGAATGTTGGCGAGAAGTTGCACCTTCTGGGGTGGCATTAACCAATCCCTGATTGAATGCTACAAAATGAAACTCAAAAGTTGGAAATTTGTTTGGATGATGTAAGGCTAATAAACTAGCAAAAATAGCTAGAATAACAAAGAATAAGGTCACAATTACAGGTGAAAAAGGTAACAGGAAGGCTGCTAACAAAGCAATAACTAAAGGTAAGAAGAATACTCTCTGTCTAATTACTCTGTATACTAAGAATAGGAATGAGAGTGCACCTAAGAAACCAGTCGTTGCAATCAACTCGAGGAAAAAGCTAGTCGAGCGAACGAAAGTAACTGACCATAAGGTTTGATCCAAATTATAGGAAGCAGATTTAAAGCGAGTAAAATCTGTCAAATAAGTACCAAATCCACTACCCAGCAAGAAACTCTTTAACAAAGTGGTATCTTGCGAGATTGAGGCAAAAGCGGTCTGAAAACCCGTAGCAAAAGGTAGAATCAACGGCTTTTGTGTTGTAAAAAGTTCAAATAAGGTTATAAGCAATCCGATCAACAAAATAAAGGCTGCGAAAGCAAAAACTATAGCTCTACTCATTTGCCCAGACGATCCATCTTTACGCATTAGTAAGGTTTTTTTATTGGTCAGAATACCATTATTTTGGAAAAGTGGGAAAGCTAAATAGGCAGCTAAAGGTAACACAATGGCCAAATAGATGGCTTGATCCAAGAACGATCCATAAGTAGTAAAACCTTGAGCGTGAGTATCAGCAAAAGGCAACAGATAGATATTAAAGAATTGGAAGACGGAAAGAAGTGTGCTGACTAAAGCGCCAATGACTAAGGCGCTGACTAAAAATACGATATCATTTTCTTTTTTTACGAGATTGGTAATACTAAAATATAATACGACTGCAAATAAGAACGGGAAGAAGGCTGTCAAACTATCGATGCGATTAACTGCAAAAACAGCTGATGCAAAAGCAATGATTGTAAATAACAAAATAGCAATGTCAAAAGGTGTACCTCGGAAAAACATCTTACGGTCGGCAACCATCGATATTCCATATACGATTACTGCTACTGCCACAGCGACTGCAATCACAATTTGCTTAGGCAAAGTAAAAGGATCAGTTGTTAGAGAGGTGTAGAGTATGGGTAAGACCAATAAAGCAATCCCCATTATTACAATAGCGATCTTTTGTAAACTTACTGCAAGAGAAGAATTGTTTTGCATAATAATTATTATTCAGGTTTTTCGTCTGTTTTGTCAATAGAACAAAATATATATTGGATAATCTTAGCCTCAATTTACTATCCACCAATTAAGATGAATATCCTGGTCAATGGGTGATGATATTTGAATGGTGAAACTATTGGGCTGACCTGGGTTAATTTGAGGGTCTGTCTGGCGAGCTATGTAAGGGGTTTGACCATATGTATCAGAGCTGGGCGAGATATAAATTAATGATTTGGCATGTGCATAAGGGGTAATGATAGTTCTTTCTGTTTGTCCACGGTAGATAACGGCCGTTCCGGCAGAGGCAGTGGCTACAGTCTCTGTAATTGATGTATCTGCTTGTGCGCCATGTACAATAGTTAATGCATTAGAAACAATTTGGGCAAAGTTACCGCTGCCAGAAGCATTTAGATCCCCTTGCTGAGTAAGCGTCAGCACCGCGCTGCCGGAGGCGTTATTAATATTGAGACCTGGATCGTTAGAAGCTGATGGTGTGGCCAGTTGAATAGATAGATTGTGGTTGGCAAGAGGGGAAAGCGTATTCACAGCCAGAGTACCGCTGACGGTTACATTTTGATTAAAGACTGCATTACCAGCTACATTTAAGTTGCCGTTAGTATCGATAGTCAGTAATCCACCTAGAAAATTAACTCCACCTTGGCGTAAAGGTTGTAGTTGTAAATCAGATCCCACGACATTTATCTCGGTATCCGCAATACTTAACCTTCCATCGATTGTAAGCTGGCCTGCAATGGCGGTATCAGCCAAACTAGTAGTTCCACTACTCATTAGACCAGTAGTTACATCTAGAGTGGATACTTGTAGATTCGCATCTGTCAGTTGAGCACTATATGAGGCAAGATTGATGTCGTTAGGTAATGGTGTGATGGCTTGACTAGCCAATTCCTGGGGTAAGATATTATTTTCAATCCCACTAGATGTAGCTGTCGTATTATCAACCAAAGTAGTAGTTGGTTGTGCAGAAGGAGTAGCGTTTTGGTAAACATTAGTTACATTCGTTATATATGTGGCACTCGGACTGGCGTTTAAGCCCTGTATTTCATCAGCCACGATCTTGTGGGCATAGAAAGTCCCACTGACCGTGGCTGATGTCGTTTGCAGGGTATTACTCGTCAGTTGTCCGGATACGCTGGCATTCCCGTTGATATTGGCATTGCCGTTTATAATAATTGCACTTTGTGTACCAAGTGGACTGATTACATTGACTGCCAAGTTGCCGATTGAGGGTGATAGAGGATTAGCATTGCCTGGGTTTGATTGATGAATGAGATTATTTACATAGTCTTGTAGTGAAACTCCGGCGATTAAAATATTGTTAGTGGAGAGTTGGGTGGTTTGTATGGCACTAGCTTGCAGAGTGCCCATAAAGTCCGCGCTATTAGTGACAATTAAATCTTTGGTATTTACTAGTCCAACTTGTAAGTTGGCAATGCTAGCCCAGGCGTAGGCTGCAATTGAACTCAGAATATGGCCGTTATTGTCGCTTAGTTGATATGAGGGTTGGCTGCCATTTCCTGCCTGAGAGTTGCTCGGCATAGTAATATTAAGATTGCCAGCGTCTGTAATTTGCACAGCCGGATCGTACCAGCTTGGCTGCACTACCACCAAAATTAAATCAATTAGGTAAGGGTCATTTGAAGTATAGCTAGCCAGTGCATGTCCAATAATGGGCCCAGCTGAAGTTGCTTTGACTCCTACACCTGGGATATTAGAAACCGAAATCGGATCTCCTGGTTGGATAGAGCCATTTTGTGTACTAACACGCACTTGTAATTGGCCTACAAAACCTACTGGAATAGAGGCAGCTCCATTATTTTGCCCAGCGAGTATAGTAGGAGAGGCTGATATCACTCCAGCAATAGAAGAATAAGATTGCGAACTACATTGGGTTACCGTCTGTGAAGAGGTGAAGCAAGCCAGTGCGCCAGTTGGGATATTCTCATTTGGATCTTTAGGTAGATATTCAGCAAAGTCTCCATTGCTATGTCCGCTGAAAGTCAATCCACCCATACCATTGCTCGTAATACTGCCTAGGGATTGGCCGTTAATATCGAGAAAATCTATGAATTTATTGTTTGGAGTAAGTGAGGAGTATGTAGCGCCTAATTTTAAGGCTAAGGCGGAAGCATTAGCGCTAGTATTGGTATTGGATATCATAGCTGAAACGGTAGCATCACGATTATCAACAACATCTAACTTATATAGCGGATTTGAGGTGCCTATTCCTAATTGGTTATTTATTATTACATTTGAATTGAATTGGGGATTATTTAATTTGGCATTATTGATGAGAAGTGCACCCTGAGTAGCTTCTATCACATGATCGTTGTAACCGCTAAAGTTGATACCTGCGTTGTCGCCGGTAAATGTAAGACCTTTGGTACCATTGACTGTCAAATTACCGGAAAGAGCAGTAGTGGAATTATTAATTTTCAAAATACCGCTACTGCTACCAATATTTATGTCATAGGCTTGGTTACCAATATCAAGTTCAAGTGGGCCATCATTTAGCAAGTTAAAGGTACTAGCGCTACTAGTCAAGCTGCCTCCATTGATGGCTAAATTGTCGGCAAATGTACCTGTTCCTGTATAGCTGACAGTAAATTTAGAAACACCACTAGAGCTAGCATTTAGTAATGGTCCTAAGCCGTCTTGTTCGATCTGTAAGGCTGGCTGAGCGCTAGACGTTGCCCAAACAGCCAGCCTATCATCGACTTCCACCGCCCCCAAATTATCGGGAAAGTTACCAGTTAAAGCAGTATTAGTCAAAGGTTTTTGTAAATCAATCATACCTGACCCGTCGGGAGCTATTACTACATTGCCGTTGGACAAATCATTGGACTTAATTACTGTTAGATTGCCGCTAAGAGTAAAAGTGCCATTAGTAGCAGAGAAAGTAGGAGAAGAAGACCCGGCGATTTGTAAATTACCCGCAGAATCTAAAGACAAAACCACATTTCGTTGTAGACCTGAAGTTGTATTAACTGGAGACATACCATTGAATAAAAGAGAGTCGCTGCTTAAGCTCGTGCTAGGTATGGCTTCACGCGGTGTCAATTCAGCATTAGTAGCAATAGTCGTACCTAAATATAATGAGGGATTATCTGAGAAGATAGTTTGCGGTAGAGATTCGCTTTGGCCTAAGGTGATTTGAAAGCCACCGTCGTTATTTGGTTTTACCAGGTGTACAGTTTGCCATAAAAGGGCAGATCCTGAACCAGTTGGGTCATTGTATAAACTAAACCTAACTTCGGTTGGTTGAGTAATAGGCTTTTGGCTAGCATCTAAAAGCTTGCCTTGAAAATAAAGCAAACGTTGAGCAGATTGCAATCCAAGTACAGTCTGATTGCTAGCTAGAGGTTTAAAAACAAGAAAGACTACTGCTTCAGCTATAACCAAAAAGAATAAAAGTGCCCCTATCATAGCAAATGTCAGTTTTGGAGATATAAATTTATGGATTGATTGATTTTGTTTGACATTGTTAGATATTGTTATAGGAGACAGAAAGGATTCAGAATACTTTTGTCGGTGACGTGACCAATAGACCGTATCCATTCGATTTTGAATATAAGAGCCAAATCGAGGACTTATTTGCTGTGTGGGTACAAATATCTTTTTCCCCGACAAATTCCATAAAAGATATTGCCCAGAAACAACAGCATAGGTTAAAGGAATAATCAATAAATAATCCACCAGTAAATTAAGACTTCTGGTTAGCTTTTGCCAAAGACGTAGAGGAGGGAAAGAAGAATATTTAAATTCCTTCTTAGAAAGGTAGTTATTTGTCGACACATTATTATATGTAGTATCCTGATCACTATGGGGGATGCAATTTAACTCTATAGGTCCATTGTTTATCTTTTGCTTTATGTCCAAATAATTATAATAACTTTTTAAAGACGACAGTCGGCGATTAATCGTAGATGGTGATATTTTTTCTTCTAGTAGCCTTTTCTTGTATTCGTTAATAACTGTCGGAGTTAGATAAGAAAGAATCTCTTTTTTGAGATCTAGATTTTGGTAAGTGGTCCGAAACCAAAAGAGAAATAGCTGCGTGTCAGTTAAGTAGTTCTTAATAGTCGCAGGACTTGACTTATGTTGTCCTAGATAGTTCCTGAAAGCTTTGAGCAAATATGGGTCATCAATAGACCTTGGTGAAACTTGAGAAAAAGGATTGACATAGATATATCCATTTTGTTGCAAAAAGTTAAAGAATTTGCGTAGACTAGAAAAGTATCTTTCAATCGATTGATTTGAAGCTGCCTTAGCACTGATGCTTTGCATGTGATAAGCAGACTCCTGCAGTGACTGCTTGTAGGCACGAATAATATCAAAGTGTACATCTTGAGGTTTAAATTCTTGAGTATAGGTAGCTTCGAACCAGGCAATAAATTTTCGCAGGTCTGAGAGATAGTTTTTCACAGAGATATCCTGCAGAGCGGGTTGGCGACTGATAAGGTATTCCTTATACAAATTTTCAAAATTTAAAATAGGCATAGATTATACAGATTATACGGTTTATTTGATTTACTAAAAGAAAAAATAGCCCTGAATTTAGAGTAGATAAATAGCGATAAACTGTCAATGAGTAAAAAGATTATTAGGCTCCAAAGAGATAGATTGATATATTTAAAAAATACGAAATATAACTTAAGAAATATTCTAAAAGTTAACAAATAGCTGTTAAAACTAAAATATATAAAAATTATATGAAATACCTCTTATTCAACACTAAACTGTGAAAAATCCATATCTATCAAAAGACATCAAAAGCGATCTAAGACTGTTTTTTGTCTTATTTGCGGAGTTTTTTAATTAATTACGTGTATAGAGGCACAATAGAAAATCTTGTTAGGTATTAAATATATAAAACTTAATTCATGAATCTAACTCTTAAATTAATTGCTGTATCTCGTAGTAGTTTTAGAATGACTAGTTTAATTTTCGCTATTATTTCGTATTTTAAGTAGTTTTAGCACTCATTATATGAGTACGATAAGAAACATAGTCGTACATTTATCCAAATTCAGAGACCTAATCATCTAATATACCTGATGAGCTAGATAATTTTATTAGCGTTTCTTTACAAGTGTCTTATTTATTTAATTTTCTATATTAAAATATCCTATAGATAAGTTAATTTAGACTTCTTAATCGTGCTTTTATCTTATAACTTACAAAAATAGCAAACATAATCAATATTACTACGTAAAGCAGTGATTTTATAGGCAATAAAAATATGAAGCGGGTATAAGTTAGTGATTTTCCTGAATGAAGGTCTCTTACATTTATGATTAGATTCTCAGGCCCCAGATCGTTTTGTGTGTCTAGAAAGTATGAGAACGTTCGTGTACCCTTGGCTAAGATGAAAGCTTGAGGAAGTTGCGCGTTTTGTATTACATTACCCAAGATATTTTTTCTTATGATGTTTATGGATATATTTTGATAGGTATTGTTAATGTTTTTAAGAACAAATTTCCCCTGAAGATTATTATTATAATTAACTAATTTTTGCTCTATACTTTGGATACTGGGATCTTGTAAATACTTTAAGGATTTCATACTTGGTGAAACTAAGAATAAGCTTCCAATACTCAGGTTTTGACTTAAATAAGCATCAATTGATGTTTTAGTGGGAGTTTCGGATAAAGGAGATGTATTATTGGTAGAGAAGAGAAGGCAAAAATAATAATCCTGTGCGTGAAATGATTTTGATTGAGGGGGAATATTTACTCTGAGAATTTGACTAGAATGAGGTGGTAAAGAGAAGAATGAAAATGGCTGATTATTAATCGTCACGGTTATATCATTTAGGTAAGATGAAGTAGAGATTTCTTTTCTGGAGCCTAGTATTGGCCTAGCGCTAATACCAATCGACTGCTTAAAAGGTAATATTTCGAGGCTAAAATTAACTGAGTTATCACCATTATTGCTAATAGAGAGATTGGCTGATTGAGAAGCATTAGAAAGAGACAGTGTTTGAATTAGAGGTGAGACTGACAGGCTGGTGTTAGCCTTGGCAATGTTAGGTCGAGCAATCACATAGCAGATGAGGAGCACAGATAGCCAACCAATGGTAGATAAAGATACATTTTGATAGAGTTTCATAGATTTGGTAAAAACAAATAGTTAACATTGGTTATATAACTTCCCCCAGCCTGGGAAGCAGAAACATTTACCTTGTAAAGAAATTTGTAGGTTTGAACAGAGTTTATTAATCCATCGTCCAACGTGACTGCTTGAGATAAGTTGGTGGATAGGGGACGAAACATGCTGGAATCGCTAAATGAGCTATAACAGGCAGCCAATCCTCCGCTGCAGTTGTACCCTAAGCCATACGTTAAAGTATTACTCCATTGTTCGCTATTGGTAGGGCTGCAATTGCCGTTATCACAGCTAGTGGGTGGAATAAGCTGCTTATTATTTTGATTAGTTAAGTCTGTATCAGCATAAAGATAAAAGCTTTCAGATGAATCACCTACAACATTTACTGATAGGGTGTTTTTACGTAGTTGCGCTCGGGTTGGGGCAAGGGCTGAGAAATATAAAAAAGGTAAAGATAGATTTAAATTTATCATACCTGTAGTATATTTTTCTAGGACGCTAGATTTATAAAATATAGGACCTTGCTCTTTGGTGGGCAAAGGAACTGTGGGTGTGGGAGATGTAGGATTATTTTTGGATTTTAGCTGGATATGACCTATATCAATTTGAGCTGATTGTGCACGAGCAATTGGTACAGAAATGAGCAAAAAAAGATAAGTAAAAACTAAAATATGAATTATGTTTAGTCTCGTCTCCATAGGCACATTCTATGGTAAGCTAAAGCCAGTGAAAATACAAACTAGTATTTATTAAATTCTAGCTTCAAGAGCCTAGACTATGTTATAATTTTGCTTATGACATTAGATAAAAAACAATTTTTTGATCCTCAAGCAATTACCGCAAAGTGGCAAGAAAGATGGAGGTTGGATAGGCTTTATCATATTGATCTGAAAACTGCCAAAAGTCCTTATTTTTGTCTTATGATGTTCCCATACCCTTCGGCTGAGGGGTTGCATATTGGCAACATTTACATGCAAACTGGCACAGATGCTTTTGCTCGCTTTAAGCAAATGCAAGGTAATGATGTTTTTGAACCAATGGGATTAGATGCTTTTGGTATTCATTCTGAGAACTACGCGTTGAAGATTGGCAAGCATCCCATGGAGCAAGGGCGCTTAGCACAAGAGAACTTTTATCGCCAAATGGAATCTGCAGGCTTGATGGTCGATTGGTCTAAAAAGCTTGAAACAACTGATCCAAACTATTACAAATGGACTCAATGGCTGTTTATTCAAATGTTCAAACATGGTTTGGCAGTACGTAAAAAAGCCAAAGTTAATTTTTGTCCTTCCTGTAAGACCGTTTTAGCTGATGAACAAGTAATTGACGGTAAATGTGAACGTTGCAGCTCTCTTGTTGAGAAGAGAGATCTGGAGCAGTGGTTCTTTAAGATTACAGACTATGCAAAAAGATTATTAGACAATATCCCTGGATTGGACTGGGACGAGAAAATTAAAATTTCCCAAACTAATTGGATAGGTGAATCAAAGGGAGCAGAAATAGAGTTTAGAATTAAGAATGTTGAATTAAGAATTAAGGTCTTTACTACGCGGCCGGATACATTATATGGTGCAACGTTCTTAGTTGTGGCACCGGAACATGTCTTGATTGATAAGATCCTGAAACAAGTTCAGGATGACAATGTTAGAAAAGAAGTCAATGAATATGTCAAAAGTGCTCAGAATAAATCAGAACAAGAGAGATTAGAAGTCGGCAAAGAGAAGACAGGAGTGTTTAGCGGTTGTTATGCCGTCCATCCCATGACTGGTAAGCAGATACCGATCTGGATTGCTGACTATGTGTTGGCTTCGTATGGTACAGGAGCGATCATGGCTGTACCAGCTCATGATGAAAGAGACTTTGAATTTGCTACTAAATATAATCTACCTATTAAACAGGTTATAAAAACCCCAGCAAATAGTGAGGGTAAAGCTTATGCAGGTAAAGGAGAGATTATTAATTCGGTGGAATGGAATGGATTAGTTGTGCCACAAGATATTAATAAGATAATCTATGATATAGAAAAAAGAAATATTGGACATGCTAAGGAGAACTACCATCTGCGTGATTGGTTGATCTCCAGACAGAGATATTGGGGACCACCCATCCCAATGGTCTTTTGTGAGAAGTGTGCGAAGGAAGGGAAGAGTTGGTTTGATACAGAAGAAGCTAAAGAGTTGAGTAAAATTCAAAATTCAAAATTAAAAATTAAAAATTCTACTCCGGAGGCGCACGGCTGGTATCCCGTTGGCGATGAAGAACTGCCAGTGCTATTACCTTTCATTGAAGACTTCAAACCATTGGGAAGCGGCATTTCTCCTTTGGCTAATCATCCGGAGTTTTATAACACTAAATGTCCTGTTTGTGGTAACCAAGCCAAGCGTGAAACCGACGTTAGTGATACATTTTTAGATAGTTCGTGGTATTTCTTACGTTATTTAGCGACTGATTGGCAATATTTACCTTTCCCAACTGAAAATCGGGAATTTAGCACTGAAGTAACCAAATTAAAATCCGAAATTGCAGCGAGGAAAAGATTTCTGCCTGTCACTATATATATTGGCGGAGCGGAACATGCAGTGCTGCATCTTTTATACGCACGTTTTATAACAATGGCTTTACATGATATGGGTTATTTAGATTTTGAAGAACCTTTTAGCAAGTTTTATGCCCATGGTTTGATCATCAAAGATGGAGCGAAGATGAGCAAGAGTAAAGGGAATGTTATTTTGCCGGACCCCTTAATTAAGAAGTTTGGAATTGATACAGTAAGATTATATCTGAGGTTTTTAGGACCATTTGAGCAAGGTGGAGATTTCCGAGATACGGGTATTGAAGGCATGCATCGTTTCGTAAAAAGGTTATATAAGCTTTTGGCAAAAGATCAAAATACCAAGCTCCAAGAGCAAAAATTAGAAGATAAAAAGAGATTAAGGATGTTACATCAGACGATTAAAGGTGTAACTGAAGACTTGGAAGCTTTGAGATTCAATACTGCGATTGCCAAATTGATGACCTATTATAATTTTCTCTCCACACAACAGGATATTTATAAAATAGAAGCTAAGGTATATTTGCAGATGATTGCTCCGTTTGCACCACATGTGGCAGAAGAATTGTGGGAGCAAATTGGAGAACAGTATTCTATACATAAGTCGGCATGGCCAAGTTACGAAGAAAAGTATTTAGTAAGTGAGAAAGTGAATATTGCCGTTCAGATCAATGGTAAGGTCAGAGACGTATTAGCAGTCGCGTCAGAAGAGAGCCAGGATAAGCACAGAGTGATGGAAATTGTTTTGGCAAGTGAGAAAGTAAAAAGATATTTAGGCAAGACAGAAATCAGTATAAATAAAGTAATCTATGTTCCTGGCAGAGTGATTAATTTCATCGTATAGTCTGCATAAGTTAATTTTTTAACCTTTTAATCTGCGCTCGGGCAATTAATGACTGTTTCTGGCAATTTGATTTTTTAAATAAACTACGTATACTAGAGCTATGATCAATATTGATCAGCTTAAGGAATTTATAAAAACCAACTTATTTGGTTCATCATTAATTTTTTTAGGTCTGATTTTTGTATTAGGGAGTTTGTTTATTTCGGTCAAGCCCAATGAGCAAGCCTTAGTGACTAGTGATAAGATTACTCCGGCCACAGATTTTCATTTAAATATTTCTCCAACAGACTTGCCTGAAATTAAAGTAGATATCGAGGGAGCCGTAGTAAATCCAGGTGTGTATACGTTACCGGCTAGTAGTCGAGTACAAGATGCCGTACAGGCAGCAGGTGGTTTTAGCTCACAGGCGGATGAAACTAAAATTACCAGCGGATTAAATCTGGCGGCCAAAATAAACGATGCCAGCAAAATATATATTCCTGTCTTAGGGGATGGTCAAGACGTTGTCATGGCTGGGACGAGCAGTTCGGATAGTCAGTTTTTTGGTGGAAAGGTGAATCTTAATACTGCCTCAGAATCTGAATTAGATGCATTACCGGGTATTGGTCCAGTCACTGCGCAAAAGATAATCTCAAATCGTCCTTATTCTCAAGTATCTGACTTACAAGCTAAGAAAATAGTAAAAAGCAATGTCTATACCCAGATCGAAGATAAAGTCACGACACAATGAAGTAGGGCTAAATATTTTATGCGTAAGTATGTTGTTTTTTGGCTAATTATTATCTTTGTATTGGGTGGGCGTTTAGTCTTCTATTTTCTTCAGGAAGCAAGATTACAGGATGGTCAGCTAATGCAAGGAGTTGGAATAGTACAAAGTCAACCTAAGATTAGCGGACACAAGCAAAGTTTTAGCTTAAAAATTCAGGATTATGTAATTTATATTACAACCGTGAGTAAGGAAAAGTTATGGTATGGAGAAGCAGTTAATATTGCCGGTAAAATAAGAATAAATAACACAACAAAAAACTCCTATTTGACGATTCCGCAAGCTTCAGTAAGTGTTAATGATCAGCAATCAGTCTTGTCGACTTTGACTAATAGCCTACGTAAGCATGTTTACAAAATTTATCTTGTCATTTTGCCGGCTGATTATGCAGCTCTGCTGATGGGCATTGTATTTGGTGTACAGCAGCCAATGAGTAATAACTTCCTGACTGATTTAAAGAACGCAGGAGTGATGCATGTTATTGCTGCTTCTGGTATGAATATTACTTTGATTGGGGGTATGGTTATGAGCTTATCACGTAAATATTTTCAACGCCACCTAGCCATTATTCTCAGCTTGTTGGTTATTTTTTTCTATACTGCACTGGCTGGATTTCAATCCTCGATTGTACGAGCAGCTATTATGGGAGCACTGGCCTTTAGCGCTAACTTAACCGGTCGCCAAAAACAAAGTATTTACATATTACTGTTAACCGCTGTAGGAATGCTGGTATTTAACCCAGGTTGGTTGGTAGATATTGGTTTTCAGTTATCTTTTGGTGCCACTGCAGGGATATTACTTATAAAACCATTAATCGATCAGTTGACACATAAATGGTCACAGGGAGGTCTGTCTATCATAGACGATGTTAGTACCACTGTAGTTGCGCAAATCGCTACAACGCCCATTCTATTGTCAAATTTTGGTTATTTTAACCCTTTATCTGTTGTCATAAATGCTTTTGTTTTATGGACAGTGCCGCCGTTAATGCTATTGGGTGGTGTAGGGGCTTTTGTTAGTTATATTTGGGCTGATTTAGCGGAGGTTTTTATTTATTTGAGTTATCCCATTCTGTGGTACTTTGTTAGCATTATTAGTATTTCGACTAATTTTGATACTGTATTTGTAGTGCAAAATATTACTGGTGTTTTTAACTTGGGCTACTATTTATTATTGGGAGGTATACTATTAATAGTTACTAAGAAGAGAAGTCAACCCAAAGCCTATTCAAAACTTAAGCATTTGCACTAGCCGTTGGTATTAGAAAAGGGGAGAGAGAAACTAAAAGTTGTGCCTTTGCCTATTTCTGAACTGACATTGACGTTACCTTTATGTGCTTCAATGATGCTCTTGACAAAGTACAAACCCAAGCCACTGCTATTGGCTGTTTTTGGTCCGACTTGAGAGAATTTTTTGAAAAGCAGAGAAATCTGTTCTTGATCAAGTCCTTCGCCTGAATCTGTCACATTGATAGTAACAAAATGATTATCTAACTGGACCGTTACATCAATCATGCCTTTCTCGGGAGTAAACTTGAGAGCGTTGTATAGCAAGTTGTCTAAAGCATGAGAGATATAGTCTTTGTCAAAGCGAAAAGAAGGAAGTGGTTCTTTGATATCGCTATGCATCTCTATGTGTCTTTCATGAGCCAAAGGTTGTAATAAGTTAATCCTTTCTTCAACCAGACTTTTGATATCATTAGGCTTCTTTTGTAAATTGAAGATACCAGATTGCAAACGTGAGGTATCTAACAATAAACTAACATATTCTAGCAGCTGCAGTGATTGGCTATTTATCAGCTTAAGCAAATCGGTTTTTTTCTGAGGATCAATTTGTCCTGTATCCGAGATTAGGAGACTGGCAGCGGCTTTGATAGAAGAAAGCGGACTGCGCAGTTCATGAATCATAAACAGATTTAAGTCTTGCTTTTCTTGTTGTTTATGCTTCTCTTTGTCTAAAAGAAAAGAAAAAATAATGGCCAAAAAACCAAAAATGAGAGTAGTTATGGTGAGCAGTTGTACCATAATATATTTAAGTTGTTATATTAAGATTGAGCCTGTTCAGCTTTTGATTCCTGGGTGAGGCTTTTTATTTTGGCTAAAAGGTCTTTGGGTTCAATTTGATATTTGAGCAAATAATCAACAGCGCCTTGGTTAATGGCTTGCTGCATGAGTTCGGGTTTATAAAAATTGGAGAAGAGTACAACGGGGATATTTTTCGTTTCTTCGTTTTGCTTCAATGTGGCTAATACTTCATTGCCTTGAATATCTGGCAACACTTGATCGAGTAAAATAAAATCTGGTTTTTCTGTTTGAGCCAAGTTGAGACCGGATCTCCCGTCAGAGGCCGTGATAACCTGATAGTTTTCTGAAGTAAGTGCGGTAGAGATAACAGTTATCAATGCAGGGTCGTCATCAATCATCAATATTTTCATAGCTAGTTCCAACTTAGCAAGAATACTCAGCAAATGCAAGGACGAAATCAGTATTAAGGGAATTGCAATAATACTTTATACATTATATTTATGAGTGTATAATTGAGCTATGCAAGAGAAGATCCAACAACAATTAATGCAAATTCTAGCGGAAATGGGAGTGTTCGAGGTTGTTCCTCAAGTTAGTCTGAGTCAGTCGAGTGAACATGGAGAGTTCAGTACTAACCTAGCAATGGTTCTGTCAAAGAAACTTCAAAAGAATCCTTTAGAGGTAGCCGAGGAAGTGGCTAAAGAATTAAGAATTAAGAATGAAGAATTAAGAATTTTAGAAAAGATAGAAGTTGTTAAGCCTGGATTTGTAAACTTTTTTGTAAACAAGGCTAAAATTGTCAAACAAATTGAGTCATTGATAAATAGCGAAAAAAAGGTTGGTATAAGGGGCAAAAAGATAATTGTAGAATTCACAGACCCCAATCCTTTCAAGGAATTTCATATAGGACATCTTTATAGCAATATTGTCGGAGAAAGTGTATCTCGTTTACTGGAATCTCAAGACATGCAAGTTACACGTGTTTGTTACCAAGGCGATGTTGGTTTGCATGTGGCAAAAGCGATCTGGGGTTTGAGAAAAAACTTTAAAGAGAAAGGCGTTAGAAATGGAGAATATAAACTATATGAACAGTCTTCCACGCCTAATGAAAGAGCTTTCTTTTTAGGCCAGTCTTATTCGTTGGGAGCAAAAGCATATGAAGAGGATTCCACTGCCAAAGATGAAATAATAGCCATAAATAAAATGGTTTATGAAAGATCAGATAAGGATATTAACGAATTATATGATTTTGGCAAAAAATGGAGTCTGGAATATTTTAATAGCATTTATCAGAGATTGGGGACAAAATTTGAAAGGTTTTATTTTGAGAGTGAAGTATCCAAGGATGGCATTGATACGGTGAATAAAGGCTTAGACGAGGGGATTTTTACTAAAGAAAATGGTGCGGTCATATTTAAAGGGGAAAATTATGGTTTGCACACCAGAGTGTTTTTGAATTCTTTAGGATTGCCTACTTATGAAGCCAAAGAATTAGGTTTAGCACTGAGAAAAGAACATGAACTTGCACCAGATTTATCAATTATTATCACCGGTAATGAAATTCAAGCATATTTCAAAGTATTATTAAAAGTTCTTTCCTTAATGAGTCCGCAACTACAAGAAAAAACTAGACATATCACGCATGGAATGGTGCGTTTGGCTGAAGGTAAAATGTCGAGTCGTTTAGGTAATGTTTTAACAGGAGAATGGTTGCTGGATGAAACAAAAAAACATATCAAGGATCAATTTCCCGATATGAATTATATAACTTCAGAACAGGTAACGATCGGAGCAGTTAAATATGCTTTACTTAAGGGAAGTATTGGGCATGATATAGCCTTTAATTTTAAAGAATCGGTCTCTCTTGAGGGTAATTCTGGGCCGTATATGCAGTATGTGTATGTACGGTGCATGAGTATTTTGAATAAAGCAGAAATTCAAGGCGTCATTGAGAGGGAATCCTCCAGCTGGCGGATTGACCGAAGCAATCTAGTAACTGGATTGCCGCGCTCTCCCGACAAGTCGGGATCGCTCGCAATGACGAGTGAAGAGTTTGAATTAATGAGACAGCTAAGTTTTTATGAGATCATCCTAAAACAGGCGGCCAAAGAGTTGGCTCCCCACATTTTATGTACTTATCTATTTGATCTAGCCCAATTATTTAATCATTTTTATCAAAACGTACCAGTTTTAAATGCTGAAAATGAAGAACAAAAGCAATTCAGACTGCTATTAGTTGAGGCCACAGCTAGTGTAATCAAGCAAGGTCTAAATATTCTCGGCATCCAAACCCCAGAAAGAATGTGATTTTGAATCAAACCCTATATTATTGTATAATAAGCTATCATGACCAAGGATGCACTACAGCCTTCGCCGGATTTTTCTGCCGGCTCAATGATTAAGTTAGGACCAGAACTTTTCCCAGCCGGAGCAATTGGTCAAGACTTTATCTTACCTTTGGCAGGAAGACAGCGTCCTATTTCAGTTTTAGATACTAATGTAGATAGATTTTTCCCTTTTGCCCAACGTAGACAACCCTTATCTTTCTTTGCAGCTCTGCATGCAAGAAATATAACTTCACTAGGTGCTTTTCTGTCCCACCAAAGTGCTGAGTTGGAGCATATTGCGGATAACGTTGATCCTAAAAGTGCCAAGCGGGCTGTAAAGTATATGGAAGGAAACATAGCAGGCTATTTAGCTGGCTATCTGCGTTTGCCATATCAAATCTTGCTTAATGAAATCTTTGGTTTGGATTTTAGTTTACGAGATGGGTTTGATCAAGAACCGATGAATAGACAGCCAATTTTGCCTGCTGACCGAGAAGATGAAATTAGACAGCTCGTGCAGCGAGAAATAATGCCTAGTTTAAGTCCTGAGATGCAGCGATTAACTACCCAACGTTATAAGCTCGATACCTATGAAAACGCTGAACATCCATTATCATATCGGGAATTGGCCAAAGGAGGCAAAAGATATTTTAGCTATATAGAACGCGATTTTAGAGGGAAATTTGAGGAGTTAATCTCTCAGAAAGGTGAAAAACTTTGGCCGTATGTGGCTTTTCCTGAAGGGTCATTGGGTAGGGCTATGGGGGAAGTTAATATGGGAGAATTATTGCGCGACTATCCTGTATTAGATGGTCCAGAACCGATATTTGATGAGTTAACCCGCGAAAGACTGAAACCATTATTAGAGCGGCTGACTTCAGAAAATGTTACAGCTTTAACTAATCCTAGTCTATTTGAGAGAAGACTGAAATACAATCCTGGATTTATTGATTTATACAGTGCAAATTTCAATCCATCAGAGCACGAACAATTAATTGCGGCTGTAAAGAATGCTCAAAGAGCTTTTAGACGAAGCGGAAGTCGATTACAACCTGCAACTTTTACTCCACAAAGATTCAGATCACAGCCTAAGACTGGTTTTTGATAGGAATAACCCTAGCAAAATTGCATATCATTTGTTACAATAGTTTCCGTTATGCGTTTTACAAAAAAGATACTCTCCAATGGTCTACGTTTGATTACTATCCCGATGCCTTCCTTTGAATCAGCCACCGTGATGGTGATGGTCGGAGCAGGTTCTCGCTACGAAACTAAGAAAAATAATGGTATTTCTCACTTTTTGGAACACATGGCTTTCAAAGGCACGGAGAAGAGACCAAACGCTTTGGCTATTTCCAGTTTGATTGATGGTATGGGTGGAGAATTTAATGCTTTTACCGGCAAAGAAACCACAGGATATTACATTAAAGCCGCTAAAAACAATGTAGAACTATGTTTAGACGTCTTATCTGACATGTTACAACATTCCAAACTTGAACAAGCAGAAATTGATAAAGAAAAAGGTGTCATCCTGGAAGAAATTAACCTCTATGAAGATACTCCCATGCGCAAGATAGGGGATATTTATGAACAACTTTTATATGGAGATACTCCTTTGGGTTGGGATATTGCGGGGGAGAAAGATGTTATTCGTGCCATTACCCGAGCTGATTTTGTCGATTATATGGGCAGTCTTTATTCCAGTGACAATATGACCGTGGTAGTCGCGGGTGGAATTGATGAAGGAGAAGTAGAGAAATTGGTGGAGCAATATTTTGGTAAGATGAAACAATTTGCTACTCCTAAAGCCAAACTAATTACTGAAAATCAAAATAAGCCAGCCGTGTTAATCAAACAAAAAAAGACCGAACAAATCCATATTGCCATGGGTATTCGTACAGTGGCAATTGATGATGACAAAAAATATCCACTGGAAGTCTTATCATCTATTTTGGGTGGGGGCATGAGTTCACGTTTGTTTTCAGAAATTCGTGAAAAAAGAGGATTGGCCTATTATGTCCGCTCAAGCTCTGATCACTACAAAGATGCGGGTAGTTTGGTGACGATGGCTGGTATTGATCCTAAAAGAGTGGTCGATGCTGTGTCTGTTTTGGTTGAGCAGTATGCCTTGGTCAAGGATGGCAAATTAAATATCACGGATGAGGAATTAGTCAAAGCCAAAGAATTTATTAAAGGTCATTTTGTGCTTGATTTAGAAGACAGCCGTTCGGTAGCCGGTTATTATGCTCACCAGGAACTGCTGGAAGAAGAACAATTAAATCCTGATGAAGTGTTGGCCAAGATTGATGCTATAAGTAAAGAACAAATTGAAGCAGTTGGACAAGAGTTTTTCAGAAATGAAACTTTGAATTTAGCTTTGATCGGTGATTTCTCTGATAGACAGAAGCTGGAAGATATAGTAAAATTGAATTAAGGTTGTATATTTTTAACAACATTAAGTCATCCTGAACTTGTTTCAGGATCTCGCTGGATCCCAGATCAAGTCTGGGATGACAAAACAAATATGGAACAAACATTAGTACTCATTAAACCAGATGGCGTAAAACGCGGTATCGTGGGAGAAATCTTACATCGCTTTGAACGCATGGGCCTCAAAATCGTCGCCATGAAAATGGTTTTACCTAAAGAAGAAACCCTACTCAAACATTATCAATCAGATAAAGAAGCGACACTTAAACGTTGGGGAGAGAAAACTTTTTCCACCTATACCAAATACGGTAAAGATGCCAAGAAAGATTTTGGTACGGATGATCCTATGGAATTGGGTAAATTGGTCAACAAATGGTTGTTTAGTTATGTAAAATCGGGTCCTATGGTCGCTATAATCTTGGAAGGCCGACATGCGGTCGAGAATGTAGTTAATATAGCTGGACCAACTATGCCTGTTTCTGCCCCAGCTGGTACTATTCGTGGAGATTTTTCTACTGATTCAGCCGCTTATGCCAATGAAGAACAACGTGGAGTAATGAATTTGGTACATATCTCAGCCTCAGTGGAAGAAGCAAATTTCGAAAAAATGTTGTGGTTCACACCTGAAGAAATCCACGCTTATAAAAGAGCCGACGAGAATGTCTAATTAACCTTTTTATTTTCAGCCTTTAATTTTCAACAAATTGTGATCTAGATCACTATTGACATGCTATTTGCTCATTGATTATACTGTCGTTATGTTAAATTTCTTAAGTTGCCAAATTCATTTCTCTCTTCCAACCATGCTGATGGTGGTTTGAGGTAGATTTGTATTAGCTAATTATTATAAATCTCCTCGAAAGGGAGATTTTTTTGTTTTTGGAGAAGAGTTTATGACACAAGAAAAATTACCAATACCAAGCTATATTTACAAGCATGCAAGTATAAATCCCGACTACGTTAGAACTAGATTTGACCAGTTTGTACAAGCTCTGGGTCGCTTAACGGAGGTTCATAAAAATATAATTTCTCAAGAAGGTAGCGCATTCGTGCCTTATAAAGTGATCGTTCGACAAGGTGATTATTTCAAACCTCTTAATTTTAAAAATCCAGCTTACAAATTAGTTGATCCGCTAGCCAATATATCTGCAGATCTTTTTGATGAATTAACTATCTCCAAAGCAGCTAAACGTCTCGCCGAGGGTGTTATAGACATCTATGATACAGACCTTTTACAATTCAGTGCCAGTGTGGTTTTAAAGCCCGAAGAAATTGTGAGAGCAGCTAAGGTAATTTTTAATGAAAGTGAACACAGACCCTTAAACCAGTCAGATGTAAAAAATGTTTTACAAGAAGCAGATGAAATAATTGCAGAGGCAAATATGCAGGATGACCCATACCCTAGGCCTATTGCTGCTATTAGAGCAGCGCAGGAAATTATAATAAAACGTAAAATGAAGACTATAAGGCAAAGACGAAATTTACGGATAAGAGAAGCCACTCGGAAAAGATGGAGGGAGTTTATGACTACTTTATGGCAAACTGATGTTCAAGTCGGTTTTCCTCAGGAAGAAAATATAACCTAATCCGTGAAGCTTGCTTGTTCAATCTATCTATGAAAACGGATATAAATATGACTTTAGTAGATCGTTTAGCTTGTCGGGGTGCGGGGAATTGAACCCCGTGTTTCTGCGTCCCGAACGCAGCGTGATACCGATTCACTACACCCCGAATTTACCCATTATATCATCTATATGAGCACGGAAAAACCACAAACAGGCAAATAAAAGTTAATTTTGCTAAAATAAGTCCAGCTTGGAGAATTTGCCGGTGTAGCTCAATGGATAGAGCAGACCCGTCCTAAGGGTAAGATGGAGGTTCGATTCCTCTCGCTGGTACTATATAATAATTTCAGGACTTATGTATATAAATATAAGATAGTGATAGTTAAAGATATAAATTAATATATTAATTAATATTATGACATATAATGATACAACAAAATTTTTAATTCTGAGAAGTTTGGGTAATTTCCTTTTTCTAATGGCCATTTATGGAGTAATCGCCACTTTTGGTCCAGCCTTGATGTATGAGGTAGAATTTCACATTGCTCAGGCTCGAGGAATTCAGTATACGGTTAGTACTGCTGACCAGGCAAATGCGTTGGGTAAAAATGAAACTAAGGTCACGTCTCCCGGTTTTGGTAGCTTGTTATTTGGAGATAAACAACAGGTGATAGTAGCTCCTGATACCAGTTTTAGTATTGTTATCCCTAAGATAGGTGCAGCAGCTAAAATTATACCCAACGTTGACCCTTCTGACCCCAATATATATATGCCTGATTTGATGAAGGGTGTGGCTCATGCTAAAGGCAGTGTATTCCCGGATAATAAAGGTACAGTTTATTTATTTGCTCATTCAACTGATACCTGGTGGGATGTGCCTAAATATAATGCTGTTTTTTACTTGGTGAAAGATTTAGTAAAGGGTGATGAAATAGTCATTTTCTTTGAAGGTAAGCGTTATAACTATATAGTCAGTCAGACAGAGCTCACGGGGCCGGAAAATACTAGTTTGTTGGAGAATAGCCACAATACCGGACCACAACTTGTGCTGCAAACGTGTTATCCTCCAGGAACATCATTGGAGAGATTGTTTGTCATTGCCAAGCCGAAGAAGGCTTAAGGATTAATTTGACTATTATTGCAGGCCGATGGTATATAACGTAGGCTGAATAGAGGTATTGCCCAGATTGGTTAAGATTACAAGCTTAGAACCGTCTGGCCAGGGGAATGCATAATTACCTACAAATGGACCTGCATAAATAGTTGTCATATTCGATCCATCATCCTCCAAAATATCAATTTTTTTGTCATAGACATAAACTAAGTGGAAAGAATCAGGGAACCAGGTCAAAGGTACATGACAATCCTTATTAGTAACATTGCATGCGACGGGTGAATAATCAAGCACACGGGTGTTTACATCTTCGGTAATATCATATACATAAATACTATTCTTTTGTATGTTTCTCTGTTCGTAGAGTAAGTTATTACCGATGCGGCGAGGTTTTATAATAATGGGTAAAGCGTAATCATTTTTGGCTTGATAAAGTATTTTAGTCCCATCAGGAGAGTAGGAAATAATATTGAAATGGGTGAGTAATTGACGTACTGCAGGTTTGAGAGAGGCCAAGCGAGCTTTATTTTGTTGATTTTCCAGAGTTTGCCAATTAGCCTCGACAGAGGGTAAGGTGGCGGTAATATCTTGGGGAGTAGCATTAAGTTGATTGGCTTGTAATTGATATACGGTAGCCGGTTGAGTTGGAGTTGCGGACACGCTGGCAATGATTTGTTGACCATCAGGTGACCAGGAGATTTGTGCTTGGGAGAAGGGGATACCGGTTGATTCGTCAGCGATTTGAGTGGATGAGCTTTGTAGTGGCAATACAGGGAAATTCTGTGAAGTCATATTTAATACATAAATACCATTTTTGGTGGCTGATTGGGAAGCAATTGTAAAAGCAAGCTTAGTACCGGAAGGATCAAGTACTGGATCACTGATTCCCACTGAAGAAATACTTTGCAAAGTAGGAGCCTGGGGAAAAAGACGAGCCTCAACATTTGATACAACTTGATCTTCAATCATAACGTCTTTCTTCCAAGGAAGGTAACCATCTTTAACAACTGTAATGGTGTATTTATCGGGGGTTAAATTCACAGTATTATTGGTAGCCGTTGTTAGATGTCCGTCAACCCAGACTTGAGCTCCTGTTGGGGTGCTTTGAGCATTTAATATGCCTGTATGGGCTAGTATAGGGGTATTTTTAGCAAAAAAATTTAGGCGATAACCCATGCCATAAAGAACAAAACCTGTGGTAATAAGAATTAGAAGTATTAAGGTTAAAATGGTTGTAATAATTTGACGTCTAACTGAACGAGTAAGTTCTTCAGCAATATTTGTTTTCTTTTCTTTCATAGATAAGTGAATTATAGTTAGTCTCTGTCTATGTTGCAACTCGATTCTTGCATGTTATAATCAAATTAGGCCAGGCATTAGATGATGTAGATAGGTAATATTTAGATATAGTTTTTTGATACATTTAAATTCAAATATGAAATTTAGTCTGCCAACTTCCAAAAGAATAGGTATAGATTTAGGAACTGCCAATACGTTGGTTTATCTTACTGGTGAAGGGATTGTCTTAAACGAGCCTACAGTGGTGGCAGTAACAGCTGAAGAAAATCGCGTCGTGGCTGTAGGAAGCGAAGCTAAAGAAATGCTTGGCAGAACACCGGGTAATGTGATAGCGATGCGTCCGCTTCGGGATGGAGTCATAGCGGACTATACTATTACAGAATCTATGCTCTCCTATTTTATAGATAAAGCTTGTGGCAAAGCACGTTTCTTCAAGCCCGAAGTTATGGTTTGTATCCCCTCAGGTGTAACTCAGGTTGAACGGCGAGCGGTATTGGATGCTGCGATGACCGCTGGTGCCAGAGTAGCTTATCTGATAGATGAACCATTGGCAGCTGCAATTGGGGCTAAAATACCTATAGCTCAGCCTGCGGGCCACATGATTGTTAATATTGGTGGTGGATCTACGGAATCGGCAGTTATTTCCTTAGGTGGCGTGGTGGTACATAGCTCAGTGAGAGTAGCAGGTAACAAGTTGGATGAGGCTATAGCCAACTATATACGTAAGAAATTTAATCTTTTAGTGGGAGAGACTACGGCTGAACAGATCAAAATTAATATTGGGAATGCTTTTATCGAAGAAGAAAAAAGCACAACTGCGCATAAGCATCAGTCTGGACTCAAAAAGATGGAAATAAGGGGTAGAGATAATGTGACGGGTTTACCACGCACGATTGAGGTTGATGAAGCGCAAATTAATGAGGCTATTAGGTCTGTTTTAAACGAGATTATCAATGGTGTGAAGTTAGTGCTAGAGCAGTGTCCGCCAGAACTAGCCGCGGATGTAATAGATAAAGGCATCGTTTTATCCGGTGGAACTTCGCTACTAACCAATTTAGACAAACTTATGACTCATGCCACGGGGGTTCCTTGTCACGTAGCTGAGGACGCTTTGCTGTGCGTGGTCAAAGGAACTGGAGTTGCGATGGAGAATATTGAATTGTATAAGAGAAGTATCAATCGTAAGTAGAAAGTTATAAAGTAGAATGTTTACAAAAAGAAGGATCAATAATCAAACAACTTATAATATACGTTTATGGATAAATGGCATAAGGTTGAATTAGTTTTAAGCACATTTTTTCACACAAAACCAGCTCGTTTATTTACAAAATCGAAAATACCAAACACTCTCGCATTTAATACAGCTTGCGAAGCTAGATTTAGTGCGTATAAAAGAGTAAAATTAATATACGATATAGCAATAAATGACTAAAATCTATGACAAAAAATAGTAATCAAACAGCACCAGAGATTCTTGTGAAAACGCAATTACTCGGGTTGCAAATGGTTAATGCAACTGCTAATCAAGTCCTAGAATATATTGTAAATTTTTTGAAAAACCCTTCTAATTCTAAACAAAAACTGTTAATTTTTACACCAAATCCCGAGATGATAGTATATGCTCATCGACATCCAGAAACTAAAAAAATTTTAAACCATGCGCAAATTAATCTACCTGATGGGGTAGGACTGACTATGGCAGCCTCGATTTTAGGTCAACCATTAAAACAGCGTATTGCGGGTGTAGATTTTATGGAAAAATTGTGTCAAGAATGTAACGAAAAGCCTATAAAGATAGGATTATTGGGGGCAGGACCGGGCGTAGCAGAAAAGACATCCAAGTGCTTAAGAATAAAGTTTCCTAAATTGCAAATTGTATTTGCACAAGCAGAGTGGCCATCTACTCCTCAAGCTCTTCCTGAGATTGATATCCTCTTCGTAGCTTTTGGTTTTCCTAAACAAGAAGAGTGGATTGTCAAGAATATACCAAATCTACCTGTCAAAGCTGCTATGGCTGTCGGTGGGTCATTTGACTACATAAGTGGCAAAGTTTCCCGAGCGCCCTATTTTATGCGCATGTTAGGTCTGGAGTGGTTATACCGTTTGATTCGTCAACCCTGGAGATGGAAAAGGCAATTAGCGTTGATTGAATTTATATTACTGGTGGTTCAGGAGAGGTTTAAAACAATAGGTTTATAAATCTTTTTTTAGTATCTCCTCAAAAGCTCTCTCATATTTATTTATCATTTTCTCTACATTGAAATTTATTTCAGCATGCTTTCTACAATTGGCACGCATTTTATTGTAGTCATTCTCCGACATTGTATATATTTTCTCTACTGCCTCACGTAAGCCCTCCAGTCCGGTTTTTTTAATAATCCAATCGCCTCGTATATCTTTATCAGAATAATTAACTATAAAACCTGTTTGTCCATCTTTAATTATTTCGGGTACAGATCCTCTAGCAAAAGCGATTACAGGTGTACCGCATGCCATAGATTCAATCATTACCAGTCCGAACGGTTCATCCCATTGTAAAGGGTAAATTAAAGCCTTGTATATACCAGGGGTTTTATATTTATCGAACTTATTCTGTTCCAAAGTATCAATTATAATAATATTTGAATTAATTTGATCAATAATATGCGACATAAAATCCTGTTTGTTGGTGAAATTTGCATATGCTTCTATATTAAAAGATAATTGTGCAAATAATTTTATAGATACTAATAGCCCCTTTTGATCATCCTTATTTACCCTTCCTACCCAGAAAAAACTGTTTTTGCTTGGTTTCTCTCTATATAGATAGTTTTTTATATCTATGCCATGAATTATTATAGAGGTATTTTTAAGCCATCTAGCTTGTTGAAGCTGAAAGTCACTTGGGAAAATATAATGAACATTTTTTGGTTGGCGTAGATACTTAAAAATGTATGTATAAAGCTTTTCAACTGGAAAGTGTCCGATAACCACAATAGGTATTTTAATAATACCTGCTTGAAGACCTAGGTTTATTTCTCCTGTTGAGTCTATTATAACATCGTAAGAGTTACTTAAGACGAGAGGTAAAACTTTTCCATATTCTGCGATTCTAATTCGGTCTATATGTAAAGCTAGATTGTGATCTAGTTTTTCAATTGCTTCAAGACTGTCATTAAAAATTTCTATAAGTTTAATATTGGTAGCTTTTATGGAGTTTGCTAATGCATATAGATCAATTTGGTAATTCCTTTTAGCTAACTCTTGAGTGAATAAAGCAGTCCAAGTCTCTTGTCCTCCCTGGGCATTAATTTGAGTAGGTTTATATAGCGAAGAGATAATTGCAACTTTCATATATTACTATGTAATACTCACAGTAGCAAATAACTTGGAAAATTTATTGGCTGATTCTTCCCAGCTGAAATGTGTACTGGAATAAGTAAATCCGTATTCTCCAAAAACTTCACGTTTATTTCTATCGTCCAATAACGTCGATATCTTTTGAGCCAAAGATTGGCTGTCAGCTGTTTTAGCAACTAATCCTGCTTTGTCGTCTACCCAAATTTTTTCATGGAAACAATCGGTGATTACAACTGGCTTTTTAAAACCAAAAGCCAATTCTAACACTCCTGATTGAGAAACATGTGTATAAGGTAAGACTACAAGATCACTAGCTTTAAATACCGGCTCGAGCTCAGAACTATCTAGATAGTTTAAGTTAAGAACAAATCTATCTTGAAGTTTTAATTTATTGATCATTAGTAGGTAGTTTTCAAGCAAGTCTTTAGATGCATATTTTAAACCCGAGGCTACATATATGATATAGTCATGGTTGGTTTTATCTAGCAGTTTGGCAGAGTTAATTAAATAATCAAATCCTTTATACTCACGTAAAAAGCCAAAAAATAGAATTATCTTTTTATCTGTAGGTAGGTTTAAGTAACTTTTTGACATTTGTTGGGTATAGAGATTACGGTTAAAAAGATTGTAAATGCCATGAGGAATGATACTGATCTTTTTCTCAGGAATAGAATAATATTTCATTAACTTACTTTTTTCTTCAATATTTCCAACCGTAAAAGCATCAGCAAATGAATAGAAAGCAGATAGTAGTTTAATTATTTTTTTGTCTTCTTCAAAAGGAAGAACATCATGTAATGTAAGGATTAGTTTATTTTTATACCTCACCTTGGCGTAATTACAAAGCGTGGTAAAGTAAAAGAGTTTATTTTTGACAGTTGTTCCTACATGAACATTTATTAACTTGATTTCTTTGCTATTAAGATAATCGAGTAAGTCAATGATGCTATTTGGATCATTATCATCGAGGTCAAAACGAGGCCACTTAATATATTGTCGAACTAGGGAATCGGTTATTTGTTTAACAGTTGTACCAGTTTGATCAAGCTGAGGATAGGTAATGTATTTAACGTAATTTCTTTTATTTAAAGGCCCTGCTAAATGAGCAGCATAATGGCCTAATCCTCCAGAGAGTGAGGTTAAAATAGCAACTTTAGAACTATTGGCAGTTGAGTTTGCCATGTTTTTGCAGTCTATATAATTTTTATTGAGTTGTCAATAATATGCTCATCCATATTTTCAAATCTTTGATAATTGACCGACTAAATTTTTTATTCTATAAATAAACTAATGTCAGATTACACTCAGCTTGAATTCGAATTTTTTAAACTTCCTACACAGCCAGAATGGGTGGTCCTTTCTCCCCGCAGGGCTTATAGACCAAATGTCGCCAAGCAAAAAGTCCAAATCTGTCCTTTCTGTATGGATAACGGGGAAGATGTTTTATACCAAATTAAATCAGAGGATAGTAATGAATTGTTAGTTAAGGTCTTACCCAACAAATATCCTTTTGCCTCTATTCATGAATTGATCATTCATTCACCTGATCACCATAAGAACATTGATGAGCTACCTCGAGAGCAAGTAGAATTATTGTTCAAAGTTTATAAACAAAGATTTAATTTATACAAAGATAAGGGCCAAGTTTGCCTATTTCATAATCGTGGAGTAGATGGGGGAGAAAGTATTCCACATCCACATACACAATTGGCCGTAATACCTTTTAATGTTCCACTGAATTCCCCAACACTACTCCAGACCCCCGACGATGTATTTAAAAGCGAAATGTTTAAAGTTTTTAGTCCAGATATCTCTCAATGGCCTGATGAGGTATGGATTGCGCCACAGCGATCAGGTTTGGATTTTGGAGAAATTAATGATCAAGAGATAAGTGAGTTAAGTGATTTAATGCCCCGCGTAATTGAAATACTTGACCTACGGCATGGCCATGAATTTCCTTTCAATTTTTCAATATATTTTGGTAAAAATTGGTTTGTACGCATTGTGCCTCGACAAAAAAAATTAGGAGGGTTCGAAGTGAGTACTGGAGTGTATGTGAATACCCAGGATCCGGCAGAAACAAATTCGTTTATCAAACAACATTTGTCTCAGCTGAATAAAGAAAAAATACTGCAAGAGCAACAAGCTACCTATCGTCGCAGTGTTTGATTTAAATTTCGTGTCCAAATTCAAATAAATATCCCATTTAAAAGTAGAATAGACTGGAATGACTTTAGTTATTGGAGTTTATTTAGTGCTAGGAGTTATATTTTAGTAATTTTAAGTATACAAAAGTATGCAAGATTATATAAATTTAAACAAGTTATATAAAGAGAAATATGAAAAATAAGTGTGAAAAAAATTACAATATTAAATTAGAAAGATTTAGATCACTAACTGAGAAGTTTTAACTAAGCAGTTTTTTGTTGAATACCTAATAGCCAAAGAACGGCTTCTTTTTTATATCGGCGATCACCTCGAGTGTTGATACGAATGGCTGGTAATTTACCTCGCTTGCCCCATCTCTTAATGGTAAGAGGAGAAACGCGTAAGATTTCGGCTACTTCACGAACTGTCAATAAATCGGGTAAAGACTGGATGGAGAGTTGGTTGTTATTGTTACTAATACTTTGGTCGCTCATATAGTGTCAATATATCTACTAAAGTAACAAAGTATAGCAGTAGTGTCAAGACCCATAATAAGATTACTTGAGTTACTTACTAAATTTGTGCATGGGAATAGCTGTGGTTTCAGGCGAAATAGATAAACAGACTTTAACTACGTTATTAGTAATCCAAAGAGCTCCATCCTTGAAGGAAAATTTCTGATCACCTTTATCTGTATGTACAACAACATTATTTTTAATCAGAGTAATGAAATTGCTGTGATTTGGTAAAATATCAAAGTTACCTTTTAAATTAATAGAGCTTATGGCCCAGGCAGCGCCTTGATACAAAATCTTTTCACGGTTTTCGACTGTGACATTTAAATTACTTGGGTGTACTGTAGACATTTAGAGCCTCCTTTGCGCTTCCTACATATAACATTTTTTCTTCGGGAATGTTATCGTATTTACCGGCTAGAATATCGTTGACATCTGCTATGGTGGTTTCTAAGGGAACATATACACCTTTGCGTCCGGTTTGCGTTTCAGCTACGAAGAAGCTTTGGGTCATGAAGTTTTTGATCAGTTTGGCACGTTTGTATATAGCTTGATCCTCTTGAGAAAGTTCAGATTCGCCAATTAACTGTACAATTTGTTCAAGCCCGGCTGCTTGCTTTAGCAGACTCTGTGCATCTAAAACTGTTTGAAAGTGCTTTTCACCCACAATATCTGGTCGTAGGGCAGAGGAGGTTGAGCCTAAAATGTCAATTGCCGGTAGTAATCCTTCCTGATAAATACTACGCGAAAGAGTAACGTTCGAATCGATATAGGGCAAAATAGATTGCACTCCTTGATCCAAAATATCATCATTGGGTATATAAATAGCTTCGATACTTGTAATACTTTTTTTACTATTAGAAATCAGCCGCTCATGCAGGCTGGCCATCTCTGAAGAAAGAGTAGCCTGATAACTGTCCTCTGAGGGAATAACATTCATCAATAAGGAGAGTTCGTTGCCAGCCTGAGCGAAACGGAAAACATTATCAATAAAGAACAATACATCATTTTGTACTTCATCCCGAAAATATTCTGCTAGTGTAATAGCCGTTAAGCTGGAAAGAAAGCGTATAGCTGGACTTTCACCCATACTACCCAATACAAGCACGACCGACGATAAAACTCCACTCTCTGCCAGTGACGTATACAATTCTTGACCTTCGCGCGTACGTTCTCCGATGCCGGCGAAAACTGAAACACGACTGGTGTTCTGTTCTTTGGACATCTGTACCACGTTATGAATAATTTCTGTTAACAAAATTGTCTTTCCTACTCCCGCACCTCCAAAAAGTCCAACCTTGCCTCCTTTAAGGATAGGCGAAAACAGGTCTAAGATTTTAATACCTGTAGGTAAAAGTTGGTTTACTGGTACGATATCTCTATAAAGAGGAGCATTATGATAGATTGGTCGTTTGTTTGTCTGTTTAAAATTAATTGGTTTCCCGTCACGCGGGCGGCCAAAAATATCAATCGCCCGGCCTAACAGCTCTTTTCCAACGGGGATGGTTAAAGGCTGACCTGTGTTGATGACTTTCATTGCTCTACTAAGCTTTTTTTCTGGTGTAAGCAGCAGGCAACTATAATTGCCAGCCGAATCTGATCCATAGATTTGCAGCTTAACTGAATCATCGTCTAGCAGTGTTAAAATATCATGCAGTACAGGTTGTGCTTGCTCAAAATGTACTTCTACAACTTCGCCTTTGATACTTATAATTCTTCCAGTGTTTTCCATATATTTTGTTATTTTTATATTAAGTCTAAGATATATTATTTTAGCGCAATTTCCATAAAGACATGCTAGTAAATACCTGCTGCTGCTTCTGGTTAGCCAGTCTGTGATTTATCACCCTTTGTTGTAAATTAAGCTTTTTAAGATATTTACTCACATTGTCGGTGGCGCTATTTAGGGCGACCATGCGGGCTGCATATTTAGCTAGATTCGATTCCCGAAATGTCTGCTCGATGATGGTTGAAAAAATTTGTGTTTCAAAAAAGTGAAAGAGTTCATTTAAGCTAGGTTCAAACAAGTATTTGATAAGGGGTACATTCTGCACAGACAACTTCTCCTGTTCTCCACGTGCATCTAATACATAAGGAGTTTGGGAAGCAAAAGAATTGAATTTACCATAGAACACATAGATTTTTTCATAGCCAGTCAGCATATTGATCATGAAAGAGAGCTGCTGCGGATCAATCATTTCATCAGAGGATTCATAATAAAGAAATTTTTTGTCAGGGAAATGATTCATCATCAATCTTTGACCGATTCTTCCTGTCACCATAATATCACAAGTATGTGTTGTGATATAGTCAGAAAACAGCTTAAAAGTTTGCTGTATGATATCTCCCACTAACCCCACATTCGAGGAAAGGAGTACTGCAATAGTGCGACCTTGAGATTGTTGTTTGGAAAGTTTTTCTTTCAAACGCGCCAGAGCTTGACGATGATAAGCAATCATTAATTCGTGGTAAATAGTTTCGAGATCTTCAATGAACGAACGACTATTGACTACTCTTGTACGATTTTTGCGCATTTGTAAGGCTGCTAATTCCTCATAAGTTCCAATCAGGTTTTGTAAGCCCTTAATTTGATTGTTTAAATTAGTGATCTCTCGTTTGTTGGCCATAATTATGATCTGTAATTAAAAATTTAATTTATTTTTTCGTAATAATTGGTTTATTCTCAGCATTAACTTGTTTTATTTGGGTTACGTCGGTTTGTGGAGTGGGTGGATTTTGGGTGGAAGAAGGGAAAAGCTTATTTAAAAATGGTATAACGCTTTGGGCAATTACGCGCATAAAATCATTTAAAGTTTTATTGTTCGTAGTCATCTGGTCGACTTTTTGGCGAAAGTCTGTATCAGTATTATATATTTCGATTAACTGCATGATTTCATTTTTCATTTGTTCATGCGACTTAGTGTTCCAATAGCCAAACCACAAAATTGTGAATAAAAAGAGTTGCAAATTACTATCCAGAATAGTATCGGTTTTCTGGTCAAAGAAATGTTGAATTCGCTCACCAGTGCTTAAAGTATCTCGAATTGTAGGAGTAACTTCGGCTCCAAAATGTGAAAAACGTTCCATACGTTCATGCAGAGTTAAGAAGCTCAAAACTTCACGGCTAATACTGCGTTTTAAATCAGTTTGAGTTTGTCTTCCGACACGGCTAACAGATAGAAAAGGATTAACTGCGGGACGACGGCCTTGGGTAAAAGAATCAATGTCAAAATAGATGTGTCCATCAGTCATGGACATCAAATTAGTTTGTATGTATCCCGACATGTCTCCCTGGACCGTCTCTGCGACCGGTAAACACGTTATGGCGCATTCTTGTCCATCAGATGATATAAAATTACCTGCTCGTTCTAAAAGGCGCGCATGGGTATAAAAAATGTCAGCAGGATAAGAGTTGCGAGCAGGGAAGCGTTTACCCAAAAGTGAAATTTCGCGGTAAAATTTGGCATGAGTGTATAGATCGTCTAATACCAACACCACATCACGTCCCTGGTCTCGGAAATACTCAGCTAAAGTCATTGCACAATAAGGAGTGATATAGATTACAGATGCAGGATCATCAGAGGTGGAGGCCATAATCACTGTTTGGGCAGTAATGTTTTGTTTTTTGAAATAAGTTTCAGCTGCCTTGATATCTAGTCTTTTTTTACCAATAGCGGCGTAGATACAAATGGCGCCTTGTCTGGCTTGTGTCACCAAAGTTTGGAACAAAAAGTTGGTCTTACCTGTTTTACGGTCACCGATGACTAGTTCGCGTTGACCTTTTCCCAGTGTGATTAAAATATCTACCAATGCAATCCCAGTGTCGAAAGTTCGACTGACGCGTTGTCGAGTTGAAATATCACCAGGAGGGGAATCAATCTGTCGCATGGTTTTAGGCGCTTGGATATCAGAAAGTTTGTCTAATAATTTACCAAATGGATCAATTATTTGACCTAGATACTCATCACCTACAGGTATTGAAAATAGTTGGTTAGTCCGCGCCACTTTGGTTCCAACTTTTAGTGGTTCGGCAGCGAAAACAAAAACCTCGACTAAGTCTTGTGTAATATTACCCACCATACCTATGACTCCATTTTCAAAAATAAGCATTTCTTGTTGGTGAGCTGAAGGTAATCCAGAAACATATACCAAGGAACTAACTGTCTCTTGCACATAACCAATCTCATTAAACTGTTCAAGGTAGTGGGTAAAAGCTTCCATGTTGGGTTTTTAGCCTTATTGCTTCAGAAAATGATCTATTTTGTTTTTTAAAGAATAATCCAGATATTCTCCCTTAAACGTAATAATTGCACCACCCATCACATGCGAATCGATCTTAAATTCAATTAAAGTATTAAGACCAAATTCAGTTTTAATCAGGCTGGCAATTTTTTGTGTCAGTTCATAGCTTGGTTCAAAAGCGAGAGTTAAGGTAAGTAATTCATTTGACTTCAAGACCTGAGAAAAATTATCAGCAAAGTTTTTAATAGCCTCGGGTGTTTGTAGATCAAGTTTTTTTTGCTCAATTTGTTGATTTAATACTTCTCCTACAGAAGCTGGAAGTTTATCTAATAACATGGTTAATGTATCAGTATGGTGTACTTTGTAGAGGTTTTCTAAAACCTCATTCAGTATGTCTTGGATTTTCTCTGCTTCTGCATGCGTATAAATCACTGCCAGAAGCGGGGATAATGGAGTCAGAGAATTATTCATAAACTTATTCGTTTGGCTGCTTGCTTGACGGAATTTACTAACAATTGTTCTTGTTGATCTGGACTTAGACTCTCACCTAAAGTAGCGTAAATAATTTCTTTAAGCTTACTTTGTAATTGTTGATCTATTTCTTGCTGCTTTTGCTGACGATATGCAGAAAGTTCTTTCTCCAGGGCTTGGTATTCCTTGGCTATTTTTTCATCTAAGTCTTTCTGTCGTTCCATGGTCTCTTTCTCCAACAACGATTTGAGTTGGGATAATTCCTGATCCGCTAAGTCTTCGATGTCTTTTGTGGCGCTTTGAAATACTTTTTCCGCTTTAGCCTCTTCACCAGTTAGGGAGTCTTTATATTCACTATGCAAATTCTCATTGATGTCGTCCAAGGCTTTGCTATGCATTTGCGTGAGTTCTTTAAGTTTATTCAAAAATATTTCCCTCTCGTTATTTTGAAATTGGCCTGCGTCTTCTATGATTTCCTCCGCTTTTTTATTAGCCTGTTGGATAATTTCCTCTGTTTGTTTATGAACTTTTTCTAAGGCTTTGCGAGTCTTTGTTTGTGTGGTGGTTTTTAAACTCATGTTTTCTTTAAGAATCTCTCTTAACTGATGAATTGATCTTTCATATTTAGCAATGATAGAGAGTACTGCCACAGCCAGGATAATAGTGGTGAGGACAATTAATAGTAAAAAGGCAGGTGCAACTAGCATATTTTTTGATAGTTAATTCTAGTATCTAGGATTTCCAGAATTTTTACAAGAGCCTGAAAGCTATCCAGCTAGATAACGAGAATAAAATAACTTACGGCGATGCCGATGATAATCAAAAGCAACATGACCGAGATATTAAAAACAATTCCAGCCCAAATTAACTTACTTGCCAAGGGATTGCGTCCTAAGGCCTCAATACCTGAGGTGGCAATGCGGCCAAAATAGCCTATGCCTAACAGAAAAGAAAATACCACTACCAGGGCGGCGGCGATATAGCGAATAATAGTGGCAGGGGAAACATACCCAGTGTTAATAATCTGTTGAAAAGAAGAAAAAACATTTTGGGTTTTAGTATTAATAGGTTGAGAACGTAAAGTAAAAGTAATGTTAGCTAAAATTAGTCCAGGTTTTTGTTTATTGGAATTATCATAGTTTTCCAAAGCAGTACCTATCACATAGCCATCTTCTGTTGCCTTTTGTGCTATTCCGGGAGTGTTTGATGTAGTCAAAATATCGCCAGTTTGGATTTTACCATTGGCGGTATTTACTAGAACATAAGCCTTACCTTCATGAATGATCGGATAAGAATATTTTGATATAGAAAGAGGGTTTTCCAGAGAAACAGATGGGTTTTTTATCACCACACCTATGGCTGTAGGGTCATAAGCTACATTGCTCAGCTTGTATTCATGTGAGCTTAAGCTAACTACAGAACCAGGTTGCACATTCTGTCCTGGTATATCGACATAAATTGCTACTCCCGTAGACAATGTTTGCGCAAAAACTGATGTCATAGGAGACAGAAATTCTAACAAAAGAAGTAATAAAAAAAGAGAGATTATAGGACTTTTTTTAGCAAAAAGATGTATAAGTTTTAACACAAATTTATCCTCTTCTTTTACTCTAGTGAAAAGAATTGTAAAAGTCAACCAAAGTTTAGCCTCAGATGTATGCTTAATAATCATTGACAGCGTCGTGAAAAATTGATTCAATTAAATAAGCAACAAATATTTAGTTTTAGACTCAAAATTGTATAAGTTTCTGACTAAGTTATGAAAGACCTGTCCCTGTCCAAAGAAAGTGTACAAAAATTGACCGTTCAAGAAGCGGCAAATTATTTGCATGTCTCGACTCAAACACTTCGTCGTTGGGATGAAAGTAGTAAATTAGTCTCCATCCGAACTCAAGGAAATCAGCGCCGTTATACTATCAAACAACTACGGGCCTTTAAAAAGTTATTACTGAAAAAGAATCCTCGCAGGGCCTTACAAAAATTAGCCCAAGAAGCTAACTTGCCTCAAACAGAAGAAATGCCTATTTCCACTGCAGAGCAAAATTTGGTAGTGCCGAAAATGGATCTTTCCTATACGGCCGAAGAAGATCTGCCACAAGAGCAATATTTAGGTCTATCAACTATAGCTGAACGTTATGCCTGGGAACAAGACAGACTGCGTGATCTGAATGAGCGAATTGCGGCTTATCAGCCTCCCGCTGATTTAATTTCCAGTGAAAATCTTTTTGCACAGGAATCAGAAGAAGCTAACAAAAAATATAAAAATCTATCTAAATATATCATTTTAACCTCAGCTGGTTTGGTTTTTACTTTATTTCTACTCAGTTCGCTTCTAATTTTTAAGCCAGAGTTATTAGGTGCTAGTTGGATGAATAATAATCTGTTTAAATCCACAGTCGCTCAGTTAGGTTTAGGTAAAAATAATTTCCAAGCTGTGCTCGGCGCTGCCAGTATCAATCCTGATTTACAATTCACAGTCTCGATCCCTTCTTTATTTAAACAAGAAACCATATTTTCTGCTTCAGTTAGTGCGCAACAAAATTTAACTGTAGGTCAGGCTTTAACTGCAAATGGTTTATCTAACTTGAATGGAGGGATAACCACCAATAATGCCAATATTGATGCAGGCGTGGGTAGCGTAACTGCAGCCAATTTGTTGTATGGCGTTAAGGCTGGTTCGGGTATTAGTATCAGCGCGGGGCAGACTCCCACGATTAGTTCGACGATCACGCAAACAAGTTTGCAAGGACAAACCGGAGCCTTAACTTTAAATGCTGGATCTGGTATTTCCATTGATGGGTTAAAGATCTCAGCCAATGATCTAGGATCTAGCCAAAATATTTTTAAGAATATAGCAGTCACCGGACAAAATACAATTACTGCTGGAAATAACAACGATACACTTACTTTTGCCCAGGGGGCAGGAATTACTCTGACCACAGATTCAGCCAATAAAATTTTAACAATCGCTGCTTCAGCTGGTACAGGTGGAAATGGTCAGTGGCTGATCAATGGTACGAGCCTGTACTACACAGGTGGCAATATTGGTATAGGCACTGCAGCTCCTTTGGGTTTACTTGATGTGCAAGGGGCATCTTCGATTACTGGAATGGCAGCAGGAATTATCAATCAAACTGGGAGTGGAGATGTTTTTACAGCCAGTTCTTCGGGAGTGACTGATTTTGTTATAAAAAATAATGGTACGATACAGATGCCTGGTTTATCGACTGGCATTGCTCATTTTGATGCCAATGGCATCTTGAGCAGTAGTCAGGTTGCTCTGGCCAGTGGAGACGTGATTGGTACATTGCCGATTAATCGCGGTGGTACCAATACTACCTATCTGGGCCAGGCAGGCGCGATTGCTTACTCTAACGGAACTTACTATGATTTCACTACCCAGGGAACGGCAAATCAATGTCTAGTATCCAATGGCTCGGGAGCGCCAGGATGGGGAAATTGTATTTTAGGAGTAAATTATTGGCAACAAGGGAGTGGGGCAATCTCACCAGGGAATGAGACGAATGACGTCTTGATCGGGAACACCGCCACTAGCTCGGCGGCTTTTGCGTTTTCAGGTGTACTGGCAAACACGCGTACAGCGAGTATCAGTGGTAACTTATCTATAGCTGTTCCCACTGGAGTAAGTGGTTCCAACAGTTTAAATATTTTCAATGGGGGGTCACTGTCTTTCAAAGTCTCACCTGGAGGCAACAGTGGTTTGAATTCCAGTTTCGTTTTGAACAGTAATGGTAGTGTCCAATTGCCAAATTTAACTACAGGTGTAGCTCATCTTAGCTCAAATGGCATATTAAGTAGCACTTTGATAGATTTAACGAGTGCTGCCGACCTAACAGGAATTTTGCCCATCAGCTTTGGTGGTACTAATACAGGTACTTTGGGCAGTGCAGGTACGGTTGCTTACTCTGATGGCACCAGCTATAACTTTACTGTTCAAGGAAATCCCGGCCAGGTTTTAATTTCAAACGGCTCTAGTGCGCCTTCTTGGGTAAGCTCGGGTTCGGTTGGTACTAATTACTGGAATGAAGGAAATGGAGTGATTACTCCTGCTGATAATTCAGTAGATCTCTTGACAGGTGGGCAATCGACGTCTTCAGCAGCTTTTGCCTTTATCGGTACGACGACCAATACTCGTTCTGCCTCTATTTCGGGCAATCTTTCTTTAAGTGTTCCAATTGGAAATAATTCCGGTGATAGCGTAAATATGTTAAACGGCGGATCGCTGAGTTTCAATTTGTCTGCTGGCGGTGATAGCGGTTTAGCATCATTGTTCAAGTTAAATAGTAATGGAAGCGTACAATTTCCTAGTCTAAGTACCGGAATTGCTCATCTGAGTAATACAGGTGTGTTATCCAGTAGCTTGGTTAATCTTGCTGCGGATGTAACAGGGGTGTTGCCGTTAGCTAATGGTGGAACTAATTCTAACTCGGTTGGTACAGCTGGTACGGTAGTTTATTCAAATGGAAGTTCATATCAATTTACGACTGCTGGTAATTTGGGGGATGTTTTAATTTCTAACGGCACAGGTGCTCCCACATGGACTAGCTCAAGTTCAGTCGGGGTAAATTATTGGAACGAACTTGCTGGTACTGTTTCACCAAAATATTTAAGTAATGATTTATTACTGGGTGGAACATCCACACAAAGCGCTAAGTTTGCATTTCTCAACAATTCAGGTATAGGTAATCCGACTGCTTCGATCTCAGGTAATTTGGCTTTGTCTGTGCCAACAGGGGCTAATCCTAATGCTGCCTTGAATGTCTTAAATGGAGGTAGCTTATCTTTGCAAACTAGTCCCGGTGGAGATAATGGTTTAAATACTGCTTTATATTTAGCTGCGGGCGGTAGTGTAGGGATTGGTAACACCAATCCTAAAGCGAAACTAGATATTAGTGGGGCAGTTCGTTTAGGAGCAGCAGGTGGGAATAATGATATTCTAAATACGTCTGCCGCAGTTGGAGCTCCTTCCGGAGATTTGTATTGGGGTAACGAGGTTTTGTGTAATTCTACTGGTAATTGTGTAGGATCAGGGGGTACGGTTGGGGGGAATGGCACGGCTAATTACTTAGCTAAATTTACCGGTACCTTCAACTTAGGTAACGGTGATATTTATGACAATGGAAATATTGGCATTGGTACTACCAATCCTTTGGCTCTCTTGCATATCGAAGGTGGTAATACCGGAGGGAATGCGGTAGCTATATTTAATCAAATCGGCAGTTCTAATAATGATATCTTTACGGCCAGTTCAGCTGGTATCACTAAATTTACGATTGCCAATGATGGTACGATTACAGATAAGAAATATTCAACTGGTCTGGCCCATATCAATTCTAATGGTAGCTTCAGTAGTAGTGCTGTTGACTTGACTAGTAGTGATGTCACAAATATATTGCCTATTGCCAAAGGAGGTACTGGCAATATGTCTTTAGGGTCATATGGTGGGGTAGCCTGGGCTGATACAGTAGACAATGAAATAGCATACACCGCTGCTGCGACATCCCAGGGGCAAGTCTTAGTTTGGGGCCCCTTTGGCTATCCAGTGTGGCAGAATTCTTCCAGCGTAGGAGCTAATGATTGGCAAATAATTGGAGGAGCGCTATCGCCTATAAATAATGCCAATGATTTCTTGCTTGGTTCTTCCTCTACCAGTAGTGCGGTATTTGCTGTAACAAAGATGAGTTACAATGATCCATCTTATATTTTCCACTCAAATTTATCCTTGACTGTTCCTGGAGGGTCATCTGGAACTCAAACCTTACAAATACTTAATGGAAGTTCTTTAACCACACAGACAGCAAATGTGGGCAATACTAGTTTTATAAATGATGTTTTCGATATCAATAATAATGGTACGATCAGTATTGGCCAATCAGGGGGTAGCTCTACTTTAAATGTCGGTGGTACTGGTAATTTTACAAGTAATCTATCAATTGGAGCCAGTGGAAAAACAGCTTTGTTGTTAACAAATAGCGGTAGTAATACTGGCTTAACGATTGCTGGTACTAATGGAAATGTCGATTTGTATAATTCAGGTTCACAAATTTTAGGGACAGACAATAATTTTAGTATAAATGGAGGAATAAACAATGGTAATGCAGCCTTAAGTGTAAACCAAAATGGAGCTTTGACAAACGATATCTTTACTGCCAGTAGTTCGGGTGTTACTAAATTTACGATTGCCAATGATGGCACAATTACTGCAGGTGGTACAGCTTACGCTACTGGTTCAATTGGCATTGCTCATTTTTCTGCCTCAGGAGTATTAAGTAGTGGCCCAGTACATCTGGAGAGTAATGAGGTTACGGGAACTTTGGGTATCAATGATGGAGGAACCAATACTACCTCGATCGGCTTGGGTGGTACAGTTGTTTATTCTGATGGCACGCGTTATCAGTTTACTGGCGTAGGGACAACTGGGCAATGTTTAATTTCCAATGGCTCAGGTGCACCGGCATGGACCAATTGTGGAAGTGGAATTTGGAATCAAGCTAGTGGTGCCATCTATGCCAATAATTCGACTCAGGATTTATTGTTAGGGGGTAATAGTACATCGAGTGCAAAGTTCGCCTTTTTGAATGATAATTCAGGTATACCAGTCGCAAGTATTTCAGCTAACAGTACAAATAACGCAACTTACTTATCAGGAGCAGGTGTGTTGGGGACTACTAATACTCAGACTTTAACGCTGGGGTCAAGTAGTACTGGAAATATAATTGTGAATCCTCGTAATAGTGCGGTAGGTGGTTACTTGGCGCCTGCAACTGATAATGTAACTGACCTAGGGGCGACTGGCTCTGCCAGATTTAGAAACTTATTTTTAGGACCTGGATCTTTACATATACAATGTACAGTTACTGAAGGCTGTGGAAGCGTTAGTCAATTATATGATTATGCTTTGGGAGTTAACCCCGCCAATAATAATTTTGCTTTTAGGGTCAATGGTAATGAAGAGGTGTCGATTAATAGCGCTGGAACATTAGGTTTAGCGGGTGCCAGCGCGACTGGTGGCAATTATATTACCAGTTCTAATTTTAACGTCACGACGGCCGGTGCAGTTAACGCAGCCAGCACTATCACCGGTACAAACATTAATGGCACAACTGGCATTAATTCCGGCATAGGTGCAGGGACACAAAGAATTGATAATAACGGTAATTTAGTGAACATTGGCAATATCACAGCTTCGGGTACGATTAATTTTACAGGTTTAGGAAATGGAGTTTTACAAGCTTCTTCTGGCTTGTTGTCAGCTACCACTGTTGGTGTGTCTAGTGGTGGAACTGGGGTAAGTAGTGTTGGTGCTGCTGGTTCTCTTGCATATAGTAATGGGAGTAGTTATTCGTTTACTACCGCTGGTACCACTGGACAATGTTTGATATCCAATGGTTCAAGTGCACCGACTTGGGGAAGTTGTGGATCAGGTGGAGGGGGAGGTACTAGTTTGTTTGCCGATGGAAATGGTTCTATATATCCGCTGAATGCCACAGAAGATTTGTTCATTGGTGGAACAAGTACATCCTCAGCCAAGTTTGCTTTCTTAAATAATAATACTGGTACGCCAGTTGCCTCTATTTCTGCAAACTCAGGTAATAATGCTACGTTTATATCTGGTGATGGTTATATCAGTGCTACCAATAAGCAAAATCTAAATTTTGGTAACAACCTAACATACAATTCGACGGGTAATCTATTATTTAACACCAATGGTGTTGGTTATGCAGGATTTGGGACTACCAATCCAGTTGTGCCATTACAACTTACTGTAGGTGGTACAGCTTCTGTCAATGTTTCGGATGCAGGGACAGCTTTATTAATTTCGGCTACCAATACGGCAGGTAGTTGGTCAGCAGCGGCTATCCAATCCGGAACAACTGGTAATGCGACTTTATATTTAGGCAATAGCAGTAATGAAACAGCAGGGGCAGTACGTTATGACAACGCCAATAATGTTTTGCGATTATTTACTAACGGTACTGACAAATTTGATATCAACAGTACTGGGAACTTGAGTGCAGTTGGCTCACTTAGCGGATTAACCGGTTTAGCATCATCAGGTACAATTAATTTTTCCGGGTTAGGAACTGGAGCAGTAGTTGCCTCCTCTGGTATATTATCTGCAGGTACTTTGAGTGTCGGTAATGGGGGGACTAATGCCGTAAGTGTTGGGTCTGCTGGCTCAATTGCTTATAGCACTGGTGCTGCCTATGCATTTACAGCAGTTGGGTCTACTAATCAGTGTTTGTTGTCTAATGGATCAGGTACGCCAACCTGGGGAAGTTGTGGGGGAAGTAGTTTGTTTGTGAACAATGCAACAGACAGTACTTTAACTAGAAGTGGAAGTGGTCCATATACCCTGGGTTTAAATCTAGGTAATGCTAATACCTGGACAGCACTTCAAACCTTCAATGGAGGATTAACAGTAGCAGGAACAACCAATATCAACACAAGTGGAACGTCCAGTACTAATATAGGAACATCAACCAACACCGGGAATGTAGCTATTGGGAACAGTACAGGCACATTTGCCTTAACATCCAATGGTGGATTAAACGTAACCACAGGGGGAGCACTAACAGGAGTAGCATCTTTGGATACTATCACCACGAGTGCAACTGCTTTAACATTTGCCAATGCAGGATCACTAACCGCAAGTGGGACAAATACATTAACACTCAATGGTTCATCCACCGGCAATATTCAGTTTTTCAGTGGAAGCAATACATTAAGTAGTGCCGGTTCCTTAACTCTAGCGGGGAATATATCAGCAGCCGGAACAACAGGACTAACCTTATCAGGTAATGGTGCGGCTATAAAATTTACCGGAGCAGTCAATAATTACAACTCGATTACCACGGCAAATAATAATAATTTGGCTCTTTTACCCAATGGTACTGGAAATGTCGGTATTGGTACCACTACACCGGGTTCATTACTGACGGTAGCTGGGAATATTTCAAACATTGCTAATGACAATGCCAATTATGCTCCTACCTATGTTAGTCAAAATAGTGATTCTAATTTGAATACTCCATATGGTTTATTCGTACAAGGTAATTATGTTTATTTAACCAATGACAATACCACTGGTAAGCTATCGGTTTATAATATATCCAGTGGGGTTCCTGTGTATGTGGGTCAGAATAGTGATTCTAATTTAAATAGTCCATTAGCAGTAGCGGTGGCAGGTAGATATGCATATGTGCCAAGTGAAGGAACAAACAAATTAGTTACTTATGATATATCTACTGGTACACCAGTTTATGTAGGACAAAATAGTGATGCTAATTTGAGCAACCCGTGGGATATAGCCGTAGCAGGTAGATATGCTTATGTAGCAAGTTATGGTACGAATAAGTTAGTAAGTTATGATATCACTAGTGGGACACCGGTCTATGTGGGACAGAATAGTGATAGTAATCTATCAAACCCCACAGCGGTTTATGTATCCGGACGATATGCTTATGTGATAAGCAGTGGGACAAATAAATTATCGGTTTATGACATTTCTAGTGGGATACCGGTCTATGTGGGACAGAACAGTGATAGTAATATTAGTAGTTCTTCAGGCGTTTATACAGAAGGTAAATATGCTTATGTATTAAATAGTAGTAAGTTACTAGTTTATGACATTTCTAGTGGGACACCGGTCTATGTGGGACAGAATAGTGATAGTAATATATCTTCAGCCTTTGGATTTACTGTTTCTGGTAGGTATGCCTTTATTAGCACTTCTTTTCCAAGCAACATTGCAGTATATGATCTTTATAGCGGGACTCCTGTCTATATAGGTAAAAATACTGATTCTAATTTGCTTTATCCTCGTAGTGTTATGGTTTTTGGTAATAATATTTATGTGGCTAATGGAGGGGATAATAAGGTGGATATATATAATGTGGGGGGAATCCAAACTACTTCGATTATTGCTCATTCAGCTGAATTAGGCAATTTGAGTATAGACACTAATGCCCAGATTGCTAATAGTTTAAGTATAGGAGGAGGATTGAATATAGGTAGTGGAGGACTGTACAGCAAAGGCAGTATTTCGACTAATTCTAACATGCTTATTCAAGGCGCAGGTCTTTGTGTCACGAGCAATGCCGCTGGTTGTCAAAAACTTTATGCTGCTGGGACGATTGATGCGACAAGTAGCTTGGTAACCGGTGCCGACGTGGCGGAAAATTATGTTTCCTCTCAAACTCTATTGCCCGGAGAAGTAGTAGCTATGGCCAACGATGGTAATTCTAACGCAGTTGTTGCTACGACCTCTATTAATCAGAATGGATTATTGGGAGTTGTTTCTACCAATCCTGGTGTAACAGTTAATTCTGGTGCCCAAATGGATTCTACCCACCCTAATATTTATCCTATTGCTTTGGTAGGACGCATTCCGGTTCGAGTATCAAGTGCTAATGGTCCAATTAGCGTGGGTGATCCATTGACGTCATCCAGTATACCTGGTGTGGCTGTCAAAGCAACTAAACCGGGGGTAATTATCGGACGCGCGTTGGAGTCATATACTAATTCGGATCAATATATTATTGGTACAATCACTGCTTATTCCAATGTGTCATATTATGATCCGACTGCTGCACAATATGCGATTACCAGTAATGGTTTATTAGCCGTTACTAATGGTAATAGTTCTACTAGTTCAAACACTAATAGTGTCGCAACAGCGAGTGCTATATTGGGAGATGCCACTAGTTCTACACAGTCAGCTAGCTTGACTGATCAAGTTACTGCTTTACAACAACAAGTAAGTCAGAACAGTGAACAGATTAGCTCTTTGCAAAAATTGCTTAATCAAGTCGGTTCAACTTCAGCAAGTTTAGAACAATTGACTTCACTGCTAGCCTCGTCGTCTGCTTTGCCCACGAACTTTGCCACAGGGCAGGATTTGAATATTCAATCTGCGACCATATCAGCAGATTTGCAAGTCTTGGGTAAGACCACGGTTAATGATCTAGGGGTCACCGGAAATATCACTACTGGGCTGTTAACCATTGATGGTTTGAATGGTAGTATAGATAACATTGCTCAACCATTGAAATTGCAACCAGAAGCCTTAACTACGATTGAGATGGAAGGTGGAAATGTCGTTATTGCTACCAATGGGGATATTACTACTAAAGGTGTGATTAATGTAGCTAAGGTCAATGTGGATGAATCAAATCTATCAACGGCTAGTGTAGGACAGGGTACAATTAAAGCAGGTAGTACGTCGGTTATGATTAATACCACTTCTGTGACCGATAAATCACATATCTTTGTCACAGTCAGAGGAAGTAATGCAGTCCCATTATCCGTTGCAACCACAGTATCCGGTAAATCATTTAGTGTGGTGATGCCCACAGCTCAATCCTCAGATGTAAAGTTTGATTGGTGGATAGTGAATTAATTTACAATAAATGGTTAAATTGATAAATTATTAAATTGTTATGGGGAGAAAATACCTACAGTTAAATGATATATCATCATATAAACGAGCATTTATACTCTCAAACCTTGTTTGGAAAATTGTTCTAACTTGGGGAGTGTTTAAGAAAAAAACAGTTGGTAAACAATTTGTTAAGGCAGTAGACTCAGTCTTAGCAAATATTGCAGAAGGATTTGGAAGATTTAGTAAAAAGGATAAAATTAAGTTTTATTATTATAGTTTAGTTTCAGTAAAAGAAAGTCTTGATTGGAATGAGAAATCTAAACGAAGATCATTGTTAAATAGTGGTCAATATTTGCAGATTCTAGAAGAACTACAGGGGCTAGCAAAAGAGATCCATCAATTAATTAAATTCACAAACGAAAAGTTAACAATTTAGCAATCCCACAATTTAACACTTGTTATTTACTACTTTTTTCCTGTAGGTAGGATACCCAGAAGATGATGTTGAGCAACGATAGAATTAGGAAGGGAGCAGTGTTCAACCATCCAAATTGAAAGGCAAACAAAACTTCTGCAAGTAATGAGAAGAGCAGGAATGCTTCAAATAATGTACCAAAAGCTTCTTTACATAGAAACATGAACAAATGAAGTTTGGTATGTTGGTGTTGGGGTTTTTTACTTAACGTAATGTTTAGAACCTGATTTTGAGCTTCATAGTGTTCTAGTTTTTCTTCTATGGGTTCATAACCAGGCTTTAATATCCTTAGTGAAAGATTTTTAAAATCAGGAATCTGGGCATAACAGATCCCGAGAGCATTGGTTTTACTGGCAAAAATGACGATATCTTCTGAGTTTATTAAATAAATTTCCGCATCGCTAACTGGTTTATTATCTTCGTCTTGCAAGATCAGTCGGTAAATCAGGCCTTTTTTGCCATGACGGCGCAAGAAGTGCAGCAGTGTGCGAGGCGTCATATGAGTTTTGGCAAAAAAGGCCAGGAAGCTCAAACTTAAAGGAATAAGTATAATGCCCAATAAGAAGTAATAGCTTTGTCGGGAACCAATTAAAAAGATTTCCGTGGACAAAGTATTTAAAAAGTCCGAGGTTGTTTCTTTTAAGAAGCGGAAGAAATAACTGATATTCCAGTAATCCTGATGCAAACTTACCTGTGGGAACCGTTGTTGCGGATTGATGCCGATAGAAAAAATAATCGTTTTTTCTTCGTGGCCAAATGCGCTAATGATAAGTCTGTACTGACCAGCTGGGAAAGGGAAATAAACAGTTCCATCTGAGCGTGTAAATAATGGATTTTTAATTTGCGGATAAAGAGTTTGCAACGGCATATAATCATGTTTGGTGAAGTCATAGAATTCGATATAAACCCTGGCATCATCTAAAGGAGTGATATTGTCATTATCATACACATGCAGTGGTTGTAGAACATTTATTGATCCCACATTTTGTTGCGTGATGATGCCTGTGGAGGTCATAGATTTTATTGCCAAATCATATAAACCAGGGTTTAATGGCGAGGCCATGGATGCGACGTAAGAATTGGGTGACCTTTCATACATACGTGTCGTATATGTCGGTGCTAAAACCGTATTTCCACCGTTATTGATTTGTCCAACGGGCTGTATCCTGGCTTCCACCAGATTTAAATCTTTGGCATAAGAAAAAGCGAAAAAGATGGAGTAGGGATTATTGGTAGGTAAAATAAAAGTCTGGTTGTTATCTGCTCCGGTCAGGTTAAAAATGTTTTTATTGATACTGATACCATCTGCGTTTAAAAGCAATGAGGAAAGACTAATAACAGGGATATTGGCAGTACTGGGTGTATGTACAGAAAAAGTATCGCGATTAATTATTTTACCATTTCTATCCAAAGCGGTGATTTCAATGTAGTAAGTCGTATTCGGCTGTAAAGGTTGGAGAGTGACAACGTCCTGTCCATGAGCTTGCATAGTTTGTGATTGAACTAAGTTGTTTAATTGAGTGCCATATTTCACGCTTAGTTTATCAGTTTGGGTAGTTTGAATAAGCAGTTGTGTTAAGGTAGGTTGTAGATTGGTAACGTCTACAGTCAAAATTCCTTTTCTGGACGGTACTGGTGTCGGCGTCGGCGTGATTATAGTAGGTGTGGGAGTAGCCGGTACAGGAGTAGCCGTGGGCTGGACTGAAGTTGGACCAGGTGCAGAAGTAGGAGTGGCAGTAGGTAATGGGGTTGGGGTTAACGTTGGTGTACTAGTGGGAGTCGGCGTATAGGTAGGAGTGGGTGTGACATTAGCATTATATAGATAGGTGGTCGTTGTAGTAGCAGTAGGCATGGTTACATAAGAATTAGTCAAATCGGCCGTAGTGTTAATAGGTACAGGATTGGAAGTAGTATAGTCAGAATTAGTTATCAATTGAAACTGGACTATTTGATTTACTAATTGGGGGTCAAAATTAGCGATACTCCAGGTGATTGTACGATTGACAGGATCAATAACAGGCGTAGTACCATTCACAGCATTGGTAGCACTGCCTACCACATAATCTGTGACGTGGGTCACACCTCCATCTGGACTATCATCACTATAATTGACCACAATATTGGTGTTGGTAACAAAGGCATTATTATTCTTTCCTCCATAAGTAACTGTGTAGGTGATCAAAGTTCCTTGGGGAATAGTTTGGCCAGCTTGGTCAGAAGTTATAGAAATGGAATAATCGTTGGTAGTTGGAGGAATCTGTCCGTTTACAGTTATCTGATAAGAGGTTGCGAAACTTTTAAATTCGAAAATAAAAAACCCAAATATAATTAAGCAAGTGAGCAGAAAAATCTTGACCAAACGTTTTTTATTCACATTTTTAGCATACTAGTTTCATTCGCTATCCACAAGGGAAGAGGTTATGTTTAATATATAAAATTATGCAATAATAGCAGTATGAAAAAAATTATAATTGGGTTTTTTGTCAGCTTAGTTTTATTTATTTTGATTATTGCTGGTTATATCTATTGGCAGCTTACAAGGAAGGACATTCCTAGTGTATTATCTGAGCGGGAAAAACAGCAGGCGATAACTAAAATTGTAGGACACAGTCCAGTGTACTCGCCTAAAGAAGTTACTGGTATTACATACAAAGGTCATTCTGTCAGTTTTGTTTATCCCAGTAATGCTACTCTTCGTGCAAAAACTATGCCTAATCCTTTAGATGATTCTATTTTGTGGCATAGCATCACACCTTATCTATTCGTGACAGTGGCTACTTATCCGGTTAATAGCCTAAATCAGTTGATTTATGATCCCAATGTCAATCTGCGTTTGAAAGATTCATCTTACGTGCAAAAAAACATTACTTGGCAAGGCACAACGGGTTTGGAATTTACTAAATCAAGTGGCGGTTTGGAGCAATGTACCTTTTTCTTGATCAATAGACGTGTATATTCCTTCGTAGTGACAGGAGATGCAGCGGATGATGTTACTAATGCAATGTATAACCTACTTACTTCCGCAAGAATCGTGAGTAAATAATCCTAATTAGAATTACTAGAATAATAATGGCCAATATGCAGGTACCTGCATAAAGTGGATAATTTGCTAAATACAGAAAGGTTATAGATTGAATAATTTTCTGGTTAGTTTTGCCGTAATGTAAAGACAATTGCGCAGTATACACACCTGGCCAAAGTTTTGTTGTATTGGGGTTTAGGTTAATTTGATAATCGCGCGAAGATTGAGGCAGCGTCAATAGAGAATCCTGGTTGATAATATTTTTAACTATTTGGTGATGAAACATATCATTGACCTGCAAAAGTCCATAAGGTGTCACGTCCACGTTACCCGTATTTACCAGCTGAAAACGGGCAGTGGTAGGGAAATCAGACCAGGTATTATTAAGATTCAAAAATGCTAAATTAGCTTTCTCTATTTCTTTACCTGTATTAGTGCGGACAAAAATGAGACTGATTAAGGAGCCCTTAATGGCAATACCCTGGGTACTTGTATTGGCTTCAATATTACCCATAACTGCGCCATAATGACCGCCTGGGGTTAGTTGATTTTTATTAATTAAAACAAAGACTTTTGTCGAGGAATGAGGCTGAATAGTAATGATGTTACGACTAAAAGACATCCAGTTAGACAGTTCAAATGGTTTGGTTGATTGTGCAGCATTATTTAAGTAATTGATTTTATATCCTTCTTCCAGAGAAGTAAGGTTATTGGCCGCTAAGTCAATTGTAACGACACTGGAAGTCTCATTGGTGTAAGTCAGCAAAGCTTCTGGCAAGTCATTGGCCAAGTCTAGTTGGACGATAGAAGGGCTGACAGTGATAGCATTTTGTGGTGCTGTTTGAGCATAGATTGGAGAAGGAAAAAAGACTAAGGATAAAATTGAAAGGGCAAGTATAGAACAAAGCTTTTGCCATACGTGATGGAAATTCATAGATATATCGATTATAAACAACGACAACGCTTTTGATAATAGCAGCTATCTGTTAAAGATTCTATTTTTTAGCAAATATGCGGCGAACACTCAAAATAAGAGAGCGTATAGAAAAAGTAAGTCCCAGCAAAATTAACAGAGCTATAATAACTACTCCAGCAATTATTTTCCAAGGGAAAATAAAGAAAGTGGTTGTAAGTTGATATGGAACGTCACGTTGATCGGTTTGAACTACCAAGATTGCCGTGGCTGTATATTGCCCTATACGCATATCTAGCAATTTATTAAAATGAATGACGGGAGTTTTTTCAATTATGCCACTTGAATTGTATACTGGTTGTCCATTTTGCATCTTAGTTTCGTAAGTAATAAATGAATCATCCCAATCTACTGTATATGTTCGAGTTCCGCCCGGAAGTGTTGCCCCACCGCTTGGATTTATATTTAGCGTGGCTACGCTTTTACCTTGCCAATCTTTGATAAAAATATTACCAATTGGGCGTAGATGTACATTGCCTTCATTCTTAAAATCCATTCTAAAGGTTACTGGAGGATATTCATAAAAGCCTTGATCAGTATCAAAGCGTGTGAAAGAAGCAGTATAATTAACGCCTCCTTTTTGAGCTACAAGAAGAATAGGCACAGCTACAGAGCCTACTAAACTTGCTCCAGTTTGATGTAAACCTGGAGGTTCGGTAGAAAAGACTATGGCCCAATAATACCCGTATGCTGCATCTTTGGGAATTGTTATTTGGAAAGGTACTGTAGTCCACTGTTGAGGAGGGGTTACAACTTGATAGGAATTAAATTTGAGCCAATGAGCAGAATCATCTCCAGGAGGGAAGTTACTTAGGTGAATATTGCCGGTGGTATCATTGGGGTCAATACGTTTAATTTGTATTTTCAAAATATTAGAACTGGTAGAATTGTTGAAAAGTTTTACTTCTTCATTAAGCGTACTTCCAGGACTAGTAGTAAAGTCAAAAACCGTTGGTCGTACTTGATAGTTAAAAGCAGAAGGTGTAATGGGAACGATAGTAGGGGTAGGGGGTAAGGTGGGCGAAGCTTTAAAAGTCTTGCTTGAAGTTAAAGTCGGGTTAGTAGTGATTGCAAATACTTGAGTGAGAGGTAAAAAAAAGAAAATAGATAAGCAAGGCAAAACCATGCTAGATATATAGATCAGCTTTTTCATAACTCAGGTGTATTGTAACAAAAAAATTAGAAATTACCAGCGGCTACTACATTAAGAGTATCAGTGTAGTCAGTAGCGGCAGGAGTATTAACTAGAGCACCAGCCATGACATAGAGTAGGAAAGTATCACTGCTTGCAGGAGCCAAATCAGCTGCCAAGGGGACTAGGCTGGTACTAAATGTTCCGGCATAATATGCTCCAGATGCTTCAGAATGAGTATAACCACTATCTACCGTAGTACCACCGGTACCGGTTGCATAACCACCATAACAGGTAGAAGCAGACTGGTTGGAACAAGCAAAGAAATTAGAACCCTGGTTGTATGCTTGACCAGTACCACCAGCCCCATTGTAGATAGTACCACCAGAAGAAGCAGAGCCTAAGTGAGCAGCAGTAGATGAAAGGCTTTGAATCCAGGCAGTCCAGCCATTAGCAGCGTTAGTACTAACAGTACCTGTGATAGCTGTTCCAATGGTAGGATTAGTGGATCCAGTTAAAACATTAATAGTGCCAAGAGCGACTGTATTCCCAGAGAGGCTAAAGGAGAACTGAGGTCCAACAGTAGCAGTGACAGCGATGTTACCAGGGCTAGCGATAACGGCTGTAGCATAGCCAACTGTTGAACCAGAAGGGGAGGTGGCGATACTACCACCAGTATAGTTATTAGCCGCAGCGGGTAAGGTGATACCAGCGCCACTGTCTGAGAAGTAAAAACAATTCTCTTTACTGGCAGTCATTCCACCAGTGTATGTGAAGACTAAAGTGGAAGATGTAGCAGAACTTGCATGGGCACCTGTAATAGTGACTCCAGTTGTAGAGACGCCAAAGATAGTGGAGGGCAGGTTAGTAATAGAGGTAGTCCAGTTGGCGGCAGTAGTATCTCCATTGACAAAAGCATTTGGTGTAGTAGGAAGAGTTAAGGTCAAAGTTGTACTACTGGATTCAGTTCCATTTGGCTCATAACAAACCAAGCCTGTTTTTACAGCGGCTCCGGTAGTCATGACATCAAATCTGACGAAGGCATTTGGGACTTGAGTGGTAGCGTGTACCTGGATATTGACACTTACTAATAAGAAAATGACTACAGCAATAACTGCTAAATAACGTAAAGTTAACTTAACTTTGGCAGCATTTAAATTTTTAGACGATAGGAGCAGGTTTTTTTTCATATACTAAGCCATTAGATCCATTAATACATAATTAAATTAGCTTGTCAAGCTTATATTGCATGAGGTTAATCTAATAAAATCTATGTACATCTATATCTTTATGTATCCTTGGAGAATTTTTTAACATGATACATGTGATATAAGACTGATAATTCATCAGGCATAGATCCAGCTAAAAAACAAACTAGTTAGTATATTAGAATATATATTAATATATCTAAAAAGTTGCTGAGGCAATTACAAATAAGATATCCGTATAATCTGAAGCAGAGGGAGTTGTATTACTAGCTTTTGCTTTCATTACAAAAGTTCCCTGACCGCTGGTAACAGGTTGACCGCTTGAATCAAAAATGGCAGTAGGAATTTGAGTTAGAGTGCCGACATTGTTAGATGAGCCGTTAAAAGGTGAATCAATTTCCATAGGGCCTCCCGAGGTTTGGGTGACAGATGATCCCTGGATTCCACATGCCTCAGTGGCGGTAGATAGATTGCCTGTAATAGCACTTATTGTATGAGAAGTTGACGCACTGTAGAGGCCTGAACTTGTATCCGAAATCCACACAAGTCCGCCATTGTTGGCATTGGTACTGATAGTACTGGTGATGCTGGGAGAACTTACTACACTACCGGGATTTAGATTGCCCATGTTAACACTATAAACAGAGAGCGAAAAAGAAAACTGTACATTACTCGTTGCCACACTGGCTGTCGGGCCAAAACCTGTTTGAGTAAAATTACCTTGTCTGGCTGCCACTTTTACGGTATAAGTAGTTGCGGGTGTCAAACCAATTATGGTTATACCACTTCCACCACCCCAGGCTGAGTATGTTTGCCAGACAGGAGTTGTATTTATAGTATTATCGGCCTGTACGTATTTAGTTGTGCTGACAAATCCGTCGGGAGAAATGGCAATTAAAAATTGTGAATCGGAAGGGTTATTTGCGTTGTTCAGTACCAAATTTAGTTTGTTATACCAATTAGAGGGATTGGTAAAAGTAGGTGCCGGAGGAACATATGCTTGTTGTACATATATGATGCCTCCATTAGCTTGATAGTTGGTAGAAGATAGTCCTCCTTGTTCTACTTGACCGAGTGTTCCATTGATCTTATAGTTAGTTGAGCTAGAGTTGGCTGTGCCTCCTCCTCCGAACGTGTAATCGCGAATCGAATAATTACTAGATGATGGAAAAGATGCAAAGACTATATCAAAATAAACACTATATCCAAATATAACAAATGCTAACAAAATGATAAATAATCTCTGCATAAATTTATGCTAGCATATTTCTTGTATAATTTCACCCCCCATTTTACTTGACGTCAGCCATATTTTTACTTCATAATTTTAAGAGGTTTTTATTAAGATTCTGCCATGAAACTGCTCAAAAAAGGTTTTGTGAAAAGCCAATTAATTAATTGGGGAATTTTCTGCACACTTTTCTTAATCATAACTACGTTTTTATCCTTTCCTAACAATGCAAACGCTACGGCAGGTATAAATCAGCAAATAAATTTCCAAGGAAAATTGGTAAATCCTGACGGAACAAACGTGACCGATAGTAGTTATTCAATTACTTTCACTTTGTACAACGCAGCTACCGGGGGGACATCGCTAGGTACAGAGACGGATAGCGTTACCACCAGCAATGGTATTTTTCAGGTAACTTTTTCTTCCATGCTCTCGGGGGTAAATTTTAATCAATACCCAATTTATTTGGGTATCAAAGTCGGGAGTGATGCGGAGATGACTCCGCGTGTGTTGTTTACCGCTGTGCCATATGCTTTTGAAGCTCAACAAGTGAATGGTTTAACCGTAACGGATAACGGTGGGAACACTCTTAACATCGCAGCCAGTAAAACCTTTACGGTCAATAACTCTTTGACTTTAAGTGGTACTGATAGTACTTCTTTTAGCTTTCCTTCTACTACTGGCGGAGTAGTCGTGACCAGTAACGCTCCAACACAAACTGTAGGTGGAACTTTGACTTTCTCTGGATACACTAGCGCAAACGGTGGCTTATTATATGCAAATACATCGGGATTGGTGTCGGAGACGTCTGCAGGGACGACCAATGCTTGTTTGTTATCCAATGGGTCGGGAGGGTTTAGCTGGGGTAGTTGTACATTAGGAGGGGGAACAAATCTTTGGCAACTCAATAGCAACGCAATCTCGCCTGGAAATAGCACTTACGATTTACTTTTAGGAGCTACTAGCACGTCAAGTGCTAAATTTGCTTTTAATAACACTCTGGGTGATTTCACACAAAATAGTTCCGATATCACTGGGACAGCTTTTGCTATCAATGCCAATGGGATTACCACGGGAACTGCTGCCAATATTTCAGCTAATGGTTTAACCACCGGGAATGGACTCTTACTCGGATCAACCAGTACAGGCTTAACCACAGGGAACTTACTTGATGTCAACTTCACAGGTAATTCAGCCTTTACGGGACAAGTAGGAAGTATAGCATGGAATCCCACCAGTGCCACCACTGCCACGGGAGACCTTCTTGATTTGAACGTAGGAGCGAATGGAACACTGAATAATATTTTCAATGTACAGAATGCTGGATCATCAGTCTTCTCAGTAAGTCAATCTCAGATCACTGCTAATCTTCCAGTGCAATTCACTTCAGCCGGTAACACCAGTTTTGCGTATGATATTAACTTTACCAACCCAACCAGTTCCAATATTACCTCGGCTGCACCTCTAGCTATCTATGCTGGAGAAACATTTAACTCAAGTAATCTTACTCTAGGTACTTACAACACAGGCAGTGTCGTCATAGATTCCCAAGCCTTAACAGTAAATAACGCTGCCAGCATCTCAGGTCAACTGTCGGTAGGAACCACTAGTCAGGATGCAGCCAACACAGGGAATTTTTACTTAACCAATTCTTCTACCTTTGGTAAAGCTTTAGC
>DAIDHL010000008.1 GCA_027459745.1 Candidatus Levyibacteriota bacterium
GCTAACTGCCTGATTGGGATTAATTGAAGTCGATACATAAATATCTGTGGCTTGTAAAAAATCTAATAAATCCGGCAAAGAGAGGTATTGATCATAAAATTTAACGTGTTTTTGCAAACCTAATCTGCGTACTAATTTTGCCAATTCTAACCTGTACATTTCACCCTCATTACGCCTTATAACAGGATGTGTTTCTCCAATAATCAGATAAATTAATGAAGGATGTTTTTTAATAACCGCGGGAAGTGCTTCTATTACATATTCTATCCCCTTTCCACGACTTAAAAGTCCGAATGTACTTATAACTAATCTGTTTTTCAGTTCTAATTTTATTTTAAATTCTTTTTGCAGAGAGAAATTTACAGGGTGTATTCCGTGAGGAATAATAAAGATTTTGCCTTTCGATTCAGGATATAATTTCTCAATTACTTTTTTAGAACTTTTTGTAAGGACTACCAGATTACTTGCTAATTCAATAATCTTTTTAGTAACCATTTGCATCTTTTCATCAGGGGAAGGTAGTGCTGTATGTAGAGTTACTAACATTGGTTTTTGGCAATTTTGCATGAAATGTAGTAATTTATCTCCTTGTACTCCACCAAAGATTCCATATTCGTGTTGAATAATTACTCCCGAGATAAATTTATCTTCATTTAATTCTTTGGCTAAATCCAGATAGTCCGATTTGCTGTTTTGATCTATTTCCCAAGTGACTTCCGGTGGATATTTATAGCTGTCCAAGGGTGAGACATTAAGGGCAGCAATCTTAAATTTAAAGCCTATTCCTAAATTTTTTTTACAATACCGGAACAAATCTTGTGTAAAGGTTGCTATTCCGCATTCACGAGGTGGGTATGTACTGAGAAAGACTATGGTGGGTTTGTTTTCTGACACCTAAGTCCATTATACTCTTTATGGAAGCAAATAAGGGTATCAATCTATTAAACCTTCAAGCCTGCAAAGATTTGTTTGTCAGAAATACCTATTTCTAAATTTATTGATTGCTTTAATCCAATCCGGTATAATTATAAGATACATTTTAATACATCTTCTTGGACATAAAGAAATATTCACAGAAGATAATTATATGTAATCTTGTTTTAAGAAAAATATTTTTATATTGTCGAGTCGTCTAATGGTAGGACAACAGACTTTGGATCTGTTTATTCTGGTTCGAATCCAGGCTCGACAGCTAACATACCTTGACCAGACATAAAATCATCGTTTAGCTTGATACACTGGGCTAATTTAGGTGTTCCAGAAAGTATTTCCGCATAGGTTGGGGCTTCATCGAATAAAACCCCAAAATAGGCTGCTTTTTGTACAGAATCCGTGCCTAAAATGAGTAATTCTTCTAAGTGTTCCAGAAAATATTTGATGTAGACCATAACTACCTTCATATCTATTGGCTGTGCGTCAACTGCTTTCTGTTTCTCACCTAAAAGATCAGTGAGCTGCTGTTCTGTTGTTATCAATTCCTGCTCCATATACTTAATCGCAACTTCAGAGGTTAAAAACTTTATCTTATCAATTGTCTGCTTTGTCTGTGTTTTTAATTGCGTAATCCTGTCATCAATAGTAACTTCATCTTTTACGACTTCTATATTTCGCTTTTCCCACTCAGTATTTACATTATTAACCAGTGCGTCAATATATCCATCTGCAAGTCGAATGTTCTTCACAAACTTAAATATTGCATCTTCAAAATCTTTCTTCGGTACACGTAAATAATGCCCCCGCTTATTACAGTGATAGGCTGGATAGTATTTGCCCAGACGTCCTTTTGAGGCACTGCCAAAAAACGGTTTTTCACAGTGCGGGCACAATACATATTTTCTATATGGAAAATCAGGATTTCTTACGCCTTTCTTTAGTAGCCATTCGGGAGTTGGCTTTTTGTGTATTGTTACCTCACCGTTTTCTTCAGAAATAATAATTTTGCCATTATTTGCCTTGTTGAACATATCTATTGAGACTAATCCGTCATATTTAGCTTTTACACGCTGATTTGCCGTCCATTTTTCCATGCTTACTCCGGCGTAGATTGGATTTTGGATGAAGCGCCAAAACCCCTTGATATTTAGAGGATTTCCACCGTGTTCTTTTTTGATTTTGGTTCTATCGTGTGCATCTCTGATGTATTTCACTCTGGTAATAAAACCTAATTTGTTAATCTCCTCAACAATTTGGTGATCGTTGAGGGTTCCATGACACCGGAGCTCAAACATCTTAATAATAAATTGGGCTTCAGTCGGATGAGGTTTTAAGATGCAACGTTTTCCATTTGGTGTTTCTATTTTCTCAATGACATAACCGTAAGGAGCTTCCCTGACCCAATAACCCATCCGAGCATAACGAATTTCAGCTCCGATCATTCTTGACATAATATCCCGCATCTCGTCTTTTGCCCGTTCTGCTTCTAATATTTCGGCTTTTTTCGTAGGAGAATAGACACTCCAGTCAAAGGAGACACCTAAATGCTCTAATGTATTTACTTTTTGTGAGCTAATGATGCCGTAGATGTCGATAAGTTTAATATTGCAGTGATCAAGCTGCATTTTTAAATAATCGTAAGAGTATGAACCACCTCTAGTAAATCGGTCAATGGATTTAATAATAAAGAGCTGGATATTATTAGCGGGATGTTTACAGTAATTAACCGCTTCCTGCATAGGCTGCTGCTCTTTGGACGCAGATTCCATAAAAACAAAGAACTTTTTAATTGTAATATTGTGAGTTTGAGCAAATCTTTCTAATTGTTCTTTTTGTGCCTCAGGAGAATCACCATCCGTTCCTTGTTTGGTTGATGATACACGGATAGCTGCGACTGCATTTTCAGGATTTGATAGGATTGTATTCATATTATTTCATCTGAATTTTGGTTTTTAATATTACACTACCGTTTCTCTGATCTTCCAGCATTTTATCGATGATAAGGTTGGCCAAAAAACAAATTCTTTCTTCTATTGAGAGAGTTGAAGTAATGGGGCGAGTATATGATTTTTTGTTCAAAATACCTTTAATTCTACCCATAATTGAATTATCCTTACAAGGATAATTGTACTATCCCTACAGGCATAATGTCAAGTAAGAAAACAGTTATAATTAACCACTGTTAATTCAATTTAATAGGTCTATATTAAATTAATAATCACATTTAGATCATAATGATATAATTATATATATCTATGGCATTCGCAAGTGACGCAGCAATCGAATCTAGAAAAGAAGATCGACTTAATCGATATCCTTTTTCAGAGCATTTAGGTAATGCAATTCTTAATTGGACTAATATTGAAACTATGGTTCTGGGATTGTATGGTGAATGGGGAGCTGGTAAAAGTTCTATAATAAATTTATCTCTAGAGTATATTATAAAAACAACAGGAAAAGATAATAAAACATCACCTATAATATTTCGTTTTAATCCTTGGAACTTTACCGAGCAAAATCAATTAGTTACTATTTTCTTTTCTGAGTTATCAAAAGTTATTGGATTTCAGGGAAATTCAGAACAAGCAACTGAGATAGGAAAAAAACTATTATCTTACAGTAAATTCTTTACACCCCTAACTATCTTAGCACCATTTTTTCCTCAATTCGCTGAATTAATGAAATTGCCAGAAAGTACTTTAAAGGAAATGGGTAATGCCACAAAAGAATGGTCTGAACTTAATGATAAAGATTTATCCGCAATTAAAGCTGAACTCTACAAGCAAATTATAAAACTTCATCGCAAGATAATAATAGTCATAGATGATATTGATAGATTAAATAATCAAGAGATGCGGCAGATCTTTCAACTAGTTAAAATGAATGCTAATTTCCCAAACACAATATATATTCTTTCTTTGGACGATCAAAAGGTTGCTGCCATGTTAACAGAGGATAAATTCCCAGGAAAAGATTATTTAGAAAAGATTATACAGGTACCGTTCCATGTACCAACAATTGAGAAAGCTCGACTAGAGAAAATTCTATTTAAAGAATTAGATTCCATTATAAAACCACTCTTATCAAAATCCACCCCTTTTGAGAAAAAAAGGTGGCAAGATATATACTTTGAAGGGTTAAGTGGTGTCTTCCCTTCGTTGCGTAGTGTGAAACGGTATATCAATAGTTTACGTTTTACTATTATGCTTGTCCCAAACGAAATTAATATTGTTGATTTTATGGGTATTGAATCTCTTCGTGTATTTTTTCCCGAAGTTTACACGCATATTGCAAAAAATAAAACATTATTTGTTGGTGATGTGTACTCTATTGATCGGGATGATAGGAAAGCTAAAGTGGAGAAAATTAATAAAATGGTAGAAAGTGTACCTGAATCTGATAGAAAATACGTTTTACACATAATATATAAACTATTCCCACAAATTGCTAATAATTATGGATCTGAGTGGCAGGATATTTGGGAAGGTCAAAAATTTATCTGTTCTAGATATAGATATGATAGGTACTTTTTCCTTTCAGTTCCAGAAGGACAATTACCACAACAAGAAATTAATAAACTGATTGTAAAATCTGATAATATAAATGATTTAGAAAACTCATTAATAAAATTAATTAGATTGAAAAGAGTAAGAAAGTTTTTAAGTCGGTTACCTGATTTTAAAGAATTAATACCACAAAAAAATATAGCAAATTTCATTATTGCTATGTTTAATATTAGCGATAAACTTCCACAAGGCAGAGAACATGATTTTGACTTCGGAGCAACAATGGAGGCTACTCGAATTGCGTACCACCTACTAAACAATATCGAAGATCAAAAAACAAGACAAAAGATTGCATTTAAAGTTATACAAGGTACTTCTGGAATAATCGCACCATTGGAGTTCGTATTTTATGAGGTAGAAAGAATGGAAAAAAATGAACATACCAGACTATTTAAAGATAATAAGACTGTCGAAAAGCTTAAAGAAATAATGTGCAAGAAATTAGAAGAACGAGTAAAAGTTGATAATTTAAAATCTGTCCCTAATTTACAAAATATTCTATTAATTTGGAAGAATTGGAAGGGTGATGAAAAGGCTAAAATATTAGTAGCATCCCTTCAAACAAGTACTGACGGAATCGGGAGCATTTTAGAAGGATTTAGCTATCAACGACATTTTGGGAATCCAAAGAATATTAATTTTTGGGATATATCATTTAAAAGTATTGAAATGTTTACGGATATAGAAGAATTTAAAAAGAAAGTGAAATCCTTATCAAAGGAAGATATAAAGTTATTTTCGCCACAACAAAAAATGGCACTTAAACTTTTTAATAAATTGATTAAATTTCCTAAAGGAAATATAAATGATTCTATAGAAGATAATCATGAATAATAGTTAGTGCTAAATTCTCACTTTTTACTTTTCCTTGGATCTGTGCTATAACTCAAGCTAATTCCTGCCTATGAAACATGAAAGTGCAGGAAATCATTACTAATCTACAATTCGGCCATATTATTCGTGTGCCATTATTGTATATAGAGCATGAGATACAAGTAATGACTACATCACAGCAACAAACGTATATTTTCATCCCTACAATTTATGTTTTTGTTGTAATCGCTCTAATAATTTATTTAGTTCGTAAAATCCTTATACTTCGAAGAAATTTTTTACAGGAATCTGTATTACTGGAAATAACTCCCCCTGCTTTTACAGAAAAATCCGCTTATACCACTGAACAATTATTCTCTGTTATTCATAATGCAAAAAATGGGAACAAATTCATTAATTTGTTACTTGATAAAAAAACAGTATTTTCATTTGAAATTGTTTCAACACGAGAAAAAGGGATTCGGTATGTTATACGAACGGATCTAAAACAAAAAGAAAATTTGAAACGGAAAATAACTTCTTATCTTCCAGGAGTTTTAGTTCATGAAGTAAAGGACTATTTGAAAAATCCAATAGAGACATATAATTCATCTCGACAAATTATTGAATTAAAACTTAGTAGTCATTTTGCATATCCACTCGAGAAACAGAATATGCTTGATCAGCATGATCCTGTGGCATATATAACAGGTATGATGACTCAGTTAAAGAAGGATGAGTTAATTGCCATACAAATTGTTCTTGCACCAATAAAAACAATTGAGGCAAAGAAGATATCTAATATGATTTTGAGACAGGAAGATGTGCTCTCGTATCTTGATTCAATTCGACCATCTGGTTTTGTAAAGGTATTGCTTGATGCTATAAAACTAATTGGACTGATTATCAACAAAGTAGGTCAAGAGTTACAATGGGCACTCACTGAAATGATGCATGGCAGTAGCAGTATGAGTTCTGTAAATATGTACAGTACAACTGCTTATCAACAGCAATTGAAAGTAACCAAAATTAAACCAATGCGCCAACTCTCTTCTTTTGAAACAGAAATTGTGACTTCAATACAGGCAAAGATTACACAACCATTATTTGCAACTAGCATTAGAGTACTTGTTTCTGTAAGCTCTCAAGATGAATTACAAGAACGTGTGAATGGATTAATTTCATCATTTGAGCCATTTAGTGTTCCACAATATCAGTCGCTTAAAACAAAGTGGAATTTCCCACCAGTTCTTATAAAACAGATTCGTGATCTTGTTTTTCAAAAACGATTATTATCTCTTATCAATAACAAAAGCTCTTCTCTTCTCTCAGTTTCAGAAGTGGCAGATTTATATCATTTCCCTTTTTCTAACGTTACCCAAACAGAAAATATCGCAAAAAGCTATAGCTATGAGTTGCCAGCTCCTGTGTCTCTAAAACAAGGAACAAAATTTGATGTAATTTTTGGAAGAAATATGTATGCGGGCGTCGAAACACTTATTGGATTAACACCTGATCAACGAGCAAGACATATGGTCATTTTTGGAGGAACTGGAAATGGAAAAACAACGTTGATATCAGAAATGATGCAGCAAGATATGCAAAATGGGAAAGGCCTATGTTTTATTGATCCGCATGGAGACGCAGCAGAACGTGCATTACAAATGATTCCCACGGATCGCGAAAAAGATGTCGTTTGGGTCGATCCGTATGACATAGATCGTCCTCTGGCAATTAATTTAATGGAGTTGACACCCAACTTAAAACAAAATGATGCACTACGCGAGAAAGAACGTGTTGCTGAAGGTATTGTATCCCTCTTCCGAAGAGTTTGTGCGAGTGATTTTTCTAAAGCTGGGAGTAATGCATTCCGTATTGAGAACACACTCCTCAACGCAATCTATACAGCATTTTACGTTCCCGATTGCACGCTCTTTACTATTTATGATTTGTTAAATGATCCGGTATTCCTCAGAAAAACAGTTGGAAGCATAGAGGATAAACGATTAAAAGATTTCTGGAAAAATGAATTTGGCAGGGCAGGAGATTATCAAATAGTAAAAATGGTTGGTGGTGTAACTGCAAGAATTGGTAAGTTTCTGCATAGTGAATCAGCGCGAAGAATATTTGAGCAACCAAAATCAACGCTTCTATTTGATCATTTGATGGATAGTAAAAAGATAATCTTGTGTAATCTTTCAAAAGGAAAATTGAGTGAAGACATATCACAGGTTATCGGCACAGCTATCTTAACAAAAATGCAACTCTCTATTATGGCAAGAGCAACAATACATGAATCAGAGCGAATACCTTTTTATCTATATATTGACGAATTCCAAAACTTTGCGAGCGATTATTTTGTCGGGATGTTAGCTGAAGCAAGAAAATATAAGTTACATATTGTTATAGTTGAACAGTCAACGAGTCAGCAACAAGATCAGAGCCTTATCAATATTATTCTTGCCAATGTGGCAATTATCATTTGTTTTAGAACAGCAAACCCAGCTGATGAGGATTTAATACTGCCACAATTTGCACCTATGGTGAAAAAGGGAGATATCATGAATCTTCCCTGGTTTCATTTTTTTATTAAAATATATGCCGCTGTTGCACAAGAACCTTTCACCGGTGAAACAGTACCCCTTAGAGCTGGAGATGACAAAGAGAAAGGTAAAAGAATTATACAGCTATCTAGTCAAAAATATGGGAATATATATAAGCGTCTACATCCAAAAAGTGATGCACAACAGACACCCAACATTATCGATACAAAGGATAAAAATAATAAAACTATTACAGATACTACTATAATAAAGGGTTCACCTGATGAAAATTAAAGTCAATTTTGTGGGTACGCGTGTCCATAAAATTTCATCTATAGTGAACCTAAATAAAACAAAACTACATCCTATTCTTTCTTATATATAAGAAGATGTGTTATACTTCACATCTAGTTTACAATACTAACTTACTCCTTGCCCCTGCTCTCTATTCTCAACTTACACTATGCTCTTACAATCTATCACTCCAAAACAATTACAAATCTTACGCCTTCTTTATACCTTCCGCTTTCTTACTACTACTCATTTTCAACTACTTATGCATCATAAAAGCCCTAGTCTTATTCAAGAATGGTTGAAAGATTTGGTAGAGAAAGGTTATATAGTCAGTTCATATTCTAGACAAAAGCGAAATGAAAATACCAAGCCGGCAATCTTTCATCTTGTTTCGCCTGCCAGACATATATTAAAAAAAGAAAAGGATATTGAGATTGAGGCATTACGATTAATTTATAAAGAGAAACGAAAAGGGAAAAAGTTTATTGATCATTGTCTTACACTTGCTGATATCTATTTATTCTTTGAGAAAAAATTAAATAAAGATGAGACACTTAAATTTTTTACACGAACGATGTTGACAGGATATGACTATTTTATCAAACCAATACCTGACGCATTTATTGCAATAAAAAATACAACTGGAACAAAGCGTTATTTTTTGGATTTGTTTGATGAATATACACCTCCATTTGTGTACAGAAAAAGAATTAGACAATACCTTGAATATTCCAGACAGGGTGACTGGGGCTTAAATACAAATCAAAACAAATTACCTGTTGTATATTTTGTCTGTCCTAATGAAACAGCGAAAAAGCATGTGTACTGGTATGGAAAAAGTATTATTGAAAAATCATTTGAAGAAGTGACTTTATTTGTCACGACCAAGGACACAATAAAATTTGCTAAAGAAACTCTTGATCCTTGGCAAAAAGTAGCATAACTAGGCAGATGGGCAGGGATTTAAACTATATATTCTTATCTAGGCATTCAACCGAACAATACCCGTTAAACGTACTAAAATCCTTTTCCTCACTGAGCGCGTTATGCTGTGTACCTTCATAGCCACATTGTGGACATGTATAGAATTGGACAATATATTGTTCTGACTGATCAAGAACTCCGACGTTATAGTCTTCATCAGATAAGAAAACATACCCACTACTTGTATTGAAGTTAAGCGTTAAACCACAATTTAAGAATTCTGCACCATGCTCTGCATAAGCTTTCAATAGCAATTGTGCAAATATGAGTTCTCTAATTCCAAATTGTGAGAAATCAGCTGTTATTACTGTGCTCATTAATTTCACCCCTTTCTGGCTGCGTAATTTTTGAAAATATTTTTATAGGAAGCAGCCTGCCTGCTTCCTAATACGAGAACGAAGTGATAGCAGGGTGAATTTTGCAAGGGCGAGACAACGATCTCGTTTATATACCCTTGCAAAAGAGGGGCGCAGCCCCTAACTCAGCAGATCGAGTTGATTATGTAATACGTTATTACTTACATAGAAAGAGAAGATGAGCAATTTTCAACAACTTCTAGCAATTTCTATACCATTTACTATAATAGTGAGAGCCATTTAATATGATACAGAAATTCCTTATTTTTATTTCTTTTATTTTTCTTTTTTTCTTCTTATCATTAAATAATCAGACATTTGCACAAAGTACAAATAATTTACCTGAACTTGTTCCCGATGTATATGTGAAGGGACAAGTCACAAAGATTATCACATCAAGATTTACAAACTCCTCAGGATCAAAAAACTATTATGAGAAACTACAAGTACAATTACTTGAAGGGAAAGACAAGGGGAAGGATATTCCACTAGACATTCAAGGTGCGCCTATGTTTGGTGATATACAAAAACTATCTTCAGGTGATCAGGTAGTTGTTAATGAAAAATTAGATCCATCCGGAAAAGTAACATATAGTCTTTACGAGGCATATCGTTTGGGGAATTTTTGGTGGGTGCTCGCCGCATTTTGTCTTTTTATTGTTTTTGTTGCAGGAAGAAAAGGCGTTGGTGCACTCATCGGACTTTCCATTAGTATTGCAGTGATCACTCTTTATATTATCCCTCAAATTGTCAACGGTGTTGACCCATTAAGTGTTTGTGTCAATGGTGCGCTTATTATTCTTATCTTTACCACATATATTGCACATGGTGTCTCGGTAAAAACAACAATTGCCATTATTGGCACAGGTATATCGCTTCTCATTGCAGTCAATCTTTCATCAATACTTATGCCATTTCTCCATTTAATTGGGTTAGGAAATATGGATGTGTATGATCTGCAACTTGGTACAAACAATAAAATTAATCCGGAAAGCCTACTCCTAGGTGGTATTCTTATTGGTACACTCGGTGCGTTAAATGATATAACTACTACTCAGTCGCTGACTATTTTTACTTTTGTTCGAGAAAATCCAACTCAGAAATTTTATCCTTTATTTAAAAAAAGCATGGAGATAGGAAAAGAACACATTGCATCACTTATCAATACACTTATTCTTGCGTATGTTGGATCAACATTTGGTGCATTTATTTATATTGCAATCAATCCTACCAAAGTGCCTTTATGGGTGATTCTTAATAATGAGACTACAGTCGAAGACATGTTTCGTGCGCTCATGAGTAGCAGTGCACTCGTTCTTGCTGTTCCAATCACTACTATACTTGCTTGTCTTGTTGCACTTCATGGAAAAAAGTATTTTACTTCGGCATATTCTTTTGTTCAAGCAGTAATCCATTCATAATTTAGCCATACAGAACTAACTAAATATTCAAAAAAAGCCATAATATATTTGTCAGCGTCTTTTAAGTGTCATATATAAGCTAACACGAAGCTATGCTATAATTTCAACTTATGTATAGTACGAAATGAAAATAAAATATCATAAAAAGAAAAATCAACAAACGAAGAGAACAATTATCCATTCATCATCATATTTTTATAACAAGCAATTATTTGCGTTCTTGATTGTTTTTATAATAGCAGTTATATACCTAAGTGCTTTTTTCATTTATTATACTCCGTTCTCTCCTAATAGCGTGATTCCTGAAACAGAAAAAAACTCAATGAAAAAAATACCTGCAGATGTAAAAATTATGCTTAAAAAGCAAACACCTATAGCAAGTTTGTCTGCAACTCTTCATGTCCCTATTCTTATGTACCATTATGTTGAATATTTGCAAAATAGGACAGATACAGAACGACAGCTGCTGAATGTAAATCCTGATATATTTGAGAAACAAATTGAGACGCTTTTAGCGGACGGGTATACATTTATTACCGCAAAAGATTTAGGAGATATTTTTGACGGAAAAATACCACTTCCTACTAAACCAGTACTATTAACTTTTGACGACGGCCATTGGGATCTAGATACGGTTGTATTGCCAATTCTTAAAAAATATCATATCAAAGCTACTGCATACATCGTACCTGGTTTTATAGATACAAACTCTGACTCATTGACAACAAAAGAGCTACAGAATCTTATTGACAGTGGGCTAATTGATGTCGGAGCGCATACAGTCATGCACGTATCTTTAAAAGGAGAATCCCTATCAAAAGCAAAATATGAAGTTAATACCAGTAAAACAATGCTTGAGCAAAAATATCATATCCATGTCTATTCTTTTGCCTATCCATATGGCTCATTCGATCAACAAACAATTACATTGGTAAAACAAGTAGGATTTACCACAGCTGCGTCAACCATACCTGGTAATAACCAAAGTCCACAAAACAGATACTTTCTTTTTAGAGTACGACCTGGGTATATGACAGGAAAAGCACTTTTACATTACCTTAATCAAGTATGGCCTATCTATAAACGTTAATAACCAACATAGTACGATACATTCAAAGACACTGACTATTGCACATTAATATCAAAATCCTTGTTCTCATTCGTGCCATCTGGCATTGTGACTTGCGTTGAAATCTTCCAGGGTCCGCCCATTGAGAAATTTCCATCAGCTGCATATTGTCCATTACCTTGAGAAGTAGCACTTCCTTGCTGTGTACCCATATTCATACTTGTCATATTTAAGGTAAAATTAACCTTAGCATTATCGACTGACTTTCCGTCTTTATCTTTTACAGAAACGATCAGAGTTGTTTTGCCTGTACGTGCAGGATTAGGATTGGTCAATAAACTTATATCACCATTTCCACTACCCGCTGTTCCAGAAGGATTTGTATTCACAACAAATACTAAAACAAATAAAATAATAACAATTCCGGCTACGATTCCAAATAATACTTTGCTATTCATATCATCACCTCCTTTAAAAATTAAGTTACATTAATAATCATCATCAGCCCACCCGGATCTTTATGATCATTTGTTGTGTGATGTGAAATGTGACAATGTAGTAACCATTTCCCTGGTCGATCGGGTGTAAACTGAACGTCATAGCGCTCTCCAGGTCCTACTTCCACTGTATCTTTCATAATCTGAGCACTTTGTGGTACATCATTTCCATCTGTTGCAACAATTGTAAAAGGGAAACCGTGCAAATGCATTGGATGAATCATTTGTCCTGTGCCAATGAATCGAAGTCTTACCAATTGTCCAACTTTTACATTCAGTTGTTGCGTCTCAGGATATGATTTCCCATTGATCGTAAAGAAATTCCCATCCATTCCTGTTGCTGGCATTGCAGCATACGTTTGCCCGTCGATAATTCGCCATTCATTAAGCATCAATACTTGATCAACATCTGGTTTTGGATTGAGTCCTCCTGGCGGATCAATTATAAAAGCACCTGATAGTCCAACAGACACCTGTTTATCAGGATTGAAATGGGAATGATACCAATACGTTCCTGCTGGTTTTGCCACAAACTCGTAGGTAAAAGATTGTCCAGGTTGAATTGGTTTTTGTGTTATGTCTGGTATGCCATCCATATTATTTGGAACTTGAATTCCATGCCAATGAATAGTGGTTGGTTCTGGTAGTTCATTTTTTACAATAATGCGAACGTTATCACCCTCTGTAACGTGAATAAGTGGTCCTGGGACAGTTCCGTTATATGTCCAAGCAGTTGCTATTGTTCCTTTCACTATTTCCCAACGTATTGGTTCTGCGGTCAAATGAAATACTTTGGTAGTTCCATCCATAGTATATGGAAGTGGTTGTAGCCCTTGGGTTTGTGTTGCCATTGGAACTCCTTTTGCAGGAATTGCTTCCATTGCTTTTGCAGCATCAGAATTTTCATTTACTGTCGTTAATTGTGCGGGGGCTCCAGCTGTTCGATATTTGTTATATAACATGCCTGCTAAGACTACTCCAATAATAACGAAAAGAATAATAAATTTGTTGTAGAATTTTTGTTTCATATTGTTTGTAGATCTAAATCAATGATTGTCTTATAGACGTCAAATGGTTGATCACTACTGACTAATTTTGTATTGCCTCTACTATCAATTATAAAGGTTGCTGGCAATGCACTTGCTCCTGCATTTTGAGCATCATTTGCTTGATCTTGGATTGCTTGTACAAATTTCCCCGAGTCAAGACACTTCTGAAATGATGTATTGTATATTCCTAATTCTGCTGCCAATGGTGTTAACTTGGTTAACGCAAATCCAGTGCCACCTGAGTAACTTCTCCTAAAGATTATATCAGTATATTTCCAATACGTCGTATTTCCACCCAGAGAAGCAGCGCATTCTGACGCTTCTGCTTCTTTTTCAGCGTTTGCGTGTTGGAGTAACGGATAATTTCTTGTCACAAAACGAATTTTATCTCCGTAGGTTTGCATAATTTGTTTGATCGTTGGTTGGAACTGTTGACAGGAAGGACATTCCAGATCAGTATATTCAACCAAAGTTATTTTTCCATTTAGGTTTCCTTTTATATGATCATTTTTTGAAATTGCCATAATTTTCCCAGCAGCTGCTTGCACTTTTCCTTGCAATTGCAGTTGTGCTTGTAATAGTGTAATTGATTGTGTTTTATCCATTGTTTGCACTTTCATATATAAAAACAGCAGTAACACCACAGAAAAAATGACGGCTATGAGCAATAATCGTTGCATAATAAATTTTATTCTAAACTATCTTGTTTGCTAGCTAATGGTAATGCACATGCTTGTGTCGATTTTTGCTTGAGTAAATAGAAAAGAGAGCCACTAAGCATAATAATTGATATATACGGTAATTCTGCACCTTTAAATGGAAGAAAAGCGACACTGCCACTTAATCCAAGAAGGGAAAGCACTGGCAGCCCACATGATGCACATCCTCCTCCTGCGATACTGAGTAGTGAGCTTCCACCAGCAACAATGCGAACTTTTCCCGATTGCTTGATTTGCTTCATTCTCGATCTGACAACGGCAAAATTAATACCAATGAGCATGCCAGTAATAACCATGGTAATAAAACCAACTGCTCCCATCGTCGTCCAAAGTCCAATTGTTAAGGCAAAAAACAGTTGTAATTTATATTGTATCGGTGATTGTTCAAATATGGTCTCATTAATAATCACAATATTTCGAGCATAGGCGAGGACTAATAAGTAACTAAGGGTTATAAGGAAAATAAATAGCAAGGTTTGACGAGTAATGCGCATAGTAATTATTTGCTCAACTCCTGATTCACAACAGTTTCTATTGCACTTAATGGTTGTGCACCAACTAGTTGTTTACCATTAATATAAAACGTTGGTGTGCCACTTACTCCTGCTTTTTGTCCTGCTGCAATATCATCTTGCATCTTTTTATCATCTGTTTTGTTATCCATACAACCTTTAAACTGAGTTGCATCCATGCCGAGTGTTCCGGCAATCTGTGAGAGATTGTCTGATGTATACATCGATGTATCGGTCTCTGAAGGTTGGTTTTTATACAAATAATCATGCATCTCCCAGAATTTGTTTTGGTCATTTGCACATTCAATTGCATTCCCAGCAACGAGAGATGCTGGACCTAAAAATTCATATTGACGGAAGGCAAATGTCGCTTTTCCAGAATCGACATATTCTTTTATGAGTTGCGATTCAGTGTTATCAAAGAATTGTTTACAAAACGGACATCGCATATCTTCAAATGCAACTATTTGGACTTTTGCGCCCGTAGTTCCCTTTATAGGAAAATGTCCATTATCCACTTGAACAATTGGAGGAATACCCGCTGGTGCGCCAGCTTGTGCACCTGCAACATTTTGTGTTGGAGCTGTTGCTGCCAAAGCTTTTGTATCAGATTGTAATTGTACTTTGGTTATAAACATACCAAGAAGAAATGAGGTGATAATAAGAGCAACAACGAGAAGTGGTGTATAGATATTCTGTTTCACTATTTCAGTAGTGGTTGTGACATCTGAATCTTGACTCTTTAGGTTTATTGAATGAAATTTTTTCATATCTCCTACATAGTGTAGGAGATAATTATTCTCTCTGTCAATATGTCACTTTATGCAATGGAGAAAATGGACGGGATACATTATCCGTTGAGTATGGAATCACATAAGGTTTGGCAATCGTGATATTTGTACACGAGTTAAGACATCCCTGTCCTTGCAAGCATACCATCATGACGTCTTGGGTATGGCTATGGACTTCCATTGCATGAACTGGAATTATAAGTAAGAAGGTTAACACAACACTACTTGCAGTACTGATAAGAATTTTATTTAAACTAAATCGATTATTGTAATGCTTTCCTGCTAATGCATAGATTCTTGGGAGAAGTGTATGTGCATCTCCAATTGACGTTGCTGTAGATAGTTGTAGAGAAGGAACAAGTAATAATTTTTTGAGTATAGTTGCAATAAATACATCTGTACCCATTGTCTTGATAGCTTGTCTATCAGCTGCTATTTCCCTTTGAATTTTATATGAGCGCGTATACTCATTAAGTATGGGAAAAAAAGGAAAAAGAAATGAAAGTGTATTAGCAATAAGCATAATACTACTATCTCGATGCTCAATATGATATTTTTCATGGAGTACGATGGCTTCAAGTTCTCTTTTTGTCATCTGTTTTACAAGCGTTGAGGAAAGATAAATATTTGGTTTGATTATTCCAAAGCAAAAAGCAAATGTTTTACTACTTTGCACGATATAAGTACGGTTCCTTACCCCATATTTCTCAATAGATAGCAACATTCGATTTGTTGGAATTGCGTATCGTTTAAATTCTTGTTTTAACTGGTGACTATGCCAAAGATACATGATAAATCGGATCAAACTATATCCACTAAAAGCTGACAACGTAATAAAAAGGATGATACTTACCATATGGGGAAATTCCACTGTTGAAAAACCAAATACACGCTGACAGTAATAAACTGTATGTTCTAAAAAGAGAGGAAAATACTTTACTATGATTCTCCCTACGGACAAGCTAAATACTATAAACAAGAGAGAAAATATGAGCAGATTTTTATTGATGTTTTTCATGTTTTTCAAGTATGTGCAACAATTCCTGTTTTTCAAGCTGGGGTAAGTTTTCTATACTTTCTGCAAACGATGCCATACCAGATGTTCCAAAAGATTCAAGATATTTTTTTAAAAATCCATCAACGACATTTCTCCCATAGGAGGCTTTCGTTATCTTTGCAGTAAACGTATGAGGAAATTTTATTATTTTTTTCTTTACAAATCCTTTTTGTTCGAGTCTTTGTAGAATTGTCCCAATCGTATTATATGCTAGTAACTTTTTTGAAGATTGTTTTTCCAACACATCACGAATTGAGACTTCGCCCTCCTCCCAGACGATATCCATGATTTCTAGTTCTAAATTACTAATTTCTTTATATGCCATTCCTACATAGTGTAGGAAAATACAATCAAAAGTGCAATAATGAATATACAGTTATGAAACGTCATTGGGTCTTCCTATTAGTATTGTTTTGTCTTCTTGCAGTAATAACGATCTACTTTTCTTTTAAGATATCAAATCAGCAACTTTCGACAAAGGAAAATTCTCACATACAAGTTCTTTCTCAATGTGTAACTGACGACCAAGCAAAAGAACATTATCATGTTAACCTGACACTTACTATCTTAGGAAAACCTGCTTTGCTACCCAATAATTTAGGTATTGAAGATGGATGTCTGCATCCGATACAAGTCCACGATAATACTGACGGAACAGTCCATATCCACTACACAAAACCTTTTCCTTTTACCCTCGGAGACATTTTTTCGATCTGGGGAATGACCTTCTCAAAAAATCAATTCTCAGGATTTTTCTTTCCAGATAGATATCATATCAATCTTGTTATCAATGGGAAAGAAAATACACAATTTGAAAACTATATTCTCAAGCCTGATGATACGATTGCACTCACGATAACAAAAAAATGAGGTAATTTGATACAATACAATGATGAACGAGGCAGTAAAGCAAAAGTTAGAAATATTTTTTTCCGAATTCAAACATCTTACTTTTAAAAAAGGAGAGATACTTATTCGTGCCGATGATGATCCTGCGGGAATTTTTTATCTCAAACAAGGCACTGTTCGCCAGTATGCAATTTCCAAAGACGGTGAAGAGCAAACGTTAACCTTGTATAAACCAATTGCATATTTTCCGATGATGTGGGCAATGAACGATATCCATAACACCTATTATTTTGAGGCTCTCACCGATGTTGAAGTCTACAGAGCTCCGAGAGATGTTGTTTTAGAATTTGTTAAAAAAGAACCTGATGTTTTGTATGATCTGACAAGCAGAATATATAGCGGAATGCATGGATTATTAACCAGAATGGAATATTTGTTATTTAGTAGTGCATATAACAAAATACTTTTTACAATTATGAATAATGCAACCAGATTTGGAACACAAGAATATGGTGAAGTTCATTTACATATGACGCATAAGGATATTGCAGCTTTCTCAGGACTCACAAAAGAAACAATCAGCCGTGAAATAAAAAAATTGGAAGAAAAAGGATTGGTGAAAAATCAAAATCAACTCATAATTATTAAAGATATAAAAATAATAGAGCAGGAGCTTTTAAGTTAACAACCACATTTACATTCAGAACAATTATTTGTTTTTGTAATAACTTCTTTTGTTGAGATAATACGATTCCTCTTTTTCTCATCATCTGGTAATCCGTTTGGCAATATATATCCTTGCCAATTACCATATCCGACAGACAATTCTAAATGAGGCTGATCAGTAAAATTTGGTTCTTTTTCTACATCATATAACCTGTATTTTCCCATTGATAACGTCGAATCAGCGTCATGAATTTTATGAGAAGTAACAAGAAGTTCGCCAATATCTTTTGCATTTACCCATGAAAAGGTACTCTTATCGTCAAGTGTAAGAATTTTTGCTTGTCCCTTTGTTTCAATGAGTTTATAGTCTCCACGCTGCACTACTTGTAGCATATAAACACATTACTATACCCGCAAATATTTTAATAATGATCTACATCAACTCGATATGTTGATTTTCATCATTAGTAATCATCTTTTAATTTCGGATAATGGGCAAAGTTAATTATGGAAGGGAAAAAGTTTATTATTTTAATCGCTGCAGCTACAATCCTTATTCTTTTTGGAGCAGTAATAGGACTATCTGCATCATCTCAATCGCAGTCTCAAACGTCTGTATCTAAAAACGTAAAAGCAACGGTAAATGACCCGACGAGCTATGATTGGGGCACTATTCCTTACAGTGGTGGAGTTGTAAGTAAAGACTTTACTATTAAAAACACCGGAACAGAGACCTTGAAACTCTTTAACATAAAAACATCTTGCCATTGCACAAAAGCGCATCTCGCTATTGACGGGACAGCAAGTCCTGACTTTGGCATGGATAGTATGTCTGACTGGACTGGACTTGTACCTGCGGGAAAGGAAGCAAGATTAACAGTTGTTTTCGATCCAGCATTTCATGGACCATCAGGTATCGGACCAATAAATCGTTTCGTATCTGTTCAAACTAATTCTGCAGCTGATACTCAGCTGACATTTACTTTAACTGGAACTGTTGTAAATAAATGACATGGAAAACGTCTTATTTCAAACATCATTAATTGCTGCTTTTGTGGCAGGAGTTGTAGCGTTATTTGCTCCTTGCTGCATTTCTTTTCTTTTACCTGCGTACTTAGGTAATGTCTTCAAAGAAAAAGAGAAGGTGCTATTAATGACGCTCATTTTTGGTCTTGGCATCTTTATCGTTATGATGCCAGCAGTTCTGGGAGTGGCACTTCTTTCAAAAGCACTGTTTATCTACCACGACACGCTTTATACGATTGGCGGATTTGTCATGCTGGCAATTGCTGCTATTACATTCTTAGGACTGAAACTGCCTATGGTTTCTTTACCTGGGAGAGCAACACAAAAAACTGACCCTCTTTCAGTATTTATACTCGGTATTTTTTCAGGTATTACCAGTGCGTGTTGCGCACCAGTCCTGATTGGTATCCTCGCGCTGACTTTTCTTTCTCCAAACTTCTTTGGGGCACTTGGAATTGGTGCAGTCTATGTTTTGGGTATGGTAACGCCACTTTTGGTTATTTCTGTCTTTTTATCAGGCAAGGCTGGAAAATTTGTTTTATTAAAGAAACCTATTTTGCAATTTCACTTTTTAGGCAAAGAGAGAGTCCTCATTCTGAGTAATCTTATTGCAAGTATAATCTTTTTCATCACGGGTATTTTTATTCTCTATCTCAAGGCAATTGGTAGACTTGGCATGGGAGATGTCAATGGGTTTACCAAAGTTATCACAGGAGTTGAAAGCTATATGAATCATCTCGTAGGTAACAATCCTCTTCTCAATATTGCCTTTGTAGCACTATTAGCTTTTGTTATATACAAAATTGTAAAAAAAGGGATAAAATAAATATGAAAATGAAATTTATTCTTGCACTCATTAGCCTAACAATACTATTTCTTTTATCGCCTCAAACAACTCGAGCACAAATGATGAGAAATGTTACCCCTATGACGGCGCAAGTAAGTGTAACGCCTTCTGCTCAAGACCTTTCCGATATTCAGACTGGACAAGAACTCTATACAAAATTCCAAAACAAGGAGATTTCTTGCACAACTCTCCAAGATGCTGATTTTGAAAAAATTGGTGAATATTTGATGAATCAGAGCTTTGGTGGGAATGCTAATGTGCATATTCAAATGAACAACACAATGAAACAAATGATGGGAGAAAATGGTGAAGAACAAATGCACATTCGGCTTGCCAAAAACGCGACAGGATGCAACATAAATGGACAAGGAGGTGGGAATACTATGATGGGCTGGGGTGGATACGGAAACATGATGAATGGAGCATGGGGAATTGGACTATTGGGTTTTATCTTTTGGATAGTACTATTTGTTGATCTTATTCTTTTAGGAATGTGGCTTTGGAAACAATTACAAAAGAAATAAAGACACTATGGTAAAGTATGGAATACAAAAAAAGATTACGGGATCTTTTGCAAGTGTTATTGAACGTGTAAAACATGCACTCAAGCTTGAAGGATTTGGTGTTCTTACAGAAGTCAATGTTACAGAAACATTTAAGAACAAATTACAGATAGATTATCCCAATTATATAATCCTCGGAGTATGTCACCCTCAATCAGCATATAAAGCGTTGGAAATCGAAAAAGAATTGGGACTACTCCTTCCGTGTAATGTTATTGTCTATGAAGAAAATGAGACAATCATCGTTGCAGCAATTCGTCCAACAGTAGCAATGCAAATGGTTCAGAGTAAATTGATAGTTCCAATTGCCATAGCAGTTGAAGAAAAGCTCAAAAAAGTCATTGATCAGATATAAAGTAAATAGTCCACATTTAGAATGATGATATGTATCAACTTCCAATATTGACATATGTCATTAGTAAAGTTGTAAATTCTCTGCATAATGGATATTAAGAACTATGAACGAACAAGGATACAATCTATGGCCATTAGTAATACTCAATTCAGCAGTTTTTATTATCTTTGCGTTTAGTTTTACTAAACCAAAAACTGCACGAGACTGGCGATCATTTGGCGCATTTTCTGCATTTATTGTTGCTCTCTTTACTGAAATGTATGGATTTCCATTGACAATCTACCTGCTATCAGGGTGGCTCTCTAGTAAATTTCCAGGTCTTAATCTCTATACACATAATGCAGGACATCTTCCCGAGACACTTTTGGGATGGAGAGGTGACCCACATTTCAGTCCGTTACATATTGCAAGCTACATATTTTTAGCTTTCGGGTTTATCCTAATTTCTTCAGCTTGGGAGAAATTATATAACGCACAGAAAAAACATACACTTGCAACATCTGGACTCTATGCAAAGATCAGACATCCACAATATGATGGATTTGTTTTGATGCTTTTAGGTTTTTTGCTCCAATGGCCTACCATTTTGACACTCCTTATGTTTCCAATTCTTGTTACGATGTATACAAGGCTTGCGATTATAGAGGAAAAGGAAATGGTAAAAGAGTTTGGAGAAAAGTACTGTGCTTATGCAAAAGTTACACCGCGTTTTATTCCAAAGCTATCATTTTTTCACAAAAGTCAAACTAGGGAGGTGCTAAAACATGCATAATAAATCAGGAATGAAACAATATTTGACCTCATGGCATTTGTGGGTAATGGTCGCAATTATTGGTGGTGCACTTTTATTCCAAAATGTTATAGGTGGATCAACTATTCTCTTTTTAGCACTATTGTTGGTTTGCCCAATTATGATGATGTTTATGATGGGTGGGCATAAACACTAGTAATTCACATATGAAAAAAGGAGGTGATTTACATATGATAAAACCAACAGTATTAGCAAACGCAGTAACAACAGTATGGGTAGTAGCATATATATTGTGTGCTCTGTTTGTTGTTTTGTTTCCTGATCTCTCATTCTCTATTACCCAAACATGGTTTCATTTTATAAATGTTGCCTCAGTACATGCAATTGCAACATCAATCAGTTTTGGCTCTGTCGTTATCGGAGTAATAACCTTGGGTGCGACCGTTTGGATTTTGACCTATTGTTCAGCAACGTTATATAACAAGTGGGTGAAATAATGGAACTTTATAATAGGAAAATTGAACTAAAAGGTCATGAAGATGGATCATGTAAGCATGTGTCGATGAGGGGAAGCATAATTGTTTTTATTATGAAATTACTCACATTGCTTCTCCTTTTTGAACTCACTTATCTAGGGGTATATTATATTTTTACACTAGGAATTCCTCTCCCCCTTGATTTGCATCATCATGCAATGCTTTCGTTATTTTTTTTAGCGATACTCAAAATACTGACACAAGCTTACATCATTTTACATGTTACTCTTGATTGGGCAAATAACGCGTACTATATAGAAGGCAAACATTTGATAAAAAATAGTGGGATAATCAATATTGAGGAAGAATCCTATGATCTGACGACTGTACGATCAGTAATTGTTAATCAATCTTGGCTAGGAAGAATTTTTCACTATGGTGATGTCACCTTAAAGACCAGTGCATCAGGAGGTTATCAGGTGATTGTGACCATGGGTGGGATACAGAATCCTCAAGACCATGAAAGAATGATAAAACAATGTCTGTAACCTATGAATGAAAATATATATAAATCAATAACAAACGGCAGCGTAGCTGTCCTTATTCTTTTAGGAGTCTATATCGTTATCGTTTCTCTTGTCAGTGGATGGAATTTTATGCTGTTACAATTTTCTAAGTATTGGTACTACATTGGCTCATTGGCTGTGGGATTTGGCATCCAAATGGGATTATACACGTATCTTAAAAATGCTATGAGGAAGAACGCTTCGCCTCATGTCTTGGCTGTTTCAGGGACAACGTCGACTGCTGCTATGATTTCATGCTGCGCTCATTATCTGGTTAATCTCCTGCCTATTTTGGGCACGGTTGGTATTGTTACCGTTATATCTCAATACCAAATACAGTTTTTCTGGGTAGGAATACTATTTAATCTTGCCGGAATTTTATATATGATAAACAGAGTTTACAAATATACTCGCCAAATATGAAAACAAACAGACTCATTGTTCTTTGTATAGTTGTTGTCATAGCAGCTTTTCTTATCGTGGCAAAAGTTGGTAATAATTCTCAAAACTCACAGAACAATAAACCATTACAAACAGCGGGAAACATGTTATCTCCACAAACAAACTCGGAAGGATCGGTCAGTATTACAGTAACTCCACAAATCTTAGGGAAAGGAAAATCAGCACAATTTGATGTCACATTTACGACACATATGGGCTCCCTTGATTTTGATCTCTTACAGATAACAAAGCTTGTGGATGATAAAGGTACTCTGTATAAACCTCTATCGTGGAGTGGAGGAAAAGGAGGACATCACCTGTCTGGAACATTATTATTCCCTTCTCTTTCGGAAAAAGCCAACAAAGTGACGCTTACTCTCTCCAGTATTGATAATATGGACAGAGTTTTCAACTGGGATTTGAAATAATCACATATGGAGATAAAAAGAAAATACAGCAAGCATTATGAAGAAAGTACTGTAATTAATGCTACTCCAGAGAATATATTTTCCTTTGCAAATGATCATAATAATTTTTCTTCCCATATGAATAAATCTTCGTGGATGATGGGTGGCGGAAAGATGGAGACTCAAGTTGACGATGGGAAAGGACAAAAGGTAGATTCACACATTCGAATGCATGGTAATGTATTTGGACTAACCTTATTTCTTGATGAGATTGTTATCAAACATGAACCACCATACCGCAAAGAGTGGCAAACGATAGGGAAAATAAATCTCCTCGTTATTGATCATTACAACCTCGGTTTTGAAATCGAACCAAAAGATAGTAATTCCCGACTGAGAGTATACATTGATTATAATCTTCCACAATCCGACGGAACTTATTTATTGGGTTATTTGTTGGGAGGAATGTACGCAAAATGGTGCGTTCATCAAATGATATATGGAGTAAAAGAGCATTTCAAGGTATAAATCCAGCAAAGAAACTATCCTAAGAATAGCCGTAAATTACTAAATACTGACACTTCCTATGAAAAAACCTGTTCTGTTTGCCACCATGCTGCTTCTCACCCTTATTTATGCATTCTGTTTTACTGCAATTAAAGCTGGTCTTCCATTTCTCCCTCCATTACTGTTTGGTGGACTACGTGCGCTTCTTGGGGGCATAGTGCTTCTTCTGGTCGTAGGTTTTCTCAAGCAGTCGTTATTGCCGAAAAACCATGAGTGGAAATGGATCTTTTGGATTGGAGTAACCAGTACCATAACATACGTTGGCATGTTCTTAAGCCCGGGAAGAACGGGTGCTGGTATAGCCTCAATTCTTGGCAATTTATCACCGCTTTTTACCGTGCTCCTAGCGGCAATTGTATTACATGAAAAACTTTCTCATCGTTCTCTATTAGCACTTCTTTCAGGAATATTAGGCATACTCTTTATCTCTTACCCTGATTTATTTGGAGAAAATGTTTTTGGCATAACTGGGCTTTTTCTCGCACTTGCAGCATCAGGAGGAGCAGCAGCAAGTAATATTCTCGTGAAATATATGGGTAAGACGAATGCAATTATCCGAATCAGCGCATGGCAGCTTATTATCGGCAGTTTTCCACTTCTGGCAATGTCTTTTTTTACCGAACAAGGAAAACCACTTGTCTGGAACAGCACAGCATTTGGTATTTTGCTGTTTTTGGGAGTAATCGGGACAGCGTTTACTACGGCAGTTTGGTATCTTTTAATTCAATACTATAAAGTTGGCAAATTATCATTATTTCTTTTTCTTATTCCAGTTTTTGGTCTTGGCATAGCAGGAGTTGTATTCAGAGAGCCTTTGCACGGAAATGAATTGTTGGGAATCGGGGTAATCCTTTTTGCCACCCTACTTCTTGTGATTGATTCCTTAAAAATACGCCCTAGCCCTAGAGACAAATAAAAATTTCAATAGAGTTGATATACCTCAATAAAGGCGGATAACATACATCAACGTATTTTTCATCCATACGGAGTACTATCAGACTAGTTAGGAGGTGAGAGATATATGACAAATATTCTATTTGCGGTAGTAATTGCCCTTGCCTTTTATGGACTGTTGGTAAGTCTTGCTCATATGCCATTTTTCGCAACATTTTTGCTCATACCTTTACTGCTTTGTGGAGTAATGATGATGTTTATGATGGGGCATGGGGAAGATAAAAAAGAACATACAGCCCATAAGCATTAATGTTACTTACAACTATTCCTACACTCTGTAGTAAAGAGTAATCGTATTGTGTTACAGTAAATTATGGACGATAAATCTATGACAATGAAAATGTATACCTGTTCCATGCACCCTGAAGTGCAACAAGAAAATCCTGGCTCATGTCCAAAATGTGGGATGAAGCTTGTTGAGACTGAAATGAAAATGGATCACAATACAATGAAACATGGTGATCATGTCATGAAGCCAATGTCTCAAATGTCATTCTGGGATAAATTCAAATTGAGTATGACCATGAGCATGGGTATGGATCATACAGGCCTTGCTGGACGAGAAATGGCAAAACTGATGGAGACTGATATTAGAAACAAATTCTTTTTCTCACTCATTCTCACTATTCCAATCATTCTTTATTCTCCTCTTGGACAATTTATAGGAATCCATCTTCCCACTCCTCTTCCAGTTCAATTGATTCTTTTTCTCTTAACAACGCCTGTCTATTTCTATGGTGGTTGGCTTTTTTTGTATTCTTCAATCCTAGAATTAAAACATCACAAATTGGGAATGTCTGTGCTTATCGCTGTCGGGATATCAACCGCATATATTTTTAGTATTATTTTTAATTTCTTGGGAGGTTCTGATTCATTTTATGATGCTGCTGCAATGCTTATTACCTTTGTCTTGTTTGGACACTGGATGGAAATGAAATCTCGGCGTGGGACGACCGATGCGCTGCAAGCATTGTTTAATCTTGTTCCTCCACAAGCTAGACTCCTTAAAGACGGAAATGAAATACTTGTCTCGACAAGTGAAGTAACCATTGGGAATATTCTTATCCTTAAGCCGGGGGATAAAGTCCCGGTTGATGGAGAAATTGTCGAAGGCATAACAACCATTGATGAATCACTCGTCACGGGCGAGTCTCTTCCTGTACAAAAGACAATTGGTGACAGCGTTATTGGAGGATCAATTAATCAGTCTGGATCAGTACGATTCAAAGCAATAAAAGTAGGAAGTGATACAGCCCTGGCACAAATTGTCAAAATGGTTGAGACAGCACAAAATTCAAAAGCTCCCGGACAGCGGCTTGCTGACCGCTTCGCAACCTATCTTGTCATTATTGCCGTTGGAAGTGGTCTCCTCACTTTTGGTGTATGGTTTCTTATACTTGGGCAACCATTGCTTATGGCATTAACGTTTGCGATATCCGCTGTTGTTATTGCCTGTCCTGATGCGTTAGGACTCGCAACACCTACCGCAGTTGCTGTTGGCACAGGACTTGGAGCAAAACACAATATTTTGATTAAAGATGCTGCAACTCTTGAACAAGTATCAAAAGTACAAGCAGTTGTTATGGATAAGACAGGGACGCTTACGGAAGGAAAACCGAAGATTACTGAAATAAAAACAATTACAGGCATATCGGAAAACGAGGCACTTCAGTTTATTGGCGCAGCAGAATCAAAATCATCACATCCCTTAAGTACCGCAGTACTCACTGCACTTAAAGAGAAAAATTTATCAGTCCCAACACAGATTGAGAAATTTGAAAATTTAGCTGGACTGGGCGTAAAAGCAATAATAACTGGAAAAGTAGTACTTGTTGGAACTGTTAAACTATTAGAAAAAGAACATATTGATGTTACACCACTTAGTGATCAGATAAATCTGTTTCTTATGAAAGGTGAAACCGTCATGGTACTTGCTGTGGATGGGAAAATTGCAGCAGTAGTTGGTGCAGCAGATCCAATAAAACCAACTGCTAAACAAGCAATTAATCGGATGAATGAGCTTGGTATTGAGACTGCCATGATAACTGGTGATAATGAGAAAACAGCACAGGCAGTTGCTAAACAATTGGGTATTAAACGAGTTTTTGCAGACGTATTACCTGCTGACAAGGCAAATTATGTTAAACAATTGCAGGATGAAGGAAGGTTTGTGGCAATGGTTGGCGATGGTGTGAATGATGCACCAGCCTTAGCACAAGCAAATATTGGTATAGCCATCGGAGCAGGAACTGATGTTGCCATAGAAACTGCAAAAGTGGTGTTAATGAAATCTGATCCAGCTGATATTTTGCGAGCGATAAAACTTTCTAAAGCTACTGTTCGAAAAATGAAGCAGAATCTTTTCTGGGCATCAATTTATAATGTGCTCGCTATTCCAATTGCAGCTGGCATTCTCTATCCTTCTTTCCATATCCTTCTTCAGCCAGAAATAGCAGCACTAATGATGAGTATTTCATCAATTATTGTTGCGACAAATGCGGTACTGTTAAATAGGGCGGAGAAGAGTTTAATCACCATATGATTATACATAAATAGAGTAATTTTTTTAGGCTACAGTAGTAATAAATCAAGGACGTATTTATGTATACCTTCCTCTGGAGAGTATTAATGGCAGGCCTGTTTTGAGAATCCTGAAACCTACAAAATAGCCGTTTATACCATTTTGAACTCGTCTTTTACTTATTGACAAAATAATTTCATCTGCGTACTATCTGAATAGATGCTCAAATAGATAAATGCATAAAGATGTATTAGAACCAATCAACAAAGCTGCTGTTCAAAATGTACAGTTGCCACAAAAGGCAGTATTTGATCATGTTGTGGAATGTTTTAAAGCATTGGGAGAAGGTACACGGGCAAAAATCCTGTATGCTCTGCAAGAGGAACCATTGTGCGTACGAGATTTAGCAATTGTTGTAGGTATTTCAGAATCAGGTATTTCCCATCAGTTGAGTGAATTAAAAGACAAACACTTAGTAAAAGTAGAAAGACAAGGAAACGTTATGTATTACGCAATTGCTTATGAGCATCTATACAACCTTCTGAAAGAAGCAGAGTACTATGCGGATCATATAATCAGTGGTCATCCAGACCATCCAAAGAAATAAATATGAATAAAGCTATACCTAATGAACAAGAACATGGACATTCCCATGGGACAATAGATGCAACACTTTTTACTTCTCAAAAAGGTCTTCGCGCTGTAATGTCTTCTTCAGTTATCCTTTTTGTTGGATCACTCTTTCAACTCGTTGTCGTATTGCTATCGGGGAGTGTGTCACTTCTCTCTGATACAATCCATAATTTTGGTGATGGTGCAACAGCAATACCGCTAAGTATTGCATTTCTTTTAGGACGTAAAAAACCAACAGTCCGTTTTAATTATGGCTATGGTAAAGCAGAAGATCTTGCTGGAGTTACCATTCTTATCTTCATGTTAGCAAGTGCTGCTTATGTAGCATATGTATCAATTGATCGTTTATTTCATCCATACACTCCAACCCATCTTTGGGTAGTAGCAATTGCATCTCTTGTTGGGTTTGGAATTAACGAAGGAGCTGCATGGTTTCGTATCAGGGTAGGAAAAGAAATTAAAAGCGAAGCGTTAATTGCTGACGGGAAACATGCTCGTATAGATGGCATTACGAGTCTTTCTGTACTTATTGGTGCTTTAGGAACATATTTAGGGTATCCGATCGTTGATCCAATTGTTGGACTCTGCATCACTGCTCTTATTCTTCATACAGTTTGGGAATCCGCAGGTCCTGTATTTACCAGATTATTAGATGGTGTAGATCCAGAAATAGCGCATCAAGTCAAACACGCAGTTGAAGAAGTAAAAGAGGTTAAAGAAATCGAATCTATTCATATACGTTGGTTAGGACATACGCTCTCAATAGAAGTAACGATTTGTGTGGATGCAACATTAACTGTTGCACAGGGACATGCAATTGCTGAAGAGGTACATGGTGAATTACATGAACACTTCCCTCATTTAACCCATTTATCTGTACATGTTGATCCGCACTAAATATACGAGTTCTGTTTGAAGAGATTTAGTTATTTACTGGCACTGCATCATACCCTGCCTTTTTAATTGTTGCAATAATTTCTTCTTCTGATATCTTTTGTGGATCAAATTCTACTTCTGTCTCTTGCTTTGCATAACTTGTTTTAGCTTCTTTTACTTTTTCTGTATCTTCCAATTCTCCATCTATATTCATGGCGCAACTTGTACAATGCATCCCTGTTATTTTAAATTTTTTCTTATTCATATTAACATCACCCCCTAATTACGTGTATCTCCCCCCGATACATTCCCATACTACACATAAATGAAATATCGCCAGGTTGACTCGGAGCAGTAAATGCAATCGTACCAGATGTTCCCATAGGTACACTTTTTTGTATACCCAAGCTTGGAATTGTGAACGTTTGTGTACATCCTTGTCCCCCTGTATTTGTTAAATGAAGAGTAATTGGAGTACCAGCTTTTACCGTTAAGTTATTTGGGTTGTATCCACTTGCAGTAATTTCAACTTTTGCATCACTCACAGCATTTGCTACCGCAACTACCCCTGTATTACCGTTACATGTACTCACTATACACCAAACGGAAGTAAAAAAATTATCTAAGGTATACTTACTTCCCGTGAGTGCAAGCGCATTATTTGCATTATAGACAGCTAAAAGAATAATGGCATATGCTGCGAAACGCATAAATTTTTGGTTTAAAGAATCTCCTAATCTGGTCGCAAAATACCCAAGAAGGAAAAAAACAGGAGAAGTACCAAGAATAAAAGCAAAAAGAATTAATGCTCCAGTAATAGGCTTACCACTCGCAATAGCCAGTGCCATCATGGCTTGTGTAGTGCCACAGGGAATAAAGACAGTGAATGCGCCAAGAAGACCAGGAGCAAACATATCCTTACTTTTTGATTGTTTTCGAACGAGACGAGTCAAAAATCTTGGCGGCTGGATAACAAAATAACGAAAAATAGGATGGACATTTAAAATATTCAAGGCTGTTCCAACCATAAATATTGCTACAGCGAATTGGAGAATCGTTCGCAAAGTTAAAGATAACTGGAACGCTGAACCGAGAAATCCTAGTAGTAAGCCAAGTAGTGTATAGGCAATAAGTTTTGCACCAAGAAATGTCAAAATTGGCATTGCAGAACCTGTTTTTACTTTGTCAGATAAACGCTCTTCTTCACGCTGTGCAATCGTTGCTGCAAGCAATCCTCCTTGTACTGCCATGCACGTGAGTCCTCCTGTGATAAGTCCTGTTAGGAAAATCGCCCAAAGACTGGTGCTTCCGGTTGTTCCTCCGACTGATCCTGCAAATTGATTTAAAACTAATAACAATGCAATGACTCCAATAGAAGTAGCAACCGTTATTTTTAGAGTAGATTTTTTTATGCGTATTGTCGTTGTTTGCATAGTGTCTCCTACATAGTGTAGTATTTAAAATTAGATTTTACAATATCGTAAATAATTAGCCTACACTAATAATAGTAAAGGCTTCGCCATATTCTAAATTTGCTCTTTTACCAGTATCCTGTGACATATTTTTCCAGCTTTTTCGCAATTGTTCTCGATCAGTCATTTGGCTCTTATGTTCTAATCGTGCGTTTACTTTTCGTTCAAAACCCTCTTCAATATCGATATAATTCGTAGCGTTCGCACTTGCAAACATCCAGATTGTTTTAACGATGTGGGGTTGTACGCTATCTTTTAATTGTTCAGGAAACATATTTTTATCTCTTGCTAAAGGATAGACGCTATCAAGTGTTGCTCTTCCAACTGCTCTATGATCTGGATGACTGATGTAGAGCGGTAAACTAAATTCAGGGTCATATGTAAAGACTACTGATGGTTTCCATTGTCGTACATACCATACTATTTTCTCTCGTAATTCTTTTGTATTTTCGACTTCTCCATCTGGTACACGAAGAAACACTACTTCTTCAACTCCAAAAATTTTACTTGCAGCAATTGCTTCGTTTTCTCTCAAAGAGTTTTTTCGTGTTCCATTATCTCCCGATGTGACAAGTAATAATCTCACTGAACAGTTATTATCTTTTGCTAAAGCAATAGTTCCTGCACATTCGCTCTCAATATCATCAGGATGAGCGGAGACTACCATAATCATTTCGTTTTGTGGTGGTTTTATGATTTTATTCTCTGTTTCCAGCCAATATTGTAACCCTGTTTTCATATTAGATTTTCGCCCTTTTTAATAATAATGAATTTGACACAACTGAAATACTGGACATTGCCATCGCAGCTGAAGCGAGAACTGGTGGGAGGAGTAAGTGAAAGAATGGATAAAGAACTCCTGCTGCAACAGGAATAAGAAGAATATTATAACCAAAAGCCCAAACCAGATTTATTTTAATTGTTCTCATTGTTTTTTTTGAAAGTGTGATAGCAGATGAAACAGAGCCTAAATTTTTATTCACTAGGGTTATGTCTGCTGCTTCAATTGCAACGTCTGTGCCTGATCCCATTGCAATTCCCAAGTCAGCTGCTGCGAGAGCTGGTGCATCATTGATGCCGTCCCCGACCATTGCAACTTTTTTGCCTTCTGCCTGAATTTTTTTGAGCTCTGCCTCTTTTTGCTCTGGTAATACTTCGGCAAGAACTCTGGTGATACCTACTTGTTGTGCAATCGCTTCAGCCGTTCGTTTATTATCACCAGTTATCATAACAACCTCAATTCCCATCTTCTGTAATCTCTCAACACCCTCTTTTGCTGATGCTTTGACAGTATCCGCAACAGCAATAAGCGCAGACAGTCTGCCATCAATCGTGAGAAACATTGTTGTTTTCCCTTCAGTTTCCAATTTACTCACAAGCTCATTTACGTGTGCAACTCCGACGTGTTTTGTTTCCATAAGGCGTTTATTGCCAAAATGCAGCACTTTCCCATCAACTTTTCCTTCAACTCCGTGGCCTGGGATTGCTTGAAAGTTTTCAACAGGGAGAAAATTAATTTGTTGCTTTTCAGCTTCTTTGACAATCGCTTCTGCCAAAGCGTGCTCTGAGCCTTTTTCAAGGGATGCAACGAGACTTAATATCTTATCTTTATCTTCATTCTGCCCAGTAATAATATCAGTAACGACAGGTTTGCCATTGGTAAGTGTTCCTGTTTTATCAAAAATAATGGTATTTATTTTATGGGCTGTTTCCAAACTTTCGGCATCTTTAATTAATATCCCATTTTCTGCCCCTTTGCCGGTGCCAACCATGATAGCAGTAGGAGTTGCAAGTCCCATTGCGCACGGACAGGCAATAATAAGAACAGCTACCATATTCAGAAGAGCGAAAAGTAATGCCGGAGTTTGACCAAAATCGTACCAGATTGCAAAAGTAGCCAACGCTAGCATTAAGACAATTGGGACAAAGTATGAAGAAATCAAATCTGCAATACGCTGAATTGGTGCTTTACTTCCTTGCGCTTCCGAAACTAGTTTAATAATTTGCGAAAGCATCGTATCAGAACCTATTTTTGTCGCTTTATATAAAAATGTACCTGATTTATTCAGTGTTGCTCCAACAACTGTGTCGCCAATTGTTTTTTCAACAGGAATTGATTCACCCGTTATCATTGATTCATCGAGCGACGAGTCTCCTTCTGAAATTTGCCCATCGGTTGGTACTTTTTCACCAGGTCTGACTCGAATACTATCGCCAATTTCGACTTTGTCTATCGGTATATCAATTTCATTTCCATCACGAACGACTCGTGCAGTTTTTGCTTGGAGTCCGGCAAGTTTTCTTATTGCATCTGACGTTTGACTTTTTGCACGGGATTCAAAATAACGACCTAAAAGAATTAATCCAATGATAATAGTTGACGTATCAAAAAATGGCATAGGACTAATACCTAAACCATGAAAGATTTGTGGAAAGAAAGTAACTACAACAGAATAGAAATATGCGACACTTGTACCAATGGCAACTAGAGTGTCCATATTCGCACTTCTATGTCTTAGAGAATTAAATGTTGAACGATAAAATTCCCATCCTGCCCATAATTGTACAGGTGTGGCAAAGAAAAATTGAAGCAAGGGATTTTGTAGAAAACTTGGAGCAGTATTCATAATTCCTGGAAAACTACCCCATAAAATAAGTCCACCAAACAGGAGACTAAAAATAACTTTGTTTCGAAGTAGAGTGAGCTCTTTTTGTTTCTCTTTTTTCTGTTCTTCTTCTGACTTTATTTCTTCATCAACTAATGCTCTGTATCCAACGTTTTTAACCGCTGAGGCAATGTGATCTTTTGTTACCTTCGTTTTGTCATAGGTAACTGTTGCCTGTTCAGTTGCCAAATTCACAGCACAATCTGTAACTCCATCAACTTTTTTCACTGCGCGTTCAATCACTCGAACACATGATGCACAGTGCATGCCTTTAATAGGATATATTTTTTTCGTTTCTTCCATATTATTTAATGATGATTTTCCCGTGATACATATTCATTCCACATGCATACGTAAACTCTCCTGCTTCAGTTGGTTTTAGTTCAATAGTTACCTTTTTATTCATTGGTAAATATCTTCTCGTTTTTAAATCACCAAGTACCACTTCTTCTAAACAATTGCTTGAGTCTTTGCGGATAAAGTTAATTTTTGTTGTTTTACCTTTTTTAATTGCAATTGTAGCGGGGGAATATCCTCCATCTACGATAATATCGACTGAATCAGAAACCTCTGTAGCTTTTTCATTCTTCATCAAGAAAAACCAATAGACAAAGAAAATTGCAAAAATATCAGTAAAAGTAACAAGTAATTTATCTATTGGCATATATTAGTCTCCACATGTCGTGCTTTTCTTCGCCATTTTTGTCATATAGTCTTTTGTAACCGCTTGAGAGAGAAGAGCAGCATCGTTACTGCCAATAAAGACAACTAAACTTTCATCTGGTTGAATAGGCTGAGATTGAAAGTTAGCAATTTGTTTTCCGTTTATATACCCAGTTGTTTTTGTATAGTCAATTGGAAAGCTGATGTTGGTGAACAAATCTCTCCACGTCGCTCCATCCCGTTCAACATGTACCAAATCACCAACATTCTCATGTAAATGAGCTTTTTCCATTTGTATCGTCTTACTATTTTCATTTTTATTCGTTTCATTTATCGCACAAGGTTCTATGTACATATATTTAATATCTGAAAAGTCTATTTTTTTATTATTTTGGAAAACGACAAATCCAGCATGGTAATGGACTTTTTTAGGAGTAAAAAAATTATTTGAAGCGAAGATGAGTGATGTGCCTAACAAGATAAATACAATGATTACTACGATGTAAAAAAACTTTTTTTGCATAAAGATTACGACTTTTTGTTAAAGACTTGCATAATTTCAGCTATCGCTTCTTTATCTTTCCCTTTTCTGATTGCATCTGAAACACAAGTTTGTAAATGATTTTCGAGGACAACATTGCTCGTTTGTTTCAGCGCACTTTCCACTGCCTGCATTTGATGCAATACATCAATGCAATAGGCATCTTCTTGTACCATCTTCATAATTTTCTCCAAATGTCCTTTTGTAATTCGTAAACGATGATAGATTCTCTCTTGTGTGTCTTTTGGTCTATACGCCATATATCCCCCCAATAGAGATATTGTCTAACAGAATGTAATAACTTGTCAAGAGTCAATCGGTTTAGTTAAAAAATGGAAGGGGAAGAAAAATCTTTTTAGTATCTAAGCCAAAAATGGATTACTACAGATCACTAGTCTTAATTGCTTCAATCATCTTTTTATTTCTCTCCTCAGCATAGTGATTATTCACAATAAATAATGCAAGAATAACCGAGGGAAACCAGAAAAAGAAAAGCAAAATGATACTTACAAAAAATAATCCAATTCTCCCGCAAAGAAGGATTGCTAATGGTGGAAAAATAATTGCAAGTAAATAAAGCATATTTACTGATATAGTTTAATACATTGTTGAGGCTATTGCAATTCGTGAATTTTTCTGGTATACCTTTCTTACAATTTTCTGTTGCCCAATTGAGCAGCTTTTTTTGTCTAAAAATATTAAGGAAAGGAGGCATATATGAAAAAACTTATTTATCTCTCATCACTGTTATTAACAATGCTTATTGCAGTCACACCAGTCTATGCGGCTTCAGCAGATGTTACAAAAATCCAAACCTTTATCGAAAGTATTACAGGTATTCTTACAACGTTAGCTAGTGCTGTTGCAATAGGATTTTTTGTCTGGGGTGGATTTGGATATATCACAAGTTCAGGTAACCCAGAACATTTAGATCGGTCTAAAAAAACACTGCTTTATTCAGCCATTGGTCTAGCAATCGTTCTTGGTGCCTTTATGTTATCGAACATTGTGACACAAGTAGCAACTAGTGCTTTTGGAGCAGCTCCTACAGGGCAATAAGTTGATACTCACATTATGAAAAAGATATTTAACAGTCTAGCCATACTGATTGGTTTTTTTATGTATGCTCCACCTGTTTTTGCAGTTGGTTCGGATATACAAAATTACACATCCGATACATTACAAAGTATCATCCTCATCGCGTCCGCTTTAGCGGGCTTTTTTTTAGTTAAGGGAGGGTATTTCTATATTACCTCCTCTGGTAATCCTGAGAATTTAGAGAGCGCAAAACGAACGATTCGGAATGCGGTCATAGGTCTTCTATTGGTGTTAAGCGCAGGATTTATCGTGACACTCCTTCAAAATACATTTACTGGTCAAATAACGCTGAACAGTCCATCTTCCGTCTCACTTACTCCTATTGCCCCACAACTACCAACGGATGGCGTCGGTACAGTAATGATCAATGGCATTAATGCAATCATGCAAAATATTATTCAGAGTGCAACCAAACCACTCCTTGATGCGATCATTGGGTACTTAACAACTACTCCCAGTTTATTAAGTAATGCTGTTGTGTTTAACTTTTGGCTAGTCACCCTAGGCATTGCTGACGCGTTATTTGTTCTAGTCGTTGCAGTCTTGGGACTTCAAGTCATGTCTGCGAGTAGCTTTGGATTTGAAGAGATAGAATTAAAACATTTACTCCCACGAATTAGCTTAGCATTCTTAGGAGCCAATGTTTCATTATTTTTATGTGACTATGTGATTACTACCTGTAACGCACTTGTGTCAGAAGTACTTCATACGACCGGAGGATTAGATCACGCGTGGGTAGTCAATGCGGCAACGTACCAAGCAATTGGGAGTAACCAAGCTCCTATGATTACGCTTATTTTTTTACTCCTCTTTATTATTATCGCAATTATTCTTCTGTTTATGTATGTAGTACGCCTTATTGTGATTGCATTATCTGGAGTACTTGCACCATTTATCTTCTTACTTTGGGCAATACCAAAATTCTCTGATTTTGCAGAAGCTGGCGTTCGAGGATATTTAGCCACTGTCTTTATAATATTTGTGCATGTCATAGTTATTCAACTTGCTGCTTCATTTCTTTCCCTTCCAGATCATGCAAATAACTCCATTTTAGCTGTCGTTATTGCCATAGGGTTATTTTTAACACTTTTAAAGATCCCAACCTGGTTATTCCAAATGATGTTTTATACAAGCCGAGTTGGCTCACTCAAACGCATGGGTGCACAGATGCTTAACGCCATGACAACACATAAAACAGAAGATAATACTATTGGTTCTCAACCCTCATATGGAGTAGATGCTGAGATACAAAAAAGAAGGAGATATATAAACGCATGAGAACAAGAATAATTCCAGCACAAATTACAACCGTTGAAGATAAAATTGCTGGCAATATAAGTGTGACACAATTACTTATCCTGATGATCCCAGTTATATTTACGACCAGTGTATTTATTTTGTTGCCACCGCACATGCAGATTAATGCATATAAGCTGGTATTTTCGTCTATAGTTCTGATTGTCAATCTTATACTCGCATTTAGATTTAAAGGGAAGGTTATCGCCCACTGGCTCATTATCCTTCTTCGTTACAATATGCGTCCACGATGGTATGTTTTAGATAAGAATGAATCATACCTTCGAACAATGCATGTACCAACACTAAAGAAATTACATAAACATGCGGCACAATCATCAAAGATTCAAGATGCCAAACCAGTTGTAAAAGATATTTCTTTTCCAGGACTTGTGCAACTTGAGCAATTAATCAAAGACCCAGCATATACCTTTTCATTAAAACTTAAGAAGAGAGGAGGACTGCAAGTTGCTCTTAAACAAATCTCATAAAGCGTCAAGTAGACGACAAATTCAAATCAAAGAAGTAAAAGATAACATATTGGTACTACCTGATAACCAATATCGGTTAATACTGGAAACAAGTAGTATTAATTTTGAATTAAAAAGTGAGGAAGAACAAGATGTCTTGATTGATAGTTTCCAAAGCTTTTTGAATGCCCTTCCCTGTCCTCTCCAAATGCTTATTCGTGTTCGAGAAATAGATATAGAAGCATATATCGAACAAATAACACATAACAAAAATACAGAGAAAGAAGAAGTGTATAGAGAACAAATTGACAGCTACGCTGCTTTTATTAGAAAAGTTGTTTCTGGAAATAAAATTCTATCCCGTCGTTTCTATGTGGTGATTCCATATCACTCAATTGATCGAAAACACGACTTTTCAATCATTAGCGAGCATCTTAATTTGTCACGAGATATTGTTATGCGAGGTATTGAAAAATTAGGAATGAAAGCACGTCAGCTTAACAGTATCGAACTTCTCGATTTATTTTATTCGTTCTATAACCAAACAGCGAGCAAGACTCAGGAACTAAAAGGACAAACAATCGAAACAATTCTACAAAATACCTATGCTTAACTTACCACAATTACCAATTGCACAGTTACAAAGAATTGATTTGCAAAAGATGCAAAAGCAATTAAGAAGGAAAATAAAAAAGTATTTGAGCAAAAAAGAGAAACTCAAACAATCATTCCAGTTTAACTTTGGAGAGCAAGATCAGATTGATCTACTTTCGTACTCAGGGCTTGAGGAGAACTCGTCATATCTGCAAATGGATGATAAATTTGTTCGAACACTTTTTATCTCAGGCTATCCATACGTCGCAACAACGGGCTGGCTCAATATGCTGATTAACTTTAATTACAATAGTGATATCTCTTATCACATAGAGCAAATTGATCCGCTCCTCGCACTTCCAAAACTAACAAGAAAAATAACAGAGCTTGAAGCAACAAAACGAGCAATGATCAAAAGTGGAAAAATAATAGGATCAGAAATTACAGATCCTTTAGATTCAGCTATTACACTAAAAGATAAGATTCTGAGAGGACAGGAAAAACTGTTTCAAATTTCAATATATATAACTCTCACGTCAGATAGCTTGAATGAACTCAATAAAGTATCGACAATTCTGCAAACCGTGATGTCCAGTCGTTTGTTCTACATTAAGTCTGCAACATTTCAGCAGCTCGAAGGATTACAATCAACACTTCCTCGTGGAGAAAATATATTATTACAGAGACGGAATTTAGATAGTTCAAGTGCAGCCTTAACATTTCCATTTATCTCAAGTGAGTTAGTCCAGGAATCAGGGATTTTATATGGGATTAATCGATCAAATAACTCTTTAGTTATTATTGATAGGTATTCACTCAATAATGCTAATGCAATTGTCTTTGCACAGTCAGGTAGTGGAAAAAGTTACACAGCTAAAGTGGAAATTCTTCGTCATTTAATGCAAGGAACCAAAGTGATTGTCATTGATCCTGAGCGGGAATATAAACAGTTGGCTCAGTCAGTCAACGGTACATATATTAAATTATCGAGTACCTCAAAAGAAAAAATAAACCCATTTGACTTTTCTCTCCACTCTCATGCCAATGAAGCAACGCTTGCTGAACATGTCCAGGATCTAACAGAGATCATTGCGCTTATGGTCGGTAGTTTATCGCCAGAAGAGAGAGCAATTGTTGATAAGGCAATACTTCAGACATATAAAAATTTTGGCTTCACACTTACTGGGAAGCGAAAACTAAAAAGTAAAAAAGAAGAATTCCCATTACTTATCGATCTATATACAGTTCTTAAGCATATGAAGCAAAAAGATTTATGTGCACGTCTTGAGCGGTTCGTCAAAGGATCTTTGGCAAGTGTGTTTAATGAGCAAACGAATATAGAGCTAGATAATCGATTGGTTATTTTTGATATCAAAGATCTTCATGAATCGTTACGCCAAATTATGATGATAGCAATTGCTAATTTTGTGAATACACAAGTGAAATCTTTTCCACAAAAGAGAATGTTGGTGATTGATGAAGGTTGGATGCTATTAGAACACGTTGAATCAGCAAGATTTATCGCAGGACTTGTCAGAAGAGCAAGAAAATATTATTTGGGAGTGACTATTATTTCCCAACAAGCCAATGATTTCTTAAGCCAAGATTATGGTCGAGCAATTGCCAGTCAATCCAGTCTTCGAGTTCTGATGCGACAAGACACAACAACTATTAAAAAAGTTGCTCAAGAATTTCATCTTAGTGAATATGAACAACAGTTCCTTCTTACCTGTGATCGCGGAGAAGCATTAATTATTGCAGATCAGAATCATGTCGCCGTCAAAGTCGTCGCTAGTGAGAAAGAACATCCATTGCTGACAACTGATCCTAAGGAGATTTATCTTTAGACCATGTCCACTGTCTTATCATTTTGGCTTGAACTTCGATTATTACTCATAACATTCTTTATCGTTCTTATCGTACTTCCGATACTCGCGATGCTGACGCTCACTAACTTTGGTTTCCAGGATGTGTCCGATAAATTAGTTACTGTTAACGCTAAAAATCATACGGTTGAAATTCATGATTTAGATGGAACAACTACAACAATTACTGAAACAATGATTTGGCCAGTAAATGGTGTCGTCACACTTGAATTTGGTCAACCTGATCCTCCATATCAACCACTACATACTGGGATTGATATAGCCAATCCTGAGGGCAAACAAGGTGATTCTATTCACCCTTTCATGAAAGGTACCGTGATCTATGCAGGTGAGGACTTATCTGGTTATGGCAAGCATGTGATTATTAATAATGGTAATAACATAACGAGTCTTTATGGACATATGAGCGCAATCAATTCAAAAGTAGGTGCAACAGTGAATACGAGTGAAGTTATCGGCTATGAAGGTCAAACCGGCTGGGCAACCGGTCCCCACGTGCATTTTCAAATCAATGTATACGGTATTCCTGTTAACCCGAGAACGTTTTTAATGGGAAATCCATAATATTGTTCAGAAATACAAAAAACAATTCAAAGTTGTATAATTATGAGACTCATCTATGAATAATAACTATGCAATTAAACTTGGTCAGAAACTGAAGGATTTCCGACTTAAAAAGAATTTGACTCAAATTGAGATTGCTGAAAAAGCTGAAATAAACAGTAATTACTATGCTAAAGTTGAGCGTGGTGAAGTTAAGGTAAGTATGGAGTTAGCATCTAAAATTGCAAAAGTATTAGGCGTGAAACTTGAAGATATAAAACCCTCCTGAAGCTGTTTTAATTTATACTTTTCTTTTCATTCTGTAATTTTTTATACATATCTACCAATTTTTCAAAGTCAGTATGTGCAAGTAGATGAATATTCGCTTGAAGATACTCCAAAATTTGTATTGCCATTTCCGGTGTAGCATGTTCGGGGTCTGTACGTTTTAAAATTCCAAGTACAATATCAATATCCTTTTCATTTATCTCGTATTTTTCAGCCATATTGCCTGTAGTATATCAGTAATTATAGAAATTTTTCAAATTTTAAGAAATCAAACATTTCTTGAGCTGATTGTTTCCCTTCAGTTCTTCTCATAATTTCCCTGCTATATGTTTGAGAAAGGATATTTAAGCTTCCTTCCCAAAGAATAGTTCTATCAATGATTGCAAGTTTTCGATGATGATTGCCTAAACAGAGAAACGTTTGTACTCCCATTACTTCAAATTTTCGAATTATCGTTTCTGATTGTATCTCCATTCCCTCAAAATGTTCTTTTGGGTCTCTGGTAAAGATGTAAATTTCAACTCCTTTATTCAACAACTCTTGAAAAATTGGGAGAAATATATGTGCTCTTTCATACGTTACAAACGGACTTTCGATAATTATCTCTTTTTTGCAATTTCTCACATCTTTTAGAAATGCATCGTAGAAGGTTTTCTCATCAAAAAGAGCGGAGTTAAACATGACCGTCCTCCTTTTCTAATAAAGAAATAATAGATACCTTTCCGTTATAATATGTAAACCCTAATTTCCTCAGTTTTTCAAAGGTATTGAGTAAGCTAGGCACGATTTGGTTCCACCTACGGGCAAGCTCGCCAGCAGCCTCACCCCAGTCGCCTCTTATTATAACTTCTAGCTGTATAAACCTTTTTACCTGTTGATTAAATTTGTAGCGAAATAAAGAAGTAAATTTTCCACAAGACAAAATATTCCTAGATATACTGTTCCTTTTTTAAAAAATCCATGACCACATTATATATGAGTTCATGACCACGTGAATTTGGATGTAAACCGTCAAACATGAGTCTTTCAAGGATTGTGTCATTAAATTCTTTGTATATATCAATGAAATCTAGGTTGTACTGAATAGTCATTGCTCGAATTACCTCATCATACTTTTTAATTTCTCGATTTAAGAAAACGTGAGTTTTTGGCCAAGGCATACTCTTCAACTTATCTTCGTCTACGGGTGTGAGTCCTAAGCATAGAACATTTTTTGAATAATTTTTTGATTGCTTAATAAAGAATTCAAGATTAGCTTGATAGTTCTTAATTGGAATTCGATTTGTTTGATTCGCTACTTCTAGTAAAGAGTCGTTGACTCCGACAGAGAAAATAATAAGTTTAATGTCATCTCCGCCACTTCTGGCTTTCATTTCGTTATCAAACCTGATTCGTACATCCTGGGAGGTATCGCCCGCTATGCCAAGGGAATAGATTTCGAAACTAGGAGCAGAGCCATGAAGTATCTTTCTGTCGGAATTCTTTCTAAGACGTGACGTCCAGCCACCTTCTTCGTCATAGGCTCCCCACACAATACTGTCACCAAAAATAATGATCTTACTCATATACAAAATTATCAGCTGCTGTATGTTTTTGTGGCAAATTGTATATCTGGTTAAATATCGTTGCCCAAACGTCCCGTTCATCTACCTGAACAGTTGTCCAGTTATGGGAATCTTTACTCGGTGTTATTGTCCCTGTCATCTCGGGTAAATTTAACTCATTGCTTAAAATTACCATACCTCCACCTTGTCCGTGGTCTGTACCATTACTGCCATTAATTTTGTCAGTTCTACCAAACTCTGAGAAAAAAACTATAGTAAGTTTTGTCTTTGATTTCTCAGTGTTATAAAAATTGGTGAAGTTAGTAAATAAATCACTTACTTGTTTATTTAAAAGCAAGTCTTCATGTGCATGATGATCATAGGTGCCATCTGCATATAGATAATAAGTATTGCCGATATTATTTGTGATAAGTTTTTCCAAAAACGGAGTTTGTGTAGCATTTGTTCCTCCCGGTGTTCCCTTTCCTCCTTGGGATATGTCTTCTTTAGCTAGTTTATCAAGCAGTAGCGCTTGAGTATAATATACTGCCAATGTTTTGGGGAAAGATCTACTGTTTAATATCTGCTTAAGATAATTTTCTCTAACAGTGATATCCTGACTGTAAATACTTTTTCTTTTAACTACCGGGTAGAGTGTTAAATTAGCTGATCCAATTTGTAAACTTGGTGCGCCATTGGTCATCACGGGCGCAGTATTAGTCAGTGTAATAAGACTGGTGGCAGGTTCTGCTTTGGTCAGTTGGCCTAAGATTCCAGTCTGGTTTTGATTATCACCTGTTTCCATTTGAATACCTGCGATATCATGGGCTCGTGAATGGTTTGGGAGTCCAACAGATGAAACTAAAAATGCTTCTTTGGATTTAAGCAGTGGTAAAATACTTGATGCAGCGTTGTTGAGCATATATCCATTTCCAAGAGAGGTAGCGTTTGATGAATTAAGAGCCATTTGTTTTCTGTTTGAATTATATGCAGGGTCAGTCGTATTTGCCCAAATTCCTTGAAAATCCCAACCTCCCCTCACCCTCACAACAATAAGTTTAGATTGTGTTCCGCCATTAATTTGTGTAATCGGTACAAAAGCTATTGCTTGTGTATCACCAGATTGGGCAAGAAATTCCGGTTGGATAAACATCAAACTTAATAGTCCGGGAAGTTTTGATTGAAGATATTTAGGATCGTTTATATTAAAAGTAACAGGCTTATTGGCATCACTGGTTGTCAGGTATTTTTGAAGTGACTGTTGTACGCTTGGGGGAAGTGTTTTTCCTAAATATAGCTGCATAGAAAGAACGTTTATAAGATCGGATGGGGTATGAATCGAATTGGGATTGGAAATAAGATGGGAAAACACTGCGGAAATATCAGCTGAGGACATTTTATGCAAAAGTGCGTCTGTGTCGGCAATCCATCTGTTCATAATAGTGCCTGAATAGAAGAGAATATTTGTATTAAATCCGGGTCTGCCGAAAATACTTCCGGGACTGTAAGGCCGGAAATCTAAATCTGTCAGTTCTTGAGAATTTGGAATAACATTGTAATTATTCATTCCCCATAATAGCGTATAGTACGAACTGACAAGATCCATAGGTGTTTTGAATCTGTCAGCTGACATGTATTGTGGTTCATACATAATATTGGATGCAAACAGCCATTTTATAGAAGGTAAAAGTTCAAAATTGTTCTGTATAATCACATTGGAAAAGGCTGTAATATCGGCATCTGTTGGATTATCTGTTACGTAATAATGCAAAAGTTTATTAGCCAAAAATTCACCTGCTTGAGTTTTCCGTTGTTGCACAATAAAATCAATGGCGCCCTGTGGATTATTGTATTCCTGGCCTAAAAAGGGTTTGTCCGGGACAAAGTGTCTTTTCCCGTTGTATGAAACTATATGATTAAGCTTATCAGCTGTGAACCCGGTAAGGATATAAGCAAGACTGTTTACATCCTGATCTGAATAGTTTGGAGTTGTTTTGTTATGGTCAAGTGGAGTGTATTGTCCTATTAAAAAAAGTTGCATGAGCTCTCTTGCGAAATTCTCATTGGGATTTTTGGCTGTTGAAGCAGTTAAATCCAAATACTGTGCCATGGCATAATTATTCTCTACATTTTTTACAATATCTATATAATTTCCCAAAGCATTGTCATAAAGCATCTGGTGGAGTATTTTTGCATCATCAAGAGTTATCATTTTGCCTTTTTCAGGTGCATCAACAGAGAAAACATTTTCCCATAAATAATAAAGCTTGCATTGTACCCGATTTGGATCATGTACCATTTGATACGCATATAGTGTATCTTCATAAGCTACTTGAGTTTTATAACTATTCTTTTTGCTTTCAAGTGATTGTAGTCCCTGGTTATATTGCTCCTGTTCCTGTTGACTAGGGGTAGTAAAGATAAGATTTACTGCATTTTGTGCCGAGCCTGCTTGAGTAAGTGCCTGGATATCGCTGTTTGTGGGGTTAAGGTATACCCGACTTGCTAAGTATGAAGCCTTGGTACTTGTCCAGCTTGTGTTTGTTGCAAAAGGAACATTTGAGAGAATTTGTAATCCCTTCAAGAGAAAATATAGAGCAAAAATAATTACGATTGAAGGTAAAATAACTTTTGTTATCTTTAATACTTTCTCGGGTAAGAAACTTTTAGAATTGTTTAATATACCCTGATAAGAAGCTTTTATTTTATCCATAGCCCTTTTTTAGCAGAGTAATCTGAACCGGAAATGACAAAAATATTCTTGTAACTAAATTAAATTGAAAACATTATGAAGCAATTAGTGTAACTGTATATACATTGGATATGATATTTTAAAGGCATACTTATGTATAATAATATATATGAAGCATATATTGATTCTTGGTGCTAGCGGACATCTTGGTAAAGTTGTTCTAAATACTTTACTTAAAAGAAATTATGAAGTTAGTGCCTTAATCAGAAATCCGGGAAAGATATAACAAGCAGCTAAAAATTTGGGACCAAAATTAGATGATTTGTTTAATAAATTGAATAAAGCAGAATATAAAACTGCTCCTTGTTATTTTTGTCATATATGTAATTTTGTCTATGTCTGACAGCCATAATTAGAGCTTCAACTTAACCCCAACACTCTCCTCTATTCTTACGAACACGAATTTGAATTCTAATTTCACTATACTTTTATATTAAGAATAAGTCTTCTAATACTTTATTATAGGTTTAAGCAGGTTCTGAGTGGATAACAACATCAGTATTGGGAATTAAAGTGGTAATTTTCTTTTCAATTTCATCACAAATCTTATGTGCTTTCTCAACAGATAAAGTCTTATTAACCGTGATGGTCATATCAATAAAATTAATATTTCCGACTGCCCTTGCCCGAATTCGTTTCACAGACATGACACCCTTTACTTGAGTTGTAACATTGGATACTTTCTCTGATAAGCCTACTGGCGTTGTATCAACCAACGTATCTATAGTTCTACGTCCTAGACTATAACCAGCGTGCAATACGAAGAAGGAAACACCAATTGCAGCAATCGCATCCGCTTTCGCATATCCTAAAGAAACAAAAATTAATCCAGCTATAACCGTCAGTGAACTTAAAATATCAGAACTAAAATGAAGTGCGTCTGCCTCCAATGCCTGGCTATTTGTTTCCTTTGCCACTTTTTTTAAAGCTCGTGAACGAGAATAATCAATAACTATAGAAAATATCATTACCGCAAATGCATACCAGGTCACTTCGATTTCTGATTTGCTGGTCCATAAACGATTAATCGCTTCGTAAATAATCCAGGCACTGGTTAGAAAGAGTAAGCCTGTTTCAATAAAAGCAGAAACACTCTCTATTTTTTGATGTCCATAATGATGATGATCATCAGCTTCTTTATCACCAACTTTTACCGCGAAATACGTAAGAAGTGCTGCTCCTAAATCCAAAAGTGAGTGAGCTGCCTCAGAAAGAATTCCCATACTGCCTGTTGCCAGCCCGACAATAAGCTTAAAAACCGTCAGAGCTATACTTGCCAAAACCGAACTTAAAGCAACAGATTGTTTTTTATTCATATATTCTACCTCAAACATTGTATCACTTTGAAATTATAGCACTACAGTATAATTTGATGTTTTTGAAGAACAAAAACCATGAACAGGATGGAATACAAAAAATATGATATAAACTAATCCCCTAGGTTCGAAGCTAGTCAACTCCGGGAACAACCTTTGATATAATCTAGTGATGAATTACGTTATCCCACAGGTTGGGCAACTTAAGCTTCATACCTTAATTTTAGATCTTAATGGAACCCTAACGATTGGCGGTATACTTGTTGAAGGAATAAAAGAAAGATTACAAAAATTAAAATCTCTAGGATTTAAAATAATTTTCTTTTCGGGTGATACCAGAGGTAATGCCTCACACATCGCACAAGAGTTAGGAATAGAATTTATTAAAGCTTCAACAGGCGAACAGAAAAGAGAAGAGACAGAAAAGCTTGACCCTAAATATTGTGTTTCAATAGGTAATGGTCTAATAGATTTAGAAATGATGAAAATTGTAAAGTTGGGTATTGTAACATTGCAGGGAGAGGGTGCTCATGTTAAAACACTTTTAGCTGCTGATATTGTTGTGACATCGATAAATGATGCATTAGATGTATTAATAGATAGCGATCGGCTAGTAGCTACTTTAAGAAAGTAAATATAATTTGGTTTGGTTACAAAATTTGCTGAGTTTATAAACAAGTGTGTATAATAAATAAATGTCCTGGTTTGTTTACGCACTACTCTCAGCATTCTTTGGTGCACTGACTGCTATTCTTGCCAAAATTGGTATCAAGGATGTGGATTCCAACCTGGCAACTGCAATCAGAACAATTGTTATCCTTGTTTTTGCCTGGGGAATTGTGTGGTTTCAGGGAACTGCAAAGCAATTGGGTGGAATTTCCCGTTTTTCACTAATTTTTCTTATTTTATCAGGCATAGCAACTGGTCTTTCCTGGTTATTTTACTTTCGTGCATTACAACTTGGAAAGGCTGCACAGGTTTCCCCTATTGATAAACTAAGTTTAGTGATAACAATTATTCTGGCCGTTATTATTTTAAAAGAAAAAGTAACAGTTTCTATTATTATTGGAGCTATCCTAATGTCTGTTGGTGCAATATTAGTCGGGTTTGGCAAATAAATTTAGTATTTAAGTATTTGCATGCTATTATTTTAATAAAATGTTTAACTATATAATCATTTTAACTGCAGAGTATGTATTTCTTTTAAGTATTCTTATTTATGTTATCTATTTTCTGCGAGCAGATAAAAAAATCAAAATAAGTCTTGTGAGATTAAGTATCATCTCTTTTCCTCTTGCCTATCTGATGGCAAAAGTATCTTCGTTATTTATTAATGACCCTCGTCCGTTCGTATCAGATCATGTTAAGCCGCTTATTACACATATTGCAGACAACGGATTTCCCTCTGATCATACGCTGCTTACTATGGCAATTGCTGCAGTTATCTTTGTATATAATCGTAAGTTAGGCATAATACTTACCATAATTGCCATGACGATTGGAATAGCTCGGGTTTTAGCAGGCATTCATCATTTGGAAGATATTATCGCAAGTGCTTTTATCGCTATAGTTGCTACATATATTTCTGTGGTACTGTTGCGAAGGCTGATTAAACAGAAAAAGAGAAAATAGTTATATTTGCGACTTATTCATTAAGTTGAGTATACTCAAATATGAAGGAATAGACACGATTTTTGACTTAACGTTTTAATACTTCTTCTCATTTCCTTCCCATATTGGAGATAGTAAAATAAATATTTGTAGAGTTTTATTATGAAAAAAATATATATATTTGCTGGAGTTTGTCTAATAACTAGTATCTTCTCTTATGTCTATATGCAATTTAATCCCGCAGCAGCAGCACAAGCGGCAGATAATATTCTCCGTCCACTTCTGGGTAGTAAAAAAACACTTGCATTGGAAGGAACATATTTCACATTTAACGATCAGATAAATAAACTGGTATATACATATAAAAAGCCTAACTCTGATATTTTTACATCACCACTGAGTACAGATATGCTCCCTATCAAAACAGCAAGCAGTGAGGCAATGGATTTAAGTTCGATTACTTTGACCAACACTTTCCCCCCGTTGCCAGGTGAGGGTGTTTGGCAACAAATTCCCAGTACCCTTTTTCAAAACATGACTGTTTTAGCCAAAACTTTTGTTCGCCCTGATCCAACTAGAGATTATGCCATTGTATCTCTGGTGAAAATGGATATGCATAAACTTGGTATTGGCGTCCAGGCTGGCACTTACTATCCAGGAGGGACACATGGGATATTTGGATTGGGAATTGTTCCCAAAACAATACAACAATCCAACAACCTGGTGGCGGTTTTTAATGGAGGCTTTATGGAGAAAGATGGAGAATATGGTATGGTAGTTGGCAATAAAGTATATGTCCCTTTGCGAAAAGATCTGGCAACCCTACTTATGTATACTAACGGCACGGCACAATTTATTGATTACCAGGGACAAGTACTGGGAAATGATGTCATAGCAGCAAGACAAAATGGAGCATTTCTTGTAAGAGATGGTATTGTTACCCCATTTGTCGAAACCAGTCAGGATACATGGGGACGAACAACTACTAATTCTATGTATACATGGCGCTCAGGTATTGGGCTAACTAAAGACGGGAATATCATATATGCAGTTGGTAATTCATTACTTCCCCAAACTCTAGCCCTGGCATTGCAAAAAGCCGGTGCAGTTGATGCTATGCAGCTTGATATCAATCCTTATTGGGTGCGTTTTATTCTTTATAACTCACTTGGCAATGGCTTGTATAGTTATTACCCGTTACTAAAAGAGATGCATAATGGTGGATACGCATATCTGCATGGATATAATAAAGATTTTTTTTACATTTATAAAAAATCTTAGTTATTATATTAAGTATTTTCCCAGCATTCAGAATTAAAATCTATATACTTTGATTTATCTAAAATCTGAAATTAAACTTTTTTGTTTTGAGAGGATTTACTCTTTTCCCAAAATATAAAATGGAGGCTTAGTGGTTAGTACTCAAAAGTACCCAATTGTGTGAGACATATGGCTCAGAACACATATTACGATTAAAACAGCATGGTCTTCTCATTCCCTTATGTAATTTATCAAGCATAACTTCAAGATGTTTTTGGCGAGTTTCTTGTGTCTTTACTGCTCTTACCCAACGAACCCAATCCCAGTGGGCTAAGGGGGTTGTGTCATTCCATAGTTGATATGCTTTTGGAGAAGACTCCAGTGCTTTTTTTATATCTTCTGGTAGTTCAGGTTCTATCCATTCTTTAGTTGATTCCAGTTCAACCTGCACGGTGTCGCCAGCTGACGCGTGAGCTTTACGCAGTAATGATTCGTCTGGGCGAAACCAATGACTCGGTTTTTTCCCTGGAGTATAATTCCCATCAGGTTCTAGTAATGTTTTAAAAGGTACACCGTTGAGGGTGCCTTTCACCATGGTCATTCCTCGTGAGGGAAGCATCGCGCTGGCATCTTCTGGTAAGTGCAAAATAGTCCAGTCGTGAATTTTATATAATTTGGTTGAGAAATGGATTTGTGACATAGGATAATTTCAACTTATTTTCTTATTCTAACAAATATTAAAATTAAAATATATTATTACTTTATTCTTACTGGAGTATGAATATATTGCTGATGGATTAAGGATATATTGATGAGTGATGCAGGAACAAATCGAAAGAGTATATGATTTTGTATCACAAGAGCAGGATTATTATGCCGTTAAAACGCAAAACGAAGGTATAGTTAAAATTGCAAAACCTGCTCTCAAAAAATTAGAGCCATATCCATTTAAAAAAAACGGTTTTCATGACAACTGGGCAAAAATAGCGGCTATAGGAATATTTATTGGAGGAGTATTAGCTGTTGTTTTTTCACCTCTAATTATTCGGGAGAATATAAGATTATTATCAACACATAGTTTATCTCCATCTGAAAGAGTACATGCCAAAAATCTAATTGTTATTTCTATTTTCTTTTTTTGGTTGGGACTTTTTTTTCTTGCACTTTTGATAATGCACTTAATTTACTAATATGATTACTCAAGCTTTATATCTGTCAACTTTCTGGTTTATTATTAGTTTTATAGCTTTAATGTTGTTTGGTAGAGGAGGCAGGACTACCAGTTATTTTATCAGTCTGTTTTGGTTTGGCATAATTATTGCCATTAGTAATCACTTCTTTCCCCAACTTATTTATTTGCAAATTGGTGGATTATTAATTGGGGCGGTGCTTTTCATCTTTCTTCCCGACTGGAATTTTTGGGCTAAGGTTTCATGGGTTACTGTTCTTATGGTATCCTTTACTTATCTCGCCTATTCTTTTGGCATTACTGCTTTTGCGACTGCTAATGTGGTTGGATTTATACTCGCATCACTATTTTTCTTTGTCGAGGTAACTGCCATCTTTTTATCACTTACCTATGCCTTTGAAGCGTTGGATATTTTGTGTAGAGTAAAATGGCACCGCAGAATCAGTGAGTGGAAAATTACTGATTATCAGCCAAAAGTATCTTTGCATATTCCTACATATAATGAACCTCCTGAGGTAGTCATTAAAACTTTAGAAAATCTTACCCAGATGAACTATAACAATTTTGAGGTTTTGGTAATTGATAATAACACACCGGAGGAAAAGTCTTGGCGATTAATAGAATCTGCCTGCAAACGTCTTGGACCGCGCTTTAAATTTATACATCTTGGACATTGGCCTGGATATAAATCAGGTGCTTTAAATTTTGCCCTAACAGCTAGCGCAGCGGACACTGAGTTAATCAGTATCATTGATGCCGATTATAAAGTTGATCATAATTTTTTACGGGAGTTAGTACCCTTTTTTCAAGATAAAAAAATTGCTTTTGTGCAAACTCCCCAGGATTATCGTGGAAGTGAAACAAATTCATTTTTTAAAGCTGCATATTTAGGGTACAAATATTTTTTTGCCGTTTCCATGCCTTCTCGTAATGAAAGAAATGCTATTATTTTTGCCGGTACGATGGGACTTTTGAGAAAATCTGCTTTAGAAGAGGTTGGCGGATGGGATGAATGGTGCATTACCGAAGATGCAGAGGCGAGTTTACGAATCCTAAAAAAAGGTTATGATTCTATCTACATCGATAAAAGTTATGGACAGGGTTTAATGCCTTTAACCTTCGATGGATTTAAAAAACAACGTTTTCGTTGGTGTTTTGGAGGAATACAAATATTAAAAAAACACTGGGATTGTTTGATGCCTTGGTCAGGTTGGTTGGATAAGGAAAATAAACTGACAGCCGCTCAAAGATATTATTATTTGGTAGGTGGTCTACAGTGGTATAACGATTTGCTCAATTTATTTTTCGTTTTCTTCTTAATACTGGGTGGAGTTTTAAGTTTATTTCCTCAAATACAGGGATTTCGACCCTTTACATTGCCGTTGTTAATTATCCCTGCTATATTTTTAATAACGGGTTTATGGAGATTTTTGTGGGTACTGCGTAATGCCTTGGCTCTTAATACTAGTGAAGCGATTGAAGCAATGTTTAATTTTTTTAGTTTGGGATGGGCAGTAACTTTGGGTAGTGTTCAAGGACTGATTCAAAAACAAGGTGTATTTTTGCGGACTCCCAAAATCACTTCCAAATTGAAGTTTTTAAGTGCACTTGGTGCTGCCCAGTCTGAATTATGGATTGGATTAATTTGTTTTTTGGCAGCAGTGGGCCTTATCTTTTTGCGTCAGAATTTATTAATGTTTGCTCTGGGGGGTATGTTAGTGTGGGAAGGGATGCTGTTTATGTCAGCGCCTGTATTTAGCTTAATAAGTACTTCAGAGTCGAATAAGTATGAAACAGAAGTTATAGGTGAAGGGGAAGTCAGTGAAAATTACGCCGCACTTTGGATCGTGGTGATAATGGCAATAATTACGGTTGGTTTTTTAGCCCTTAAATTTATTCCTACCAAACCTTCAGCACCATATAATAAGTTTCAGCCTAAGGAAGTATCAGTACCGGCTGTGGCACCTGCGAGTATATCAGTTACTCCAACTCCCACTCCTAGCCTCACTCCAACACCCAAGCTGTCACCATCTGTTACGCCATCTATAAGTGTGAGTCCGACTGTGCAAGCTAAAAGTCCCAAAAAATCCCCAACGCCAACCGTTTCTAAGAACAACTCAAAAAGTAATTCTTCTCCTACGCCTTCAGTAAATCCTTCACAATCTGTTATAACACCAACTATTTCTATCTCCCCTGGCAATGCAAATATAACCCCTTCCTCCAGTTCATCAGCAAAAAATAAATGATTAGTAAGCTAAAAAAGCAAATTATTTAAGTAGTTGTTAAGAAGTTATAAATTCTTTTATTATCCACTACTAAGCACTCATATCTTATTGATTTAAATTTTAAAATAAATCATTAATTGATGATCCACCAGCTTAAAGTTATGTCTTTAGTCTGTGGGGATATAATCTTTATGATAAATTTACCATTTCCAATTTTGGAGACAGCCGTAGTGACAGGAGTGTCCAGCGGTTCAATAAAGATTTGAGAATTTGGTGAGAGTGAGCTTGTTGTTACTGTTTCTTCTGTTTTTCCAGCTGGAATAGTTACTTGACCGATTGAGGCATTGGCAGGGTTAGTAGTATCAACATTAAATTTCTGGGCAGTAACTGAAGCATTAACAATCATATTTCCATTAGTATCTATAGTTATGGCTCCGCCTTCGATATCGATTCCAGCACTAGCTAAACTTTGTAATTTTAGAGGCTGACCCAGACTGTCAATTGTCCCGTTAAGTCCATCAACTGTTAATAGACCATTAGTAATCTTACCTGTAACTGTCAAATCTGTAAGTGAGGTTCGTCCCAATACATTCAATTGTCCGGATATAGTCGCATTACCCATATTGTCAACAGTTAGGGAAGCATTACCCAGTTGTGCACTCAAACTGGCAGAGAATTGTGGAAGAGAAGCAGAAGTTATAAGAGTGTTTAGACTTGCCTCAGAAGATGCTACTTGATTTACTTGAGCGGAGAG
>DAIDHL010000009.1 GCA_027459745.1 Candidatus Levyibacteriota bacterium
GTAATATTTTGAGTACCGCTATTTTTAGCAGCGGCGTATAGGGAGGAGAAAGTAGTACTTACTGAATTAGTATCAGGTTCATTATATGCAAGCCAGTTAGCATAAGATGCTTGGGCAGAAGGATTAATACTTTTAAGAGATGCAGTTAGGTTACCACTAAAGAGTATGCCTGGTTGAGGTAAATTAGTACTGGTTAAACTGGCATAAGGACTACAAGTGGGGCTTTGAGGAATAGGGTCAGTCAAGCCATTATTAAAGCGAGCGTCGAGTCCAACTGTTTGCCACCAAGGTTGGCTGTTAGTGAGCCAGAAGTTGAGGTTAGAGATCCCGGGGCCACTACCTCCTCCAGTACCATTATTTGTTGGAGTGGGGGTTGGAGTGGCAGTTGGAATTGGAGTGGGGGTTGGAGTGGGGGTTGGTGTAAGAGTAGGAGTTGGCGTTGGTGTAGGTGCACTTGCGCATGCATTACTTGCGTAACTAATTATAACTATTCCAGAACCACCAGCTGCACCTGGATATGAACCACCGGTTCCTCCACCACCGCCACCGCCACCAGTATTGGCTTGTCCAGCGCTTGCATTGCCGGTTGCATTACCAAATCCGTTTCCACCACCTCCGTTACCACCAGATCCTCCTTGGCCGGAGTATCCTCTATTGGGGCGGTAATAAGTTCCACCACCACCACCACCTGCATAATAAGTTGCTACTCCGTTAATAGCGGATTGTATTCCTGTACCACCAGCGCCACCTGAAAGATTACCAGTAGATCCTAATCCATGGCCGCCTGGGCCACCTGCACCTCCACCGCCTCCACCTGCTTCACTAGCACCTGCAGCACTACCTCCTGAATTACCCTGTCCTGATATCCCAGTACCAAAACTTGCTGAACCTTCTTCGGCTCCTCCTCCTGAACCGCCAGAGTTGGCGGTTATTCCGCCACCTCCACCGCCCCCTGTGGCTACTAATGAATTAAATATTGAATTTCCTCCATTTGAACCCGCTAGATCACTTCCTCCAGAGGCAGGACTCCCTCCATTCCCAACAGTAACATTGTATGCTGAATTTGCACTTACGGGGTAAGAAGAGTTGTATATGACTCCACCACCGCCACCTCCACCACCAGTAGACCCACCGCCACCTCCACCACCAACCACTAGTATCTGGATATTCATACTTACTGAAGGAGTAAATGTACCATTTGACGTGAAGGTGTGAATAGTATTCCCACCGCTACTGCTAACATTGCCCCCAGATGCACAAGTTAGAGCATAAGCGTTAGTAGGCAAGATAAAGGAATTAAACATCAAGATAGAAATTACAAAAGTATAATTTAATATTTTTAACCAAGAAATTTTTTGCCAAAAGTCATTCATAATTGTTTGGATCTCTTTTTATCTTAGAGATAGGAATGTTCTATGTCAATAAACTTACATTACCTTTAAACAACCACTTCCAAAAAAAAAATATTCATGTTAGACTTTCTTCATGGTTTTATCAGATAGAGATATAAAAAAGGCTTTAAATAACAAAACGATCGTAATTGATCCTGCTCCAGACTTAGACAAGCAATTGGGTAGTTGTTCTATTGATCTAAGATTGGGGAATGTTTTCCGCGTTTTTGAATACAGCAAAAAACCTTTTATTGATCCATCTAAAAAAGATTATAGTAACGAAATTACACGAGAAATTGTGCTAAAAGATGGTGAAGAATTTATTATGCAGCCGGGTGATTTTGTCTTGGCCGTGACCTATGAACATTTGACAATTCCTGATCATATGATGGGCAGATTAGAAGGTCGTTCGTCTCTTGGACGTTTGGGAATAGTCGTACACTCCACTGCTTCAATCTTCGATCCAGGTTGGGATGGGAAATGTGTCTTGGAGTTAGGTAATTTAGGTAGAATGGCCGTAGCTTTGACGGTAGGGATGCGGATTTGTGCCATGGCTTTTGAACAGCTGTCTAGTCCGGCTGAAGCGCCATATAATAAGAAGAATAATGCCAAATATGTTATCCAGGAAGGGCCTCAGGAATCAAGAATTGCAGAAGACAAATAATCATCTGTCATCCTGAACTTGTTTCAGGATCTCTTTAGATGCTGAAATTAATTCAGTATGACAAAATTATTATGAATAAATATCCTGTTAATTATGAGATTGAATTTGCGCAAAATCCTTACCCAGGTAAATTTGTGGCATTTGAGGGGATAGATGGCAGTGGTAAAACCACTCAAATTAAGTTAGTAGTGGAAGAACTAAAGAAAATGGGTAAGAAAATTTATTCCACCCAAGAACCGACTGATGAGCCGACGGGGAAGTTGATCAGACAAATTTTAAGTGGTGAAATTAAAGTTCCACCGGTGGCGTTACAGTATTTATTTAATGCTGATCGTGCTATACATTTAGAAAAAATAAAGCAGCTTTTGCAAGATGAATATATAGTCATCACTGATCGTTATTTTTGGTCTTCGGTGGCTTATGCTACAGCTGATATGCAAGCCAACACAGACTTATATTTAAGTGTTTATTCCATTTTGTCCTTTTATAATCGTTTTATTGTGCCGGATATAACTGTTTATTTAAATGTAAAACCCGATGTGGCAGTAAAACGTATAGAAAAAAGCGCAAAGCATAAAGATATTTATGATAAAAAAGAGAAATTGGATTTAATTTATATGTCATATGCAGATTTAATACAGAGGTTTGCCGAGTTTTTCACCAACATTAATGGTGACCAGGCAGAGGAAAAAGTAACACAGGAAATTCTCGAGAAGATTGTATAGCTTGTCATTCTGAACTTGTTTCAGAATCTAAAAAGATCCCAAAATATCCCCCAGGGGACTAGCTACAATGTAGCGGTGAATTCAGGATCACAGCTCTAACGCTATCTTGATTTATCATTATTTTATTGTTAGTATTTGGACGATATGATTCTTGCACCCGATATTTTATTAAAATTAGTCAAAAGTGATAAGCTGGTCGAAGACTTAAGTGAAAGAGAATTAACCAACCCGGAAGGTACAGGTTTTGATCTTTGTTTAGGAGAAGTATTTAAGATTTCAGGCGATGCTTTTTTAGGTGAAACACATCGCAAAACTGCAGATATTACCTCAGTGGCGTTATTTGGCAAAGATAAAAGTATTAAGATCAAACCAGGTGATTTCTTCTTAGTTAAAACCATTGAGAAAATTAATTTACCCATTAATTTATCAGCCGTGATTTTGCCTCGAACTACTACATTCCGTTCCGGCTTGTTTTTACGTACAGGACCAGTCCAGCCAGGTTATAGTGGAGAACTGACTTTTGGTTTGAAAAATGAAGGTCCAATTACAGTGGAAATTGAAATGGGGGCGCGTTTTGTGCATATTTTATTTCATGAAATTAGAGGAGAAGGTAGTCAATATCGTGGACAATGGCAAGGCGGCCGAGTCAGTGCAACCAGGAGAGAAAGACAAGTTTAATAGAGATAAAACTCAAAAATAAACAAGAGACATTTGGCTATTGAAAATTAGATAGAAAAGTTTTAAAAATGAAAAGATGAAAACATCACAAAAACACCCTGAATATCAATATTTAGACTTATTAAAAGAGATCTACGAAGATGGTACAGAATATGAAGATCGTGGTACTTGGGTGAAATTAAGAGGCGTTTTTGGTCGACAGACCCGTTATGATTTATCCAAAGGATTTCCGCTTTTAACTACCAAGCGAGTTTATTGGAAAGGTGTTTTACATGAGTTATATTGGTTTTTCTCCGGTAATTCAAACATTAAATATTTAGTCGATAATGACGTGCACATCTGGGATGATTATCCATTGCGTCTTTATAACGAACATTATGTGGCAAAAGGTAAAGCACCAAAACTAACTAAAGAAGAGTTTATAGATAAAATCAAAAACGACGATAAGTTTGCTAAAAAATACGGAAATTTACCCAAGATTTATGGAGAGTTATGGAGAAGGTGGCCTACCAGAACGGGCAGGACAATTGATCAACTGAAATGGATTGTGCAGGAATTAAAAGATGATCCAGGTGCCAAAAATTTGATTGTGACTTCTTGGAATCCTGAATATCTATACACCATGGCCACTAACGAAAATGCTTCACGATTTCCTATTTGTCACAACATGTATCAGATTAATCTAAAAGGTAATAAATTGTCTCTACAGTTATATCAGCGCAGTGCAGATATTTTCTTGGGTGTACCATTTAATATCGCCAGTTATGCGTTGTTGGCTATTGTTCTAGCACAAATTACAGGCTATGAGCCAGGTGAGTTCGTGCATACATTTGGTGATGTACATATTTATGAAAATCATATGTCGCAAGTAAAAGAGCAATTAAGTAGAGAGCCTAGACCATTCCCAATCGTTAAAATTGACCCATCTGTAAAGACGTTAGATGATTTTAGGCCTGAATTGGTTACTCTGGAAGATTATAACCCCTGGCCAACTCTTAAGGGCGATTTAACAGTTACGGGTGGAGTATTTAATAAAGAAAAAAAAGGCTATTTTGATGAACAATCATAACTCATCCAGAACTCCCACGGTTGGTGTATTAATTATTGATAATGATAAGGTTCTTTTAGTGAAACATGGTGAAGCAGCGAAACATCTCACTGGGGCTATTGGGTTACCTGGAGGTAGAATAGATGCAGGTGAAATTCCACAGCAGGCTGCAATTAGAGAATTAGAAGAAGAAACAGGTATTCAAGTAAAACAAGAGGATCTAAAGCAATTACCACATGAGTATTTTGGCGATTTGCCGCGTAAAGATGGCTCTATATTACATACACATCATAAAGTTTTTGTAGCTACGAACTTCATCGGTGATTTGAGAGAATCGGAGGAAACTACACCTTTTTGGGAAAGTATTGATACTGCATTATCAATGCATGAATCTAAGTTTGTAATTAACACTCAAGATATGATCAAAAGAGGAGTAGAGCTTATTAAAAAATAATATGACCATTTATTTCAGTCACTCTAGGAGTTTTGATTACAAAAAAGAACTTTATGAGCCGCTGAGAAATTCCGACTTGGCCAAGCAGCATCGTTTTGTGTTTCCACACGAAGAAAGCGATAATCCATTTAGCACCAAACAACTTTTGGAATCTAAGGCCTGTGATTTAATCGTGGCAGAAGTTTCTTTTCCCGCCACTGGACAGGGCATAGAATTAGGTTGGGCAGATATTTTACAAATTCCCATTGTTTGCATTCACAAAAAAGATGCCCACGTTGCCGAGTCTTTGAAAGTAGTGAGTAAGGAATTTATGGAGTATAAAGACACAAGGGATATGGTTTTAAGCTTATCTAAAATACTGAATAAGCTGTCATCCTGAACCGCGACACTTCGGAGAAGTTAGCTGCCTTGTGGAGTATCAGGATTTAAATAATAATATGAAAGATGCTGAAATATCCCCCAAGGGGACTAGCTACATTGTAGCGTCGAATTCAGCATGACAAATCTATATGTATAACCATGAACCGAAAGATTATCAATGTCCGTTTTGTCATTTAGTTAAAGGTGAGCCTGATGAAATTAATTCATTAAATGATATTGTGCTACAAAACGAATTAATTACTGCCTATGTATCACCGAAATGGTGGCCCAACATCAAGGGTAATGTTTTAATTATCCCAAATAAACATTTTGAAAATTTATATGATTTACCAGATGAATATGGTCATGCAGTCTTTGATGCTCAAAAAGCTATCGCCATAGCCTTGAAAGAGGTATATAAATGTGATGGAACATCTACACGTCAGCATAATGAGCCAGCGGGTCATCAGGAAGTTTGGCATTATCATTTGCACGTTTTTCCTCGTTATAAAGGCGACAATCTATATTTGAATGCCGAAAAGAGTCGATATGTCTCAAAAGAAGAACGTAAACCATATGCAGAGAAATTGAGAAAGTATTTTGAAGAGCATAAATAATTCTGTATACTAACTACTAATATGATTATTTCAATGATTGCTGCTATAGGTGAAGAGAATAGAGTTTTGGGTAAAGATAATAAATTGCTGTGGAGTATCCCCGAGGATATGAAATTTTTTCGTGAGATGACACGTGGTCACCCAGTAATTATGGGCAGAAAGACTTTTGAGTCAATGGGAAAGCCTTTGCCAAATAGGACAAATATAGTGGTAACACGTGATGAAAAGTTTAAAGCAGAAGGAGTTGTAGTTGCAAATTCAATTGAGCAGGCATTGGTTATTGCGAGGAGCGAAGCGACGAAGCAATCTAGTGTTAGTTCAGGAATTGCTTCGGACCCTGCAAGTTCTCGTAATGACGAGGAAATATTCATTATTGGTGGGGGACAAATTTATACCCAAGGAATTAAATTGGCTGATAGGTTATATTTAACCATTGTGCAGGGAAATTATGAAGGGGATGCTTTCTTCCCAGATTATTCTGAGTTTGCCAAAGTAATTTCCCAGCGCGAAAGTGAAGGAAATGGGTATAAGTATACTTTTTTAACATTAGAAAAATAACATGAAACAATCACTCGCATATATTGCATTAGTGGTCAGAGATTATGATGAAGCAATTGATTTCTATACCAAAAAATTGCACTTTAATTTAATTGAAGATACATATTTACCGGAAGAGAAAAAAAGATGGGTACTAATTGCTCCACCCGGATCTACAGAAACGAAAATACTGCTAGCTAGAGCTTCTAAATCTGAACAAGAAAATTTTATCGGGAATCAAAGTGGGGGGAGAGTTTTTCTGTTTCTAAATACGGATGATTTTTGGAGAGATTATAAAGAAATGATTGATTTAGGCATAGAATTTGTGCGCCCGCCTAAAGACGCGCCTTACGGGACAGTAGCAGTATTTAAAGATTTGTATGGGAACCTTTGGGATTTACTGCAGTTAAATAAATAGTTATGCAAAAGCTGATGATTTGGATTGGGATGGTATTGGGATCAATCGTAGGAGGATACATCCCAGTTTTGTGGGGTGATTCATTTTTATCTCTGACAGCTCTAATTCTAAGTGGGGTGGGAGCAATTGTAGGAATTATTTTGGCATATAAGCTTACAGCTGATTAGTTAGTTAGAAAGTAGAAAGTTGTAATGTCTGTAAAGGGAAGGTACTTTATAACTTTAAAAACTTCATGAACTTTATATTTTTTTGCCTCTTGAAGATGAGTAAAAAGATGTTTATACTTTGGGTATAATTTTTACGATGAAGCAATTACTTACTACAGATCCTGAAGTATATGATTTGGTAAAACAAGAAGAAAAGCGTCAGCGCGACGTGCTGGAAATGATCCCCTCAGAAAATTATACCTCAGGTGCAGTTTTAGAAACTCTGGGTACAGTCTTAAATAACAAATATTCAGAAGGATATCCTAAAAAACGATATTATCAGGGCAATGAAGTGGCAGATGCGGTTGAGACATTAGCTCAAGAGAGAACAAAAAAATTATTCGGCGTACCCTATGTCAACGTACAACCTCTATCTGGTTCAGTTATGAATCTGGCTGTCTATTTTGCCTTATTAGAACCTCTCAAAGATAAAATCATGGGTTTATCGCTAGCCTTCGGTGGTCATTTGACTCATGGACAACCACAATCAGCTACAGGTAAATTTTTTCCCTCAGTTTTATACACTCTCGGTAAGGATGAACGCATAGATTTTGCCGCACTAGAGGAGTTGGCAATGAAAGAAAAGCCTAAGATTATAGTCTGTGGGTTTACAGCTTACCCGAGAATTATTGATTTTAAGCGCTTTGCTAAAATCGCTGACAAAGTTGGAGCATATTTAATGGCTGATATATCACATATTGCCGGATTAGTAGCTGGTGGAGTACATCCTTCTCCAGTAGACTATGCGCATATTGTGACTACTACTACCCACAAAACACTTCGTGGACCTCGAGGAGCTTTAATTATGGTTACACAAAAAGGACTGAATAAAAATCCCGATCTTGGTAAATTAATTGATACTGCTATTATTCCGGGGTTGCAGGGAGGACCACATGATAATCAGACCGCAGCCATTGCCGTGGCATTGAAAGAAGCGAGTACTGCCAAGTTTAAAAAATACGCACAGCAAATTGTCTTAAATGCCAAGAAGTTGGCTGAAGAATTACATAAATATGATTTTAAATTGATCAGTGGAGGCACAGACAATCATTTGTTATTAGTTGATCTGAGTAACAAGCAGGTTAATGGAGCAGTAGCTGCGTTGGCATTAGAAGCAGCTGGGATTGTTTTAAATAAAAATGGGGTCCCCTTTGATAAAAAACCACCATTTTATCCTTCGGGAATTCGTTTTGGCACACCAGCTATTACAACGCGTGGTTTGAAGGAGAGAGACATGGTCAAAATTGCGCGTTGGATGAATGCAGCCATAGAAGAAGTTAAGGGGTTTGATTTTCTCACTGATGATAAAGCTGAGCGCAAAGCAATGTTTGATGATTACAAGAAGAAGATTGCCAGGAATAAACAGCTCAAAGAGATAGCCAAAGAAGTAAGAGACTTCTGTCGTAAGTTTCCCATTCCAGTTTAGAAAAAAATGACTGAGGGTGATAATGTACATAGGGGATTAAATCCTCATACGTTAAAAATTGGTTTACACGCATTAGATATGCTTGTTCATCGGGGCCCTTATGCGACTTACGATGAGGCATCTCAAGCTATATTGCCGCTTTTACCACAATTAGAATCTGTAAAAAGAGTTCCAGGACTATGGTTATATAACACACCCGACTTTAAAAGACGAAAAGGAGTTAGAGATACAAATTTCTATCAGTTACCAGGTAGTCCAATGGTTTATGTAGTAGAAAATTTGGGAGAAACTCAATACTTAAGAACTGTTTTGTTACCTCGGAGGAATCAATGATAAGTCTTCAGATAAATAGGGATTTATTTATGGTGTCGGAGTAGCGGTGGGAGTTAATGTTGGTGTTGGAGTGTCTGTGGATGAAGAACTAGAAGTGGTTGTGGAACCCCCTCCCTCATGTAAAGCCGGAGAATAAGGATATTGCGGTGTTACACCACCAGTCAAAATCACGGCTGCCATAATTATTAATACAATCAACAATATAACGATAAACTCGCCTCTATCCATAAATTTGATTATTAAGAAGATTCTACTTAATTTAGATTAGCGGATATCTTTCAGGCTTGCAAGCGCTTGCTATATTTTGTATAATATGTTTATCTCACACATCTGATAGATGTCCTTGATCAACTGAGTTGATTAGCTTCAGATGGCGGATATAAAAAGGATATGAAAAATATTACTCTCGAAGAATTATTGGAAGCTGGATGCCATTTTGGCCATCAAGTGACTCGACAAAACCCCAAAGCACGTGATTATGTGTTTGAAACTCGTGACGGAATCCACATTATTGACCTAGCCAAGACTAAAGAAGGATTAGATGAAGCAGCTGAATTCGTTAAGCAACTGGCCTCAAAGCCTGATTCGGCCATGATTATTTTGGGTGCGAAAAGACAAGCTCAACAAGTGGTCAAAGAAGAAGTCGAAAGAGCCATGACTGAAGGAGCTAATGGTTTGTACAGTGTAACCAGTCGGTGGATTGGTGGTATTTTGACCAATTTCCCAGAAGTATCTAAGAACTTTCGTCGTTTGAAAGATTTGAGTGAAAAATTAGCTGATAAGAAAGCCCAGGCTGGATATACTAAAAAAGAAATATCTTTATGGGAAAAAGAAAGACAGAAGTTACTTTCTTTCTATGGTGGAATATTTGAATTAACAAAACTTCCGGATGCTATTTTTGTTATAGATAGTCACTTAGAAGATTTAGCCGTTCGCGAGGCAAACAATATGCGTGTAGCAACAGTAGGAATTACTGATACTAATGCTGATCCGACGGTGATAGCACATCCTATCCCAGCCAACGATGATGCAGTTGGTTCGATAAAATTGATTGTTCATCATATTGTCGATGCTTGGATAGAGGGCAAAAAGGGACAAGTAACAACTGAGAAGACACAAGAAAAGAGAGAAAATGTAGAAAAAGTAAAACCAATAGTTGAAACTGCTCCTGAAAAAACAGCTGATCCAGCTGTAGCTACCACCAAAAAAACAGCTCGCAAAATGGCTAAAGCAGAAGCAGCCGCTGAATAGTATAAAGGTACAAGTATTAAGTATAAAGTAATTACCTACTACTTTATACCTGATACTTAATACTTAAATATGGCACAAGCAGATATTAAATTATTAAAACAACTCAGAAATGAAACTAGCGCTTCAATTGCAGATTGTCGCATGGCTTTAGAAGAAAGCAATAACGATTATGAAAAAGCCAAAGAATGGTTAAAAAAACGAGGTCTGGAAAGAGCCGAGAAAAAATCCGACCGAGAAACTTCCCAAGGATTAGTGGAATCGTATGTGCATAATGGCCGAGTTGGAGTTTTATTGGAAATTTTATGTGAAACTGACTTCGTAGCGAGAACTGACGACTTCAAAAAGTTGGCCCACGAAATTGCCATGCAAGTCTCTGCGATGAACCCCGAAAATATCGATGTATTGTTAAAGCAAGAATATATTCGTGACTCGTCCCAAACAATTGAACAATTAATTAAGACTACGATTGGTAAATTAGGTGAGAACATACAGGTAAAAAGATTTTCACGTATTGCATTGGGTGAATAAGTACTCCTAACACCAAATTTTAGATATCTTCAGTTTTGGTAATTTTTTGCCTAACTTAGCAGTCAAGTAATATTGCTCTTGATACTAAGTAAGTATTCTGTAATAATTTTTTTAACAGAACATGATCCCCATAGAATCTCAGCTTAGACAGCATGTGGATTTGAAAATGCCAGGTCAAATCGTTGAGACGGAAATATTACCTGCAAATAAGGGAAGCTTAAGTCACCCATTTATAAGAATCGTAAATACTATACCTCGTTTGAATGGGAGACAATTAAAACACATTCCAGATTCAGAATTAAAACAATGGGGAAGGGGAGCTGATGAAATTTGGTTAATGGGTATTATGAAAAGAAGCCCTGTTAGTAAAGAAGATGCACTTAACTGGAAAGATCAATACTTGAGCGCAGTACCAGACTTGTCGGATGATCAGGTAATTGGTTCTGCATTTGCCCCAGCAAGTTGGAAGCCAGATAGTAGAGTTGCAAGTTCTGAAGAGGAGCTAAAACAACAGGTTGAAAGACTACATAGAATGGGGAAAAGGGTAATTACCGATGTAGTACCCAATCATGTAGCACCCGATAATGAACTGGTGACAGAGGAGAATATTTTAGCAGGTATGTTTCTGTATAAAACAGATGCTCCATTGCCCACAGAAAGATTCCATAAGTTTGTAGGAGAGAGTGGTAAAACTTATTATTTACCTTGGGGTAATGATGAATGGAGGGATACGGTTCAGTTAAATTTAGCTAATAATGCATATCAAACTGCGTTAAAGAATCATGTCTCCAATCTGGTTCGTTTAGGATTTGATGGTGCTAGATTTGATATGGCAATGCTGCCTACCCCCCAGATATTTCTTAAAAAATGGGGACATTTACTGTCTTCAGAAGATAGAGCTTCTTTGGAAAATCAGATCAAAGAAGAAAATAGTGGAAGTGTAGCTCACCAATTTTGGTATGACATTATAAATCAAGCAAAAAAAACTGCAAAAACTCATGGTAAAGATTTCATTGCGATTGCCGAATCTTACGAAGAATACGGACAGAATGGAAACTTATTAAAACAGGGGTTTGATAGGGTATATGCACATAGCAGATATAAGCATGTACAAAAATTATTCCGTATTGAAGGCGAACCTACCCCTTATTTAACAGATTGGATTGATAGACACTCTTCAGAATTTAGTCATCAAGCTACATATTCTAGTAACCATGATGAACAACCGGTTATTAGAGAATTTGGAATGCGAGATCATGAAGGATACCGTTTCGATAAAAATAACCCTTATCATGTAAGTCGGGGTGTCCGAACTGCTAGAGCTGTAACTTCACTCATGGCACTTTTACCGTCTGCATTTATATTTGACGATTTGGCCCGGGATGGCTATTATGGCGAGAAGGAACCAGTTCAGATTAGTATCTTACCCAAGAACAATTTTATTGACCAGAGTAGCTTTTATGATCTAATTTACAGTATAAAAAAATCAAATTTATTTCAGAAAGGTAAATTCTCAGTTCCTAGTTTGAAAATAAGTGGTCATGATATCGGTCACTCCCATGGGGAGATTATTCCTCTTCAGTATGAGAATGAGGCCGAAACAGCAGTAGTAGTTATTAACGCCAAAGACAGGTTGGGAGTCTGTCAGGTTCCAGTACCTCCGGATGCTCAGGCGGTTGGAGTTTTGGATATCCAGCAACAGAAATGGCTTGATCCACAGGTTATAGATACATTAAGACTACATGGTGATGGATATTTTGTTAAATTAGAGCCAAATGGGGTTCAGATGATATATTTTCTAAAAACAACAGCAAGTTCTCCTAAAAATGATAGGTTAAATTAAGTTTTATAAAACTTTTTAATATTAGTTGTAATTCTTGATTTGACTGATATAATATACACAATACATGCAGCCTGATGTTTTAAATCAAACCAAAGCTCGTCTACAGAAAGTCATCGAAATGATCAGAAATGACATTTCTACTATTCGTACGGGCAAGGCTAGTCCGTCTTTAGTCGAGAATCTTGTCATAAGTGCTTATGGCGGTACAGCAAAAATGCGCTTAATGGAATTGGCTACCATTGGGACTTTGGACCCGCATACTTTAGTAATTACTCCCTTTGACCACACAATTATTCAAGAAATAGAAAAAGGCATTTTTGAGGCCAATATTGGACTTTCCCCAGTTGTAGATGGGCAGATTATTCGTATCTCATTGCCTCCGCTATCTGAAGAACGTCGCCAAGAACTGATTAAAGCTATGAAACACAAATTAGAAAATGGGAAAATTATGATCCGCCAGGCTCGCCATGAAAGCATGGAAGCCGTTAAAAAAGGAAATGAAGCTGGCACAATTACAGATGATGAAAAGCAAAGACTAGAAAAAGAAATACAAAAAGTTGTGGATGAATATATCTCTATTATTGATGGAGTGGGTGAACAGAAAGAAGCGGAATTATTACAAATTTAAGATTCAAATTTCAGACTAAGTTAAGAATCCAGAATTATATTTACCTCAGTAATGCGATGTTCTTTAAATTAATTCTCATTTCTTAATTGTAATTACAAATCACTATGTTGTTAACTCTAATTGCCTTTATTTTCATTTTATCCGTTCTGGTGATTATCCATGAGGCCGGGCATTTCTTCACGGCTAAGTTTTTTGGTATCAAAGTTGAAGAATTTGGTTTTGGTTTTCCTCCACGCGTCTTTGGTATCAAAAGAGGCGAGACAATATATTCAATTAACTGGTTACCTATTGGTGGGTTTGTCAAATTATATGGTGAAGACGAGGCTGGTGGAGGGAAGATCACGTTGCCAAACAAAACAGATCATAAAGCAACCCAAGAGGAGCTTAAACGGGCCTTTTATGCTCGTCCAGCTTGGCAAAGGGCTCTGGTGATTCTCAATGGAGTTATTATGAATACAGTTTTGGCAATTGTAATTTATTATATCTTCTTAAGCTTATCCAGTTTTAAAACAGAATTACCTTTGCTCGATCCTAATTTCAATTTTGTGGGTGCTAACCAAACTGTTAACTCACAGATCTTAGTTAGTGAGGTGGTGCCTAATTCTCCCGCCAGCAAAGCAGGTATTACAGTAGGTACAGCATTGATTGCAATTGATGGTAAGAAGATAAGCGATTACACCAATGTAGCCAAAATAATCGATAGTCATAAGGGAGAAAAGGTGACTTTAACTTTACAAAATCCTTCTACTCTTGTTAAAAGAAACGTAACCGTAATTCCTCGTATTAATCCGCCCAAGAATCAGGGAGCAATCGGCATTGCATTTTTTCCTATGCAATCAATGTTGCTTACTTATACCACCATATCACAGAAAATTTTTTCTGGCATAACATATCCATACAACATGCTGGTATATAATTTTGATGTTATTGGTAAGTTAATTGCAGTCTCTGTCAAACAGCATACTTTAGCACCCATTAGTCAAAGTGTATCGGGTCCTGTGGGTATATACTCAGTAGTAGGAACGGTAGTGCATATTCCCAATTTAAAAGAGAGAATTCTGGATATTTTGAATTTGATGGGTTTATTGTCTATTTCATTGGCATTTTTCAATATTTTGCCTATCCCCGCACTCGATGGGGGGAGATTTTTCTTCATTTTATTCGAGTTGGTTTTTAGGCGAAAAGTTAATCCGGTCATTGAGGGATATATTCATACTGCAGGAATGGCTTTATTGTTAATTTTATTACTTCTGGTCACAGTTAGCGATTTAGGAAAATTATTCCACTAAGGCTTAATGATTAAGTTTATTTTATTGATTAAACTCTCAAATAGTGTATAGTATGTGTGCATGTTTGTTGAGGATATTTTTCATCGAGAGCAAATCCGCTATTCTTTGCAGCAGGGAATATATTTTCTGCCAGTATTGTCTCCTGATCAGGGTTTGCAGATTGGCAAAACTCTTTTAACCAATTTAGCTGACAACAAAACAGCAGTTTTTCTCTCTGGGGGCAAAACACCTGCTCCTATGTATCAGTTACTAGCGCAAGAAGAGAAATTCGCCCCCGGGGTGGTCGGCATGGTGGATGAACGTTATGGAGAAAAGTTTCATGCTCAGAGCAATGAACTAATGATACAAAATACAGGCTTGCTGCGTTATTTAACGATGAGGGGAATAATGTTCCATCCGATTTTACAAGGCGAGGAAGGTATTATTGAAACAACTAGTGCTTATGATGCTACGTTGAGGAATATTTTTAATCAATACCAAACCTTGGTCGCTCTGATGGGTTTGGGAAGTGATGGGCATACCGCTGGCTTATTACCACAAAGTTTTAAGTTTCAAATCACTAATTCTAACTCGACAAAATACGATTATGTTAGCGCTTACGAATATCCGGATGGGTTATATAAACAACGTATTAGCATGACCTTCTTAGGCTTGTCCATGCTTGATTTATATATTATCTTGGCTTTTGGTGAAGATAAAAAAGAGGCAATTCTTAAAATGTTTGACAGTGGATCGGAAGAGGAAATTCCAGCTAGATTTTACTTAGATGCTAAGAATAAGAAGAAGACGGTATTAATTACTGATCAGGAACTTTTTTCCTAAACTTATTTCATTCTTGACAGCGATATCAATATATTATTACACTGATTATATGGATAACCAGTTGCCAGAAGTAATGACTTCCTCATCTCTTCCTCAATCTCAGTCAAGAGGTAACAAAAAATTGTTAATTATTGGTGGTATAGTAGTTGGGTTATTGCTGATTGTGTCGGTATTAGTGGCAATGATTACCAGAAATCCTAATGTTGGTAAGCAACAAATGGCACAAAATGTTTCACCCACACCTGGTGTTTCCGCTGTGCCTTCGGTTGTACCAAATTACAATTCAAATAATCCTTTGATTTCTAAACAAGAAGCACAAAGGCAGGCAGACTCTTATCAGAAAATGTATCAGCAAGATAACAAGCAGGCTCCGACTTCTTCTTCTCCAGTCTTTAAGGTAGTACTACCAGCAAAATATCTTAATAATTCTTCGTCTATGAATTTTATACCCCAAGCTTATGCTTCGACGGCTACAGATTGTAGCGGAGCGCTGTCGGGAGCAGTAAATGTTTATATTCTTAAAAATAACATTGGGACTAGTGACGCAAAATCATATGCTGATGCATTTGGATTAAGTGTTGATGCTGGGTCTGTGCCGATGGGAGATGGAAGCTCATTTTATTATCAATATACAAAGGATTACACATCATTTCTGAATGTAGCTCAGCCTTCAATGGAAATGCACTATCATGTTGCAACAGATAGTAGTGCGCAAACTCCTATCACATTGGCCTCAGCGCAGACTAACGCACAGAAGGATATGGCTACTTTTATTACTAACTTAGAGCCAAAAGCAGTTTTTGATAATGGTTCCACAAGCTTAGCGGGTGAGGAGTATATGACAGTTTACACGAAAATCTATGCTCTCCATCCAGGTCAAACGAGTAGTTTGCCGATGGTCAACAATGATGCTATAGTGGCACAAGCGGGAAGTTCTGTATGTAATGTAACATCAGCTACAGATACGAATAATGTGAAAATTTACCAACAGCAATCAAATGGAATGTTACTTAATCTGGATGATTACACACGTAAAATTGCGAGTGTTTCTACTGCCACCGGTATTTCCGTTGCTAAATCAGTGGCAGAATATGGGGATACGTCCCCGGCTTTACCTCCAATTGTTGTCCCTCTGAGTACCAAAACTAAAAGTTTTGATACTTTGAAAGTAACTGATGCCGCCTTGGTTTATTTTGATTACCCTGAAACATATGCTCAAAGCGTATATGTTCCAATGTATCTGTTATCTGGCACATTGAGTGATGGCACCAAGGCTTATGAGTTATATCCAGCTATAGATAAAACTGATGCCGCTAAGTTACCTGTACATACGAGTGCAACCAACAATCAATTGCAGTTAGAGGTATATAACCCTCCTTTGCCAAAGCCAACGGGAACAGGAGCTTGTTTTGGCAGTCAAGTAGATTATCGAGTAACTTGCAAACAAAATACAGGTAGTGGAGTAGGCGTTACCGTCTGTTCTCATTATTTTGAAGGATACGTGGGAAGTAGAAATAAATCAAGTGTGTCCAATGATCCATTTAGTATTTGCTCCAGTGGTAATCAGACCAAAACGAATCCTTCCTTTAGCGCTCCTGCGGGAAGTGATGTATGTAAAGCTTTTATAGACAATGTAAGTAACGGGCAAATTGATACATCAGGAACTCAGCAAGGGGCTTATCCTGGAAATAACAATAGTGTGGGCGGAGTAACTTATGATGGTGGAACTGTCACTTGTACTTTATCTGGTAATCCTTGCTAATTAAACATTCTCAGCAAAATCTCATAAATATTTGTTAGGATAAGACACTGTTTGTCATAATAACTTGTGAAAAACGGGTGGGGTCACTATAATCTTTTTATATTCACGATGAATCAGGGTACTGCTAATAATTCTTCTTTCTCTTTTACCCAATCTGGTCCTTTTGTGATGGTTATCTTTGGTGCCACAGGAGATTTGGCAGTTAATAAGTTATTTCCTGCACTATTTAGTATGTATAAAAGCAAATTGTTGCCGGAAAAGTTTTACGTCGTAGGTTTCTCTCGTCGAGATTGGGATGACGAACAGTTCAGGAAGTTCTTGAACGAGAAACATATCATGGACAAGTCAAATAAAAAGGAATTTCTCGATCCGTATTTGCTAAATGAACTACCCGTCGACAATGATGAGCTAATATGGAAAGAGTTTATAGAAAATATTTATTACCAAAAAGGTATTTTTGATGAACCTTTTGGTTATGAAACATTAATTAAAAAATTGGTAGGTTTTGACGAAGAGATGGGGGCATGCATTACGCGTATATTTTATTTAGCCACTCCGCCGGATAACTATTTGTCAATTCTTAAACATCTTGACTCGACTAAATTAGCAGAAGGTTGTGGACAGGGATCAGATAAATGGACCAGAATTGCAATTGAAAAACCATTTGGACGTGACTTAGATACGGCTAAAATGCTAGATCAAAAATTAGGGCAAATTTTCTCAGAAAAACAAGTTTTTCGTATCGATCATTATTTAGGTAAGGAGACGATTCAGAATTTGTTAGCATTTCGTTTTGCAAACAGTATTTTTGAGCCCTTATGGAATAGTGAATATATTGATCATGTACAAATCACTTTTGCCGAAAAAGAAGGCATTAAGAGTCGGGGTAAGTTTTTTGAGGGTACAGGAATTATGCGAGATGTGGCGCAAAATCATATTTTACAAATGTTAGCCGCAATAGCTATGGAACAACCTCGTAGTTTTACACGGGAAGAAGTACGTGATGCCCGGGCCAATGCTATCAAATCTATCAGATGCATTGATTCCAAAGCAGTAAAACAAAGTGTGGTTAGAGGACAGTATAAGTCATATTTGCAGGAAAAAGATGTCGTCTCAGATTCCAAGACCGAAACGTTTGTGGCTATGAAGTTAATGCTAGATAATAAACGTTTCGCTCAAGTCCCGTTTTATATTCGTGCTGGAAAGAAAATGCCAGGGGAAATGATGGAAATTTCCGTGGTATTTAAACAAACTTGTCATATTTTGTTTAAAGAATACGGTTGCCCAGAGATAGGGAATGTATTAACCTTTAGAATCCAACCGGATGAAGGGATTAAAATGCGTGTAATTACCAAGACTCCAGGTATGAAATTATCTTTGGAAACCGTGGATATGAAGTTTAACTATAAGGAACATGTGGCGCATAAAATTATGGATGCATATGAAAAAATTTTATTAGACATTCTAAGCGGTGACCAAATGTTATTTAATCGCTCCGATGAATTGGAGAGTTCCTGGCAATTGATTACCAATATTCTCAAAGGTTGGGAAGATCCTAGCGTACCGTTGTTTGTTTACGATGACAGTTCGTGGGGGCCTAAAGAAGCACAAGAACTTATAGAGAAAGATGGGAGGAAATGGATATGAAATTAGGTCTGATAGGTTTTGGCAAGATGGGCAGTCGTATCGCCGAAAAACTTCTTAAAGAAGGGCATGAGGTGGTGGGATGGAATAGATCCCAGGATGTATTGGAAGAATTTAAATTAATTGCACAAAATAAAAAAATTGATAGCAATTTTAGTTTAGCTAGCACAGTTTCAGAGTTGTTTGCTTTGTTAGATACACCCAGAGTGCTTTGGCTGATGTTGCCCTCAGGCGCAACACAATTAATATTGGATGATTTAGTTAAAGATTTACAGTCAGGAGACATAGTAATTGATGGAGGAAACTCTTTTTATCAAGATACAGAACGCAGAGGTCAAGAATTAGCCGTCAAAGGAATTCGTTTCTTGGGCATCGGAGTTTCGGGGGGAATAATTGCGGAAAAAGCGGGTTATCCCATGATGGTAGGGGGAGATGAATCTGCTTATAAATATATTAAACCTCTGTTAGACAGTTTATCAAAACCTCATGGAGGACATGAATATTTCGGATCAGGCGGAGCGGGGCACTTCGTCAAAATGGTGCACAACGGAGTTGAGTATGGGATGATGCAGGCGATTGGCGAAGGGTTTGGGGTGTTGCAAAAATCTGAATATGATTTTGATTTATTAAAAATTGCTAAATTATGGCAGAAGGGCACTATTGTCTCAAGTTTTTTAGTTGATCGTGCTAAAGATGCCTTAGAAAAAAATGGTCAATTGTCAGACATTGAAGGTGAAATTGCAGCTACAGGTGAAGCAGAATGGACAATTAACGCTGCTAAGGAAGAAAATGTTCCGGTACCAATTATCGAGGGTTCTTTAGAATTTAGACGCCAATCTTTGAGTGATCCAAAAGTTAAATCATCGTTTGCGGCAAAAATGGTGGCCGCGCTTAGACGAGAATTTGGGGGACATGCGGTAAAGAAGAAAAACTAATACTGTCTTTGGGGGACATCCGTGTATAGGCTACCTTCTTCAATTGTAATTGATATTACAACATCTTCTTTATTGCTATCTTTAAGGGCTTCAACTGCATTTGGATTTAATCCACTTGGAATTGTAAGCATGTGTGAGGGATAAATCGTTGTATAAGGTTTAAACTTATACTGCCTTACGATGCTTACAACCCGATCCGAATATTTGGATTGTTCAGTGATCAAAGCTAAGGCAGTATCTTCATCTAAACCTCCCTTTAATACAATACTTCTTTTCTTTTTGTAAGGATTTTGTTCTGTTAAATTTTGATTAATGGACGTAGTATTTGCTGTTTCAACAGAATGAAGAAAAAATTTTACTTTTTTAGCGGATTTTAATTTAGATGTAAGATAATTTAGCACTCTTTTTTTACTATATCCTAATTTTTTGAGTAAAGTTATATAGCTTGCGTTCACCACTTCTTCACCTGAGTTTGCGTCAACAATAGTACTTATACTAGGTTGTTCACTATATCGTTTTAACAATTGCCGAAGCTGTGATTCTTTTAGATCGGTTGTATTTACAATTAAGCCCTTAGAGAGAATTGTAGAGGAACTTATATGATCACTAGCCTGATAAATTCTCAAATGCTTTGCATGTTTATATGCAAACTTTATATCTCTATAAATAGAAAGTTTTTCAGCAAAGTTAGTGGTACTTGCAAAATCGCCAAGGGCTTTTGATAAATCAAAAGACACTTTCCCGAAATGAAAGGAAGCTCTCACTTCTGGAGTTCGTGCAAAACTACGATAAAGATGTTTTATTTGCGAGCTATTTAAGCTTTGAGGGTTAATAATTCCCGATGGTTCTCCTTCAATCATAGCTTCAAATTATACCAAAATGTTTAGCTTCATGGTATACTCGTTATATGCTTTACAGTAAACTGTTTGGTAAGACCATTAAGGAAGCACCGAAAGATGCAAGTTTAATCTCCCACAAACTGCTTTATCAAGGTGGTTTTGTTCGTGAAAGCACAGCTGGCCGTTATTATTTCCTTCCATTGGGTCTTAGAGTGCATCAGAAGATACAAAAAATAATCAAAGAAGAAATGGATAAGGCTGGAGCACAGGAAATCGTCACTCCAGTTATGCATCCTAAATATCTGTGGAAAGAAACCAATCGTACCACATCAGTGGGATTTGAATTAATGTCCATTAAAGATCGTAGCGAAATGGAGTTCGTTTTAGGTGGAACAGCCGAAGAAATGATGGTTGATCTAGTGCGTAAGTTCCAGCTGAGTTACAAGGATTTACCTTTCAATATTTACCAGTTTTCTACCAAGTTTCGTGACGAATTGAGAGCGCGTGGAGGTTTATTACGTGCCAGAGAATTCATGATGAAAGATGCTTATTCCTTTCATGCGACTGAGGAAGACTTTAAACAGGAATATGAAAATATGAAACAGACTTATACCCGGATATATGAACGATTAGGTTTGAAAACGCTGGTTGTCGAATCTGATAATGGATATATCGGAGGAGAATATTGTCACGAATTTATCGTTGAGTCAGAAGCCGGTGAAAGCAAGTTTTTAACTACTGAAGATGGTAGCTATTCAGCACATGAAGATGTGGCTGTATTTGAAGTTGATAATAAAAATTTAGAAGAAGAAGAAAAGTCGTTAAAAGAAGTTGAAGCCGTGCGCGGGACGACAATGGAAGATGGAGTTAAATTGCACAATATGCCTTTGTGGCAACAAATAAAAGATGTGTTGTTTGTGGATGAACAGGGTAGGTTTATCTTAGCAATTATACGTGGTGATTATGATGTCAACGAAACAAAGTTGTTGCATTTGATCAAAGCTTATAACCTTCGCCATGCTACCGAGGAGGAAATTAGAAACAAAATCCATTCAGAACCCGGTTTTATTTCACCAGTCAAGATTAAAGAAGGTTTAGAGGATGACTTGGAATTAATAATTGTGGCAGACAAGTCTTTGCGCTCAATTAAAAATGCTTATGGTGGTGCGAATAAAAAGCATCGTGATTTATTCAATATGAATATTGATCGGGATTATACAGCAGACATTGAAGGAGATATTGCCTTGGCTAAAGAAGGATATATAGCTAAAAACGGACAGCAATTGGTAGCTCGCAAAGGAATCGAGGTAGGCAATATTTTCCAGTTAGGTTTCCACTATTCTTCCAAAATGACAGGAGCCACATTTACCGATGCCAGGGGAGAGCAAAAGCCTTACTATATGGGTTGTTATGGCATTGGTATTGGTCGCACATTACAAACGATTGTTGAGTTAGGTCATGACGCTAAAGGTATTATTTGGCCTGCTGATATTGCGCCGTTTAAAGTTCAGTTAATAGGGTTGAATTTAGATAATGAAGAAGTTAAGAGACAGGCGGATGAGGTTTATCAAAAGCTTACACAAGCCGGAGTCGAAGTTTTATTCGATGATCGTACAACAGCAGGACCAGGTGAAAAGTTTGCAGATGCAGATTTAATTGGTTTACCAGTGCGTTTAGTAGTCAGTTTAAAGTCAAACGGACAGATCGAGCTGAAACAAAGAAGAGAAAAAGAAACTAAACTTATGGAACTCTCAGAAATAATATCTTTCCTTCACTAAGTTATCTAGAACTTGCTACATTATCACAAACTCTACATTATTTTAAAAAACTTCAGCCAGAAAAAAGCGTAGCCTACAAGACCAATTACTACCAAGACTACAATTCCGATTAACAGTACAGGACTCCCTTTTGGTTTGGTAGGTTTTTCATCTATGACAGGAGCAGAAGTGACATTGGGTGTGGTAACCTTAGCTTTTTCTTCAGTAGGTGGGGTAGAGATACGTGGAGTTAATTCAGGTACTTGATAAGACTGAGTGGGTGCCGGATTGACAGGTACGGACATAATACGAGATAAAGCTTCCTGTTGTTGGGGATTTAACTCATTTTGTTTGGCCATAGCTAATAATAGAATAAACGAATATCACAAAGAAGGCAAGTAAAGGGGTTTAATAGTTTATTCATAATTTCATTTGTTGTATACTGCGAATGATGAAATACCTTGTCACACATACATCACCCGATTGGGATGCGATAGGTTCAGTTTGGCTAATCAAAAAATATTTATCAGGCTGGCAAGAGGCTGGAGTTAAATTTGTTCCGGCTGGACAAAGAGTGGCTAACTCCAAGTATAAAATTGTTGTAGGTGAAGAATTACGACAAGTCACAGATGATGTGATTGAGAATATCGGTGGTGATGAGTATCTTCATGTAGATACGGGTCTGGGACCCCTAGATCATCATCAGACCAACGATATGCATGTATGTGGCATGAGTAGAGTATGGGAGTATATACAGAAAGAAATTGAAAGAGGGAAAGGGTCAAGTGAAATGACAGCCGAGCATGTAGAAGCGGTGTCGAGAATTGTAAAGATAATAGTTCAGATTGATCATTTTCAAGAAGTGTTTTGGGGAGATCCGGTAGCTGATTATCAAGAATTTTCTTTGAATGGCACTTTGGATGGTTTAAAGTTAGCCAAACCAAATGCAGACGAGACTTATTTAGCATATGGCATTGAGTCGCTAAACGCTTTAGTGCACGAATTTGAAAACCGTATCTGGGCTGAGAAAGAAATCGAAAAAAAGGGAACAGGATTTACCACACGTTGGGGTAAAGGCATAGGTTTTGAAACTATTAATGATGCGGTTCTTAAGTTATCACAGAAGATGGGTTATGAGATTGTCGTACGCAAAGATCCCCATAAAGGTTATGTACGCATTAAACTGCGTCCGGCTAAAGTTGATACAGAACAAAAAGGGGGAGATTTGACTTTAGCTTATGAGAACTTACGCAAAATTGACCCAGATGCCACATGGTTTTTACATATTTCCAAGAAAATGCTTTTGAATGGGACTCCCAAAAATCCCGATATGGTGCCAACCAAATTGAGTTTGAAAGAAATTATAAAAGTATTGTCGGGAGTCTAGTTATATGTTTGAGGTTAGAATATATGAAAAATTGTGTTTTTTGCCAAATTAGAGAAGGGAAAATTCCCACAAAATTGTTTTATGAAGATGCTGATGTGATGGTATTCCCGGACATCCATCCACAAGCTAAGACTCACTTGTTGATTGTGCCGAAAAAGCACGTGCCAGAATTTTTGTTTGTAGAAGGCGAGATAATGCGCGAAAAATTATTTCATACGGTGCAGAGTATGATTAATAAAGCTGGATTGAGGGATAATAGATACCAAATCAAGATTAACGGTGGAGGGCTGCAGGACGTTAACCACCTACATATCCATCTTTTAGGGCCTCTTCCGGTAGCCTGAACCGTGCTTGATAGTTTACAGACTAACAATTATAGGGTAAAATAGACCTACATGTATAAAGGAGGTGTTCTTTCATGGTTTATGTTAAAAAAATGCCAGGCGACAGCGACGATTCACTTATCCGCAAATTTTCACGTAAGGTGATGGAGGCAGAAATTATTCCAGAATTAAGACGTCGACAATTTCACGCTAAGCCTTCATTGGCACGAAAACTAAAAAAAGAAGAAGCACGTAGAAAACGCCGAAGAGTAATGTAGGGGGCAAGTTATGAATAATTTGAAAGTTCTTATTTACGTTGAGAGTCGCTATAAAGTCGATCGAAAACGTATTAAGACTAGTATTGCTAATGTGCTCACTCAGCAAGGAATCTCCGCGCCCGTTGAAGTTTCAATTGCGATTATAGGTGATCGTAAAATGCGTGGTTTGAATCTTAAGTATCGTAACTTGGATAAAGTTTCCAATGTGTTATCTTTTCCTTTAAATGAAGGTGAGCAAATGCCTTTACCGGCGGGAGTTTTGCGCTTGGGTGATATAGTTATATCTTATCCGGAGATCATTCGTGAAGCATCCCGTGAGGAAGTATTAGTTGATGATAAAATTGATCAATTAATTCGTCACGGATTATTGCATTTGCTAGGTATCCACCACTAAGTATTAATTATAAGATATTAGAGGCTATAAATTACAACTTAACATTCTTAATGTATTTTTGCATAATACATAGTACTTGATACATAATACTAACCTATGGTTTTTTATCGCAAATATCGTCCACAAATAATTGATGATTTAGATAATACCCAGATAAGAGAAAAAATTTCTGCATTACTAGCCAATGCTATCAGTAAAAAGAACGATATTCCGCATGCTTTTTTGTTCACAGGACCGAAAGGGTTAGGTAAAACCTCCACTGCCAGATTGATTGCTAAAGCAGTTAATTGCGAACGAAATGCCTTCTCGAAAGTGAACGATGAGCAAAAAGTAGACGTTAAGAATTCTAAATTAAACACTGAAAATGAAGGTGCTAAATTGGAGATTTCCACCTCAAACCTACATCTTCCAATCTCCAATATTGAGCCTTGTAATATGTGTGGCCAATGTATAGCCATCACTAACGGCAACAATTTGGACGTTATGGAAATTGATGCAGCCTCTAACCGAGGTATTGACGAAATCCGTGAACTAAAAGAAAAAATTAATCTTTCGCCAGTGCAATCCCGCAAGAAAATATATATTATCGATGAAGTGCACATGCTGACTACAGAGGCTTTTAATGCTTTATTAAAGACATTAGAAGAACCTCCCGCACACGCTTTATTCATGCTGTGCACTACTGAAGAGCACAAAATTCCCTCAACTATTATTTCCCGCTGTTTTCATCTACAGTTTGCTTCTGCTACTCCAGACGAGTTAAAGCGTTCTCTACAAAGGATTATCGTTGGAGAAAAAATTAAAATTGAACCATTAGCTTTGGAGATGATTGCTAAATATGCTGATGGTGGCTTTCGTGATGGGACGAAATTGTTAGAGGAAGCTGTAGCCTTGTGCGGTGATGATGGGATAACAGTTGACTTAATCGAGAATAAATTACATATTGGCGGAATAGCTAAATCTGCTAAAGAATTTCTAGCACTGCTCAAGCAAGGTAAAACTAAATCGGCATTAGATTTTATAGAGAGGTTAGTGCAGGAGAAAGTTGATTTAGTTTACTTTACACAAGGGTTGCTGAGCTTATTGCATGAACAGTTTTTAATCATTTTAGAAGCAAAAGAGATAACTGGTGATAATTTAACCCTGTCAGAAATTAAGGATTTAGTTAGTTTATTCAGTCAGGCTTACAGGGAGCTTAAATCAGCTTATTTGCCACAATTACCTTTGGAGATAGCGGTTGTTGAATGGGAGGATAGAAATAAAAAAGTAGGACAGGCAAGTTCAGAAATAAACCATAAGCACGATAAGAAAATATCCTTACGAGAAGAAGTCGGGGTTGAAGAACAGCCAGGAGTTAAGCAAGTACTCAAACATGAAGATGAGATTACTGTGTCACATTTGCGTAAACAAGTAGGTGCAATGGCCAAGATTAAGGCATTGTATGGAGAAGATAGTGTTGCCAAGCCCAAACCAGTTGAAGAAAACAATATTACAACACATTCGGTAAGTCTTTTGCATTTTTCTGTCCAGGATGAAATGACACCTGAATGGTTGGATTTGTTTTGGAAAAGTATTATTTCTGAGATGAAGAATTATAATCATACAATTGCAGGTGTTTTACGTAGTTGTAAAATAAAAGAATTTGATCGCAAGACTTTAACTATAGAAGCAGCATATCAGTTTCATAAGGATAAGTTAGGAGAAGCAAAGACAATGACTAATTTAGAAGAAATATGTAAGGGTTTACTGGGTGGTCCTGTGGTAGTGAATGTAGTACTGCGGGATAGTTAGTATAAAATACATGTAATAATGAAGACAGAAATTAGTAGAGATGATATAATATTATTAACTGAAAGGTGGTGATTTTTATTTATGAATAATCCATTTGCACAAATCGGTGAATTAAAAAAAATGAGAGATCAAGCAATGCAGATCCAGCGTTTATTGCAAGCCAAGACTATCAATGTTTCTAAAAATGGGGTAGACGTGGTTATTACTGGTGACCAAAAAATTAAAGAAATCCATACGAATAATCGCTCGGATAAGGATATTATGGAAGCTGTAAATGAAGCTGTAAAGAAATCACAAGAGATAGCGGCCAAAGAATTACAATCTATGAGTGGAGGCCTCGGAGGTTTGTTAGGAGGAATGGGAAAGTAAAAAAACTGCAGCCCTAGTCTTATAGTATAGCTATTATTCCTCTTTTTTGCTATAATCTCTTAATGAGTAGAAATGAACGTGGATCTGTATATGGTTCAGATTGGCTAAACGTTAATAGAGTACTACCGGAAACTCAAATAACATTTACCCCTGAGCAAAAGATATATATTGATGAATTAAGAGCTCATAAGAAAACTTTTGAAGGATATTTCATAAATGCAGTTGTAGATAATACAGACGTTTCACGAGGTATAAGAGATTCTGTTAGAGATTTTGTAAATAGAGGCATGACTACAAAATCAGCTATGGTGAGAATGAACGAAAAAGAAGTGATTAGTATAGAAGATATACAATCGTCTGCAATGTTGACAGAACTAAATTTACCATCTGAAATATTTTCTCCATTAAATAAACTTAATATTAGTGTACCAGACGCCTACATACTTATGGCAAATGACCTAATGACTATTGGTTTAAATCGTAAAAATATATTCAAGCTTCAAGAAAGATTATATGCATATCTTAGTGAACTAGCGCAATGGACGGCTAAAAATGTTAATTACACCTCTGCTTATATGCGTAATTTACCAGATTTTAGGCGTAGACGAGGATATTGATTCTTCAATTGTATAACGTTACAATGTCAGAATGAAGATTGTTGCCGGTAATTCCAATAAGGTTTTAGCCGAGGTAATAGCCAAACAATTGGGTTTAAAACTGACTCCGCTGGAGATTTTTATTTTCCCCGATGGTGAGCGACGTATCAGAGTTTTGGAAAATGTGTTAGAGCAGGATTGTATTGTGGTTCAGCCCACTAGCCCCGATGTGGACACAAATTATATTGAGTTATTTCTGATTGTAGATGCACTCAAACGTAATGGTGCACGTGACATTACGGTTATTATGCCCTATATGGGTTACCAGCGGCAGGATCATCAGTTCCGTGATGGAGAGTGTGTGTCGCTGGAGGTTATGATTAAAGCAGTTGAATCATTGGGGGCCGATAAAATAATCACTTTTGATATGCATTCTATTAGAATTCCCTCGCTTTTTCATATTCCTATCAAGCATTTGTCCGCCATTCCGCTGTTTGCCGAAACTATTCGTAAAAATGGTTGGAAAAATGATGATACTATTTTAATCTCACCAGATATGGGTGGAATTAACAGAATTAAAAAATTATCTGAAGCTTTGGATGATATGCCTTATGCCAATGTGGTCAAAAATCGTGATTTGTCCACGGGTAAAGTAGTAGCAGCTAATATCGATTGTGAATCAAGTGCCTGGAAAAAGAAAACCTTTGAAGGGAAGAGATTAATTTTGGTTGACGATATGATCTCCAGCGGACATACAATTGATGAAGCTGGAAAGTTATTAAAAAAGCTGGATGCTGGTGAAATGTATACTTTTGTGACGCATGCTATATTCTCCTCAGAAGCGCCAACGATTTTACAAACGTCCCTGATGGAAAACATCTATGTTACAGATAGTGTATTTGTGCCTAAAGAAAAACAATTTACCAAGTTGAAGATAGTCTCAATAGCCAAAGAAGTTGCTAAAGAGTTTAGTAAGTGATGTTGGGTTGTTCCAATAGAGCACTTCGCCACCTCTTCATTTTTGATTACTAGGGATGACAAAAAAGTTGACAAATTACAATATTTCTGTCAATTTATATTGCGTTTATTATGAGGATACCAAAAGCCATACAAAATACAGTTGAAGCATTTGAAAGACTTCCTGGCGTAGGTCCAAAATCCGCTCAGAGGCTAACATATTATTTATTACATGTTCCTCAAGGTGAGTTAGATAAGTTTGCTATGGCGGTCCAGAATCTTAGAAAAGATACTATAATTTGCTCAGAGTGTTTGCTGATAGGAGAAACTGATCCCTGCTCAATCTGTACCGATGAGCAACGCGATGATTCGTTACTATGCGTAGTGGAACAGCCTTTAGATGTTTTAGCTCTGGAAAAAAGCGGCAAGTTTAAAGGAATTTATCATGTGCTACATGGCAAGATTGATCCTCTGAATAACATTGGACCGGAAGAAATATATATTCCTCAACTGATAAGTCGTTTGCAAAAAGGGACCTCTTATTTAGGTAAGCCGATTAAAGAAGTTATTTTAGCAACTAATCCCACGATGGAAGGGGAAGCCACGGCTATGTACTTAGCAAAGCAGATAAAAAGTAAAAATTTGGGGATAAAAGTATCCCGAATTGGCCGCGGTTTACCAACTGGGGCAGATTTGGAATATGCTGATAGTACTACACTTGATCAAGCCATGAATGGGAGAAGTGAGTACTGATATGTCCACCGTACCGTTTTTCTTCTAGACAGCTGAAATTGACTGTGTTATCAAACTAGAGTATAATTTGCGCTTATGTTGCCAGAAAAATTGAATCATATAAAGAGTCGAGTTAAAAAGGGCTACGAAGTAGCGAATGAAAGGCTAGGTATTATAGCGGGTTTGGGCTATATGGCTGCATCTGGTTATTCTCTTGCTAAAAAAGAAGATTTAGCAGCAGGTATCTGCCTCGGTAGTGCAGTTTCTTTAACCGCCTTGGATGGATATGTTGGTGCAAGAAGAGAAAGAAGAAGAAGTGAGATAGCACATACGCAAGGAGAGATAAAGGGATTAGAAACAGCTGAAACGTATATGCAAAAAGCATACAATACAGGATTTGAAAATGGGAGACAGCAAATTTTAGGCGTGCTAGAAGAAGGAGTAGGTATGATAATTGTGGGACCAAAATCAGGAAAATTTACAGAAGAAGTGGCTAATAATATTCCAGTCTATACCTCGTTGGATGGAAAAACCAAAATCTCTTCGACAGACGATTTAATTGAATCATTAGGAGATCCGTTTAACGTGGCCAGACAGGTGATGTTGATAATGCATCACTCAACAAAGAGACGTTTAAACATCAGAGAGATCGAAATATTAAGAAGAGCGAATAGTGCATTAAATCAAATACCCGGTTCAGAAGAAATGTTCTGTGAACAAGGACAGGATGTAATAGGAGATATGAGGCAAGTGATAGAAGACTATGAGAAAAATCTTCCTCCAGCTTCAAATTGAAGTAAGTATTAAATTTCTAATTCTGCTTGGAGGCCTAAGTGATCGGAGAGAGTTTCTGCAATAACCTCAAATTTATTTACTTTTATATCATCAGTTATATAGATATAATCAACCGCTATACCCGGTGGAAAGATCTCAACCGCGCGATGAGTTTGGGCATTAAGCGTATTGGTTATTTTATGCTCAGAGGTTAAATTACGCGCCAGAGTATCAAAGTTTTTGATCAGTTGGGTATCAGGTCGTACATTAAAATCACCAGTCAAAATAAAAGGAGGCTGAACTTGCTTTAAATAGTCAACCAAAATATTGGCTTGATCAATCTTATATGGCTCATCAAGTGGAGTTTTGCCCCAGGCTAAATGGGCATTAATAATATTAAAAGTTTTATTATCTCGTCTCAGTTTGAGGTATAAAGCATTGCGTGGGAGATCTTCAAAACTATCTTTCGGCAGCTCTTCATAATTATCAAATGGTTTCAGCTAAATAACATTTTGTTTTCTAAGAGAGAATTCGGGTTTGAAGAGAGTGGCATTACCAAAGTATGACTTACCATCAGAAGACCTCATCGTCTGAGTCAGGACACCTTGATAATCGAGTTGTTGTTTCAACTCTGTAAATACATCCAAATTATGATTGTAGCGATTGAGATTGCCGCTAGAAGCCTCCTGTAAATTTATGATGTCAAAATCGTTTTGGTGCAAAAAGTTGACAATTTTAGTTAAAAAACGTCCATTTTCACAATTGAGCTGCAAAAGTTTGATTAACACTTTTGCATTATGTCAAAACGAAGTTTGTTAGGCAAATTTACTCAGAATAAATAATATGTTATAGTTTGAGACAAGATGCGTATTCGAATCATTGTCTCTGCATTAATTGAAAAAGATGGAAGGTTCTTATTTGGTCGCAAAGCTCCCGGGGTGGGTCCTTATCCAGATCAATGGCTAATCATAGGGGGTGGATTGGAAGAGAAAGATGAAACAATAGAGGAGGCCTTAAAACGTGAAGTGAGGGAAGAAACTGGCTTGGAGATAAAGAATGTTCAACCAGTGCTGTTTGACGAAGATAGACGCGAGAAAAAAGGAGAAATGATTCACCAAATTTTTCTTACCTTTAAGGCTGATTGGTTAAGCGGTGAACCTCAAGCAGGTGATGATATTGTAAGTTTGCAATGGATTAAGCGAGAAGAATTATTAAAGATTGATACACCAGAAGTGACAACCAGATTGCTGAAGAAGCTTAAATTAATTTAACGTGTTACAATGTACTAACTATGGCGGATGGAGATTTCGGAAGTGCTGTTTTTGAAACTTTGGCGGACGCTGGTAAGCGGTCTGTAAAAGTGGCGTCAGATCAAGCTAAACAGACTGTACAGGCCGCTATGAATCAGGTTACGGGCAGTGGGCAGTATGCTACCAAAGATGTAAAGTCTCCTACCAATGATAATCAAAATCCACAACAAGAACAGCAAGCACAGAATCAAGATCCTTTAAACAAACAGCAAAATCAGGCTAATCCTCAGACACAAAACTCTCAAAATACTCAGCAAAAAACACCGGAGGAACAAAAAAAATTGGCTGAGACGAGGAAACAATTAATGGAGTTGCATAACAAAAATTATTTTGAGAAATTGGTCAATCCACCCAAGAAAAAAGAAGAAACAGCTCAAGAGAAAAATGAACGTGAAGAACAAGAAAAGATTCAAGCCGAGAATAAAAAGTTCGAAGAAGAGGAAAAGAAAAAACCCATCAAGCCACCTCAGACGGCCGAGACAAGAGCCGGTATGGGTGTAGGTGGCTAAGCGTATGGAAGTAGTAATGATCGTAATAGGTGTTGGATTGGTGGTAGGGGCTTTTTATAGTGCCTGGTTGATGTGGAAGATAATTGATGATATTGAGAAAAAGAAGAAAAAGAGTAAAAGCTTATAATACCTCACGTATGCTAGAATAAATTTATTATGAATGAATCAGGTGAAGGTAATAGAGATCTTGCTCAAATGGCGCGTGAAATGAAGCAGCATTTTGGAGGTGATACTTCCTCACTGGAAAGCAAAAGCACAAATAATTCTTCAGAATCAAGGGAGGAAGACATAAATCAAATTTTTCATGATTATTCTAATTATGTATTGGCTACTAATGAAGCAGCTTTAAAAGCTCAAGGTAAAGACAAAAAAGAACTTAGTGATGCACTTAAGTATATTAAGTCTCAGCTTGAATCTATGAAAGAGCAACTTAATTCGAGTCGAGAGAGTAGGCCAGCTATAGTGCAAGCGATGAAAGATGAATTATCTAAAGCAGGATTACATTATGGGGCAGATTCTTCAGAAAGCGTACAAACTGGAGAAAAAGAGCAAGGCGAAGATCAGCAAGCTGAAAATGCAAATGTTGTTGATAAAGAGAGTGAAAAAGAAGATAAACCAACAGACAAAGAAAGGTCTGCGGACGATATTTTACAAGAAATCAAACAGCAGGAGGTTGATGCAAAGAAAAAAAATGCCGGAGAGCATGGAGGAGAGCACGATCATGGTCATAGCCCGCATAAAAAACCTTTTATTTTGGTGCGAGCTTTCGCTCCAGTAATTCGTCCTGTGCTCGGAGTATTAAATTTGGGGAAAAAAGGTATCAATGCAGTTTTGCACAAACTGCATCTAAGAAAAACCATTACATAATCTTTTACAATTTGTTCATTTGCAGGTATAATGCATGCATGACGTCACCAGATTCTTTCAGACCAGTTTTTAAAATATTAAGGCCAATTAAAATTGTCTTCGATACACTACCTGATGGCCTTAAGTGTGTGGTCGCTGATAATCCAAATACAGGTAAACCAGCTAATTTGGCTGATGAAATATTGTTTAGACAACATAATAGACTAGAAGGTGGTAATGTTTCTAGAAGGATTCCGGATACTTGGGAAGTTTTTAAGGGAGGTAAGTAGCTTATGCTTAGATTATCCAATTCATTAACTAGGCAAATTGAAGATTTTGTACCACTTAATCCTCAAATTGTGGGTATATATACGTGTGGTCCAACGGTATATAATTTTGCTTCCATTGGTAATTTTCGCACCTATTTCATGGCTGACTTACTGGTGCGTACTCTTCTTTATGATGGTTATAACGTGAAGTATATAATGAATATTACAGATGTTGGTCACTTGACTGGCGACAACACTGGTGACGCTGATACGGGTGAAGATCGGATGGAAAAAGCCGCTTCACGAGAAAATAAAACTGCTTGGGAAGTAGCTCAATTCTATACAGAACAGTTTTTAGAAGATTTTGAGGCTCTAAATTTAACCGAGCCGGAAATTTTTGCCAAGGCGACTGATCATATACAAGAGCAAATTGCTTTAGTAAAGAGGTTGGAACAGAGAGGTTTAACATATCAGATTAGCGATGGTGTCTATTTTGACACCAGTAAATTTCCTCAGTATGGTGAATTATCAGATTTAGATCAAATAAAAGAGGGAGCGAGAGTTGAGATTAATCCTGAGAAAAGAAATGCGCGTGATTTTGCTCTTTGGAAATTTAGTTATCCAGATGGGGTGAGCATGGAAGAGTATCAACAAGAATTGAAAGACTCTGGTGTGGATAAACCAATTTTGAAGCGTCAGATGGAATGGGAAAGTCCGTGGGGAGTAGGTTTTCCTGGTTGGCATATCGAGTGTTCTGCTATGAGTATGAAGTATTTAGGTGAGAGTTTTGATATTCATACTGGTGGGATTGATTTAAAATCCACTCATCATCCAAATGAGATTGCTCAATCTGAAGCAGCAACGGGTAGAAAGTTTGTGAATTATTGGATGCACGGGGCGTTTATCTTAATTCAAGGTCAGAAGATGAGCAAGAGTCTCGGCAATGTTTATCGTCTATATGACTTGCAAAAACAAGGCTTTGAGCCGCTGGCTCTTCGTTATCTCTATTTGTTGACTCATTATCGTCAGGAAATGAATTTTACTTTCCCGGCTTTAGAGGCTGCACAAAACGCCTTAAATCACCTGCGCAAAGAGTGTCTAAAGTTGGCTAGCCTGAGCAGATCAGCCGCCGAAGATGAAAAGAAATTGCAATCAAGTGGTGATGAGGAATTTGAAGCAAAATTTGAAGAAGCGATAAACAATGATTTAAATTTGCCAGAAGCATTAAGAGTCACCTGGGATTTAGTCAATTCAGATGCAGCCCCATTAGATAAATATGTCAGTCTTCTTAATTTTGATAAGGTATTGGGATTAAATCTGGCGGAATATGTAGAGGAAAACAGACAAGAAGTGAATTTTACTATTCCGCGTGAAGTGAAAAGCCTGATTGAGGTCAGAGAACAACTGCGTAAAGAAAAAAAATTTGCCCAGGCGGATCAAGTCAGAAACCAGATCAATAATTTCGGTTTTGATATTGAAGATAGTCCTGAGGGTCCGAAAGTGGTTAAAATATTTAATGATTAATGACGATTATATTTTACCAAAACATATAGCCATAATACCTGATGGGAATAGACGTTGGGCTAAGAAAAATGGTATTTCAGTAGCTGAAGGGCATCGTAAAGGCTACGAGGTGTTCGAGCCAATTATTCAATATGCAGCCCAAAAGAATATTCCTTATCTGACCTTCTGGGCATTTTCGACTGAGAACTGGAAGAGGACTCAGGAAGAAGTGGGGTTGCTGATGAAGCTTTTTCAAAACGTCATTGCTTCATCTTTTCTGGACAAGTTCAAGCAGAGCAATGTCAAATTGAGAGTAATCGGTGATTTAACAGCTTTCCCGCATGATTTATCCTCAGCTATTCAGAAGGGAATAGAGGAAACGAAAAATAATGACAAAATCACAGTCAGTATTGGTTTGAACTACGGGGGACGGGATGAGATTTTAAGAGCAGTAAATATGATGCTTAAAAATCAGCGTTCATCTATATCTGAAAAGGAGTTTGCTGGTTATTTGGATACGGTTGGTATTCCTGATCCTGATTTGATTATACGAACGGGTGGAGAGCAGCGTTTGAGCGGTCTACTGCCTTGGCAAAGTGTATATAGTGAACTATATTTTACCGATATATTATGGCCGGAGTTTAATGTAGACGAATTTGATAAAGCAGTTGAGTGGTTTAGCCTAAGGGATAGAAGAAGAGGACGCTGAATTTTAAACGACAGCCATATACTTTTGGCTTCTATGCAAGATGTATCTTCTTTGAGATAAATCTTTATATTATGAAGCTTTCAAACCTGTAGATTTAGAGAGAATAGCAGGCATATTTAATCTTAGTTGATTGATAGCTTGGATGATGGTTTGAGAATCAGCATCAGAAAGTTTGGCACTGTTCCATTTCAAACTTCCATCTTTATTGATGGCAAAGTTATATTTATTCCACAACTCATTAAGCTGAGTTAAGTATGGTTTTAGACTTTCTGGAACACTATTAGGGTTAGCTGCGATTGAATAATCATATTCTTGTTTAAGTGAAACCAAATTTTGAGATGTTCCATGCAACATTTGAGCTAATTGTCCTCTCCAAAATCCTGGAACACTTGTAATTCTATCTGCGTAATTCATGGTTCCATACACATGCTCTAATCCACCCGGAATAGGGGCCCATTGTGGCCACGCAAGACCGTTGTCTTTACTTACCCATGAGACATTATTACCATTGGTGAAATCGATAGTAGCATCATGCAAGCCTGTTTTGGGATCTTTATAAAAATTTGTAAGGTCGACTTGTCCTCCTAAAGTTCTTACTCCAGGTTGGCCTTTAATAGGAGTAGCTTGATTCCACATATCTACAACTTGTTGATCAGTAAGGTGGGGATTCTGTACTTCCACTTGATGTAAAGCTGCTACTTGTTTGGCATCATGTGGATTGAAAACCCATTGCATATGTCCATCTTTAAGTTGCCAAGAACCTATACCTTGTTCAGTAGCGGTTTGATTTGCTTGTACCCAACCTCTTAAGTCGCCTTTTTTCTGATTGGCGAATTCCATAGTTTGGTGTCCAGGTTGATCAAAGAAGCCTTTACTATTACCTTTAGCATCAAATTGATAGGTTTCTGTTTTTACACCAGGTTTAGGAGCTGGTGATCCGCCGAAGGGATTACCAAAATGTGCAATGGTTGCAATAGCGTCACCAATTCCTGTTAAGACAGCAGCTTTTACGAAGGCGATTCCGGCCATACCAAACATAGCTCTAGTATGATTACGATTTTCTATTCTTTGTACTTCATCATACATTCCGTTAACTAATGTGTCATCAGTTAATGCCGGTCTTCCATCTTCTCCTGAGTACATTATACCCATGTACATTTGTGATAAAGCATCAGCTTCTTCTCTACTGGCAAGAGCTTGAGCTCGTTGTCTGTCAGACATACCTACTCCGCGGGCTAACGCTGTATCAACCGCATCTATGTGCCTTTGGGCTTCACCCAAGATTCTAAGTTGTTGTGGGCGAGGCATATTCATAAATTGATCTATATCAATTACAGGTACGTTTGCGTTAGTAGATACTCCCGTATTAGTATCAGTTTGGATGGCTGGCGTTTCAGTTCCTGTATCAATAGCCATATTCCTCATATCTCGAGTTACATTTGATCTTACACCAGCTGCACTTAACCATACTAAATCACGCTCTGCACGTCTTGTATAATTTTGTAATAAACGTCCGAACCAGTTTCTACTATCGATGTGGGAGTATCTATTTAATTCGTCCATGGTAGTAGCTCCTCGCATTCTTCTCCAAGCTGATCCAGCCAGTGAGGTAAGTCCTGCGACTGGTGCGGCAACAAAAGGTACTGCGCCTGCAATTTTTCTTGTAGCAACACCGGCAGTTGCGATAGCACTCATGACGGCTGGGTTAAGACCGTTTCTTAACCATCCACGACGATCATGTCTATTATTATGATTTGGTTCAGGATTAGCAGGGGGTGGAGGAGTTGGTCGGCCTGGACGATTAGTTTCATCAGTAGGGTTTTTTACTGGACCAGTAGGAGGTGTATGATCATCATCTTTTGGTTCTGTTTTAGTCTCATCTTTTTTTGGCCCATCTTTTCCTTCACCTGTAGTGGGTGTATCTCCTTGACCTGGTTGGGGGGTTTTAGTAGCACGCTTTTTGACTTCTTCGGTTAGAATAGTGGTGGCGATCTTCATTTCGTCATCTGTCAATTCTTGTTGAGTAATAATTTTTCTTAAAATTCTATTTTGTTCTTCAGCATCTCTAAGTCTTTTTTCCCAGACTTCGTTTTGTCGACGAAGTTCAGCATTTTCTGCTTCTAATTTAGTGATTCTGTCTGTCAATGCGTCAATTTTATCTTGAAGATCATTACCTTCTTTTGGTTCATAGATTTCAGGGGCTGGTTTATTTTTGCGACGTTGTTCATTAGTATTGCGCGCGTTTTCATCACCTTCGGCAACGACTTCTTGACCGGTGATGTCTTTAGGTTCACGAGGTTCGTATATTTCAGGTTTCTTTTTAGCTTCATTGCGCCTGTTTTGAGTAGCTTGAGCATTTTCATCACCTTCAGATACGATTGTCTGACCATTAATAGTAAAAGGTTCTTTAGCTGAGTAAATTTCAGGGGCTTGTCTATTATTGCGACGATCAATAGCCGTTGCAGCGGCATTTTTATCACCTTCGGCGACCACGTCTAGTCCTGTTACAGAATGAGTATGTAATCTATTAATTTTTCGTCTGCGAATTATTTCTTTGGAAGGATTAGTGGAATTTCCAGCATTCACTACATCATGCATATGGAAAACTCCCTCGTGTCTCCGAGCTGCAGCTTGTAATTTGGAAGAATTTAGCCTTTCGAGATTTCTCATTTTGATATAGTAAATACTACTTTGAAGGATATTAACAGATCTATATAATAAATGCAATAGGTAAATTAAGCCTGTAATAATATAAAAGAAGATAACATATTAGTGTTTTTTAATGTATGATTCCTAAGAAGTGGAACTCGACATATGAACCTATAATCAGTAAAAAGAGTAAGAGTCCAAAGAAAAAGTAGTACATAATGATACTTGATAATAAGTATAGAAAAAGTTTTAAGAGTAGGCAAGCATTGACAGAGTTTGCAAAATCATAGATTATATATATATGCCTGATAAGAAAAAAACTGCCCCCAAGGGCAAACATACCTTCAAGCGTACTCCTGCCAAGACTGGCGTCAAGCCACCCAAGGCTAAAAATAAGGTCAAATCTGAAATAAAGATGGAGCACAGTATGGTAGAAATCATGGCCATTGGTGAGACTACTAAATTAGTTGAGCAGCCTCAAAATGAAGCCACTGAGAATCCAGGCGTACAAAAGGAACAAGCAAAAGTGGCAGAATCCCCACTGGAGCCCTTAGAAACATCTCAGACGACTGAGAACTCTGCACCTGTATCAGAGGAAGCCTCCAAGCCTACTCCGACTCATGACTACACAGCTGCCAAGCAAGTACAAGAACAAGTCGAACAAACCGAAGTGGACAAAAAGATAGACGAAGAGCTAGGTGAAGGAGCTTCAGACGAAAACACCACAGAAGAAAAAGTTGCTGACTCAGAGCCTGTTTCCTCGGGAGATGTGACAGTGGTTGAAGAAGGCGGAGGATTAAAATGGCTGCTGATTCTGGTGATCTTATTTTTGGTAGGAATGATTGGCGGACTCGGGTACTTATTTGTTTTCCAAAATAAACCAGTTAATACTACAGCTCCTTCAAGTTCATCTACTTCGCTTAAAACTGTTAAGGTTTTAAATCCTAGTCCAACTTCTAAAGCTGTGGCTAAAAATACCTATACGATTGAAGTGTTAAACGGAAGTGGAGTAAGCGGAGCAGCCGGAACTGGGCAAACATATTTGAAGGGTTTGGGGTATAACGTAAGTGGAGTGGGAAATGCCGACAATTCCAACTATGCTGACACGGTTATAAAAGCTAAAACCAATGTGTCCTCAGCATTTATTGCCCAGTTAAGAAGTGATTTAGCCGGTAAATATACAATGGCGAATAGTCTGACTTCTTTAGCTAATTCTAGTACTACTGATGTAGAAGTGATAGTAGGTAGTCGGTAAGAAATTCCTCTTGGGCCCAAGACTTCATAGACTTCATGCCGTTTTTGATTTAGCAAAACTGTAATAATTGTCGTTGCTGACAATTAGATGATCGATTACAGGAATGTCAAAAAGTTTGCCAGCGGAGAAAATTTTTTCTGTGACTATTAAGTCTGCATCAGAAGGTTCTACTTTTCCGGAAGGATGATTGTGGCTGATGATAATTTTCGCTGCATGTCGGCGGATTGCCATCTCAAATATTTCTCGAGGATGAGCTAGATTGGCATTGAGCGTGCCAATAGCGATGACATCCATGGCTATTAAATTGTTTCTAGTGTCTAAAGAAGCGACTACGAGGTGCTCTTTGTTATAATGACCGATTTTCTGTTGCAAAAGCTTGGGTAAGCTATCTAAAGTAAGCTTGTTGATTTGTGCGTCTTTGTTTTGTTGATCACTAATCCTTTTAACCAGGGCAAAACATGCCAGCAACTGACAGGCTTTGGCATTTCCAATACCTTTGATAGCTATTAAATCTTCAAAGGATGCAGACTGCAGCTTGGTCAAAGTGCCAAAGTTAGCTAGTATTTTTTGTGCTGTGACAACCACTGATTCTCCTTGACTTCCACGTCCTAGAATCAACTCTAACAGCTCAAGAGTGGAGAGATTGTCTACGCCGAGAAGTTTTAATCTTTCACGAGGTCGTTCCTCAGCGGGAATATCTCTTAAAGTTAAATTTTTACGCATAACTATTCTTATTTAAAGATGAGCTTTGGAATAGTATACCAAACTCAACATTTTATGATAGGTAGTAATCAGTAGGGGAAAATTTAGCGTTTAGTAACGTTATAGAAAATAAGAAAGTTAATTGTGATCTTTATACTTGATGTTAAATACATTATACTAATATACAACGATGGACGATTGGAAAGGTAAACCAGAAGAATATTGGAGGGGGAAATTAACACCTGAGCAGTATCATATATTACGTGAAAAAGGGACTGAAGCGCCTTTTGCCAATAAATTTTACCAGAACTTTGAGACGGGTATGTACCAGTGTGCCGCATGCGGCAATCAATTATTTTCTTCGGATACTAAATTTGACAGTGATTGCGGCTGGCCGAGTTTTGATCGCTCACTAAATTCTGATGCAGTGGAGTTTGTCGATGATAATACCTTTGGGATGCACCGCACAGAAGTGAGATGTAAAAGATGTGGCTCACATCTGGGTCATATTTTTGATGATGGTCCGACCAATACTGGCAAGAGGTTTTGTATTAATTCAGCTGCACTTGATTTTAAGAAAAAATAGTTTGTTTATATTTTCTCCGTATAATTTTTTGATTTAAAATTTGTAGATAGAATTTACAAGCGAAATTTATCAATATTCAGCTCAAATTAAGCTAAAGATCTGCTATATTAAATATGTGGAAAATGATTATTCAATAGATGTTGAAAATTTAGTTAAAAAATTTGACAATTTTACAGCTGTTGATAATATAAGCTTTAAGGTTAAAAAAGGAGAAATATTTGCTTTCCTCGGACCAAACGGTGCAGGTAAGTCCACAACTATTAAAATGCTTACAACTCTTCTAAGTCCCACCAGTGGGAAATTAATCATAAACGGCAATGATGCGGTTTCCCAACAGGAAAAAACACGTGAATCATTTGGCATCGTATTCCAGGATCCCAGTCTGGATGATGAGTTAACAGCCTATGAAAATATGCAATTTCATGCAGTGTTATATAGTATAAAAAAAGAACTCTGGAAAAAGCGGATAGAGGAGTTGTTAAGATTTGTCGAATTGTGGGAACGCAAAGATCATTTGGTTAAAACATTTTCCGGTGGTATGAAAAGACGATTGGAGATTGCCCGAGGATTATTGCATCATCCTAAAATCTTTTTTCTTGATGAACCTACCAGTGGTTTGGATCCTCAGACACGCAATCATATTTGGAGCTATATTCGTGATTTAAGCAAAAAAGAAGGCATTACTATTTTTTTCACCACCCACTATATGGAGGAAGCACAGGAATCTGCCGATAGAATTGCTATCATGGATCATGGGAAAATTGTCAGTACAGGTACAGTCGAGCAGTTATTACAACAAACTAAACAGACTAGTTTAGAACAAGCCTTTTTGTCACTAACCGGCAATGCTATACGGGATGAAGAGGCTAGCGGAATTGATCGCTTGCGTACTCATCGGCAAATGCGAGGGGGGAGATAAGTTTAATATGAATGCAATATATATATTGTGGCTGCGTGAATTGAAAAGATATTTTCGGTCTCGCTCGCGTATGATCGGATCGTTGGGGCAGCCATTATTATTTTTAATTGCTTTAGGTTTTGGTCTAGGTCCTGTTTTTCAACGGGCAGGACAAGGCAATTACTTCCAGTTTTTAGCTCCGGGAGTTATTTCGATGAGTATTTTATTTATGTCAATTTTTGCTGGTATTCAAGTGATTTGGGATAGACAATTTGGGTTTCTCAAGGAAACTCTGGTGGCTCCGGTTTCTCGATTAAGTATTATGTTGGGAAAAACCTTAGGAGGTGCCACCATTGCTGTTATTCAAGGGATTTTTGTGTTTATTTTGGCTTTGATTGTGGGTTTTCGTCCAGATTTAAACTTATTGCCGCTGGCACTGCTGTTTATGATTATGATTGCTGTTTTTTTTACAGCTGTGGGTATTACTATCGCATCCTTGCTGGAAGATATGAATGGATTTCAGGTGATAATGAATTTTATTGTTCAGCCTCTATTTTTTCTTTCAGGAGCCCTATTTCCACTTAATTCTGCACCTGCATTTTTAAAAATTATTACGTCGTTTGATCCGTTGACTTATGGGGTCGATGGTCTCAGAGCTTGTTTGGCCAAGACTAATCAATATCCCGTTACCTTAGATCTGATTATATTGCTGGTCTTAATCGGTGTGATAATGACTATTGGCAGCTATTTTTTCTCCAGAATTGAGATTTAACAAGAACTTTTGCAGCTGTTTTTTAATCTCTTTTTCTCCATTTTGTGTGTTATCTAATATAATATGAGGAATATTTGGTTTATCAAAATGCTCACACATAATTTTGGCATAGTCTCTTTCAATAGGAAACTCCTTGCGCTGGGCTAATCTTTCTTCACGAATTGACTCAGGGGTGGTGATTAACAAAAATTTAATGTTTGGCAAGGTGGAGAGCAATTTTAGCCGATGTTTCTCGTAAATAAATGTTTGACTGATGACTAAATTTGTATGAAGTTTTGCTAGTTGTTTAATTTTATCTATGAGTCTGTCTAAAAAATCATCAACCATAGAATCTGGAATATCCAGTTTTTGCTCTAAAGCCTTTCTCATAACAGGGGGCAGCACCTGATCTCCATCATAGTAATGATAGCCGAAATCTTTACCCAGAATTTTTCCTACATATGATTTTCCTGTACCTGGAAAGCCGAAACAGATTAAAAGAGACATCGCATGCATTATATCAGCATCTTCTTACAAAGATGAGGTATGATGGAATAGTTATAAGTATAAATATTTGATATGGAAAAAGGGAAGTTGACTGTTATTCTGGGTTGCATGTTCTCAGGCAAGACCACTAAATTGATTGAAATCACGCAAGATTTATTAAGGCAAAGCAAAAAAGTAGGCATTTTTCATCCCATCATCGACACAAGATACAAAGTAAATGCCATTAACTCTCATGCGGGAAATTCCATCGATTCGCAAGCTTTGGATTTGAACACAGCGCACATTCCCACAAAAGGAATGGAAGTAGTAGTGATTGACGAAGTGCATTTTTTTAATGATTCAATTGTGCACGCAATCGAGGAATTACTAAATGCAGGCGTTGATGTATATGCAGGAGGCCTGAACAAGAATTTTTTAGCTCAGCCTTTTGCAACAGTAGAAAAAATTTTACCTTTGGCGGATAAGAAAATTGAGTTATATGCAAAATGTAGTGTTTGTGATAGGCCGGCCGAATTTAGCTATCGTAAAACCACCTCCCAGGATTTATTTGTCATCGGTGGTGCAGAGAGTTATGAACCTCGTTGTGCAGAGCATTATAACAGCGAATTTTAACTTTCTTTCTGATCTGTAGAAAAATTTTTTAAAACAGTATATTTTAGCCTTTGCTTTGATGACATTTATTGCTATAATTTTGAAATGGATCGAGGGAAAATTGTTTTATACATTGCGCTACTACAGTCTGTAATAGCGGTTGTAGGTAGTTTCTTCTTTAGTAATGTGGCTAATTTCGCTCCTTGTATCTTGTGTTGGTTCCAGCGTATTTGTATGGATCCCTTAGTCTTAATTCTAGCAGCAGGTATTCTACTGAAAGACAAAAAAGTGGTTTGGTATGCTTTGCCTTTAGCAATTATAGGTTGGCTGGTTGCTGTTTATCACAACTTATTGCAGTACAAAATTATTTCCGAAGCGGTTTCTCCATGTAGTAACAGCGGAGTATCGTGCACTAATTTATATGTAAACTATTTTGGTTTTATCACCATTCCATTATTATCATTAGTTGCATTTACGGTCATCATAGTTTGTTTGGTTCTTTATTATTACTTCACCAAACCATCTGCAGTTAAGATGGTGAAAGTCTCCGCGAAAAAGAAGGCTTAAACTACAGATTTATTTTGGGCGTTTGTCTTACCCTTAGTGCAGAGATTGGGCGATAATCTGGATCTTGGCTTACATCTCCTGGAAAAGTTCCTATGATACGTCTGGGTAAAAGATCTAAGTTTCCATCTAAATAAGCGCGGTAGGCTCGGTGATTACCGTCGGTTAGAGCGTGGTTACCACTGTCGTCTCGTAGTACCCATACTGGTACAGTAGTGTCAGCTTTTTCTATACCGGGGCCATAAACCACATTTTCTTGAGTGTATAAGGGGGGGTGAAATTTTTCCATCGGAGAAGTATAGCAAAGAGGGATACTACAGTCAAAATTTAAATAAAGAAGGGTAGAGAATCACCAAAAAAGCGTTCTTCGTTATATTTAAAAACATGCTTGTATAGAAAATCTCGAAACTTGTGAATAAGTGTAGATTCATTAGTCCATAAAGCGATTTCTTGAGTCCCCAGATTGACTCCAAACTTAACTAAATTATTGGAACCTAAAAGTAGTTCCTGATTGTCGATAAACAGGATCTTAGCATGAACTTTATTAGTAAGGAAATGAATCTTGATGCCATGAGTTTCTAATGTCTTTTTGCTTTTGGCAAAAGCAAATTTATATGGGAATTTATGAAATCCCGCCGTATTTTCCGGTGAGGTAAGGATAATCACTCTTACCCCATACATATGTTTTTTTATCAACATTTCAAGCAGGGGCCCGTCAGGTAAGAATTGTGAAGCAAAAATAATAGACTTTTGACTATGCGAGGCCATAGCGAGGGCTGTATCGTAGATAATAGATGATCCTTTTTTGCCACCGTCAATAACCAGCTGGTAATGATCAGATATCTTTTCCACTATATCTTTATGCAGGGTCATCTTTTCATCATAAAATTGTGAGGCTACAGTTTCTACAAAATCAGGCTCATCAACTTTAATCATACAGTCTACATTACGAAAAGCATGATCGGCAAAATTCACTCCACCTACCCAGGCAGCATCATTATCTACCACATACATTTTTTTATGATTGCGTCCGATAATCGGCACAACTCTTTGTAAGGGAGAAGGTTGATTGGTTTGGATAAAATTGACGCCAGCTGCAAGTAAATCTTGGCGCAGTTGAGCATTTTTGGCTAGAAGCTGACGGTAATATTGAATATGACTCTTTCTAAAATTTGGAATTAGTTGCAGATTTTCGTGGATGTAACGATCGGCTATCCAGTCAATATACATTCTGACATCAACTCCACTTTTGGCTTTCTGCATGAGGAGCGGAGCAATTTCACCCATAATTTCACCATTTTCAAAATTCATGGATTGTATATATATACGGTATTTGGCTTTGTCGATGGTAGCGTGAAAATCACGCAAAAATTCAAGTGGAGTTTGGACTTCGGGCATAGGTCAGTCTAGTATAAAGTATTTAATATAAAGTATCTAGTCTTTAGAATTTTCGTGAGAGAAGATTCTATGCTAAACTAAAAAAATGGAGGATAGAGGGACAACTGAAGTAAATAGATTGACAGAAGAACAGGAAAAAATCTTACAACTGTTGCGTTATGCTTTTCAAATTAGCCAAGGAGATGCTGGTACTCAGTCTACAATCTTACGTTGGTTATCTATGACAAAGCACTTAGACTTCAAAACTCTTGTTGAAGTCCCAGCAGATGCGGTAATGCGCTATATAATGCCTCCTAAACAACATAAAGATGGTGCAAATCCTGCAGAAGAATACACTTACACAATGAGTAATATAAAAGACGTGTTAATTCCTTCATTGGATAAAAAGGTTGAGATAAGCTGTTTAGAACGAGATATCCTCATCGGTATGTTAAAGAAGGATATTGATTTTCAAGAGAAAGAGAGAGAAAATCGTTTAACTCAAAATAGTACTGATAGTACCGAAGCCATTGTGCCTGATTCATTATCGGATCCACATGGAAGTTATGTACGAAAGTATTTGATTTCAGGGTCTCCCATTATTGAATCTCATTCTAGTGCAAGGCAAGTTTATGATGAACTTTTTAGTAGACTGAGAGGAGAGTTAGAGAACCAACATGTAAGGTTTTTTGATACTAATGCAGTGACACAAGAGAATCGTTTCACTCAAGAAAGTATAATTCTGTTAAGTTTACGCAAACTAGCTGATAAATGGCAGATTAATCATCCTCGCCAAACTTTTTTTCCCTCATATAAAGAGCTGAAGGTATAGCGTACAATAATCTTTTATGTTAGTTTTAAACTGGATTGTGTCAGAATGTATTAACTATGAGCAAAAATAAAACTCTTTGTGATTGGGTAGGTAGTGATCCGGAGATGATCAAGTATCATGATGAGGTGTGGGGTAGGCCTGAGCATGATGACAGACTGCTGTTTGAATTTCTGAACTTGGAAGGGGCACAGGCTGGTTTGTCCTGGTCGACTGTGTTGAAAAAGATAAATAATTATGAGGCGGCTTTTGATAATTTTGAGGCCAAAAAGATTGTAAAATATGATGATAAAAAGGTGGCAGAGTTGTTGCAAAATGCAGGTATTATCAGGAACAAATTAAAAATTTTTGCAGTAATTCAGAATGCGAAAGCTTTTTTAGGAATCGTTGAAGAATTCGGTAGTTTTGATAAATATATCTGGCAGTTTGTGGGATGTAAGCCCATAAAAAATCATTTTAAAGTGTTAGGTGATTATCCCGCTAAGACCAGAGAAGCCGAGATAATGAGTAAGGATTTACTTAAAAGAGGCTTTAAGTTTGTGGGTCCAACTATCTGTTATGCTTTTATGCAAGCAGTAGGGATGGTAAATGATCATCAGGTAAAATGCTTCAGGCATACAGAAGTATAAGATATTATATAGTAAATCTTATTGACAAAGTGAAGTATAAAGGAATAATCTGATATAGATGGCAGGAATATTTGGGTTATTGAGGGCCTTCTGTAATCTCCGATTTTCTTCGGTAGCTAGTTTTGACTCTTCTTTTTTTAATCACCTTGAGGAAAGGAGGTGAAAATAATAATGAAGAAAATTTTAGCTTTTTTCGCGTCTTTAGGTTTGTTATTGGGTCTTACTGTCGCTCCAGCCTTCGCGGCTGTTAGCCATGTCTATGTAAATGCAGGAAGATTAGATAATACATCTTCTACTCCTTCAGTTGTCGCTGCAGATGGGTTGAATAAATGGTTTATGTACAATGATTCAAATGATACTGTAGATAATACACTTGGATCATTTGTTACAGATGCCTCATCACCTAATGGAGTAGGAAGTATAGAATTTACTCTAGGGGCTTCTCCAATGGATAGAAAGAATATCGCTACATATCAGTTCTCTGGTATAACGCTTTCTTCTATCACTGCGATGGGCTTTACTGCTTATTCGCATAGTGGAGTTGCTGGTGCAAATGAATCACCATTTTTAAACTTCAATGTTGATTTGAGTGGTTCCAATACTTGGCAGAAAAGACTAGTTTACGTTCCTAGTGCAAATATGGCGTCAGTTCCTCAAGATAAATGGAACACTTTTGACGCAATAGATGGTGGAAATGCACTTTGGACATGGTCTGGATATTACGGAAATGGCAACAAATGGCCAGATAACGTTACGACAGAATATAGAACATGGAATAACATATTAAGTTCGTTCCCAAATGCGCGTATCTTACCATCTGATCCATGGTTGGGTGTTCGCGTTGGAGAACCAGGACCGACTAACTACACAGCTGACGTAGCGTCATTTACTCTAGGTACCTCCGCGGGTACAACGGAGTATGACTTTGCACCATATCCAAATGTTAACGTAACAATTGTTAAATATTTGGATGGATCAATGGCAACGGCTAGCTCAGCCAGTAATGCGTCATTCCCAATGGTATCTAGTTGGATGGCAGATAATCTTGGGTCAGGATCAGGGAGTTACACCCTGGGTCCAACAGGATATAACAATGCCAATCCATATGAAGCTACCACTTCTGATATGACTGCAGGTGCTAGTTATAAAACAAATGAAGTAACCAACGACGTCAACAATACTTCAAATGTTTTGCCTATCGATGGTACATGTCAACCTGGCATGACTCAATTGGTGGGATATACTACCGGTGATTCATTATCAGCGGCTCAGGGAGCAGAGAAGACAGCTACAGCGCCAAGCTTTACAAACTTAACTGCAAATGAGTATGTAATAATTTGGAACAAGACCTGTCCAAATGCGACTCCTACACCGACTATGACACCAACTCCAACTCCAGTTGGGCCACCGACTTATTTTGCACAATGTAGGGATAATGGATGGAAAACATTCAACAATCCAACATTCAAAAACCAAGGTCGTTGTATCGACTATGTAGAAGATCATCTTGGTCGTGTAGAAGGTAATATCAGATATACAGCATATAGCTTGAACAGACGAGCTGATTTTGAAGTACGAAATACTGGTAAATCAGCCATGTCAGCTATGGGTATGTTCTGGTACACCGATGCCAATCATGCTCGATATCAAGTATTAGTGAGTGACTTGAAAGTATCTGGCAAGATGGCTTGGTTTGCAGGGAAAGTAATCCATGCGAGCAATCCTACGTGGGTTGGTCAGTGGCTAATAGTCAAAGTGTCAAAGAATTCTCCAAGTCAGATTTGGGGAAGCTTTACAAATCAGACTACAGCTGAAAATGATGTTATGAATATGACATCACCAGCTGATGGACCGTTTAATATTACGGGTGGAAATTTAAATGTTCGTTAAGTTCATTTAAATCCACAAATTTAAAATAGTCCTGCATTTCTTAAATGTGGGACTATTTTTTTTGATTTAATTCGAAGTTATTCATATCTGAGAGCATTGAGCGCTGATATCTTCAGAAGAAATAAGATTTGAAAAATTTGACCACAAGTAGGCAGTACATTAAAAAGGCAAAAAAGCAACGACTAAACCTCAGACCTAAATATCTTTTAGGGGAAATTTTATTGAACTCAGCACAGTCTTATAGTATAATGTATACATGGAAAAGGATCTACACAGAAGAGGAATTATGCCTGCGAATGCAGATTCAGTTAGGGTTCCACCAGAAAATCAGGGAGAATTAACTCCGGGAGTTCCTTTGGTGCTAAATGATATATTCATGGATCACGAATCGAGAAGGCCAGAAAAAGTAATAGAGGGAATAGCCTCTAAAGCTGGCATGGATTTTACAGAGCTTCTTGAAGCCATGTATCAGGCCAATATGTCAACCTATGATATGGGGAATTTTTTTAGAGTTTCAAGTACTACCATTCATAAGTGGATGATAAATAGAGGTATTGAGCTTCGTCCGGTAGGAGGTGTTAAGGGTATAAAACAAAGTCCTCAGGCACGAGCTAAAATATCAGTCGGACAAAAAAATAACTGGGGACTGAATAGAGAAAGACGTGTTAAATTATCTACAAATCCCAGTATCAAAGCTAGACAATCAGAAGCTCAGAAGTCGTATACAAAAATGAATCCGGAATTAGTAGCACAAGCTCGAAAGAAAGGCGGCAAAACAAGATCCCAAAACCGTCATGAGGCTCTCGTAAAGTTATTTGGTGGAGAACCCAATGAGGTTTTAAGAAAATTATATGTTGATGATAATTTATCCGCACAGGATATTGCTGATAAATACCACCTAAATATCCATACTGTTGAATCCATGCTCAGGGGTATAAAGAAAACCGGACGTGGAGAGAAGGCTAATTTGAAAACTGACAAAAAAATTATTGTTATTTCAAGTACTTCGATTGCCCAACTTGATAATACATCACAATCAGTATTAACACTACGCTATTTGAGTGCTAAACCTATGACACTAGCTGCCGTGGGAAGACATTTAAACCTTAGTCGTCAAAGAGTGCATCAGATCGAAGAAAAAGCAATTCAAAGGTTAAGAGATCAAGCAAAGCTATAAAGCATATTCCTTAATTAATATATTTTATCGGGGAAAGAATGAGGGAGAGAATTTGTATTATTCTTTTAAAATATTTAATTGTTTTCAAATTTGTGGTTAGGTGTATTTATGAATCATTATTAGTTATTCGATAAGTTTTTGATCGTCCATAATCCTATACTGAAGAAATTGTTAAGCTATGTCAATGTGCTCAAAGGGTATATAATACTAGGATGTTAGAGCTAAAAAAGAAATTACGCATTTTGCCTGTACACGTAATCAACCCCCGTCTTGAACCAGAAAAAGCCATTAATATTGGTGAAGAGCTGGAGTCGTTGATAGCCACGTTGGGGGCGGAGGTTCCAGATAGAATTATTCAAAAGCTTGATCAGCCCAATGGAGCGACTTATATTGGCAAAGGCAAAGTAGAAGAAGTGGCCGCTAAAGTCGTGGAGAGAAATATTGACGTGGTAGTTTTAAACTCGATGGTAAAACCTCGTCAAGTGCATGCTCTGAAAGAACAATTGCAAAAAGTAAAGCCAGACATTGAAGTGTGGGATAGAGTGGATTTGATTTTACAAATTTTTGATTTACATGCAACTACTCAGGAAGCAAAATTACAAATTGAATTAGCATGCATGAATTATATGGGTCCGCGTATTTATGGCATGGGTTTTATTATGTCTCGTCAGGGTGGAGGAGTAGGCACTAGAGGTGTGGGAGAAACAAATACGGAGTTAATGAAACGTCATTGGCGCGATCAGAAAAAGAAAGTGCTTGAACAACTGGATAAAATTGCCCAAAGTCGAGAGCGACAGTTAGATATGCGTAAAAGAGCTGGATTTAAAACCGTTTCCATAGTTGGTTATACCAATGCTGGTAAAAGTTCTTTATTTAATATTCTTACAGGTAAACATAAGCTTACGAAGAATGTATTATTTGCGACTTTGGATAGTAGTGTGGGCAAAATTTATATCGAAGAATTGCATTCCGAAGTACTGATTACCGACACTATTGGTTTTATCCGTGACTTACCGCCTCTTTTGATTAGTGCATTTAAATCTACCTTACTTGAATCAGTACACGCCGATGTCTTGTTACACGTTATTGACGTGTCTGATCCGGAAATGGAGACAAAAATTCAGATAGTGAATGATATTTTGCTTGATATAGGTAGAAATATGGACAATGTGGTATATGTATTTAATAAAGTTGACTTAGTTAATAATCTATCTAAAACAGAACTGCTGGACAAATATGCCAATTTCTCACCCTTTTTCATCTCGGTTAAAAATGGGGAAGGCGTAGAAAAGGTGAAAGAATGTATAAAAGAGCATTTAGCACCAGAGTTTAAACTTCCTAACGAATAGAACTATATGAAATATCAATATTTTATAGCTTCACGTTGGAGAAATAGAGACATCGTTTTAGAATTGACCACTAAACTCAGAGAGAAAGGCAAAACAGTCTATTGTTTTATGGAGACTAAAGAAAATTTCCATAAGCCAGAAGATGATCCCGAGAAGGCCATGCAGGAGTTTGAAAGTATAGATAACTGGCAGGGCCATAAATTAATTCGAGATATTTTTGAGGTTGACATGAAAGCCTTACGTAATGCAAAAACTTTATTGCTGCTTTTACCAGCTGGTAAATCGGCGCATATGGAGGCTGGAGTGGCCTATGGTATGGGTAAAAAATGTATTTATATTGGTGAACAAAAAGAGGCTGAGTCACTCTATCTCATTTTTAATGAGCATTACGATACAATTGATGATTTTATAATGAGTCTTTCTTAGTAAACAATGATTATCATAATAGACAAATGGTGATATAATGCTAGAGCTATCGCAGGTATAACTATGATTATTTCAACCGCAATTGCAGATTTTTTTAGCAGCGGAAAAAGAATAAAATTTTCCAAAGGTGACACTATATTAAATGCCGGAGAGACTCCTGAAGGTGTGTATTATATCTCAAAGGGCTACATTAAAGCATACAATATTACCAAGGAAGGTAATGAGCATTTGTTCTTAATCTATAAACCAGGCGAAATATTTCCAGCTCGTTGGGCTTGGATGCAACGGGACAACAGTTCTTTTTATAAAGCAATAACGCCAGTTGAATTATACCGACTCCCCAGAAAAGATTTTATATCCTTTGTTAACTCTACACATAAGGCTAGTTTGGAATTTGTAGACATGGTAATGAAAATGTTTTCCATATATATCTCGCGTGTAGATAACTTAGAGTTTAACAATGCCCGGTTGCGTTTAATTGATCGTTTATTATTGTTAGGTAAAAGGATAGGTATAAAAACTTCAGATGGCAAGGTGAAGTTACCTATTGCTTTAACGCACTCAGATATCGCAAGTTCAATTAATCTTACACGTGAGACAGTCAGTCGTGAGTGTCAGATTTTGGAAGAACAAGGCTTTATTCATT